>JADJOI010000003.1:0-1298691 GCA_016713875.1 Flavobacteriales bacterium
TGTCGCTCAACTCCGCCCTGTCCTGGTCTGCCCCTTCACCAAACGCTCACGCAGGGCCGAGAGCGCGCGCAGCTTCGGCGAATGCCAGATGCGCCTGTCCGAATTGCAGCCGGGCCTTGCCCCGAACCGGTGGGCGTACAGTGCGATGCGCGGAGCATCCACCGTATTGCTTTTGCCGCGCTGCATCCCAATGCTCAGGCGGATGTCCGTGGCGTGGGCCATCCACCGGGGATACCCCCACTACCACTCAAGGTCTTCACCACGCCATGGCTGTAATGCCCGGTCGGTTCCAGGCACACCATATTCGGGCACCATTGCTTGGGCCCCGCGCCTGGTCCATTTGCGCAACACGGTGCAGCTCGCTGGTGCTGGTCTTCACCCGCTCTTCCTTCACACCACGTTGTCCCGTTCGTCCTGCAGGGCTGCATCCAATGTCGCGCTCGCCCACATCAGACACCTACCTGCCTCATGGTAGCTCTTTTGGGCTGTTCTTCCACTGAACGGGCCAAGCAGGTGTCCGTTGCTTCAGAACTCTAACAGGCCGTTTCTATTTACTATCCTAGAGCCGAGCACACTGTGCATTGAGGAGTCCCAATAGAAATGACAGGGACTTGCTCCCAACCTTCTTGTCCAACTAGTCTCTCCTGCACACTGCCTCGGTTTCTTCGTTAGAACTGTTCCGCCGATAAAGCTTGTAAGCCCAGGTACCTTCGCCCTATCGAACGCGACCTCAAATACGCCGCCATCAGACGTAACCAACGCCGGCGGCTGCTCATCGACTCATCGGATCGAGGAGGACGATACTCAGCAAGACCTCGCTGGTGCGCGTAACATCCGCCTGGGCGAGGACGTGTTCGCGCGGCGCCATCGGGGCCGCCAAGCGCGACTACTTGTTCAAGAGCCTGGAAGGCCTTCCGCCCGCTGATCAACGTGGTGGTGTGGCTCGCTAGCGATGCTGTGCGACCAGCCAGCGGAGGTTCTCCACCAGCAGGGCACCGCCCGCGTAGAGATGGGACCGGCGTGGATATTGAGGTGAACGGCGGGCGCGAGGGAGAGACCTGATCCGCAGCACCTTCTGGTTGCAGGACCTGCTGAAGTGACCGCAGCTACCTCTTCCATCGTTGTGGGCGGTGGGAAGCACCGAGCTCACCTGGCTGGAGAAGGGGCCACCGTCGCGGGAAGACCGCGAGCCTTCAGGTGGCACCGAAACTCATGCTGGCCGGCAAGGTGAAGGAGCACGTGTGGCCGGAGAATTCCTCGACTTCCACGGGCGAACTGCGGCCTAGCACAGGCGACGATGGCAGTAGGGACCGGGGGCAACACTGTGCAGCTTCAAGGAGAACGCAACCGCTATGGGAGGGGCGCAGCGGACCGACATCCAGCGCCACCAGGATCATCACCGCCCTACAGTCTGAGGACCGGGTTCCGGGTAGGCTGCGGGCCGACCCAGCGGACTCATCATCCCGGCGGCGGACATCTTCCTGCGTGTGCTGGATGCGGCGGAGATCGCGGAGATCTTCGTGCCGCAGGTGGGCCTGGCCGATGGCATGGTGTATGACCTGTACATGAAGCAGTACGGACACAAGCGGTATGCGCCGGCGGATCCCTTGGTGTGCCGGCCTGGTCGGCGTTCGGCGCTGGCGGCGGTCCTCCTGCTGTGCACTCGCCGGGAAGGCGGCCCGCGGCCATCGGCCTGCGCGGACACTTCGGCTTCTCTGGCCGCATCGGCCCAGCAGCTGGATCCCGGGTGGGAGGACCACTGCACGGCACCGGAGCTTTTCGTGGAACGGCGGCTGCCGGGTGACCACCCCGGCAGCGGCACCGGGGCCCCTTCCTACGGGTTCGGGCTGATGTACACGGGCCATGGCCAACCCGGAACGCATCGGGGCCGCGCGCTGCGTGTGCGGCCCTACCCGCCCTGCCGTTCACGCACGGTGCCCGCGGCGACCTCGGCATGCGCCTGGGCTGGGGGCTGGGCCTGGTGACGCGACCGTACGACCGAAGGAAGAGAACGCAAGCAGATCGCGATCGGCTCGCGGATCAACACGCTATCCAGCTGATGTTGGCCTACTACCGCCACCGCTCTCGGCCGTACGGAGATTTCGGCGGGGTTTCGGCATCGACCACTGGAGCAATGGTTCGTTCGGCCTGCCCAACCTGGGCTCAACCTGTTGAGCGCAAGCCTGGGCGTGGCGCAGGCATTGGGACCGGTGACGCCTTACGTGCACGCGAAGGATACCGTTCCGCTGGAGCAGCCCGCGGCGCGAGCAAGCGTGGTGGGTCGTTGTTCTGGAGCGAGACCGGACGACCGGAGAACGGCCAGCACAGCGTGTACAGCCCGATCGGGCAGGGTGCAGTGGCGCGACGCGCAAGTCGGCAGTGGCCTCTGGGTGGACGTCTTCAACAGGGGCGCTGCGCAGCGAGCAGGAATCCTTGCGGACAAAGGGCGGTTGGCGCTCGCCACGCAGGCCGGGCTCCATGCAGGCTACGCACTTGACCTCTTCGGGCGTGGCGACGCTTCCTGCACATGGGGCTTACGCATACACCGTGCCCGAGCAGGCCGCAGTGTTCCACGGATGGGCTGTCGCTATCGCATCGGCCGCCACCTGAATGCGCACACGGCGCTGAAGACCACACGCAGTGGCGGATCACGGGAATTTGGATTCGGTTACCGATGGTCGCACGAGCCGAGCGTTTCCCTGTTGTTGCTGTTGCTCGCCTCCCGTGAGGCGAGCAGGGACGATGCGTGACGAGCACAGGACCGGAACGCTTGGAGAACGCGGCCTGGGCTCTTTTCTACTCGGATGCGTCACGGAGGAACCGGATCGACCTCGTCCTGGAGAACAGGGAGTCCGGCACGTTGGTGGTGGAGGGTGGTGCCAACCTGCTTGACCAGGTGGTGACGGAAGTGGAGGCCGGCACGTTGACGGTGCGCAATGAGAACCGGCAACTGGGTGCAGCTTCCGACCGCGCATCACCGTGCGCGTGCCGCTGGAGGCGGTGATGGAACTGGAGCTGCGCGGCACGGGAACGTACATGCAGCGGACACCGTGCGCCAGCAGGTGTTCCGCATCGAGCAGCGCAACGCCCAGGCACGGTGGACCTGCCGCTCGCGGTGGATACCTCACGTGGGCCTGCACACGGGCGCGGGCGATGTGCGGCTGGCGGGCCGCCGCGGCGTGGCCCATCTGTACAGCGGCTTCCTGGGGCCCATCGACGCCGGCGCACTGGCGGGCAGGAGGTGAACGTGAACAACAGCGGCGTGGCCGACATCATCTGCCGGGCGCAGCAACGGTTGAACGCAGCTCTTCGATGGGCGACGTGCGGTACTACGGTGACCCGGTGCGGCCACGGTGATCGGAAGCGGGTCGGTGCGGTTGGGGCCGTAGCCGTAGCGCCTCACACCCGCCCCGCCTCGATCTCTCCACCACCGCGGGTCCAGAAGCGTGAGGTGTCCCCAAGCCTCCCAGTTCGTTCTCCGCCACCTTCCGCAGGATGCGCCGCGTAAGATCTTTGCCACTGCATGTCTTGGGCAACCCGCTCACGAATGGATCCTGTCCGGCTTAGCGATGCGGCCGATGCTGACCACCACGGCCATCACCGACTTCGCTCCTCTGCCAGTTTCCAGCGGACCAAGGTGATTCCGGAGATCGCCCATTACGGTCATGTCGTCCGTGGCATCGTACGAATGCACCAAGCGGTTCCGGAAGGCGCGGATCTTCGGCGTCCTCGATCGGGTCGTCCGGGTCGAGCAGCATCAGCTTGTAGACGGCCTCGCCAATGATGATCAACCTGCGCTCAACAGCGTCCTTCACGGTAATGGAGGCAGCATATTGCTCGTAGGTCGTGATGCCTCGCAAATGGATGTTGATCGCATCCAGAGCGAGGATGATATCAGACCAGTACTTGCGCTTGGCTTCCATCGTACACCAGCACCTTGGTCCGTTCGATCACCCTCGCGCATCACCGGGTTCTTCACCGAGCGCATGGTCAGCAGGTCCACCCGGCGGCCAAAGAAAGCTTCCAGTTTGTCCCACAGGTCCAGCATCAGTTCCCGAAAGTTTTTGGGCGGGTCGCGTGCCTTCAGGTCCACCACCAGGTCCACATCGCTTTTCCGCGTTGAACGGCCCATGAACCGAAGATCCAAAGGCAGCAGCGAGCCACCTGATGCCTTTCGCACAGGCGCTTGAAGCCTTCTGTGTCGCGGGAGATCAGCTCGCGTAACATACTTCAAAGGTAGGCAGGGGATGGAGCATCTCAACCACGAACACATCCCCCATCACGCAGGACAAGCACTTCCGGAAGCTGAAGGGGGGAGGTGGGGGTGAGGGAGGTGTGAGGCAGAACTTGGAAGAACAAGGAATACAGAATGCGGCAAAATGCCAAAACAAGGCCGGACCGATTGAATGACCCATATCCATGATTACCGGTTTTCTTACATGAATCGTATCGTAGCCTTCTTCCTTTGCGTGCTGGGTCTGGGTCCCTTTCCGGCCCACGATGTGGTTCGACCGGGCATCTTATCCATTAAAAATATTAAGGGCGATACCTCGACGAAGCCAGCATGGTGGTGGACCATCAACAAGCTGAGGAGGTATGGCGTTTGGTGTTCACCAACAAGGCCATTAGCCTCTTGTGAATGGTGTATTTCTTCACCTTGGGATCTTGAAGCGAAATGTAAGCACCGGGACCTCCCGATGAATGGAGCGCCAGCTGGATGATTGGTCTCACGGTACTCGACATGACCGAGAAGTCCCCGCCCGGGATGGAAGCGGCGGCTGGCTGAAGGCCCGGACATGCGGACGCGTGGAGCGAGGAGGCGACCGGAGGAAGCCACCGCAGCCCCGCGAACGCAGGCCGGGACAAGGACACCACAGCGGACAGCCCGCCAGGCGGCCCAATGAACTGGCAAACATCTGCAGAGTGATCGCGCCTGACAGGACAAGATGCCTGTCAGACCCGCCCTCCCTTGATCTTTTCCACCACCGCCGGATCCAGCAGGGTAGAGGGTTCCCCAAACTCCCCAGCTCATTCTCCGCCACCTTCCGCAGGATGCGCCGCGCGATCATCCCACTCCGCGTTTTCGGCGAACCGCATGCGAACTGGATCCTTGTCCGGCTTGGCGATGCGGCCGATGATCACGCCAGGTCAGCCCTTCGATATCCTTGAAGTGCTTGGTATCGAGGGTGAGCAGGGGTGGGCAAGGGCCGTTGCCGCGATGACTGATCGGCGAAGTGGATGTCCCGTCCGATGCTCACGATCCAGGAGCTTTGCGAAAGCACACCGATACTTCCATGGTGAAGGGCAGTACATGGAACTTGGTGAGCAGCTCCTTCTTGGTCGCGCTGTATTCCGCCTTGGTGCGGGTACCCGCAAGGACCTCCGCCACGATCGCATCGCAGAGGACGATACCGCTGCCCTCCACGCGTTCCAGGGCCGCCATGGCCTTTGGCTCGCGCCGGAAGCGGCCTATCAGTACGCTGGTATCGATCAGGATCGTTTCCATGCCTTCTCGCGCAGCTCTTCAGCGGTGACCGGGTTGTCCTTCCACAACTCCTCCAAGGTGGCGAAGGGATCCTTCTCCCGCTTGGCCTCCCGTTCCACGAACTCCACGAACAGGGCGCTGATGCTCTTCTTCCGCCTACGGCTGAGTATGGCGCCGTGCGCTTGAACTTCGGTGGACCGAGAGGGTGAGCTTGGTGGTCATGGGATCGTATCGGAGTGCAAGATACGTGATCAGCCGCCGCCCTCACACCCGCCCCCCCTTGATCTCTTCCACCACCGCCGGATCCAGCAGGGTAGAAGTATCCCCCAAGCTCCCCAGCTCGTTCTCCGCCACCTTCCGTAGGATGCGCCGCATGATCTTCCCGCTGCGCGTCTTCGGCAGGCCGGTCACGAACTGGATCTTGTCCGGCTTGGCGATGCGGCCGATGCCGGCCACCACGGCCTCGATGATCTCGCCGCGCATGTTCCCTGCAGCGTTCGCATCATCACAGGGATCGGCTTCTCGCACACCACATAGGCGTAGATGCCCTGTCCTTGATGTCGTGCGGATAGCCCACCACGGCGCTCTCCACCACGCCCTTGGCCTGGTTGATGGCGTTCTCGATCTCGGCCGTGCCGAAGCGGTGGCCGCTCACGTTGATCACATCGTCCACCCGACCGATGATGCGGGTAGCGGCCATCGGCATCGCGCTTAGCGCCGTCGCCGGTGAAGTAGTAGCCTTTGTAACTGCTGAAGTAGGTCTGGCGGCAGCGCTCGTGGTCGCCCCAGGTGGTGCGAAGGATGCTGGGCCAGGGAACTTCATGCACAGCAGGCCTTCCACCTCGTTCCCGGTGATCTCCCCCTTGCCCTCGGGCGTGAGCGCACGGGCTGCACACCGGGCAGCGGCCATGCGGCGTGCGCGGGTTCTCGTCGTTCACCCCGGCCATGGTGCTGATCATGATGGCGCCGGTCTCCGTCTGCCACCACGTGTCCACAATGGGACAGCGGTCCCGCCCACATGGATCTTGTACCAGTTCCACGCCTCTTCGTTGATGGGTTCGCCCACGCTGCCGATCACCCGCAGGCTGTCCAGCGAGTACGCCAGCACGTGGTCCAGACCGGCGCCATCAGGCCGCGGGATGGCGGTGGGCGCGGTGTAGAAGATGTTCACCCCGTGCTTGTCATCACCTGCCAGAAGCGGCCCGCATCGGGGAAGGTGGGCACCCCCTCGAACACCAGCGAGGTGGCGCCGTTCAAGCATAGCCGTAGATGATGTAGCTGTGGCCGGTGATCCAGCCCACATCGGCCGTACACCAACACACGTCGCTCTCCTCGACCTGGAACACGTTAGGAAACTGTATTCGGTGTACACCATGTAACCGCCGCAGGTGTGCACCACGCCTTTGGGCTTGCCGGTGGTGCCGCTGGTGTAAGAGGATGAAGAGGGATCCATCGCGTCCATCACTTCGGCGGGACAGTGCTTGTGCACCTGTGGCAGTTCGTCGTGCAGCCACACATCGCGGCCTTCCTGCATGTCCACGCTCCAGCCCAGTCGCTCGGCCACGATCACCTTTTGCACCGTGGGACAGGTCTCCAGCGCCTCGTCCACCACGCGTTTCACGGGGATCTGCTTGTGCCCGCGGTTCAGGCCGTCGCTGGTCAGCACCATGGTGGCCTCGGCATCCTGGATGCGGTCCGCCAGGCTCGCGCTGCTGAAGCCGCAGAACACCACTGTGGATGGCCCCGATGCGCCGCAGGCCAGCGTGGCGATCACCAGCTCGGGCACCATGGGCATGTAGATGCAGATGCGGTCGCCCTTTTGCGCCGTTGCGCTTCAGGACGTTGGCGTACTGGCACGCGCTCATGCAGGCTCGCGGTAGGTCAGTCGCACGAAGCGCTCCTTCGGGTCGTTCGGCTCCCAGATGATCGCGAGCTTGTTGCCGCGCTGCTTCAGGTGCCGGTCCAGGCAGTTCTCGGTGATGTTGGCTGGCCGCCGATGAACCACTTGACATCGGGCTTCTCGAAGTCCCACTGCAGGGTGCTGTCCCACTTTCGATGCCGGTGAAATGCCCGGCCAGGTCCGCCCAGTACCCTTCGGGGTCGCGGCGGGCTTCGGCGCATGCGTCGTCGTATTCGGCGGGTGCGGATGCGGGGAGGGCCATGGCGGAAAATAGGCGACCCGAAGGAAAGCCCTGCCTTGACGGAAGCCCAAGCCGCCCGCTGGCCTGAACGGATGAATGGTCCAGGTCCTCCACCAAGGCTGGTCACTGCCGGAACAGATGCGGCACCTTTGTCCGGTCATGAGCGACAAGGCGATACGCACCAAGGCGGAAGAGCTGCTGGGCTATGGCCTACCCAAGCAGCAGGTGTTCGACAACCTGATGCTGCAGTTCCCTGAAGCCAAGCCGAAGAAGGTGGCCGAGGTGGTGCGCTACTTGCCCTCGTCGCTGGCCCGTGAACGCTATCGCACCTGCATCTCGCCCTGTTGGGCCTGATCGCGGCATCCGCCTTTCTTCGCCTGGCACGGCCCCTGATGCATGGGGCCATCGGCCTGGACCAGGCCACGTCCTATCTGAGCCTTGTCCCCATCGCCACGTTGTTGATGGGGGTTAGCCTGTACCGCTGGCAGGGGCAGGTCTTTGAATGGGTCGGCTGGGGCAACGTGTTGGGGGCATTGGGCTTGGTGAAGGACCTGAGCCATTTTGTGAAGGACGGCGGCGATCCGTGGACCTTGTCCGGTCGCCTCCTGAGCGTTTCCATTGGCGGGGTTGCCCTCTACCTCGCGTTCCGCGTCTTCACCAAGCCGAAGGTGGAGAAGGACCCGATGGCACGGTCCCCCGGGCGCTTTGTATTCCCTGACGAGGGCTGGGCTGAGCGCGTGGTCCGCCTTCGCTGAGATCCCGGCTCGATGGGGATGCCTCACTCCTTCACCCACATCGTATGGGTCATCAGACCTCGCTCATCGCGCCGGTAATGCGATACACCCCGGCGGGCAGCGCTTCCGTGCTGATCACGGCCAGGCATCGGAGGTATGTTGTTGCAGTACCATGCGGCCGGTGGCATCGAAGAGGGTGATGGTGTGCGGGCCGGGAGGAGATACCCTCGACTCCGCTCAGTGTGAAGTGGGTGGTGCCGGGGTTGGGGGCAAGCAAAGAACACCGCCTGCCCGGCGTTCATGGACCCGAAGTGTAAGACCGCAATCCGTCACGTTCGCGGTTGTGAACGTGATCTCATCATCCGTATAACAGCGCAGTCCGGACCATGGTTGATCGGTAATGAACCATGACCAGCCATCGAGGTAGTTGAACGAAAAGCCCATTCGCTCGCGCAACGTGTCTGGAGGGGCCCATTCCCAGAGCGATCGCTCGATCAGCAATTGGCGAAGGGGAACGCCATCGACGATAACGGTTGAGGTATCAAGCACAGTGAGCCTGGCGTACGGATCATCATTCATGCCTGGTCCGGACCAGAACTGACCGGGTGAGGCGCTGAACCACATCAAGGTGTCGTATTCGCCGGGCCATGCGTTCCAAGTGTACACCACGCCATCGGCGTAGCGCGTGAGCATGGGGTTCGGATAGGTGAAGGAGGTGTATTCGCTGGAGCCCCATGGTGCGATGACATTCGTTTCGCGAAGCTTCTGGGCCACGAAGCCGCCCACCGTCGTGTCCCCCTCATAGACGACACGGGTCACGCCCTGTGCACCGCCGAATAGATAGTCGGCGTAGTTGTGTACCCATGTCGCCCCCGGAGGACACCAGCTCTGAGCGCAGGCCAGCAGCGGAAGAAGAAGCACGGAGAGTAGGGAGGCACGCATATTGAACGAATGTAGGGAGAAGACGGGTGAGGTGGGGGGGCACGCTGCTTTGCACTTCGCGATAATTCGCTGATGCAAGCGCAGAGTTCGAACAGGTAATGAAGAATGCAAAAAAAGTAGAACGCAGAATGGGGCCCAGGACCGCTCGATCCTTCATCCATGTTGAGCCTATCTCACCACCTTGCTCATCGCGCACCGGGATCCGGCAGAGCCCGTGCTGTCTATCTTGTGCTCATGCACCATGCTCTGCGGATCTTAATGGTCGTCTCGATCCTCACACTCCATTCGTGTGGCCAAGACCGTGCACCTGACCCAAGCGATCGGATGCGTCAGGAGTTGAGCGATTCGCTCGAACTCATTTCAAGGAGGCTGATTTCAATGGGTTCGGAGTTGCTGTGGTGGATAGCACCGGCGTGCTGTATGCGAACGGATTCGGCATGGCCGACGTGGCGCGGAAGACCCCATACACTGCGAACACGCGGCAGCCCATCGCCTCCATTTCGAAGACCTTCATCGGCCTCGCGCTGATGAAGGCGCAGGAACTCGGCCTGCTGCACTTGGATGATCCTGTGGCGAAGCACCTGCCGTTCACCGTGGTGAACCCGCACCACCCGAACACGGCGATCACGGTGCGCCATCTGGTGACGCATACCTCGAGCATCACCGACAACCGGGAATACTTGTTCCGAGCGTGGATCCTGCGCGATACCACGGACCTGGCCCGGAACCTGACCCTCGATATCGGTGCGTGTCGGTTCAGTGCGCCGAACACGGCCGTATCGATGGAGGAATTCCTGCGGCGCTACCTGGCGAAGGATGGTGTGTGGTACAGCGACAGTGCATTCGCTGCGACCGGACCCGGGTCCCGGTTCGCTTACTCCAACATCGGCGCCACGCTGGCGGCGCTCATCGTGGAGAAGGCTTCGGGAGTGGCGTTCGACGCGTTCACCCAGCAGCACATCCTGGATCCGTTGGGCATGCGATCATCCACTTGGCATGGCGAACTGCTGCCGGACACCGCGCTATCGTTGTTGTACCGCACGCGTACCGAAACGTTCCCGCGCTACTTCTGCGCCACCTATCCCGATGGCGGCATGGTGACCACCAGCAGCGACTTCGCGCGCTACATGGCGGAGCTGGTGCAAGGCTACCACGGACGCGGGAAGCTGCTGAACAAGGCCTCCTATGCGGAGTACTTCCGCGAGCAACTCGTGGACTCCAACTTCGTGGACCGCGCCACAGGCCCGTTCACCGATGAGCATAACATCGGCATCACCATCGGGTTCAGCTCGGAGGGGTACTTCGGGCACACCGGTGGCGACCCGGGGCTCTTCTCGATGTTCTTCGTGGAGCGCAGCACCGGTCTGGGCCGGTACATGGTGGTGAACACGGACATGGAAGGCTGGGAACACCACAAGCGTGTGTGGGACCTGCTGGGGCGGTATGCCGGCAAGTTTGGCGGCGCCCAGCGATAGAACTACCGCCAGAGCGGGTAGCGATATGTTATTGCGACACGCACTGAGCGCGCACCAGAACGAACTTAAAAGGTCATCCAAAGTGCCGGGCCGGCAGTGAGGAAACTGGGCTTTGAGTCCTGCCAGCCCCCTACCACTTGGATCTGGTAGGGCCCTCGAAAGGAGAACATGCTCAGGCGGATACCGGCATGGAATCGCGACCGGGCGTTAACTGCTAGGCGATACCGAAGCCCGACCTCGGAAAAGAGATCCGGGCGCAAGGGCCCTGCGGTGGTCTCCACGTTACCAAGTATCGCGCCCATCCTGGCGTCGATGGAGGTGCGCAGCCAGATCCCGCGGCTCAAGGAACAGTCATCGCACCATGCGGTAGGGTCTGCGGTGACCTGTATGAACACAGGATACAGGATACGGTCGCCCCACAGGAAGAGACCTCCTCCTAGGCCCAAAGCTCCACGACCCTTGGGAAAGCTCCAATTGACCGCTGCATCCAATTCAAGTCCAAAATCGGACTTGTTGCCGTTCCAATTGTCCGCTTCCACCGGCTCTGTATATACATACGATGGGGAAAGCCCGATGTCGAGGCCAAGTCCCTTCTTGGGCTCTTGTGCCACAACGCTCATGGTTGTGACCAGGCTTGCTACAAGAACCAAAGCCCGCATGACGCTCAAATTTAGATCGAGTACTTATTCCGTAGTTGCCCCCCAAGGGAAGGTCGCGGCAGACGGGTGAATAAGCCTGAGCCTCAGTGCGCACCGCACCGTAACCGCGCCTCCGGTAACTTCGCCCCACTACCGGCCACCAGCCCATCGACATACCAATGACCACTTTCGTTCAAGCTGCCCCTTACGTCCCCAAGAACAAGATCCGTGTTGTAACGGCCGCATCCCTGTTCGATGGTCACGACGCCGCCATCAACATTCCCGCTTAGGCGGGATTTCGCTCCTACGTCGCTCAACATGCTTGACGCATCGACACATCACTAGAACCCACACCTCTCCGGTAACTTCACGCCATGTCAACATTCGTTCAAGCTTCCCCATACGTTCCGAAGAATAAGATCAGGGTGGTGACCGCTGCTTCACTTTTCGATGGGCATGACGCGGCGATCAACATCATGAGGCGGATCATCCAGAGCACCGGCGCCGAGGTGATCCACCTGGGGCACGACCGCAGTGTGGAGGATGTGGTGAACACTGCGATCCAGGAGGATGCGCACGCTATCGCCATGACGAGCTACCAGGGCGGGCACACCGAGTACTTCAAGTACATGCACGACCTGCTCAAAGAGAAGGGCGCGGGTCATATCAAGATCTTCGGCGGCGGCGGCGGGACCATCCTGCCCGAGGAGATCAAGGAGTTGCACGCGTACGGCATCACGCGCTTGTACCATCCGGATGACGGTCGTGCGATGGGCCTGCAGGGCATGATCAACGACATGCTCGAGAAGGCGGACTACGATCTGAGCGATAAAGTCAATGGTGAAGCGAAGAAGCTGACGCCGCAGAACTGGCCGGCCATCGCCAAATTGATCAGCACGGCGGAGAACCATCCGGAGGTGTTCGCCACGATCGCCGACGAGATCCACAAGAAGGCCGAAGCGAGCAAGGCCCCGGTGCTAGGCATCACGGGCACGGGCGGCGCGGGCAAGAGCAGCATGGTGGACGAGCTGATTCGTCGTTTCATCCTGGATCAACCGACGAAGACGATCGGAGTTATTTCCGTGGATCCGAGCAAGCGCAAGACCGGCGGCGCGCTGCTGGGCGACCGCATCCGCATGAACAGCATCCGCGGGGAACGTGTGTACATGCGGAGCCTCGCCACGCGCCAGAGCAACCTCGCCCTGAGCAAGCACGTGAAGGAGGCCGTGAGCATCCTGAAGGCCTCGGGCTTCGACCTGATCATCCTGGAGACCAGCGGCATCGGCCAGAGCGACACCGAGATCCTGGACCACAGCGATGTTTCGCTCTACATCATGACGCCGGAGTTCGGCGCGGCCACGCAGCTGGAGAAGATCGACATGCTCGACTTCGCCGACGTGGTGGCCATCAACAAGTTCGACAAGCGCGGCGCCCTCGATGCCCTGCGCGACGTGAAGAAGCAGTACAAGCGAAACCACAACCTGTGGGACGCCAACGACGATGACCTGCCCGTGGTGGGCACCATCGCCAGCCAGTTCAACGATCCCGGCACCAATAACCTTTACGTGCGCTTGATGGAGACCATCAAGTCCAAGACCGGCGTCGACTTCCACAGCACCTTCCACGCGCACGACGAGATGAGCGAGAAGGTGTGGATCATCCCGCCCGCGAAGAGCAGGTACCTGAGCGAGATCAGCGAGAACAACCGGAGGTATGATGAACGGGTGCGGAAACAGGCCGGTATTGCGGACCAACTGTATGGGTTGTACTCGGCTGTCATCACGTTCGGAGGGCCTGACCTGCTCGAAGCTTCAAGCCTCAAGACTCAAGCTTCAAGCTCGACCCCGAACAAGCTTGAGGCTAGTGGCTTGCAGCTTGAAGCCCTCATTTCGAAGTTCGAGTCCATCAAGAAAGACCTCGACCCCCACCTCTGGTCCATGCTCACCGGCTGGCAGGCTGAAGAGGAGAAGTACAGCGGCGAGTTCTACACCTACCAGGTGCGCGGCAAGGAGATCAAGGTGCCCAACCACACCGAGAGCCTCTCGCATTTGAAGATCCCGAAGGTGGCGCTGCCGAAGTTCAAGAGCTGGGGCGACAAGGTGCGCTGGGCCATGCAGGAGAACACGCCCGGCTTCTTCCCCTACACCGCAGGCATCTACCCCTTCAAGCGCCAGGGCGAGGACCCCGCGCGCATGTTCGCCGGCGAGGGCGGCCCGGAGCGCACCAACAAGCGCTTCCACTACGTGAGCCAGGGCCTGCCCGCCAAGCGCCTCAGCACCGCGTTCGACAGCGTCACGCTCTACGGCAACGACCCCGGCCGACGTCCGGACATCTACGGCAAGGTGGGCAACAGCGGCGTGAGCATCTGCTGCCTGGACGATGCCAAGAAGCTATACAGCGGCTTCGACCTCACCGCGCCCAACACCAGCGTGAGCATGACCATCAACGGTCCCGCGCCCATGCTGCTCGGCTTCTTCATGAACGCCGCGATCGACCAGAATTGCGAGAAGTACATCCGGGAGAACGGACTGCTGGAAGAGGTGGAGAAGAAGATCGCGGAGAAATGGAAAGGGAAGGAGCGGCCGCAATACGCCCTCACCCCTAACCCCTCTCCCAAGGAGAGGGGGATAGAACCCGAGGACGACGACACAGTGCATGCCTATATGACGGCGGACCCTGCAACTGCTGCTAAGCTGATGGTCTACGCCAACAGTATGCGCAAGAGCCCGACCGAAGCCGAAGACAAGCTCTGGCAGGCGATACGCGGCAACGCAACCGGTGGGCGCATCCGCAGGCAACACATCATCGACAACTTCATCGTCGACTTCGTGTCGTTGCCCAAACAATTGGTCATTGAAGTCGATGGCGACATTCACGACCTTCAGAAAGAAGAAGATGCCGTCCGCACCCTGCATCTTACGGAGCGTGGATTCCAGGTCATCCGCTTCCGCAACGAAGAGGTCTTGGCCGATGTCTTCAAAGTGAAGAAGGCCATCGACGACGCACTCAACATGCGCCCCGACTTTTCCCAGCGTGATGCGCATTCCTCCCTCTCCTCGGGAGAGGGCCGGGGTGAGGGGCATTCCTCCAACGCCGCCAGTCAGGGCCCCCCTCTCCTTGGGAGAGGGGCCGGGGGTGAGGGGCATTTACCCGTCGGCAACAACGGCCTAGGCCTCCTCCTTCTCGGAATTACCGGCGACCAAGTCCTCCCCGCCGACGTCTACGAGAAGATCAAAGCCGACACCCTCGCGCAGGTCCGCGGCACCGTGCAGGCCGACATCCTGAAGGAGGACCAGGCGCAGAACACCTGCATCTTCAGCACCGAGTTCGCGCTGCGCTTGATGGGCGACGTGCAGCAGTACTTCATCGACAAGAAGGTCCGCAACTTCTACAGCGTCAGCATCAGCGGCTACCACATCGCGGAGGCCGGCGCCAACCCCATCAGCCAGCTCGCCTTCACCCTGGCCAACGGCTTCACCTACGTGGAGTACTACCTTAGCCGGGGCATGGACATCAACGCCTTCGCGCCCAACCTGAGCTTCTTCTTCAGCAACGGCATGGACCCCGAGTACGCCGTGATGGGCCGCGTGGCGCGCCGCCTCTGGGCCAAAGCGCTCAAGCACCGCTACGGGGCCGACGAGCGCAGCCAGATGCTCAAGTACCACATCCAGACCAGCGGCCGCAGCCTCCACGCGCAGGAGATCGACTTCAACGACATCCGCACCACGCTCCAGGCGCTTTACGCGATCTACGACAACTGCAATAGCCTGCACACCAACGCCTACGACGAGGCCATCACCACGCCCACCGAAGAGAGCGTGCGCCGCGCCATGGCCATCCAGCTCATCATCAACAAAGAGCTCGGCCTGGCCAAGAACGAGAACCCGCTGCAAGGCAGCTTCATCATCGAAGAATTGACGGATCTCGTTGAGGAAGCGGTTTTGACGGAGTTCGATCGGATCACGGAACGTGGTGGTGTCTTGGGCGCGATGGAAACGATGTACCAGCGCAGTCGGATCCAAGAAGAGAGCTTGTACTACGAGACCCTCAAGCACACGGGCGAGTATCCCATCATCGGGGTGAACACCTTCCTATCGAGCAAGGGGTCGCCGACGATCCTGCCGAAAGAAGTCATACGAGCGACGGAGGAAGAGAAGGAGGCACAGATAGCGACTGTGGAGAACTTGAAGCAGGCGTACACGGAAGAGGCGGCGAAGGCGATCAAGGATCTTCAGCAGGCGGCGATCCGGAACGAGAACATGTTCGCTGTTTTGATGGAAGCGACGAAGTACTGTTCGCTGGGGCAACTGACTGCTGCCATGTTTGAAGTTGGGGGGCAGTACCGAAGGAACATGTAGGGTGCTGAAGAAATTCGGGAAACTTTCCTAACCACACGACTGAACATGCTACGCTTTACCTCCCTAGGCCTTCTCGCGGGAAGCTCGCTTCTGCTAAGCATGCAGCCACCAAGTCAATTGGAGGTTGTGGTCGAGCGGAAGTCGGAGGCGACTGGTTGCATTATGGGCTACCTCTTGGTTGATGACGAGGTGGTAGCATACACGCTTGAACTGCCATGGCTGTATAACATCAATGACCTCAGCGCTATTCCAACGGGGTCTTACTCTGGTTTCATTCGGACTGATGGCAAATTGGGGTGGCGAGTAGAATTGTTGAATGTCGCTGGGCGGAAGAATGTGCAGATGCATATCGGGAACTACACGAGACAGACCAAAGGGTGCATTCTGATCGGTACGGGTGCGAGGCTCGAGGGC
Source organism: Flavobacteriales bacterium (assembly GCA_016713875.1). Lineage (NCBI taxonomy): Bacteria > Pseudomonadati > Bacteroidota > Flavobacteriia > Flavobacteriales > Flavobacteriales bacterium. The sequence goes on from JADJOI010000003.1 coordinate 16,188, forward strand.
TGCGCGGTGGAGAATAGTGCTGATGCTCTGGGCAGGGTAAGGGAAAGATTGGAAGCAGCAATCTTCAAGGGAGATATCAACTCAAGTCCCGAGATCGAGTTCATCGTTCGGTAGATCCCGGAAGCAAATCGATCCGTTGCCATGAATGCGAAGGACCAATGCTGGCGTGCCGCTCGATTCAGGGCGCTCTTAGCTGCTGCCCATATTCTCGTGTTCAGTGCGGCAGCATTAGCGCAGGCAGACCGCAGACCTGGTGACTACCTGATGAAGTCGGGATCCGCGTTCACGACCTTCTCCTCAGGGAATGCGGATGTGGCTTGGCTTGCTGGAAACGTGGATCAACGCATTAATTGTCCAGATGGGGTCCGATGGATACCACCTTCGGGACAAGTTTGCTTTACGGTCTATCATCATCTCCAATTGCGGTATTGGTTCCCGATGCCGGACTCAGAACAGGCGAAATTGTCGGCGCGCACCTTAAAGGTACTGCTGGAGGGAATGGGGAAGTGGCCTGATGGGGCAGAGGTCTATCCGATATGCATCGGTCAGGGTCAGGGTGTGGACTGCGATGTCCTGATCAAAGACGGGTTTGCGTACGTGCAAGAGCTGAAGGAAGAGTTGCAAGGCGGCGACCCAGCGATGGACGAGTTGGTGGAAGAGTTCGGGAAGCAGGTGGGGTATCTCGACGGCATGGGTGATCCAACGGGAAACGGTTCCATCGTGGGGACGACAGCTCACATCGGCGAAATGGACAAACTGAACCAGCAATTCAAGAAGGGATGGGATGAACTAATGGGCAAGCAGGGAATGGCTGCGACTATCCAAACGCTTCGGAACCGGCATTTGCCTGAGTCGATGAAACCGAGCGATGGAAAGCCAGACGGGCAACCCGGAGGAAGTGTGGAAAGCAAAGCGAACGCTCAGGCGCGTGAAAGTGGTGTGGATCAGAGTCCGCAGCAGGGTGATCCAAGTAACGACGGAGCCGCTTCAAATGGAACAAGCTCAAAAGACAATCCGGGACCGTTCCACATCAAGCGCCCGTTCAGTCGTTGGTTCAAGACAGTATGGGATATCCTATGTCGATACATAGACCCTGAGAAGAAGACATGCGCCGAGATCGAGAGGGCACTTGCCATCGCATACATGATCATGCCTGAGGTGTTCGACCATGTGGCGAGCTTCCTCGGTCGGCTTCAGGATACCATGACACCGAAGTCGATGGATGATCTGCTCAACAACATGAGCGATCTGTACCAAGAGGCGATCAAGTTCCTTGAGTGCATCCAATCGATTGTTGACTTAATGAACGATCCTCAATTCGCTGAAGCCCTGAAGAACTTCAATTGGAAGGACATCAACATCGAACAAGTGTTGGGTGCTGCAAACAAGGCAGGACTAATTTCCGACAGTAAGCTGGAATGGCTCCGTGCGAATTTCCCGTTGGAGGGACTCACACCTGGAGGTGTTCTCGATCCCAAAGCCTTTGGTCAACGCTTGTTGGACCATGCCGCAGACAAGGCTGCAGAGTTCGCGGAAGAGATCCCCTTCTTTGGACCCAGGCTCGATTGGCAAATGGCGAAACAATGCGCCAAGGATCCGAGCAAGGATTGTATGATGAGGCTGGCCAGGAAGGCAGCTAAAGATGGGGCGCATGAGTTGCTCGAACGGGAGGGGCTGCGCGAAATGCAGGGTGCCGCAGGCCTTTTGATCGATGGCAAGATCAAGGAAGCGGGTGTTGAGGCGCTTATTGTCAACATGCCCGTCACCTGTAAGAATGACGCGCGCAATGCGCTTCTGTCGGGTGATAGCGATGCTTGGGATAAAGTAGCAGACTGTGTGGCCCGGTCACCAGGATACGGAGATTTGATGCCGTTGGTAGATGCGCGAAAGGCAGCTACACAAGCGGCTACAAACCTTCAAGACAGGATGTCAGCTTTGCTCAAGGCCAATGGTGTGCCCGAAGGTGCAGCCGGAAGCCTGCTGCAAGGCAAGGTTGAGGGTTCCCTCGCTTGGATGGCGAGACGCCTGCACTTGTTCTCTCCAGGCGGGAAGGAGCAATTCATTCATGCAGACCTTACCCAAGCAATGCAAGCTGAGCTTTCCGCGCCTAGAACCAATAGCGCAATGCGCGAACGACAGGGCATCGAAAGGTTGCAACACATGGGGAACAGGTTCGAATATGCGTGGGAACTTGCGAAGGCGATCCGGAAGACCGACGCAAGACTTTTGCGAGGGTCAATTACAGACGCACAGCGGTTGCAGAATGCAGTTCGCTAACCAATAGAGCATGCGACGCAGGCTAACCCTTGTCATTGCTGTCTGCGCCGTGACCGCCATTGCAACTGGCGCTGCACTGTTGCAGTCTCAGAAACCGGGTGACAGGATAGGGTTGCCGTATAAGGCTCCATGTACTAGTCATGGTGACCGGTGTAATCTCTGTAGGGTTTACGAGAAGGAAGAAGCATATCGAAAGGGCAAGATCACGAAGGAGCAACTACTTCGTTTCATCGAGTCGGAGTTGGCATGGGAGCGAGATAGCTGCGGAACCGTATCTCCGATCTGCAGGGGTAAGCGCAATGTTTGCTATGACCGTAGTGCGCGATTCTCGGTACATCGGGTCATATGGAATGGAACGAAATGCGATGAGTGCAAGACCACGGGGGTAGAATTGGTGAAGCCACAGTTGGAACGCGGGCCCGACAGGAAGAACAAGTTTGAAGTGGTCTTACGACCGACAAAGAAGCAGTTAGAGGAAGGCCGTATCGACGTTGATGAAGATCCTCTTTGGCTTGAGAACCGGCTGTACTATGAATGGGAGGAATTGGACGATGCGGAGGTGGCGCCTCCGGATTATGGGATTGTCGTGCCTAGTGGGTATGATGACGTGGTTTGGCGACTTCTTCCGACACCCGGTGGCAATGTGAAGACCGACGTGATTGAGGGATTACCGGCCTCCGCATTTGACGATGCGGGTGGTTCCGGGGATTTCGTCACTCACCTGTCGCGGGCTGTGATATGCGACCCGACTGCACGTATAGTCGAGGTGACAGGTGGGATCACTGGTACGATCGCTCGTATGGTGTTCGGCACTTACTTGAATCGTCCGTTTCTGTTCGGCGATGGATACTCAGGGAAGGGGGCATTGGAGACGTATCGAGTTGTAGAAGCAGGAGATGCTACGGGAGCAATCATCCAAAGCCTGAGCAGGGCGCCTGTTCAATCTGGACCACTACATGGGGTAATAAACTTGTGGTTGGCTAACGGTGCAGAGAAGCCTGCGGTAGTCAAAGGAGCCCTGAAGCATACCAACTTCCTTGAACAGGATCCCAAGACGGCGATCGGCAATCCCCAGACTGGCATGTCCTACTCATCTGACCTAGCGAAGAGGATAGCAGGTACCCAACCGGGCCAGCTGGATTATCTGTTTGATTCCAACGACCGTTATTACGTGAACACCCCAAGTACGCCGGTGCATTGGTTATCGGGCTTTAAGGGAAAGTATGGCATTGACCCGACTGGTCATTTGCACCTTCTTGCGATCGCCGATCCGAACCTGGGGATCATCACAGGTCAAGCCGCGCACGATAGCGTTCCCAATGTGCTCGTCTTCACCTACGGATCTTCGAAGAGCAAGGTGTACTCTTGGACATGGAAGAATGGAGAAGCGCCTACACAACGCCTCTTGATCGACGGTTCTGAACAGAAGTTCGAGCTAACCGATGAGATGCTCTCAGACTACGTTCAGGCACTTAATACAGCGGGCTGTTCTTCCGATGAAGACAGCTTGTTCATTGGGATGGCCCTTGGTCGAATTAAGCGGGATGAAGTCGTTTGGCTTGATTGGTTTCGCGAAGGTGCTGGTGTGAATGACCGACTTGTGCTGTGTGCGGCCGGTAAGGTGCAGAAGGCGCGGGATGGCGTGATGTCAGTGTCCGTCACGAGGATCGGTGATGGGCGAACAGGTGTCAAGGTCCCATTGATTCTCAAGCTGACGGACGCGGGTAGTGAGCCGGTGGCCTTGCACGCCTTTAGGAAGCGGTATAGCTCAAACATGGGCTGGAAGAAGCCGACACTCTATGAGAAGGTCCTTGCCAATCCTGTACCTCAGGATTTCTGGCTGAGCCTTACTCCGGACAGAGTCGGTATTGTGACAGCCTTCCGCTCAAATCGTTACGTCTCGGTCTTCCTACAGGACAAGCGAAGGCGGTTTCAGTTTGGCCCTGACTTATGGGAAGACATGCGGGACAGCATAGCAGACGACCGACTCATTTACATACCTGGTGGAGCGCCAAATGACCCCGGTGTCCTTTTGAGGAGTTGCCTCAAGAACGAACACGGCTGGGAGCGCAACTATTGGCGGGCCAACCCTCTCGGTTATTTTGATCGCGTACCCAACTCACGCCTATGAACGCTCCACAGTCGAACAGTTCCAGTTCATGGATCGAGGCCCCGATGCTCCGGCTTTATGGGTCGAAGAGCGACAGCGATTCGCCGCTGGACGTGCCACGCAGGCTGGTCACGCGAAGTTGCATTGTGGCTATCATCCTTGGGGTCGTTCTTTCGAACCTCGTGCTTAACGGCCTATGGAAGTTGGCTGAAGCGAACCTGAAGTCGCAAGAGTTGAACTTGGGTGCATACGTGGACTTTGAGGACCCTGCTGACCCAAGAGTGCTGCGGGCGAAGAAGCTCCTGCCGCCTGAATTGCACAACAAGGTGAAGCCGGAGCAACTCATCAATGACCCCGATGTTGATTCACTACTGCGCGATGACGTGATCACGTATGCGGACGCGGAAACCTTCTTGAGTGCGGTGGCGGGCTGGGACAGAGACAACTCACCAGCCTCGGTACTGTTGATCGGAAATCTTCGATACGACTACTTGGGCATCGCGCCTTTGTTCGACCCCGAGCCTCCGTCTGAAGTTCTCGGTAGAAGCGAGTACGATAGGCCCAATTTCAGGAGCATTTCGGTTCTTGAGGGTCGTGACTTGAAGTACGCGCTGGGCATGGAGCTTGTAACCCGGTTACGAGAGAAGCTCACAACCAACTACTTCACTCCAAGGAGGATGCTCCAGGCCCTTGGTGGTGCAATCCAGACCATTACGTTCATCATTGCGATCTGGGGCTTGCTCATCGTCCTCTTGCGTTGGTATTGGTTGCTGATCCAGCAGCGGGTACTCCACACGGGCAGACTCATCGTGGACCAGGAGCGGCCGGAGGGTGTATGGGAAGTGCTTACGACGAAACCTGACAGATCGCCGCTCTTCAGTGAGTACATCGAACGATACGGGGATGCATTCGTAGCGGTGCGCTTCCTTCGGGAGGCGATTGCCAGCAATGCGATCGCCACTGAGGCGCCACGGTCATTTGTGGATGACCGAGTTGACCTGATGGAGAGCCGTGTGCTCAAAGGAGAGTACCTCTTGCTGGACTACATCAACTATGCGATCCCGAATCTGGGTTTCATCGGCACAATTCTAGGGATCATCAAAAGCATGCAAAGTGTAGTAGGCATTCTGAAAAGCAGTGGTGTGTTGGACATGGTTGAGGCATTTGACAAGGTTGGTGGCGCATTGGGCCTGGCTTTCGACACAACCTTCGTTAGCTTGGTCTGGGTCCTAGTCCTCAGCTTCATGATAGCCCGTTTGCAGAAGCGTGAAGCGGAACTGTTCGATGCCTTGCGGGAGAAAGGAGTGCTCTTCTTGGACCGCAAGTGATCCCTTCCAACAGAAGAAATGGGGCGCAAGCGAGAAGCATTCGGATTGAGTTTGCTGGACGTTCTGAGTAACGCACTGGTGGGTGCTATCGTGCTCATGCTCATCGCTTCGATGTTTACCCGTGTACTCAGCGATACGGCTGTGATCGACGACGCAGGCGACAGTGACATACAAACGCTGCAACTGGTTAAGCCCACCGATAAGCGGCGCAGCGATTATGTCTTGAACATTGCGCTGACCATGAAGGGAGGCATTGACGTCCCGTACGAGGTAGTGCCGGAGTTGATCGAAGGAATCGACCCTCTTGCCTTTGACACCTGTGTTGAAGTGCTACGCGGGGCTTATGGTGATTCACTTTGGTTGATCACACGCTCTTGTACCTGGCCACATGGTGCCTGGGGGGTAAGGGTTCGTGCCCTGGGGTCGGCCCGGGATGTACCGGATTCCGCCTTGGTGCATTACAATCTGGGAGTCAATCCCATTGGTGAGAACTACAACAGACGATTGGGTGTCCCCCCGTCCTTCGATACGAAGTATTTGATCGAGATCAAGGAGGGTTGCCGGGATTCCGTGCCTTGTATCACTACCTACTGATGAAGGCGCGCATCGATAGCTTCATTTCACGCAAGTCGCGGACCGCGATCGGGCTTTCAATGCTTGATGTCATCAGCAACGCCCTGGCCAGCATCATTTTGCTGTTCTTCGTCTTGGTGGCACTCAGAGCACTACCCCCGCCGCCCGAACGAGTAATGGGCGTATTGATCGTGGACTATGAGGTGACTTGGGATGCCATGGCTGAGAACGACATCCGCAAACGCCAGCCTGAGATCGAGATCGGGTTGCGCGGCCCGGATTTCCGAGACGTGCAGCCGCAGCCGCGCTTTGGGTCAGCCGTTGAATCGACCGTGGGCGATCACGCTTTCGATACTGGGGAAGCGAAACGGATTAGTGGTGTTTGGCCAACTGCGAAGGTGCTTCAGTCAGCAGAACCAGGTCGCGTACTAAAACGCGTATTCTATCTGAACCCTGAGTGCCCTTCTGGACAGAATCCGTGTACGTGGGAAGCTTCAATGGTCTATGTAGATGACACCGCCTTCTATGACCTTGGATTCGACAAGCTGCCGGATGCGACCATGCGGATACAAGCGTGGTTCGTAAAGCCTGCCCAAGGAGAGCTGCTCAAGCGAGCCGATACTACCGTTTGCCCAACGCGATTTCCGACGGAGCTCAAAACATGGGAGTTCACCATTCCCACCTACCAGCGCGTCGAAGTGGCAGGTCACTAGCCCAAGATTCAAGATGACTAAGGAACAAGCTGTCATTCTTCTGGGCTTGGCCCCAGGATGCACCAATGAACAAGTTCTGCGGCGGTATAATGAACTTCGTACGAAGGTAAAATTACAGTCGGTTGATGCTTTACGCAGAGGTGAACAGATGGACCTGAGTTCCCAATCTGCGCGGTTTGCAGAGCTTCAAGCCGCTTATGTTGTGGTCTGTCCTGAAGTACCATTGCCTGATGAGTGGATCGTAGGTTCTTGGGGAGCATGGGGGCCTTGGAAGGCAAACAAGCGCGAGCGAAGACGTACAATAGTCGCACAGGGCAGCCCGGATCCCGATGCGAAACCCGACGAATCTGAGCATGAGATTCGGGAACCGAAGAAGCCGGTCATTGAGTCGCTCAAGCAACGATTTCTTGTCACGGTCAATCTAACCCCAGCATGGATTTTGACAGTGTTGTTTACCTGGTTAGTCGCTGTTCACATAGCGGCAATCGTGCTTTTTTCGGGCTCGGATTCCACAGCATCGGAAGAGGTCCATTCTCCCGATGATTACGGCTCCGCAGAGCGGCATCAAGCCGAAGCAGAAAGTACGGAACACCCATCATTGTTTTACTCTCCCGTCTACGAACGTGTTCATATGAAGACCTATGGGCGCGAGGTGAAGTCGGTCAAACTGGTGACTACAACTGGACCGCATGTGGAACGGGACATGCTCATCATAGATGGACCTGACGGGAACATCAACATGAACTATGTCGACACAGGACTCTACATCTTTCACGTGGAATTTCAGGACGGTACAAAGTTGGAACAGCCACTATACGTTTGGCGCTAGACGAGTTTGCGGTAGTCGCGCGATAGGCTCATTCGCGTGAGCGGGCGAAGCGGCAGCCCGGCGCAGGCAGGGCCTTGCGGATGCGCGCAACGAGGAGGCGACGAAGGAGCCCCCGCAGTGCCGCAGCCGCTGGCCCTGACATGTCCGGCTAAAGCGTAGCACGCGACCCGCGCGGAGATGTGTGGGTGAGCGAGGGGCACGCCCAAACAACTCGCAGCAGTACTATCGACCAGAAGGTCCGCAACTTCTACAGCGTCAGCATCAGCGGCTACCACATCGCGGAGGCCGGGGCCAACCCCATCTCGCAGCTCGCCTTCACCCTGGCCAACGGCTTCACTTACGTGGAGTACTACCTGAGCCGGGGCATGGACATCAACGCCTTCGCGCCGAACCTGAGCTTCTTCTTCAGCAACGGCATGGACCCCGAGTACGCCGTGATGGGCCGTGTGGCGCGCCGCCTCTGGGCCAAGGCGCTCAAGCACCGCTACGGCGCCGACGAACGCAGCCAGATGCTCAAGTACCACATCCAGACCAGCGGCCGCAGCCTCCACGCGCAGGAGATCGACTTCAACGACATCCGCACCACCTTGCAGGCGCTCTACGCCATCTACGACAACTGCAACTCGCTGCACACGAACGCCTACGACGAAGCAATCACAACACCGACTGAAGAGAGTGTTCGCAGGGCGATGGCGATCCAGTTGATAATCAACAAGGAGTTGGGATTGGCGAAGAACGAGAACCCCTTGCAAGGCTCATTCATCATTGAAGAGTTGACGGACCTGGTGGAGGAAGCGGTATTAACGGAGTTCGATCGGATCACGGAACGGGGCGGTGTGCTCGGTGCGATGGAAACGATGTACCAGCGTAGCAGGATACAGGAAGAGAGCTTGTACTACGAGACCCTGAAGCACACGGGAGAGTATCCCATCATCGGAGTGAACACCTTCCTATCGAGCAAGGGTTCGCCGACGATCTTGCCGAAAGAAGTCATACGCGCAACAGAGGAAGAGAAGGAGGCTCAGATAGCGACCGTCGAGAACTTGAAGCAGGCGTACTCGGAAGAGGCGGCGAAGGCGATCAAGGATCTACAGCAAGCCGCGATACGCAATGAGAACATGTTCGCTGTCTTGATGGAAGCGACGAAGTATTGTTCGTTGGGGCAACTGACTGCTGCCATGTTCGAGGTTGGTGGGCAGTACAGGAGGAATATGTGAACGGCGAATGAGCAGGCTTTTCAAGACCGCGCAACTACAAAGAGAGCTCGATCGATCGGCGGCCAAACGCACGTTCACGAGCGGTTCGGAACTGATGCGCTCTGGTGATCGGGTTTCACATGTCCCCATCGTCGTGACCGGGACCATCCGGGTGCTCATGAAGAACGACAATGGGCTTGAGCGATATCTCTATCACATTTTCCCGGGTGAAACCTGCGCCATGGCGATCCACTCATGCCAGCAGCATGTGGGCAGTATCGTGCGTGCCGTGGTCGATGGCGAAGCGGAACTACGGATGGTGCCTGCCCACTGTATGGCGGAGTGGATGAAATACCCGGAATGGAGTGCCTACATCAATGCGGCGCAAGCGCACCGTTTTGGCGATCTGCTACAGGTGGTTGAGTATGCGGTCTTCAAAAAGCTGGACGATCAGTTGTGGCATTACTTGATCCAGCGCGCGAAAGCGGCGGGATCCCAAGAGCTGCACATCACTCAGGAGTTGATCGCTGCTGAACTCGGCACCTCGCGCGAAGCGATCACTCGGCGCCTACTGCTGATGCAGGAGCGCGGCATTATCACAGTGGGCCGAAAATGCATCCGGGTCTTGAATTAATAGGCCGCTTTTGCGGTAGACAGGAATCCAAGTCTTGGACGTTATTGCCTTCGGTCGCGTGATCGCGATCACGGAGGGCAGGGGAGCTACGGTAATAGTATTGTGGTCAGGAAAGCCATACACGATCAAGATGAAGCACACGATCAAGATGAAGCACACACTCGTTTGCGGGCTGTTCACCCATGCGGCAGTATCACTCGCACAGAACCCGTTGCCTATACCCGACACGCTGTCTGGAGCGGACATCAACCTCGTGATACAGGAGGGAACGTATGAGTTCCACGCAGGTGAAGTGGTGAACACCTATGGCTACAATGGCGACCTGCTTGGCCCCACGCTGATCCTTCAACAAGGCATGCCGGTAACGTTGAATGTGAGCAACACGCTGCCCGACCTCACTACCACGCATTGGCACGGACTGCATGTGAGCGCTGAGAACGATGGGGGCCCGCATTCGTTGATAGCGCCGGGTACCACGTGGTCGCCTTCATTCACCGTATTGGACAAAGCCAGCACGTTCTGGTACCATCCACACGGCCATGGCCTCACGGATTTCCAAGTGAGCATGGGTCTCGCCGGTATGATCATCGTGCGCGATGCGGAAGAGGCAGCCCTTCAACTGCCGCGCGAATATGGCGTGGACGATATTCCCTTGGTCTTGCAAACAAAAGCGATCGTGGGCGGGCAGATCATGTTGCACACCGGGCTCGACAGCGTGGTGCTGGCGAACGGCGTACGCGATGCCTACAAGGAATTGCCCGCACAAGTGGTGCGCCTGCGTTGCCTGAACGGAGCCAGCGAGCGCACCTTTCTGCTCGGTTTCAGCAACGGGATGTCGTTCCATGTGATCGGTACCGACGGTGGCCTGCTTGCAGCGCCAGTGTCCTTGACGCGATTGCGCTTGATGCCCGGAGAACGGGTTGAACTGCTCGTGGACCTGGTGGGTATGACCGGACAGGCGTTCCAATTGATGAGTTATGGGGCGGAACTGCCCGATGGCATCATCGGCTCGGCGCAGGTGAGCATGGGCGGGGCCACATTGGATGGGTATGAAGACAACGCCCTGAACGGGGCCAACTTCCCGCTGGTGAGCTTTACGGTCGGCTCGGCGACGGTGGATCCCGTCACCATCCTTCCATCAGCGCTCGCCACGGTTGTGCCATACCTGGAAGCGAACGCTACGGTTACCCGCACATTCACCCTCGCGCCCGAAGTCATGGGACCGCTCGGGGCGATCGAAGGCCCCTTCGAGATCAACGGCAACCTCTTCGACATGGATATGATCAATGAGACCATCCAGCTGGGCGCTACGGAGATCTGGGAGTTCCAGAACAACACGGGGGTGACGCATCCCATCCACATCCACGACATCCAGTTCAACATCCTCGAACGTGATGGTGTGGCGCCCGATCCTTGGGAAAGCGGCTGGAAGGATGTGGTGATGGTACCCGGCCTTCAAGGTTCTGTACGCGTGATCACACGCTTCGATGATTTCGCCGATCCCGATATGCCGTACATGTACCACTGCCACCTGCTCATGCACGAGGACGAAGGCATGATGGGCCAGTTCCTCGTGGTGGACCCCAATGGCATCGGCGAAGCCGGACGCTTGGCTTCCATCGACTTGTGGCCCAACCCGGCGAACGATGCGCTGTGGGCGCAGTGGCCGGGGCAAGTGATCACGCAGGTGATGGTGCTCGATGCTTCGGGTCGCACGGTAGCTACCGCATTCGCGAACACGGCCAATGAGCGGGCGCGGATCAACACCTCGGCGCTGAACCCCGGATCGTACACCGTACTCCTCGCCAACCGCACTGGAAACAATACGAGGGGCCGGTTCATCATTGCTCGTTAGACCAAGTCCTTGCTGCCAACAGACCAACAACCCGACAACGAACACATCATCAACCAACAACACATGAAACACCTGCTACTCACTTCCGCCCTGGCCTGCGCCACGGCACTGAACGCCCAGACCACGGCTCTTGATTTCACCGCCAACGATTGCGACGGCATGAGCCATACGCTTTTCGCCGACCTCGACGCGGGCTACACCGTGGTCCTGGAACTGGTGATGATGGGTTGCCAGCCCTGCGTGGATGCTGCTCACAGCATTACCGACAACGTGCTACCCAATGTGAGCGACCCGACCATGGTGAAATACTACAGCGTGGGCTTTACGAACTCGATCACGTGCGCGCAGATGAACGATTGGAAGACCACGAACGGTTTTACCAATACCGTGTTCGCTGGCATGAGCGCGCAGACCACGTACTACGGCGGCATGGGCATGCCCACCATCGCCATTCTTGGCGGTGGTTCCGACCATACTGTTTGCCTTTCCCAGCTTGGACATAGCGACAGCGACAACCCGGCCATCATCGCTGCCATCAACACCTGCCTCGCAGGTGCGAGTGGTTTGAACGAGGTCGCGGCGCAACAAGTGGGTGTAAGTCCCAACCCAGCCACCGATGTGCTGACTATCGCTGGAACCAACTGGACCAAAGCACGCGTAACGGATATCCAAGGCCGTGAGGTGTTGAACGTTCAACTCATTGGCGGCAAGCTGGATGTTGCTGCTCTGTTGGCCGGTGCCTATGTGCTGCAACTGACCGATGCGAGCGGCGCCACCGGCATGGCACGTTTCGAGAAACGTTGAACAACGGGTGACGGGGGGGGCTGCATTCGCGTAGCCCCCCCTTCTTCGCAAAACAGAACACAGATGATGTGCAGACCGGATCTTCCTTTCCGCATGACAGCCGCCGCCACACTGCTGGCCACATGCATCCTTGATACTGTGGCGCAGGCCCCGACCTACAACATCGTGCCCAACGACACCATGGTTGGGGTTGCCCTGTTCAACGACGGACAGAACTTCACCATACTTCAACAGAACACCTCGGGCAACTCGCTTCAATTGGCGTGGGTACCGGTGTTAGTGGACATGCCCATTGGCTGGCAGTATTGGATGTGCGACTTCGGCCACTGTTACATCGACATCCCCGCCGCTGGTGGCACCATGGATCCGGTGATCCCGGACGACGCGGCCTTGATGAGTTTGCACGTTGCGCCAGGCACCGTTTCCGGTGAAGGGGTCGTACGGGCCTACGTGTACGATGTCAACTACCCCGCGCAAGGCGATACGCTCACTTGGTTGGTAGCCACCGTAGGTCAAGTTGGCATTGCTGAACTGGGATTGACGCGACTTTCCGTTTTCCCGAACCCGGCCACGGGCCACGAAGTCTTTATCACGACCAAGGAAGGCAGCATGGAGCGTGTGCGCCTCTTCGACGGTGCTGGGCGCATGGTACATGATGAAGTAGCCCACGGCGCACAGGTGCGTCTCTCCACCGCGCAATTCACCAAGGGGATGTACTCCGTAGTAGTCACGATGCGCGGTATGCGCACCCATACCCGGTTGGTGATCGAATGAACGGGGCATGCACCGCCCGCGGCGGGATACCCATGAACTCAACAACAACAACCGACCAAAACACATGAAGTACCTCCTCGCGCTCGCCGCATTCGCCGGCTGCTTGGCAACAGCGAATGCACAATGCACTGGCCACGGCAATGCCTCAATGGCCGATGGCAAACACGAATGCACGGCGGCCTGCACCACGGAAGCCCACGCGTACGCCCACGGCGAGAAGAACCACACCTGCACCGAGGCGTGCAAGACCGCCATGGCTGCTGACGGCAAAGGTGCTGCCTGCTGCGCCGGTAAGAAGGACGCGAAAGCCTGCGTGCCGGGCAAAGGGAAGGCCGATGCCCAAGCCGAGGCCGTGAAGGAACACGCTTGCACCGCCGACTGCAAGGACGGCAAACACACCTACGCCTGCGGCGAGAAGGGGCACGAGTGCAGCACCGCATGCACGCACGAACACTGAGCGTTCGATCAACAGCGAAGGCCCCGCACGATGCGGGGCCTTCGCATTTCAAACTCTCCCCATGTCCATCATGAAACACATTCATTTCCGCGCCCTTCTCTGTTCAATAATGGTCGCGCTCCTTACAGGTTGTGCGCCCGCACAAACCCGAACTTCCGTTGTGCGGATCACCGGTGCCATGCGCAACACCATGTTCAATGGCCAACTCGCCGGGCTCATCGCCATCGACAGCATCGCCAAGCCGGGTACCTACGGGCTCGGCCCGCTGGAATACCTGCGTGGGGAGTTGTTGGTGATCGATGGTCACTGCTACGTGGCAACTGCGACAAGCGACAGCACGATGATGGTTACGGAACAGCGGGATGTGAGCGCGCCATTCTTCGTCCATCAGCGGGTGAACACATGGACGCTAGTTGCGCTACCCGACAGCGTCATTGATCTTGCCACGCTCGATGCCTTTCTCACCACTGCTTACGGTATGCTCGGGGCTCCGTTCGCATTCAAGCTCACCGGAACCTTCACGGACGTGGATGCCCACATTGTTGACGTACCGCCGGGCACCGAGGTTCACGGGCCGGATGATGCGCATCGCGGGAACAAGAGCTACCACTTATCAGGGGCGGTGGTGGAAGCGGTCGGCTTCTTCTCCACGCGCCACAAGGCCGTGTTCACGCATCACGATACCAACATCCACGTGCATGCGATCACTGTCGACCGCAAGTGGATGGGGCATGTGGAGGAGTTGCGGTTCGAGCCACGTGCTGTTCAACTGAACGTTGCGGGGAACTAGCCAGCAGCTACCACATCCAGACCAGGCGGCCGCAGTTTGCACGCGCAGGAGATCGACTTCAACGACATCCGGACAACACTCCAGGCGCTGTACGCCATCTACGACAACTGCAACAGCCTGCACACCAACGCCTACGACGAGGCCATCACCACGCCCACCGAGGAAAGCGTGCGCCGCGCCATGGCCATCCAGCTCATCATCAACAAGGAGCTCGGCCTGGCCAAGAACGAGAACCCGCTGCAAGGCTCCTTCATCATCGAAGAGCTCACCGACCTGGTGGAAGAAGCCGTGCTCACCGAGTTCGACCGCATCACCGAACGCGGCGGCGTGCTCGGCGCCATGGAGACCATGTACCAGCGCAGCCGCATCCAGGAGGAAAGCCTCTACTACGAAACCCTCAAGCACACCGGCGAATACCCGATCATCGGCGTGAACACCTTCCTCAGCAGCAAGGGCTCACCGACGATCCTGCCCAAGGAGGTGATCCGCGCCACCGAGGAGGAGAAGGAGACGCAGATCGCCACGGTGGAGAACCTGCGCGCGGCCTACAGCGCGGAAGCGGCGAAGGCGATCAAGGACCTGCAGCAGGCCGCGATCCGGAATGAGAATATGTTCGAGGTGCTGATGGAGGCGACGAAGTACTGTTCGCTGGGGCAGCTCACTGCGGCGATGTTCGAGGTGGGGGGGCAGTATCGAAGGAACATGTGATGATCATCAGAAGGATCGCATGGATCGCGTTCTGCACCTGCGGTGCGCTTCTTCTGCTGTTGGAGTGCCTGGATCCCGTTGTGTCGTCCGACCCCGATTTCGGGTTCATCCTCATTTCCGGTGTCAGCGCCATGCTCCTTGGAGCCATTTCCGGGGCCTATTTGCTTTTGGGTTATCTGGTCCGATGGGCCAACAAGGGTTGAGCAACACATGAGCAGCAGGAATATGTTGGTGCTGATGGGGGCGAGGAAGTATTGATCGCTTGGACAGCTCACAGCAGCGATGTTCGAGGTGGGGGGCAGTACAGGAGGAACATGTAAGGCCCGGCGGGGCGTGTTACCTTTGGTTCAATGCCCAAGCTGTACGAATACTTCGGACTCATCTTCCTGTTCTACAGCGACGACCATGACCCCATGCACCTACACGTGCAGCATGGCGATCACGAAGGCATCATCATGCTCATCATCGTGGAAGGCAAGTTGGTGGAATTGCGCTGGCGGGCCAAGCGAGGCGCTGATATGCTGAATGAGAAGGAACAGCGTGAGGCAGAGACCTTCGTACGGGCCATGAAGGACGACATCGTCGCAAAGTGGACCGCCTTCTATGTCGAACACAAGCGCATCAAGCCCGAGCGCATCACCCGCCGCATCAAATGACCATCCCCGAGGACATCCGCATCAAGAAAGCCACCTACGTGGGTGACTACACCATCCGCATCACCTTCACCGATGGACACGTGAGCGAGATCGACTTCCATCCCTTCTTGAGCGCAGCGGGCCAGAACCCCATGAACAGCCAGTACCTGGATGTGCTGCGCTTCCGGCAGTTCAAGCTCCACCGCAACGTGGATGTGTACTGGGACGACTGGGAGATGTGCTTCCGCTTTGAAACGCTCTATACGGGGAAGCTCCCCAAGATGCCCAAACCCCTTGCCCGGCCTGTAAGGCGCAGCAGCCACACGCGAGCAACAGCATCGAAGGCATGATGGGTCAGGAAACCAGCGGCGTCAACACCTTCCTCAGCAGCGCGCCGTCGCCGAAGTCCGGCCGGACGGCGGACGTAGGTGACAAGGGCTCACCAACGATCCTACCGAAAGAGGTGATCCGAGCCACCGAGGAGGAGAAGGAAGCGCAGATCGCGACGGTGGAGAACCTGCGCGCAGCCTACAGAGCGGAAGCGGCGAAGGCGATCAAGGATCTGCAGCAGGCCGCCATTCGCAACGAGAATATGTTCGAGGTGCTCATGGAGGCGACGAAGTATTGCAGCCCTGGACAGCTCACTGCGGCGATGTTCGAGGTGGGGGGGCAGTATCGGAGGAATATGTAGGGTGTTTGGGCGTTCCGGCGCTCAAATGCAGCGCCGTCAGGCCATCCGCTTTAGCCGGACTTGTCGCGGCCAGCGGTCGCGGCGCTGCGGTGGCTTCCTTCGGTCGCCTCCTCGCTGCACGCGTCCGCGAGCCCGCTCCTGCGCCGGGCTGCCGCTGCTGTCCCTTACGCGGACCAGTTATCAACGATCGCGGAACCCATGTAAGCACCCCCTGAAACAGGTGCAGGTGAACGTAGAAACACCTAACCTTGATCAGGATGAAGAAGAGCAGATTCACCGAGACGCAGATCGTTGCGATGCTGCGCGAGCATGAGGCGGGCAAGAAGGTGGCGGACCTGTGCCGGGAGCACGGAGTAAGCCAGCCCACGTTCTACCAGTGGAAGGCCAAGTACAGCGGCCTGGACGCCAACCAGCTCAAGGAGTTCAAGGAGCTGAAGGCCAAGTATGCCCGGCTGGAGAAGATGTACACCGAGGCGCAGATGGACCGCCAAGTGCTTAAGGAGATCATCGAGGGAAAGTTGTAGGCCCGGACGATAAGCGAGAGATCGTACGCCGGCTGGTCGAACAGCGCCAGTACAGCGAACGCCGGGCCTGCAAGCTGTTGGACTTGAGCGCGAGCGTGTACCGCTACGTGCCCAAGGAGAAGAACGATGCGGAGGTGATCGAACACATGATGCGGGTGGCGGAGAGCGAGGCGCAGTGGGGCTTCTCGTTGATACGGATCCACATGCGCAACGAGGGCTGCAAGGCCAACAAGAAGCGTCTGCATCGGATCTACAAGGAGTGCAAGTTGCCCCAGCGCAAACGCACCAAACGCCGTGTCCCCGAGCGGGTGAAAGACCCGATCGTGCTGCCCATCGGGCCGAACATCACCTGGAGCATGGACTTCATGCACGATGCGCTGGTCACTGGCCGCAAGTACAGGACCTTCAACGTGATGGACGACTTCAACCGCGAAGCGCTGTGCATCGCGGTGGACACTTCACTGCCGGCCCCTCGTGTGATCCGGGAGCTCGAACAACTCATCGAGTGGCGCGGCAAGCCCGAACGCCTGCGCATGGACAACGGCCCGGAGTTCATCGCCCAGGCCATGAAAGAATGGGCGGCAACCAACGGCATCGAGTTCACCTACATCCAGCCTGGCCGGCCCATGCAGAACGGCCTGATCGAGCGCTTCAACAGGACCTACAGGACCGAGGTGCTGGATGCCTGGATCTTCGAGTCCCTCGAACAGGTCCGGCAGATGACCCAGGAGTGGATGTGGCGCTACAACCATGTGCGCCCGCACGCTTCGCTGCTCCGCCTCTCGCCCCGTGCGTTCCTGTTGAAATGTGGACAACTCCCTGCCCACTACGCAGGCTCACGCGCGGAGTTCCCCACAGTTCAACAGGACATCCACAACACCACCACACCAAGAAGTACCTTTACAATGCACTGCGCCTAAAATGGGGGTGCTTACACCCACACCGACGCGCGATTTCCTTTGTAGTAGAACCAATTCCAATAGCCCAATGGCTGAACTACACTGCCTGAATGTCGGTTGCGCCGACGCAAGCATTCTTAAAACGACCAGCGAGACCTTCCTGATAGACTGCTACGGTATTGATGAGCACAAGGCACTTCTCCCGTCCGACAAGAACATCACGGGGCTATTTGTGACGCACCAGCACTCAGACCACTATGGTGGCATGAAGTTCTTGCGCGACAATGGCTACAACATTGGCTATCTCATTCATTCGCCCTATGAGCGCCGTTACGGGGATGCGAGCGTCACTCTCGACGAATGGAACGAGTTCAACGATCATGCGAAGTACTTCGAAGGCAAGGGCACCAAGGTATACAAGCCCTATCGGCAGGATTCATTTGAAAAGCCTTGGTGGGACCGATCAGGCTTGAAATTTTGGATGATCGGCCCAAATAGGTCGATTGCGACAAGTGATACTCGTGAGCTTCATGATGCGTGTCTCGTTTTAACAGTTCAATCAGAGAAACGCAAGTGTGCCTTCACCGGAGATGCCTCCGACACCAACCTCAATTGGGTGGCGAGCAACACGAAACACTTCTGCGGGGACATATTGCACGCAAGCCATCATGCCAGCCTAAATGGAGCGGACCTGGACTTCATCAAGAAGGCGGATCCGAAGTACTCCGTAATCTCAACGAAGTCTGGTGTATATGAGAGCGTGCCTCATCCAACGGCGCTGAAGCGCTATGCCGACAACACGAAGGAAAAGGTGTATCGCACCGATGTCGACGGCACTCTACGGTTCAACTTCTAGTCGACCGATATGAGCAGTACGCCAAACATTCAGGACGAAGCAGTCAAGTTCTTGGAGCGTGACTTCTCGGAGAGCTACGGACAGTTGCGGCACTACGACACGCAGATCACCGACCTGATGAAGTTCAGCGTCACGCTCTACATCGCCACGTTGTCAGCTGCGATTGGGGTATACCAGTTCTCACTAGAAAAGGGCTTTCGGCTTGACTTGGCTGTCAAGGCGCTATTGATTTCTGGACTTCTTGCTGGCTTGCTCATGCTTTGGCTTTTGGTCCGAAGCCGGGTGTACTTCGTCCGTGTCGCTCGTTACATCAACGAGCATCGGCACTTCTTTACCCGCGTTAAGCCTCTTGGCTTTCCGAACGATTCGGCGATGTATACGGATGCCAAGTATCCGAAGTACTTCTCATGGGGCAGTTCTCATTCAGTCTTTGCGTACGTCGCTTCCGCAATGAACGCATCGCTGCTCGCCACGCTTCTATTCGTTCACTTCTCCGTCAGTTGCCACCAGCGAACTATCGTGGCTAGTGCATTCCTATTTGCTCTAGTGGTGCAGGTCATGGTCGTCTCATTCCATCTGAAGGGCATGGAGAAGCATACGGAGGGCGTTGCTTGAGTTTGTCGCCCTTACTTTGTCACCACGCCGATCGCCAAGGAAGTCGGCAACGTAAGATGGGATACATCGAGGAGATCAACGAGACGCTTGTGCCTCGGCACACCGAGGAGGCTGTGGTGCTGTACCTGTTCGCGGGCCTGCCTGCCGAAGCTTCAGCGTAGGCATGGCTGCGGCGGCCTGGCCCTAGGCTTTGAGGCCGTTGGCTGAAGTAGCACCCTCCACTATCTTGTCCGAACGCGGTTGACGGAAAGCGCGTCAACTGAGAGCGATGAGCAAGGGCGAGTTGTTGATCTACCAAGGCAAGGACGGCCTCACGCAACTGAGCGTGAAGCTGGAGGAAGAGACCGTATGGCTGAACCAGAACCAGCTCGCGGACCTTTTCCAGACCACGAAGCAGAACATCGGGCAGCACATCAAGAACATCCTGGCCGATGGCGAGCTGGAAGCCGAGGGAACTGTAAAGGATTTCTTTACAGTTGCGCGGGAAGGCCGGCGGAACGTGAAAAGGTTGGTAGAGCACTACAACCTGGACATGATCATCTCGGTGGGCTACCGGGTGAACAGCCATGTGGGCGTTCACTTCCGGCGCTGGGCCACGGAGCGGCTGCGGGAGTACATCATCAAAGGCTTCGTGCTGGACGATGCCCGGCTGAAGCAGGCGCGCGACGGCTACTTCGATGAACTGCTTGGCCGCATCCGCGATATCCGCAGCAGCGAGAAGGTGTTCTACCGCAAGGTGTGCGACATCTATTCCACCGCCATCGACTACGACGCCACAGTGGAGATCACACGCGAATTCTTCGCATCGGTCCAGAACAAGTTCCATTGGGCCATTCACGGTCGCACCGCCGCCGAAGTGGTGATGGAGCGCGCCGATGCCAGCAAGCCGAACATGGGGCTGACGAACTGGCCCACCTCTGAGATCCGCAAGCAGGATGTGGTGGTGGCCAAGGACTATCTCGGAGAACAGGAGCTGGACCACCTGAACCGCATTGTGAACCAGTATTTGGAATTCGTTGAGCTACAAGCGCTACAGCGCAAGCCGATGCGCATGGCGGATTGGAAGAAGAAGCTGCACGACTTCCTCATGCTGAACGAGCGGGAGATCCTGCTTCACGGTGGCAACGTGAGCCACGAGGAGGCCGAGGCACACGCCATAGCGGAGTTCGAGAAGTTCAGCAAGGCGCTGGAGGTGAGCACCCCTGATGAATTGGACAAGGCGGTGAAGCGCTTGAGGGGGAAGGAATGAGCAGCCTGTCGGCATCATTTTGATGAGGTCAACAACATGGTCCGCGCCTCCCGCTGAAGAGGGACTTTCAGCCTTCGTGAGCCTGCAACGGCCCGGCGTTTCACCGGGGTCATCCGGGGCGACCACTTCGCCGATTCGACCACGGCCCAGCACTTCAAGACATACGAGGCAAGCCAATGGCCATTCCCGATGAAGCCGCCGGCCCGAAGCCGGAATACCTGGAGTGGCACCGAAAGCACCACGGCCTTTCAGACTGAACGCATGACCCATCTTCGGTGTACCATTGACCAATGCGCCACTTCCTTGCCGCCCTCCTCGTTGCGCTATGCCAGCACGTCGGCGTTCAATACGACCGGTTCTATTTCCGCCACATCTACGCTTTCATCGAGGACGGCCATGCGCCAGCGCGTGCGGGACATGAGCGGAAAGTCCGTGAACCAGGAGGAACGATGAGTGCGGACTTGAGCGATCGGCCCGACCCGGCTACTTCAGCGCGGCTCAGACCGTGAATGATGTCTTCATAGACCAATTCCGCTCTGCCGAACTTTGCCGGCACCATGCGTTCCACCCTGCTCCCGGTTTTCGCCCTTGTGCTTTGCGCGTGCAGCGCGACAGCCGACCGCCAGCCCAACGTACACGTGCCCTCCCACACCTCCCAAGGCGCCGGAGGAAGGCCGGTCACGGGGGACGGCCAGCTCACCGAATACGTGCGCCGCATATTTCAGGACAGCCGGGGGCATTACTGGTTCGGCTCCAACGGCGATGGCATCTACCGTTTCGACGGCGGAGCACTCGAAGTGTTCTCGGTGCAAGAAGGCCTTGCGGGTTCACAGGTCACCGGCATTCTGGAAGATCGTAAGGGCCATATCTGGATCGCGACCGATGGCGGCGTTTCGCGCTATGATCCCGCAGCGTCAGCGGACTCAAGCGGCCGGGCATTCGTGAACTACACCACCAAGCAAGGTTTGAGCAGCGATGGTGTGTGGGCCATTTTCGAAACGCAGGACGGCACCATCTGGGCAGGCACCGCCGCGGGGCCATGCCGTTTCGATGGGCAGGGCTTCACGCCGTTCGCGCTGAAGGTGGAAGCGGACATGGACAAAGCAGGTCCATGGGTCCTCAGCATCACCCAGGACCGGAAAGGTGAATTGTACTTCGGTACGGAGATGGGCGTGTTCAAGACAGAAGGCGGCATCATCCAGCGGATCCCCGCACCCAACAGCTCCGGCGATGATATGGTGCCATGCGTGTTGGTGGACAGCAAAGACCGTGTGTGGTGCAGCTCCATGACCGGTGGCTTGACCTGTTACGAGCAAGGCACCGTGAAGCGCTTCACCGCTCCGGGAGACATCGGCGACAATGAGGTGTGGACGGTCTTCGAGGATCGCCAAGGCCATATCTGGTTCTGCTCTGAAGGTTTTGGTGTGTACCGCGCCGATGGAGGAACGCTTCGCAACTACAGCACTGCGCAAGGTCTTGGCGTGGCTGCGGTCCAGAGCATTCATCAGGACCAGGCGGGCACCCTGTGGTTCGGCGGCGGTGGTGGGCTGTACCGGTTGCAAGGCGATACGATGGTGGAGGTGCGCAGGAACGGGCCGTGGCGGTGAGGGTGAACAATGCACCTTGTACCGTGTACCGAAGCCCGATGCGTGTCCTCCTTGCCGATCTTCTCTGCACTGCATGGATCAACATTCTTGCCCAGTACGACCGGTTCTCCTTCCGCCACAACTACGCATCATCATGGATGGCCCCGAGCTCGTTCCGTTGAAGGGTGACTATCGTGTGGAGTTCATCGCCCGCGGGCAATACTGGACCGTTACGGATCCGCGCTGGAATGTCTTCTTCCCTGGTCAGCCATGAAGCTTGACACCCTGCGTCAAGCTGAACGGCGCGCCGTTGATGGCGGTGGAAATGCCACGGGTTCTGGGTTACCCGGACAACAAGCTCATCGTGGTGCGTGGAGCCGACACCATGATCGTGGACCTGAACCATGACGGACGCTTGGAAACGCGCATGCTGGACCGCACAACGAAGCTCAGCGCTCCTCCGCGCCCACCCGTGCTACTGCCTTTCCCCAAAGGCTGGTTCACCGATGTGGATCTGGCGATCGAGCCGAACGTGATCGCGCTCACGGAACGCTTCGATGTCCTCTGGAGCTCTGAAGGCGAGGAGTTGCGTGGACTCTACCACACCAAGCACCACAGCTTCACGCTGGAGACGGACGGGTTGCGCACCGGACCCATGTCCATCGTGATCGATCGCGACCCGAACTATGCGCACCACCTGCTTGAGTTCCCGTCGGTGGACCATGTCGCCATCATGGGGCGTTCCCACGGCGGTGCCTGGGCGTGCAGGTGTGCTGCGGGCACGCACGCGACGAGGAGCGGGAAGTCCATGCGCATGCCCCGAAGCTACCGAACGCCGGGCGTTGCACCGTCTCGCCCGGCCACCATTCCGCGCCGGATCATCCACCCGTACACCACCAGCATCCACAACGCGCAGAAAGGACCCATGTCCAGCATGCCGATGCTGTCCGGCGGGTCGGGGAAGGCGGCCATGTTGATCACGAACAGCCCCGCGCCACATGGCACACCCAACACGCTGAGCACCATGCCGAAGCGCGAGATGCGCCAGAAGTGGATGGCGAAAAGCGTGATGCTCGCAGCGATGAGGCAGTCCCAGGCGATGTCGAGCCCGAAGTGGACAGCATCGCTCAGTGCGATGAGCGATGCACGCGATGCATCAGCATCGGGGATGCGGTCGTACGCCGCGAAGAGCGCCTGCTGAACGGTGAGCATGGCCAGCACGGTGATGCCCGCAGCCGCGCCGAGGAAGCCCGCTACGCGCACGCCCACCCGTGGCGCGCCTTGCTCCGACCCGTGCACCAGCCCCAGCGACGCGATGGACACCAAGGGCCCGAAGGCGAATGCAAGGATGAGCGATGCGGTATCGGGCAGCGGAACGAACGCAGCGCCGAAGTAGGCAAGGATGGCGGCGATGCCGCAGATGCCGCCGGTGCGTGTCCAGGTACCGAGCGAGGGTGTGGCCAGCTGGGTCATGTACAGAGGACGTTCACGCACGATGGATGTTACAGGCCGCGGCGTGGCCGGACAACGCCACCGTCATCGGCGGCCGCGCCGATCGGACGACGAGGCGCGCAGCGGATCGTCCACGGGCGCCCATCACACCATCCGCCGGCCCAAGACCAGCTCCACCAGGCCGAGCGCGGCGAAGAGCCCCTGCAACCAGTACAGGTCCGTCATCAGCATCTGGACACCGGTCCAGATCAGCGTGCCGGATCCGAGGATGAAGGCGACGCGCGAAGCATACCTGTACCGCCGCAGCGTGAAGAGGAAGCCCGCACGGTGGCCAGTCCCCAGCACGTCGAACAGGAGCGCGCCCGGCCGGAAGAAGTCCGCGAAGAGGTCGCTGTGCATGAAGCCTAGAGGAAGTTTCAGAAGACCTCCGTCCGGTGCGCGCATCAGCAGCACGCCGCCGACCAGGGCGTTCACGGCCAGGAAGCCTTGGACGAGGAGCAGGGCGGCGCGCATGGCATGAGGTGGCATACCGTCCGGTCCGGGAAGCTGATGCGGGTCACCGGCCTTGGTCCGTTCCTTTGTGGGGTGTGCTACTCCACCACCCTGGACCGCGACCTGAAGGCGCTCGAGCAACGGCTCAATCGACGGATGCTCGTGGACAGCAAGCGGGGGGAGGGCGCGCTGGAACTGGACCTGCCGTTCGAACGGATCTCGGCCTTCGCCCGGCCGCTGTGCCCCGTGGTGAGCAGCCGGTCGCCGCACCGCATCAGTGTGCAGCGCTGGGGCTTGCTGCCGCGCTACATCCGCACCGACGAGGAGGCGCAGGAGTTCCTGAAGCGGACACCGACCTACAACGCCGTCAGCGAGGAGGTGGAGGCGAAGCGCACGTACAAGCACGCCTTCGCGCAGGGGCAGCGCTGCCTGGTGCCTGTCACGGGCTTCTTCGAATGGCGGCACGAGGGCAAGGTGAAGGTGCCGTACCGGATCGGTATCAAGGGCGGCGACGTGTTCTGCCTTGGCGGGCTGTGGGAGGAGCACGACGGGGTGGACACCTACACGGTGCTCACCACTCGCGCGAACCCGCTGATGGCGTACATCCACAACAGCAAGCAGCGCATGCCGGTGATCGTGCCCGAGGGGCAATGGGACGCATGGCTTTCGCCCGACCTGCCGCCGGCCGAGGTGAAGCGGATGTGCGAACCGGTCCCTGAGGACGACCTGGAAGCCGAACGCCTGGGGCCGGGACCGGTGCAGACGTCCTTGTTCTGAGGACGGTCGCACCGGTCCATCGCCGCGGCTCGTCCGAGGGATCAGTGCGCTCTGCTGATCATGCTCCTGGTGATGGTGTCCAGGAGACGCATGGATGCTCGGATGGGCCTGTTCACTGACGCACGACGCGGGCCGTGGTGCCATCCGCGGTGCGTAGGACATAGATGCCCGGTGCAAGTGCCGAAAGGTCGAACAGAGCCACGCTGGATGCGTCGGTCCGTGCTTCGAGCACGGACCTGCCCGCCGCGTCGTACAGGGTCAGGCGCTCGGGGCTCGAAGTGGACGAGCGCAGCTGCACACGGAGCGGGCCCTGCGTGGGGTTCGGACGCACGTGCAATGCGGGCCGGCCGATGCTGCTGATGCCCGTGCTCACCACCTGCGCACAGGCGCTCGTGTCCACACAGGCCCCCTCGGTGACCTGCACCGCCCAGAGTCCCGTGCCTGCGACGAAGCTCTGTCCGTTCTCCCCGAGCACTGGTGCGAGGCCCGCGTTGCAGTCGAGCCATTGGTACTGGGCACCCGTCGCTTGCGCGGTCAGGGTGCCGTTCTGTTCGGTGACACCGGTGTCGATGACCGTCACGTGGACGATGATGGCGGTGCGTGCGCTCGCGGCACAGGTGCTGTCCTGGGCGTAGAAGGTCGTGGTCGCGTTCAAGATGCCGGTGGCGAAGGTGTTGCCCATGCCCAATGGGGTGCCGCCAATAGGCTGATCGGACCATGTGAGGCTGGAACCCGTCGCGCTGAGGGTGGTGCTTCCCGGACCGCACAGGTTCAGGTTGCCAGGCGGTGTGGTGCTCACCGGCGCGTCGGGCGTGGTGCATTCTCCGCCCACCACGAACCACGGCATGGAGCGTCGCATGTTGTGGAAGGCCACGCCCACGTGAGGGCCGTTCTGCACTAGGCTGGAGAAATTCGCCGCGATGGGCGCGGTCGTCAGGGCCACCGGAATGCCCCACGTACTGCCGTTCGGGTCGTCGGCTCGAACGACATGCAGCGGGTTCAGCGAGCGTGCGTAGGTGATGGCGGGCGTGCCATCGATCAGCGAGAGGCTGCCGAAGTTGCCGCCGGCCGCGTCCACCACCACGGGGCTTCCCCAGGTGGAGCCTGATGCGGTGGTGGCGCGAACGAACGTGAGGTCCGTGTTGGTGACATCGAGGAAGGCGATGGCGGGGTTGCCGTTCACCACGTCGAGCTGCGCGTACCAACCGGTGTTGCCGGTGGAGGCCACCACCACTTCGATGGCGGTGCCGCCGTTCCAATCGACATTGCCACCGCGCTCGTAGTAGAGGTCAGAGGTCTGTGAGCGGTGGTAGGCCACGGCGGGCAGGCCGCCCACCTCCGCCAGGTCGAGGTGCACGTCGGTGGCACCGCTCGTTCCGATGGTGATCCCGTTGGTGGGCCAGCTGCTACCGTCGGCATCGTTGGCGCGTACGTATCGGATGTTGCTGTTCGTGTTGTTCTGGTAGGCGATCGCGGGTCGGCCGCCGATCACCGCCAATGAAGTGC
Organism: Flavobacteriales bacterium; assembly: GCA_016713875.1. Lineage (NCBI taxonomy): Bacteria > Pseudomonadati > Bacteroidota > Flavobacteriia > Flavobacteriales > Flavobacteriales bacterium. Next base: position 42,518 of record JADJOI010000003.1, read on the forward strand.
CTTGGCCTCGCGGCCCGCTCTGGCTGTTGTCCATGCCCACCGAAGCGCCCCAGCTTGTGCCCAAGGCGTCGTTGGCGCGCACGTAGCGCACGTTGTCCTGCTCGTGGAAGTACGCGATCGCCGGGCGACCGTTCACGATGGCCAGGCTGCAGAAGGCACCGCAGGGGCCGATGGAGTCCACCGTGACCGAGGTGCCCCAGGTGGTGCCGGTACTGTCCAGTGCCCTGATGTAGCGCAGGTCCTGGTTGTCGGCGTCGTAGTAGGCCAGCGCGGGATGGCCCTGCACGACGGCCTGGCTGATGTACTGACCGATGCGCGGGTGGGTATCGATGACCACAGGTGTTCCCCATGACCCCGCGCCCATGCCGGTGCTGTTGGTGGCGCGCACGAAGCGCAGGTCGTCGCTGGTGACATCGTAGTACGCGATGGCGGGCCTTCCGTCCACCAAGTGCATGGTGATGTCGCGCCCCACGTGGCCTCCCGCGTCCACGGCCACGGGGTTCAGCCAGCTGGTGCCGGTGGCGTTCGCTGCGCGCACGTAGTACAGGTCGGCGCTGGTGACCTGCTGATACGCCACGGCGGGAAAGCCGTCCACTTCGAGGACGCGTGCGTAGGCGCCGATCAGCTGTCCGTTCACATAGTGGACGGAGGCCTCGGCGCCCCAGGTATCGCCGTTCGCATCGGTGGTGCGGCGAAAGGCCACGCGCTCATCCTCGAACTTGTAGTAGGCCATGCAGGGAAAGCCGGCGACCACGGCGAGCGAGGTGAAGGTGCCGTTGGAGAGGCCGGTCACCATCGTGACGCCGGTGCCCCAGGTGGCTCCGTCCGCGTCCGTGGCCCGGATATAGCGCGTGTTGCCGTTGCGTCCGAAGCCGATGGCCGGGTGGCCGTTCACCACCACCAGCGTGGTGCTGTTGATCTGGCCGATGATGAGCTCCGGGTTCACCGGTGTGCCCCAGCTGGTGCCGTCGGCATCGTTGGCCCGCACGTAGCGCAGGCGCTGGATGGCACCGTCGTAATAGCTGATGGCCGGAGCGCCGTTCACCACCGCGATGCTGGCGGCCTTGCCCACATCGCCCGGCTCGTCCACCAGCACCGGCGTGCCCCAGTTGTCGCCGTTCACATCGTTGGCGCGCACGTACATCAGGTCCTGTCCGAACACCCGGTGATAGGCGATCGCGGGGCGTCCGTTCACCACGCAGAGCGACAGGTGCGTGCCGTCGACGGCCGGTGTGTTCACGAACACGGGCGTGCCCCACGAGCTGCCTTGCGGATCGTTCGCGCGCACAAAGCGGATCATGTTGTGCCCCGCGTCCACCGTGGCGATCGCCGGATGGCCGTTGACGATGACCATGCTGTTCCACAGGCCGATGGCGCCACCGGTGCCGCGATGGTCGGGGATCTCGTGCGGCGGCTGCCAGCTCTGGGCGTCGGCGGTACCGGGTGGACCCGCGAGGCGGAGGAGCATGACGGTGGCGAGCGGAAGGTGGAACGGGGCGATGCGCGGGGACATGGAGGGGGGACGGCATCGCACGCCATGGCGCTGCCTGAGGCCAAAGAAAGGAGCGGCCGGGGGAACGGCCCGATCAGCCCCGCATGGCGGCGGCGAGCCCGGGGTAGGTGATCGCCAGGTGCGAGGCGTGGAGGATGCACCGGCCGTGATGGATCACCAGGGCTTGCGGCGACTCGTGCCGCACCCCGTAGCGTTCGGCGATGGCGTCCGAGAGGTCGCGGTGCCGCAAAAGGTCGAGCAGGTGCACGGGACCATCGGCCACCTGCCAGGCGCGCTGCAGGCGGTGGAGCGCCGTGTCGCTGATGGAGCAGCGGGTGCTGTGCTTGAAGAGCAGCACGGGCCTGTGGGCGGATGCGGCATCGATGGCGTCCAGCTGGTCGAGGGCGGTGAGGGGGTGCCAGGGCATGGCGGCGAAGATCGGGGCGAAGGTCGGAGAGCCGATGTAGGCAGCACGATCGTGGATCGCTATTTTGCCGGCGGCCGGGTGACGGTGTTCCCGTCAGTGACACCCGGAGCCGGACCGCACAGCCATGAAGAATGTCCTTCGCCCCTGATGAACGCACTTCCGACCTTCGCGAGGTGAACCTACAGACCGCCGTGCCCGGTGAAGCGCACGTGGAGACGGAGATGGCCGTGCTGGCCGCCCGCTTCGTCAACAGCACCAACCGCCACGTCTTCCTCACCGGCAAGGCGGGCACCGGCAAGACCACCTTCCTGCACCGGCTGGCCACCAGCACCCACAAGCGTTATGTGATCCTGGCGCCCACGGGCATCGCGGCGCTCAACGCCAGGGGGGTCACCATCCACAGCCAGTTCCTGCTGCCCTTCGGCGCCTTCCTGCCCGAGAAGCAGCGGCCGGCGGACATCCCCGAGGGGGCCTTCCACGACCAGGACACGCTCACCCGTCGGCATCCGCTCAACGCCCTTCGGCGCAACGTGCTGCGCGAGGTGGACCTGCTGATCATCGACGAGGTGAGCATGCTGCGCGCCGATGTCCTGGACGCGATCGACTTCCGCATGCGCGCCGTGCGCCAGAACCGCCGCGAGAGCTTCGGCGGTGCGCAGGTGCTGCTGATCGGCGACCTGTACCAGCTGCCGCCCGTGGTGAAGGACGAGGAGTGGCGCGTGATGCAGCGGTACTACGCCAGCATGCACTTCTTCGAGAGCCTGGTGATGAAGCAGCACGGCTACGCGCACATCGAGCTGGACCTCATCTTCCGCCAGCAGGACGACCGCTTCATCCGCATCCTCAACAACCTGCGCGACAACACGGTGCGGCCGGAGGATGTGGACGAGCTGAACGCGCACTACCGCTCCACCATCCCCGCCGCGGAGAGCGAGGGCGTCATCACCCTCACCACGCACAACCACAAGGCCGACGAGATCAACCAGCAGGCGCTCACCAGGCTGCCTGGCAAGGCGCACGCCTTCGAGGCCCACATCGACGGCGACTTCCCGCAGAGCATGTACCCCGTGCTGGAGCGCATCGGGCTCAAGGTGGGCGCGCAGGTGATGTTCGTGAAGAACGATCCGGAGAAGATGTACTTCAACGGCAAGCTGGCACGGGTGGAGGCGCTGAGCGACGAGGGCATCACGGTGCGCATGTACGACGGGGTGGGGGATGCGCCTTCCGCCGCCACCTACAAGCTGAAACGCGAGACCTGGGAGAACAAGCGCTACGTGGTGAACGCGGCCACCAAGGAGCAGGAGGAGGAGGTGCTGGGCACCTTCGAGCAGTATCCCGTCAAGCTGGCGTGGGCCATCACGGTGCACAAGAGCCAGGGCCTCACCTTCGGCAGGGCCATCATCGATGTGGGACAGGCCTTCGCCCCGGGGCAGGTGTACGTGGCGCTCTCGCGCCTGCGCTCGCTGGACGGGTTGATCCTGCGCACGCGCATCGATCCGGCGGTGGTGAGCACGGACCGGGAGGTGGTGGCCTTCACCCAGCGCGGCGGGCAGCAGGAACCGCTTCCGCAGCAGCTGCACGCCCAGCAGCGCGCCTACCTGCAGCAGCTGCTCACGGGCACCTTCGACCTCGGGGACCTGCTGCGGAAGGTGGAGTGGACGCAGAAGGACCATCCGGAGACCGCGCAGTTCGACAGCGAGGACATGAAGACCGCCCTGCAGGTGCTGCGCGATACGCTGCGGACCGAGGAGGCGAACACCCGCACGTTCCAGGGTCAGCTGATGCGCCTGCTGTTCGAGGACAGGCGGGAGGAGCTGCTGGTGCGCATCGACAAGGGCGGCGCCTACTACGGCGACCTGCTGCAGGAGCGGATGAAGGCCCTGGTCCGCCACATGGCCCAGGCCGAGCTGCTGAGCCGGACGAAGGAGTACACCAACGCGCTGAAGGAGATCGACGGCATGCTGATGAAGCGCATCGCCACCATCGCCAAGGTGGGCTACCTCACGCGCTGCATCCTCAACGGCGAGGAGATCCAGCGGCAGAAGGACATCGAGCAGGGGATGGCCGCCAAGCGCGCTGCCCTGGTGGGCGATGCGCGCGCCTGGGCCGAAGAGAACCGCCCGAAGGGCAAGACCGGCAAACGGCGCAAACGTGGTTCATCGGATCCGGAGAGCGCCGATGGCACCCGTAGTGGCGACCCTCCGGCACGCCCAGCGAAGGGTTCCACCTACGCCAGCACCTATGCCCTGGTGAAGGAGGGCCTGTCGGTGGAGGAGATCGCCAGCAAGCGCCAGATGGCGCGGAGCACGATCGAGGGGCACTTGGCGCGGGGCATCGGGGAGGGCTTGGTGGAGCTGGACGGCCTGATGCCCGACGCGGAGCGCGACCTCATCGCCGACTGGATGCGCGAGAACCCGGCCAAGGGGCTGAACGAGGCGGCGGGCCACTTCGACGGCCGCTTCGGCTACGGCCAGCTGCGGATGGTGCAGGCCTGGGTGAAGCGGGAGGCGTGACCGGCCGACGGTCATCACGCACCCGCATCAATGGAGCTCCGTATTTTCACCTCATGTCCCGCTCCATGCACACCCCCGACGCGCAGGGCTACATCCCCTTCATCCACAACTACTGCGACCGGCGCTGCGAGCGCTGCCGCTTCGTGCGGCAGTGCCGCGTGGGCGCGCTGGACGTGGATGATGTGGGCGAGGCCGAGGACGCCGTGGCCGATGAGAGCCCCGAGGACCTGCGCAAGCGGCTCATGAAGCTCATGGGCCTCAGCGAGGAGGACATGGCCGCCCTGGACGCCGCGAAGGAAGAGCGGGAGAACGAGCCGGCGGATCCGGTGGAGGACGCGTGCGAGCAGGCCGAGATGGCCGAATGGCGCCGCGAGCAGGAGGCCCTGGACCGCAAGGTGGACGCGCACCCGCTGAGCGGCATGGGATCCACCTACCTCGATCTCGTGCATGCGTGGAGCGAAGCGCGCGAGGAGGCGCTCAAGGCCCGCGGCGTACAGCTGCATCACCGCATGGGCGTGGACATCCCCGCGGAGCTGCGCACCCCGGAAGTGCTGGTGCTGAGCGAGGCCGTACAAGAGGTGCTGTGGTTCCACACCATGATCCATGTGAAGCTGCAGCGCGCCCTGTACGGCAAGTTGGACGACGACGACGATGATCCGGTGCAGAGCGACTGGAACGGCACGGCCAAGGTGTGCGCGGACGCGGTGGACCGGTCGATCGCCGCGTGGGACACCATCGTGGAGCTGCTCCCCGAAGAGGCCGATGATGCGCTGCCGATGCAGGAGCTGCTGCGCCGCATCCGCAAGGGACTGGACGCGGAGTTCCCGGACGCGATGAAGTTCATCCGCCCCGGCTTCGATGCGGCCATGGGCGGGTGAGGGCGCATGCGGAGGTGTGGCGCGGATCCGCTAGATTCAAGGCCTGATCCCTCCGCACATGCCCCGTACCCTTCCCCTGATCACCATCGCGTTGCTGTGCACCGGATCCACCTCAGCCCAGTTCGGACCCCGGATCGATCTGCATACGGGCATCACTTATATGGACCCCCTTGTCGCCGATCTGGATAATGACGGCGACCAGGACATTGTGCTCAAGGACTCTGACACGGGTATCCAGATGTTGGAGAACGTGGACGGCTTGGGGTCCTTTGGCCCGTTGCAGACCGTGGTCGCGCTCGACCAGATCGGCCACGTGGAGGTCTGTGATCTGGACGGGGACCAGGACGTGGACCTGCTTGCGCACAGGAGCTATGCCGATGAGCTTCTCTGGTTCGAGAACGATGGAACGGGTTCATTCACGCCAGGTACGCTGCTGACGACCGTCCCTGGCCAAATGATCATCTGCGCGGATATTGTCGGAAGCCCGCTTCCGGAGGTGGTGTTCCGCAAAGACTCTTCAGTATACTGGCTCGAGAACAGTGGAGGCACGTTCCTCGACATGGATTCCCTGTGGTTCGGTGCTCCGGTGTCGCTTTTTGATGCAGGCGACGTGGACATGGACGGGGATGTGGATCTCGTGGGTGTTCATCAGGAACAGATCATGTTCGGGCTGAACCCTGGCAATGGATCATCCTGGTCCACTGCGGTCATGCCGGGTTATTCATCGACCTGGTACACGCGTAGCAAGCGCCTCATTGATTGCGACGGGGACGGTGATCTGGACCTCGTGGATGCAGGGTTCAATGTCCGGTGGGTGGAGAACCTGGTCGCCGATAGCGGGGTATGGGGAGGGAACATCGTTCATGTGGTCGATCCCAACGCACCGAACGAGGGAGCCGGCTGGGCTGCACCCATGGGTTGTGGTCCCGGCGCCGGTTTCTTATGGTGCCACTGGGTATATGCGGGGCCGGTCTATTGGTCGCACTATGATCATGCGTTGGGCGGTTTTTCCGCCCCGGCGGTCAGCGGGCTGCGCGGAGCTGGTGATGGGCGGTTGGTGATCGGAGACCTGAATGGCGACGCGCGCCAGGACGTGATCATCGCGCACAACGACACGGTCTCCTGGTACGCCAATGACCTGCCGGGCGCCGGTGGTTCGGTCGCGACGGTTCCCCCGCTGGACACGCTCTGTGCATGGGGCCTGAATGCCTATCACCTGCCGGAAGGCCTCCCTGCCGATGGCCGCTGGACCGGGACCTGTGTCGATTGGGGGCATCTGTTCCATCCCACGGGTTGTGGCCTGGGTGCCGGAACGTATCCGATGACCTACGGGGCCATCGACGCACAAGGCTGCATCGCCAGCGCGTTCGCCACCGTGGAGGTGATCAACGAACCCACCGTGGAGGTCACGGCCTCGGATCCCCAGTGTCCCGACGCGGTGCTCCAGCTCATCGGCGCACCGACAGGTGGACTGTGGAGCGCACCGGCGGATGCCCAAGGCCGGGTGTACACGGATTGTGCGTCGCGACCGATCAACACCGATGTGGTGTACACATTCACGGATGTCACCGGTCATCCATGCCCGTCGGACGCCACCACGGCGGTGAACGTGCTGCCCTGTACCCCGGTGTTCTTCGGGGAGGTCGACCCGCTGTGCGAGGATACCGCACCACTGTCCGTTCCGCTCGCCGTGCCCGCTGGCGGGGTGTCCTACTTCCTCGAAGGCGTTGACTCCAGCACGTACGACGGAGGGATCTTCGTCACGGGCTGGTTCTCCCCGGATCAAGGTCCGGGCCTCTGGCCGGTGGTGGCCGCCGCCGTCGCTCCGGGCGAGTGCCCCTTCCCCGATACCCTGCTGGTCGAGGTGCTGTCCGCTCCGCTCGTGAGCTTCGCTCTCGGGCTGGACACATTGACCGACTGCACCGCGGTGTTGCCGCTAACGGAAGGTCTGCCCTCCGGAGGGCAGTACACGATCGACGGCTCGGCAACATCCTACACGGCGTTCGAGGCGGCGGTCTGGGGCATCGGTACACATACGGTGACCTACACGGTCGTTGATCCGAACGGATGTCCCGGCGCGGTCACCGACACGCTGGTCGTGGATTGCAGTACCTGGGTCGGGGGCCTCATGGATCCGGCATCGAGGCTCTGGCCGAATCCGGCGGACGATCGGTTGTTCATCGCCTACACCGGAACTCCTGCATCGCTGGAGCTCTTCGACATGATGGGAAGATCCGTTGCACGTTGGTCCGCAACGAGCTCTCCGATGACGGTGGACGTGTCGCACCTGCCCTCAGGGAGCTATACGCTGCGCATGGGAAGTGCGGCCATCCATCCGGTCATGATCCGGTGAACGACCCGGCAACGCAGCCGATGAGGTTCATCCGCCCCGGCTTCGACGCGGCCATGGGCGGGTGAGGATGCTATCGCACCACTGTCACATGGCCGTGTGCGATACGCACCGCCGGAGATCCTGCTTCGGCCGCCTCCACGCGGTAGGCGTAGCAGCCCACCGCCACGTCCGTCGGGTCCCAGGCCTCGGCGGGGTCGGTGCTGGTGAAGAGGGTGCGGCCCCATCGGTCCACGACGATCACCTGCCATCGCGTGATGCGCTCGGCCTGCCACACGGGCCGCCAGGTGTCGTTGAGGCCATCGCCGTTCGGGGTCACGGCATTCGGCACATGCAGGGGCCACTCGCACGCGTCCACCAGCTGCACGGCGGCCATGGACGGACAGATCCCGGGGCCTTCCACCACCACGCTCAAGGGGCCCGAGGTGGACGCGATGCACTGCGGGCCGGCGGTGCCGTCGCTCCAGTGCGCCGTGGCGCCGGGCGGTAGCGGGCCGATGTCGAACAGCACCGTCGGATCGGCGCAGAGGTCCACCACGGTGTCGCGGGGCAGCGTGATCGGGAGGTGATCACCGATGGTGACCATGATGCTGTCCGACAGGGAGCAATCGGGATGGGCGAGCGTCACCACGTAGGTGCCGGAGCTGTCCACGAGCAGCGCAGGACCGCTGTGGCCGGTGTTCCATGAGTAGCTGGCGCCGGGGTCCGGATCGACCACCTCCACCAGCACGGGTCCGCAGGCCGAGGTGTCAGGCCCGAGGTGTGGCGCTTCCACGGCCCGCACGCTTACGTCCTCCACGAAGTAGTAGCTCCAGTCGGTGAGGGGGAAGTTGGTGGGCACCTGCAGAAAGGCTGTGCCCGCACCGTGGAAGTGGCCGATGGTGATCGTGGTGTAGGCGCTGTCCGCGGTGAGGCAGCCGGCGATGCGGGTCCATCCGCTCTTGTCGTCGAGCCAGCCCGCAGCACCCCAGGCCACCTGTGGGCTGCGGTCGATGGCGTGGTAGTCCGTGCGGGTGGGCGGCGCCATGCTGAAGAGCGCACCGAGGTCGTTCACGGCGTACTTCGACACGTCGGCGAGGCTGACATGGAACGACACGTTGTAAGTGGTGCCCGGCGTGAGCGGAGGAGAGAGCGCGTGCGTGATGTACTCCCTGTAATCGTTCGGTTGCGGTGGGTTCGCGTCCATGCCACCGAACGCATAGAGCCCGGTGTAGCCATTTCCGGAGCGTGCGGGTTCATCGCCCATCTGGTTGTCGGGCACGCTCATGCTGAAGGGCACGCCCAGGCACGCGTTGAAGTAGTCGCTCGTGCCATCGGTGGGGCGGCTCCAGCCCACGCAGCGGTCGATCTGGCTCACATAGTCCGGGCACAGGGTGTACTGCTCCATGTCGCCGTTGGCCACGTGGTCCTGCGCGCACAGGGGCGCGGTGGAGATGAGGTGAAGGGCGACGAGGGCCTGGCGCGGCATCACCTGTGGGACGCGGCGCGAGGATGGGACGCTGCGCGGCGAACGACCGGCGGTTGGGCAGGGGATGATCGGTGTGACCGTCCGTTGCGCGAGGCCGTGGACCGTTCATCACACCGAGTATGGTAGCTATGCTGCGGACCGTTTCCGTTCCGCCGGGGTGGGGCTGCGCTCCCAGGTGGGGGCGTAGAGCTTGAACCGCCCGGAGGCTTCCGCGTCGGCCGGGCTGAGGTGGCCGTCCATGTAAGCGGCCAGCGTGGGCGCGGCGGGATGGCGGCGGTCCTTCAGGATGAGCATGGCGGCATTGGCACCGGCGCGCACGGCGATGGGCACGCCGCCCCCGAGCTCGGCCCAATGGCCGCCCAGGTACAACCCCTTCACCGGAGTGCGGTAGTGCGTGATGCCCGCTTGGAAGTTGGCCTTGCCGGGCCGAGCGCCCATCATGCTGCCGTTGCGGTTGCCGGTGTACCGCCAATGGGTGATGGGCGTGGCCACGTCGCAGTACACGATGTGCTCGGAAAGGTCGGGTGCCAGCCGCTCCTCCACGCGGCGGATCAGGGTCGCGGCATACTCCTGCTTCAACCGTTCGTACTCCTCGCCCCGTTCGGCGCCATCGGCCCCGGTGCGCCAGCGCTCGTGATCCGCGAACTCCGCCGGGATGTAGATGGTGAGGGTGCCCATGCCGTGCGGCGCCAGGCTCGGGTCGCGCAGGGAAGGGGCCAGCAGGCTGATGCCGACCTCGTCCGGTCCGCCGGCGCACTGTCGTTCACGCGGCACGTCGTCCTTGCTGAGGTAGATCATCTCCTCGCCGAAGCCGAAGCTCTCGGTGGGCCGGTCGAGGGCGAGCGCCACCGTGACCGAGCTGGGGTAGAGCTCCGCCTCGCGCAGCTTGCGTTTGAGCTTTTCCGGTACGGCGCCCGGTGGGAGCATGCGTTCATACAAGGCTTCCACATCGCAGGCGCCCACCACCTGGTCCGCCCCGACCTCGTGCGTGATGCCCCGCTCGGTGAACCGCACCCCGCAGGCGCGACCATTCTCCAGCAGGACCTGGTCCACCCGGCATTTGTAGTGGACCTCGTTGCCGAGGCTGGTGATCACGTGCACCAGCCATTCAGGCAGGACCTGGCTGCCGCCCACCGGAGGCAGTTGATAGTCGCCGACATAGGCCCAGCCGATGGGCACCAGACAGCTCAGCAGGTCCATCTCCGAGGCGAAGACGCGTTGCAGACGTTCGTCCTTGAAGTACTTCGACAAGCCGCGGCGCACGCCCTCCTTGCCGGTATGGCGGAGGTGGGGCAGGAAGGGGCGGGCGAACTTCAGTTTGGTCAGGAGGTGGAGCACCCTGCCCACAGGTCCCTTGGACTCCTCCGTGCGGATGAAGGTGCCCAGGCCGTCGAAGGCCCGACCGATGCGCAGGGCATCGCGGAAGAAGCGCTCGATGCCGGCCCTTTCGTGTGGGAAGTCGCGGATCCACTGCTCCTTGAGGTCATCGGGCCGGTCGGTGAGCAGGTAGTCGAAGCTGTCGCCCATGTACCGCTTGATGCGCTTCTGCGGGGCCGCCGTGGGGTGGTCGGCACCGATCAGGTCGAACACGCGCGTCACCAGGCCGTTCGGGCCGAGCTGGTTGAGCCAGTGGATGGCGCTGTCGAAGCGGTGGTCCTTGCGGCGGAAGCCCGCGAGGTAGCCGCCGGGGCGTGCATCCATCTCCAGCACACACACGCTGAGCCCGGCGCGCGAGAGCAATGCGGCGCTCGTGAGCCCGCCGAGGCCGGCACCGATCACCACGACATCATACCGGGAACGAAAGGAGGAGGCGCGCATCACAAGGTCCACCGCACGGGTCGGGGTGGTGAAGCACCACGCCCTCTCACCCCGCGAAGTAAGGCACAGAACAAGGTTCCCCGTGGTTCTGTTCGACCGGGGGCACCGGATCGCATCGCTCGTCGGGCCGCATTCACCATCTGAGGCAGCGCAACACCGGGGATCGTCGTCCTTTGGGACATGGATCGCACTTCTGCCCTGTGGTCCACCCTGCTCCTCGGGACGATCGTCCTGCGGCCCACCGCTTGCGCCCAGCCCTCCAGCTCCGGCACCGAGTTGTGGGTGACCTTCATGGAGAACCTGGACCTGCAGTTCAACACGCCGCCGTACTTCGAGCTGGTGATCTCGAGCGATGTCAGCACCCAGGGCGAGGTGCAGGTGCCGTACACCGGCTTCGCGATCCCGTTCTCCGTGCAGGCCCAGGACGATACGGTGATCACCCTGCCCACGAACATCTACTACCCGGAGGGCGATGAGGCGGTGTTCAACTTCGGACTGCGCGTGGTGGCCGATGATCCGGTGAGCGTGTATGCCTACCACCACCGGCTCTACTTCAGTGAAGCGTGCATGGCCCTGCCGACGACGCGTCTGGGCACGGACCATCTGGTGCTCGCGCATGAGGATGCGGTGTCCACGCAACCGTCCGCCTTCGCGGTGCTGGCCACGGTGGACAGCACCGTGGTGGAGGTGGTGCCGTCGGTGCTCACGGTGGGCTTCCGGCCGCCGGGCACGCCGTACACCGTGCAGCTGGATGCCGGGCAGGTCTTCCAGCAGCAGGCCTTCGGCGACCTCAGCGGGTCACGCGTGCGCAGCCTGGACCCGGCCAAACCCATCGCGGTGTACGGCGGGGCGAAGCAGGCTCGGGTGAACTGTGCGTTGGCCGCGGACGACCACCTCTTCCAACAGGTGGAACCGCTGAGCGGCTGGGGCCGCATCTTCCGCATCGTGCCCTTCCTGGGGCGCGGGGGCGACGAACTGCGCGTGCTCGCCTCGGTGGACGGCACCACGGTGGAGCTTACCGGACAGGCACCGGTGGTGCTGGACAGCGGGGAGGTGGCCTCGTTCTTCGCTGCGGTCCCGCTCACGGTGCAGAGCTCGGCGCCGGTGGCGGTGGGCCAGTTCAACGACAGCCAGGGCTGCAACCCCGCGATGGGCGATCCCTGCTACCTGTGGGTGCATCCCTTCGACCGCACCGACCAGCGTGTGATCTGGACGGCCCTCACCGGCGCGGGCACGCCGTACCACTTCGTGAACATCGTGGCCCAGGGCGAGGCCGGACCGCCGGTGGTGTTGCTGGACGCGGTGGACATCAGTGCGCAGCTGCAGCCCATGGCCGGTGTGAGCGGCGTGTTCTGGGGGCAGTTCCCGGTGAGCGCGGGCATGCACCGGGTGGAGAGCGCGCAGGGCTTTCAGGCCTGGGCGTACGGCATGGGCGACTACAACTCGTACGCCTTCCCCCTGGGCTACGGCACCGCGGACCTCACCACCTCGATCGCCGGGGTGGACGCGACAGGGCATGCGCCGCAAGCGTGGATGCTGTCCCCGGGTGACGAGCTGGACCGCACGCGCGTAGACCTTCCGCCACAGGCGGTGCTGGAGCTGCGCGATGCGTCAGGACGGCTCGTGCGGCGCTTCGGCGCGGGCGAACCGTTGATCGCGCCCGCCGCTGCGGGCAGCTACGTACTTCACACGCGGGACGCGTCCCACACACCCGTTCGGTTGTTCGTGCACTAAGCGCGTTCAGCGCACCTTCAGCAGGTCCTTCACCTGCTGCCGGCGGCCGTTCTGTAAGCGGCAGTGGTACACGCCGGCCGGCAGGTCCTCCAGGTCCACGTCCACTGTGTGCGTGCCCGCGGCCATGTCCTGGTTGCGCACCAGGCGCACCACGCGGCCCTGATCATCGAACACATGGATGGCGACGCGACCGCCCTCGCTGGTGAAGCGCAGGCTGGTGCGATCGGTGAACGGATTAGGCCAAGCCTCCAGCAGGCTGGTGCCGCTGCCCTGGTTGGCCTCGTGGATGCCGATGCCGAGGCAGCCGTCGGGGTCCACCACGGCCAGGGGCTGGTAGGTGTTCAGCAGCACGGTATCCACGTCGGCCTGGGCCATGCAGAACCAGTCGCGCAGCACGCTGGCGTACACGCTGCGGAAGTCGTACTGCATGGGCAGGTTGGTGGTGAAGTTGGTGTTGGGGCTGATGGTGGGGTTGTTGCCCAGCAGCCCGGGCATCACCTGGGTGCCGAAAAGGAACATCGGGGCCGCCGCGCCATGGTCGGTGCCCCCCGAGGCGTTGCTCATCACCCGGCGCCCGAACTCGCTGAAGGTCATGCCCAGGACACGGTCCTGCAGGCCCAGCAGCTGCAGGTCGTCCTGGAAGGCGCGGATGGCGTCGCTGACGCCCTGGAGCAGGTCGGGGTGCACGCCGGCGGTGGTGTCGTTGGTGAGCGTCTGCTGTGCATGCGTGTCGAAGCCCTGGTCGCTCACCCAGTAGATCTTGGTCTTGAGGCCGCCGCAAATGAGCTGCGCCACCACCTTGAGGGCCTGGGCCAGTTGCGCGCCGGGCTGGTTGCCGGTGGGGTACATCGTGCTCTGGTTGCAGCCCACCTGCGCGGCGGCGTTGATCACATCGCCATACAGGTCCGTCTGGCGCTGCACGGTGCGCACGAAGTCCAGCTTGCCGCCCTTGCAATCGGCCGTCACCGGGTCGGTGTAGATGTTGTTGGTGAGGTTGAGCGGGTCGTCGGTGTTGTAGATCGCCGCGCCCATGCTGACGCCGAGGTGCTGCAGGCCCGGGCCGATGGGACCGCCCACGCGGATGGCGAGCGGGTCGGGCATGTCGGTGTTGGGGAAGCCCACCGGGTAGTTCGGGTACTCGAAGTGCAGGAAGCGCCCGGCCCAGCCGCTGTCAAGGAGCTGGTTGGCGTCGGAGCCCGTTTCCCAGATGTCGGTGCTGCGGAAGTGGCTGAAGTTGGGGTCCGGATACCCCACGCTCTGGATGATGGCCAGCTTGCCGTCGTCCCACAGGTCCATCAGGCCTGTCATGCGCGGGTGCAGTCCGGTGGCGCCGTTGGTACCGCTGAGGGGCAGCACGCTGGTCTCGGGCACCAGCACGTTGCTGCGGAACTGGCTCAGCAGCTGGTACTGGTCGATGGGGATCACGGTGCTGAGGCCGTCGTTGCCGCCATAGAGCTGCACCACCACCAGCACGCGGTCCTCGCCCACGCCGTTGAGCAGGGGCGCCAGCATGGGGTTGGAGAAGCCGCGCACCGTGAAGCCGCCCACGGTGGCCATGGACATCGAGCGGAGGAAGTTCCTGCGTTGCATGGTCGGTGGGTTCAGTGGATGTGGGTCTCGGCGGCGCCCAGCATGTCGATGGTGAGCCAGAGCAGGATCGTGGGCACCAGCTGGGCGGTCATGTCCTGCGTGTTCGGATCGGCCACGTACGTGGAATAAGCGAACGTCCAGTAGTAGTCCTGTGACTGACCGAGCAGCAGGATGCTCGTCTTCAACTGGTTCCGCACTCCCTGGCTGATGGGAGCGGCGTAGTACAGTTCCACCATGTCCACCAGCAACTGGTTGGGGTCGCTGGGGTTGCTGAGCTGCTCGCAGAAGGCCACCAGGTCGATCTTCAACTCGAGGTTCTGGCTTTGCGCTTGGTAAAGGTTGGCGGGGGTGGAGAAGCCGGTGTACAGGATGCCCTGCAGGCTGAAGTTCCGCGCTGGGAACGTGGCGGTGTCCACCCAGATGTCATCGTACTGCGGGAACTGATAGTAGGCGGGCCAGCCGGCCACGTTGGGCGGGTTGCCGATCTCCTGGCCGCAGTACGCGACCAGGTAGTATACGTCCATCCACACGCGGTACTGCGCCTCGAACTGCGTGGCGTCGGGCATGGGCATGCTGAACTGGCGGAGCGTTCCCACTACGAGGTCCGCCGGGCTCTTGATCATGCAGCCGCGCAGGTCGGCGGTGTAGAAGTGGTCGCTGGTGAGCAGGGCCTGCATCACGATGCGGATCTGGTCGGGGGCGCCGGCGTTGTTGCGGAAGAGCTCGGCCAGTGGCTGGATCACATCGGTCTCCGCGGCGGCGCTGATCTCGCCGTGCACGAACCAGCGGTAGATCTCGCGACAGATGAAGAGGCTCACCTCCTCCTTGGCGAAGATCATGTTCAGCAGGGCGTTGAGCTCGCTGGCGCCGCCGTTGATGCCGGTCTGCCCCTGGATCACCGTGTTGTTGAAGAACGGGCTGAACTGTTTGTCGGTGATGGCGTGCAGGAACGGCAGGCAGATGGTCTGCGGCACGATGGGCTGCCCGCCACTGCTGGTCTGCACCGTCCATCCGGTGAGCACCTGCGCGGCCGCCTGCACGTCGCTCTCGGTGTATCCGCTGCCCTGGCCCAGGGTGAAGAGCTCCATGAGCTCACGCGCGTAGTTCTCGTCCGGTGCGGTGGCGATGTTCAGGTAGCCGTTGAGGTAAATGAGCATCGCGGGCTCCAGCGTCACATCGTACATCAGCTGACGGAAGTTGCCCAGGCAGGCATCGCGGATCAGCTGGTTCAGGCTGTAGAGCGCTTCGGGCATGAACACCGCTCCTGCCTGGGTGGGCATATGATTGTTCCAGAACAAGGACATCTTCTCGCGCAAGGTCCGTTCCTGGCCTACGAAGAGCCCCATCTGCCACGCAGCGAGGCTCTGGATGCGGTACCCGCGCGGATCGATCGGCGCCTGCGGGTCACTGGGTGTGTTCACCCAGGTGCTACCGAAGGGCACATCCGGGTCCACCAGCGAGGGGTCCGGTTGGTTATTGCCATCAGGCGCCGTGTACGCTTTGATCGGCGGAGGCACGTTGGTGCTGAAGGTGAGCAGGGCGTCCACCACCTGGTTGAGCGACATCCCCTGGAAGTGGACCATGTCCGCCGGTGAAACACCGAAAAGCGTGCGGCGGAGCAGATGCAGCAGTTCCGGTTTGTCGAAGGGGCCGGTATAGGGTTGGATGGCCATGGGCTGCGGTTCAGGTGCGGAGGTTCGACGGTGGTACCTGGCGAAGGTTCAACCAAGGTAGAACAGCCACCATGCCGGGTCCAGACCCGGAAGGCGCTTTTTCATCAACACCCGGTGAACTGGGAAAGGACCGGCCACACGGCCTTAACGCTGCCTCACGCCGATCAGCATGTCGGCCTCGCGCATCCAGGCCAGGGTCCCGGTCAGCGAGTCGTCGAAGGGGCGCGGGCTGAAGCCGAGCTCCGCCTGGGCCTTGGTGCTGCGGATGTCGGGGTGGCCCTCTAGCAGGGCGGTGAGGGCCTCGTGCGTCATCAGGGGTGTGCGGCCGGTGAGGCGGGCCTGAAGGCGGAACACGGGCACCAGGCTCCGCAACAGGCCCAACGGCGCCACACGTTGCACGGTGCGGCGCCCGGCCGCACGGCCCACGGCAGCGGAGAGTTCACGCACCGTGCGGTAGCTACCGCTCAGCAGGTATTTGGAACCGGCGGCACCGTGCGTAAGGGCTTCCGCGATGGCGCGAGCCACATCACGCACATCCACGAAGTCGTAACCGCCTGGCGGTAGCAGGGGCACTTTGCCGTTGTGCACGTCGGCGATGGCGCGTCCCAGCAGCGAAGGCCCGTGGTCCATCGGACCGAACACCGAGGTGGGTGCCAGGATGACGGCGTTCAGCCCGTTCGCCGCCACAGCATCTCGTACAACTTCGTCAGCCGCGGCCTTGCTGCGGTCATAGGCCGGAGCAGTGGGGCGTGTGGGTCCGCGCGATTCGTCGAGCGGTTCGTTGAGCGGGTGGCTATCGTAGCTGTGGATGCTGCTCACATGCACCAGACGCTTCACGCCATGGCGGAGGCAGGCCTGCACGATGTGGCGCGTGCCCTCTACGTTCACGCGGGGAACCAGCGGGTCGTGGTTGCTGTCGATGCTGATGCGGGCGGCAAGGTGCATCACGGCGTCGCTGCCCGCCACGAAGCGGTCCACCGCGTCGGCATCCAGCAGGTCGCCCGTCACACGTTCCGCGTCGAGGTGGGCGATGCCGTCCGAGCGATGGTGCACGAGCAGGCGCAGGGTGTGGCCCCGCTCCAACAACAGCGGAGCGAGCACGGTGCCGATGTGGCCGTTGGCGCCGGTGACCGCGATGCGCATGTTACCAGAGGTAGGGGACCACGGCTTTGCGGTCGCGCGGGTAGTCGGCGAAGCGCTCGCGGTACCAGGCGTGGTGGTTGTGGGCGCGCGGGGCCAGGGTGGCGAAGGTCCACACCGCGAAGCTCAGGGCGGGCAGCGACCAAGCGGCCAGGGCGAAGCCGGTCCACTCGACGATCTCGCCGAAGTGGTTGGGGCAGCTGATGCGGTCGAAGAGGCCGCCGCGCGGGACCTGATAGCCGGTGCCAGCGGCGCGCAGGGCGATGAGGCGGGCGTCGGCCCAGCGGTTGATGCCCATGCCCGCGAAGAAGAGCAGCACCCCGGCCCCGGCCATCGCATCGGGGAAGGGGCGGTCCGGCGGGGCGATGTGGCCGAGCCACCAGCCGTTGAGGCCGCCGTTGATCGCGTTGAACAGCACGGCGCTCAGCACGATCACCACGGGCATGCGCTTGCCGCTCGTGCGCAGGCGGAAGGGGAAGACCAGCGTGCGGTTGATGTAGTGGAGGGTCCACAGGCCGACGAGCAGCCAGGTGAGCGGGCCGTGCTCGCGCGGCCCCAGCACCACCATCAGCGGGAACACGAGCAGGGCGGGCAGCTCCATCCAGAACCAGCCCCAGTGGTTGGGCAGGGTGGGGCCCCAGCCCTGGGTGACGTGGCGGCCATAGGGCGCGCGCACCTTCAGGAGCACCGGCAGGGTCACCACAGCCACCCCGATCCACGCGACGACCGCCCAGGTGAACGCATCCATGGGGCGATGTTACGCAACGCGGTGTTCACCGTGTGCGCTCCGCACCGATCACGGTCGCTTCACGAACCGCGCGTGGGCCGTGCGCCCCGCACCGGTCACCTGCACCGAGTAGAGCCCGCTGGACAATTGGCTCACGTCCAGCTGCACAGCCGTGGTCGTCGCCCGATCCACCTGGTCCACCGCTCGCCCCGCTTGATCGATCACCCGCACTTGCACCCGCTCACCCATCCCTTCGGGCAGCAGCAGGTGCAGCTCATCGGTCGCCGGGTTGGGCCGCACCCGCAGGGCATCGGGGCGAGCTTCACCACCCGCCACGCCGGAGGTCTGATCCACCACGAAGACCGCGTCGTTGGTGCGGATGGGGGGATTGAAGTCGAAATAGATGTCTACGCGGTTGGCCACCACCGTGCCCAGGGGCAGGTTGTTGTTCGGGGTGAACCGGAAGGTGACCGAGCCGTTGCTGAGCAGCACGTCGGTGCCGCTGTCCGGCAGCATGATGTGGTCGAAGCGCAGGTCCAGCACACCGTGGATCAGGTGCACGGTGCACGGGTGCGTGCTGCCGATGAAGGTGAGCGTCGTCGGGTCCAGCTCGGCGGGCAGCGTGTCCACGAGCCGCACGTGTTCCGCGAGGAAAGTGCCGGTGTTCTGGAAGCGGATCGTGTAGGTCACCGGCGTGCCGTCCGCCACCTCCTGCGGGGTGAGCGTCTCCGGCGTCACCCGCTTGTCGTTGGGGTCGTAGGAGCCCACCACGAGCGGCGTGATGGTCCAGGTGTCGTTCGTGGGGTCATCATCGGGCGTGGTGAGCTGCGCCGTGCAGACGAGCTGCGTCCCCAGTGGGACGTTGGAGGGCGTCAGGACCGTGGCGTTCAGCATCACCACCTCGCCCAGCTCCAGCGTATCCAGGTCCCAGCTCAGGGTATTGCCGTTCAGCACGGCGGCCGGGTTGCTGGACACGAACTGCTGCAGGGGATCGAAGGACAGGTCCACCGTTCCATCGGTACGCACGTTGCCGGTGTTGGTGACGAACACGGTGATCGTCGTCTGAAAGCCCGGTCGTGGCTGTGGGGTCATAGTGCCCCATCCCCCAAGGTCGTGCAGGGGCGCGGTGGCCGTCATCGCCAACTGATGGCCGGGCGACGCAACGCCGTTGGTGACGGTGACCAGGTAGGGTGTACCGCCTTGCACGTCCGCCGCTCCGGGGGAGACGATCAGTTCGTAGGTGCCTGCGGACAGGGGGAGCCGGAAGCTGCTGTCGGGCCCCGTGGTGGTCATCGAACTGCCCGGTACCGCACGCACGGTGCGGTTGAGGATGGGATGGTCGCCGGGCCCGTAGCTGCCGTTCAGGTCCACGTCCAGGAAGACGAAGCCGCTGACCGGGTCGAAGCCGCCGGTGTCGCAGGCGCACGTGGTCGACCATACCTCGCCCACGGTCCAGGGGTCGCCATCGTCGCAGGGGAAGCCGGTGTTCTGGTAACCGAAGGGCACACCGTCGCACGCGATCGCCGGGACGGTGCAGATGCAGTTCGGGGACCACACTTCCGTGGTGGTCAGCGGATCGCCGTCATCGCAGGCCGTGCCGGGCAGCGCGGTGCCGGATTCAACGGCATTGCAATCGATGATCGACCACCCCCTGCAGACGCAGTCCACGTCCACCACATCGTTGACGGTCAATGGACTACCGTCGTCGCAGACCATACCGGGGAACAGCGGCCCACCGGGTGTGCCGGAGCAATCAAAGGGCAGGCCCACGCACACGCAGTTGGCGTCCCACGTATCGTTACCGGTGAACGCGTTGTTGTCATTGCAGCTGGTCCCCGGCAGGGCGGAACCGCCGAGCACGCCGAGGCAATCCACCTGTGAACGGACGGGCGCAGCGCAAAGGAGCGCACCCACAAGACAGGGCAGAAGGACCGGTGGGCGCACGGGAAAGTCGGTTGGTGAAGTGAAGCTAGGGGTTCCGTGCGGAACGCACCGTTCGCCATCGACCAAGGCGATGGGAGCGGGATTGACGCGCACCTTTGCGCCCATGAAGCTCATCTCCTTCAATGTGAACGGCATCCGGGCCAGCGTGGGCAAGGGCCTGCACCACACGCTACGGGCGCTCGATGCCGACATCGTCTGCTTCCAGGAGACCAAGGCCACGCCCGAACAGGTGGCGCAGGCCCTTGCCGGCGTGGACGGCTACCACGTGAACGCCTACGGCGCGCTGAAGCCGGGCTACAGCGGCACGGCCATCGTCAGTCGGGAGAAGCCGTCCATGGTGGCCTTCGGCATCGGCATGAAGGGCCACGACGACGAGGGCCGCGTGGTCACATGCGCGTTCAAGGACGTGGTGGTGGTGAACGTGTACACACCCAACAGCGGCGAGGGCATGAAGCGGCTGGGCTACCGCGGCGAGTGGGATGCGGCGTTCAGGACCTATGTGAACAAGCTCGCCCAAGGCAAGCGGCCCGTCATCGTCACCGGCGACCTCAACGTGGCCCACCAGCCCATCGACCTCGCCCGGCCCAAGGACAACTACAACAAGACCAGCGGCTACACGCAGCAGGAGATCGACGGCCTGAGCGCGCTGCTCGCCTCCGGCTGGGTGGACAGCTTCCGCCACCGGCACCCCGACGTGGTGAAGTACAGCTGGTGGAGCCAGCGCTTCGGCGCGCGCACCAAGAACGTGGGCTGGCGCATCGACTACGTGCTCGTCACCAAGGGCTTCGAGACAAAGGTGAAGGACGCCTTCATCCTCAACGAGGTGATGGGCAGCGACCATTGCCCGGTGGGGATCACGTGGTAGGTCATGGTGGACGAGTATGCGAGTGTGAGAGTATCGAGTGAGCGAGTAGCGAGTGGAGTCCTACTCGCCACTCTCACACTCGCTACTCACCCCAACGGCTTCCATCCGATCACAACACCTCCATCAACGGTCACTTGATGATCATGAAGAACCTGCTCCGTCTCGAAGAGCTCACCCAGTTCCTGCTGTGCGCGGGTACGCTGATGGCCGCTGATGTGGCGTGGTGGGTGTACCCGCTGCTACTGCTAGGGCCTGACATCGGCATGCTGGGCTACCTGGTGAGCCCGCGGGTGGGCGCCATCACCTACAACCTGCTCCACCACAAGGCGGTCGCCGCGCTGGTGCTGGCGTTCGCCAACCCGGGCCTGATGGAGGTGGTCACGTTGTGGCAGGTGGACATGGGCGTGCTGCGCGCCACCCCGCCGCTGATCGCCGGCCTCGTCCTGTATGGCCACGCGAGCATGGACCGCATCTTCGGCTACGGCCTCAAGTTCGGCGATAGCTTCCAGCACACGCACCTGGGGTGGATCGGCCGCAAGAACGGCGAGTGAGCGAGTGGCGAGTAGCGAGTGGTGATCTCATCCACTCGCTGCTCGCCACTGGCTACTCGATACTCGCCACTCCTACCCCTGCGAGTGCATCGCCACGGCGTTCCCTTCGGTGTCCAGGAAGAAGGCCATGTGGCCGATGTCGTCGCTGATGTGGGTCTTGGGCATGAGCACCTTGCCGCCGTTGGCCTCCACGCGGCCCAAGGGCCCGGACAGGTCGGGGTTGGCGTTCAAGTAGATGATGGCGCCTTCGGCGCTGGGCTTGTGGTTGTCGCTCTTGGCCAGGGCGCCGCCGGCCTTGCCGTTCATACTGTCCGCCGGAAAGGCGCGCATCTGCAGCCCGGGGAACTCCATCGGTTCCATGTGGATGCCGAAGACGGCCTCGTAGAAGCGCTGCGCGCGATCGATGTCGGCCACGGCGATCTCGAACCAGTTCAGGGCGTTGCTTTGGTCGTTCATGGTGGATGGGTTTTTCGTCAGGTGAATGCGCTCAAGCTAGCGGCCGATCGCATCCGCCAGCGCCTGGGGTGACGGACGGTGCGCGGATCCTTGGACCGGCGGCGGATCGGTTGATGGTGGATGAGCGCAAGCCCTGAGCGCTTCGCCGGTTACCCGATGTACACGCTCGGCTAGCGCGAGACCACCAGTCGCGCTGGGGCGAACGGGGCAGCGGTGCCTTCCACGGAGATCAGGTAGACCCCCTCCGGAAGGTGCGTCAGTTCAATGCTGTGCGCGGACTGACCGTAGGGTAGGCGTTCCGTATGGACCAAGCGCCCAAGCGGATCGCGAAGGACGAGGGTCAATTCACGTGTTGCCGCTGAGCTGAACTGCACCGTGGTGGATGTTCCGGCTGGGTTCGGATGCAGGGTCAGCTCACCGGGCCATGGCGCTTGCGGTTCCTGCACCCCCACATCCAACCCGTACAAGCGGCTCACGAAGCGCTGGGTGCTGTCGTTGACCGTGCCGTCGTCGTAGCCATGGTAGCTGCCGTGGATGTACCACGAACCGTCATGGGCGAGCGCCATTCCCCTCGAGGAGTGCACATTGGTGTTGTTGAGCTGGTCGAAGTAGTTTCCACACCCGCCACCAGCGAAGGCATCATCGCTTAGCTCGCCGTCCGGGGTTAACATGGCAATGCCACTGCGTGGCTCACCGTCCACCTGGTAGAAGCCACCGTGAAGAACGATGCGACCGTCGACAAGCAGGGTGTGCCGTAGCGTGGAGTAGTTGCCAAGACCCTCGACCGGGGCGCTGAGGTCATTATTGAAGGTAGGGTCCAGTGAACCATCCGGCATTAAGCGGATCATCCTTAAGGTATCCGAGATGCCATCGCGGATCATATAGCCGCTCGCCAGGATCCGCCCATCCCCTAACACGGATATCGCATTCGCCTCCCCCCAATCAAAGTCAGTTTGAAAGGTGGTGTCCAATGCACCGTCCGGGTGTACCCGGAAGATCCGACCTACTGGTTGTCCTTCGTAGGTGGTGAAGATACCGCTGAGGAGGAATTTGCCGTCGGGCTGCTGGTGGATCGAGGAGATGGCGTTATCGCTGGTTCGGTGCGTCTGCGTGGTGTCCAGATATCCGGTATTGGTGAACCACACTAGGCAATAGAAGCCCTCGAAGCCGCGGATACTGTCGCTCAGGACATGGAGCCAGGACATCAGCACACGACCATCGGGGTACACGTGGTAGTCGCCGCCTTGGCCGGAGGAGAAGTACGGTCCAGTATTCATACCAATGAACGATGGATCGACGTATCCATTGGGCAAGATCCGGCGCACGGTACTATTGGCTCCCACATAGGCCAGACCGTTCCAGAATCTAAGCTTACCCCCGCCTAGGCTGCTTGCATAGTAGGTGGGGTCAAGCTCACCGTTCGGTTCGATACGCACGAGAAGGTGCTCATTCAACGCCCCGGGGAAGAGCATGCGGCCGGAGAGGATCAACTTGCCGTCGGCTTGCGGTAGGATGGAGTTCACGTATCGCTCCGATATCGGAGTCCTGAATGCGGTGTCCAGATCAAAAGGTTGTTGCGCATGTGCCGCATGAATGGTCCCAAGTGCCATGAGCATGAAGCACAGCCACCAGTGGCGCATGTGCTTCATGGTTGCACGATGAGCGTTTCCGTGATCGGACCCTCAACGGAACCGAGCAATACTAGGGCGTAGCTACCGGCAGGCACTTGCCGAGTGTCCCAGATGATCTGGCCCGTTCCTCCCTTCACCGCTGCGCGATGAAGCTCCCGGCCCATCAGATCGCGCACCAGCAGGGTGGCGTTCACGACCTCCTGGCCTAGGTAATAATCCACAGCGACCCACGCACTCGCCGGGTTCGGATGGATCCTCAACCAAGCGCTTTGCTCGTTTGGCGCCCGTGGTTGTGTGTTCTGGATCGTGGGCGCCCGGTTGGGATCACCACCGGTGAGCGGAGCTCGACACAGCCCGTAGTGGAAGCAGAGGATGTTCTGTGCCCAGTGCGCCGGTCGGTCGTAGGTCCCATCTGCGAAGGCGATCAAGTCGGACACCTCCGCACTGTCCAGCTCCGCATCGGTGCGGTCGTCGTTGCGCACGGCTTCCAGGATGTTCAGCAGGTCGTGGAAGCGGTCGCGTTCGGCCTCCGCCGCAGGCTTCAGCGTGAACTGGGTCTCCAGACTGTCCAGCACCGCTCGTGCGGCAGCGAACTGTCCCTGCTCCATGTGCAAGGTGGCCTCGTCCAGGCGCGCACTCCACGTAGGTAACTGTTGAATGTGCAGGAGGATGCTGTCCATCTGCATGCGCAGGGTATCCGCGCGCAGGTCGGCGATCAGCTCCACGGCGGCGGCGCTCATGGCCCGGTGGTGGTCGGCCATTTCTCCCTCCATCACCGCGCGCAGGGTGCTTTCCTCCTGCCAACTGGCCATGATCTGCTCCACCATGTACAGGGGCATGGGGTGATCGGCCTCATACAGCAGCCAATCCGTGAAGCCCTCCTGGGCGGTGGCCTCCGGATTGGCCAGGCACACTTCCAGGGCCATGGCCTGTGGTAGTTTGTTCTCCTGGATCATTTCCTGCAAGCTCTCCACGGTCAAGAAGGGGCTCAGGCCGAGCAGGTAGTCGCGCAAGTCCCAGGCGTCCCCGCTCCATGCGCTGCTGATCTCGGCCACCACGGCATCAGTGCTGCCGCCGTCCAACAGGGCGTTGTACGCATAGCGCAGGTTCCCGTAGGCCAACTTGCCGTCCTCCAACGAGTCGTCCAAGAGGGCCTTCTGCACGCCGGTGAGGCGACCGACCGGATAGCTACGGGCCGGGCAGCCCGGTGGGTCGTTCGAGGCAAATGCCGTTTCCACCCAGGTCGGCGTATTGTCCAGCGGTTCCACATCCCCCAGGCCACCGTAGTGGTACATGAGCACCCCGTTCTCGCTCGTGCGTTTGAAGTCGCTCTCGTCCAGGGTGCCGGTCTCCTGATCGAACTGGTTGCGGGCCGGTGTGCTCCCCGTGCCCTGGTTCAGGCGCATGGTATGTAGTAACTGAAAATCATCGTCTGTCAGGACTTTCCGGTCCCAATGGTTCACCCCGTTGCTGACGTTGGTGTTGCACTCGTGCTGCAGGCCGATGAAGCCCAGACCGCCGTTCTGCACGTCGCTGCAAATGCCTTCTCCCACGAAGCCCACCTCCAGGCCACTGGCCGTGTTGCGGCGCACCACATCGTTGAAATCGCGGTTGTAGCCTACGACGATCCCTTCAGCCCCGGCCTGCGGGTTGCTGGCCATGCTCAATGCGTTGTCCTCGATGATGAAGCCGTGGCTCTCATGTGAGAAAACTCCCCTGTGGTAGTCCTCCAGCGCCTCATCCACGGGGCCTACGAGCGTTACAGCGCGCTCACCCAGGACGAACGTGTTGCGTGTGACGCTGAACCCATGGACCGAGTTGGTGTAGACCCCGATGACGTTGTTCTCGAACGCGGCCCGGTCCACCGAGAAGCTCTGACCGCTGCCGTTGGTGGCGTGGATGGCATGGTCGAGGTTGCGGAACACGCTGGGCAGCACATCGGCGGGCGGGCAGGGGCTGCCGAGTTGCTGGAGGCTGCTGCACCCTGGCAGCACACGGAAGCTGCTCTCGTGGCTGGTGATGCCGTGGCCCAGGTCCGCGCTTTCCGTCAAGGTGCTCTGGAGATTCTCCCACGTACACTCCACGAAGTTGACCCCCTCCATGCCCCATAGGCTCACATGGGTGTCGAAGTCCGTGCCGCCGCGGTAGTCATTGTCCACCACAAAGTGGACCCGGTTGAAGCGGGTGCGGTTGGGTAGCCGGATGCTCGGGTCGTGGGCGGCGAAGCCTTCGTACTTCATGCCCTCCACGGCCCTTCGGCAGTTGCGGAAGGTGGCGTCCTGAGCGATGAGCACCCCGCCCGTGCTGCTGTAGTTGCCTGGCTCCCAGAGCCGCACACCTTCGCGGGCATGCTCGATCACAGCGCCGTTGCGCAGTTCCACCAGGCCCTGATGATCGGGTTGCGTGGCCGGGTACTGGTGTTGGCCGGTGGTGCCGTGGACCTCGATGCCCTGCCAGAAAGTCCTGTGGTAGGCCTCGTTCGTGAGCAACGCTCCGTCTATTGATGAGCCGAGCACCGGGCTCAACGATGAGCTTGGCGCCCGGAACGAATTGAACCTCACAGGTGAGGGTCAGTGTCGCTCCTGGTCGGACCACTAGGTCCTGATACATTTTCATGGGGAAGTCCCAGGTCTCGTCGGTGCTTACGTTAAATGGTGCAGGTCCGTAACCGGTCATGTGGTCCGGAGCACCGGACTGTTGAGACCAGAAGTTGCCCATCGAGATGGACCTATTCATGATCCCCATCTGCAAGGCCGTGGTGTTGTTCGCATCAGCACCTGCAAGAATGTTGTTGCACGTGTTGATCGGGATCAGGCAGACACCACCAACGCATGGTGGAGTTGTGCACACGACCGTGGTGTCAAAGAGGTCCCAAAGGAAATCGATGTTGCTGGTATTGCAGGTCTGTTCAGAAACATCATACGTGTGTTTCAGGTCGAAGGTATGTCCGATCTCATGGGTCCAATGTGTCGATAACCACCAATCGTGAATGGCGGAACCGCTCATATCAGGTGTGGTCTTGTAAAACGTCTCGATCGATCCGTGTTGAGCATAACCACCATAGTCAACCGTTATACCCGGCCTCAAGTGGGTCAAGTGAATGTTCAAGGCGCGCGTTCGGTCCGGATAGTTGACCGAAACGTATTGGTCAAGAAGATCATTGTGGCTCAAGGATCCATTCGTCCAGTACAAGGAGGTATCCGGTGTGGGATCATCGATGAAGTAGACACTGTCCAGTTCGATCCGGACCCTTGAGCTGTCAATGAACGGTACCGGATACCCCAGGACATGGTCCAAAGCCACGTTGCGTCGGTAGTTCCTGTCCACGAAATAGAAGACGCTGTCCATTCGGAGCAGATTGGCCGGCGTGTCAGCATAACTACCCGTACCATCGGCGAAGCGCCAGAAGATCAGGTTGACATGCAGCGTGCGAATCGGCGTTGTCGCGGGATCGGTAACCCAGGTTTCCTTGCGGCGGTATTTATTCTCGAAGGCGAATGACTGCTCGCCACAGGAAGCTGCTCGGTTACCAGGAACACTATCGTGATGTGTTCCACAACCGGTTCCCGGTTGCGCTGCTGCGCCTTCGGTGAACATCGGCGCGATCAACAGGAATCGGACGGCCCATTTGGCAAGAGCGTGATACATGGTTGTGATGTGGGCGTTGAGGGATGGACTGCCCTGTATGAACGCCATGCGGAACTGAACCGGCTTGGACATGGTGAGTTGTATTCGTGAGCGCCTCACTCGGTACGAGGGTTAAATCTAGCGAATGCCCGACGTGGTTGAAGCGCTTCATTTTCGCGGGGCTGGTGCGCGTGATGGTGCTTGGTCCTGTGATGGGGCGAGCTGGTCGTGTTGGTGTCTCCGATCGCATTTGCCCGTGACGGTCGGAAATATCGCCTCAAGCCTTTTTCCGGTCGTTTGAAGGTACAACGATAGGAGTCCTGGTCCTTCGGCCGACCTTTGCTGCCAGCCAAGTTCCGGCCCGCGTATACCGGTCCGGCCCCACACGGCGCAGAACAGAAACCCGGTAGGGAAGGGCTACGTCAGGAAACAGACAAACCGGCGCACAGTTGGCCCGCCATTCGCACCACGGCTGCCTTCACCTGCTGAATCAGGCTACGGCCATCGGGTTCATCAGTGACGGACGGTGCACCGCCCCCGCACGATCTTCGCCCCGCCGTGCGCATCCTCCTGCTCGACAACTACGACAGCTTCACCTGGAACCTGCACCACCTGCTGGCGCCGCATGCCGAGGTGGACGTGGTGCTCAACGATGCCATCACGGTGGACGAGGCGGCGCGCTACGACCGCATCGTCATCTCGCCGGGTCCCGGCCTGCCGAACGAGGCGGGCATCACCAGGCCGCTGCTGGCGGCCCTCCTGCCCACGCACCCGGTGCTGGGCGTGTGCCTGGGCCTGCAGGCGCTGGTGGAGCTGTGCGGCGGCACGCTCTACAACCAGGCGCGGGTGATGCATGGCGTACCGGTGGACTGCCTGCCGGAGGAGCCGCGCGATCCGCTCTTCGCCGGCCTGCCCGATCGGTTCCCCGTGGGCCTCTACCACAGCTGGGCCGCCGATCCGGACACGCTGCCGACGGACCTGCGCATCACCGCCCGCAGCGAGCACGGCGTCATCATGGCGGTGCGGCATGCGCGGTACCCGGCCTGCGGGGTGCAGTTCCATCCGGAGAGCGTGCTGACGCCGGAAGGGGGGCGGATCATCCGCAACTGGCTCAACGCGCCGTCCGGTTGATCATCGCAACAGGTTGTCGTTGCCGATGGGCCGCGTCCACTGGTAGCGCAGGTCGCGCAGCACGCTGGCCTTCACGTTCAGCTGCAGGCTGATGCTCTGGCGGATGCCGTTGGGGATCCAGTTCACGTTGAACTCCCAGCAGTGCAGGTCCCAGTACAGGTTCAACGAGCTGGGCGTCCATTCACCGGCCACCACATCATAGCCGCTGGACACCCCGAGCTTCCAGTACTTGAACAGGGTGACGTCGCCGTTGAACAGCACGCTCTGGCGCTCCTGGTCCTCGAGGCCGTCCACGTAGCTGGGGTTCAGGTCGTAGCTGTAGTTCACGCTCAGGCGCCACGGCATGTTGAAGTCGATGGCGGCGCCCTTGTTGGGGTCCGACTCGCCCACCACGGGCTGCTCGCCCGGCGCGGCGGGGGCCTGGCCGTAGCGCTTGCTCTTCAGGTCGAAGCCCACGGCCACGTTCATGGCGGTGAGGCGGGCGAGGGCGCCGCTGCGGTCCACCTCGGCGCGTTCGATGCGCTGGCCCTGCGCGTTCACCGCGTAGGGGTCCCACACGCTCACGAAGTTCACGTTCACGCGGTTCAGCAGGGTGGTGCGGGCGCTGAGGTTCACGGGCGACCAGTTGAGCGAGTCGCGGATCCAGTCGTAGCTGGTGTTCAGGCCCACGAAGTCGAGCAGCTTCACCTTGCGGAAGGCCTGCTGGTCCTCCTCGCCCGCCTTGGCGTTGCGCACCTTGGCTTCCAGGCTCTGGATGAGGCCCAGGCCCACCTGGCCGCTCTCGCCCGCGGGCGACGAGCCGTAGATGCCGTTCTGGAAGGGGTTGTAGGTGGAGGCCACGGACCCGTCGGGCGCGAACACGTCCACCGTGGGGTCCAGGTCGGGGCGGTAGCTCAGCCGCACGCTCGGCGTCAGCACGTGCCGCACGGCCTTCAACCAACGGCCGCTGAACTGGTACATGCCGTAAAGCTTGCTCGTCATGGTGGCCGCCGCCACCCAGTCGCCGTTGCGCGTGAAGCCCGGCACCTCGTTGGCGAGCACGGTGTCGCCTTCGGCGTAGTACTCCTGCCGCAGCCGCTCGAAGTACCAGCGCTCGGTGATGGTGAATTCCGGGTTCACCGTGAAGAAGCGCGTCTTGAACGCCGAGCTCAGGGTGGCGCCCTGCCGCACGCCGTTGCGCAGCTCGCGCATCAGGGTGGGCAGGTTGGCCCAGTAGAGCCGCTCCTCGGTGGTGTTCAACTGGTTGTCGAAGGCCAGTGCGTAGGCCACGCCGATCTGCTCGAACCACCGCCCGGTGGACACGCGCCGCTGAAAGGGCAGGATGCGGCTCATGTTGAAGGTGAGCGCCGGCACGGTGAGGTTGAAGGAGCGGTTGCCGGTGTTCTGGGCGTGCCGCAGGTTCACCGCCAGGGTGAAGGGCTTTCCCGGCCACAGGTGCGTCCAGCCGATGTTGCTCTGGAAGGTGTTGCTCAGGTAATCGATCGTGCTGCTGTTGAAGTTGTTGCGGAAGTTGTTGCTGGTGCCCACGTGTACGCTGGCGGTGAAGCGGTCGCTCAGGCTGGCGCGGGTGTCCATGGTGTGGTTCCACTTCACGAAGAAGTTGCGCTGCCGGCTGAAGTCGGGGTAGTCGGGGATGCTGTTGCGCTGCGTGCTGTGGTCCACCTGCAGGGCGCCGTTGTAGCGGTAGCGGGTGCGGTAGCGGGTGCTGGCGCGCAGGGCCCAGCTGCCGCGGCTGTAGATGTCGCCCGTCACGCTCAGGTCGGCGTGCTCGCCCAGCAGCCGGTAATAGCCGCCGTTGAGCAGGAAGAAGCCCAGCGTGGGGCTTTCCCCGTAGGTGGGCATCAGCACGCCGCTGGTGCCGCCGCGCTTGTTGGGGAAGAAGCCGAAGGGGATCGCGATCGGCGTGGGCACGGGCCCCACCTTCATCACGGCCGCGCCGGTGACGATCTTGTCGTCGGGGATCACCATCATGCGGCTGGCGCGGAAGTGGTAATGCGGCCGGGGCCGGTCGCAGGTGGTGAGCAGTCCGCCCTTGCTGTGCACCTCGCCGTCGCCGTGGCGCTTGCTCACCCGGGCCTGCACGTAGGTCTCCTGCTCGCTGGTGCGCACCTCCTTGATCAGCCCCTTCTGCGTGCGGAAGTTGTAGCGGATGCTGTCGGCCTCGATGCGGTGGCCCTCCTGGTCGAAGGCGGGCTTGCCCACCACCGCACCGCTGCTGTCGGGCACACCATGGGCCCGGGCCTCCTCGTTCTTGAAGTGGTACTCGATGCGGTCCGCCGTGAGCGCCACGCCCTTGTACTGCACCTGGGCGGCGCCGAAGAGGTACACGATCTGCTGCTGCAGGTCGTACCGGATGCTGTCGCGGGCGTTGTAGGTCACCGGGGCGTCCAGCGCCTGGCCCAGGGCCGGCGGGCCGGAGGCAACCAACAGGAACGTGATGAAAAATGCGATTTCCCAGGACCGGCCCCGCCGCAGAGCCCCGCTAGTTTCGCGCCCTGTGGGGAAGATGCATCGCGCCGGCGCCATTCGCGGGCCGAAAATAGGGCTTCGCGTCCGGGGGACTTCCCCGGCCGCCAGGGCGGTGGTACGCATCGTGCTGACCGCGTGCGCGGCGCTGCTGCTGCCTGCACGGACCATGCCACAGGGCCCCGCCATGGGCGACGTCAACCGCATCCGCACGGTGGTGCTGGACGCGGGCCACGGCGGCAAGGACCCCGGCAACCTCGGCACCGGGCGCTACAAGACCACCGAGAAGCACGTGTCGCTCAATGTGGCCAAGCTCCTGGGCAAATACATCACCGAGGCCTTCCCCGATGTGAAGGTGGTGTACACCCGCGAGGACGACCGCTTCATCGAACTGCGCGAGCGCTGCAACATCGCCAACCGCGCCAAGGCCGACGTCTTCATCAGCATCCACTGCAACGCCAACGACAACAAGGAACCGCATGGCTGCGAGACCTACGTGATGGGCCTGCACAAGACCGAGGCCAACATGAAGGTGGCGCAGAAGGAGAACGCGGCCATCCTGCTGGAGGACGGGCACGAGCTGAAGTACGACGGCTACGACCCCACCGACCCGGAGAGCATGATCGCCCTGAGCCTGCGGCAGAACGTGCACCTGGACCACAGCCTGCTGCTCAGTGCCCTCATCCAGAAGCAGTTCAAGGACCGGGTGGGGCGGCCGGACCGCGGGGTGAAACAGGCCGGCTTCCTGGTGATCAGCTACACCACCATGCCCAGCGTGCTCATCGAGCTGGGCTTCCTCACCAACGCCAACGAGGAGGACTTCCTGCAGGGCGACCAGGGCCAGGACTACATGGCCTCCGCCATCTACCGTGCCTTCAAGGAGTACAAGGCCACCGTGGAGGGCGTGGAGCTCACCGCGCCGGCGCCCGTGGTGGACACGCCCAAGCCCCCCGTACCCGAGCCGGCCGCCTCGGGCGTACGCTTCAAGGTGCAGGTGGTCACCTCCAGCAAACGCATCGAGCCCACGGCGAAGAACTTCAAGGGCCTGGAGGGCGCGGAGGAGCACCGCGGCAATGAGCTGTACCGCTACACGGTGGGCGACGAGCCTACGCTGGAGCGGGCGCGGGCCGTGCAGAAGCTGTGCCGGGAGAAGGGATACGACGGCGCCTTCATCGTGGCCTTCCGCGATGGCGTCCGGATCGATCTGCAGGAAGCCGTTAAATTCGCCCAGGGCCAATAACGACAGGCATTGCCGAAGCTCAAACGGGAGTACTCCATCGCCCTGATGGTCATCGCTGGAGCGCTGCTCCTGGTCTTCGGCGTCAACTACCTCAAGGGGCTTGACCTGCTGCAGCGGCGCAATGTGTACCACGCCGTCTACACCGACATCTCGGGCATCGCCGAGACCTCACCGCTGCTGCTCAACGGATACAAGGTGGGCAGCGTGGTGGGCACCGACCTGCTGCCGGGCCCCGGCGGGCTCATCGTGGTCTCCTTCCAATTGAACAAGGACGACCTGAAGCTGCCGCGCGACACGCGCATCCGCATCAAGGGCGACCTGCTGAACAAGTGGACCGAGCTGATGCTGGGCGACAGCGCGGTGCTCGCCGAACCGGGCGACACGCTCATGGGCGACGTCACCCCGGGCCTCACCGAGGCGCTGGGCCAGCAGATCGACCCGCTGAAGCGCAAGGCCGAGACCATGCTGGTGAGCGTCGATTCGGTGCTCACCGCCTTCCAGCAGGTGCTGAACCCCAAGGCCCGCAACGACATCGACAGCAGCCTGTCGAGCATCCGGTCCACGCTGGGATCGTTGGACAAGGCCGCCCGGCAGCTCAACGAGCTGATCGCCGTGGAGCGCCAGACCATCAGCGCCACGCTGGGCAACCTGGAGAGCGTGAGCGGCAACCTGCGCGACAACAACGTGCAGATCACCCGCATCCTGCAGAACCTGGACACCACCGCCGCCATCCTGGCCAACGGCAGCATCCAGCGCACGCTGGCCTCGCTGGACAGCACCATGGCCGAGGCGCGCACCATCATGGGCGGCCTGCGCGAGGGCAACGGCACCCTGGGCCAGCTGATGACCGACGACAGCCTGTACCGCAACCTGGAGCGGGCCAGCAACGAGCTGGACCTGCTGCTGGAGGACGTGCGGCTGAACCCGAACCGCTACGTGCATGTTTCCGTGTTCGGGAAGAAGGACAAGCTGCCGAAGCTGAGCGACAGCGACGTGCAACGCATCGGCGACGCGGTGCGCAACGGAACGACGGAATGAGCATCGGGCAGATCGTCTTCGTGGTGCTGCTGGCGGGCGCCGGCGCCTGGTTCGGGCGGCAGGTGATGCGCATCCGGCGCAACATCCTGCTGGGCCGCGATGAGGACCGCACCGACCGGCCGGCCGAGCGCTGGGCCGTGATGGCGCGCGTGGCCCTCGGCCAGAGCAAGATGGTGGTGCGTCCCGTGGCGGGCCTCCTGCACATCCTCATCTACGCCGGCTTCGTGATCATCAACCTCGAAGTGCTGGAGATCGTGATCGACGGCGTGTTCGGCACCCACCGCGTGTTCGCCTTCCTGGGCGGGTTGTACGACGTGCTCATCGGCGCCTTCGAGGTGCTGGCCTTGGGCGTGCTGGTGGCGTGCATCGCCTTCATCGCCCGCCGGGCCGTGCTGCGGCTGCCACGCTTCCATAAGCCCGAGATGAAGGGCTGGCCGTCGAAGGACGCCATGATCATCCTGGTCACCGAGATCCTGCTGATGAGCGCCTTCCTCACCATGAACGCGGCGGACATGGTCCTGATGGAAAGGTCGCCGCATATGGCGGGCTCGTTCCCGGTCAGCCAGTGGATTGCAGCTTGGGGAGGATTTGGCTCTATGAGCTCTGAAACACTTCACCTCATCGAGCGTGCGTGCTGGTGGTTCCACATCATCGGCATCCTCGCCTTCCTCAACTACTTGGTGGTGAGCAAGCACCTCCACATCCTGCTGGCCTTCCCGAACACCTGGTACAGCAAGCTGGAGCCGCGGACGCAGGTGGCCAACATGCCGCGGATCACCGGCGAGGTACGGAGCATGCTGGACCCGGCCGTTCCGCCGCCGGAGCCCACCGCCCCGCGCACCGTGGCCGGCGTGGAGATGCCCGAGCGCTTCGGCGCGAAGGACGTGTTCGACCTCAGCTGGAAGAACCTGCTGGACGCCTACACCTGCACGGAATGCGGCCGCTGCACCAGCGAATGCCCGGCCAACCTCACGGGCAAGCTGCTGAGCCCGCGCAAGATCATGATGGACACACGCGACCGGGTGGAGGAGGTGGGGAAGGTGATCGACGCGAAGGGCAAGTGGGAGGACGATGGCCGGAGCCTGCACGACCGCATCAGCGACGAGGAGCTGTGGGCCTGCACCACCTGCAACGCGTGCACCGAGGCCTGTCCGGTGAACATCGACCCGGTGGACATCATCATGCAGATGCGCCGCTACAAGGTGATGGAGGAGAGCAGTACGCGGGCGGCCCTCACCGGCATGTTCAACAACGTGGAGAACAACGGCGCACCCTGGGCCTTCGGCCCGGACAAGCGCATGGACTGGACCCGGTCCTGATGCCGGCATAGAACGCACGAGCCATGAAGAATCCAACGCTGATCGAGACCACCGAGAACGGCAAGCGGGTGAGCCCCAAGCTGCCGCCGGGGATGAAGAACTTCCTCATCGACATCGACGGCACCATCTGCGAGGACATCCCCAACGAGGAGCCCTGGCGCATGGCGGAGGCCGAGGTGTTCCCCGAGGCCGTGGAGAAGTTGAACGCGTGGTACGACGAGGGGCACATCATCACCTTCTTCACCAGCCGCACCGAGGAGCACCGCGCGGTGACGGAGCAGTGGCTGAACAGGCACGGCTTCAAGTACCACGGCATGGTGATGGGCAAGCCCCGCGGCGGCAACTACCACTGGATCGACGACCGCGAAGTGCGGGCCACCCGCTACGAGGGCCATTTCACCGACCTCGTGGAGCGGAGCGCGACCGTGGAGGTATTCGAGGACCACTGATCGATCGCACCCGCACCCCCGACCCACCGGTCGACCCATGAACCAACCGATGACCGAGCCGATCCGCATCCCCACCATGGCCGACATGCTGGCCGCCGGCGAGACCCCGGACGTGCTGTTCTGGGTGGGCTGCGCCGGAAGCTTCGACGACCGGGCGCGCAGGATCACCAAGGCCTTCGTGCGCATCCTGCACGCGGCCAAGGTGAAGTTCGCCGTGCTGGGCACCGAGGAGACCTGCACCGGCGACCCCGCCCGGCGGGCCGGCAACGAGTTCCTCTTCCAGATGCAGGCGCTGCAGAACGTGACCGTGCTGAACGGCTACGGGGTGAAGCGCATCGTCACCGCCTGCCCGCACTGCTTCAACACCCTGAAGAACGAATACCCCGCGCTGGGCGGCACGTACGAGGTGCTCCACCACACGCAGTTCATCAACGCGCTGCTGAAGGAAGGGCGCATCAAGGTGGAGGGCGGCGATTTCAAGGGCAAGCGGATCACCTTCCACGATCCGTGCTACCTGGGCCGGGGCAACGGCGAGTACGAGGCGCCGCGCGAAGTGCTGCTGAAGCTGGACGCCGCGCTGGTGGAGCTCAAGCGGAGCCGGGCGCACGGTCTGTGCTGCGGTGCTGGCGGCGCCCAGATGTTCAAGGAGGCCGAGCCCGGTACGCGGGAGGTGAACCACGAACGCGCCGAGGAGGCCCTGGCCGCCGCCCCGGACGTCATCGCCGCCGGGTGCCCGTTCTGCAATACGATGCTGACGGACGGCGTGAAGCAGTTCAACAAGGAAGGGGAGGTGAAGGTGTTGGATGTGGCGGAATTGATCGCGGAGGCGGGGGAGCTCTGAGGAAGGGATGGATCTGACCGCGACACGTTTGCGCTCATTCGGGCTTGTCAGCGTCATCCTCATTGGCTCGTGTGGCGTCCCCGGTGCCCGATCTGATCGAACGGATTGTGCGCTGGCTCGGATCGGAAGATTTGAGGACGTTGGAACTCAGGACACACGATACGTGCTGACGAGAACGTGGAATGAGCAGGTCGAGGAACTACCGGCCATAGGGCTTGTCTCGCGTTCCAGGGTGATCTGGTTGGATAGCTGTACATACATGTTGTTCGGGAGAACGGTGCTGACAGGTGATCAGGGGCCGATCAGCTCTTTGGACACACTGAAGGTCTCCATAGTTGATGCTGGTCCTGAAGGCTTCGAATATGAAGCAGTGATCCTTTCCGTCGATTCGAAATTGAATGGAAGGAGGATCAGAGGAAGGCAGGTTCTCCTGAAGTGACTAACGGGGCAAGGTCAATTTGGTCTTGACTACGTATCCGGTTCTTGATTACGTACATTTGATCGCCATGAAGACCAAGCTCACCCTCAGCATCGACAGTGCCAAGGTGAAGCGCGTCAAGGCCTTTGGCCGTAAGCGGAAGAAGTCCGTCAGCGAGCTCGTGGAGGAGATGATCGACAAACTGACGACCGATACGCCGCCCGCAAGGACGTGGAGCCAACGCTGGGGTGGTACCCTGGGGCTCACGACGGCTGACATGAAGCGGGACGACCGCTTCGGAAAATTGGTGAGGAGGGCCACTGCCGCACCGCGGACACGGAAGAAGCAGCGCGCCTGATGCGGATCTTCCTGGATAGCGATGTGATCATCGCGGCGTTGGATGGGAACGAGCTCCAATCATCCGATGCGCAACGCGTGATGGACCTGGTGGAAGCGGGGTCGGTACAAGCGGTCACGACGCCCGTGGTCCTGGCCAATGTGATGCATGTGGTCAGTCAGAAGTGGCGCATCAGCCGCACGCGTGTCGACCGGCCACGGGTCGTTGACGCGATGGAGTCCATACTGGCCTTGGTCAAGGTCGTTCCTATCGGCGAGGCGCATTTTCATGCGTCCTTCAGCAGCAAGTTCGAAGACCTCGAGGACGGCGTTCAGCATTTCGCGGCACTGGACGCCGGCAAGGTCGACGCCATTGTCACCTGCAATGCGAAGGACTTCTCGACCAGTCGGATCAAGGTCTTTGAGCCGGCCGAATTGACCGAACGCTTCGGATAGCGCTGGGGTCAGTCCCCCAACAGCGCCTTCACCGCCGCCTCCAGCTGCTGGTCACGCCCTTGTGAGACCACCCCCGGATCGAGGGGCTGCTTCACATCCGGATCGAGCTGCTGGTTCTCCAGGTAGTTGCCGGTGTTGTCCACCATGCCCACCTGTGGGATGCCGAACCACATGCCGTTCTGCAGGCCCTCCCACCACACGGCGGTGCCGGTGCCGGGCACGGGCATGCCCACCAGCTTGCCGATGCCGAGCGCGCGGTAGGTCACGGGGAACATGTGGGCGTCGCTGTAGTTGCCCTCGCTCATCACCACCACGCTGGGGCGCTGGTACTTGAAGTGCGGTTCGGTGCCGAGCTTCTGCCCGCGCGGCAGGAAGGTCATGTAGGTCTTGCCGTTCAGGAAGGTCGCCAGGTCGTCGTGCAGCCAGCCACCGCCGTTGAAGCGGGTGTCCACCACCAGGCCCTTCTTGTCGTGGTAGCGGCCCAGGGCCTCCTCGTACACGACGCGGAAACTCTGGTCGTCCATGCCCTCCACGTGCACGTAACCGAGCTGGCCGCCGCTGAGGCTGTCCACCAGGTGCCGGCAGCGCTCCACCCAGCGGCGGTAGAGCAGGTCCTGTTCGGCGCCCTCCTCGAGCGGCTTCACGGTCTCCTCCCAGCGGGTGTTGCCCTTGGGGTCGAACAGGCTCAGCAGGGTGGGTTTGCCGCCCTTGCGGTTGAAGAGCTTCGCCCAGTCCATGTCGGCGGTGATGGCCACACCGTCGACCTTCTCGATCACGTGCCCGGCCTTCACCTTGGTGCCCTGCAGCACCAGCGGGCTGCGGTCCATCACTTCGGTGATGCGCAGGCCCGGACCGGCCTCGTTGGCGAAGAAGCAGCCCAGGGTGGCGGTGCGGTCGCCGTTCGGCATCTCCTTCCTGAAGCCGGCGCCGGTGTGCGACGCGTTCAGCTCGCCGAGCATCTCGCTGCAGAGCTCCGCCATGTCGAAGTTGTTGTTGATGTGGGGCAGGTAGCGCTGGTACTCGGCCTTGTACCGGTCCCAGTCCACACCCTGCAGGTCCACGCGGTAGAACTTCTTCTTCACCTGCCGCCAGATGTGCTCGAACAGGTAGGCGCGTTCGGCGCGCTCGTTCAGCACCATTTCGCCGCTGATGCCGACCCCCTTGTTCTCGTTCTTCTCGATGTCGTACCGGTTGATGGCCCCGTTGTTCATGTAGAAGAGCTGCTTGCCGTCCTTGTCCCAGGTGAGGCTGTGGGCCCATCCGTCGCCCATCTTGTTGAGGATCTTGGCCTCGCGGGTGCGGATCTCGTACTGCCACAGGTCGGCGCCCTTCTCGAAGGCGGCGAGGTAGTAGAGCTTCTCGCCGTCCTTGCTGAGCACGGCATCGCTCAGGGCGCTGCTGTTGGGGGTGAGGCGGACCTTTCGGTCGCGGATGCCCTCGAGCTCGATGGTGATGGGCTTCACCTCCTCGGGCTGGCCTTCCTTCGCCTCTTTGTCCTTCTTGTCCTTGTCCTTCTTCGCCTTGTCACCGCCCTTCTCTTCCTCCTCCTTCTTCTTCTTGTCCTCCTCCTCCTTCAGCAGGGCGGCCTCCTCCTTGGAGAGGCGGAAGCGATCGTAGGCCTTGCGGGTGAGGAAGTAGGCGTACGCATCGGCCTCGCCGCCCCAGCTGGCGTGGTTCTTCTGGCCATCGCGCGCACTGAGGAAGATGATCGCCTCGCCGTTCATGGCCCAGGTGGGCATGTCGCCGCCATACCCGCTGCGGGTGAGGTCGAAGATGTCCTTCTTGTCCGCCGTAGCACCGGCGGAGGCGGGGCCGCCTTCAGCGCTCACCAGGCCCACCTGGCCGATCCATTGCTCCTTGTGCAGGAAGCCCACGAGGAACCACTTGCTGTCCGGGCTCCATTCGTACCACTGGTCGCCATCGGCGTAGCTGTAGTTGCGGTCGCCGGGCACGATGACGCGCGTCTGCTTCGAGGCCAGGTTGAGCACCTTCAGGGTGGTGCGCTCCTCCAGGTAGGCCACCTCCTTGCCGTCCGGCGAATAGGCGCATTGGAACTCTTCCGCCGCTGTGCTCAGCAGGGGTTCCTCCTTCAGCACGGTGGCATTGAAGAAGTACTTCTCCTCCTCGCGGGTGAGGCTGGTGGTATAGAGGTCCCAGCTCCGGCCGCGCTCGCTGGCGTACAGGATACTGCGGCCGTCGGGGCTGAAACTGGCGTTGCGCTCCTGCTCCGCCGTGTTGGTGATGCGGCGTGTGGTGCCCTCGGCCACCGAGGTCACGAAGACCTCCCCGCGGTGCACGAACACCACCTCCTTGCCGTTCGGGCTCACCGCGAACTCGTCGGCCTTGTTGACATCGACCGTGCGCTCGGGGTCGTACCGCCCGTCCGTGACGATCCGGATGGGTACGCGGCGGGGGCTGCCGCCATCGGTCATGGTGTACAGTTCGCCGCGGTGGCTGAAGCACAGCATGCCGCCGTCGCTGATGCTCAGGTAGCGCACGGGATGGTCGGTGAAGCGGCTCACCGCAGTGCTCGTCCCGCCCGAGGCGGGCATCTTGTGCACGTTGAACGAGCCGCTCTCCTCGCTGAGGTAGTAGATCGTTCCGCCGTCCTTGCTCCACACCGGGTTGCGGTCCTCGCCGGCGAAGGTGGTGAGCTGCTTGAAGGCGCGGGTGGCCGGGTCGTAGGTCCAGATGTCGCGCGTCACCGAGCTGGTGTGGTGCTTGCGCCAGCTGTCCTCGTAGCCCTTGCGGTCGTGGTAAGCGATGAGGGTGCCGGCGGGGTTGAACCGTGCGCGTTCCATCGCGATCGTGCTCAGCTGCAGGGGGCGGCCGCCCGCGCTGGGCACCGTGTAGAGCTCGCCGAGCCCGCCCACGGGGAATTGTTGGTTCCTCATGTCGTCCTGCCGGTGGCCGTAGATGATCACCTGGGTGTCGTCCGGGGTGAAGTCGGTGGCGGTCTCCCCGCTGCCGTGGAAGGTGAGGCGGGTGGGGGCACCCCCGCCGGCGGGCATCACGAACACGTCGTTGCCTCCATGGCGGTTGCTGGTGAAGGCGAGGCGGGTGCCGTCATGGCTCCACACCGGGGAGTGGTCGAAGGCCTCGTTGGTGGTCAGGGGCGCGGCATCGCCCCCCTCGGCCGGCACACGCCAGATGTCGCCCTGGTAGCAGAAGGCGATGGTGCGGCCGTCCGGGCTGATGGCGGCATTGCGTAGCCAACGTGCGGTGTCCTGCTGGGCGTGGAGCAGGGCGGGGAGGAGGAGGAGCGCTACATGCGCAGCGCGGAGGATGGCACGGTTCATGATCGCAAGGAAAGACGAAAGATCGACGCTTTGCGGTGAACACGGAGCGCACCGGGAGCGTACAGGGGTACGGAACGTTCACAACTTTGCGACATGGAAGCGGCACAACGGACCCGGACGGTGATGGACATGCCTGCGCATGCGCGGGCCTGGGTGTACAAGGCGGCGCGTGATCTCGGGCAGGCCGAACAGCGGCTCATCCGCGAACGCGGGGCGGTCTTCACGGCCACTTGGGCCGCGCATGGGGCCCCGCTGGACGCGTGCGTGGAT
Source organism: Flavobacteriales bacterium (assembly GCA_016713875.1). Classification (NCBI taxonomy): domain Bacteria; kingdom Pseudomonadati; phylum Bacteroidota; class Flavobacteriia; order Flavobacteriales; species Flavobacteriales bacterium. The sequence goes on from JADJOI010000003.1 coordinate 82,665, forward strand.
GTGCTGCACGACCGCTTCGTGGTGGTGGCGGTGGACGAGGCGCAGGCCCAGGCCAGCGGGTGCAGCATCGACAAGAGCGTGGGCTTCATCAAGCAGCTGGAACAGGACCTCAACCTGATGCTCACCGACCGCATGGTGGTGGTGGTGGAGCGTGAAGGGCGCGTGCAGGGCGTGCGTCTGCAGGAGCTGCCCAGCTTGCTCGCCGAAGGGCTCATCGGGCTGGACACCATCGTGTACGACGACCTGGTGCCCACCGTGGGCGACCTGCGCGAACGCTTCCGTGTGAGGCTCGCCGACAGCTGGATGCGTCGTTTCCTCTGATCAGGGCGCGCCGTACACGATCCACACCTTCGGGATCGCCCAAGGGCAGCAGCCCGGTGGCCATCCTCTTCGGCGAGGTCTTGCTCCGCACCATGTTGGATGGCCTGTTGACCTCCGGGACTGAAGTGGAAGCCCGCTGCCGCTCACGCTCGGGCGCCATCTTGATAGCACGCTGGGTGCAAGAAGTTCATCAGTTCTGATGACCGCCGACCGGAGGCGCTCGCCTATCTTCGACCAAGCGACCATGTGTGCCATGAACAAGTTCAAGCTGATCCAATGGTGTGGGTTGGGTGCCCTGGCTTTGATGGCCTCCTCCTGCGGCAAAGAAGCCCCTGAAGTGGACGAGAACTATGAGGGTTTCTGGAAGAGCGTTGATACGGAATGCCGCCCTTGGATGCTCATCGAAGCGAACGGCGATGGCCGTTACTCCGCGAAGTTCAAGGGTGAGTCCTGTAGGCACAACGATGAGCACACGGGGAGGGCGCTGATCCGGAGCGGGGTCCTGCACATCGGCTCCTTCCGGGAGGAGATCACGTTGCCACCGACAGCCATCGACTCCGTGGATGTTCCTGCGAACTGGGAATATGGGCCCGGCCCTATCTGGTCCACGATGAAACTGGAGCTCAGTGGGCTCACGTACTATAAGATCGATATCTAACGGCCGGCTTGGCGGCATTGAGCCAGCTCGATCGCTGATGGCGGCAGCTGCCCACCTTGCTCGCCGATGGGCTCATCGAGCTGGACAACATCGTGTAAGACGACCTGGTCCCAAGGTGGGCGACCTGCGCGAGCGTTTCCGCGTGCGACCGGCCGACAGCTGGATGCGCAGCTTCCCCTGATCAGGGCGTGGTGGCCGGGACCTCCTGTCGGCGCAGGATGTCGTCGCGATCGCTCGGCCGCTCGGCCTCACGCCACGCGAAGCCGGGCAGCATGCGGTCCTCCATCGGCACCTGGTCCACCGGATACAGCACCGCCTCGGGCTGGGTGAGGAAGGTGACGCTGGCCACTTCGCCATCGCGGACGCGCACCAACAGCCGGGCGCAGTCCGCGCGGTTGACGCCCACGACGGTCTTCACGGAGTCCTTCGTCTCCTGGGCGTGGTAGAGGGTTCGGCTGTTGCCTTCGGCCAGCAGGCGGTCCAGTTCGTTGTCCACGAAATGGCCTGTCATGGTGCGGCCGCTCACCTGATCGAAGTGTGTGCTGTCCACCCGGGCCGCCATGAAGGCGTCGCCCTCCGCGAAGAGTCGGTCCACGCGGCCATCGGCGAGTTGGATGCGGATGTGGCGCGCCGACACCTGGTCGCGGCCGCTCCAGAGCACGGGCCGGTGGAACATGCGGATCAGACTGTCGGCCGTGGTGTACACCAGCGTGTCGCACACGCCCTGCAGGTCGGCCCGGTAGAGGCGCACCCCGCGGCGCGCGGTGATGCGGCGCTTGTCCGCCACGGTGTCGGGTGCCGCGAAGAGCGTGTCGGCGTGCAGGAACAGGGTGTCCTCGTCCGACCGGAGCAACAGGCGTGCGCGGCCGGTGACGAAGCTGTGGCCCGTGCGTTGGTCATGGTGGCCGCGGTCGCCGAGCACGGTGGTGCCGTTGGCGGTGTCGGTGGCCACCACGTCGCCCCAGGCCTGGCCGATGCCGTCCTGCCCGTCGTAGTGCACGCTGTCGCCGCTCAGTTGCTGGCCGTCGGTGGTGATGGTGGCGCGCTGCGTGAAGCGGGCCCGGCGATCGCGCGTGTCATAGGTGCCGGCGACGCAGGTGATGCGGCTGTCGCGCTGGGCGATCACCGTGGGCCCGTGGAACTCGGCGGTGGCCGAGGCCGTGAGGTAGTGCAGGGTATCGGCCGTGATGCTGCGTTCGGGATGACGGAGCCGCACATCGCCGCTGAAGATGAACCGTCGCTGCCCGGTGAGGTAGGTGCCCTGACGGCTGGTGAGGGTGTCGCCTTGGCGGAGGCTCACCAGGGTGCCGCCGCCGGTGTACGTGGCGGCGCGCTCGCCCAGGTCGTACACCAACAGCTCGGTGTCCAGTGTGCTGCCCGGATCGGTGAGGCGCACGCCGCCGCTGAGGGCGGCCCTGCGTTGCGCGGCCTCGTACTCCAGCTGGCGCCCGGTGATGGTCAGCGTGTCCCCGTGCAGGATGCGGATGTCGCTGAAGGCCTTCACCCGCTGGTCCTCGTAGAGCCAGGCGCTGTCACAGGACATCACGGCCCCGGCGTGGCGGAAGCGCACATGGCCCTGCAGGCGTTGAGCGCCTGGGGCGATGGCCTCATCGAAGCGCCACACGTCGGCGTTGAGCACCTCGATGCGCGCGGTGTCCTGGGCATGGGCGGCCCCGATGAGGACAAGCGATGCGGTGAGGAGCAGCGGGGCGGAGCGCATGGGGTGCGTGACCGGCGAGGACCGTGCCAGGGAGCGGCCGGTGCGAAGATCGGCGGTGCTCAATTGAGGCTGACGCCGGGCAGCTTCCGCATGTGGCGGTAGTGGGTGCTGAGGGCTTCGAGCAGGGCGCGGATGCGGCCGTCGGCGGCGCTGGTGGCCTCGCTCACCGCGCGCCCCTGGGCCCGCAACAGCATCACGCCGTACAGGCCGGTGAAGCAGGTCTCCACCACGCCCGCGGGCTCTTCGTCCTCACGCTGACGGTTCAGGCTGTCGATGTCCTCGCGCGCATCGATGTAGCGGCGCACATAGGCGGGGTCCTCCAGCACGTTCAACAGCGCGTGGTGCAGCGCCTCCAGGTCGGTGATGGCCTCGGTCACCTCGGGCAGATGGCCCTGGCGGCTCAGGCCCTGCTGCACCATGCGCTCGGCCAGGTCGGTGTACCACGCCTGGGCAAGACGCTTCTGCTCGTCATCCACGTCCATGGGTTCCACCAGCCGGGTGCGGATGGCATCGGGGTCGAACTGCACCGCGCGCAGCACATCCTCCAGGTGCCACATGCGCACCACGTAGGCGGCCACGTTGTCCTGCCGCTCCTGGCGGAGGCGTTCGTTCATGGGGCGGTCGCGGGCTTGGCGGCCGGGGGCTGCTGTGTGGCGCTCGGGCGCGCGTTCCGGTGGCGGGCGTTGAGCCCGGCGATCACCTGCTCGGTGATGTTCAGGGACGGGTTGCCCACCCAGATCTGTCCACCGCTCTGCACGCTGAAGATGTAGTCGTGACCGGCGGCCTTGTTGTAGTCCGTGAGGAAGGCCATGATCTCGTTGCTGATCTCCTCCAACATGCGCACCTCCATCTCGGCCATCTGGCGTTCGCCGCGGGCCTGCATGTCCTGGATGCGGGCCATCAGCGCCTGCACCTCCTGTTCGTCGGCCTTCACCTCGGCCTGGGTGCTGTAGGTGTGGTCCTTGCGCATGAGCTCCTCGTAGCGTCCCTGGGCCTTGGCCAGTTCGCTCTGCAGGTTGCCCTCCAGCCGCTTGCCCTCGTTGCGGAAGGCGTTGCCGCGTTCCTTCACCAGTTCGTAGCGCTCCTGCACGGAGTCCATGAAGAAATAGGCGATGCGGGCGTCCACCAGCGCGCCGGTGTCGGGCGGGGCGATGAGGGCGACGGCGCTGCTGTCCGTGGCGTTCGAGGGGGCCTCGGGCGTGCCGGGCGCGCCGCGGCCGAGCAGGGCCCAGGCGATGAGGGCGGTGAGGATGACGTTCCAGCCGATGAGGATCGGTCCGAGCTTGCGGTCCATGCGGTGCGAAAAAAGAGCGCCCCGGTGCCGGGGCGCTCCAAAGGTAGAGGCTATCTCAAGAATGCTTTTGGACGCGAGCGGGCGGTATTTCGCGACCAGGCGAGGCGCAGGAACCGAGCATGGTCGGGTGCCCTGTGAGGCTTCCTGCAACGAAGCATGGGCGTGAAAGACCCTCGCGCAGCCCGAAAGCTGTTCTTGAGATGGCCTCCGGGGATGCCGTGCGCTAGCGGTGGACCACCAGCTTGCCCGTGAACCGGCGGTCCGGCGCGGTCACCTGATAGAGGTAGGTGCCGGGCGCCACGCCGTCCAGCGACAGGGTGGCGTTGTCCCCCGCGCCGAGGGTCCATCGCCGCACCAGGGCGCCGCTCAGGTCCACCAGGTCCACGGTGCCACCGCCCGTGCCGTAGCCGCTCAGGGTCACCCTGTCGCTCGCCGGATTGGGCCGCACGTCCAGCAGGGCATAGGCCTGCTCGGCGATGCCGGCCACCACGTCGAGGTTCACGCACACCGTGTCGTTGCCCGTTGTGATGTCGCTGCTCCAGGCGCTCCAGGCGCACAGCGCACCGGTCTGCGTGCTGGTGGGCAGCAGGGCCTGGGTGAAGGTGAAGAGCAGCGAGTCGCCGGGCTGTAGGGTGCTGGGGAAGGCCTGCGTCACCACGGGCTCCGCGGCGAACCGGTAATTCACGGGGAAGCCGCTGGCCGCTTGGTTGCCGCTGTTCTTCACCCAGGTGCGCACGATGGTGGGCTGCGTCACCACCTGCCCGTCCACCACGCCGAAGAAGCCGCTGCAGCCCACATCGTACACCGGCAGCTGCTCCACGCGCAGGCCGAGGTGGAAGTCGGTGGTCTCGCGGTCGCGGTACTCGGCCCACACGTTGTCCAGCACTTCATAGGTGTGCAGGCTGAAGGGCGCGGTGATGTCCTGGGCGATGTTGATGCTGTTGCCGCCCATGTACCACTGCACGTAGAGGCCGCCCTGGTCCCAGAGGAAGGGGGCGCCCACGGCGTGCACCTGATCGCCGGCCACGGCGTTGGCGGGTTGCACGTAGATCGAATCGATCCGGGTGCCGGGGCTTCCGTTGGGGCCGTCATCGGCGAAGACCTTGAGGTACATGCCCACCGGGGTGAGGTTGTTCACCAGGCGGATGGTGTAGCCGGTGACGTAACAGGGGCTGAAGGGCGGGCGGTCCAGGTAGACGCCCACGCCGCCGTTGCCGCCGTTCCAGCCGATGCCGATGCCATCATCGGTGCCGCCGTTCCACCGCACCTGCTGCACCGCGAGCGTGGTGTCGTACACGGCCAGCTCCTGGGTGAGGGTGTTGTTGGTGGTCACCAGCTCGTTGGGGATGCCGCTGATGGTGCCCACATAGCGGTGCGTACCGTTCGTGCTGGGGGCGAAGGCGATGGGGAAGGTGATGAGGCTGTCGGCGCCCGGGACCAGGCTCGCGATGGTCACCTGATCGCTCACGGCCAGCAGGTTGTTGGGCGTGAACACCTGCGCCTGGGCGGTGATGTTGGACAGCGGTTGGTTGCCGGTGTTGCGCACCTGCATCACCAGCGGGTGGGCGGGTCCGTTGCGCTGGAGGCTCACGCCGCGGCTGCCGTTGGCGCCCACGAAACGCACGGCACCATCGGTGATGGCCAGCAGGGGGACCTGCGGCGCGGTGTAGCGGATGGCGTAGTTGCCCACGGGGTACACATCGGCGCTGTGCTGAAGGCCGATGTCGCCGCTGATGCACTCGATGCCCAGCAGCAGGTCGTTATTCTGGGTGAAGCCCGTCTGCTCCAGGATCTGCACCGTGATGGTGCTGTCGAGCTTGTTCAGGATGATCTGGAAGGTGTTGCTGCCTGTCCATGTGGGCGGCGTGGCGCTCCAGAAGGGCACGCTGACCCACGAGAAGATGGTGGTGTCCGGCGTGTCGTACACCCAGCACTGGCCGGGATTGCCGGCCCCGGTGAAGGTGAGGTCGGCCGTGAGGCCGGCGATGTAGTCGTTGGCCCCGCCCGCCTGGGGGATGTTGGGGAACGGCGAGGCGATGTTCGTGCTGTTGAAGGCGATGTAGCCGTTGCTGCCGATCCACACGTCCTTGCGGTCGTACCAATAGAACGGCATGTTCGTGAACATCGCGAAGGGGCCCACGACGTTGTCGTCCGCCAGGCCGGTCACCTGGAAGCCGGTGCCGGTGATGTCGATCCAGTTGAACACCGGTCCGCCGGGCTCGTTGCTGTCCTTCCAGGTATAGCCGTAGGTGTCGGGTCCGCCTTGTGCGGCCGAGGCGGCCAGGGGGATGAGCAGTCCGAAGAGGGTCAGGGTCCGGTTCATGCGCAGCGGGTTTGATGGCGGGAAGGTAACCACCGCCCGGCACACGCGAAGGCGTACGGCTCAGTGATGCACGAAGCGAAGGCTGAGCGGGGAGTGCGCTCCCACCACCTGCAGCACATGCACGCCCGGAGCGGCGTCACCGAGGGCGATGCCCTGCCAGCCCGGACCATCGCTCCTTCCCACGGCCACCAAGCGGCCCTGTACGTCGAGCACACGCCAACCACAGGCCTCCGTGAACCGCACCTCCACGCCGCCGTCGTCGCGGGTGCGGATGCGCAGGTCGTCCGGTGCAGCGGCCGGCATGCCCCGCGGTGCGGCCGCCGGCGTGTTGTCGATCAGCACCGTGCACACCGGACCGAAGGGGCACCAAGTGGCCCCGCCGTCGAAGCTGGGCTGCACGGTGACGTCGTAGTAGGCGCCATCGCTCAAGGGCAGGGTGGTCCAATTGAGGGTGAGGGTGGCGCCGCTGCTGGCGATCTGGCGGACGAAACCGCCGCCGTCGGTCACGAACCGGAAGCGGTAGTCCGTGGCGCCGGCCAGCGAGATGGCGTGCAGCTGGTCGGTGCCGCCGAAGCTGCGGGTGACGCCGCAGCTCAGGTCGGGATGCAGGGGGTGGTCCACCAGCCGGGTGGTCTGGCAGGCCGGGGCCGCCGGCAGCACCATGGCCTGGCACACCGGACCGAACTCGCCGAACACCCCGTTGAGGCGCGTGCGCACGGCGATGTTGAGCAGCACGTTGAAGGGCACCGGGTTGGTCTGCATCCAGGCGAAGCGCAGGTAGCACGCATCGTTGGGGTCGGCGTCCGGCCAGCCGTTGTACACCACCCCGCTCTGGAACACGCGCCGGCTGTAACTGCCATTGGGGTCGAAGATCCAGAACTGGTAGCCGTCGCCGTTCGCCGGGTCCACCGCGGGGTTCGGCGTGGCGATGAAGAAGTCGTTGGTGAGGTAGTTGAGGCGCGAGCACGAGGCGCTCTGGGGCTCGCTGTTCAGCACCCGGTCCAGGCCGATCGGGTTGGTGAAGCCCAGGTTGTTGCACAAAGCGCTCATCGCCCCGTAGGTGCAGCCGTTGTTCAGGTTATCGATCACGCGCTCGCCGTTCGGGTCCTCCAGGGCATAGCCGCCCGGGCAGATGCCATCGCCGCCGCTGTCGTGCACCACCAGACGGTAGGCGGCGTTCAGTGGCAGGCACAGCAGCTCCGCGTTGTGCGAGTTGTTCATGTACGGGCCGCCGGTGGCCACGGGCAGGCCGCTGGCCGCGTCCAGCACCTCCCAGGTGATCTCGTGCCCGGCCAGGTCGGCGTCCACGATCATGCGCCAGTCCGTGCACGGCGCTTGCGCGCGCAGGGCAGGGCCCATGGCCAGAGCGGACAGGGAGAGGAGGAGCAGGCGCCGCATGCGCTTCGGAAGCAGGCCGGGGTGTACACCTCCGGCAAAAGGGCCACGAAGCTATCCGCGCAGCGTTCGCCCGGCGCGGGCTGTTGATAACCGACTGATCACATGTTGATGACTCACGGGACCGGTCACCCGGAGTTCACCCGGGCTTCACGTTCAGGAGGATCGGGCTCCCTAGGAGGACAAGGCTACGGTCACGCCGCCAGGTTGCTGATGCGCTTCTCGGCGGGGTGGTACATGGTGGGCCCCATCTGCAGCAGCTGCAGCACGGCCATGAACTCCAGGGGGCCGTCCACCTGCACCTCGCCCTCGCGCGGGTCGCCGCCCTCGGCGTACTTCACCACCACGCTGAAGCGCTGCGGGCCGGGGGCGAAGGAGGTGTGGTAGCTGTGGATGCGGAAGGCGGAGGAAGTGCGCTTGGCCATGTCGTCGGTGTTGCGGCAGGGAGAACGGCCGGGCGGGGGCAAGTGTTCGGCGAATGCACAACGGCCGCCCCGGAGGCGGCCGTCGCTGGCTGTCGTCACGTCGTCGGCCCGGTCATTCGACCACCAGGCGCTTCACGCCGGTGGAGCCATCACGCGCGGTGAGCTGCACCTGATAGAAGCCTGCGGGAAGGCCGCCCAGGTCGAGCTCGTGGTCGGTGATGCCCATGCCCGCCTTCAGGCTCTGCTCCAGCACGGCACGGCCCGTATGGTCGAAGAGGCGGAGCTGCACAGGACCGCCGATGCTGCCGAAGCGCAACGTGGTGCGGCCCGCAGCGGGGTTCGGGAACAGGTCGATGCCGATGGACGGATCGTCGCCTTCGCCCAGCCCTACGGGACCACCATTGAGCCATGATGTGAATTGCTGGGTGCTGGGCACCCCGTTGCTCACCACGTCCAACGTGCTCACCACGAGCAGGTACACCCCTGTGCCCGGCTTCCACCACTGGTAGGTCTCCGCGTCATACTCCAGCACGCCGAAGGCCCCGAGGTCGTCGCTGTAGTCCTGGGTGAACTTCACCCGGAGCACATTGGACACGGTGCCATAGGGCATCACGAGGGTCCCGTAGCCGTCCGCGATCCCTGTGCTGGTTCCGGAGCGGGAGGCCGGTATGCCGCTGGTGGTGAAGGAGGAGCTGAAGTTGTCCGTCCACGTCGTGTTGAAGCTGCACGGGAACTTCATGATCTGTTCGGAGTTCTGATAGGGGATGGTGACGTTCGCCGCGGTCGAATGATAGCCCAGCAGGTAGCCGCCCTGGCTCGTGTACTGGAAGAAGCCGAAGACCCCGCTGGGGTCGCTCGTGGCCACGGTGGCGGAAGGGAAGCTGCTGATGTACCCGGTGGAGGCCGGGGTCACGTGGTTCACCGTGTTGCTCGCGGTCGTGGTCAGGTTGGCGAAGTTCCAGGTCTGCATCGGGCCGGGGTTGCCGGGCGGCGCGTAGGTCGAGGAGTTGATCACCGCGTTGTAGCCGACGGGCGGCACGGCGTTCGTGTTGTCCAGGGTCTGCCCGTGCGCTGCGGTGGTCATCACGATCAACGAAAGAAGGGTCAGGGTTCGTTCCATGGGTCGGGGATTTGGGTAAGAAAAATAGCCATTGATCCACCAAGGTCCAACCGAGGAGGATCGATCGGAACGCCGGTCCTGTGGTGCGCGCGGGAGCTCTCCAAGGAGCGTGATGGGACGACGCGGATCACGCCGAACGCACACCGCCCGGAACCCCTCTTCGGCGTCCCGGGCGGTGCACAAGGGGTGGAGCCTTACGGCAGCTGCGCGTTCCTTACCGCCGTGGGCACCGTGCCGCCGATGTTCACCAGGATGGGATCGCGGTCGTTGGCGCTGCCGGCATACTTCACTTGGCCGTTGAGGTTCACGTCCTCGGGGAAGTAGCCGTTGGCCGTGTTCGTGGGCACGTTGCCACCGATGCGCACCAGGATGGGGTCGCGGTCGTTGCCGCCGCCGGCGTACTTCACCTGGCCGTTGAAGGTGACATCGCCGGCCCAGAGCACCAGCGCGGGGAAGGTGCCGGTGATGGACTTGCGGGCATCGGTACCGAAGGTGGCGGTGGTGCCCACGGTGAGGTCCACAGTGGCGGGCGAACTGGAAAGGGCCACGCCGTTCAGCGTCATCGCGGGCAGGTGGTTGCGGTGGCGGATGGCGATGCGGTAGGTGCCGGCGCTCTGCGTGAAGCTCACGGGCGAGGTGCCGTCCGTGCCCACCACGTCACCGTCGCGTTGCAGCAGGGCGGCCTGGCTGGCCAGCACGGTGGTGGGCGTGGCGTCGCTGCGCAGCTCCACCACCACCCAGTCCACGATGGCATCGCTGCCGGTGACGGTGAGCACCGGGGCCGTGGTGCTCTCGCCACCGCCGCCCACGAAGCTGTAGCCGAGCACTGAGTACGGCTCCACGGACGGCACCAGGCCGGCGCTGCGGAGGGCGTCGCTCATCAGGCCGGTGGTGGCGTTGTAGGCGCCTTCGAGGTGCACGCGGGGCGCCACGGCGATGCCCGGCGCGGGGGTGAACACCACGCCGTACTCCTCCACCTGGCCGTATTGCACCGGGCTGGTGCAGGGGCCGGGTGTCGTGTTCACGAAGTCGGTGATCACGCGCATGCGCCGCAGCACGCCGGTGGTGGGCGCCGCCGGGGTGGTGAAGCTGCCGCTGCGCACACCCGTGCCGTTGGCCGGTGAGAAGACAAACTCATCCGGTTGATCTCCGAACAGGCCGTTGCCGTTGTAGTCGATGTACACCCGCACCCACTGGTTGTTGAAGCCGCCCACCGTCACCGCGATCGGGTAGTTCGTGTTGGGCTGGAGCTGCGCGATCTGCGTGCAGCTGTAATCGTTCATCACCGGGCCGTCCCACGCCGTGGCGTGGTCGATGGTGTGGAAGGCGACGTTGAAGATGCCGATGTTCACCGCAGGGGCCTCCGTGCGCGTCACGGTGCAGGCCGTGGTGGGCACCGCGTACACGGTGATGTATCCCGGCTTGGTCATCGTGCTGCCGGAGCCGTTCACGTTGGAGGCGGTGAGAGTGACGGCGTAGATGCCCGGCGTGTTGTAGGTCACCACCGGGTTGGCGGCGGAGGAGGTGGACGGGGTGCCGCCCGGGAAGCTCCAGTTCCAGCTCGTGGGGCTCAGCAGCGAGAGGTCGTCGAAGGTCACCGTGCCCCCGGCGCACACGCTGGTTCGGTCGGCGGTGAAGTCGCTCAGCGGCGGGCCCGTCACGGTCATGGTGAGCGTGTTGGACTGGGCGGGTGAGGCGAGCACGTTGGCGAGGTCCGAGAACATCTCGCACCGCACCGTCTCGCCCGGGAGCAGGTCGTTGGCCGCGTAGGTGGCGCCGTTGCCCACGTCCGCCCCGTTGCGGTACCACGTGTAGGTCGGGACCGCGCCGCCGTTCACGGGGGTGGGGGTGAAGGTGACGTTGGTGCCGTAGGTGATGGTGGTGCCCGGGGCGGCGGCGATGCTCACGCCGGCCACACTGTTGCTCACGTACACTCCGTAGTCCTCCACGTCGCCGATGAAGGTGGCCGCAAGGCAGTTGCGTTCGTTGGCGCTCAGTGTGCCGGCCTCGCCATAGAGGCGCATGCGCAGCAGCGTGTTGGTCACCGCACCGCCGGGGATGGTGACGTTGGCGTTGATGGTGCTCGTGGTGTTCGCCGCCGTGTTGCCGGAGATCACCAGTTCGGAGGGGTCCTCGAACACGCCGTTGTTGTTGTAGTCGATGTAGCCGTTCAGCGATTCGGCGGCGCTGCCTCCGGCGCGGATCGTGACCGCCAGCGGATAGGTGCCGCCCGGCACCACCACCGTGTTGTGCGTGCAGGAGAAGTCGGTGAAGGCCACGTTATTGATCGAGCTGGTGGCGTTGGCGATGCCATTGAAGCTCACGTTGTTCACCGTCTGGGCGAAGTTGCCCGTGTTGTTGGTGGTGGGCGTGCACGCGGCCACGGGTGCGGGGGTCACCAACACCAGGCCGTTCTCGGTGCGGTTGAAGGTGCCCAGGCCGGTGGTGATGCTGAGGGTGACGTTGTACACGCCGGTCGATCCCAGGGTGAACACCGGGTTCTGTGCGGTGCTGTTGTACGTGTTCAGCCCGTTGGTGATGGTCCACGCGAAGCTGATGCCGGGCAGACCGGGGTTGGTGAGGTAGGTGTTGGGGATGCACAAGGACCGGTCGAAGAGCTGCACGCTCTGACCGGTGCCGCACAACAGGGTGCGGCTGGCCGCCATGTCCAGCTGGGGCGCCGCCGGGGGCACCAGGGCCAGGTTGCCGTTCACCGCCAGGAAGGAGGCCCGGTCGACCGTCAATGCGGCCTGGATGCGCGTGTTCTGTCCTCCGGTGAACATGTTCTGGCACGCATCGCCCGAGTAGTCCATGTAGTTGTTCTTGAACAGCGTGTTGGACGAATTGCCGTCGCAGCTGTTGGTGCCGGCCAGGTTGCAGTCGCTGGCGCTGCGGATGTGCGGCGGGGTGTCGCACACCCGGTCGCCCTGCGTGCCGCAAGTGGCGTTCGGCGGGCACACCGTGCCGTTCGCATCCCCCTCGAACGTGTGGTACACGTTGAAGGCATGGCCCAGCTCGTGCGCCAGGGTGATGCTCGTGGGGTCCTTGTAGCTGTTCACCAGCATGATGGTGCCATCCTCAGGCTGTCCATGGCTGCTGCTGAAGTAGGCATAGCCCTGCGTGCCCGCACCGCCGTTGTTGTTGTCGAACTCGCTCACCAGCCAGATGTTGTAGTAGATGGTCTGGTCCCACACCCCGATGGCCTTCACGGCGGCATCGCTGATGCCCGACGCGGCGTCGAACACCCCGTTGGCCATGTAGGTGGGGTTGCCGGTCATGTCGTGGCGGGTGATGCCCGTGGTGCAGTGGCCGTTGGGGTCGCGCACGGCGAGCGCGAATTCGATCTGGGTGTCCACCCCGTTGCCATCACCGGGGCTGCCGGCCACCTTGCGGTAGCGCTCGTTCACCCACCGGATGCCATCGCGCACCTGGTCGTCGGTGATGGCCGTGATCGACGTGCCCGTCTCCAGGATATGCACCACCACGGGCACGAAGAGGGTCCCACCACCGCGGGAGCTCATGTCGAAATGCGCCAGCTGCTGCTCATAGGCCTGCAGCCGCTGTTGGTAGATCGCATCGGTGAGCAGGCGCTCCCGGTGGTGCTGGTCGAATCCGCAGGTGTGGGCCGGGGTGCCCGAGGTCTGCTGGGCCATCATCGGCTGACCTGCCGATACGGCGGTCATCAGCACGGTATGAAGCACCGTGCGCACGTTCGTTCTGAAGTTCATCGGTCGATGGGTTCGGTGATGCCGGGTGCATGCTCCGGCCGTAGCGCAAGGATAGGTGCTGTCCGGATACGCTTCACCTGAAGTTCTTCACGATCCGGCCGTGTGATCCACGGCGCGTTCCGGGAAGTTCCTTACTTTTTCCACAGTTCCGGCGGACCACGTCCGGACCATGCGCGCGCACCTTCGATCCTTGCTCACATGCGGTTCCACGTCGCCATCCTGTCGGCCGTTGCGATGGGCCTCGCCGGCCTCGGTCCGGTGTCCGCCCAACAGCAGCCCTGCGCCACCGATGCCCTTCATGCCGCGGTGATGGCCGGGCGGCCGCAGGTGGCGCACACGCAGCATCAGCATGAGCAGCGCCTGCGCCTTGTGCTGGACCACGATGCGGGCTTCGCGCGGGGCGGTGGGCTCATCACCGTACCGGTGGTGGTGCACGTGGTGCACGATGGCGGATCGGAGAACCTGCCGGATGCGACGGTGATCGCCGGCATCGCACAGCTCAACGATGCCTTCGCGAACGCGGGTCCTTCCTTCGATCCCGATGGGCACGACATGGGCATCCGCTTCTGCCTGGCGCAGCGCGATCCACAGGGCAACGCCACCACTGGCATCGAGCACATCCAATCCCCGCTCACCGATGTGGTGGCCGAAACGCAGGATGCGCCGCTCAAGCTGCTCTCGCACTGGGACCCGCTGAGCTACATCAACCTCTATGTGGTGCGCGAGATCACCTCCACGTCCGTGGGGTCGGCGGTGGCGGGCTACGCCTTCCTGCCCGGCATGCACGGCCAGCCGCAGGACGGGGCCGTGGTGGAGGCCGCCTACCTGGGCGGATCGATCCACAACACCAAGGTGACGGTGCATGAGCTGGGGCACTACCTGGGCCTCTACCACACCTTCGACGGGGGCTGCGGCAACGCCGACTGCCTGAGCGATGGCGACCGCGTGTGCGATACGCCGCCCGATGATGCGACGGCCTCCGTGGCGTGCACCGCCACGGTGAACTCCTGCTTCACCGATGCGGACGACAGTTCGCCGAACAACCCCTTCCGGCCGGTGGGCCTCGGTGGCCTCGGCGATCAGAACGACCTGTTCGCCGATTACATGGACTACGGGGAGAAGGTCTGCCAGACGCGGTTCACCGCAGGGCAGGGCGACCGCATGGTGGCCACCCTGCAGACCACGAGGTCCAGTTTGCTGGCCTCGCAGGGTTGTTCGTCGCCGTGCCCCATCCCGTTCACCGCCGCCTTCACCCTGTCGCCTGCATCACCCGTGCCGGTGGGTGCGCTGCTCGACCTTATCGACCAGTCCACACCGGGTACTTCGTACCTGTGGACGCTGGACGGCGATACGCTGGCCACCACACCGAACGCGAGCACCAGCTTCACGCAGGAGGGCTTCCACACCGCGCTGCTCACCGTGCGCGACAGTGTCAACAATTGTCTGGACGATGCCTCCCAGCTCTTCGAGGTCGACTGCCCCGGCGAGGCCTCGTTCACGGCCAGCGACCTGGAGGTGCTGCCGGGCGACACGGTGTGGCTCACCAACACCAGCACCGGCGGAACCCCCACGTGGTACCTGGACGGCGCGGTCTACGGCAGCGCCTGGGACACGGTGTTCGTGGTGCCGCAGCCGGGGGTGTACTCGATCTACCTCACCACCACCTCGGCCGTGTGCACGAACACCTCCACCACCGTGTCGATCACCACGGGCAACTGCCGGTCGTGGGGCCCCGAGATGAACTGGTTCTTCGCCGACAGTGCATCGTTGCACTTCGCCACGGGCACCGTGATGGCCGGATCGGCCAGCGCCATGTACTGCTGGGAGGGCACGGCCACCATGAGCGATGCCGATGGCGAGCTGCTGTGCTACAGCAATGGACTGAACATCTGGGACCGGACGCACACGGTGATGCCGAACGGGAGCGGTCTGCTCGGCGGTGGCACCACCTCCAGCGTGAACCAGGCGATCATCGTGCCCTGGCCGGGCAGCAGCACCGAATACTGCCTGGTCACGATGGACGAGATGGAGAACTGGACCAGCCACGGCGTGCGCTGGAACAAGGTGGACATGAGCCTGAACGGCGGGCTCGGTGACATCACGATCAAGAACCAGCTGTTGCACACGCAGGGCAAGGAGTGCATGGCGGCGGCGTACCACAGCAACGGCACGGACATCTGGTTCCTCTTTCCGAGGACCCAGCCTTCTCGGATCGAGGCCTGGCTGCTCACCGCCAACGGCTTCCAGCCCCCGGTGATCACGGTGATCCCCAACAGCGACAACATCCTGCGGCCCACCTTCAGCCATGCGGCCAAACGGGTGGTGATGTGCTGGCGCACGCCCTTCCCGTTCATCCACTCCTGGCACCTCTTCGACTTCGATGCCGCCGCGGGCACCTTGAGCAACCAGCTCGACTTTTCGTTCGTCGGCATCAACTACTTGATGTCGGCTGAATTCTCCCCGGACGATCAGGTGCTCTACATGTCCGACTTCGATGGCATCCATCAGTACGACCTGACCCAGACCACGGCCTCGGCCATCCAAGCATCGAAGTTCACCTTGCCGGGTTCCTTTCAGCGTGCGCACATGCGCCTGGCCCCTGACGGGCGCATCTACGACAGCGGGAACATCCTCTCCCAGTTCGTCGGGGTCATCCAAACACCGGAACAGCTTGGCGCAGGCTGCGGGTATGTGAGCCTCGGACCGCCTCTCGGGTCGGGCCGTGGCGAGCTCAGTCTCCCACTTTTCGTGCGCGGCGCACGGTTCCGGGGCGACATCGCGTTGGTCGGTCCTGACTCGGCATGCACCACCGGCACCGCGGACATCGCCGTGGAGCAGCCTGACACGGCCTGCGCGTACACCTGGTGGGTGAACGAGGCGCTGGTGCCACCCACCGCGGGCGATACGCTCCTGACGCTGGCCTGGCCCGGCACGGACAGCGCCGTGGTGCGCGTGGCCAAGGCCTGCCCCTGCGGCTATACGGTGGGAACGCATGTGCTGCACTATGCACCACCGCCGACCTACACGCTCGGCCCGGACACTGCGGTATGCACGGGACAGGCTTTGGTGCTCGATGCCGGGCCCGGTGCGTCCCACACCTGGAGCACGGGTTCCACCCAGCAGACCACGACCATCACGGCAGCGGGCGAGGTGTGGGTGGAGCTGATCGACGGCAACGGCTGCGTGCTGCGCGACACGGTGCAGGTGGTGGAGGTGCCCTACATGCCGCCGGTGGAACTGGGGGCCGGCGATACGCTGTGCATGGGCCAAGTGCTGGTGCTCGACGCCGGACCCGGCTACCAGAGCTACCTATGGCAGGACCTCAGTAGCGCGCAGACCTTCACGGCCTGGCTACCGGGCACCTACTGGGTCACCGTCACGTCGGCCTGTGGCACGACCACGGACACCGTGCAGGTGGTGGATGCGGGCACCGATCTGGTGGACCTGGGCCCGGACACCGTGGTGTGCGACAACACGCCCGTGCAGCTCCAGGTGTCGGGCCTGCTGCACACCATCCTTTGGAACGATGGCAGCGCGGGCACGGTCCTTTCGGTGAACCCGCCGGCGCTGGCCTGGGTGGAGGTGACGGATGAGCGTGGCTGCGCCGAGCGCGATTCCCTGCTCGTTCAGGTGGACACGGTGCCGCCGGTGCTCATCTGTCCGCGCGACACCGTCGTGGTCGGAGGCGAGGTGGGTCCCGTGTTCGTCAGCCTTGAGCCTGCGGTGGCCTTCGACGATTGCGCCGTCACTGTCGCCAACGATGTCAACGGCACCGTGGACGCCAGCGGCATGTACGCGCCCGGCACCACCGTGGTCACGTGGACGGCCGTGGATCAGGCGGGCAACGTCACCCTCTGCACGGCGGTGATCACCGTGGCCATCGACAACGCCGTGGCCGATGTGGGCTGCGCCGGTGCTGCGCGCGTGGTGCCGAACCCGACCAGCGGTCCGCTCACGCTGCGTGTGCCCTGCCTGCGTGGGCGCGCCCGCGCAGCGCTCATCAATGCGCTGGGCCAGCAGGTCACCGGCTGGTGGCCGGTGGACGGCGAGGTCCATCCGCTGAACGTGGACGGGCTGGCGCCCGGGGCGTACACGCTGCGGCTGGTGGAGGAGGGCGGCGAGCGTCGGCTGCCGGTGCTGGTGGTGCGATAGGGCAAGGGCAGGGGCGCGTGGCACGATCGGCGCACCGCTCCGCTCACGGCTCCACGATGCGCCACTTGAAGGCGAACAGCACCAGCCCGGTCTTGCTCTTGATGCCGAACTTCTCGAAGAGGTTCGTGCGGTGGTTCTCCACCGATCGCGGCTGCACGCCCATCAGCTCGGCGATGCCTTCGTAGGTGAGCTCCTCGGACGAGCACACCAGGCGCAGGAACTCCAGCTCGCGCGGGGTGATGCGGCTCAGGATGTCGGCGCGCTCGTGGTCGATCCGCGCGCGCAGGGAGCCGTGGTCCACCGGCTCCGTGTGCGTTTCGTTGGAATGGAAATAGCCGGTGTGGACCAGGCTGTCCAGGGCGTGCTTGAGCAGGGCGCTGCGGGCGTTCTTGCACAGGAAGCCCCGCGCTCCGGCGCGGAAGGCCAGCACCAGGGCCTCATCGCTGGCGTCGAAGGTGAGCGCCAGCGGAAGCACCGCCGGTCGGTGGGCGCGCAGCCAGGCGATGGTGGCGAAGCCGTCCATCACCGGCATGTGCAGGTCCACGACGGCGATGGCGGGATCGGGCCGGCCCTCGAGGCCATCGATCAGTTCCTGCCCATGGGCCGCTTCCAGCACCACGGTATAGTCGGCGAACGCGTTGATGGTGGCGGCGAGACCCTCGCGCACCATGTGGTGGTCATCCACCAGGGCTACCGGATGGGGCATGAGCGGATGTGGGGGTGAAGGTCCACGTGCAGCCTTTGCCGGGCGCGGTGGACAGGGTGGCGGTGTAGCCGATGAGACCGCAGCGGGTGCGGATGTTGGTGAGCCCGCTGCCGCCGCGCGGGGCGGCGGGGTCGAAACCGCGGCCATCGTCCTGTAGCTGTAGGGTGGGCGGGGCGCCGCGCAGCGCGATGGTGATCGTGCGGGCGCCGCTGTGGCGCAGGGCGTTGGCCACCACCTCCTGGAAGGCGCGGAACAGGATGGTCTTCACGTCGGCGGGCGGATCCGGCGCCGTGCTGTCCAGGTGCGCCAGCACGCGGGCCTTGCCGAGGCGCTCCAGGCGGGTGGCCTCCAGTTCGAGCGCGCGGGCCAGGCCCAGCTGCTGCCAGTGGTCGCGGTTGAGGCTTCGCCCCAGGCGGCGCACCTCCTCCATCCCCTGGTCCAGGGCTTCCAGCGCGGTGGCCACACGCGGATGTCCTTTGGCGCCTTCCTCCAGATGGTCCAGCAGGCCCACTTGCGCCACGGTGAGCAGCTGGCCCACGTTGTCGTGCAGCTCGCGGCCCACTTCGGTGAGGGTGTGCTCGGTGGCCTCGCGTTCGGCGCGGCGCAGCTCGGCATCGCGCTGCAGGTGCAGCTCGGCCAGCTCGGCGCGGTGGCGGTGGCGGCGGTTGGATCCCGCGATCATCAGCAGAAAGAGGACCGCCGTCAGCGCCAGCAGGCTCAGCGAGACCACGATGACCGTGATGTACAGGTCGGTGTCGCTCATGACCGGCGGGGGCGTGGCAGAAGGTTCAGGAAGGCGATGCCCATGAAGGAGTAGCGGATCACGAAGAGCAGGTCGTTCACCTTCATGATCGCCTGCGCCTTCCCGGGATCGGTGGCCGAGAAGTGCTTGACCAGTCCGAAGATCGGGGTGAAGCTCATGAAGTAGAGGGCCACCGAGGCCAGCAGCCACCACACGGAGCGCTCCACCTGCGGTTCGGTCACCGTGTCCGCCAGGGCCAGCCCCGCGAACAGGGCCAGGAAGGAGAGCAGCAGGCCGCCGGAGATCACGGTCATGGCGAGGAAGAGGTTCGGCTCGCCCATGCGCCAGTTGCGGGCGAACTCCCAGGCCATGACGAGCAGGAAGAGGAGGGCGGCGACGAGCGTGAGCCATTTGCGCCGACGGTCCGGTCGGGTCACATGCAGCAGCATCAGGCTCAGCGTTCCGAATTCGATCGGTATGTAGAGGTTGTAAAGGCCCTCATTGCTGAGTTCCGCCAGACTGAGGGCCGTCGCTGTGGATTCGACCAGCAGGGCGGCCGCGAGTTGAGCACCGGCCCAGGGCAGCCAAGCGTCCGGTCGCGCCTTGATCCGCCACCATACGGCCAGAGCAGCGGGGATCAGCAGCAGTTTCAGGTGGGTGGCGGGCATCTCCGGTCGCAGCCGGAAAGCTAGGCAAGCTCCTCGCTCACCCTATCGCTCGAAACGACCACATCGTGGCGGGCAGAGGGACCCATAGTCATCGGCTTTGAAGCGGAACGGGGCCCCGTCGTGCGCGGTGTCGTCGAGCATCACCGTCCAGCCGGTGATGCGCCGTTGCTCCACATGGAAGGCGACGCCATGCCGGAATCCTTCCGGACCACCGTCACTGCTGTCGTGTGTCACGGCCACGCTGGAGAGCCCCAAGCGGAACGGACCGGTCTCGCCCTCGACGGTCGAACGGTACATCACATCGATCTCCGCGTCCCACGGCAGGGTCACGGCCAGGGGGTCGGTGTCCGTGAGGGGCGCGAAGCCGCCGCCATCGCCGCGGTCCACCATCACCTGCGTGCGGTAGGCGGTGCGAAGTGGCTGCCATTCGGTCGCGGTGATCGAGCGCAGATATCCACCGTCGAGGAAGTGCGATGGTGCGTCCGGCTGGGGGAAGTCCAGGCCGCCACCGGAGGGTGTCCCGCGCACGAAGCTGAGGCCGTACACCATCGCGTTGCCATCCAGCCCCAGGTGGACGACCACCAAGCGATGGCCGGCGGGAAGCACATCCATGAGCAATTGCAGCTCTTCGTAAAGGAGGTGCTGCCGGGTGGAGCTGAGGGACCCCGCGGTGGCGTGGCGGAAGTGGTCGGTGAAATCCTGGAGCGCACGGGTGTGTTCGGAGAGCGACATCGCTCCGGTATCGGTCGGCATGGGTGGTGGTTTTATCGGCGGCCAATCTAGCCGTGGCGGAGCAGGTGCAACAGGGGGAAAACACGTGGGTGGACCCACGTGGAAACACATGGGTGTACCCACGTGAAAGAACGTGGACAGCGGATCGCCCGAGCGGGTTGCTTTGGATGTGCCAAAGCCACACCGGTCGATCAGGCCTCTGATCGTCGGTCCACCAAGGCACCGCACACCTCAAGCCTGCAGCCCATGAGCTTCTCCCAACTTCCCCTGCAGCGGTCCATCGAAGAGGCCAAGAACGAGCTGCTCGCCTTGGGCTACCATTTCGAGCAGCGCACGGCGCGCTCCCGTGCCCTGTTCGGCGTGCTGGGCCTGGTGGCCATGATGTGCTGGTTGACCTTGTTCATGTTGGGCTGCTGGATCCGGACCGGACCGCAGCGCGCGGACCTGATCAGTTACGGCTTCCAGTGGAAGCCGGCGCTGCATGTGCTGCTGTTCTGGACCCCCACCAACGTCTGCTTTCTCGGCCTGCTGGCCGCCTTCATCGCGGGCTGCCTCAGCTACAACAGTGACCCGCGCGCCATCCAGGCCAACCTGATGCGCGCGCTGGTGCACAATGACCTGCCCGTGGTGGACCGCCTCCAGCGGCAGTTGGAGTACCTCTACGAGCAACCGTGGGTGAGCATGAAGCGCAGTTTCGCGGTCTACCTGCTCGTGATCACCAGTTCCTACCTGCTGGACGTGTCGCCCTTCGCCGAACCGCCCACGCCTGCCGAGGGGCAGTTGAAGTACGTGCACATGGCCGGCATCACCTCGGCCCTGTCGTTCGTCATGGGCTTCGACCCCACACGCTTCCAGGGCCTGATCGAGCGGATGGGCGGATGGAGCTCCTCCGCACGCTTCGACCCGCCGCAGCCGGGGAGGGGGATGGTGCAGGGGAGGAAAGTGGCGGCACCACCGGCACAGGAGGAAGCCCTGGAGGATGAAGGACCGAGCGCGATGGCCCATACCGCTGGCGGTAGCGCGGCCAACCCTTGAGATCGATCACCACGCCCCGACACACACCTCGCCATGCCCACCCACCGCACCACCGCCTCTGTCCTGCGCCTGCGGGCCCGGCCCGGAACGGATGCCGACATCATCGGCCGGCGCCCTCTGAACACGCCGCTCGACCTGCAACGCACCGACCAGGGGTGGGCGCAGGTGACGGCCCACCTGCTCGATGGCCGGCTGTCCGGCTGGGTGAGCGCCGCCCACATCGAGCCTTGGGCGACGGCGGTCCTGGTGGCCGAACCCGATTGGTTGCCCATCGCGCGGGCCGAAGTAAGCGTGCGTGAGCTCCCCGGCCCGGAGCACAACCCGCGCATCATCGGGTACCATGCCACCACCACCCTGCGCGCCACCACGGATGAAACGGCCTGGTGTTCCGCGTTCGTGAACTGGTGCGTGACCCAGGCGGGTCATCGAGGCACCAACAGCGCGGCGGCCCGAAGCTGGCTCACCTGGGGCCGGTCGCTCGCGGAACCCGCGGTGGGCAGCATCGCGGTCTTCCGGCGCGGCGGCAGCCCCGCCAGCGGGCACGTGGCCTTCTTCCTGGAGCGGCGCGGCTCGGGGATCATGGTGCTCGGTGGCAACCAGAGCAACGGTGTGCGGGTGAGCAGCTACCCCGCGCAGGACCTGCTGGGTTACCGAATGACCGGTTGAGCAACGCCCCGACCATGACCATGCCCACCCCCACCGTTGGACTGGCGGCATTGATCGCCTCCCTGTTGATCCCCCTGGCCCAGGTGGTGGCGCCGGTGGTGCAGGAGGCCTGGACCACCGACATGCGGTTGGAAGTGGAGAAGGCGATCGCCGACGAGCGGCTGGCGTTGGAGCGGGCGATCTCCTCGGAGAAGCAACGTGAGCAGGTCGCCGACATCCTGCTGAACCGCTACATCGACCAGGATGCCGAGGACCAGCGCAAGGCGCTCGCGATCATCGTGGGCCTGTTCCCGCGGTTCGCCAGCGAGCTGGAAGAGGCGCTCGCGCGGTACGCCGCCAACGAGACCGTGAAGGACGCGGCCGAGCGCGTGGTGGCCCGTGCGGCCGAGGTGCCTCTGGCCGCCGTGGACCTGGCCCGCGCGGCGGAGCGTGCGGGTTTCGACGCGCTGTTGAACAACGACATCCCGGCCGCGCGGGCACAGTTCAACAAGGCCTACACCGCGTACCCGCAGTTCCACAACGTGGATGAGATCAGACGCAAGCTCGACACCGTACGCCACGAAGACCCCGCGGCCATTGCGCGGGTGAAGAGCAGCATCGTGAACGAGAACGCCTGGCGCATGCCCGAAGAGGTCCGCCAGCACCTGCTCCAGCAGACCCAGCAGCCATGATCAGCGCCGCGCTCCTCACCCCTTACCTGGACACCATCATCGCGTTGGTGCTGGTCTACGCGCTGCTCAGTATCCTGGTGAGCATCCTGCTGGAGGCCTGGAACAAGCGCATCAAGCTCCGCGGGGTCTTCCTGCAGAAGGTGGTGTACCGCATGCTGGACGACCCGTTGAACCACAACTACGGACACCTGATCTACCAGCACCCCATCATCAACGCCATGCGGCGCGATGGGAACAGCTACCCGCATTACATCCCGGCCGAAGGCTTCGCGAACGCCCTCATCGACGTGCTGGCCGAGCAGGCGGTGACCCTGCGCTATGAGGCCCGCGAGGACGGCACCTACGCGGGGGTGCGCGTGGGCGCCGAGGACCCGTTGCAGGTCCGGCTGAACAAAGGGATCGATGGCATGGCGGAGAGCGAGCTCAAGCAGCTCTTCAGGAACTTCATGGACCGCCACCGCAGCGCGGACGGGGTGGTGGATGTGGACGGGTTGAAGCTGGAGCTGGGCCGCTGGTTCGATGGCAACATGGAGCGCGCCGGCGGGGAGTATAAGAACGACCAGAAGCACAAGCTGGTCTTCCTGGGCTTCCTGGTGGCCGTGGGCATGAACGTGGACTCCCTGCACCTCACGCGGATGTTCCTGCTGGACACGGACCTGCGCGACCGCATGGTGGCCGAGGCGGATGCCGTGGCCGAGCGGTACACCGCCGAACGGGAGGCCCTGGGCACGGACAGCATGGCCACCCTGGCGCTGATGCGCAGCATGGGCGTGCGGCATGATGGGGTGGTGACCGACAGCCTGCTGCGCATCGCGGCGCAGCGGCTGGACACGGCGGAGCGTCGCGCCCTGGCGGACGCCGAGGCGGTGGTGGAGCACGTGCGGTCCTGGCAGCTGCCGCTGGGCTGGAACACCGCCGACGCGCCCCTGAGCTGGTTCTGCGACCCACGGCCGGTGCAGCTGCCCGAGGGGGCCAGGCCATCGCAGCGCGCCGTGCTGCGCCACCTACAGGAACGGAACACCCCGAAGGCCGGGAGCATCCTCCAGTGGCTGGTCGGCATTCTCATCACCGGGTGGTCGTTGAGCCAGGGCGCTCCGTTCTGGTTCGAGGCCCTGGTGAAGCTCATCAACATCCGGCGGAGCGGCGTGAAGCCGCAGACCACCGACGAACGGCAGCACCGCTAGGCCATGCGCATCACCAACATCCACAGCCACGTGTTCACGGGCGCCTGCGCCCCCGACCACTTCTTCCGCATGGTGCTGCCGCCCTGGGCCGACCGCTGGGCCGATGAGATCAAGTACTTCCTGGAGAAGCCCTGGATGCGGGGCCTCATCAAGCGGCTGGCCGGGCGGCGCGGCGACGGCCTCCTGCTGCGCTACCTCCAGTTCCTGGAGGCCGGCACCCAGAACACCCAGGAGCAGGTGTTCGGCGCCATGCGGCAGGCCTACTCGCTCCTGGGGCCCGACACGCGCTTCGTGGCGCTGACGCTGAACATGGACCACATGGACGTGCTGCCCAGCCGCCATGCCCGGATCGAGGACCAGCTGGCGGAGGTGGAGCGCGTGCGAGCGCATTACCCGGACACCTTCCTGCCCTTCGTGGGCGTGGACCCGCGGCACCTGCAGGGCGAGGCGTTGGTGCGGTGGGTGCGCGAAAAAGTGGAGCGCCGCGCCTTCTTCGGCATCAAGCTCTATCCCAGTCTGGGCTTCTTCCCCTTCGATCCGGCCCTCGATGCGCTGTACGCCTGGGCCCAGGAGGAGCAGGTGCCCATCATGACGCACTGCACGCGCTACGGCACCCACTTCACCGGGGGCATCCAGCATGTGCTGCCGCACGCCGAGCCCCCCACGCTGAACCCCTCGTCGCCGGTGATGCCGGCGATCCGCGCCCGCGTGGCGCGCTACCTGGCGCACCCCAAGGCCCGCAGCGACGCCAAGTACTGGGGCAACGCCCTGCTGCATCCGCAGAACTACGAGCCCGTGCTGGAGAAGTACCCGCACCTGAAGCTCTGCCTGGCCCACTTCGGCGGCGACGACCAGATCCTCGGCGAAACCCACAAGGTGCAGCAGTGGGGCATCGACCCCGACAACTGGCACCAGGAGGTGGTGGGCCTCATGCAGGTGTGGCCCAACGTGTGGACGGACATCAGCTACACGCTGTATAAGGTCCAGGCCCTGCAGCGGATCCTGCCGTTGCTGGCGGGCCCGTTGGGCGACCGGGTGCTCTTCGGCACGGACTACTACATGACGCTGCGCGAGGCGCCCGAGGCCGACCTGGTGAGCCAATGCAGGAGCATCCTGGGACCCACCCTCTTTGCCCGCATGGCCAGCGAACGCACGGACCACTACCTGCGGAGCCGGCACTTCGACCCGGCCGTCCGCTTCACCACGGCCCGCACCCCCACCCCGCCCACACCCGCCCAGCCATGAGCACGCCCCGCCGCCCGCTGTTGCACCGCCTTGCGCTGCCCCTGGCCACCCTGGCGCTCTACCTGATGCTGCCCGCCTGCGCCACCCTGCACGTGTGGGCCGCCGACGATGGCGACTCCGCCCACGGGGTCTGCACGGACTGCCATACCACCGAGTGGACCCTGGCCTGGGGCTTGGTGCAGCCTACGCCGGTGCGGCCCACCTGCCCCCACAAGGCCATGAGCCGCGTGCGCGTGAAGACCAACCTGGGCTTCGCGCTGATCACGGTGGCCACCCTGGGCATCGTGATGCCGCAGACCGTGGAGTGGGATTGCGCGCCCCAGAACGTGCCCACCGAGGAATTCGGCCACTGAACCCCATCGCCATGCCCTACCCGCCCGGCATCGAACCCCTCGACCTCCCGCAGTGGACCAACCGCCACGGGAACTTCACGCAGCCCCTGCGCGCTGGGGCCTCCTTCAAGCTCTTCAACCTGGACCTGCCCAGCCGCACCGCCTCCTACAACGCCACCACGGCCAACATGCGGTGGCTGATCGGCGAGGCGCAACGCGGGCGCTTCCGGCTGCGCGCCCTGGGCCGCGGCTGGTCCTTCAGCAAGGTGAACGTGAGCGAGGGCGGCCTGCTCGACACCATGGACCTGCGGCTCTCCTTCAACCTCACCGATGCGTTCGTGGACCCCGCCTTCCTGGCGCGCGGCCGCCGCAGCCAGGACCTGATGCTGGTGCAGTGCGGCATGAGCGTGGCCATGCTGAACGACCGGCTGGAACGCGCCGGCCAGGAGCGGCGCATGCTGCGGGCCTCGGGCGCCGCGCACGGGCAGAGCATCGTGGGCGCCTTCAGCACCAACACGCACGGCGGCGCCTTCCGCTTCGGGGCCGTGCACGACCAGATCGTGGGCCTGCACCTGGTGGTGGGCCCGGACCGGCACGTGTGGCTCGAGCGGGCGAGCGACCCGGTGGTGAACTCCGCCTTCACCGACCGGCTCACCGGCGTGGAGCTGCTGCGCGACGACGAGCTCTTCAACGCCGCCCTGGTGAGCTTCGGCAGCTTCGGCATCATCCACGGCGTGCTGCTCGAAGGGCAGCCCATCGCGCTGCTCGAGGAGCACCGGCGCGTGGGGGTGCAGCTGAACGACCGCACGCGCGACCTGCTGAACACCGGCGACTGGGAACGCTTTCCCGACCTGGTGCCCTCGCCACACAACGCCGCCGGGGCCGCGCCCTTCCACTTCGAGGTGGGCTTCAACCCGCACCAGCTGGCCGAGAACGATGCGGACAAGGGGCTCTTCCTGAAGGTGATGTACCGCATCCCCTACCGCGCGGACTACCCGCGCATCCCCAAGGACCCCACGTTCGAGTACGGCGACAACACCTTCGAGGTGCTGCAGCGGGCGCTGGACATCCTGGGGCCGCGGGGCGAACACCTCATCCCCGGCATCGTGAACGTGCTGTACCCGCTGGCCTACAAGGCGGCCGAGGTGCGCACCGGCACCATGAGCGAGCACTTCAACAGCACGCGGGTGCGCGGCCGCGCCGCCAGCCTGGCCATCGGCATCCCCGCGGCCGACACGGCGCGCACCATGGAGCTGGTGCTGGCGCTGAACCGTGAGCGGCCCTTCGCCGGCGTCACCGCCCTGCGCTACGTGAAAGGCTCGCCGGCCACGCTCGCCTTCACCCGCTTCCCGCTCACCTGCGTGCTGGAGATGGACGGTGTGGACAGCACGGGCACCAACACCTTCTACCGCGCCCTGGTGCAGCGCATGGACGCCTCGGGCAGGCCCTTCACCATGCACTGGGGCAAGGTGAACCACATGCTGAACGAGGCGCTGGTGCACCGCATGTTCGGGGTGGATGCGGTGGACCGCTGGTGCCGGGCGCGCACCACCCTGCTGGACGCCGAGGCGCGCGAGGTGTTCACCAACGGCTTTCTGGAGCAATGCGGCCTGCACCGGGCCCGCACCATCGTGTAACGACCCATCACCCCCCCCCATGGACACCCCCGAGCACACGCCCAACCGCCTGCAGCCTTTGTTGTTGTTGCTGCCCATGCTGATGATCGCAGGCTTCATGGTGCTGGGCTACCAGCAGGCCCGTGAGTTCAAGGAAGCGGTGGTGGACCGGCCGCAGCCCGAACTGGACCGCCTGTTCGGCGGGGCGGGGGCGGACTCCACCTTGAGCGTGGACCAACGCTTCGCCCTGGAGCAATGGCGCACCCTGGCCCTGTTGGAACAGGAGGTGGTGGCGCGCCGCTATGAGCAGGCGGGGCTGCTGCTGGTGTCGCGCATCCTGGTGAAGTACCTCGGCCTGCTCACGGGCATGATCATGGCCATCGCCGGCTCCATCTTCATCATCGGTCGCATCCGCGAAGAGGCCACACGCGTCTCCGGCGAGTGGCAGCAGGCCAAGGTGGCCGTCCGCTCCAGCTCCCCGGGCATCCTCTTCGGCCTGATGGGGGCCGCCCTCATGGGGCTGGCCATCGTGCACCACCAAGGGGTCACCACACAGGACAGTCCCCTCTATCTGCATCCGGCCAACACCTACCTCATCCAGCCCACGCGCCCTGTGTTGGACGAGCACAGCATGCGCGACCTGATCGGTGCGCACGGTGGCAGTTCGGAGGGCGATCCGAACGTGATACCGGCCGACTCGGTCCCTGAACCATGAACCCGACAACCGCCCTCCGTGCGTGCACCCTGGCGGTGCTCTCCGTGTGCGTGACGTTGGCCGTCGCACAGCGCACCATTCCCACCGCGCACTTCCTGCAGCTGCTGGAGCAGGGCCAGTATGAGCAGCTCCGGCGCGAGGCCATGGCCGTCCGCGACACCACTTACGGTCGCAATTACGTGGTGGACTGGTTCATCGCCCGGGCCGTGTATTGCTCGGACCATCACGAGAAGGCCGCGCGCTGGTACCGGTCCATCCAGCGCCGCTACACCATGCCACGGGACTTCAAGGCCTTTCTGGCGATGGAACTGGCCGCCTGCGAAACGCGCAGCGCCACCTGTCCGCCCCTGCTGGACGACCCCGGGGATGTGCGCACCGGTGGTGGCGCGCAATGGGTGCCGCAGATGCCGCTGATGGCCAGCGTGCATGACAAGATGGGGCGCATCTACCGGTGCGATACGCCCATCCCCTCCGATGACCTCACGGAGGCCCAGGCCGAGCTGAGCACCTTGCTGCCCGTGGTGGCGCCGGGCGATACGGCGGCGCTGGGGCGGTTGCGCCGGACGGTGGCGCCGACCTACCGGGTGGATACGGCGGGCAGCTACGTCCTGCTCAGCAGGGCCGGGCAGCTGGACCGGGCCGCGGTCAAGCGTGCCCTGGCCAAACTGGAGATGGCCCGCGGTTTCTTCCTGCGCACCTATGGCCTGCGGCCGCCACCGTTCCTGATCACGGCGGGCCTGGTGAACGGCAACCGCGAACTGGCCGACCTGGGCCGGCAACTGCACCACCTGCCGGTGCCCGGCCACGTGCTGGGGTATTCCAGCGTGGCGGACATGACCATGTTCGGGTCCGCCAGCGCGGAGGCGGTGGGCACGCTCTACCACGAGCTCTTCCACCTGTTGGTGCGCGCGGATGTCGGCGACATCCCGGCCTGGCTCGATGAAGGCACCGCGTCGGTGTACGAGTCGGCCCACCGCATGGCGGACTCGCTGGCCGGCTTGTACGACTATGAAGGCAACTTCCGCCTGGAGATGCTGCGCAAGGCCTCGGCCTATCGGGATGAGGTGACGGTGCCTCGCTTGGAGGACCTCTTCAACTACACCTGGGAGGACTTCGATGGCCGGCCCGGGGAAAGCGGGTGCATGCCCGCCGTGCACTATGCACTGGCCAAGCACGTGTGCCTGTGGCTGCAGGACACCGGCCGGCTGGTGGCCATGGTGCAGGCGCACCGCAATGACCTCTCCATCGAGGCGGATGGGGTACCGGTGCCTTTGGCCTCTTCCGCCATCGTGGCACAGGTCTTGGGCATGCCGTTGCCCGAGGTGCAGGAGGCGTTCAGCGCCTGGTTCAAGCAGCGCTATGGCTTCGCGCTGTATGGGAATGAACGATGAGCACATGGATCCGAATGGTCACGCCCCCTATTGATCGAGCACCGGATGTGAAAATCCATTGAACGAGGCGAACTCGTGCCCGATGATATCGACCCGCCCATACTCAAGACCGGAAAAGCCATGAGATCCTCCTATGAACACAGTATCGTTGTGCTATTGGTCAGCCTCATGCTGGTCGGCCAAACCCTGGGCCAGTCGCGTGTCACCTTCGACGCCAGTGATCCGGGCTCCAATCACATACTCCCGTTCGATCGGTATTTCACGCTCACGATCAAGAACGTGAGTACCCTGGGCGGTGGGGAGCCGATCGGTTTCCGCATCTACGAGCTGCCTCGCAAGCGGACGAGCTATCTGGCACAGGCGAATGACAATGAGATGCGGACCATACTTACTGAGACGGTGACAAAGAAGCGGTCGATCGGCACGATCTGTGGATCGAGCTTGACATGAAGCGAACAGATGCGCGAAGCCTCAGCGATGAGGCGCTGAACGAACGATTGCGGCAGGCGGTGCGCTGCCGCTTGCAAGGTTGCGGGCTGAAAGAGTCTTCCGCGCTGTGCAGCCTTGGGCTGACGGCGGCCAATGATGCTTGGCAACGCTATCAGCGCGGGGATGGAGAGCCGTTGAGGTATGCCGCAGCGGGCGGCCGCAAGGCAGCGGCATGATCCTGACGCAAGAGCAGCAGAAGCAGACACTTCGGCTGATCGCTGACAAGATGCCCGATCAATTGAAGTTGCCCTATGCGCTGTGGTCACGCAAGGCCATCGCGCTGTTGATCAAAGAACGCTTCGGCGTAGTGCTGCCCGAACGCACGATGACCGACTACTTGAGCCGTTGGGGCTTCAGCGCACAGAAGCCGATGCGCCGCGCAGCAGAACAGCGGCCCGAACTGGTGCGCAAGTGGCGTGAAGAGGTCTATCCGGCGATCAAGCGCAGGGCCGAATTGGAGGGCGCGGACATCCATTGGGGGGATGAGACCGGCCTGCGCAATGATGATGTGCGTGGACGGAGCTTCGCCAAGCGTGGCAAGACGCCGGTGGTGCGTGTGCTGAACAAGCGCTTCGGCCGTTCGATCATCTCCACCATCACCAATCGCGGCCAGATGCGGTGGATGGTCTTCAAGGGCGCCCTTGATGCGGAGATCTTCCAGATTTCCTCGCACGTTTGATCAAAGGGGCAAAGCGCAAGGTGTTCCTCATCCTGGACAACCTGCCGGTGCATCATGCCAAAGTCCTGCGCCCATGGCTGGAAAAGCACAAGGAGCGCATCGAACTGTTCTTCATGCCGGGCTACTCACCCGAACTCAACCCCGTGGAGGTGGCCAATGCCGACCTGAAGAAGAACGTGACCAGCGCTCCGCCGCCGCGCACCGAGGAGCAACTCGTTGAGAACATCTTGGCCCATTACCGAAGCGTGTCCAAGAAGCCCAAGCACATCAAAAGCTACTTCGGTCACCCCGATGTTCGATATGCCGCATGAAACCGGATCTTCACCACCGGCTCAGTAATGATTGTCGGCACTATGAGGTCAATGATCTACCGGTGATCGGCGATAGCGTTTCCGTGCCTCAACTGCTGCTCCTTAAGCCCAACAAAGACTACTATGTCGAGCTGACCGGTCGCCGGAGCTTGACGGAAGGGGAGAAGGACCGGGTGCGTGGCGCATTGCGCACTTCGGGCTTGGATCTGGGAAAAGTGACCTATGAGACCATGACGACCCGTGTTTCCTTCTTGAGTGAAGTGGTCGATGGTTCCTTCAATGGCTATCTGGATGCAGTGATCACGGCATACCTGAATGAGGCCGCTCGCAATATCGCGCAAAAGGGGATGGGCGTGGATGATGTGCAGATAGCCGCTTTGCGCACCGATGCGGGAGCCGCACTGGATAGTGCGCTGGCAGAATGGGATACGGCCATCCGGAACATTGTGCTGGACGATCCGGGCCTCCGGACCACGAACGCGGAAGCAAAGAGGATCGCTCGGACCATGGCCCGCCTACTTCAGAGCGATCTGGCCACTGTTGCCGATGTCGATTCGATGCTTGCCTCGGACAAGACCACGTTCAGGAGTGTCGATGGAACGAGTGAAGCGGATCAGGACGAATTGCTGAACACCACGAGGAGCGTGAAGAAGGAGGTGGAACGGCTGCAGGAGGTGCTTGTGGAGAAGGTGGTGATACCCGCCACGTATGGCATCCTGGCGAGCTCATACGACATGAGCACCAAGGAGAATGCTAAGTTCCATTACAGTCTTAATTATGGCGGTATATATGACATATATGGTGATAAGTTCCGGATGTTCACAACCATTAATTTCTTCTTACGTCCGATCGATCATGCGCTTCCGCTCGATGTCTACAATTACTCCATCGGTCAATGGCTTCTGGCGCGTGGGTCAGTTTGCATCGGGCTTACGGACAATAGCATGAATGACCCAGGCTCTGACAAGCGCGGTATCGTCGGTGATCGGGCGCTGCTATTGGGTGCGGGTTTACGGGTCCTCAGCTTCGCCACGCTCAATGGCGGCGTGCTGATGTACGAGCAGGATGATCGCAACCCATTGGTCACGGACTATGGCATGAAGTTCACTCCGTACGTCGGACTCTCTGCCAGCCTGGAA
This sequence comes from Flavobacteriales bacterium, assembly GCA_016713875.1. NCBI lineage: Bacteria > Pseudomonadati > Bacteroidota > Flavobacteriia > Flavobacteriales > Flavobacteriales bacterium. The sequence continues at coordinate 114,122 of JADJOI010000003.1, forward strand.
CTCAAGAACATCTTCGGCCTGAAGTAACCACCACCGTCATGTGCATCCAACTTCGTTCCTTCAAGTGTGAGCCGGCCACCCTGCGCTGCGGCTTGAACGATGTGACGTTCATCATCACCTACAACAACCCTGATCATCCTGGGCAGCGGATCAACGGCCTCATTGAGAGCACCCGACCGGCAGACCCCTATCGGTTCGTGCTGAGCACGGGGAGCGAGGTTACCGCCAAAGAGTTCCAGCATACCCTGCAGGCCGGACAGGGCGAGATCCGGATCCCTGCACAGCTGAAGGTCACGGCCGGGAATTGTGATGGGAGAGGGCGCATCCAGTTCGGGGTGGAGTATCGCTTGAGCGCAGGCGCGAGCAACTGTGAAGGTCGTGTCACCCTGATCCGGTTCTGATCATGAAACATCCGCACATTCTGTTCATGGTCCTCTTGGTGGGCCTTGGTGCCTGCAAGGAAGAGGTCCAAATCGTGGACGTTGACGACCTGGCCCGCATGGACAGCGGGGGTGTGACCGAGCTCCCCGCCGATGGGGCCAGCACCATCGTTATCCGGTTGGTCCTTGATGCACGCACCGACACATCCATCAAGACCGCATTGTTCACCACCGACCGGGGTTCGTTCCCGGGCGGCGCAACCTATCTGGCCACCATCAGGAGCGATCGCACCGCGTCAGCCACGCTGACGAGCGGGCGCGAGGCGGGGCCTTGTTCGGTGACCGCCGAGGTGGCCACGCTAACACTAGCGCATGAGCTGGAACTGGTGACCGCACGGCCACATAGCATTCAACTCTCGTTGTCCACATACACAGTGGATACGATGGTGAACGCGCCTGTCACGATCATGCTGCAGGCTGACCGTACCATCGGGGCGCCCTCGGAGGGCCAATCCGTCGTCTTCAGCTTCGCGCCGGATACAAGTGCGCAGGGTCTGGTCCTCCCGGGTTACGGGAACATCGATGAGCTGGGTAGATGCTCGGTCGTGGTTGACAATCCGTTCAAACGAGTGGGCGTATATCAGATCACGGCACGGATGATCGGTGCGGCAGGGGATACGCTACACGCTACCCGGACTTTGCAGTACGAATAGGTGTACCTATCCCGACCACAACGGACACACCAGGCGATGAGAAGGAAGTCGGCGACCCGCGCAAGTGGATCATTTGGCATAAGTTGATACTTCACGTTCATGAAACACAAGGTACATCAGCAGCAGCGTTTGGAGGCGTCGTCAAGAAGCCTGATCCAACCTTTCGGAGAGGTCTGCTTCGAGAACGAGAGCCTGAGACTTGGGGATCATTGGGACAACTATTATTTTGAACACCTGCGCTTCGTCGCAGAATCGCTGGACCCCGAGAAGTACTTGATCGTTGGACGTCGGGGAAGCGGGAAGTCATCGCTCTTGGAGCACTTCAAGTATCAGACCCGCTATAAGAATGCAGGATGCATCATTGTGAACAATGATCATGATTACTATGAGGAGATGTTCAGGGTGAGCTCTGAACTGCACGTTCAGAGCTCGCGTCTCAAGAAGTTGGTCTCGGTATGGGAGCATGTCTTCTGGCAGCTGGCATTCACCAAATTGCGCGAGCGGGAGCCGCGCTTGGATAACGTACTGGATCCGATCGAAGAGCATGCGGGATTCGCGAGCATTGTCAAGAGCGTGGTCGCTGGGGTCTTGTCCAAGTTCGCCATGGAGAACGCCTCTGCCGTTATCGATGCCGTAAGCAAAAGACTTCAAAGCACCCGGATGGTGGAGGCACGGGAGATGGCGTTGGCCGTCACTTCGAAATACCCGCTGTTCATCGCGATCGATTCACGGGAGCAGTACGAGGTGCGGAGCCAGGAAGAGATGCAGATCACGGCAGCGCTCATCGAATGCGCCTCCCGCTTCAATCTGCAATATGCCGGCCGAGGGTTGCACATCAAAGTATGTGTCGCTGACGAGGTCTTCCCTTACATCAAGGAGGACGCCATATCGAACACGGCGAAGCACATCCGTGATCCCCTGTTCATCACGTGGAGGCCCAAGGACCTGATGCGCTTGATCTGCTGGCGGTTGCACAAATACCTGGTCACCGTGGGGCTGCCGCACATCAGCGAACAGGAGGTGAATTGGGATTCGTTCGAGGATATCCATGCCAAGATCTGGCTCAGGCATTTTGATGAGAAACTGCTCAACCGATGCGGAATTGAGGAGCGGTCGTGGCCATACGTGCTCAGACACACACACCTGAAGCCTCGACAACTGGTTCAATTGTGTAATCGTATCGCGCGACTGGCGGGGGAGCGGAACGAGTTCCCGCGGTTCACTGGTGCCACGATACGCGACGCCGTTCGGCAGTGCGAGGTGGATCTGGCAGATGAATTGATCAATTCCTATCGGTCCGTATACCCAAGGATCGGTGAGATCATCTCGGCGTTGGAAGGAGCTCCGGTCGAGTTCAAGGCCAACTTCCTGGATCGTATGGCTCATCGAACAGCAGGCCAATGGCCGGACCGGACATACTCCGCGTATGAGTTCAAGAAGTTGGTCATGGAACTGGGTGTGGTCGGACGCAGGAGAGGGTATACCGATGAGAAGACCTGTATCCTTCGGGCGGATTTCGAGTACTTTTTCGATGATAGGATATACTTGACCGAGAGCGATCATTGTGTGATCCATCCGATGTTCTTCGCCAAGCTGAACATCAATAGGACCGATCCCAAACGCATTTGTATCTATCCGTTCCCGGAAAACAAGGAGTTCATCAATTGATCGATGGTGCTGCTTATAACCAAGGCTCGGAAGAGGTGCCGATCGCGTGTGTTCGCCAGAGCTGTTAGGGGGGGGGGGGACGAAGAAGCGTGGTGCTCAGGCGGCGCGGCCCTGGCCCATCGCTATCTGGCGGGCGAGAGCATGGCCCATCCGGTGAGCGTGCTGCGCACTCGTGCCGTGTGCCAGGCCGCCCCGGAGGCGGACCGCGCCCGCCGGCGGTCCGAACGTGAGCGGGAGAAGGCGCGCTGGCATGCCTGGTGGCGATGGAGCGGGCGCAGCATCGCGCTGGGTTCCGCGGCCCTGGCCTGCGGCATCGTGTCCATCGCGGTGGGCTTCGCGCCCACCTGGTGAACGGCCGCGCACGAAAAGGCCGCACCGCCGGAGCGGTGCGGCCTATCGTTGCGGGGGTGGTCACTTCACCGAGGCGAGGCGCTTCTCGGTGCTGCGGATCACGCGGTCGAGCACGGCGCGCTGCTTCATCAGGTCGATCGATGTGCTGAGCAGCTTGCGTGCCTCGGTCGCGTTGCCGTCCTCGGCGGCGGCGAGGGCCAGCGTGTTCAACTGGGCGAAGAAGCGGATGTGCCCGAAGGTGTCGGCGCTGCGCTCGGGCGACTTCAGCAACGCGGCGCGTTGCCGCTTCACGGCCTGCTCCACGTTCTTCTTGCCCGAGCGTACGGCGAGCGCGCCGCCGTCGGCGGTCACCAGTTGTTTGAACTGGCGCAGCTGCGGGCTGGAGAGGGCCACGGCCGCGTGCAGGGCCGCCGGGTTGTCCGGCAGCCGCTCGGCCACCTCCTCCAGGGTCCGCATGCCGTCCTTCAGGGCCGGGGCGCCCTGGAAGGCGAGGGCGCGGGCCACCTCCTCGGTGAACCAGTCGCCGGCCACGCGCGCCTCCTCGGCACTGGCGGCCGGAGCCACGTGGATGCGCAGCGCGTTGCTGATCACCACCTGGCCTTCCACCTGCACCGCCGCCTGGATGGTGTAGAATCCGGGCTCGTCGATCACCCAGCCCTCCGGCGTGGCGCTCACCGGGTGCGCACCGTACACCGAGGCACCGTGCTTCAGATCATCGCCGTGGTGCTCGTGGCAGCGCGTGATCAGCGGCCGCCAGGGCTTCACCAGGCCGCCATCGCGCTGGATCAGCAGGCTGATGTGCCGTCCGTCGGACAGGTGGTCGGCGTCGACCACCGCCGCTCGCCCGGTGAGGTTGGTGAGCTTCAGCTCCAGATGCACCGGCTCCAGGAAGCGGAAGCTGTTGGACATCTTGTTGGGCCGGATCCGAAGGCTCCACGGGGCTAGGGCGTCGGGGGCCTCGAAGCCGTGGTCGGCGAACCAGGCCGAGTTGCCCATCTGTACGAAGCGCCGCGGGGCGTGCCGCATGAACAGCAGCTCCTGGTCGGAGAAGCGGAAGCGGAAATCCTCGAAGAAGGCACGCTCGCCGCCGCTCACGTTGTACGGGTAGTTCATGAAGGTGCGCGCCTCGGGTTCGTCCGTCAGCGGTACCCACGGGTTGCCGTAGGGCGCACCGAGGGACTTCTGCCAGCTATGCGCCAGGTTGAAGCCGTGGCCCATCTCGTGCACCGCCGTCCAGAACTGCATGCGCCGGCGCCAGGCCGCGGCCTGCGGATCGCCGGCCGGGGCGTCCTGGATGAAGCTGTCGGTGAAGATGGCCGTGCCCTGCCGGTGGTTGGGGCCGATGTCGTCGAACATGATCCCGCCCAGGCTGCGGCCCGAGTCGTGGCGCGCGGCGTACAGCACCCACATGGCCCACTGCGGCCGGTCGGCGAACAGCGACCAGTAGGTCACCATCGCGTTGTGCATCTCGCTGTCGCTCCACGTGCCGTTCGCTCCGGCGTCGGCCACCGGGATGGTGGAGGTGCCGGAGGACATGCGCACGTCGAACCCGGCGCGCTGGTACACCGTGGCCAGGGAGAGCGTCTCATCGGGCAGGTCGGCCGGCCGCACATCGTGCGAGCCCGTGTCATAGCTGGTCACCACGGTGCCGGCGTTGGACACCTGGTCCACTTCGAAGTTCACCGCATCGAAGTAGCGCGAGCGGAAGTGGAGAGTGAAGGTGCGCTTGGTGGTGCCGGCCCCGTGGAGCGTGATGCTGTAGGCCCCGTATCCTTTGCCGGTGGTGCGCTTCGCCCGGAAGGTGATGCGGTCCCCCGGGAACGCGGAGGTGTCGCCGTCGCGGTACACGATCTCGGCATGCACCACACGGTTGTTGAAGCCCACGCACAGGTCGCTCGTGACCTCGGCGATCACATGGGCCCGCTGCATGGGGAACCGGCGCGACAGCTCGACGGAGATCCGGCGTTGCGGATAGAAGCGGTCGACGTCCACGCGCACGGTGAGCTGCGGATCGAACGGCAGCGGCGAAATGCCGACGGGCATGATCGGTGGCATGGGCCTGCTGGTGCTGTAGCGGCCGCTCACGGGTCCGCACACGCGGAAGGGCGGGACGGGTGGGAACGGACCGGGCTTCACGGGCAGGTCGGGCACACCCGGGAAGGGCGGCCGGTCCGGCGGGAAGGGAGGAGGGAGCGGTGGCAGGGGAGGCAGCGGGGGCAGCGGCCCGTCGGGCACGGGCGTGAAGCTCTCGGGGCCGTCGTCCAGGCTGCCGTCCACATGGTCCGGATGCCGGTCATCGGGGATCAACCGCTCCGGCGGCGGTGCCGGTGCAGTGGCCTCCCCTCGTTTCGTGGTTCGACGTGTTGCGCTCATGGGAATGGGGGTTTGGGGGTTATGGAACAGGGACCGTCAGGGTCCTTTCATCAGCAGATGGGTTCAGGCATAGCGCGGCGGCGCGGTCATCGGGGCCAGCACGGGCCCATCGGGCGTCAGGTCCGCCGCGATGCCGTACGGGGCCTCCGTGATCACTAAGCGGGCCTCGCGCGCATGCCCCGCCACGGCCACGCGCATCACCGCACCGGACCGCACGGCCACGCGCACCACATCGGCCAGGCCGGTCTGCACCCGCGAGCGGGGATGCAGCGTGGCCACCAGGTGGTCGTCGCACCACAACCGCAGCTCCTCCCCGGCGAAGCCTTCGCGCAGGTGCACCTCCACCTCGGTGGTGTAGTGCTGTGCGTCCTTCGATGCTCGATCACGCGGTCTGCGGGGGCGGGGCGGCATGGTGGTCAGGGTGTTGAAGCCGGTGCATACAAAGCCAACCGATCCACGGCCGTTCCACAAGAGGGGAAACCACTGGATGCACCCACGGATTTCCACGTGGGTGAGGCATGTGGTTCCACAAGGGACAGGCATGTGTTTCCACGTGTGTCCGCTCCGGGTGCGCACGCCGCAGCGCACCACCGATGCGGGCCGGCGGGATGCGTGGATCAACGTGAAGGGGCCGTCGCCCTAGGGGCCCAGCAAGCGCTCGGTGAAGGCGTTGGCGAAGCGGCGTTCCGGGTCGAAGCGGTCGCGCTGCCGTGCCCACGCGTCGAAGCGCGGGTAGCACCGCCGGATGTGCGCGTGGTCGAACACCTCGTTGCGCTTGCCCCAATGCGGGATGGCGCCGTGCTTCTTCAGGTACTGCTGCACGCGGCCCACGCAGTTGGAGTTGCCGTAGGCGTCGCGCAGCACCGGTGCGTCCACGTAGCACACGTCGCGCTCGTGCTCCGGCGTCAGCCAATGCGCCGAGCGCCGCACGAAGCGCAGGCCCACCGGCGACGACAGGTGGAACCCGTGGCGCGCATGCAGCTCACGCAGCATGTCCAGCAGGCCGTCCACCACGTCGAGGTAGTGCTCTCCGCCGGGCGCCTGCCGCAGCGGCAGCGCGTTCTCCGTATCGTAGGCGCGGAGCTTCAGGTGGGCCGCGCCCTGGTAGAACACGCGGTGGGCCGTCTGCGTGTAGCCCTTGTCGCGCTGGCCGCGGATCGCCGAGCGCAGCAACCGACCGATGCGCTCGGGACGCCGGTTCAGCCGCCACACGAGCAGCCAGTAGGTGAAGCGGAAGTGGCCGGCGAGCAGCAGCAGCGGATTGCGGATCGCGTTGTTCAGCCAGCCTATACCGAACAGCAGGTCCTCGCGCAGCCGGCGCACACGGTCGATCGCCGCCACGCGTTGGTGCGTCATCACCAGCGTGGTCTCGCGGCCGGGCTCCTCGTACGGGTTGATCTGCACGAACACGCCGCTGTAGCGGTCGAGCAGCCCGTTGCGCAGCTCGTCCTTCGTGCGCGTCCAGTCGCTCTCGCGCCGCACCTCCTTCAGGAAGTAGGTGGGCTCGGCCTCCAGCACCATGCTGTGCACCAGGCCCAGTGCGCCCATGCTCACCACGGCGCTGTGGAAGGCCTCATCGTCCTGCAGCAGCAGGGGGCCGTTGGCGGGCCCGCGCGCGGGGTCGCTGAAGCCGGCGGAGGGCTCGATGCGGATGCTGTGCGCCATCGGACCATCGGCCACCACCAGCACCAGCGAGCGCACCATCCGGCTCAACGCGCCGTAGTCCATGGACGAGCCGTGCGTGCCGGTGAGGATGGCACCCACCACCGACTGCCCGTTGTAGCCGCCCATCGCGCGGATGCTGAGCCCCATGCGGTCAAGCGCGGTGTTGAGGTCGCGCACGCGCACGCCCGCCTCCACCTCCACGTACGGGCCCGGCGTGCGTGCGGCCGTGTAGGCGGCGATGCGGTCCAGGCGCGCGGTGTCCACCAGCACGTCCTCGGTGAAGGGCGCATCGCTGCTGCTGTGGCCGCGCCCCACGGCACGCACGCGCAGGCCCAGCGCGCGGGCCTCGTTCACCACGCGTTCCAGGTCCGCCAGCGTGCGCGGCCGCTCCAGGCGCAGCGGATGCAGTTCGGTCGTGTAGGTGCTGTTCCACCATTGGTCGCGGCCGCGGATCGGTCGGGGAGCGTGGGGCATGGGAGGATCGGTTGGCCGAAACACGAAGCTCTGCCGACCATTCATACCCACCAAGCGAAAAGGGCAGTGATTTCCACGTGGAGGGGGCAGGGAATTCCACGTGGGTCACCCACGTGATTCCCCCCTGGTCCGGAACCATCTTTCTTCGTATGCGATCGCGGCCGTTCATCGCCCGGAGCGAGGGGGTGCACGCTCCGCATCCCGCGCCGGCCGAAGGTCCCGCACGGTCATCGCACTGCCGTTCACCGCCGGTCGGCCCATGTGCGGCCGGCCGCAGTGAACGGAGGTGGTGCTGCCGCGTTCCACCGACGCGCTTCCCCGGATCGCGACGGCCGGGTACTTTCAGGCCGCGATGGGCAGCACAGGAAAGCGACGAGTGATGCGCATCGCGCGCGTCAGCCTGGTGGCGATCGCAGCGGTGCTGCTGGTATCCTTGATGCGCTGCTCCTTTCTGCAGGCACCGGTCGCGCTGCCCTGCACCACGGCTGGGGACGCCGTCGCGATCACGCTCGTGCGTGCGGACAGGGCATGGACCACGATCGCCCGCGTGGAGGCCGGCCGGTGCTACCGGCTGCAGGCCTTCGGGTCGTGGCGTGATGGAGGCCTCAAGCCCTGTTCGGCCAATGGCCTGGACCCCGCGGGGTGGTCCCTGCTGCACGGCCTGCTCATCGCCCCCTACGCGCCGTGGTTCAGCCTCATCGGCCGGGTGGGCGGCGATGGCGATCCCTTCCCGATCGGCACGGACCGCGTGTGGACGGCCCCGGCCTCCGGCGTGCTTTCCGCCTGCGCCAACGATGTGCCCGGCTTCGCGTTCAACAACCGCGGTCCCTTGGTGCTGCTCATCCGGCCGCATCCCATCCCGACCGTCCCATGATGCGGCTGCTTCACCTTGGCCTCCGTTGGTGGGACCGTCATCACCTCAGCGAGCGCCTGCGCGCCCTGGCGGTGTTCCTGCCGGGTGTGTTGCTCGTGGTGGTCATCCATGTGCTGTTCCTGCAGCTCGACCAGGGCCGCGACCTGGTGCGCCTCACCCTGGAGCACCCCCTGCGCCGCGGGGTCCTGGGCCTCGCCGTCATCGCCCTCGCATATGTATCATGGTATGGCGCCCGCGTCGTCGCCTTCCTCCGCTGGGCGCGCACCGGCCGCCATCCCCGCATCCGCAGCGTGCTGCCGCGCCTCATCGGCCACGGCACCTATATGGCCGCCCTGGTGGCCGTGGTGCGCGCGGGCAACGGGCTGCAGCAGTGGACCTGCGAATGCCCGGTGATCCTCACCGTGTCGCTCGACGCGGTGTGGTTCGTCGTCCTCACCCGCCTCTGCCACGCCCTGCGCGTGCGGGTGCGGGCGCGCCTCATCGGCGCCGTGCGCGGCGACCGGGCCGCCGTTCCCCGCAAGCTGGCCCGGCTGCGCGTCCAGCTCCACGCCCTGCTCTTCATCGGCCCGTTGGTGCTCGTGGTGTCGGGTCAGGACACGCGGCTGCAGCTCCCCGGGCTGCCGTGGCTTGTGCCGGTGGCCATGCTCGTGCTGATGCAAAGCGCGTTCGGCGTGCTGGTCAACCTCCGCAGCCAGTGGCTGCCGGTGATCCACCCTCGTGTGCCGCGGCCCGGAGCGCCGTGGCCGTTCCTGTTCCCCGGCAGGGAGGAGGAGCACCGGCCGCAGCATCACGACATGCTGCCCTACGACCATGAGCTGAGCCACTTCCGGCGGTTCAACCTGATCGCCACGGGGCTCCTGGCGGCGCACCTGCTCTTGTGGGCCTTCCCTGCGGCGGCACCCGCGGTGGGGGGGCTCGGCATCGCCTGGGCGGGCTTCGCGCTCATCACCGGCCTGGTGAACCTGCTGCGGGTGCTCGGCCGTCGCACGGGCCTGCCCATCGGGCTCGGGCTGCTGGGGCTTGTGCTCCTGATGGGCGCCGTGCGCGATCACCACGCCGTGCACCTGCACACGGAGAAAGCCCCCGTGCGCGACGAACGGCCCGACATCGCGCAGGCCTTGTCGAACTGGTATAGGCGTCAACCGCAGGGCCGGAAGGGCCCACTGCCCATGGTCTTCGTGCTGGCCGATGGCGGTGCCAGCCGCAGCGGCCATTGGGTGCTGCGCGTGCTGGACACCCTGGGCCGGGCCGAACCGTGCTTCCCGGTGAAGCTCTTCGCCCTCAGCGGCACCAGCGGCGGCGCCGTGGGGCTCGCGGCCTATCACCTGGACCTGCGTCTTGCCGACGCGAACGGCAGCATGGGTACCACGCACAGCAGCCTGCGCGCCGACCTGCTGAGCCCCACGCTCGCCCACCTGCTCGGCCCCGACCTGCTCAACCTGGGCGGTGGCCTCTGGCCCGATCGCGCGCGCGCGCTGGAGCAGGCCCTCGAACGGGCCGACAGCGCCTGGGGACGACCGGTGCGCGCCGTGTTCAACCGGTATGCGGACACGCTGCCCCTGCTCTTCCTCAACACCACTCGCGTGCACGATGGCCTGCCCGGCGTGATCGCCAGCATGCGGCTCTGTGGCGACAGCGACGCGGTGAGCCGCCGCACCGACCTGCTCGCCCAACGCTTCGCCGGCGATGCGGACCTGGCCTTCAGCACCGCCGCCATCCTCAGCGCGCGCTTCCCCTACATGAGCCCCGCCGGCGGCTTGTACTTCAACGGCCGGTGGAACCACTATGTGGACGGCGGTTACTTCGACAACAGCGGCGCCGGCATCGTCACCGAGATCCTGCGCCACATCGCCACCCTGCGCATGAACAGCCCGGACACCGCGTGGATCCAGCGCGTGCGGCCCGTGGTGCTGCACATCAGCAACACGGCGCCCGATCGTCCGGACGGCGGTGAGGGCCGCCTGCACACCCTGGCCAACGACCTGGCCGCACCGCTGCTCACCGTGCTGGGCACCTACACCGCACAGACCGGCATCAACGACGAGCGCCTGCGCGCCGAGCTGCGCCATAGCTTCCGCTGCGACACCTGCTATGTGGACATCAACCTCTACGAGCAGGCCGCCGACATGGACTTCACCATGAGCTGGAGCATGAGCCGCCAGATGCAGGACTCGCTGGACGCGCTCGCCCGCCGGCACCCCAAGGTGACCACCGCCCTGCGCCGCATGCGTTCGGCACCGTGAATTGCACATCGGCACCCACGTAGTTTCACGGGGGTCCACCCACGGGTTTCCACGTGGGTCCGGATCAGGGGAATTTCGTAGCGCCACCCGGCGAAGGACAGGGCTACGGTCCTGGGTCCTCGGTCCAGGGCCCGCGCCCGGCGCGGGCGGGGCGGGTTCTTGGGTTTTCGGTAGGTAGGTGGGGAGGCAGGCGGAGCCCGCACGGTCGGCCTGGTCGGCAGGGATGAGCGGCTGATGGAACCTCTTTCACAGTTCACATGCAGCGGATAATTTCCCAGCGCGATGAGCCCCCTCACCCCCGAACAACTCGCCCGCGAGCGCATCGACCAGATGCTCGCGGCTTCGGGCTGGGCCGTGCAGGATAAGCAGGCCCTCAACCCCTCGGCATCACTCGGCGTGGCCGTGCGCGAGTACGACACCGACGTGGGCCCCGCCGACTACATCCTCTTCGTAGACCGTGTGCCCGTGGGCGTGGTGGAGGCCAAGAAGCCCACCGAGGCCGAGAAGTTCACCGTGCACGAGGAGCAGGCCACCGGCTATGCCAGCGCCAAGCTGCGCTGGACCATCGGCCAGAGCAATCTGCCCTTCATCTACCTCAGTACCGGCGAGGTCACCCGGCATTGGGATATGCGCGACCCCAAGCCCCGCGCCCGCGAGGTGTTCAGCTTCCACCGGCCGGAGAGTTTGCAGGAATGGCTGAAGGAGGATAGCCTGCGCACGCGCCTCACCAAGTTCCCCGGGCTCGACCCCGCAGGACTGCGCAGCTGCCAGGTGAACGCCATCACCAACCTGGAGAAGAGCCTCAGCCAGAACAAGCCGCGCGCGCTGGTGCAGATGGCCACTGGCAGCGGCAAGACCTTCACCGCCATCACCAGCGTGTACCGCCTGTTGAAGCCGCCTGTGCGCATGCGCCGCGTGCTCTTCCTGGTGGACACCAAGAACCTGGGCGAACAGGCCGAGCAGGAGTTCCAGAGCTACACGCCCAACGACGACAAGCGCAAGTTCACCGAGCTGTATGCCGTGCAGCGGCTCAGCAGCAGCTTCATCGACCCCGGCGCGCAGGTGTGCATCAGCACCATCCAGCGCATGTACAGCATCCTGCAAGGGGTGGAGATGGCCGAGGGCGCCGAAGAGGCGCCAGCGGCCGACGTGGCCCGCGCGATGGCCGTAGCGGCGACGCATGCGTCGCCCGTGAACGGCCATGGCGCCACCGACGCCGCGCGTACGCCGCCCCCTGTTGCATACAATCCCTCGATCCCGCCCGAGTTCTTCGACCTCATCATCATCGACGAGTGCCACCGCAGCATCTACAACCTGTGGCGGCAGGTGCTGGAGTACTTCGATGCCTACCTGGTGGGCCTCACCGCCACACCCGATGCGCGCACCTACGCCTTCTTCAACGAGAACGTGGTGAGCGAGTACACCCACGAGCAGGCCGTGGCCGATGGCGTGAACGTGGGGCACGACGCCTACGTGATCGAGACCAAGGTGACCCAACAGGGCGCGGAGATCAAGGCGCAGCAGTACATCGACAAGCGCGACCGCCTCACACGCACCAAGCGCTGGGAGCAGGCCGATGAGGACGTGCGCTACACCGGCACCCAGCTGGACCGCGATGTAGTGAACCCCAGCCAGATCCGCACCGTGATCAAGGCCTTCAAGCAGGCGGTGGAAACGGAGATCTTCCCCCACCGCACCGAGGTGCCCAAGACGCTCATCTTCGCCAAGACCGACAGCCACGCGGACGACATCATCCAGATCGTGCGCGAGGAATACGGCGAGGGCAACGAGTTCTGCAAGAAGATCACCTACAGCACGGAGGAGGACCCCAAGAGCCTGCTGGCCCGCTTCCGCAACGATTACCACCCGCGCGTCGCCGTCACGGTGGACATGATCGCCACCGGCACGGATGTGCGGCCGCTGGAGCTGCTCCTCTTCATGCGCGATGTGAAGAGCAAGAACTACTTCGAGCAGATGAAGGGCCGCGGCACGCGCACCCTGGATGCCGACGGCCTGCGCAAGGTGACCCCCAGCGCCACCACCAACAAAACGCACTTCGTGATCGTGGACGCCGTGGGCGTGCTGGAGAGCTGCAAGACCGACAGCCGTCCGCTGGAGCGCAAGCCCGGTGTGAGCCTGAAAGACCTGATGATGCAAGTGGTGCTGGGCCATCGCGACGAGGACACGCTCACCAGTTTGGCCAACCGCCTTACGCGCATGGAGAAGCAGCTGGCGCCGAAGGAGAAGGAGCAGTTCCAGGAGAAGGCCGGTGGGCGCAGCATCCAGCAGGTGGTGCATGGGTTGCTGGAAGCGCACGACCCCGACACCGTGGCCGCGCACCCCGGCACCGATCTGCCGAAGCGAGCTACCGTGGTATTTGACGATGCCGCCTTCCGCGAGTACGTGGAGAACGCCCGCAAGAAGTACGAGCAGCTCATCGACACCGTGAACCGCGACGAGGTGCTCTACGCCGGTCCGCAGGGCCGCGTGCAGGAGCAGGCCGCCGCCGTGGTGCAGACCTTCAAGGACTTCCTCGCCGCCAAGCGCGACACCCTCACCGCCCTGCGCATCTACTACAGCCAGCCCTACCGCCGCAAGGAGCTCACCTTCCAGATGGTAACCGAACTGGCGGAGGAATTGGCGAAGCCCCCGTTCAACCTCACCGTGGTGCGGGTGTGGGACGCTTACGAGCGGGGCGCGGCTTCGGGCCATGGGCCTCGTGGCTCGGGCACTGGCGCAGACGTGCCCGAGGCCCGGAGCCCGAAGCCCGCGGCCTCCTTCCAACGACAGCTCACCGACCTCGTCTCCTTGATACGGTATGAGTTAAAGATCGACGACACGCTACGCCCCTACGCCGACACCGTGCGCAAGAACTTCCAGGAATGGGCCTTCCGCAAGCAGGCGGGACAGATCAAATACACCGAGGCGCAGATGGCCTGGCTGCACCTGGTGCGCGACCACATCGCCACCAGCGTACACCTGGACCGCGACGACCTGGAGCTGGGCACCATGGGCCAGCAGGGCGGCTTGGCGAAGATGTACCAGCTCTTTGGCGAGGAGATGGATACCCTTATTGATGAGTTGAACGAAACGTTGGCGGCGTGAGAATGTGATGTTGCGGATTAACCCCATAGTACTATATTTGCCAAACACATTGTGGTGTGAAGGTCAGCATTGAGAACAAGCACCTTCTTGAACTGTACACGACCGGCGCCTCGCGGAAGTACCGCGTGCCGGACAACGTGGCCGTGGAGTTCGTCGCAGCGGTGCGCGAACTGCAATCCGCTGTCACGATACACGACATCTGGAGGCAGCATCCCAAGCGGAAGTTCGAACGGCTCAAAGGCCACGCGAACCGCTACTCGATGCGCCTGAACAAGCAATACCGGCTGGAACTGTCGGTGGTCTGGTCCAACACGGAAAAGACCACGGGCGAGTTCACCGTCGAGGACCTGAGCAACCACTACGACTGAGCCCCAACACCCCATCCGCCATGGCCGACCTGAGCCAACTCAAACCCTTCATCAACCTGCCGCCGGGGCATTTCATTAAAGACCGGCTGGAAGAGCGCGAATGGACGCAGGAAGAACTGGCCGCTGTGCTGGACATCACCCCCAAACACCTGGGCCAGGTGATGAGCGGCGAGAAGCAGCTGACCTATGACCTCGCGCAGAAACTCGGTACCGCCTTCGAAACCAGTGCCCAGTTCTGGACCAACCTCTACCTGAGCTACCTGAAGTGGGAAGAGAAGGAGGATCCCGAGCTGGAGGATACGGAAGTGCGCAGCAGCATCCACTCGCGCATGCCCATCAAGGACATGGTGAAGAAGAAGTGGATACCGTCCTGCCGCACCGTGAAGGAGCTGAAGAAGCAGGCCCTGGGCTATTGGGACATCAAGGAACTGGACTTCACCTTCATCGACGAACAGTTCACCCCCTGCCTCAACCGCAAGAGCGAGGCCTACAACCAGTTCAATGCCAGCTATGCCGCCACTTGGTACCGCAAGGCGCAGTTGGTGGCCAAGGAATACAAGGTGCCCGCGTACAACGAGGCCAAGCTGAGCACGCTGGCCAGCGGCCTGCACCGCTTCACACCGGACGAGGCCAACATCCCCGAGTTCATCAACGGGCTGCAAGCCTGTGGGGTGAAGTTCTTCGTGCTGCCCCACTTGGAGAAGACCTACCTGGATGGGGCCGCCTTCATGGACGGCAAGCACCCGGTGGTGGTGTACACCGCCCGCTACAAGCGCATAGACAACTTCTGGTTCACCGTGGCGCACGAGATCGCCCACGTGCTGAAGCACCTGGGGCCGAACTGCCCCTTTGTGCTGGACGACCTGAAGCGCGGCGATGTGGACAAACTGGAACGCGAGGCGAACCAGCTGGCCGGCAAGTGGCTGAAGCACCCGGAAGCATTGGACTGGATCGACGAGAATACCGCAACCTACCTGACCCGGGAGAAGGTGTTGGCCTGTGCGGAGGCCGTGGCCATCCACCCCAGCATCATCATCGGGGCGCTCTCGCACCGCGGTACCATCAGCCACCGCAACCTGCACCTGTTCAATGGCAATGTGCTGGAGGTGATCCCGGAGATGTACCAGCATTGAAATGAACGGTGGAATGATCGAAGCGCTCCTGAATACCACAGAGGTACTGCCAAAGGGTTGGCGACTCGTCCAGCTAGGCGATGTGCTGTCCGATATCATTGGAGGAGGCACGCCTTCACGCGAGGTCGAGCGCTATTGGAACGGCGACATCCCATGGATCACGGTGAAGGATATGCGCACCCGAAGGCCCGAAGCCATCCAGGAGCATATCACCGAAGCAGGGGTGAACGAATGCGCGACGAACATCATTCCTGCGGATACTGTGATCACCGCCACGCGTGTGGGCTTGGGCAAGGTTGTCCGCGTACCCTACCCGGCGGCGATCAACCAGGACCTCAAAGCGCTGATCGTTGGACCTGATCTGGACAAGGACTATTTGGAGTGGTGGATAATTTCTCAAGCCAACCACATCGAGTCCATTGGTTCTGGTACGACCGTGAAGGGTATCCGACTGAACCAGTTGAAGGAACTGCAGATCCCCCTCGCCCCGCTCCCCCAGCAGCGTCGTATCGTGGAAGCGATCGAGCTGCAGCTGGGCCGGCTGGATGCGGCGGTGGCGCGGCTGCAGGGGGCCAAGGCCCGGTTGAAACGGTACAAGCAGGCGGTGTTGAAGGCGGCGGTGGAGGGGAGGTTGACGGAGGAGTGGAGGGATAAGAACCCGGATATTGAAAGCGCCGAGCGGATTGTTGAGCGGATACAAGAAAGACGGGCGACGATTGAGAGGACCAGTCGAAAGACCAAGACTTCCACACCTGCGGAACTAGACTTGGACAGTCTACCATCGCTGCCTGAAGGATGGATGTGGTCAACACTACCTCAACTCGGCGAACTGAACCGGGGGAAGTCAAAGCATAGGCCAAGGGATGATAAGCGTCTATACGGCGGACCATATCCCTTCATACAGACAGGTGATGTTCGGTATGCAAACGGAAGGCTCACTGAGTTCACATCGACCTACTCGGAGTTCGGTCTAGCTCAAAGCCGACTCTGGCCAGCTGGAACGATGTGCATTACGATCGCGGCGAACATTGCGGATACCGCGGTGCTTGAGTTCGATGCGTGCTTCCCCGACAGTGTCGTTGGGTTCATTCCGGAAGAAGACTCCATAGATGTCCACTTCGCCGAACTCTACATACGGACAGTGAAGCAAGACATCGAGCGCTATGCGCCGGCAACTGCCCAGAAGAACATCAATCTGGAGGTGCTTCGTGACGTTGCTATTGCATTACCGCCAAGGGCTGAACAAGCCGAGATCATGCGGATAGCTAACTCCATCCTGACCACCACAGACGAAACGGAAGCCACCCTCGACGCGCAGCTGCAGCAGGCGGTGCGGTTGCGGCAGGCGGTGTTGAAGCGGGCGTTTGAGGGGAGGTTGGTTTGAACCTTTTGCCGCCATGCCCCTGATACGCGAATACGGCCTAACACTCATTCACTGGAGTGATGCGGCAGATGAAAGGATATGGAGGACATTATCTACGCATATCATTGAACGGTTCGGAAGCGGTCCATTCGCTCGCACAGACGAAGTTGTGCCGATTTTCTTTGAGGCACTGAAGTGGATGCTTGGTCAGTTTCGAGATAAGACTGCGTCTGAGCTCTCTTCAGGGTTCTACAAGACACTGGTAGGGCTTTACGAGAATACGGTTCCTCTTATTGAACACGTCAGCGATGGCTCAGGATTCGAGAATATATCCATCGACGACTTCACCCAGAATAGAAGTTCCCTGCGGCTACTCATCGAGCGGGCATGTGAACTCGAACTTGTACGCACAAGTGATGAAACCCCCATTGCGGCCCGACGGATGGAGAAGATTGAGGAACTGCTTGTCATCGGGAAGTGGGCCTTCACCTTCTCGGAGTTGATTGCGATGGATAAACTCCTTGGAGAAGGCTATGAGGTCCATGTCGCCGATGGGCTCATTCGACTGGAGGAACCGATGCGGTTCGGACAGGTTCTGAAGCACATTAAACAGCAGGTGCAGCGCCTGATGTCCCAAGCCTTAGTCGATACCAGTGGGGCCCAAGACCTCAAGGTCGCATTGAAGGACTGTCTGGGAGTCGAGTACGACAGGAATGCTGGACTCGTACCAGCATACAAGACAATCCACTCCAGCGGCTTCCCAATCCTACAAGACGTCAAGTACGATGAACTGATTGAGCGTTTCGCGGAACAGTCTGGTTTCCCTCTTGAGGGCACAAAGACCTTCTATGCTGGTTTGACTCTTTCAATCACGAGCAAGGAGAGCCTTGAGAACATCATCTACAAGCCGCACTCGAACAAGAGGTACATGAACAGACCAGTCCTCAAGTGGTCCATCAATGGTGAGCCGAGGGCGATAGTAGGACCTCAGAAATGGGCCGAGAGTATAGTGCTTGCGATAACCAACGCCGTACAATGGGCCACAATAGCCGATGAGTGGAAGGCCAATCAGTGCTTGAGCACTTTCGTACTACGAAAGAGTGATGAGCACGACAAGCTACTTGAGGATCCAGTGGAACAATTGCTCAAGGATCACGGTGTGAAGTACTCTCGCAATGTCACTCGGTTGCGTGCGGCCAACGGTGCGGGCACCAGCGTCGATGAAGCGGGACTCGGAGAAATAGACTTTCTCTACCTCAATGAAATGACGAAAACGCTCTGTGTCGTTGATTGCAAGTACCATCGACGGCATAGTAACATGGTAGGATTCTCAGGGGATTACTCCAAGTTCGTCAAGGACTATGAGCCCAAGTTGAAGCGGAAGGTTGATTGGTATCAGAAGAATATGCTTCTCGTTCAAGAACACTTCGCCCAAGTGTACCCAGCCAACCCTTTAGACCTATCAAAATACAAGGTGGAAGGTTCTTTCATAGTGAACAATCCGACGTACTATTCCTTCAACGGGTCTTACCGGGCGTATTCCATTCAAGAGTTCCGGGAGTTGATGGATGGCACCCTTAAGGATGCCATATTCTACATCGAGGATGGTGACAGCGTTGCCATCATTCAACGACCATACTTCCAGAAACCGATACAGCTTGACTTCACTGGTCTTGACCTGGATGAAACACCAAACACCAAATGACCGAGATACAACCCTTCGAGCAGCTTCATTCTGATGAACGGGAACGGATTCTTCAGAACCGAATCTCGACTAGACTAACAGCTCTGCGAACCACACTCGGGTTCGAAGACCTCGGCAAGGACTCGGCGGTGATCGACCCAACCACGGATTTTGAGGCGCCACCGATTGTTATGGATGAGAAGCATCTTGCTCAGATTCTCGTGTATTCACCACCGACGCATGCTGGCCGCTGGATTCGGACCCTTGTTCGTATCTACCTCGCATGGGGTAGGGTGCACTACCGGCAACTTGAACAAGACAAGTTCCTCGTTACCGTGACCTTTCCACCTATCCCGGCCGCAGGCGCTGCTGACGAATAGGTCATGCAACCCGAGTAACACACCATCCAGCAAGCCCACATCCACCCATGACCCAACCCTTCAGCGTGCGCATCTTCCTGGTGGATGGCGACCCGGCCGGCATCAAGGTGGTGGAGAAGAGCAATTGGACCGGCGTGGGGTTGGTCTTCCCCCAGAGCCTGTTCGGCAAGGCCAAGGCCCGGCCGGAGCTGCTGCGCACCGGCGTGTACGTGCTGGTGGGCCCCGGCGAGAGCGCCCAGCCGCGGATCCATTGCCGAGGAAGTGCCACGCGATGAGATTCCTGATAAGTTCAATGCCGCCCGACCGGACGCTCATTCACCCCTGAAAGACAACACCCCAAAACCACGCCCTCATGCCCCTAATCGATGTCCAATTCAACTTGCTCAGCACGCAATGCTGTTTTGCCCTGTACAATGGCTCACTTACTGGTGCGGGCAACGTTCAGATGTACTTCGTGGACAATGGCCAGACCGTGGTGGATACGCAGGCCGCGGGTACGACCCGCTATTACCATATCCAACAGAGCACCGCAGGCGGTTGGCTTCGATTGCAATGGGATACACCGGACAATGTGCTGCTCTTGTTCGCACAGTGCAACGACGGCCTGAGCCAGGTGGTCGTGAACGGCGGTGCACCGGTGAACATACCGGTGGGCACATGCCCGTTCACGCCGGCATTGACCAAAGAAGAACCGAACCTCCGCGTTGAGGCGGGAAGTTGAACGGAAGCGAAAGTGACCGGGTCAAAGATGTCCACCGCGCTTCAACCACTTGCGCCGGAAGCGATAAAGCTCAGCCTCCGACATGGAGCCTTGCGCGAACTCGGTGTAATTGCCGGTCACCCGCCACTCTTGCCCTGTCCAGAAGATCGACTTGTTCCAGAACAGACCGAAGTGGTAGGTGCCCTGGGCATCCTGCGTGGTAACGAAGTCGCCATTGCCAACGCTGAGCGGAAAGCTCGTTGGATAGTCCCGGTCCTTCAAGTGTTTGCCCTTCGCATTGAACACCTTGATTGTCTGTTCTCCAAGTGGAGAAGCTTTGCTGGGTCGGGTGGTTCTCTTGGCCATGATGGAGGTTGGGTGGTTGCGAGCTCTAAGGTAGCCTTCGTTGAAACCGCACCAAGCTTGTCAGGGACCAGCCAGTGCATTACGCGGCGGAACATGCTGGAATTGGGCCTCACATCGAAAGACACGCCGATCCGGAGGACCAGCCTCCAACAACTCCGCACACGATCATGACCCAACCCTTCAGCGTGCGCATCTTCCTGGTGGATGGCGACCCGGCCGGCATCAAGGTGGTGGAGAAGAGCAATTGGACCGGCGTGGGGCTGGTGTTCCCCCAGAGCCTGTTCGGCAAGGCCAAGGCACGGCCGGAGCTGCTGCGCACCGGCGTGTACGTGTTGGTGGGCCCGGGCGAGAGCGCCCAGCGCCCGCGCGTGTACATCGGCGAGGGCGACCCTATTTTACCCCGCCTCAACCAGCACGAACTGAAGAAGGACTGGTGGACCCATGCCGTCTGCTTCACCAGCAAGGACCAGAATCTGAACAAGGCGCACATCCAATACCTGGAGTCGCGCCTGGTGGAGCTGGCCGCCGCCGCCAAGCGCTGCGACCTGGACAACGGCAACACGCCCCAGCCCCCCAGCCTCAGCGAAGCTGACCGCGCCGATGCCGAGGGCT
The DNA here is from genome assembly GCA_016713875.1 of Flavobacteriales bacterium. NCBI lineage: Bacteria > Pseudomonadati > Bacteroidota > Flavobacteriia > Flavobacteriales > Flavobacteriales bacterium. Next base: position 134,574 of record JADJOI010000003.1, read on the forward strand.
TCCTGCAAGATGTCCTGCTCTGCATGCCCATCCTGGGTCATGCCTTCTTCGAGCAGGCCAGCCAGGCCAAAGCCATCAGTCAGCGCTACCACCTGAGCGCACGTGGGGTGCAAGCCGAGGGCTTCGAGAGCTCGGAGGGCTTTGTGGTGGTGAAGGGGTCGCAGATCGCTTCTGACGATGTCCCCAGCATGCAGGCGTACCTCCGCGAGATGCGAGCGGCATTGGAGAAGGATGGCTTGCTGACCGTGGAGGGGGCGCTTCATCCTAACGCAGGACTACACGTTCGCCAGCCCCAGCACGGCAGCGAGCGTGATGGTGGGGCGGAACATGAACGGCCGCGAGGCGTGGAAGACGAAGGAGGGGCGGACGTTGAAGGAGGTGCAGGAGGGGAACTTGCCTGAAGCATGAGCGCGGGTCCACAGAAACGCACCGAGCATAAGCGAACGCCGGGTGACATTGAGATCACGCGCTTCGAGCTGCTGCGCATCTTCGATGGGGAAGCCGCGGAGGTGGAACTGTTCGAGCGCAAGTACTTCTGCGGCACCTGCCATGTTCCCAACCGCCGCTTGGTGAACTACCGGGTGATGGTGACCAAGCTGAACGACATCGCCTTGCTGGGCACGTGCAGCGGCTGCCACACCATTGCCGCCCGCTACATCGAGACCGGCGAGGACCCGGAGAAGGTGAAGCGGATACGGGCGGTGCTGCGGGAGCGGAAGAAGCGATAGACCCGCAGCTGACACTCAATAACCACAGGACATTGGATGTGCTTATGGCACATCTGCGGCACTTGGCGCAGGGTCATCAATTGCCCTCCAGTGGCAGCTCTGGCGCAAAGGCCTTCACGTCCATCAATGGCAGCAGCGCCCCGTGCAAGGGCGTACCCTTGAACACGCCGAACATGATGCCGCGGGTGGTGGAAATGGCGATGCCATTGAGCGTGGCCATAAGCTCCGGCGGAAGAACGGCGATGCCTTGATCGTTCTTGGGAATGTGCGACGTGTAGTCGGCCAGAGAGAACGACACCACCGCAGCCAGCCTGCCGACCGGCAACGAACTGCGCTGCGTGCTGATGTTCACAGTGACCACGCTAAGGATCCACCCCTGTTCATCGTGGACCAAGTTCTCCAGGTTCACGTTGAAGTTCAGACCAGAAGCCGCCTCCTCCGGCAGCGGTGCGGGGTGGATATGCGCCTCGCGCAGTTCGATCGCATTGATGCTGTATCTATACGGGGGCTTGGGATCGCTCATCAGGCGTAGCAGTGTTGGTGCGTGCCATACAGGAACATCGGTTCGCTAACCGTATTGGTGGTGCCCGTGGCCCGCGAACGGCTCACCAGTTCACCACCTGCGAGATGGGCTTCGCGAGGTATGGTACCCTGCGCAGCAACAATGATGTTGACGCTCTTCGAGAAGATGACCCTGTTCTCCACGGGGCGCACAAGGTCAGCCACGGTCACACCGAGCACGGCTGCGATATCCACCAAGGCGTCCATCGTGAAATTATGCCCACCTGAAAGCCACTTGGTGACCAAGGAGGCACCCTTCAGCTCGCATTGTTCGGCGAGCTGCTTCTTCTGCATGCCGCGTTCGTCGAGCAGGTTGCCAATGCGGGTGGCCACGCGCAGTTTGATCGCCACTTTCTCCTGCTGCTTCGGTGTGATCTGTGCGAGGATGGCGTCCAGCATGGGGCTGTTCCAGGCTTCAGGGGTCTTGCTCATCATCAAGTACAATTGTGAAGTCACCTATCCATTCGAGTTCGTCGGCCGTCCAGGTGAGCTCTCGTTCTGTCATCTTTTGCTTCATGGCCTCGGAGATGGCGATCATCTCTTCGGCCGCTGCTCTCAACTTCGGGTCATCCTGCCAGGCTCGTACGGTCTTCGGCCCACCGCCACCAAGCAGGAGGATCGTAGCGCCATATCGAATGCCGTATGCGCGGAGTTTATGATCCGGATCATCGGAAACGGCAACAACTAGATCGCCCGGCAGTCCTTCGTTCACCCGAAAGAGGTGCGCGTTCAAACCAGTCTGTTGTCCCATGGCCCGGAGCTTGGCCACTAGGTTCGCGGTCTCGTCTGGGTGGTGTGTGTTGCATTCCTTCAGAAAGGCATCGAACAAGGTCACATTCTCACCCTCTTTTACAAGGGTATAGATGGTAGCCCGGCGGCCAGAGAGTTGTACGTACTTGACGACCCGATAGTTCATCTAAAGCCGAAGTTGAACCTACCGTACGGATCGCCGAGCACCCAAAATTCACCCGGAGGTGTATTTTGACAGGGCAAAGATAGGGTATCCCGGTTCGTCGAGCTCCATCCCCTGATCGTCGATTTTCCAGTCAACCGCATAATGCCTAAGATAGCCGAATGACCAGTACAGCCATCGTCAACAAAGTCTGGAACTTCTGCCACACCCTGCGCGATGATGGCGTGGGCTACGGCGACTACCTGGAGCAGCTCACCTACCTGCTGTTCCTGAAGATGGCCGATGAGTACAGCAAGCCGCCCTACACCCGCGATACGCACATCCCCAAGGGCTTCGACTGGCAGAGCCTGCGCGGCAAGAGCGGCGCCGAGCTGGAGAGCCACTACGTGAAGCTGCTGGACAAGCTGGGCAAGGAACCCGGCATGCTCGGCGACATCTTCGTGAAGGCCCAGAACAAGATCAGCGACCCGGCCAAACTCCACAAGCTCATCAACCTGATCGACGGTGAGAGCTGGGTGCTGCTGGGCGCCGATGTGAAGGGCGACATCTACGAGGGTCTGCTGCAGAAGAACGCCGAGGACACCAAGAGCGGTGCCGGGCAGTACTTCACGCCGCGTCCACTGATCCAGGCCATGGTGGAGTGCGTGCGCCCCGAGCCCATGAAGACCATCGCCGACCCGGCCTGCGGTACCGGCGGTTTCTTCCTGGCGGCCTATGACTTCCTGACCACCGAGCACAAGCTGAACAAGGAGCAGCTGAAGTTCCTGAAGTACGAAACGTTCCAAGGCTGGGAGATCGTGGCCAGTACCGCACGCCTGGCGCTGATGAACCTCTTCCTCCACAACGTGGGGGACATGGACCACCAAAGCCCCATCACCCGCGACGACAGCTTGCGCGCCACGCCCGCCAAGAGCTTCGACTATGTGCTGACCAACCCGCCCTTCGGCAAGAAGAGCAGCACCACGGTGACCAACGACCAAGGCGAAGAGAAGCGCGAAGCCCTGAGCTACAACCGGCAGGACTTCTGGGCCACTACGAGCAACAAGCAGCTCAACTTCGTGCAGCACATCCGCAGCATGCTGAAGATCGGTGGCACGGCGGCCGTGGTATTGCCGGACAACGTCCTCTTCGAGGGTGGTGCGGGCGAAACTGTGCGGAAGGAGTTGCTGAAGACCACCGAACTGCACACCATCCTACGCTTGCCCACGGGCCTATTCTATGCGCAAGGCGTAAAGGCGAACGTGCTCTTCTTCGAGAACAAAGCTGCCAGCAAGAACCCCTGGTCCAACGAGGTGTGGATCTACGACTACCGCACCAACATCAAGCACACGCTGAAGACCGATCCGCTCCAGTACGAGGACCTGAAGGACTTCATTGCCTGCTACAACCCCGAGGACCGTCACAAGCGCAAGGCTACCTGGTCTGACAAGTCACCCGAAGGCCGTTGGCGCAAGTACAGCTACGGCGAGATCGTGGCCCGCGACAAGGCCAGCCTGGACATCTTCTGGCTGAAGGACGACAGCCTGGAGGACAGCGCCAACCTGCCCGAACCCGGCGTACTCGCCGCCGCGATCGTGGAGGACCTGGAGGCGGCGCTGGAACAGTTCAGGATGATCGCGGGGGATCTGACCAAGTGAGGGACATGGGCTTTGCCATCGCGATGTGACCCATGATCGGGCGAGTGGACAAAGAAGCGCAGGCGTTTGAGTGATCTGCCATACATGACCGACCGAGGAAGGACGGCGAGGGCGGCTGGTGGCCGGAAGCTGGAGGCCAAGAGCCAAGGACCAAGGAGCAAGAATGAAGAACCAAGACCGCCTGCGCCACTGAGGACCGAACGATGGAGGAGGGTGTGGGCGGCTGGTGGCCGGAAGCCGGAAGCTGGAGGCTGGAGGCTGGAGCCAAGGACCAAGAGCCCAGGTCCACAGCACCCACCAACCCGCCCACGGCCTCCGGCCGGCCGGCGGACCAGCTGACCTGAAGACCTGGAGCGCGGCCTGGGATGACGGTGGGGCGTTGATCGGTACATGCACCAAGCACTTCCATGCCGTCACTGCGAGGCGGCAGATGGCCGCCGCAGCAGTCTCCCCGGGGTGGACGGGATCATGCACGGCGAGGGGCCGCCTTCGCTGAAGCTGCGGCGAGCCGAAGAGATCGCTCCGCCGGCAGAGTCCGGTTCGCGATGACGGGTGAGGAGATGATCAGCACATGCACCAAACGCGACCGTACCGTTCCTGCGAGGCGGTAGGAGGTCGCCGATCCCCATCCCCCCGCTTCTCCCCATCTTCGTGGAACACCCCATTCCCATGCGCACGATCCTCATCCCCATCCTGCTGCTGGCCGGGGCGCTGCCCGCCCAACAGGTGACGCTGACGCAGACCGGTCCGTGGACGGCGCCGGCGGGGGTGGACACCATCACGGTGGAACTGATCGGTCCCGGCGGCAACGGCGGCACCAACGGCGGTGGTGGTGGCGGTGGGGGCGGATATGTGCGCCGCACGGTGGCGGTGCAGCCGGGCAGCGCGATCAGTTTCGTGGTGGGCACCGGCGGCAGCGGGCTGGGCACCATCGCAGGCGGCCTGGGCCTCATCGCGGAGGCGGGCGCCAACGGCACCACGGTGCCCAACCCCGGCATCGGGGGCGGTGGCGCGGGCGGTGCGGGCATCGGCGGCACGGTGAACCGCAGCGGCGGCCCGGGCGGCGGCGGCTACTGGACCTACTTCGGCGGTGGGGGCGGTGGCGCCGCGGGCGCACAGGGCAACGGTGGGCCGGGCGGCAACACCATTGCGTGGAACGGCAACTGCCTGACGCCGGGCGGCGCGGGCGGCAGCGGCGGCGGAGCGCCGGCCGGTGCGGGCGGCAAGGGTGCGGGCTTCACCGATGCCAACTGCACGGTGACCGATCCCGAGGGCCACGGCGGTGCATTCGGCGGCGGCGGCGGTGGCGGCAACGGCATCGGTTCGCCCGGTGGCACGGGCGGCGATGGCGTGGTGATCATCACGTGGAACACGTCCACCGCCTTGGTGGAGCGCGATGCCTGGGCCGGCCTGCGTGCGGTGGTGTCGGAGGGCCGCGTGGAGCTGCGCAATGCCCCGGCGGGCGCGTGGTGCACGCTGGTGGATGCGCGCGGCGCGGTGCGGTGCAGCGGATCGGCGGACGCCCTCGCCCGCTGCACGGACCTGCCCCCGGGCGTGTGGGCCGTGCACGTGCGCACCGGCACGCAGGAGCGGGTGCTGAAGGTGGTGGTGCCGGCGCTGTAGCGGTGCGCGGGCCCATCTGCGCGCCGACGACCTGCGTTCCGTTCCTTCAGTAGCGCGGACGCGACATGTTCACCGATCCGCCATCCGCACCAGTCGGATACACCGGAGCATGGTGCCTTCCGCGTTGCGCAGCACCAGCAGGAAGGTGCCCGAGGCAGGCAGTTCCGCGCCGCCCAGGCGGACCTGTCCGGCACTGGTGAGGGCACGCTGGTGGAGCCTGGCACCGGTCATCGAGTAAACCTCGAGGACTGCGGCTTGCAGGTCGGCCGGAAGGTCGATGATGCAGCTCTCAGAGAAGGGGTTCGGTGCCGCCCGCAGCCCGGAGATGGACCGGTCCGGCACGGCTGTGGGCTGGGCGGGGAGATCGGCCACCCAGGCGCCCCTGCCGAAGGTGAAGATGAAGAGCTTGCGATCCGCTCGTCGCAACCGCAGCGCGTGAACGGACACAGGTGGCAGGCCGGGTTCGCGCATCCACGAGGTGCCGCCGTCCTCGGTATGGAAGAGCCCGGCGTCGTGCCCGATGTACAGGTGATCAGGGTCGAGCGGATCGACGGCCATGCACTGGATGCCGGCACCGGCATTGAAGTTGGCGGAGAGCAGGGTGCTCACCAGTTGCGCACCGGCCGTCAGGCGGCACTGCCACAGCTGCGTGGAGCTTGCCACGAAGCAGGTGGAGTCCTGCACCGGGTGGGCCAGGATGAACCTGGCGCCCGGCACCGGCGATGGGAAGCGCAGTTCCTGGCCCGCTTGGGCCGTAAGCCCGTGGAGGTGCACCAGCACGCTGTCCCCCTCGGTCCACCATACCTGCGGGGAGGCCTGGTGCGAAGCAGAGATGGCCAGGGTGCTCACCGCGGTGTAGGGTTGGCTGATGGGGCTCCATGAATCGCCGCGGTCGATGCTTCGCCACAGCCGCTTCTTGGTGGGGAAGAAGAGCACATCGCTGTTCTGATCGAGCACCATGAACGGATGGATGAAGAGGGCGCCCTCATCGATGCTGTTGTTGTTGTCCGCGTCCAGTTCGTTCATGATGGACACGTACGAACTGGTGTACGGGACATGGATGTCGTTGTCGCGATGGATCCGCCCGCTCTGGTAGCTGGCGTAAGCCACGGTGGTGTCCTGCTTGTGGATGAAGCACCAGGCCCCGTCGTATCCCAGGACGGTGATGTGCGACGACGGGTCGAACTGGATGGCCGTACCGATGTCCTGCCTGCCGGCGATGATGGACGTGCCGGTGGGGAAATGGTCGCCCCAGTAGATCTGTTGGTTCACCAGCAGGCTGTCGCTCCTGAACTGGGCATCGAACGGGTAGGGAGCGAAGGGTACGGTATGGATCTCCCCGAACCCGCCGTCATATACGGCGAAGGCCTTGGTGGGATCGAAGCGGTCGAACGCGAACTGCCAATGATCCACGCCGAGCCCCTGCCAGTGGACGAAGCCGTAGCCCCCGTTGTGGCTGATGAACATCCCGGTCTGGCCGGCGATCAGCACATCGGGGTCGTCCGGCCGCACCGCCAGGGCTTTGCCGATGATGCTCTGCACCAAGGTGTCGGTGACGGTCCACGTGATGCCACCGTCATCGGAGCGGTGCACGGCCGACGGCGATGGGGCCGTGGACAGTGCGTACATGCGGTCGGGCACGGTGCGGCAGTGGGCCAATTGAAGGATCACGCCGGCGCCTTGGACCTTGCTGGCCAGAAAGGTCCCCGGATCGCCAGTGGTCGAGCGGAACACCGAGTCCGCACGCACCATGCGCACACTGCCGTCCTCCCGCACCAGCAGATCGCGCAGGTCGACCGTGGTGCGGTGGAAGACGCTTTGGAAAGTGAGGCCACCATCGTCCGACCGCCAAAGGTGCCTGTTCGCGCCGGGCCCGTTGGCCAGGGCATAGATGCGTCCGGGTGTGGAGGGATCGGTGGCGATGTCCTCCACGTATTCCAGGACATCGGCTCCTGTCTGTGGCAGGTAGTGGAAGGTGAGGCCATGGTCCGTGCTTCGCAGCAGATCGCTCCGTTGCACACCCAGGCTGTCGAAGATCGCCCGGTCGGTGCACATGTACAGGGTGTCGGGTCGGGAAGGGTCCTGGGCCAGGGCCGTCACGTTCATGGGGTGGAACCGGTCCTGCACCGGGCTCCAGGTGAGACCTCGGTCCGCGCTGGTCCACAGGCCGCCGGTGGAGCTGCCCACCCAGAGGCGATCTGGATCGCTCACATCCTGCATCACGGCGACGTTCCGTCCGGCACCGTTGAAGAACCCGACGCACTGAAGTCCAACGAGGCTCTTGGCATTTCCATGCGCACCATGGTCCCGCAGGGACAAGGCCTCCTCCCTGGTCCCTTTTCCCTCCTCGGCCCCGGTCTCCAGCGCCGGGTACATGGCGCGCTGGTCCTCGGTCCGTCCGCCCACCTGGCAGGCGGCCAAGGCGAACACCGGAACAGCAAGGAGAAGGGGTTTGGCGTACCGCATGGTCATTGGCAGACGTGGAGGGATCCGCTGCGTTGCCTGGCGGAGCTTGAGCGCTCACTGCGCAGACCCTCCTGAATGCGTTCGCAGCGGCGCACGAGGGATGGCCCAAGCGGGCGCCGTCCGACCCTATTCCAGCACCACCCGCACCGCCGTCGGACCCATGCCGTGCAGCAGGTAGGCGCCGGGCGGCAGCGCACCCAGGTCGAGGCGCGCGGGCGAGGCGATGGGTGTGAAGCGCAGGAGCGTGCGGCCCGTGAGGTCGCAGAGGGACAGGGGGCCGGGCGTGCCCGGCGTGTCCACCACGAGCAAGCCCGAGGTGGGGTTGGGATGCACGCTGGGCGCAGGCGCAGCGATCGGACCGTTCACGGCGGTGGGCACGACCACGTCGAAGCCGATGTCCTGCCAGGTGGTGACCACGCTCTGGCCCGTGGGCGAACTGAGGTCGTTCCAGTAGAGCTTGCGGCCGGCCTGGTTGGTGGCGAGCGTGCCGAAGTTGGTGGTGGCGCTGCCCGTGAAGCTCAGGTCCACGACCAGGGTGCGCGTGGGGTCGTAGGTGAAGGTGCTGTCCAGCTCGATCGCGAACCAATCGCCGGTGGTGCCCGGGGCGATGCTGTAGCTGGCGCGCGCGAGCGCGGTGTCCAGCCCGGTGAAGAAGGTGTCGCCGCCGGCGAAGGCCGTGGCCGTGGTCTGCGTCAGGCGCACCATGAAGTCCGTGAGCGCGTTGCCGCTGGCCTGGCCGGTGCTGCCGTAGCGGTAGTACAGGCGGGTGATCTCGCCGGCCACCGCGCCCGTGAGGTCGCCGGGCAGGTAGAGGCATTGGCTGTGGTTCGCTGTGGTGAGGTTGCCCAGCAGGAAGGTGCTGTTGCTGGACCCGCAGCATTTCTGAACGTCCTGGGCCTTCAACAGAGGGCCGAACAACGGAAGCAGGAGGAGGAGCGAGGTGCGCATGGGCCTGGCTTGGTCGGTCCAAAGTAGGCCACGGCCGCGGTCGAGAACGGACCGCGGTGACGACGCGTGATGCGTCCTACTGCAGCACCACCCTCAACGCCTGGTCCGCCGCGCCGTGCAGCAGGTAGGTGCCGGGGGCGAGCCCTGCGGTGGGCAGCACGACGCGATCACCGGTGGTGCTGAAGGGTGTGCTGGTGAGGCGGCCCTCCACGGTGGTGAGGCGCAGCAGGCGGCCGGCCGTCACCCCGGTGAGGACGAGCTCCTGGCCGGCAAGGGCGGGCACGGGGCCCAGGCGAACGGCCGAGGCATGCGCATCCGCGAGGCCGGTGCAGATCTCGATGGTGATCGTGGTGCTGTCCGAGACCGCGCAGGTGCCCTGCGTGGCCGTGACGCTGAAGGTGGTGGTCTGCGTGATGCTGATGGGCAGGGTGGGGGTGCTGGCGTTGCCGGGCTGCCACACGTAGGTGCAGCCGGGGCAGGGGCCGGGATCGAGGATGGTGGTGAGGCTGTCGCACACGGTCTCGCTGGGCGGCAGGTCGGCGGTGGCACTGCCGGCCGTGAGCGGAAGGGTGACGGGAGCACTGCTGCCGCAGGCATTGGTGGCGGCCACGCCGATGGTGCTGGGCCCGGCGTCGACGGCCAGTAGTTGCACGGTGCCGGTGCCCTGGCCGGCGGCGATGTTCCAGGTGCCAGGGTCCCACGTGTAGGTGGAAGCGTCCCCGAAGGCGTCGACGGCCAGGGACACGGTGTCACCCACGCACCAACTGCTGGTGAGCACGTCGATGCCGAACGGATCGTAGGGGGCGCCGCCGCACCAGCCGTAGAGCGCCACCACGCCATCGTCGTTGCCGGAGGGCAGGCTCAGCACGCCGGGGCCGGGGTCGAAGTCGACGGCGTAGTTCTGGTTCAACGAGCCTACGGCGAAGGTGCCGCCGCGCAGGTCGAAGCCCTTGGCGATGGGGTAGGTGCAGTCCGTACCGCTGTAGAGTTGGAGGCTGAAGTCCACCAGGCCGCTCACGTTCATCTTGAAGAAGCGGTAATAGCTGGCCGTGCAGTTGTTGCTGTAGCTGCCGATGGCGCCGCCCTGCTCATCGGCCACATAGTCGCCCAGTCGCAGGTTGCCCGTGCTGATCAGCGCGGTCTGGTAGATCTGGTTCAAGGTCTGCCCGCTGCGGTCGAACTTCAAGGCCCAGAAGCCGGCTCCGGCGCTGGCGCGCGCCATCAGGTAGGCGTTGTCGGCCTCGTCCACCGCCAGGCGTTGGTCGCCGTAGCCGATGTAGGCATGGGCGATGAAGGCGAAGCTGCTGTCGTAGCGCAGCAGGTGCTGCGAGTCGTTGTACACGTTGAAGATGCCGGGGCCCGGGTCCACGTCGATCTGGCCGCTCAGTGGTCCGCCGTTGTCCAGCGACCGGGTGAAGTAGAAGCCGGAACCGTCGCGCAGCGCCGCGATGTCGCGGCTGCTGCTGAAGCTGCTGGGCCAGGCGCTCACCTCGGCCCAGTGCAGGCTGCCATCGGCGCGGTAGCGGGCCACGAAGGTGCCGATGCAGGAAGAGGGCACCACCAGGTCGAACACACCGGGGCCGGGGTCCATGTCGTAGGTGCCCTGGCCCAGGTCGCCCGCGATGAAGAGGTTGCCGGCATCGTCGCAGCTGATGCCACCATAGTCCTCGCTGAGGTCGGTGGTGTTCTCCACGCTGAAGCCCCAGAGGAACTGGCCGCTGCTGGTGTACTTGGCGTACACCTTGCCGGGGTCCACCAGCGTGGTGAAGGGGCCGGGGTCCAGGTCGAGCTGCCCGGTGCTGAGGCCCACATAAATGAACACGTTGTCGCTGGCGTCCACGTCCATGTCGATCGCGTAAAGCGATGGCGCGCTGAAGGTCTTGGTCCAAAGGACGTTGCCGGTGGTGCTATAGCGCTGCAGCACCACGTTGTTACCGCCGGTGCCCAGGGCGAAGACCTCGCCGTTGGCGGCGAACTTCACGCGCACGATGCCCTGCGGGGCGGGTGTGGCCCAGTTCAGGTCGAACTGTTGGGCGTGGGTGTTCAGGAAGGTGACGAGGACGACGAGGAGGAACGGTGCACGCATGCGGATCGGGATGTGGGGGTGAAGGTAGAGGGCGGTCAAGCATGGCGGTGCCGATCGGCACCGTGGCGGGTGCCGGAGCCCATGACCCGGAGCGGCCGGGCCTAGTCCGCCTTGGCCGCGCCCCGACCGAGCATGAAGCCGACGGCCCCGCCCACACCGGCGGTCCACACCGTGTTGGCGGCCACGTCCACCACCACGGCCATGGGCCCGTCGAACAGGTTCATCATGGCCATGAAGGAGAGGTCGACGCTCAGGTAGAACAGGAAGCCGACGACGGCACCGGCCACCAGCCTTCGGTGAGGCTGTTGACGCCCATGCGCCCGAAGGACCAGGCCAGCAGCAGCGCCAGGCACAGGTTGCTCAGGAACATGAGCGCCAGGTTCATTTCCTCCTCGGTCTTCATCAGCCCGGGGTAGCTCAGCATGTGGGCCTCCATCCAGCCCATCAGCAGCATGCCGAAGATCAGCCAGCCCAGCAGGAAGGCGACGACACCGCCCACCAGGGCGGCCAGCAACGTACGCGTGTCCATGGTCATCGGGTGTTGGTGTACATCGAAAGTACCCATCCCGGCCGGATCGATCAGGCATGGTCTTCCTTCCTCCGTTCGGCTTCCAGCTTCCGGCCTCCAGCCTCCAGCCGCAGGCTTTCAGCTTTGATCATTCATCTTTCATTTTTCACCTTTCAGCGTACTGCTTTCCCCTTTCCTGTCCTCCACCTTTGTCACATGGAACGCACCCTGCGCACCTATCCGGTGACGGGCATGACCTGTGCGAGCTGCGTGTTGAGCGTGGAGAAGGCGCTACGGGCCGAAGCGGGCGTCACTGACGTGAACGTGAACCTGGCGACGCACACCGCGCAGGTGGCTTGGCAGGGCGATGTGGTGAATGCCCAGGGATTACGTGCAGCCGTGCAGCGTGCCGGCTACGACCTTTTAGTGACGGACGAGAGCGAGGCGCTGGAGGCGGCCGAACGCATGCAGCAGCGCGAGCACGACGCGTTGCGACGGCGTTTAAGGGCGGCCCTGGGGTTCACCGCGCCGCTCGTGGTGGTGGGCATGGCCTTCATGCACGCTCCGTGGAGCCCGTGGGTGCAGTGGGCCCTGGCCACGCCGGTGGTGCTCGTGTTCGGGCGCTCGTTCTTCACCAACGCCTGGAGGCAGGCGAAGCACCGCAGCGCCAACATGGACACCCTGGTGGCCCTCAGCACCGGTGTGTCGTACGGGTTCAGCGTGTTCGCCACCCTCGTTCCGGCGTTCTGGACCGCTCGGGGACTGACGCCCCATGTGTACTTCGAGGCTGCCGCGGTGGTCATCACCTTCATCCTGCTGGGCAGGTTCCTGGAGGAGCGCGCCAAGGCCGGCACCGGTCGCGCGATCAAGAAGCTCATGGGCCTTCGTCCGAACATCGTGCTGCGCGAAGCGGCCGACGGTTCCACCCGCGAGGTGCCCATCGCCGAGGTGAACGTGGACGACATCCTGGTGCTGCGGCCGGGCGAGCGCATCGGCGTGGACGGCGAGGTGCTGAGCGGCGAGAGCCATGTGGACGAGAGCATGCTGAGCGGCGAGCCCGTGCCCGTGGCGAAGACGCCCGGCGCGAAGCTGCTGGCCGGCACCATCAACCAGAAGGGGAGCCTGCGCATGCGGGCCGAGAAGGTCGGCACGGCCACGCTGCTGGCGAACATCGTGCGGGCCGTGCAGCAGGCCCAGGGCAGCAAGGCGCCCGTGCAGCAGCTGGTGGACAAGGTGGCGGCGGTGTTCGTGCCCATCGTGATCGGCATCGCGATCCTCAGCGCCGTGCTGTGGTGGGTGTTCGGCGGCGAGCACGCGTTCACCCAAGGGCTGCTGGCGCTCGTCACCGTGCTGGTGATCGCCTGCCCCTGTGCGCTGGGCCTCGCCACGCCCACGGCCATCATGGCCGGCATGGGCAAGGGTGCCGAGAACGGCATCCTCATCAAGGACGCCGAAAGCCTCGAGCGTGCGCGCGCCATCACCGCGATGGTGCTGGACAAGACCGGCACCATCACCGAAGGCAGGCCGGAGGTGGTGGAGGCCGTGGGCCTGGAGGATGCCGAGGCCATGACGGCCCTGTTCGCGATCGAGACACGCTCCACGCATCCGCTTGCGGAAGCGGTCGTGCGGCACCTCCACCCACTGCACACCTCGCTGTCCACACCCCGCGTCTCGAGCGTCGAGGACCTCGCTGGCAAAGGCGTGAAAGCCACCGTGGCAGGCGCCACCTGGCTGGTGGGCAACCGCCGCCTGCTGGAGGAGCACGGCATCGCCATCACCGGCGAATGGCGTGAGCAGGAGAAGCGCTGGCAGGATTCGGCATACACCCTGGTGTGGCTGGCCGACGGCACGCAAGTGCGTGCGGCCCTCGCCATCACCGACCGGATCAAGCCTTCGGCGGCGGAGGCCATCGCCCGGCTGCAGAAGGCCGGCATCAAGGTGTACATGCAGACCGGCGATGCGCGACGCACCGCGCAGGCTGTAGCGAAGGCGGTGGGCATCGCCGACTTCCGCAGCGAGGTGCTGCCCAGGGACAAGGGCGCCTTCGTGGCCGGCTTGCAGCAGCAGGGCCACGTGGTGGCCATGGTGGGCGACGGCATCAACGACAGCGAGGCGCTCGCCAAGGCCGATGTGAGCATCGCCATGGGCAGGGGCAGCGACATCGCCATGGACGTGGCGCGCATGACCCTTATCAGCACCGACCTGCTCGCCATCCCGCGCGCCATCCAGCTCTCACGCCGTACCGTGTCGCTCATCCGCCAGAACCTCTTCTGGGCCTTCATCTACAACCTCATCGGCATCCCGATCGCGGCGGGCGTGCTCATCCCGGTCAACGGGTTCCACCTGGACCCGATGATCGCCGGGGCCGCGATGGCGCTCAGCAGTGTGAGCGTGGTGGCGAACAGCCTGCGCCTTCGGGCGGTGCGGCTGGATGGTTGAGCCATCGCCCTGCCGATGTGCGGCGGGGCGTCCTCGTTCCGCATGCGTCAGATGGCACTGAGCCCGCCATCCACGCCGATCACCTGCCCGGTGATCCAACGGGCGTCGTGGCCCAGCAGGAAGACGGCCATCGCCGCGAGCTCGTCGGCCTCGCCCACGCGCTTGAGCGGATGGCGGTCCGCACTGGCGGCCTCGCGCTCGGGGGAGCTCAGCAACTTCTCGGCGAGGGGAGTGCGTGTGAGGCTCGGTGCGATGCAGTTGACGCGCACGTGCGGCGCGAGCTCGGCGGCGAGCGACTTGGCCAGGCCTTCCACGGCGCCCTTGGCCGCTGCCACACCCGCATGGAAGGCCATTCCTCGCTTCACGGCCACGGTGCTGAAGAGCACGATGCCGCTGCCCGGGGCCTTTTTCAGCCGGTCGGCACAGGCCTGGATGGTCGTGAACGCGCCCACGACATTGAGCTCAAAGGCGCTGCGGAGGTCTTCGGCCTTGGTGGAGCGCAGCGGCTTGAGGTCGATGCTGCCGGGGGCATACACCAGGCCGGAGAGCTCGGTGGGCGGACGGTCGGTAGGGAAGGGCCCGGAGGTGACGTCGTGCGGGATGTGCGGTGCGTCGAGGCCGGTGCCGCGCCGGCCGCAGGTGATCACGGGGTGGCCCTGGGCGAGCAGGCGCCGTGCGGTGGCCTGGCCGATGCCGCTCGATGCGCCGACCACAAGGAGGGGAGCGGGGGACATGTGCCCCAGGAACAGCGGCGGCGCCCGCCTTGTTCGCGATCAGAGGCTCAGCAGTTCCTTGAAGCGCGTGGCCTGCCGGCGGCTCACCTCGACGCTCTCACCGGCCGTGCCGCTCTTGTCCGCGGGCTTCAGCTTCACCATCAGCCCGCCGTTGAACCATGGTTCGATCTTGTCGACCCACCGCAGGTTGATGATGTGCTTGCGGCTGGCGCGGAAGAAGGTGATCGGGTCGAGCTTCTCCTCCAGCTTGTTGAGGCTGCGCAGCACCAGCGGCTTCTGGTCGGCGAAGCGCACCCGCACGTAGTTGCCCTCGCTCTCGAAGACGCGTACGTCCTTCAGCGTCACGAACCAGCACTTCTCCCCGTCCTTCAGGAAGATCTGGTCGTTCTCGCGCAGGATGTCGCGCTGCGGCACGTCCTCGCCCGTGGGCTGGGGCACCTTGGCCAGCGCGGCGTCCAGGCGTTCGGGATCGATGGGCTTCAGCACGTAGTCCAGCGCGTTCACCTGGAAGGCGCGGATGGCGTGCTCGTCGTAGGCCGTGACGAAGATCACGTGCGGCGGCCGGTCCAGCGCGCTCAGCAGCTCGAAGCCGTCGCGCCCCGGCATGTTGATGTCCAGGAAGATGAGGTCGGGGTGCTTCTCGGCGATCAGGGCCTCGGCCTCGTCGGCGTTGGCCGCCTCGCCCACGACCTCCACGTCCTCGTGCTTCTCCAGCAGCGAGATCAGCTCCTTGCGGGCCAGGCGTTCGTCATCGATGATCAGCGTCTTCATGGTCGTTGGGTGTTCGTCCTCGGGACGTTCGAGCGGGGTCGGGATCCAGGCCGCGGGCTTCCAGCTTTCAGCCGCAGGCCAACAGCTTCCAGCCTCTGGCTTCCGGCCTCTTGCTTCCGGCTTCCAGCCTGCGGCCCGATCGCATGGGTGAGTTCCATTTTCCTCTTTCCTCTTTCAGCTTTCCACGTTCAGCTCTCCTCCTCCGCCACCTTGGCCTCCACACGGGGGATCAGCACATCGG
Organism: Flavobacteriales bacterium; assembly: GCA_016713875.1. Taxonomy (NCBI): domain Bacteria; kingdom Pseudomonadati; phylum Bacteroidota; class Flavobacteriia; order Flavobacteriales; species Flavobacteriales bacterium. The sequence continues at coordinate 150,229 of JADJOI010000003.1, forward strand.
TGACCACCATGCCGTCGGCGTTGCTGATGTGCAGGTTGGCCTTTCGGCCGTAGATGAGATCGAGGCGGCGCTGGGTGTTGCGCAGGCCGATGCCGCTGCCGTTGATGCGGCCGGGTTCATAGTGGCCGGTGTTGCGCACGGTGAGGTGAAGGCCGTCTTCCGCATGGCGCGCCGCGATGTGGATGTCGCCGCCCTGGGTCAGCTTGGCGACGCCATGGCGCACGGCGTTCTCCACCAGGGTCTGCAGCAGCATGGGCGGCACGGGTTCGCGTTCCAGCCCCTGGGGTACGTCGATCTGAACACGGAGGCGCTCCTCGAAGCGCATGGCCTCCAGCGCGAGGTAGGCCTTCACGATGTCCACCTCCTCACCAAGAGGGACGGTGGTGCGCTTCACGGTGTTCATCGCGTTGCGCAGGATGGCGCTCAGCTGGGTGATGGCCCGCTTGGCCTGCGCGGGGTCCTCGTCGATCAGCGCGCGGATGCCGTTCAGGGCGTTGAACATGAAGTGCGGGTTCAGCTGGCTCCGCAGGTTGTTCAGTTGATTCTCGCGGTCGGCCGTCTGCAGGCGCAGGTTGCGGATCTCCTCCAGGCGGTTGCGCGCGAAATAGTGGTAGGCGAGGTAGGCCAGGGACCACACCACCAGCAGCACCACCCAGTTGATGAGCTGTTCGAAGAAGCGGGCGGCATCGCTGCTGAAGAGCGAGTCATACTGCGGCAACAGCAGCTCCACCAGGACGCCCTCCATCACCGTGGCGGTGAGGCCCAGCAGCAAGCCGGTGAGGGCCAGCCGCGGGATCAGGAGGCCCAGGGGGCGTTCCAGCCAGTGGTTGCGGACCATCACCTCGCGCAGGGCGTGGCTGGTGGCGATCCCCAGGGCGAACACCAGCACCAGGATCAGGTTGAGCTCCGGATCGAACGTTCCGCCCACGTACGTCCACAGCGCGTACAGCCCCACATAGCCGCCCCACGCCCCAAGCTGGGTGGCCCAATAGAGCAGATAGCGCCGTTGAGGTGACATGGATGGACCACGAAGGTACCGGGAGGCTTCGCGATGGACGGGAGCATTCCATGAGCGGCGGACGGTCGGGTTGGAAGGGCGGTACCTTCGGGCCCCTCATGAACTTCCTGGGCCACCTGTACCTGAGCGGGAACGATCCGCTGGTGATCACGGGCAACTTCATGGCCGACGCCATCAAGGGCGGCGACCTCAGCCGCTTCCCCGCCGACCTGCAACGCGGCATCCGGCTGCACCGCGCCATCGACCACTACACCGACCAGCACCCGCTGGCCCGTGCGGGCCGTGAACGGGCCCGGGCCCACGCCGGCCGCTACGCCCCGGTGGTGATGGACCTGTTCTACGACCATCTGCTCGCGGCCCACTGGAACACCCTGCACCCCGAACCGCTGGATCAGTTCACCGCCCGCATGTACACCGTGCTGAAGGCCCACGCCACCTGGATGGAGGGTCGGCCGGCGCGCATGCTGCCCCACCTGATGGCCGAGGACTGGCTGGGGGCCTATGCGCACCGCGAGGGCTTGGCCGGCGCCTTGCGCGGCATGGCGCGCAGGGCGCCCGAGGGCCACGCCATGGTGGGCGCCGAGGAGGTGCTCTGGCAGCACTACGACGCCTATCGCGCGGAGTTCATCGGCTTCCTCACGGACATCGAACGCGACACACGCTCCCTGCGATGACCCGCGCACAACGGATCGCCCTCGTCGGCCTGCTCGTGATCGGTCTCATCGGCCTGGTGCTCTGGTTCCGCACGGAGGTCGTCGTTCCGCGCAGCGTCCAACACCCCTGGTCCGAACCGGTGGTGGACCGCGACCTGGCGATGATCGCAGCGGATACCCTGCGTGTGCTGGTGGTGGAACATCCGCTAACATACGAACGCTTCCCCGGAGGTGAACGTGGGGCGGAGCTCGAACTGCTGGAACGGTTCGCCCGCCAGCGGAAGCTCCCGCTGAAGGTCCTGGCCGTGGCGCCCGACAGCCTGCTGCCCCTGCTGCAGCGTGGGGCCGGTGATGTGGTGGCCGCACTGGTCCATCGCGGACGATTCGGTGATGCGGTGTCCTCCACGATGCCGTGGTGGCATGCCGCGCCGGTGCGTGTGCAGCTGCGCCCCGACCGGGCTGCGGAGGTGGGGCCCGGCGATGCGGACACGGTGCACGTGAACGCCTTCGGAGCATGGGCGACGGACAGTGCGGCGTCCCCACTGCGGCGGGCCGATGTGCGCACAGGCACCGCCTTGATCGAGGCGGTGGCGGTGGGGGAGCTGGCCGCCGCGCTGGTGAGCGACCTGGAGGCACGCCATCACGCCGAGGACCTGCCGCAGCTGGCCTTCGAGCCGGTGGACGACCCACCGGTGGACCTGGTGTTCGCGGTGCGACGCAACGCGGTGCGGCTGCGCGACGCACTGGACGGCTGGCTGTCGATGCCCGCCGAGCAGGAGGCGCGCGCCCTCATCATCGCGGCCTACGGCGACCGGTTGCCAAGGCGTGGTCCCTTGGGCGCCACGCGCGGTAGGCCACTGACCGGTGACTCCTTGTCGCCGTTCGATGCGCTTTTCCAGGAGAAGGCGGACCTGATGCACTGGGACTGGGAACTGCTCGCCGCCATCGCGTTCAAGGAATCGCGCTTCGACACGGCCGCGCTCAGTGTGAAAGGTGCGCAGGGCCTCATGCAGATGATGCCCGCCACGGCCGAACGCCTGGGCGTGGACAGCATGCAGTTGGTGGAAGGGCAGGTGCACGCTGCGGCCATCTACCTGGCCATGCTGGACAGCCTGTGGCGGCGCTCCATCCCGGAGGCGGACGAACGCCTGCACTTCGTACTGGCCGCCTACAACGCCGGTCCGGGCCATGTGCGCGACGCGCAACGCCTCGCTCAGGAGCTGGGCCTGGACAGCCGTCGGTGGACCGGTCACGTGGAACGCGCCATCACGCTGCTGGCCTTTCCGGCCTATTACCAGCGTCCGGGCATCACGGCAGGGCGCTGCAAGGGTTCGCAGACCTTCCGGTACGTCCGCGAGGTGCTCGGTCTGCACCGCAGGTTCAGGGCGGCCGGGCGTTGAGAGGTCCGTCCCTGTACCTTGCGGGGCCATGTCACGTCGCGTTCCCTCATCCGTCCCGGCACGCCTGCTCACGGGCCTCGCCGGTGCTTTCGCCCTTCTGATGCCCCTGGCCACGTTCGCGCAACAGGGGCTGCCGCACGCGCTCGATCCTTCGGAGGTGCCGCTGATCCGTGCTTACCGCGACAGCCGCGCCCAGGATGCGCGAGGCACCGCCACACCGCCCCCCTTCGCGCCCCGCACCATGGCCGAATGGGAGGAGGTGCAGACGCTCTGCGTGGCCTGGGTGTCCTTTCCCAGCATCCTCAAGCAGATCGTGCGGCACGCCAAGGCCGAGTGCCAGGTGCTCATCCTCTGCGGCAACCCCGGGACCACCAACTCGCAGACCAACATCACCACCTACCTGCTGGCGAACAACGCGGGCGGGGCTCCGCTGCCGGACCTCACCAACATCAGTTTCCTGAACACGCCCTACAACAGCATCTGGATGCGCGACTACGGTCCGGAGTGCATCTATCAGAACGAGGTGGACTCGCTGTTCCTGCTGGACTGGATCTACAACCGGCCTCGGCCGGCGGACGATGCCACCCCCGACGCCATCGGCGCCTTCAAGAACATCGCCGTGTACAGCACCACCACCGCGCCGAACGACCTGGTGCACACCGGGGGCAACTTCATGAGCGACGGCTTCGGCACGGGCTTCAGCAGCGACCTGGTGATCGAGGAGAACGGCCCTTCCGGGGCGTACAACCAGACGGACAAGACCCCCGCGCAGGTGGACGCGCTGATGACCACCTGGATGGGCATCCAGCCGGGGCGCTACGTGCGGATGACGCAGCTGCCCTTCGACGGCATCAACCACATCGACATGCACATGAAGCTGCTCGACGAGCGGACGCTGTTGATCGGGCAGTTCCCGAACGGGGTCAGCGACGGGCCGCAGATCGAGGCCAACATCCAGGCCATCCAGCAGAACGTCACCAGCGTGTTCGGCACGCCGTACCGCATCATCCGGGTGCCCATGCCACCGAGCACCGGCGGCGCCTACCCGCCGAGCAGCAGCTACCGCACCTACACCAACAGCATCTTCATCAACCGCACCATCCTGGTGCCCACCTACCGAGAGCAGTACGACACCACCGCGCTGCGCATCTATCGCGAAGCGCTGCCGGGATACAAGGTCGTTCCGATCGACTGTGACGATGCGAGCGGCAACATCATCGCCCAGAGCGGGGCGCTGCACTGCATCACGAAGGCGATCGGGGTGTCCAAGCCGCTGTTGATCCGCCACGAGCCGCTCGCCGACCGGACGAACGCGGGCGTCGGCTATCCGGTGGAGGCCTACATCCGGCACCAGAGCGGCATCGCCTCGGCACAGGTGTATTGGACCACGGACACCACCCAAGGGTACACGGCATTGGCCATGGCGCCCATCGGCGGAAATGAATGGGCAGCGACGATCCCCGAACAGCCCGGTGGCGGCACGGTGTACTACCACCTCCGGGCGGTGGCCCAGAGCGGCAAGGTGCAGGTGAGGCCCATCACGGCCCCGCAGGGGGGGTGGCGCTTCACCATCACCCCGGCGCCGGGCCTCGCCCTGGCGGTGCGCGCCTACCTGGAAGGGGCCTTCGATGCCAACGCGGGCCAGATGCGCGACGACCTGCGCACGCAAGGCCTGCTCCCTCTCGCCGAGCCCTACACGGCCGCGGGCATCCCCCTGGTCGGCAACACCACGGGCACCACCACCGCACCTGTGCTCGCCGTCACCGGGGCGAACGCCATCGTGGACTGGGTGCTGTTGGAGCTGCGCGATGCCGCGGTGCCGACCACGGTGCTGCGGAGCCGCACGGCGCTGGTGCAACGCGATGGCGACATCGTGGCGGTGGACGGCACCTCGCCCGTGTCCTTCGACCTGCCACCAGGCACCTACCATGTCGCGGCGCGCCACCGGAACCACTTGGGCGTGATGACGGCCACGGCCCTGACGCTGGGGGGCGGCACCACAGCGCTCGACCTCACCGCGGCGGCCACGCCCACCTGGGGCACGGACGCGCGGAAGACCGTTGGGAACGTGCGAGCGCTGTGGGCGGGCAACGTCCTGCGCGATGACCGGTTGAAGTACGCCGGTTCCGCCAACGACCGGGACCCGGTGCTGACCGCGATCGGCGGCACGGTGCCCACGACCACGCTGAGCGGGCAGTACAGGCCGGAAGATGTGAACCTGGACGGGGTGGTGAAGTACGCCGGCGGTGCCAATGACCGCGACCCCATCCTGGTGAACATCGGCGGCACGGTGCCCACGGCCACGCGGCTGGAGCAACTTCCTTGAATCAACAACGACCAACACGTTCAACATGAGAATTTGGATCGGAGCCGGCCTGATGGCCATGACCGCGAGCGCCTTCGCGCAAAGGCCTGTCCGCATCGGCGATGAGACCGAACACGTTCCCGGCCATGTGCTTGTGCGTCTGGCCCCGGAAGCCGATCCGCGCGACCTTGAGCGCGACCTGGCCTTCATCGATGGACGGCCCACAGCGCTCAGCGTATCGTGGGAGGTGAGCCCCCCGGCGCGGATCTGGCTGCTGCAGCACGATCCCGCCGTGAACGGCGCCGTCGTCCTTGAACGCATCCGGCGGCATGCCGCCGTGGAAGTGGCCCAGTTCGATCACGTGGTCCACGAACGCATCACGCCGAACGACACCCAGTTCGGCCAGCAGTGGCATCATGTGGATCCGCAGGACAACGACATCGACACCGACCTGGCCTGGAACACCACCACCGGCGGCAACACGGCCTTGGGCGACACCATCGTGGTCTGCGTGGTGGAGGGCTTCGACCGGTCGCACAGCGATCTGAACGCCAATGCCTGGGTGAACCGGGCGGAGATCGATGGCAACGGCGCGGACGATGATGCGAACGGCTACATCGACGATGTGTTCGGATGGAACCCTTCCGCGGGCAATGACAACACGCTCTTCAGTGGCAGCCACGGCACCAGCTGCGCGGGCATGGTGGGGGCGCGGGGCAACAACGCCAACGGCGTGGTGGGCGCCAACTGGGCGGTGAAGATGATCCCGGTGCGCATCGGCAGCCTCACGGAGGCCAACGTCATCGCCAGTTACACCTATCCGCTGGTGTTGCGCCAGCGCTGGAACCAGACGAACGGCGCGGAGGGGGCCTTCGTGGTGGCCACCAGCAGCAGCTGGGGCATCGACAACGCGGACCCGGACAACTATCCGCTCTGGTGCGGCTTCTACGACACGATGGGCCAGGCGGGGATCCTGAACTGCGGCGCCACGGCCAACAACAACGTGAACGTGGACGTGGTGGGTGACATGCCCACGGCGTGCAGCAGCCCGTACATGATCAGCGTCACGGCCACGGATGCCAACGACCAGCGCACCTTCAGCGGCTATGGCCTCACCACCATCGACGTGGGCGCCCCCGGCTCCAGCGTCCGCACCACCTCGTCCAGCAACGGATACACCACCACCAGCGGTACGAGCTTCGCCACACCGCTCACAGCCGGCGTCATCGCGCTGATGTACAGCGCACCGTGCAACGGGATCGCGCAGCTTGCGCGCACCGATCCGCAGGATGCCGCCGATGCGATCCGCACCGCCCTCTTCGCGGGGGTGGAGCAGGTGGGCAACCTGCCGGGCCAGACGGTCACCGGAGGGCGGATCAATGCGAACAACAGCGTGCAGCACGTCATGACCAACTGCGCCTCCTACAGCCCATCGATCGTCCTGGACGCGAAGGTCCTGCTCGAAGGCGCCTATGTGGAAGCCTCCGGCCAGATGCGCGACGACCTGCGTACGCAAGGCCTGCTCCCTCTCGCCGAGCCGTACACGGCCGCAGGCATCCCCCTGGTCGGCAACACCACGGCCACGACCACCGCACCTGTGCTCGCCGTCACCGGGGCGAACGCCATCGTGGACTGGGTGCTGCTGGAGCTGCGCGACGCCACAATGCCTTCCACGGTGCTCCGGAGCCGAACGGCCCTGGTGCAGCGCGATGGCGACATCGTGGGCGTCGACGGGTCGTCCCCAGTGACCTTCGACCTCTCACCAGGCACGTACCATATCGCAGTGCGCCACCGGAATCACTTGGGCGTGATGACGGCCACGGCCCTGACACTGGGTGCAGCCGTCACCGTGCTCGACCTCACTGCGGCGGCCACGCCCACCTGGGGCACCGACGCTCGGAAGTCGCTGGGCACCGTCCAGTTGTTGTGGGCCGGCAATGCCTTGCGCGACGAACGGCTGAAGTATCCAGGCTCCACCAACGACCGGGACCCGGTGCTGACGGCGATCGGCGGCACGGTGCCCACGGCCACACTGAACGGAGAGTACCGGTCGGAAGATGTGAACATGAACGGGGTGGTGAAGTACGCCGGCGGCGTCAACGACCGCGACCCCATCCTGGTGAACATCGGCGGCACGGTGCCCACGGCCACGCGGCAGGAGCAACTGCCCTGAGGGGTCTGCTTTCCAAGTCCCGTTCCCGCCCGGGTTGATGCCTGCGGGGAAGCAGCGCTACCTTGGCGCGGAACGAACGCCCATGTTGCGCCGCATTCCCTTCCTCGCCCTCTTCCTCGCCCCCTCCTTCGGCCTGCACGCCCAGGAGCGCGCCCCGCTGCCCCATGTGCTGGCTCCGCATGAGCACGCCCTGATCCGCGACTACCGCGACAGCCGCGCGAACGCCGGAAGGGGCATCACCACACCGCCGCCGGGGCCGGTGCGCACCATGGCCGAGTGGGAGGAGATCCAGAGCCTGGTGATCTGCTGGGCGCAGTACGAGGGCATCCTGAAGCAGATCGTCCGCCATGCCAAGGAGGAGTGCGAGGTGATCATCGTGTGCGACAACGCCGCCGATGTCACCAGCTACCTGAACAACGCGCAGTACGGCGGTCCATTGAACAACCTCAACAACGTGACCCTGCTGGAGAGCGGCTTCAACAGCGTATGGGCCCGCGACTACTTCGCCGAGAGCATCTTCATCAACGAGGTGGACTCGCTGCTGCTGCTGGACTGGATCTACAATCGCCCACGTCCACTGGACGACGTCATGCCCGACGCGGTGGGCGCGTTCAAGAACATCCCGGTGTACAGCACGAGCCAGGCCCCGAACGACCTCGTGCACACCGGCGGCAACTTCATGAGCGACGGCTTCGGCACGGCCTTCAGCAGCGAGCTCGTGCTGGAGGAGAACGGCCCCAACGGGCAGTTCAACCAGACGGTGAAGAGCGAGGCCCAGGTGGACGCCATCATGACCACATGGATGGGCATCCAACCCGGGCGCTACATCAAGATGGCGGCGCTGCCCTACGACAACATCAACCACATCGACATGCACATGAAGCTGCTCGATGAGGAGCACCTGCTGGTGGGTGAGTTCCCGTTGGGGCTCAGCGATGGACCGCAGATCGAGACCAACCTGGACGACGTGACCAGCACGTTCAACAGTGTGTTCGGCACCCCGTACGAGACCATCCGGGTGCCCATGCCCCCCAGCACCGGTGGCAACTTCGCGCCCAACGCCAGCTACCGCACCTACGCGAACAACGTGTTCGTGAACGGCACCGTGCTGGTGCCCACCTACCGGGCGGAGTATGACACGGTGGGCCTGCGGATCCTGCGCGAGAGCCTGCCCGGTTACAACGTGGTGGGGATCGACTGCGATGACCAGGGCATGAACATCATCGGCGCGAGCGGCGCCATCCACTGCATCACCAAGGGCATCGGCGTCAGCGATCCGTTGCTGATCCGGCACCAGCGGCTGGACGACACGTACGAGACGGTGAACCCCTACCCGGTGGAGGCCTACATCCGCCATCGCACGGGGATCTCCGGCGCGCAGCTGTACTGGACCACGGACACCGCCTCCGGCTTCGCTGCACTGCCGATGACCGATCAAGGCGGCAACGTGTGGGCCGGGGCCATCCCCGCGCAGCCCGTGGGCACCCGCATCTTCTATTTCATCGAGGCCACGGCCAACAGCGGCAAGGTGCAGGTGCGTCCCCTGGTGGCGCCCGACGGTTGGTGGGACTTCCGCGTGCTCGATGCCAACACGGCGGTGACGCCCGTGGACGCTCCGGCGTTCGCATCGCTCTATCCCAACCCCGCCACCTCCATCGTGGTGGTGGGGGTTGAGCCGGGCCGCACGGACCGCCTGGAGCTCCGCCTGCTGGACGCCACCGGTCGTGTGGTGCACAGCGTCTTCCGCGGGATCCCACCGGCCGATGGCCGCGTGTTCGTGGATATCGCCACGCTCCCCGTGGGCGTGTACCAGCTGGAGCTGCGCAGCGCATCGGGCCGCAGCACCCGCACGCTCCTCAAGCAGTGAGGTGCACGGATCGGCACGCCCTTCGCGTTCACCGGTCGTGAACATGTCCTTGCCCTCCCGCGCGTGGCCTTCGGCCTTGTTCCTGGCCGCCTCTCTGCTCATCGCGCCATTGCATGCGCAGACCAATATCCCCTGGAGCGCGCAACGGCCGCTCACCTGGGCTGATTTCCTCGGCACGCCGCCGCGGGGCGTCGACCGTGACGCCTACACCTACTACGGCATCTCGGCGAGCTTCGAGCGCGACGGGGAGGGCCGCATCACCGCCGAGGTGAGCTGCGTCTTCATGCCGGCGGAGAGCTGGGTGCGGGCGCCCGCCAAGGCCAGCGCCCGGTTGCTGGCGCACGAGCAGCTCCACTTCGACCTGGCCGAGCTGCACGCGCGGCGCTTCGCCCACGAGCTTCCGGCCCAACTCGGGGGTGCGGGCCCCGAGGCCGCCTTCCAGCGCGCGCACGACCGCATGATGGCACGCCTGCGGGAGGAACAGGAGCGTTACGACCGCGACACGGATCACGGTCGGGATGCGGCCGCACAGGCCCGTTGGGCCGCGGACGTTCGTCGTCGCCTCGCCGAGGACGAACGGTGATCAGCGCGCCACCACGAAGCGCACCGATCCGTTCACGCCGCCATCGAGCCGCAGCAGGTAGGTCCCGTTGGCCAGGTCGCCCACGGCAAGCTCAGCCCTTCCGCCGGCGGCGCGCAGCGCGACGGACCGCACCACGCGCCCTTGCAGGTCGAGCACCTCGGCCGCTCGCGCCCAGGCGGGCACGCCGGTCACCTGCAGCACATCGTTCACCGGAACGGGGAAGGCGCCTAGCGCGGGCCGGTCCCGTTCGGCCACGGCGGTGGGCAGGGCGGCCTGATCGCAGAGGGTGAAGGTGCCCGCGTCGGCGCCGCCGCCGTTCCACACGCGCACAAGCAGGTCGGTGTTCAGGGGCAGGCCATTCATCGTCACGGGCGCCACCACCTCGGTGAAGCAGTCGATGTAGGTGGGCGTCGCACAATCGGTGTACACGGCCATGTTGAGCGCGGCGGCGCTCTGCTCCTCCAAGGTCAGCACATGCGTGCCGGTGTCGCCGGTATTGAACGTGTACCACACGTCGATGATGTTGGCCCACGGGTCGCACGGTGGGTTGGGCAGCGGCGAACCATAGGCGCACACGTTGGTGCCGGCGGTGGGTGTGGCGCAGATGCCCAGCGGAAGCGTGGGCACGGGCGTGGCCCCCGCACAGGCGTCGTTGGATGGGATGTTCGCGCACGGCGGGGCGCAGGACAGCGTGAGCAGGAAGGTGCCCGTGGCACCGTCATACCCGTGCACCAGCACCAAGTACTCCACACCGTTCTGGGCGAAGAAGGTGACGCTGCTCGTGTTTCCGGGGCAGTCCACCGCGTCGTCGTTGCCGGCCACGCACACCGGGCTGCTGCAGCTGCCCTCGAACACGCTGATCCGCGTGTCGAACGAGGCCTGGTCGCAGGTGAACACCGTGGCGTCCTCGCCGGTGCCGATGAAGATGTACCAGAGCCCCGGTGCGCTCACCGCCGCACTGGCGCAGGTGGGGGCCGGTGCGAAGAGGCCCTCGTTCGTGTCGCCCAGCAGCGTGTCGCCGCAGTTGATCGCGGCGGCCTGGTTGCAGAACGCGTTCGTCGCCACCGGGTCCAGCAGGGTGGTGAAGGCGAGGGGCCCTGCCACCGGGCTCAACTCGCCGCCGCCGCAGTCCTCCTGCACGTACAGCTCCAGGTCGGTGCCGGGCGTCAGCCCGTTCAGCGTCACCGGCGGACCATTGATGCCGATGGTGCCGCTCACCACCGTGCCGGTGCCGGGGGTGAAGCCCCCGGGCCCGAACTCCACGCTGAAGGTGCCGCTGGCGTTGGCGCTGGTCCAGTACACGTTGGCCTGGGTGTCGCTGGGGCTCACCACCACGTTCTGCGGGGGCGCGCAGCTGTTGCAGCTCAACGCCAGGGTGAAGTCGCCCATCTGTCCATCGTAGCCCTGCACCAGCACGAAGTAGGTGACGCCCGCATCCGTCAGCACCGTCACTTCCGAGGTGAAGTCGGCGCACAATGGGCTGTCGTCGTTGCCGCCCACGCACACCAGGTTGCCGCAGGTGCCGGTGTACACGTTGATGCGCGTGTCGTAGGTGGCCGAGTTGCAGGTGCTGAGCGTGGCGCTGCCCTGCACACCGGTGAAGCTGTACCAGATGCCGGGCGCTTCGATGCCCGTGCCGCAACCCGCCACCGCATCGGCGAAGGCGTCGGTGGTGGAGCCCTGAACGGTGTCGCCGCAGACCAGCGGCAGCGCGTCGATGCAGTCGTCGTTCGGCACCAGCGGATTGCCCGCCGTGGTCACCGGCCACGGTCCGATGCTCATGCCCTGGCCGCAGTTCACGTCCAGGTACACCGCGTACGCTGTTCCTTCGGAAAGCCCGGTAAAGGTCACCGGAGGCCCGTCCACGCCCACCGTTCCGGTGATCAGCGTGCCGGTACCGGGGGTGAAGCCGGCGGGGCCCAATTCCGCACTGAACAGCGTGCCGGGCGGCTGTGCGGGCCAGTTCACGGTGATGCTGCTGTCCGTGCTGGAAACGATGGGCGGGTAGGGACCGGGGCAATCGTGCAGCATCAGGTCCCAGGTGAAGCCGTCGGTGCTCCAGCGGTCGTCCCATTCGATGTAGTAGGTGACGCCGGGCACCACGGCCAGGCCCGCCACCAGCGAGTTGCAGGGCGGGTAGCCGCCGGGGCAGCCGTCGTCGTCGATGGCCAGCTGCGTCAGGTTGGTGCAGGTGCCCGTGTGGATGATCACCCGCGTATCGGTGGCGCCGTCCACGCAGCTGTTCACCGTCATGTAGCCGGGTTGGTTGGTCTCGAAGGCATACCAGTCGGCGTTCGTGGCGTTGCCCTGTGTGGCGCCCCCACCACTGGATGGACCATCGGCGGTGTACCCGCCGGGACCGATCAGGACGGCGCTCGTGCATAGGTCGCCTTGGGCGTGCACAAGTGAGGTGGCGAGCAGCAGGGCGGGGGTGAAGCTGTGGCGCATGCGACGAGGGCTGGGTGGGAAAGATATCCGGTAGGGGGGACTCCGAGATGATCCCGATAAGGCTGGACGATCATCCCGAAGTTCAGCGAGCCCAGAGCGCGTTGCCCGGGCGGAAATGGTGATCGGATCCCGTTGCTGCTCTGGAGATCCCGGTACAGAAGCATTGCCGGTGAATACCGCGACTTTTCGACAGCGGGAACCAATGCGTCGATCGTGCATTACATTGGATGCCCTTGGCGTCCTGTGCCTCCATCCAGGTTCATGAAGCATCGCATGCCCGGCTGCACTGCGGAGGCGTTTGCTAGCGGCGGAGGGCTGGAAACCGAAAGCCTACAGCGGGCGGCCGGAAGCCTTCAGCGGGTGGCCGGAAGCTGGAAGCCTGCGGCTGGAGGCTGGAGCTGGAGGCTGAGGCCGGAAGCTGGCGGCTGGAAGCTGGAAGCCTGCGGCTGGAGGCTGGAGGCCGGAAGCTGGCGGCTGGAGGCTGGAGGCCGACAAGCCTGGGACCTACCAAGGGGTACTTCGAAGAACCTCGAACGGATGGCGCACGCAGCTATCGTTCGGTCAGACGAGGCGCTCCGAAAGGAGGATACTGAAACGAAGTATCCGACTGAGGAGCAACGAAGTATGACCGAAGGAGAGCAAGTGTATACGGCCCGAGAGCCTGCCATGAACGCCGCCGGAGCGAGGTTCTTCGAGGTACCCCAAGGGAACCTCACCAACGATCGATGAAAGAAGCCCCGGCGCTTGCAACACCAGGGGCCTCGGTTACTCATGTTCCACCTAACCCTCGCTAAAAGGGAAACGAAACAGAGCAGCGCGAAGATAAGGTGCCACCGCCGAGCCACCCAGGCAGCGCCGGGCCGTGCAGACACGGTCTCTCAGCGGAGCCTTGCCGCACCCCGCGACGGACAAGGACTTGAACGGAGCGGAAGAGGACCGGAATGATGCTCCCGGCTACTAGGACGAACAGAACTTTCGACTGATGAAGCGATCAGGCCTTGCCGCAAACTACGTTACAAAAACGATCCGGGACGTGATAACCGCCTCGGGTCTGTTGACCTGCGGTGTAGCACAAGGCCAGAACTGGGTGCCCAACCCGGGGTTCGAAGAGGCGGATACGTGCATACACCAGCTTGGTCCCGGTGGCTTGCAGGATTGGTACAGCGCCTATCTGCATTTCGATCGCTTGCAGGCTTGTCTTGCGTATGGAAGCACGAATGGATTACCGATGAATGCATTCACTTTTCAGGATCCCTTCGAGGGTGGATCGTGCATCGGGCTATTCTCGTACCACCTGAACGGCTTCGAGCAGCAGCGCGAATGGGCCATGGTGCCCTTGTTGCAACCTTTGGAGGTGGGCCAGATGTATTACTGTAGTTTCCGGGCCAACGCGGCTTTCGGGGGCAATGCGCAGTATCCCACCATCTGGCTGGCCAGTAGTAACATCGGCATGCTTTTCACTACGTACGATCGGCATTGGTACCAGGGCGATGCGTACCCGGCACCGCTGAACATGGCGCATGTGTTACGCACCCAGGTTCTGTCGGATACAGTGGGCTGGACCTTGGTGAGCGGCAGCTTTGTGGCGGACAGCGCCTACACCTACCTGATGATCGGCAACTTCTTCAGCAATGCGCTCACCGATACACTGCATTTCGCTGATCCGGATTCCGTATTCCCCTGGTATCCATGGGGCTATACGCTGATCGATGCGGTGTGCGTATCGCCCAAACCGATGGGCTGCGATCTGGGCCAGGATGTAGAAGAGGTGAAGGAGGAAAGCGGGGTCCTGTTCCCCAACCCGGCGAGCGATCAGTTGTTCATTGTCGGTCGTACCGGTGCAGAATACCAGGTGCTGGATGCGCTGGGCCGAGCCATGGCGCAGGGCAGGGCGCTGAACAATCGCTGGGGGTTGGATGTGGGCGCATGGCCACCTGGCGCATACATCATGCGCTTGGCCACGGCGGGAAGGATGGAAGTTCGAAAGTTCGTTGTAGCGGAATAGGGAGCATCATCCCGGTCCTTTCGGAAATTACTTAAAACGAAAGGACATGAGAACGAGGGTTTTACTTGCACATGCCTTGTGCGGTGTGTGCCTGCTTACGGCGCAGCGCGCCGGTGCGCAGGCAACGGTGCTTGGGAATTTGGGCGGGCCTGGCAACTATTCTGGCTGGAACGGCGCGAGCACCCTTCCCTTGGAGGTCCGCCACAACGGCAACCAGCCGATCCAATGGTGGACGGACAGCATCCAGCGGATGCAGTTGTATCACACCCGAACGGGCACCTTGCAGCTGCTCGGCGGTGGTTCGATCAACGTGCAGCAGGATGGCTACCTCGGCTTGAGCGGCACCCCTGGGTTTTTCGCCACGAACGGATACGGGCCTTTCTCGCGATTGCACCTGGCCGACCTGGACCCCAATAGCGAGGGCCAGAACCACTACAACCAGCCATGGGGATACCGCAGCTGGATGAAGAACGGCGTCACCCTGACCGGCAACCACGATCACGCGTACATCGGCCAACGCTACTACGGGCACGACAGCACGGACCTAGTGATCCACTGGAGCGATAACGCCGAAAAGAGCCCCTTCGGTCCTGATCGGTTGCGCTTCATCTTCACCACGGACAACACGGGGGCGACCCAGGGTTCGCGCAGCCAGGAGGGCCTGGAGTTCATGCGCATGTATCCGGTGAACCAGAACCAGGGCTTCGTGGGCATCGGGGATTTCGCGCGGCCGGGGATATCGCCCGATCCGGAGCCCAGCGAGCGGTTGGACATCCTGGATCAGACGATCCGCATCCGGCGGTTGGTCCCGGATTACGAGGACGACCAGTTGGACCGCCTGGTGGTGACGGACGCCAACGGCCGGTTGCATTGGAGGGATGTGAGCAGCCTGCCTGCACCGCCGGACAATTGCGAATGGACCATGGGCGTCAACCCGAACCCCAATCACGTATGGACCGCCGTGGGTCCTGCGGATCCGGATTGCCCGGATGGCGAGGATAACGTCGGGATCGGCACGAACAGCTTGGTCGGAGGCACGAAGCTGAACGTCATCGAGAACACGCCCCATGCCAGCTTGTCCAACAGGGGCATATTCGTGCGCACCGAGATCCCTGCGGGTTCCAGCGGAGCGGGCGCCACGTGCGTGGGGGCTCGCGCAGAGGCGGCGAACGCTGCGACGAACGTGGGCCTGCTGGGTGCCGCCATCTCCTCCAACACGCTGTCGGCGGGCATCAACTATGGGATCGAGGGAACGGCGACCGCTTCGGGCACGGTGACGAACAACCATGGCGGGCACTTCACGGCCGCAACGGCCAGTGGTGTGGCGGTCACCGCGAACCGTGGGGTGTTCTCCCGAGCGACCAATAACGCCGCAAGCGCACTGAACTGGGGCGGTCAGTTCGAGGCCTATAGCGCGGGCACCTCCGCGTCGAACCGAGGGGTTGAGTCCTATGTGCAAGGCGACGGCACCGCACAAACGAATTTCGGCCTGCGGAGCTACCTCTGGTGCCCGGGTGGGAGTTCGGCCAACTTCGGCGTCTGGAGCCGGGTGGATGCGCCGAGTTCAAGCAACAACATCGCTGTGTACGGCGCTGTGCCCGACACCTTGGCCAACAATTGGGCCGGCTTCTTCCAAGGGCGCGTGCAGGTGACCGGCAGCATGTGGAACAACGGGACCTACATCTTCTCCGACGCGGACATCAAGACCAACGTGGAGGACATCGAAGGACCGACAGCGGCCGATCTGCTGGGTCAACTGATGCCTCGTTCGTACAACTACCAAAGCGCGCAGTACCCGCAGTTGTATCTGCCCGGCGGAGAGCAGTACGGTTTTCTTGCACAGGAGGTGGCGCAGGTGATCCCGGCGGTGGTGAGTAGCACCACCGTACCCGAAGAGGTGGATAGCCTCGGCCAGGTGATCCATCCGGAGATGGACGTGGAAGGCATCAACTACACGGCGATGATCCCGTTGCTCGTGGCGGGGTTCAAAGAGCAACAAGCCACCATCAGCAGCTTGCAGGACCAACTGGCCGCCGTGCAACAAGACCTCGCTTCGTGCTGCGCCGCCCATGGCGAACCGGATCAACGCAGCATGAACCCAGGAGCAGGAGGTGCAGGCGCGGCCGAAGTCCTGCGCACCGACCTCTTCATTTTGCCCAACCCGGTGGCGGACCTCACGCAGCTGCGCTACACGGTGGCCGTGCCGGGCCGCGCGCGCCTGGAGGTCAGCGATGCCCATGGCAAGCGGCTGGAGGTGCTGGAGGAGGCCGTGCGTGAGGTGGGGACGTACACCCGCGATTGGACCACGACCGACCTGGCGCCGGGCACCTACCACTGTACCCTCTACCTCAACGACAGCTTCGTGGTGAAGAAGGCCGTGAAGGTGGCGCGGTAACCTTTTGCTGAACCTTGGCCGAGGGCCGCTTCGCGTTCGCGGGGCGGCCCTTGGTGCATGGGCCCATGGCCGCATGCCCTTCCCGCCTCAATTCCCCTTGCCCCGCCGCTGGCGGCGCTCGGCGCGCCGTTGGGGATCCTCGTGGAAGAAGTAGCGCAGGTCCACCGTGAGGTAGCTGCCGCTGAGGCCGGTGAGGAGGGCGCGGCCCACGCTGTTGGCATCGAAGTAGGTGAGCTCGGCCACGGCCATGTCGTCGAAGGCGCGGTGGTAGGTGGCACCGAAATAGAAGTAGCCCGAGCGTTCGGTGCGGTACTCGAACCCGATGTTGCCCACCGCGCCCACCTGCAGCCAGTTCCTTCGGAAGAGGTAGGCCCGCGCATCGTCGGTGTTGTTGATGGCGTCGCTCGGGTACATGTCCAGGCTCGCGCCCAGGGCGGTGTTCATCCAGGTGCGTTCGCCGAGGCGGATGTAGACCAGCAGCAGCACGGGCACCTCGTAGCCCACGTAGCGGATGCGTCCGCTGCCGGCGATGTCCACCGTGTCGTTCAGCAGTTCCCAGCGGTAGTTGCGGCGGATCTGGTGGATGCCGGTCTCCAGCGACAGCATGCGCGTGAACCCGTGCCGCACCTGCATGCCGAAGCCGAACCCGCCGGTGAGCTCCACGCTCCCGCTCAAGGCACCATCCTGCACCTCCACGCGCGGGTCGAAGAAGGACAGGGGCACCACCGGCTTCACCTGCATGCCGAACGTGGTGACGCCTTGCTGGGCTTCAGCGCGCAGCTGGAGGAACAGGAACAGGAACAGAAGAAGGCGCAAGCGCAGGAGCCACGCTGTCATCCGTGCCGTCGGCGCGCCAGCTTGGTGCAGGCGCTTCAGCGTCCCGAACGCTCGTCCACCAGGAGCTGTTGTCCCACGCGGAGGATCGAGCGCCGGGTGATTCCGTTCAGGTCGCACAGGGCTTGGATCGACGTGCCGTATTGCTCGGCGATGGCGTAAAGATGGTCACCTTTCGCCACCGTGTGGAAGTGCGTGCCCTTTGGATAGGCGGCGTAGGCGTGGCGCGTGCGCTTGATCACCAGCGTGTCGGCCTGCAGGGTGCCGGTGGACAGATCGATGATGCGCGCCGGGTCCAACGGCATGCCGCGGAAACGCACCTCGAAGTGCAGGTGGCTGCCCGAGGAGCGACCGGAGCTTCCACCGAGGCCGATCAGCTCGCCCGCATCCACCACATCACCGGCCTTCACCTTGAAGCGGTGCAGGTGCGCGTAATACGTTTCCAGGCCGTTGTAATGGCGCACCACCACCACGCGGCCGTAGCCGTTCTGCACACCGGCATGGCGCACCACGCCCGGGAAGGCCGTGCGCACGCTGTCCCACACGTCCAGGTCCAGGTCGATGCCGTTGTGCGGGCGGCCGTCGCGCCAGCCGAACCGCGAGGTGAGCGGACCGTTCACCGGCAGCGTGAAGCCGCACTGTGCTTCGCTGTCGATCAGTTGTAGCAGCAGCACGCTGTCGTGCACGGCGGAGGCGGGCGTGCAGGCATGCACGGCCAGCGTGTTCCAGTCGGCGTACAGGCCAGTGATGTCGTGCGTGGGGTCGTCCAGCCAGGCCAGCAGGCCACTGCGGTCCACCTCACCCTGGGTGGGCATCTGGGCGCTGTACAGGTTGATCTCGTTGATCAGTGCGTAGGGCACGGTGTCCAGTTCGAAGAGGGAGTCGATGAGCTGGATGATGCCGCCCTCATCGAGCCCGCGGATCCGTTTGTAGAGCGCCAGGTCGCGCAGCAGATCGGCCGGAGGGTCCGTGAGCGCGCACAGGGAATCGAGCATCGCATCGAGCCGGTCGTCGGTGAGCGCTTCGCCTTCGGAGAGGGTGCGATCGCCGTACATCACCAGGGCGGTGAGGGTGTCCGTGCGCAGGGTGTCGCTGCCGGGCGGAACAGCGGCGAACGCCCGCCCGGTGAGGCCGGCCAACAGAAGGGACACGTGCAGGAGCGCGCGCATGCGGGCGTGTGTACGCGTGAGGGGGTGGCGAAGATACCCGGAGGGGTGCCCTGTTCCCGGTCCATCGACCAGCGCGACCATCCGATCGCTGGATCGCTGAAAAGATCGGACAAAGGAGTGCGAGGCGGTCCTACACCTCCTGCCAGGACATCACATCGGGCAAGGGCTTGCGATATCCCTTGGGCCAGTCCGCCGCCGGGTAGCCGATGTAGAACAGACCCATGCAGCGGTCGCCGTCGGCCAGGCCCAGGAAGCGGCGCATGCCATCGCCGGTGACCACCGCACCGGTTCCCCAGAAGCCGCCCAGCCCGTAGGCGGTGCAGGTGAGGTGCATGTTCTGTACGGCGCAGGCCAGGGCCAGCTGCTCCTCCAGCTCGCTGATCTTGCCGCGCGGGTCGCGGGCCAGGCCCAACGCCACCACCACGCTGGCCTGCAGCGGCCGTTGGACGGCGTTCTCGTGCTTGCGCGGCATGAACTTCTCCGGCGGGGTGATCCGGGTGTACTCCTCGCCCATGAAGGCGGACAGCCGTTGGCGCGCATCAGCGGCGAACACGATGAACCGCCACGGTTGGGTCATGCCGTGGTTCGGCGCCCAGGTGCCGTTGGACAGGATGAGCTCCACCATGTCACGCTGCACCACGCGGTCGCTCATGTCCTTGGGGTGGATGGTGCGGCGGTCGCGGATCACCGCGGTGAGGTCACTGACGCTGTGGCGCATGGGTGTGGGCGGACGGTCCCGCGGGGCAGCGAAAGTACCGGTCACCGCATCTACCTTGCGCCACCCTATCCCGGCATCCCCATGCAGCGCACCCTCACCCTCTCCCTCCTGGCCTTCATCGCCGCTCCGCTCCTGGCACAACCCACGATCGAGGCCTCCGAGAACCAACCCGGGATCGGCGACGCCATCACGGTGAACACCGGTGCGTACACCAGCGCCGGCGCTGCGGGCAACAACCAGACCTACGACTTCAGCACGCTCACCAGCGCGGGCACCCGCACCTGGACCTACATCGATCCGGCGGTCTACCCGGACGCCGGCACGCTGTTCCCGACGGCCAACATCGCCATGACGGACGGTGCCACGGACACCACGTTCTTCGCCATGAGCGGCTCGGCCCTGACGGTGGTGGGTGAGGATGCCGCGTTGCTGGGATTCGGCTATACAGCGCCGATCGCCCAAGGCCCGGACCACATCCGCTGGCCGGCCAGCCTCGGCACCAATTGGTCGGGTCCCATCTCGGCCACGTTCGACATCGATGGGGTGGGCACCTTCACCCGATCGGGCAGCTACACGGCCGTGGTGGATGGCGCCGGCACACTGGTGCTGCCGGGCGGCACGAGCATGGAGGTGATCCGCGTGCGGTTCACTTCCAACGAGGTGAACGCCGGTACTTTGGTGACGGTCACGCGCAAGAAGGAGATCTACAGCTACCACACGCGCTTCAAGGCGCATCCGGTGGTGCGGATCATCGCCGACTCCCTCAGCTCGAACATCGGGCCCTCGCTCAACACCCTGGTCACCGAATGGCTCGATGTCACCGAGGTGGGCATCGGAGAAGCGGATGCGCTGAACATCGATCTGGCCCCGAACCCGGCGAAGGAGCTTGTGGTGCTCACCACGGAACGCCCGGTGGTGGCGGTGGAGCTGCGCGATGCGGCCGGTCGCCTGGTGCCGACGAGCGCGGCCCGCATCCAGGGCACACGCGTCGAGCTCGGGCTTGCGGGCCTGCGACCGGGCTTCTACCTGGTGCAGGTCACCGCTGCCGATGGTGGCCGGGCCACGCGCCGCCTGGTGGTGGAGTGAGCCGGCACGCGCGCCGGATTACCTTCGGGCAAACCGAAGCCGCATGAACCGGACATTCCTCCTCGTGCCGATCTGCACCTATGTTTCCGCAGCCCTGGCGCAGCCCAACCTGACCCTGGCCACCCAGCAGCCTGCGGCGGGCCAGGTCTTTGAGAACCTGAGCAGTGCCGCACTGCCACCGGGCAACAGCGGTCCGAACCAGACCTACGACTTCACTTCCGCCGCAACGAGCTCCGGCCCGGGCTTCACCTATGTGGTGCCCAATACCGCCCCCGGTGCATCCTTTTTCCCCGCAGCCACCGCCTGCTCGGATAACGATGGCCTGGCCTACATCTTCGAGCAATACACGAACCAAGGGGCTTTTCTGCTCGGGACGGAAGTTGCCGGTCTTGGACGGACGGTCTACGGTGACCCGCTCCAGCAGCTGAAGTTCCCGCTCACCTTCAACACGAGCTGGACGGACAACTACAGCGCCAGCGTGGACATCTCGGGGCTCACGGGCACCATCACGGGGGATCAGAGCGCGGTGGCCGATGGCTACGGGACCCTGCAACTCCCCTGGGGCAACGTGCCGGATGTGCTTCGTGTGCGCGTGACGCGGAACGAGACGGTGGTCTTCGCGGGCAACACCACGGTCGCGGAGTTCGAGTTCCACTACTACCTGAAGTCCGGGATCGCGGTGCCCGTGGCGCAACGCGTGACCCAGACCACCACCGGCACCGGTGGCACCCAGGTGAACGAGTCCCTGAACTACCTCACCGAGGCGTCCATGGTCGTGGGCCTGGAGGAGACCGATGCCGCCCTTCCTGTGCGCATCGCACCGGTGCCCGCGTCAGAGCGGCTTACCGTGGCCCTGTCCGATGCGGCGATCGCCACCGTGGAGGTGAGCGACATGGCCGGTCGTGCCGTGTCCGTTCCTGCTCCGCTGGCCGGAGCGCGGGAGGCGGTGCTCGATGTCAGTACATGGGCCCGTGGGCCCTACGTGCTGCGCATCCTGGCCACCGATGGCCGCGTGGCCGTGCGCACCATCGCGGTGCATTGAGCCGAACCGATACCGCTTCATGGACGTTCCGTTTCTTCGATGCCCGGCCACCGCTTCTCGAAGTACATCCCGCCGCAGGACGAGCGTTCGCCCTTCGAGAAGCTGCTTCCGCTCTTCCTGGAGCTGCTCACGCACACGAGCGGCGAGGTGGAAGAGGCCTTGGATTGGATGGACCAGCTCGACAAGGAACACGGCTTCTACACAGCTGAGTATGGGCGCAAGGAGTTCGAGGACGACCTGCGCAAGCACGGCATGATCGGCAGGCCCACCAAGGGCGGCAAGGCCCCGCTCACCAGCAAGGCCGAGAAGCTCATCCGTGAGCGCGCGTTGGACCAGGTGTTCGGCAAGCTGAAGAAGGTGGACCGCGGCAACCACGCGCTCCGCCGCACAGGGCAGGGCGACGAGCCCACGAGCGAGCGGCGCAGCTATCGTTTCGGCGACCGCCTCGAGCAGGTGGCCATGAGCGACAGCATCCGCAACGCCCAGCAGCGGGGGCTGGATGACCTGCACCTGAGTGAGGACGACCTGGAGGTGATCGAGACCGAGCACCAGAGCGCCTGCGCCACCGTGCTCATGATCGACATCAGCCACAGCATGATCCTGTACGGAGAGGATCGCATCACACCGGCCAAAAAGGTGGCCATGGCGCTCGCCGAGCTCATCAAGCGGCGCTACCCCAAGGACACGCTGGACATCGTGGTGTTCGGCAACGACGCGTGGCAGGTGAGCCTGAAGGACCTGCCCTACCTGCAGGTGGGGCCCTTCCACACCAACACCGTGGCCGGGCTGGAGCTCGCGATGGACATCCTGCGCCGCCGCAAGGTCCGCAACCGCCGCATCGTGATGATCACCGACGGCAAGCCAAGCTGCATCAAGAAGGACGGCGAGTACTACATGAACAGCTTCGGGTTGGACGAGTTCATCGTGGCCCGCACGTTGGATGCGGCGGTCCGCGCGCGCAAGGCCGGCATCCCCATCACCACGTTCATGATCGCGCGCGACAGCTACCTGCAACGCTTCATCGAGCGCTTCACCGAGGCCAACCAGGGCCGTGCGTTCTACACCGGCCTGCAAGGCCTTGCGGACATGGTGTTCCGCGATCACACCACCAACCGAAAGGCGTCATGAAGCTCGTTGGCCACCTCCTGCTCTTGCTGGGCGCACTTGCTGTTGAACCGTCGATCGGGCAACCCGTTCTCACGGTCGGGAACAGCGTGCCTACGTCGGGGGAGTCCTTCGTTGAACTGGTCGGTGCGGCCATGGATCCCGGCGATGCTGGTGCGGGCGTGGTCTGGGACTTCACCGCCTTTGTTGCCCAGGATACCTTCGGCTTCAGCTACTCGAGCCCACTGAGCGACTCCATTGGAGGGTGTCCGTTGATGTCACCCCCGGATCTGATGGGTGGCCACCTTATGGTCGGCCAAGACCCCTTGTCCGTCAGGGTGGAGCCCTGGTTCGGCTACCCCATAGGCACGCTGCCGGTCATCAGCGAACTGGCCATCACGCTGATCCCACCCATGGCCTTCGGCGACGTGGTGCCCAGCACGCACCTGCTCCGCCTGATGGACAACGGCTGTCAGAGCTTTCCCGTCCACCGTGCGGATACGAGCGTTGCAGATGCCTACGGGGCATTGCATCTTCCGTGGGGGACCTATGGCCCGGTGCTTCGCATACGTACCACCAGTGAAGCGTTCGCTCCAGGCGCTGCACCGTTGATGGCGTACCGTTATTATTTGCTGGGCACCCATCATCCGATGGTGACGATCGCTCAAGGATTCCCGGTGTATTTGGACACGACATGGACCATGCGCGTTCTTGATCCAGCCTCGATCGTCGGGTTCGTGGACCACCAACGCTCCGGTGGGGCGTTCCGGATCTGGCCGCAGCCAGTGCAGGACATCCTACACGTGAGCGGCCCACCCGGGCCATCAGCTCAGGTCATATGGGAGGTCCTGGATGCCAGCGGCCGACGGTTGCGGCAATGGAGCGCGATCGAGGGTCAGGAGGGCGTGGATGTCTCCTTTTTGTCGAACGGGCTTTACGTGCTCCGCGTTCTAGGCCCGGACGGCGCCCGTCTCACGTCCACGTTCATCAAGAACCACCCATGACCGGAAGGCCCCCCTCCA
This sequence comes from Flavobacteriales bacterium, assembly GCA_016713875.1. NCBI lineage: Bacteria > Pseudomonadati > Bacteroidota > Flavobacteriia > Flavobacteriales > Flavobacteriales bacterium. The sequence continues at coordinate 174,051 of JADJOI010000003.1, forward strand.
CCCTCGGCGAACTGAAGAAGAGCGGCTACCGCCCGCGCAGCGTGAAGGAGGAGCTGCGTGCCAACCTCATCGCCCGCATCCGGACGAAGCAGCCGCTGTTCGAGGGCATCCACGGTTACGAGCACACGGTGGTGCCGGCGCTGGAGCGTGCCATTCTCGCCGGCCACAGCATCAACCTGCTCGGCCTGCGCGGGCAGGCCAAGACGCGCATGGCCCGATCGCTGGTGCAGCTGCTGGACGAGTGGATGCCCGTGGTGGCCGGCAGCGAGATCAACGACGACCCGCTGGCGCCCATCTCGCGCTACGCGAAGGACCAGATCGCCATCCACGGTGACAACACCCCGATCGTGTGGGTGCATCGCAACGATCGCTACACCGAGAAGCTCGCCACGCCCGATGTCACCGTGGCCGACCTCATTGGCGACAGCGACCCGATCAAGGCCGCCAACCTGAAGCTGGACTACAGCGACGAACGCGTGATCCACTTCGGTCTGGTGCCCCGCAGCAACCGTGGTATTTTCGTCATCAACGAACTGCCCGACCTGCAGCCGCGCATCCAAGTGGCGCTGTTCAACATCCTGCAGGAGGGCGATGTGCAGATCCGCGGCTTCAAGCTGCGCCTGCCGCTCGACATCCAGTTCGTGTTCACGGCCAACCCCGAGGACTACACCAACCGCGGCGCCATCATCACGCCGCTGAAGGACCGCATCCAGAGCCAGATCCTCACGCACTACCCGCCCACCATCGAGCTGGGCATGCGCATCACCGCGCAGGAGGTCCGCAGCCCACAAGAACAGGCTAGGCGCGTGCGTGTGCCCGACCTCATCCGCGTGCTCGTGGAGCGCATCGCGCTGGAGGCCCGGGAGAGCGACTATGTGGACCGCAAGAGCGGGGTCAGCGCACGCCTCACCATCAGCGCGTTGGAGAGCGCGATCAGCGCGGCCGAGCTCCGTGCGCTACGCACCGGTGAGGAACGCACCACCGTTCGTATCGCGGACCTCTTTGCCGTGGGCCCGGCGATCAACGGCAAGATCGAGCTGGTGTACGAAGGGGGAGCAGGAGGGGGCCGAGAAGGTGGCGCGTCATCTCCTCTCGCAAGCCTTGCGCCACGTGTTCCTCGAGCTCTTTCCCGATCCGGAGAAGGCCCACCGGCGGGCCAGGGCCGATGGCAAGGGCCGCACCGCGCCGGACCCCTATGCCGGAGTGGTGGCCCACTTCGACGACCATGCGGTGGAGCTGCCGCAGGACGCCCCGGACGCAGTGTACACCCGGATGGTGCAGGAGGTGCCGGGTCTGGAGGACCTGGTGCGCTCACGGCACGCCTACCTCGATGCGGTCGAGCGGCCCGTTTGGATGGAGTTCGTGCTCCACGGGTTGGCGGAACTGAGCCGTGTGGGCCGCACCGACCTGGACGGCGTCACCCGCTTCAGCGACCTGATGGGCAGCGTGTTCAGCGGTGAGGAGGACAACGGGGAGGGCGATCGATGAGCGCAGCGCGCGGCACGGCGCACATGGTGCTGCTGCTGTCGGCCGTCACCCTGCTCGTGCTCGGAGGCATCGGGGTCTGGCTGATCGCATCAGTTCAGGAGCGCGAGCTCGTGGAGGTGATCGGCCTGGGGCACCCCTGGTGGCGTTCGCTTGCCATCGGCGCCGCGCTGGGCATGATCACGGGAACGGGGGCGGTCCTTCTGCTCCGTCAACCGCTCCTGCGTCCGGTGGCCATGCGCTATGCCGCTCTGCTGGGCCCACTGGTGCCGAAGCGATGGCATCATGTGGTGCTTTCCCTGGCGGCCGGGGTCGGAGAGGAACTGCTTTTCCGAGGAGGGCTGCAGCACTGGCTGGGCGTGCCGCTCACGGCCTTTCTGTTCGTGGCGCTCCATGGTTACCTGGACCCGCGCGACCGCCGGCTCACGCTCTATGGTCTGTACCTGGTGGTCTGTATGCTGGCCTACGGCACCGTGGCCCGGGCCTGGGGACTGCTGCCCGCGATGGTGGCGCACACCATGTTCGACCTGCTTCTGCTGGACCGGCTCCGGGCCTGGCACCGGAGCGGGCCCGACGATCGATCGGCCGAATGACCGGTCAGTCCTGCGGGTACTTGTGGATGTCCTTGTAGTCGTCGTCCATGTCCGACTTCACCCGGTGCATGCGCACGCCGAGCATGGCCAATTCGCGATGCCCGTGCTTCAGCAACCAATCGAAGGCATCGCGGTCGCCATCCCCGGTGAGGGCCAGCTGGCGCAGGACGCCGTGCCCATGCCGCTCCAACCAGTCCAATGCGCCTTGGTCGCCTTCGATGCCCGCGATCACCGCCATGAGATGAGGGTGGCCATGGTCCAGCAACCACTTGCGCGCGTCCTGCTTGTTGCGCAAGGCGAAGGTGAAGACCCCGAGCTCGGGGAATCCGTTCTTCAGCAACCAGTCGCGGATCGCCGCATTGCCGCTGATGGCCTCGCCCCAGGCGAGGAGGACCTTGGTGGGATAGCTGGTGCGCATGCGGCCGGTCAAAGCTAGAGGGCGGCCGAACGATACCTTCGCCGCATGCGGTCGCTGATGGTGGTCATGGGGGTCCTGGGCGCGCTTGTGGCGGGTGCGCAAGGAAGGAACGAGAACGAGCTCGGGAAGGTGCGTCGCCTGCTTGATCAAGGCAAGGTGTATCCGGCCCTTCGGCGCTGCGACGGCCTGATGACGCGCGACATGGCGAAGGCACCGGTGTTGCTGTTGCGCGCAGAGGCCCATGCGCGGGTGCGGTCCTTCCCGGCCGCGTTGGAGGATGCGCAAGCGGCAATGGCCGGCGGTCTGGATGAGCGCGGTGGCCTGCAGGCGTGGTTCTGGACCGGTATGTCCTGGCTGGGCCTGCAGCAGGGTGACAGCGCCCTGCACGCCTTTCAGCGCGCCACGCCCGGACCCGAACGGGACCTGCGCACGGCCATGGCGTTGTCCTTGACCGGGAGATGTCAGGAAGCGATCTCCCTGTATGACGCGCTCATCGCAGCGCAGGAGAGCACCGCGGCTTTGCGGGAGCGCGGCGCCTGCCTGGCCGCTGCGGGGGATACGGCACGTGCCCGGGCCGACCTGGACCGTGCCATCGCGTTGGACCCGCGCGACCCGGTGAACTGGAACAGCCGTGGCTTCCATCGTTGGGCCCTGCACGGCGACCATGAGCGCGCCCTCGCCGACTACGCGCAGGCCATCAAGTTGAACCCGAACTACACCTACGCCATCAACAACCGCGGCTACAGCCGGCTGAAGCTGGGGCAGGTGGACAAGGCCCGCCGCGACGTGCTGCTTGCCGGTCGCCGCAACGCGGATAACCCGTATGTGGACCACAACCGCGGGCTGATCGCCCTGGCGGAAGGCGACAGTGCGCGGGCCTGCGGGGCGTTCCGCCAGGCGGAGGCGAAGGGAGGCACACCGCTCTACGGCAGCGAGCTCGACGACCTGTTGAAGACCTGCCCGGCTCCGGTCCGACCGGACGGAACGACGGCCCCGGGCGCTCCGCCCAGCACCCCGAACGCACCCACCAAGGCCCCAGAGCGCAACGCCCCGGGCGGCCGCAACGCACCCTGACCATGAGCACGATCGAAAGCATGATGCGGCCCGATGCCCTGCGCGGACGGGTCATCGTCGTCACCGGCGGAGGCACCGGCCTGGGCCTTGGCATGGCGCGCACCTTCTTGGCTCTCGGTGCGCAGGTGGTGATCACCAGCCGCAAGCAGGATGTGCTGGACGCGACGGCGGCCGAGCTGATCCAGGAGACCGGGGGCGAGGTGCTGGCCGTGGCGTGCGACGTACGCAAGTACCTGGAGGTGGAGCAGCTACTGGACCGCACACTGCAACGCTTCGGCCGCGTGGACGCACTGGTGAACAACGCGGCGGGCAACTTCATCAGCCCCACCGAGCGGCTCAGCAGCAAGGCCTTCGAGGTCATCATCGACATCGTGCTGATGGGTTCGGTGAACTGCACGCTCGCCTTCGGGAAACACTGGATCGCCAAGGGCGAGCGTGACAAGGCGGTGCTGAACATCACCACCACGTACGCCTGGACCGGCAGCGGCTATGTGGTGCCAAGTGCCTGCGCCAAGGCCGGCGTGCTGGCCCTCACCCGGTCGCTGGCCGTGGAGTGGGCGCGTCATGGCATCCGCAGCAACGCCATCGCCCCTGGGCCCTTCCCCACGAAGGGCGCCTGGAGCCGATTGCTGCCCGGCGAGATGATGGAGCGCTTCGACCTGGCCAAGCGTGTGCCCCTCGGCCGGGTGGGCGAGCACCGCGAACTCGCCGACCTGGCGGCCTACCTGGTATCGCCTTGGTCCGGCTATGTCAACGGCGAGGTCGTCACCATCGACGGCGGCGAGTGGTTGAAAGGCGCGGGGCAGTTCAGCCAGCTGGACCAGGTGGAGCCCGGCATGTGGGACGCGATCGAACAAATGGTGCGCGGCGTGCGGGGTAGTTGACCGCAATGCCGAACGTGGCTGGACGGGTGCTGCCTACTTTCGTGGGAAACTCACCGGCCATGCGCTTAAGCCCTGCTCTGTCCGCCCTGTTGCTCCTCGCTGTGCCGGTCGTGCTGCGTGCGCAGGAGCCGGCATCGTTCACTCCCGAGGAGCGCGCGGCCATGACCGCCCGCCGCATCGCGGCGGCGATCGGCCTCGATGAACGGGCCACCGAAAAGGCCACCGGGCTGCTGATCGACGGCGAACATCAGGTGGCCGAGCTGCGGGCCCGGATGGACGAGACCCAGCGGGAGATCGACGCACGACTGATCCCTTACTTCGAGCAGCTCGCGGTCACCCTGGAACCGGATCAGGCGGCCAGGTTGGAGGCGCTTCGCGCCAGCGGGGCCCTCAGCGGATGCTGCCTGGAAGGGAAGGTGCAGGGCTCCGGCTCCAAAAGAGCCGGCAGCAGCACTGCGGAACCGCCGACCCGAGGACCTGCCGCACCGAACAAGGCGGCGAAGGCCACCGGCGGCGCCAAATAGATCACGACTTCAGTCCGCCATCACCACCAGGTACTTCGAGGCGCTCCAGAACGCCTGCGGGTCGGTGATGACCAACTTCTCCACCTCCCCTTCGAAACGGTAGCTGCCCTGCGGGTGTGTGGTGAGCAGGCGTGCCTTTTTCGATGCAATGGGCAGCTCCAGCGTCTGGGTGATGTCGATCTGCTTGAAGTGCCCGTCGCCCAAGGCGTCGGCGTTCAGCTTCTTGGTGGCGCCGATGCCGGCCAGGCCGCCTTCCTTCGTCACGATGCCCTTCTCCTTCAGCTCCTTCGCCGTGCCGATGACGTAGTGCGCGGTGTTCAGCTCGTTGCGCTGCATGTTGGCCTGCTGTTCCTTGTCGCGATACATCTCCATCAGGGTCGCGAGCGAACTGTTGGCGCTGGCCAGCTGCTCCTTGAGGCCACCGATCTCGGCGTCCTTCTCGGCCACGGTCCGCTCGAGCTCCTCCACGGTGCGCTGTAGCGCGGCGATGGCACCGGCGTTGGCCTTGGTTTCCTTGCGCAGCTTGGCGATCAGGGCTTTGTTCTCGCTCAGCAACTCGTCGATCTGCTGCAGGTCACCCAGGATACGCTGCTCCATGTCCTGGCTGGGCTCACCTTCCACCTTGACCCCACCGATCATGCCCTGTTTCTCGCGGATGGTGCGCAGGTTCTCGCTGATCCGGTTGAACGATCCGAACAGGACGTTCAGCGAGCTGTCGCGCTCGGCGAGCGCAGCGTCCACGGTGGCCTTTTCGGTGGACAGGCCTTTGTATTGCTCGCTTTGGGTGGGGTCGTCCTTGCAGGCGCTCAACAGGCCGAAGGCGGACAGGACGATGGCGGTGCTCCAGCGGTTCATCGGGGTGGGGATGGGCCCGAAAGGTAGAACGCGCCCGGTTCAAGGACCTGGGGGAACGATGGCCCGCAGCATGGCGTACAAGGTCCATCAACGGAGGGCTGTTGGAGGCCGGATGGGCCGCCTGCTCGAAGCAAGGCCGTTGAGCGCTAGGTTGCACCCGATGTTCGTCACCCGCTGGCTGCTCTGGTCCCTGGTCCTCACCGGGGTCGGCGCGTTGACCCCTTCGTTCGCGGCCGCACAGGAGCGTGGTCTGTCCGACGGATTCAGCCGGTTATCGGCCAGGGAGCGTTCACGGCTGGCCCGGGAGGAGAGCGAAGCGTCAGTGAAGGACACGGCCTTCCAGGCGACCATGGCGCGGGCGGAGGTCCATTTCCAGGCGCGGCGCTATGAGGCAGCCATGGCGGACTACGAGCGGGCACGCGGCCTGCGGCCGCTCAATGTGTATCCGCCGGTGAAGATCGACGACCTGCGGGTGCTCATCGCCAAGCGGGATGCGGCCTTCGCGCAGGCCAAGGCGGACAGTGCGGCGCGCTCCGCCCCCTCTCCCGTGCCGTCGATGGTCCCGGCCCCGGAGCTCGCGCTGGACGAACGACCGGTCCTGGAACAAGCCCCCGCACGAGCTCTGGAGCCCGAGATGACCGTCACCGCGGAGCCCTCCGACCCGGAGCCGGTCCCTCCGGCCCCGAGCGTGCCACCCCCGACCCGTCCTGTACCCGGACCCGTGGTGCGCTCGGCCGGCCAGGCGCCGGAGCCAACGGAGCCGGTCGCCCGCGAGCCCGGCATCCAAGAGGAGCAGTTCAAGGAAGGCAATGCCGTCGTGCTCCAACGCACGGTGACAACGGCCACCGAGGTCCACGTCTACCGGAAGGTCACACATCCATGGGGCCGCACCTTCCATTTCCTGGACGGGCTGCCCGTGGATGAGCGCGTATGGACCGATCGGTTCGGGGACAAGTAGGTTCAGGACCTGCGCTGCACCAGGCGCACCGGCATGTCCAGCAGACCACGGTAGTCCTCGCCCACCTCCCGCATGTCCAGGTCGTCCGACCGATAGCCCCATTCCACCGAAGCTGAGGTGCGCCCGGTGGCATGCCCGTCGTCCACGATGCGCAGGAGGTCCAGCAGGTATTTTGCGGAACTGGAATTGAAGTACTCCAGCTCGACGCGGACGACCGTGTGTCGCTGGGGGGCGTCGAGGTAGGAGCGGAGCTGATCGAAGATGGGCCGGAAGAACTTATCCGCATTCTCGTGGATGGAGGAGCCGCTGAGCTCCAGCACGCCACGTGCGGGGTCGAGGAGCACCCGGGGGGTCTTGGCCGTGGCCGCCAGCTCGAACCGCTCCATCACTCGGCGAAAGTAAACGGCGGAACGTCGCGGTCAAGATCAGCGGCCGATCATTACCTTTTGCCGCGAGCGGAAAACGGAATGCCATGAAGACCATCCTTGTTCCCTACGATTTCTCGGACTGCGCGACCGATGCCCTGCGTGTGGCCGCCAAGCTGGCCCGGCTGTCCGGAGCGTGCATCGATATCGTGCACATGTACGAGCAGATGACGGACTTCCATACGGAGAACCAGCGTTTACGCGACGAGATCGAGGCGAAGCTCGACAAGCTCCCGCAGCTACCGTTCCTGGAGGGCCTTGAACTGAAGAAGTTCATGCTGCGGCAGATGTCCATCACGGAAATGTTCAAGAACGACAACCTGGCCCACGTGGACCTGGTGGTGATGGGCTCCCACGGCGCGCGGGGCATCCGCGGGCTGGTGGGCTCCAACACGCAGCGCATCGTCCGCATCGCACCCATGCCCGTCCTGGTCATCAAGCATCACCTCGAGGACTTCGCCGTGAACGACGTGGTGTACGCGAGCACCTTCACCGAGGCGGACAACGCCAAGTTCGAGGCGTTCCTGCCCCTCCTCCGTCTGTTCGACGCACGGATCCACCTGCTGAAGGTGAACACGCCGAAGGCCTTCGAGCGCAGCGAGGATTCCACCCGGGCGATGGACGCCTTCCTCCAGCGTCACGAGCTGGGAAAGTACACGGCCACCATCTACAACGACCTCAGCATCGAGGAGGGGATCCTGAACTTCTCGCGCGGCATCGACACGGACCTGATCGCCATGGCCACCCATGGTCGCACGGGCTTCTTCCATGTGGTGAACGGCAGCCTCACGGAGGACATCGTCAACCACACCTCGTACCCGGTGCTCAGTATCAAGCTCTAAGGGTGCTTGACGTGTGAACGCCGCCTATATTTACGCCGATCATCGAGCCGCGCATGCAGTACCTGTACAAACAGTTCCAGGCCAAGAAGAAGGAGATCATCGAGGTGGAGATCGACCGGCCGACCAAGGTGCGGTTCATGACCGCGGTGGAGTATAAGCGGTATAAGAACTGCCGCAGCTTCACCTATTACGGAGGGACCTTTGATAGCTCTCCGGTACGCTTCGTCATCCCGCATGACGCGGTGTGGTACGTGGTGGTGGAGAAAGGGAGCCGCTACAGCCCGGTGCGTGTGCAGGCCCAGTGCCGTATGCTGCAACCCGACCGACAGGTGCTCTCCAGCGTGGCGCTGGACGCACCGGCCCATGTGCGCGATGCCGAGGACCGCGCTGCGCTGATGGAGGCCGAGGTGCCCGAGGAGGGTCGCGCGGAGGAGTGAACCGCCCGTCGTTCGGAAGCGTTGGATGAGCAGAACCTGACGCCGTGGACCTTCGAGAGGATCGTGAACGGTTGGAGCGCATCCTGCTGGGCCAGGAGGCCCTGGTGAACGAGGTGCGCACGTGGCTGGATGAGGAGGATACCGCTGACGCCATGGTGGAAGCGGCGATCCGCAGTTCCGGTGATGATCGCATGAACACACTGCGCGGGCTGTCGCCTGCGCGCATCTTCGGCCGCGGGGCTATCCGTGACCTTTGCGTGCGGTACCGCCTGCGGTTCTTACCGAGCGCCTTGTACAAGGCGGAGATCCCTCGCCAGGCCCTTGGCGCCGTGCGAGCCCTTGAGGCCGGTACTGGTCAGGTGCTTCGGGGTTACCACATCCTGGCCCCGGCGAGCCGGTTCCGGCTCTGCGATGCGGATGCCGATCCCCTGCTCTTCGTGCGCATCGGTCCCGACCGGTATTACCTGATCCACCGATGGGGCTCGGACCTTTCGCCCTGGCGCGCCATGGTGCATTGGCCGCTCCGGACCCCGCTTCACCTGGGGGTGACCGTGGTCATCGCGGCCTTGATGCTCGCTGCGGCGATCCCGACCGGATGGATCACCCGCGTCCCGATGGCAGGGTGGTGGTGCGCCCATCGGCTGCTGTTCGTCTTCTGGTCCACCGTGGTGGTCGCGGCGTTCACGGTGCAGGCCTGGTTCGCCTTCTTCGGCCGGTTCAGCCGCGAGGCGTGGAACAGCCGCACGTTCAACTGAGGTCCGGAACGCGGCTCAGTGTCCCCACGACCGTACCGGGCTCATGAACGGCGCACCGGGACGGTGATCCGTTCCTCTTGGGGCAGTTTGCAGACACAGGCCGACCGGAACCACTGCTTCAGTTGCTCGCGCTCCTCCGGTACCAGGCGTCGAAAGGCCTTGCGCAGCTCCTTGCGGAACACCCGGGCATCCGCCAGGCTGATCTTGTCCAGCAGTTCCTGATAGTAGTCGAGGAGCGTCTTCTGGCTGCGCATGGTGCGTGTGGGCCCCTTGGATCCGGGCCGCTCAGTGCTGTACGCATGGTCCGGACCCAGGGTTTCGGAAAGGCGAAAGGGCGCTGTGTGGGCGCCCCTCCGCCATCGACCGGTCACGGTTCAGTCCACGGCGATCTCCTTGGCCTTCGGCTTGGTGGCCTCCACCTTCGGGATCGAGAGGTGCAGGATCCCATCAGTGTACTCGGCCTTGATCCGGTCCGCGTTCGCGCTTTCGGGAAGGCGGAAGCTGCGTGAGAAGGAGCTGAAGTGGAACTCACGACGTGTGAACCGGTCACCATCCTTGTGTTCTTCGTTCTTCTTTTCAGCGCTCACCGTGAGCACATTGTCCTCGACGTTCACCTTGAGGTCCTCCTTTTTGTAGCTGGGGGCCATCACCTCCAGCTTGAACTCCGCATCACGCTCGATGATGTTCACGCTCGGAAGCGCTTGACGGGGCTCGTCCTGCCCGAAGATGCTGTTCATGTCGCGGCCGAAGAACTCGTTCACCAGCGTATTGAACGGGCTCACGTAGCTGGCTTTGGGGCGGTACTTCACGATGGTCATGACGGTATCGGTGTTGAGTGTGGTTGTGTGCGCAACGCACCGGACAACCGGTATGCCGACCCGCAGAACAGGACATTTCGGCCGCTGGTCGCGGTCGAACGTGTCAAGATGTCCTTATTGAGGGAGGAAGAGGAAAGTGATCGTGCCGATCTGTTCCTCCAGAGCGGTGGCGGATCGGTCGAAGCGGGCTTCGCCGGCGTAGGCCATGGCGTACGCCACCATGCACTCCTCGTTGACGGTGGTGGCCTCCTTGTCCAAGGAGGTCCGCCGGATGGTGCCACTGCGGTCCACGTAGATCCGCACGACCACGCGCCCGCTCCCGGTGCACAGGTAGGCGGGCACCTCGAGCACCTCAGGCCGACGCCCCTTGAGGTCGTAGGAGACGGTGGCGGGCCCCTCTACGCGTGCTGGGGGCTGTTCCTTGGGCAGGTAGCGGTCCTTGTCCCACTGGCTGGGGTCCAGCTCGGGCACCACCACCTCCTTGCCGGCCGCCCGCCGTTCCTCGGCCAGCCGCTCGAACTCGCTCTGCTCCATGGCGCGCAGGTCGTTCTCCAGCCGTTCGGCCGTTCGCTCGCTCACCGTGGGCATCGCCTGGGCCGCACGCAGTTGCGCGTTCAGGTCGCTGACCGCATTGGTCACCTGCATGGGGGGCAGGGGCTTGCCGGTCTCGATGGCCTGCAACAGGGCCTCGGCCACCGCGGCATCCATCACATCCACCCGCATCTCGTTGCTGCGCTCCGGATCGGGCCCTGAACCCAGCCGTGAGACGGCCAAGGCGAAGACCACGGCGGTGTGAAGCACCAGCGTACCGATGATGCCGTACTTGTGACGGTCGAAGCGGTCCAGGATGAGGTCCAACATGCGACGTCGATGACCGCAAGTTAAACGCCGTTCCGCCGCGTGCGGATGCGCCAGCCTGCTGGATGGCGGTTGTTCCATCGGTTGCCTGCGCCTTTGGCCCAGCCGAGGCCAAGGCCGGCGTGGCACATGAGGGCATGGCCCCGCGCCCCAGTGGAGGCGATGGCCTCACCCCGCAGGAACGCGAGCGCCCCATCGCGGTCCAGGTCCACTGTGGTGAAGGGAAGGACCGATCGCAGCAGGTCCACGGCTTCCGGGCAGCAGGCGGCCGCGGGATGTGGGGCCGTTCCTCCGGGGACCGCCATGGTCAGGGGCAGAGCGCCGCCGGACCGGTCGATGGCGGCGCGCAGCGCTGCCGTCACTGCGGCCCAGCCCGGAGGCCGGAGGAGGTGGCCGTCCGCCGAGCAGGGGCCCGCATCGGGCGGCGATGACGATCGGCCGGGTTTGCGCACCGCGGCGATGAAGAAGCCCTCGGCCCGGCAGCGATGGGGCATGCATGTCAGCCCCAGCTCACCCCGGACAGGGCCGCTGTCCAGCGGGTCGATCGTCAGCACCTCGGCCTCGTGCTGTTGCAGGAACCGATGAAGTTGCCCTTCGTCCTCCTCGTCGGCCCAGGTGCAGGTGCTGTAGATCAGCACGCCACCGGGGCGAAGGGCCCCCCAGGCGTGGTGCAACAGGCCGGCCTGCACCGCGCTGCATTGCCGCACCAGCTCGAGCGACCACTGTGCGCGGGCCACGGGCTCGCGGCGCATCAGGCCTTCACCGCTGCACGGAGCGTCCAGCAGCACCAGGTCGAAGTGCGGAAGGGTGCCGAAGGCCTCGGCGGGAAGCCGCGTGACGCAGGCGTTGGGCGATCCCCATTTCCACACGTTCTCCTGCAGCACGGCCTGCCGGCGCCCATCCAGCTCGTTGCAAACGACCACGGCGCCCGGACCCAGGAGGGACAGCAGATGGGTGCTCTTCCCCCCGGGGGCGGCGCACAGGTCGAGGGCGAGCGCGTCGGCGCCGATCAGGCCTGCGGCGGCCATCGCGCGCTCGATCAGCATGCTGCCCGCTTCCTGCACATAGTAGGCGCCGGCGTGCAGCAGGGGGTCCACGGTGAACAGCGGACGTTCGTCGAGGTAACGGCCCGTGGTGCACCAGGGCACGGGTTCGCCCGTGGGGCCGCCGGGTTTGAGGCGGTTGAGGCGGATGCTGGTGGACGGAGGGCGGTCGAGCGCGGCGAGCAGGGCGGGGGCTTCGTTCCCCAGGGTGGCCGAGAGGCGTTCGATGAGGCCGGTGGGCAGGGGCGGCATCGCGCCGACGTCCCTGGCCTTGCGCGGTCGCCGCATCGTTGTTCAGAGGACGGCCACGGCGCTCGGCCGTTCGATGGTCTGCCGGCGGTCCGGGCCGGTGGACACGATCCGTACGGGCACCTGCACGGCCTCCTCGATCCGCCGGATGTAGCGCTCGAGCGAGTCGGGAATGTCATTGCCCAGGGAACCCCAGCCGTCACAGTCGGCATACACCGGTTCGGCCTCCAGCAGATCGTAAGGCAAGCGGTCGGCGAGCGCACCGTTCACGCGGTAGTGCGTGCAGACGCGCACCTGGTCCAGGTCGCTCAGCACATCGGCCTTCATCATGGCCAGTTCGCTCACGCCATTGATCATCACCGCGTAGCGCAGGGCGGGCAGGTCGAGCCAGCCGCATCGGCGCGGCCGTCCCGTGGTGCTTCCGAACTCGTTGCCCGCCTTGCGGATGTGGTCGCCGGTATCGTCCGTGAGCTCCGTGGGGAAGGGCCCGCTGCCCACGCGGGTGCAGTAGGCCTTGAAGATGCCGATCACGCGGCCGATGCGCGAGGGCGGAACCCCCAGGCCGGTGCAGGCTCCGGCACAGATGGTGCTGCTGCTCGTGACGAAGGGATAGGTGCCGAAATCGATGTCGAGCAGGGTGCCTTGGGCCCCTTCCGCGAGCACCTCGCGGCCCTGGCGGAAGGCCTGGTCCAGGTAGTGCTCGCTGTCCACCAGCTGCATGGCGCGCAGGCGTTCCACGGCGTGCATCCAGCGCTCCTCGGCCTCGCGGTCGGGACCTGGTGCGCCGTAGAGGCCCAGCAGGCGTTCGTGCTTGCGCACCAGGCCGCGGTAGCGGTCGTGCAGGTCGCCGCGCTCAAGGTCGCCCACGCGAAGGCCGTTGCGGCCGGTCTTGTCCATGTAGGTGGGCCCGATGCCTTTGAGCGTGCTTCCGATCCGTTCCTTGCCCTTCTCGGCCTCGCTGGCGGCGTCGAGCGCGCGGTGCGTGGGCAGGATGAGGTGTGCTCGGCGCGAGATGGCCAGCCGGCCCTGAAGGTCCGCTCCGCTGGCCGCGATGCCATCGAGCTCCTGCAGGAAGATCACCGGGTCGATCACCACACCGTTGCCCACGAGGTTCATCACCCCGTCGTGGAACACACCGCTGGGCACGGTGTGGAGCACATGTTTGCGGCCTTCGATCCACAAGGTGTGGCCGGCGTTGGGGCCGCCCTGGAAGCGGGCCACCACCTGATACCGGGGGGCCACCACGTCCACCACTTTGCCCTTGCCTTCATCGCCCCACTGGGCGCCGAGCAGGACGTCCATCCGGGCGCCCATCACGCCTTGAGCTTGGCGAGGGCCTCGTCGACCCCACCGGTGATGGTGAAGACCGAGTCGAGCTTGGTGACCACGAAGAGCTGGCGCACGCTGGGGGAGAGGCCGGAGATGATGGCGTCACCGCCGGCATTGCGGGTCCTGGTGAGCACGTTGATGAGGATGTTCAGCCCGGTGCTGTTCATGTACTGCAGGTCGCTCATATCGAGCACCACGTTGTGTTGGCCCCCGGCCAGGCCCTCCTCCAGGGAGGAAAGGAGCCTGTCGGCCTGCTGCTGGTCCATCAGGCGGCCCTGGAGCTTGAAGATCGGACAGGTGTCCGTGGGATCGATCTGCAGGTCGAAGGTGGGGCGGTCGCTCATGGCGTTTCGGGCTTGGGACGGCAGTTGCGGCAGAGGCCGTAAAGATGCAATGCGTGGTGCTCCACCTGAAAGCCGGTGACCTCGGCGGCGGTGGCGCGGATGTGCTGGATGCGGGGGTCGCAGAACTCGGTGACGGTTCCGCAGGCGCGGCAGATCAGGTGGTCGTGCTGGCGGAAGGCGTGGCTGCGTTCGAACTGGGTCGGTGCTCCGGTGAAACGGTGGCGCCGGACCAGATCGCACTCCAACAGCAGTTCCATGGTATTGTACAGCGTGGCCCGGCTTACCTGGTAGCGCTTCTGCTTCATCCGAGCGAAGAGGCGTTCGATGTCGAAGTGCCCTTCCTGTTCATAGACCTCGGTGAGGATGGCGAAGCGCTCAGGGGTCTTGCGGTGCCCGTTGCGTTCCAGATACTCCGTGAAGATGGTGCGGACGCGGTCCTTCTGCTCGGCGGTGACCATCGGGGCGAAGGTACGCCACGCCCGGGAGCCTCAGTGGTCCACACGCTCCACCGAGCGCACCCCGTTCACGCGGCGCAGCTTCTCGATCAGCGACATCAGGTGGTCGGTGTCCTGCACGTAGGCCATCACCTTGCCTTCGAAGATGCCGTCGTTGCTCTCGAAGCTGATCGAGCGCATGTTCACGTTATGCTGATGGCTGATGATGGAGGTGATCTTGTTCACCAGGCCGACCTCGTCGATGCCGGAGAACCGCAGGCCCGCGAGGAACTCCACGCTGTCCTTGCCCTTCCACCGCGCCTTCACGATCCGGTAGGCGAAGTTGCTCATGAGCTGGACGGCGTTGGGGCAGTTCACGCGGTGGATCTTGATGCCCTCGCCCACGGTGATGAAGCCGAACACATCGTCGCCGGGGATGGGGTTGCAGCAGGGGCTCAGGCGATAGTCGAGCTTGTGCAGGTCATCCCCGATCACCAGGGCGCCGGAGGACTGACCGCGGATCTCGGCCACCACCTCCTCGAGGGCGCGCTCCTCCTCGCGGGCCACCGGCCGCGGGGGCAGGTTGAGGCGGCCGGCCTTCACGGCGGGCGTGCCCAGGGTGTCCAGGTCGACCCGGCCGCGTGCGATGCGGTAAAAGAGGTCGGTGGACGAGGTGGCGCGGAAGTGCTCGACAAGGGCGGCCACGTTGCGGTCGTCCACCTTGGCGCCCCAGCCACGGAGCTTGCGCTGGGCGGCCTCGCGGCCCACCACGGCCAGCTTGCGTTTCTGTTCGCGCAGCGCCTGCTTGATCTTGTGGCGGGCCCTGGCCGTCACCACGTAGGTGAGCCAGTCCTCCTTGGGCTGCTGTTTGCGCGAGGTGATGATCTCGATCTGGTCGCCACTGCGCAGCTTGTGGCTCAGCGGCACCAACTTATGGTTCACCTTGGCGCCGATGCACTGCCGACCCACATGGCTGTGGATGTCGAAGGCGAAGTCCAGCGCGGTGGCGCCGGCCGGCAGGTTGCGCATCTCGCCCTTCGGGGTGAACACGACGATCTCGTCGCTGAAGAGGTTCAGCTTGAAATCGTTCACGAAATCGATGGCGCTGGCCGTGGGGTCCTCAAGCACCTCGCGCACGCGGTTGAGCCAGGCGTCCAGCGCGCCGGCGTGCTCCTCGTCGTCCTTGTACCGGTAGTGCGCCGCCAGGCCCATCTCGGCGATCTCGTCCATCCGCTGGCTGCGGATCTGCACCTCCACCCACCGCCCTCCGGGGCTCATCACCGTGGTGTGCAGGCTCTCATATCCGTTGGCCTTCGGGGTGCTGATCCAATCACGCAACCGGTCGGGATTGGGCTGGTAGAAATCGGTGACGATGCTGTACACCTTCCAGCAATCGGCCTTCTCCAGCTCGTGCTTGGTGTCGATGATGATGCGGATGGCGAAGACGTCGTAGACCTCCTCGAAGGTCACGTTCTTCTTCAGCATCTTGTTGTAGATGCTGTGGATGCTCTTGGGCCGGCCCTTGATCTCGTAGGCGAAGCCTTCACGTTCGAGCGATTCGCGGATCGGCAGCATGAAGCGGCTGATGAAGCGTTTGCGCACGGCCTCCCCCTTCTTCAACCGCTGTTCGATGTCCGCGTACACGTCCGGCTCCTTGAACTTCAAGGCCAGGTCCTCCAGTTCGCTCTTGATGCTGTAAAGACCGAGGCGGTGGGCGAGGGGGGCATAGAGGAAAAGGGTCTCGCTGGCGATCTTGAGCTGCTTGTCCCGCGCCATGCCCTCCAGGGTGCGCATGTTGTGCAGGCGGTCGGCGAGCTTGATGAGGATCACGCGCACGTCCTGCGCCAGGGTCAACAGCACCTTGCGGAAGTTCTCGGCCTGGATGCTGTCGGTGCCGAACTGCAGTCCGCTGATCTTGGTGAGGCCGTCGATGATGGCGGACACCGTGGGCCCGAAGAGGTCGCGGACGTCCTCCAGGGTGATGTCGGTGTCCTCCACCGTGTCGTGCAGGAGGGCGCAGACCACGCTGGTGGTGCCCAGGCCGATCTCCTCGGCGCAGATGCGGGCCACGGCGAGCGGGTGGTAGATGTAGGGCTCGCCGCTCTTGCGCCGCTGGTCCTTGTGGGCCTCGAGGGCGATGTTGAAGGCCTTGCGGATCAGCCGCGTGTCCTCCGGGGTGCGATCACCGCGGATGCTGCGCAGCAGCCCGCGATAGCGGTAGAGGATCTCGTCCTTCTCACGCGCGCTGTCCACGCCCGGCAGGCCCGGGGCCTTCGCCTTCGCTCCGTCCATGGCTGTGCCCTAAAGGTAGGGGAGCGCCGGCAGTACCGTGCCGCGTACCTCGCCGAAGCCCACGCGCACTGCACCGTGGCCGGCATGCCCGCGCATCACCAGCGTGTCGCCATCCTCCAGGAAGCGCCGCTCCGTGCCATCGTGCATCTTCAGCGGCCTGGTGCCCTTCCAGGTGAGCTCCAGCAGGCTGCCGTAGCTCTCGGGGGCCTCGCCGCTGATGGTGCCGCTGGCCATCAGGTCGCCGCAGCGCACGTTGCACCCGTTCACCGTATGATGGGCCAGTTGCTGGGCCATGCTCCAGTACTGGTGCTTGAAGTTGGTCCGGCTGATCACCGTCTCGCGGCCGTCGGCCGTGGCGATGGCGGCCTCCAGCGCGATGTCGAAGTGGTGGGGGCCCTTCTGGCGCAGGTAGGGCAGCACCGGCGGGTCCTGTTCCGGCGAAGCGGTACGGAAAGGCTCCAGCGCGTCCAGCAGCACCACCCACGGGCTGACGCTGCTGCCGAAGTTCTTGCCCAGGAAGGGCCCGAGGGGCACGTACTCCCAGGCCTGGATGTCCCGCGCGCTCCAATCGTTGAAGAGCACCAGGCCCAGGATGCGGTCCTCCGCCTCGGCCGTGGCGATGCGCTCGCCCAACGCCTTGCCATCGAAAGTGATGAAGGCCACCTCGAGCTCCATGTCCAGCTGGCGGGTGGCCCCGAACACCGGTGGGGCATCGGGTGCGGTCTTGTACTGGCCCATGGGGCGGCGTACGGGCGTGCCGCTCACCACGATGCTGCTGGCACGGCCGTGGTACCCCACCGGCAGATGGAGCCAATTGGGCAGCAGGGCATTGGCCGGGTCGCGGAACATGCAGCCCACATTGTAAGCGTGCTGCCGGCTGCTGTAGAAGTCCGTATAGTCGCCCACCGCAACGGGCAGGTGCATCACCACTTGGTCGGCCGCCACCAGCGCGGCATCGCGCAGGGCGTTGTCATCACGCAGCACCGGGTTGTCATGGCGCAGCAGTTCGCTGAGGCGCTGGCGCAGGGCGCGCACGCCTGTCTTTCCGCCGGCCATCAAAGGGTTCAGGGCGGGGGCGTCGAAGGCCTCGCGGGCGATGCCCAGGCCGTTGAGCAGGCCGGCCTCGGCCAGCACGCTGAGGTCCAACGCCCGGTCGCCGATGCGGGTCAGGGGCACCGCGGCCACGCTGTTCCACGCGCCCACGCCCAGAGGCAGGTTCTGGATGGGGAAGTCGCTGCCCTCAGGCACGGGCACCCAGGAGCGCAGGGCGGGATCGTTGGCGGGGATGGTCATCGGGGACAAAGGTGGCACGCGGTCGCCATCTTCATGCCGCCATGTCGCGCCTGCTCCGCCTGCTCCCCGCGGCCCTCCTCACGGTGCACATCCTGCTCGTGGTGGGCTACACGGCGCCGGGCCGCTGGGTGCCGCCGTTGTGGCGGGCCTGGTCGGTGGCCTTGGTGCGCCCCCTGTTCCACCAGCGCTGGGACCTTTTCGCGCCCGATCCGCCGCGCTGCGCATGCACCCTGGAGGTGAAGCGGGGCCGTGGCGACTGGACCGCTGTGGAAGCGGATGGGCCGGTGGCGCGGCGCATGCCCCATCATCTGCTGGCCTACCTGGGCGGAGGAGAGCCCCTCCCGGACACGCTTGTGGTGCCGGACCATTGGGTGCCTGCATTGCGGTCCTTGCTGAATGAGCTGCCCAGGGCAGGCGGGCCGGTGGCTTTCCGCACCGCGCAGCAGTGCATGGACGATCCGGCCCGGCCCGGGGAACGCAGGGTCCGGTATGTCCAACTCATTCTTACAATGCCCATCGCGCGATGAATCGGTCCACCATCCGGCTGTTCCAACGCGCCTTGTACCTCTGGCTCGCGGGCTACGTGCTGTCCGCCCTGCCCGAGGCGGATCGGATGTGGCAACACCCGGTGTCGCCGGTCACGCAAGGGGCATGGATCGCTGACCTCGTGGCCGCTCTGCCGGGCTCGGACCGGTGGGCGGGGCTGCCCGCGGCGCTGCTCCTGCTCGGGATGGCCGCGTACGGGCTGTGGCGCGAACCGCCCCGATGGATGGCCCTGACGATGGTCGTCCTCTACACCGCCCTTTTGCATCGCTCCTGGCTGGCGGCCACCGGTGGTCATTGGTTGATGGCGAACGTGCTGTTGTGGAACGTGGCGTTGCGGGCGCGACCATCCGCACCGGCCGAGGCTCGCCTCGCGCACCTGGGCTTCTTGGCCATTCGCCTTCAGCTCTGCCTGGCCTACGTCATGTCAGGGCTGAACAAGCTGGCGGGCACCTGCTGGCTCGACGGAACCGCCCTGCTGCGGGTGGCCGGTGATGAGGCCTATGATCCACGTGCGCTCCTGCATCATCCTGCGGTCGCGGCCACCCTCGGGCACGGGGTGCTCGTGCTGTTGCTCATGCTGCCTATCGCCCTGTGGGTGCCATCCCTTCGGCGCACCGCGCTCATCACTGCCCTGCTGTTCCATCTGGTGAGCGGCTTCTGGTTCCACATCCCGGACATGGCCCTGGCCTTCTGCGCCGTGCTCATATGCTGGACCTCTCAGGGCGAAGCCCAGGCGGTCGAGCGTGCGACCACCCGATGCAAGGCCCTTGTGTTCAGACGGTTGGACGACGTGCGGGCCGGGTCGGGGATTATTTGTTCAATGAACAAATAGAAAAAGTTAAACAATATGCGAACTTGTGGCTTCGGAACGTGTTTGATGAGGACAACACCGGACCCATGAACCTCCATTCCCTTCTTCCGACCGTCGGGGCCCTGGCCCTGGTGGCCTCGTTGTCCTCTTGTGCCATGACGAACAAGGGCCAGGCGCGCCTGTACCAAAAGGCCGAACTGTCCGCCCCGTACGACGCGGTGGTGGTGCCGGGTGTGCCGTTCGAGGGCGGCCAATGGCAGGACATCATGAAGATGCGCGTGCACTGGGCGGTGAAGCTGTATGAGCGCGGGCTCACCCGGAACATCATCTTTTCCGGTTCGGCGGTCTACACCCCGTACGTGGAGGCCACCATCATGGGGCTGTATGCCGAGCAACTGGGGGTGCCACGGGAGAACATTTTCCTGGAGACCCGGGCCGAACACAGCACCGAGAACCTCTTCAACAGCTATATGCTGGCTCGCGACCGCGGCATGAAGCGCATTGCACTGGCCTCCGATCCCTTCCAGTCCTGGATGTTGCGCGGCCTGGCCAAGCGGATGGAACGCCAATTGGGCGCGGACATCGACATGCTGCCGGTGGTGTTCAAGGACCTCTTCAGCGGCAGCCTTTCCACGCCGGCCATCGACCCCGCTCCGGCCTACGTGCAAGAGTTCGTGTCCCTGCCGGAGCGAGAGAACTTCTTCAAGCGCTTCCTGGGAACCAGTGGCAACAACCTGGATTGGGACCGCGCCCGTGCTGACGCGGCGCGCAACGGCGACCGGGTGGAGCTGATGGACTAAGGCCTGGGAGCCTGCTTCAGCCCTTCCACCACCGCCTCGGCCATGGCGTCGGCGATCCGGAGGTAGCCAGGTGTGGTGAAGTGGCAGCACTGGTCGCTGTACATGGCACGCGGCTCGGTGCGGAAAAGTCCGGTGAGGTCGTGAAAGTCCACACCTGAGGCCTTCAGCCGGGCGCCCCGGTCGATCAGCAGAGGATAGCCTTGTTCCACGGCATCGCGGTAGCAGAAGGGGCCTTCGACCAGGGCCACTGTAGCCTCCTTGGGACCGATGGGTTTGGATCCAGGTACGTATTGGTTGGGTTGAAGGAAGTGGAAGTACGCAGCGCCGTGCGCTTCGGCCAGGGCCTTTACCTGCGTGGAGCTGCGCATCCACAGGTCGGCCTGTTCGGCGCGGTAGGCGGCGGTGTCGGTAACGGTGCGCACCGGACCGGTCACCTGCAGATCCGCACCCTCGTTCTCCATGGTGGTGCGCAGCCGCTGTTCCAGTTCGGTGAGCTCGGCGGCATCGCGCTGGTCGCGGGTGCGCCAGAGGAGGAGGGCGATGTTGCTGTGGCGCAATCGCGAGCCGGCCAGTCGCTGCCGTCGTTCATCACGGCGCTCGCTGATGGCCAGCCGTTGGGCCAGGATCCGCTGCACCTTGGGGTCGAGCCGCTTGCGGGCATACATGTTCCAGTGCCGCGGGTAGTTGGGGTGGATGCCGAAGGGCAGGTTGTCGCACACCGGAAGCACGATGTCGTTGAAGCCGTCGAGCGTGAGCACGAGGTCGACATGGGCACCTTGGGCCAGGAACCAGCTGAGGGCTTGGAGCGGCTGGGGCTGCTTGTAGCCGCCCAGGGCGAGCACCGCCACCCGGAAGGCCTTGCCGCGGTAGGCCGGCACGCGCTGCAGGCCGCGCAGCAAACGTTCCTCTGCGAAGGTGTGCAGGCCCATGGCCACCGATCCGCCGAGCAGCACCACGTTCACGGTGTCGGGAGCGCCGGGATGCAACGGGTCCGCGCCGGGCAGGCCGAAACGGTTGCGGTCGTTGAGGGGCACACTGACATAACCGAGGTATGGATGCAGGTAGTGATCGCCGAGGTATTCCTCGGCGGGGCGCTCGGCCTGTGCGGTATCCACGGATACTTCGGTCCCGAGGACCTCGAGGGTGGCGGCGCGGTCGTAGGGTCGGCCGATCAGCAGACCGAGCAGCCAAGGGCTGGCCTCGGCGGCGGCGAGGGTGAACAGCAGCGCGAGCAGGATGGCCCGCCAGTGCGAGCGACGGTCGCGGCGGGAACGACGGCGTCGGCTGCCCATGGGGCCATCAGGTGAAAAGGGGCCGCAGGCGCATCATGCCGTTCACCTGGAAGCGGATGCGGTCCAGCTCGGCGTCGTCGTTGCGGTGGGTGAGCGCCGCGTCGATCAGGTGCACGATCTGCCGGCATTCGGCCTCCTTCAGCCCCCGGGTGGTGATGGCCGGCGCGCCGATGCGGATGCCGCTGGTGACGAAAGGGCTCTGCGTGTCGAAGGGCACCATGTTCTTGTTCACCGTGATGTCCACGCGGCCCAAGGCCTGTTCGGCCTCCTTGCCGGTGACCCCCATGTTGCGAAGGTCGATCAGCATGCAGTGATTGTCGGTGCCACCGCTCACCACATCATAGCCCTTCTCCACCAGACCTTCGGCCAGGGTGCGGGCATTCGCGATCACCTGCCGGCCGTAGTCCACGAAGGCGGGCGAAAGGGCTTCGCCGAAGGCGATGGCCTTGGCAGCGATGACGTGTTCCAGCGGGCCGCCCTGCGTGCCGGGAAATACGGCACCGTCCAGCACGCTGCTCAGGCTGCGCACCTCGCCTTTGGGGGTCTTCGCGCCCCAGGGATTGTCGCCATCGCGGCCGGCCATGATCAAGCCTCCCCGCGGACCGCGCAGGGTCTTGTGTGTGGTGGTGGTCACCACATGGCAGTGCGGCAGGGGATCGTTGAGCAGCCGGGCGGCGATGAGGCCCGCGGGGTGGCTGACGTCGGCCATCAATGCGGCGCCCACCTCGTCGGCGATGACGCGGAAGGTGGCGTAGTCCCAATCGCGGCTGTAGGCGCTGGCCCCGCAGATGATCAGCTTCGGACGCTCGCGCTGTGCGGTCTCTCGGACCACGTTCATGTCCACCCGCCCGGTGGCCTTATCCACCCCGTAGAAGGTGGCGCGGTAGAGCTTGCCACTGAAGTTGACCGGGCTGCCGTGCGTGAGGTGACCGCCATGGCTGAGGTCGAAACCCAGGATGGTGTCGCCCGGCTTGAGGGCGGCGAGCATCACCGCGGCATTGGCCTGGGCCCCGCTGTGGGGCTGCACGTTGGCCCATGCGGCCCCGAAGAGGCGCTTGGCGCGGTCGATGGCCAGTTGTTCCACCTCGTCCACATGCTCACAGCCACCATAGTAGCGGCGACCGGGCAGTCCTTCCGCGTATTTGTTGGTGAGCACGGAGCCCATCGCCTCCATCACCTGGTCGCTCACGTAGTTCTCGCTGGCGATCAGTTCCAGGCCCTTGGTCTGGCGCCATTTCTCCTTGTCGATGATGCCGAAGACCTGCTGATCGCGCTCCATGGTGGAAGAAGGTGAGCGGCGAAGATAGCCGGGGACGCCACCCGTTCAGGAGGGGGTGCGCTGGGCAGGCGGCAGCACCAAAAGCAGGATGAGCAGGAGCACGGGGTATTGCAGGGCGTGCAGCAGCTTCACGGCCACGGCTTCCAGCGGCGGAAGTACCGTGGCGCCCATGTGCAGCAGCAGGGCCAGGGCGGCGGCCATGGCGGTGCCGATCACCAGCGTGCGGCGGTGGTGGTGATGGCCGGTGAGCACACGCGCCAGCAGCACGGCCATCAAGAGCATGAGCGCCACGTAGGCGGCGGCGAGGATCCACTTCAGCAGGGTAAGGTCGCTCAGGTCCGCCCCGGTGGTCCATTGCTGGAAGAGCGAGTGGGCGTAGGAATACGGAGTGCCGCGCTGCAGGTGGTCGAGCTGGTAGTTGAGGTTGAGGAAGAGGAACTCACGCACGGCGCCGAGCAGCACGGCCACAACGAGGATGCAGGAGGCGATGAGCCGGCGTTTCATGGTGCCGGCGCGGCGGCACCGGTCCGCGCGAACCGCTTCACCCAGAGGAACCACAGGAGGAAGACCCAGCCGTACACGACCACATAGAAGGTGTAGTCGTGGTTGAAGTTGAGCAGTTCATAGTCGATGCTGACCACGATGCAGAGGGCGGCGATCCGCACCACATTGATGAGGTGGATGGAGAGCAGGCCGAGCGGGATGAACCAGAGCTTGTGTCGCCAGGGCCCGGGGTAGGTGAACAGGAAAAGCGCGAACACGGCGAAGAGGCTCACCCCGTTGCAAGGGTCGCCGATCCACAACAGGTGGCCGCCCTGCACCCCGACCGTGCGGATCATCTCGGCATTCGGGGGTTCGGGCAGCAGGGTGTACCCCAGTGCGGTGAGCAGGGCACCGCTCAAGCGGATGAGGTTGTCGATCACCGCGCGGTCGAGCACACCCCATGGGTGGATCATAAGCTCATACAGGAGGTACCAGCCCAGGAACAGTGCGCCTGCGGTGGTGAGGAAGCGGACGAGCGGGTCGCGCAATGCGGAAGGGGACGGTGCCGAGGCCCCGCCCATGGATCACTTGCTGGGGCGCGCGCGGCGGATTGAGATCGCCGTGCGACCGCCGATGATGGCGCCAGCGGCCATGAGCAGGCCGATGCCTCCGTCGATGGGGATGCAGGGCGGAGGCCAGCAGGGGGGCGGACCTCCCACGGGAGGCTGCGCCCAAAGGCCGCCGGCCAAAGGCAGCAGGACCAGCACAAGGACCGCTGCGAAACGGTGGAAGAGCATCCTCGACAAGGCTTTCGGTAGGGTTGGCGAAGGTACGGATCCCGAGCGGCTCGGTTCCAGTGGGCGAAGATGAACATTTATGAACGATCGGCAAACCGTCCCCTGCGATCGCCCGAAAGCGCAAGGTGCATGGGCTTCGGCCGCGCCGTGTATCTTTGGCGCCCTTGCTCCGGGACAGGGTCCGCACCGTGGTGCGCCCGCGCCGGAGCCCGTTGCAAGCGATGGCCACCCCGGGAAGTCAGGCGAAAGGCGGCATCATCGACGTCAACGACCTCCGGTATTTCGTCCGGATCTTCTCCAAGAACTGGTACTTCGTGGTGGTGGCCCTGGTGCTGTCCGCCGCGCTGAGCTACCTGTACTCCTACAAGATCCCCGAGGTGCACGGCGCCAGCGCGCAGATCCTTCTGAAGGACCGCGAGGTGTACAACTACCAGACCCAGGTCTACCAGAACATCGGCTATGTCGCCGCCTATAGCGACATCGTCAACCAGAAGCGGGTGCTCACCTCGTACGACCTGGTGGACAAGGCGCTGAGCAAGCTCGACTTCGACATCTCCTATTACATCATCGGCCGGTTCAAGGTATCGCAGGTGTACGGCTCCCTGCCCTTCACGGTGAAGATCGACCTGCTGAACCCCAAGTACTACCAGCGGCCGTTCGACCTGCGGGTGGTGGATGCTGACCACTACGAACTGAGCTACGATGGGGGCACCGGTATCGTGTCCAAGGTGTATGCGTTCGGGCTGGACGTGATGGAGAACGACTTCCTGCTGCGTGTGGACAAGAGCGAACAGCTGGCGGCAGGGAGTTTCGAGAAGGTGACGGCGAGCGACTACCAGTTCGTGCGGCACAGCCGGCCCTGGCTGGTGAACAAGTACAAGAGCGGCATGGTGGTGGAGAACCTGGACTACACCACCATCCTGCAGGTCACCGTGGAGGACGAGATCCCCGCACGGGCCAAGATGTTCCTGGACACGCTGAGCCGCGAATACATCAACTACACGCTGCAAAGCGAGTTCGACATCAACCAGAACACGCTCAACTACATCGACAAGCAGCTGGACGAGGTGACGGTGATCCTGAACCAGTTCGAGGACGAGCTCCAGCGCTACAAGGAGAGCCGGAACATCCTCGACCTGAGCCGCGAGGAGGACCGCTACTTCAACGAGCTCGTGCGCTTCGACAATGAGCGACGCAAGCTGGAGCTGATGATCCAGTCGCTGAACGACCTGGAGGACTATGTGGTGAACATCGGCGACGAAAGCTGCTGCCGCCCTCCTTCTATATCCTGGAGGACGATGTGTTCCTGCGCAACACATTGAGCGAGCTGTACGCGATGCAGATGAACCGCAACAGCATGCTGTTCGACGCCACGCCGGAGAACCTGAGCGTGAACCGGCTGGACAGCACGATCATGCTGAACCGCGGCAACCTGCTGGTGTACGTGAAGAACTCACGCAAGGCCATCGAGGCGAAGATCCGTGACGTGCAGGCGCAGATGGACGACTACGAGCGGCTGATCCGCACGGTGCCCCTGAGCCAGCGCGACATCCTGAACATCGAACGGCGGCTACAGGTGAACGAGAAGCTCTACCTCTTCCTGCTGGAGAAACGGGCCAACACGGTGATCGCGCGTGCGGGCATCGTGCCGCAGACCAAGGTGATCGAACTGGCACGGTCGATCGGGGTGGTGCGGCCGGACAAGGTGAAGATCCTGTACGCGTTCATGGTCGGCGGCATCGTGATCTCGCTCGTGATCGTGTTCATCCGGGTGATGTTCTACGACCGGATCGAGAACGCCGACCAGCTGAAGGCCATGGTGCACATGCCGGTCTTCGGCGAGATCATCGCCAGCGACAAGGCCGAGGAGAACTACGTGGTGGTGGACAGCGACCCCAAGAGCGCCATCACCGAGAGCTTCCGCACGGTGCGCACGAACCTCGAGTACCTGCCCGGTCCACAGGGGACGGGCCGCGTGGTGCTGGTCACCAGCTACAGGCCCAACGAAGGCAAGACCTTCTGCAGCGTGAACCTGAGCGCCATCCTGGCCAAGGCCGGGAAACGCGTGATGCTCCTCGAGCTTGACCTGCACAAGCCCAAGGTGGGCAAGGGGCTCAACATGACCAGTACGCAGGGCTTGAGCAACCTCCTGGTGGGCCACGTGGAGCCGGCGGCGGTGGTGCAGCCCACGCAGATCGAGAACTTCCACGTGATCCTCAGTGGTCCCACCCCGCCCAATGCGTCGGAACTGGTGCTGAGCCGCCACTTGGAGGAACTGTTCCGGTACGGCCGCCAGCATTACGACTATGTGATCATTGACACCCCGCCGGTCGGCCTCATCACCGACGCCCTCGTGATGATGAAGCATGTGGACGCCACCTTGTTCGTGGTGAACACGCGCTTCGCCAACAAGGACCACCTCACCAGCGCGATGGAGGTGATCCAGAGCAACCCGGTGCGCAACTTCGGCTTTATCCTCAATGGTGTGCGGATGAAGAAGAGCAAGTACTACTACAACACCAACTACGGCTACGGCTACCGCTACGCGTACGGTTATGGCAGCGGCTATGGCTATGGGTATGGCTATGGCCGCCGCAAGCGCGGCAAGGACGCCAAGGACGGAGCCGATACCGAGGCCTGACCCCGGCTGATGAGCGCCCCGACCGCCACGCACCAGGTTCCTCCCGCGGGTTATACCACCGTGATCGGCCCGCGGCGCCCACTGCTGGCGATCGACCTGCGCGAGCTCTGGCACTACCGCGACCTGGTGCTGCTCTTCACGCGGCGCGACATCGTGACGGTCTATGCGCAGACCGTGCTGGGCCCGCTGTGGGTGGTGCTCCAGCCCCTCATCACCACGTTCACCTTCGCGCTGGTCTTCGGCAAAGCCGCCGGGCTGGCCCCACCGGACCTGCCCGGTCCGCTCTTCTATATGTCGGGGCTCGTGCCCTGGGCCTTCTTCAGCGGGCAGATCACCAAGACCTCGCGCACGCTGGTGGGCGGCGCCCATGTGATGACCAAGGTCTACTTCCCCAGGTTGGTGATGCCCATCAGCATGACGTTGAGCAACGGATTCACCTTCCTCATCCAGTTCGCGGCGCTGTGCGTGATGATCGCGGTCTACGCCTGGACGGGGCCGTTCACCTGGTCGGCCGACACGCAGCTGCTGGGCCTTCCGGTGCTGGCGCTGATCATGGGAGCGCTCGGCCTGGGCACGGGCATCCTCATCTCCGCAGCCACCACCAAGTACCGCGACCTGAGCTTTCTGGTGGGCTTCGGTGTGCAGCTCCTCATGTACGCCAGCCCGGTGATCCTGCCGCTCAGCCGCCTGCAGAAGTTCCCGGCTCTGCTGCGCGTGTTCGAGCTGAACCCGATGACCGCAGTGATCGAGGCGTTCCGCGCCATGCTGTTCGGCGGTGCGGTGCCCTGGGACGGCCTGTTGTACTCCGCCACGGTGGCCGTCGTGATGCTGCTGGCGGGGGTGATGACGTTCAACAAGGTGGAGCGCTCCTTCGCCGACATCGTGTGAGCATGGGCCCGGTGGTGATCGAGGTGGAGGGTTTGGGCAAGAGCTACCGGTTGGGCAGCATCGGCAGCGGCACCATCGCTGACGAGCTCCGGCGCGGTTGGGCCCGGTTGCGCGGTCGCACCGACCCCGATGCGCCCGTGGACGCCGCTTCGCCCGGGAGGGCACAGGGAAAGGTGTTCCATGCGTTGAGCGATGTGTCGTTCCGGCTGCGCGAGGGCGAGGTCCTCGGCATCATCGGCCGCAACGGCGCCGGGAAGAGCACGCTGCTCAAGCTGCTGTCGCGCATCACCGCCCCGAGCGGGGGCTTCATCCGCATGAAGGGCCGTGTGGCCAGCCTGCTGGAGGTGGGCACGGGCTTCCATCCCGACCTCACCGGCCGGGAGAACATCTACCTGAACGGCGCCATCCTGGGCATGCACCGGCGCGAGATCGACACCAAGCTCGCGGAGATCATCGCCTTCAGCGGCATCGAGCACCACATCGACACACCGGTGAAGCGCTACAGCTCGGGCATGAAGGTGCGGCTGGGCTTCGCAGTGGCCGCGCATCTGGAACCGGAGATCCTCATCGTGGACGAGGTGCTCGCCGTGGGCGATGCGGAGTTCCAGCGCAAGTGCCTGGGCAAGATGAAGGACGTGAGCACCAGCGGCCGCACCATCCTGTTCGTGAGCCACAACATGACGGCGGTGCTGAGCCTGTGCACCCGGGTGGTATGGATCGACGGGGGGCGCGTGGCGGCCGACGGTCCGCCGGAGGACGTGATGGCCGCCTACCTGGGCTCCTACGCGCAGGGCGGCGACGAGGTGGGCTGGGTCCCGGGCGAAGGCCCCGGCACCGACCTGGTGCGCCTCACCCACGCCGCGGTGGTGCCGCAGGAGGCGGGAGCCCCGCTCACCATGCGCAGCGCCTTCACCATCCGCATCGGTCTGGAGAACCGCAGGGTGCACGACGACGACCTCAACATCGGCCTCCGCGTGGTGAACGACCACGACCTGGTGCTCTTCGCCAGCACGCAGGCCGACACCGGCACGGACCGGCCGCCGGTGCCACATGGGCGCTTCGAGGTGGACTGCCTCATCCCCGGCGACCTGATGAATGAAGGCAGCTACCACGTGATGGTCAGCGCGTTCCGCGGGGCGAAGCTGCATTTCATGACCGAGCGGGTCCTGAGCTTCACGGTGCATGCCGGCGAACGGCGCGGGGCTTGGTTCGGCAGGCAGGCCGGTCTGGTGCGGCCCCGGTTGAACTGGACCATCCAGGCTGCGGACCACCGGGGATGAGCGGCCTGTTCCACACGGTGAAACGGCTCGTGGAGCCGCTGCGGCCCCGGCTGATGCCCTCCATCGTGATCGTGGGCGCGCAGAAGGCGGGCACCTCGGCGCTGTACAGCATGCTGGTGCGCCACCCCCGCGTGATCGCCCCGGTGGAGAAGGAGCTCACCTTCTTCGGCAACGACAACACCTACGCGCTGGGCATGGGGCATTACCGGCGGATGCTGCCGGTGCGGCCGTTGCGCGGCGCGGGATGGACCACCCTGGACGCCACGCCGAACTACCTCTACCGCCCCCCGGCGGCCGAACGCATCCGACGCCACCTGCCCGATGCGGTGATCGTGGCCGTATTGCGCGACCCGGTGAAGCGTGCTCGGTCGGACTGGAACATGTTCCATCAGTTCAAGGGGCACCCGCGTTATGCCCATTTGTACGACCCGCGGACCTTCGCCGAGGCCATGGCCGCCGAACTGGCCGCCCCGCCGCCCTTCGGTTACCTGGCCCGGGGGCACTACGGTCCGCAGGTGGAGCGGTACTTCCAGCACTTCGGTCGTGAGCGGGTGCTCGTGTTCGGCTATCCGCAGCTGAAGGTCTCGCCGGAGAGCGTGTTGGAACGGATCGCCGCGGCGGCCGGGCTGGATGTGGCGCTCTTTCCGGACCGGCTGCGCGAGGTGAAGGCCAATGTGCGGGCGTACAGCGGGCCGGTGGACACGGAGCTCGAGGAGCGGCTCAGGGCGTACTACGCACCGCACATGCAGCGCTTGGATGAAGTGCTGGGTGTGCACCTCGACCTGCGGGAGGAGCGTTGACCGGCGCGGGTCCCATGCGCGGGGCTTCCGTATCTTCGCGGACCACACTCAGCGCATGATCGGCACTCAGGAAAAGGGCTCGGCATCCGGTGTTCCGGAGATCCCTGCGGGCGCACGCGGCCCCGTCTACGTCACCCGCGCCTTCCTGCCGCCGTTCGAAGCGTTCACCGAGCTCATGCGCGGTGTGTGGGACCGCGGACAGCTCACCAACAACGGCCCGCTCGTGCAGCAGTTCGAGCGCGCGCTGGCCGAGCAGGTCGGCATCGCCCATCCGCTCTTCCTGGTGAACGGCACCATCGCGCTCAACCTGATCATCCGGGCGCTTGAGCTGAAGGGCGAGGTCATCACCACGGCCTTCTCGCACCCGGTCACCACCACCAGCATCCTCTGGGAGGGCTGCACGCCGGTGTTCGTGGACATCGATCCGGACACCTTCTGCATCGACCCGTCGGCCATCGAGGAGCGCATCACGCCGGCCACCAGCGCCATCCTGGCCACCCACGTGTATGGTCTGCCCTGTGACGTGGAGGCGATCGAGGCCATCGCCCAGCGTCACGGGCTGAAGGTCATCTACGACGGGGCCCACGCGTTCGGCACGCGCTACAAGGGCGAAAGCCTGTTGAACCACGGTGACGTGAGCTCCACGAGCTTCCATGCCACCAAGGTGTTCCACACCGTGGAAGGTGGCAGCGTGCATACCCGGAACGAGGCCCTCTATGCGCGCCTGCGGCTCCTGCGCACGATGGGGCAGATCGGCGAGGGCTTCCATGCCGTGGGCCTGAACGCCAAGAACAGCGAGCTCCATGCGGCCATGGGCGTGGCCAATCTGCCCTACCTGGATGAGATCATCGCGCAACGGCGCCATCAATGGGAACGCTATGCCGCCGGTCTGGCCTCCGCGCCGGTCCATCTGGCGCGCATCCCGGCGGACACGGAATACAACCACTCGTATTTCCCTGCGGTGCTGCCCACCGAGGAGGACCTGTTGCGGGTGCGGGCCGCACTGAACGCGGTGGACATCCATCCCCGTCGGTATTTCAGCCCGGCCATCACCGAACTGCCCTTCATCGGCCGTACGGGCGAATGCCCGATCGCTGAGTCGGTGGCGCACCGGGTTCTTTGCCTGCCCCTGTACCACGGCCTGTCCGATGGCATCATCGATGAGGTGGTCGATATCGTATCGCGCACGCTGCGCTGAACCGGCCCTTCATCCCCGATACGCGACCCCGCGATGAGCCCCGATCATCCGATCGACCTGCCCAAGGTCCTGGACGTGCTGGACCGCCTGGGCATCGAGCATCGCCTGGAGGGCGGCATGCGCGAGGTGCACAAGGTGTGCAGCATCTTCCTGAAAGAACCGAACGGCCTCTACTATCATGCCGGGAGCGATGCGGCCGTGTTCGCCACGTTGAAGGACAGCGTCGTGATCTGCCGGGAGGAGGCGGTGGGAGCGCTGCACGGCAACTCGGCCATCGTGGTGAAGGATGATCCCCAGCTGGTGATCTACCGCATCTGCAATGCGCTCTTCGCCGCAAAGCCGACCTCAGGGATCCATCCGACCGCCATCGTTCATCCTGAGGCGCGCATCGGTGCGGAGGTGAGCATCGGTCCCTATTGTGTTGTTGGGCGCAGCACGATCGGCGACGGTTCGCGGTTGGAGTCGCACGTGGTGGTCGGGGACGGGTGCACGATCGGTCAACGCGTGATCCTGGAGCCGCACACCTGCATCGGGGCCACAGGTGTCGCCTGGGTGTGGGACGAGGCCGGCAAGCGCGTGGTCATGCCCCTGCTCGGCGGGGTCACCATCGGCGACGATTGTTTCCTGGGCGCCGACGTGGGTGTGGTGCGTGGCATGTTCAACGAGGACACCACCATCGAGGCGGGCACCATGATCGCCCCGGGCAGCAAAGTGGGTCATGGGGTGCGCATCGGCCGCATCTGCCACCTGGCCAACAACGTCACGCTGGCCGGCTGGTCGCAGATCGGTGAGCGGTGTTTCCTGGGGTCGGCCTGTGCCGTGCGGCCGCACGCCAAGGTGGCTCCCGGCACGATCGTGGGCAGCGGTGCCGTGGTCACCCGCGACATCACCGAGCCGGACACGACCGTGGCCGGTGTGCCCGCCAAACGGATGGCCGACAAGGAGAAGAGCAGCGGCGTGCCCCGGCGCTACACGGCCCGGAGCGGTGAGTGACTCACTGCTCGAAGCCGCCCTCCACGAAATCCTTGCTCTTCCAGTAGTCCTTCTGGCGAAGGGGCTTCACCGGCACACCGACGTAGATGCCGCTCTCCTCGATGTTCTTGTTCACGAAGCCCATGGCGCCGATGGTCACATCGTCCGTGATCTGCACGCTGGCGGCGATCTTGCTGCCGGCGCCGATGTAACAGCGCTCGCCGATCACCGTGCCGTGCTTGGTCTCGTGCAGGTGCGTGCTGCCCAGGGTGATCACGTTGGGGCCCAGGAAGGCCTTCTTCTTGATGAGCACCTTGCTGGTGAGGATGGTACCGTACTTCAGGGTGGCGTCGTCCTCGATCACACAGCCCTCCGCCGTGCGGATGCGTCCCTGCAGCACCACACCCGGGCCGGCCCGCAGCCCCTTGCCGATCTCGCAATGGTTGCCCACCACGGCGCCGTCGCCCAACCGCACGTCATCACCGATGATCGTGTGGCTGCCGATGGTGACGTTGTCGCCGAACACACAGCCCTTGCCGATGATGGTGAAGTGGCCGACCTTGAAGTTGGATCCCGTGCGCAGGTCGGGATCGACGATGGATGTGCTCATGGGCGCGGTGTTGGACGCCGAAGATACGGGGTCCGGCCCGCATTCCCGGTGATCGTACCACCTTCGCGCCACCCTTCCGGTCGTCCTTGGAACAGCAGCCCGAACCGCCGCGCAGCGATGCCCCCCTGGTGTCCGTGCTCGTCTGCACCTACCAGCACGGCCCGTACATCGCCGCCTGCCTGGAGAGCATCAAGGCGCAGCGCACGAGCTTTCCGATCGAGGTGCTCGTCGGCGAGGACGGGTCGACGGACGACACGGCGGCGGAATGCGACCGGGTGGTGGCGGGCGACCCGCGCTTCCGGGTCCACCACTGGGGCGAAGGCCCGCGCTGGCGGATCGAGGGCTGGCCCACCGGCCGGCGCAACTTCATGCGGTTGTACGCCATGGCCCGCGGCCGTTATGTGCACTTCATCGATGGCGACGATGGCTGGCTGGACCCCTTGAAGCTGCAGCGCCAGGTGGACCTGCTGGAGGCCGATCCGGCGTGCATGGGCAGCTACCACCAGACGGCCGTGAAGGACGAGGAGGGGCGGCTGACCCACCCGTGGCGCGAACGATTGCCGGACCGGATGGAGCTGGAGCAGGTGGTGGACGTGCGGGCACCGTTCCATCCCGGTAGTTTCATCTGGCGCGATACACCCGCCATCCGGGCGCTCATCACCGGTCCGGGCGGATGGAACGCGGGCAGTGGTGACATGTGGTTCTTCGCCAGCGCCGCCACCCAGGGCCACCTGCGGGCGGTGGATGGTGAGCTGAGCTATTACACGCGCCATGGGCAGGGCCTCTCTTCCCAGGGCCTCTTCGTCCGGACCAACACCCATCGGCTGCGCATCCTCCAGTGGCAGCGGCTCGACCGCCTGACCCATGGCCGGTGGCGGGTCCATCTGGATGCGGTGTGCGACCGGCATCTCGACCAGCTCGCCGGCGTGTCGATGACCGCCCTGGATAAACGACGTTGGCTTCTCGCCTTGGGCCGGGCCTACCGGTACTTCCTTGACCGTCGCCGCTGGGCCCGGGTCCTGAACGCGCTGCGTGCGGCGCCCCCGGCCTGATGCGCATCGGGCACCAATGCCGATCTTTCCGGCCCCGCCGATGACCGACCCCTACCTCGATCTGCCGCTCACGGCCGACACGCAGGACCTGTACACCGTGCGCACGGCGATCCGCCAGGCCTTGCGTGCGCAGCTACCCCGGTTCCACGGCACCTTCCTTGACATCGGCAGCGGTCTGCAGCCGTATCGAGGCCTGATCACCGCCGCGCCCTCGCGGGTGGAGCGCTACATCGGCATGGACCTCGAGGGCAATGCGGTGACCAGCTACCACAAAGTGCGCCCCGACCTGTTCTGGGACGGTGCCCACATCCCGCTCGCCGACGATACGGTGGACAGTGCGATGGCCACGGAGGTGCTGGAGCACTGCCCGGACCCCGGTGCGGTGCTGCGCGAGGCCTTCCGCGTACTGCGCCCCGGCTCACCGCTCTTCATCACCGTGCCCTTCCTCTGGCCGCTGCACGATGTGCCCTACGACGAGTACCGCTACACCCCGTTCGCGCTGCGCCGGCTGCTGGAGGGTGCGGGCTTCACGGACATCACGGTTCGGCCGCTCGGTGGATGGGATGCGAGCCTGGCGCAATTGCTCGGTCTGTGGGCCCTGCGGCGCCCAATGCCGACATGGAAGCGGCACATCGTGAAGCGCATCACCCTGCCGCTGGTGCGCCACCTGCTCCGGCACGACCACGTGCCCGACCCCAAGAGCGCCCCGATGATCACCGGGCTGATGGCCCTGGCCCACACGCCTCGTGGATGACCGCCCCTGCGCGCCTCTGCATCGGTTCGCCCAACCGCAACGCCTACAGCGAGACCTTCATCGCCGCGCACATCGAGCGGCTTCCGGGCGTGGCGCTCGTGCTCACGGACGGGCACCTGCCCCGGCGCGATGCCGAGGGGGCGCTGCTGCTGCCGCCCTCGCTCGCCCGGCGGGTGGCCTCGCGGCTGATGCGGATCACACCGGAGGCACTGCTTGAGCGGCGGATCACCCGCCTGCTCAAACGGCACCGCATCGAGGTGGTGCTGGCCGAGTACGGCCCCACTGGTGAGGCCCTGCTGGAACCCTGCCGACGTGCGGGGGTGCCGCTGGTGGTGCATTTCCATGGTGTGGACGCGTTCCATGTGAAGCTCTTGAAGGACCACGCCGGCTACCGGCGCATCCTGAAGGAGGCCGCGGCCGTGGTGGTCGTGAGCCGGGAGATGGAACGGCAGCTGCTTTCCCTCGGCGCCGATCGCGGCAGGCTGCACTACAACTGCTACGGCATCGACGTGGAGCGTTTCCAGGCCGGACGTCCCGATCAGGCGCGGCCGCACTTCATCGCCGTGGGGCGCTTCGTGGACAAGAAGGCGCCGCACCTCACGCTCCTCGCCTTCCATCAGGCCTGGCGAAGGGAACCGGAGATGCGGCTCACCATGGCCGGCATCGGACCGCTGTGGGACAGCACGCGGCAGCTCGTGTCCGCGCTGGGGTTGGAGGGCGTGGTGGACCTGCCCGGTGTGCTCACCCCGCAGCAGGTGGCCGGGCACATGGGGGCCTCCCGAGCGTTCGTGCAGCACAGTGTCGTTTCGGCGGACAATGACCACGAGGGCACACCGCTCAGCGTGCTGGAGGCCATGGCGTGCGGGCTTCCGGTGGTGGCCACGCGACATGCCGGCATCCCGGACGTGGTGGAGCACGGGGTGAGCGGGTTGCTGGGCGCCGAGCGCGACCTGGGCGCCATGGCGGACCACCTGCAGCGCCTGGCCGTGGACCCCGCGCTCGCGCTGCGGCTTGGACAGGCGGGACGTGCGAGCGCCGAGCGGCACCACCGCGTGGAGGACAGCGTGGCGCGTCTGACCGCGATCCTTGCCGGGGCGGCCCGCAGGTGAACGGTATTTTCGCCGGCGACCATGGCCGCGCCCATCCGAGTCGCCTACCTCACGCACTACCCTGAGCTCTACGGGGCCAACCGCAGCCTGCTCGACCTGATGCTCGAACTGCGCGACCGTGGTGCCGTGGTGCCTCATGTGCTGCTGCCACGCGAGGGCGACCTGGTGTCGGCCCTGCAGCGGGAGGGCATCGCCCACGCGGTGGTCCCCTTCCGCCCCTGGATGAGCGAGCGCCACTACAGCGGCCGGCTCCATCATCGCATCCGCCAGCACTGGCAGCAGGAACGGCAGGCCCGCGAGCGGGCCGCCGCGAACCGCGGCGTCCTGCCCGCGCTGGTCGAGCGGGTGCAGGGCTGGCAGGTGCGGCTGCTGCATGCGAACAGCGCGGTGGTGGGCGTGGCCCCCGCGCTCAAAGCCGCCACCGGGCTCCCGTTGGTATGGCACATCCGCGAACTGCCCGAGCGGCAATACCTGCTGCACCTCGATGCCGGCTCGCGCGGCTATGGGCAGGCCCTGCGCCGGGCCGACCGGCTCATCGCCATCTCCGAGGCGGTGCGGGAGGACATCCTTCGGTACACGGGACCGGGCGCGCGCATCACGGTGGTGTACAACGGTGTGCTGCGCGCGGCACGCTACACAGAACTGGCCCGGGGCAGCGAGGCGCGCTGGACCGCCACAGGGCCGTTCACCTTCCTCCTGGTGGGGCTCATCCACCCCTCCAAAGGCCAGGTCGAGGCGGTGGAAGCGCTGGCCCTCCTCCGGCGCCAGGGTCGGGCGGTGCGCCTGGTGATCGCCGGTGATGGGCGCGACACCGCCCTGCGGCAGCGGATCGCCGAGCTCGGTGTGGCTGATGCGGTGGACCTGAAGGGTTTCGTGAAGGACCCCTTCCCGCTCTTCCGCGATGCGCACGCCCTGCTGATGTGCTCCCGCAACGAGGCCATGGGCCGCGTCACCGTGGAGGGCATGGCGTGCGGGCTGCCGGTGGTGGGCCATGCATCGGGCGGCACGGTGGAACTGGTGGACGACGGGGTGAACGGGCTGTTGTACCCCGGTGGCGCCGAGGCGCTCGCGGACCGCATGGCCCGCCTGGCGGCCGATCCCGCGCTCGCGCATCGGCTGGGCGACGAAGCCGCGCGCAGTGCAGCCGGACGTTTCAGTGTGGAACGATACGCCGGCGAGGTGCTCGACGTGTGCCGGGCGGTACTTTCGGACGCGCGCTGACATGACCGATCCGCTGATCTCCATCGTGACACCGAGCTTCCGGCAGGCCGCCTACATCGAGGACTGCCTCCGGTCGGTGGAGGTGCAGGCCGTACCGGTGCAGCACATCGTGGTGGACGGCGGCAGCGCCGACGGTTCGAAGGAGCTGATCGCCAGGCACGCCGACCGGCTGCATTGGTGGTGCTGTGAGCCCGATCGCGGCCAGAGCGACGCCATCAACAAGGGGCTCGCGCGGTGCACCGGCACGGTGTTCAACTGGCTGAACAGCGACGACCTCCTGCTGGATGGAGCGCTGAAGCGGGTGGCCGATGCGTTCGCCGCGGACCCGGGCCTGATCGTGTACGGCGGGCGCGTGGTGCACCGCAGCGCCAGCGGCGACCGTCCCTTCGAGCGCCAGAACGATGCCCGCGATGTGCAGCGCCTCTTCAGGGACCCGGTGATCAACCAGCCCGCCACCTTCTACCGCATGGACGTGGTGAAGGACCTGGGCGGCGTGGACCCCGCGCTCCGCTATGTGATGGACGTGGAGCTTTGGTGGCAGGTGCTCTTCCGGCACGGTACAGCGCATCTGCGCTTCGAGCCGGAGGACCTGGCCGTGTTCCGCCTTCATGAGGAGAGCAAGACGGTGACCGCGCACCGGGGCTTCCTTGATGAGCTGGCCAGCCTGCTCCACGGCCTCTGCATGGTCACTGGTCAACCGGAGCTGGCGCGCGTGCTGGCCATCGGACACGATCTGCGCGAGGGCCTGCGTGGCATCCCCGTCGGGCCTGAGCAGCGCGGCGTGGTGCGTGGCATGGTGCTGCACTTCATGCTGAAGTGGCATGGTGTGGTGCACCGCCGGGAGCAGTACCGCATGATGAAGGCCCTGAAACGTGTGGTGACCCTGCGCGACATGAAGGACATGGACGATACGCTGCTGCACCGATGGACGCAGCTCGACACCCAGCTGAAAGCACCCACCTGGTGGACCTTCCGGCTCCGGCGCAAGTGGCGCCACCTGCGTCCATGAAGGTCAGCGTGCTGATCCCGGTGTACAACAAGGCGCCCTTCCTGCGGGAGTGCCTGGACAGCGTGTACGCGCAGACCCATGCCGACCTGGAAGTGGTGGCGGTGGACGACCGCAGCACCGATGGCAGCCTGGCGCTGCTGCGCGCCGAGACCGATCCCCGCCTGCGCATCCTCGAGCTGCCCGTGAACCGCGGTCCGGCGGGGGCGGCCAATGCGGGGCTCGATGCCTGCACCGGCACCTACATCGTTCGGCTCGATGCCGATGACCTGATGGTGCCGACGCGCGTGGAGCAGCAGGTGGCGTACATGGAAGCCCATCCCGAGGTGGGCGCCAGCGGCGGATGGCTGCAGCTGTTCGGTGCGCGCGACCGCGTGTGGAAGTTCCCCCTCACCGAGGACGCATGCAAGGCGCAGCTGCTCTTCGGCGTACCCGTCTCGCAGGGCGCTTCCATCCTGCGCCGGTCGGTGCTGGAGACGCATGGCATCCGTTACGACCCGGCCTGGCCCCGGGTGGGGGAGGACTGGCTCTTCTGGACGCGGCTCGCGCGTGTGTCCGCCTTCGGCAACCTCGATGCGCCGATGACCCTGTACCGGCGGGGCGAGCAGAACATCAGTCACGGGCGCGACAAGCGGGCCGATCACGACCTTCTGGTGCGCGCCGTGTTCAACTGGTTCCAGGTGCCGCACACCGATGCGGACGTGCGGTCGCACCTCATGGCGCTGCGCCTCTTCGAGGGCAGCCCCTCCGCCGCCGATGTCCGTGCGCTGCACCACTGGCTGAGGCGCCTGCGGGAGTGGAACGGCCGCGAGCGCGTGTTCCCGGTGGACGCGTTCGATGCCCGCGTGCGGCAGGCTTGGGTCGGGCTTTTCCATGTGCTGGCGGACCTGGACGTGCGCGCGGCGTGGACGCATCTGCGGCTCGGCGGGGGATGGTCGGGCGAGCACCTCTGGTACCTCTTTCGCAAGGCCACGCGGCGATGAAGGACCTCTGGCTGTTCACCACGCGCTTCCCCTACGGTCAGGGCGAGCCCTTCCTGGAGAACGAGCTGCCTTTCCTGGCCGCCCGGTTCGCCCGCATCCGGCTGATCCCTCTGGTGCGCGACCACGGCATCCGTGAACTGCCGCCGAACGTGGAGGTGGTGCCGCCACCGCCGGATCCCTACGCCGTCGCCTCGCCCCTGCGGATGCTGGCCTACGCGCGCACCTGGTGGCGCATGCGCCGGGCGGTGCGCGCCTCTGCGCCTTCCGCGGAGGTGCGCGACCGGTTGTGGCCCGACGCCCGGGCGGCGATGCGGCAGGCGCTGGAACGGATGCACCGCTACCGCACCGGGTTGTTCCGGGAGTTCGATCCGGACCGGGTGCTGCTCTACAGCTACTGGATGGCCGACCACGCCACGGCCCTGTCCCTGCTGCAGCTGCACGATCCGCGTGTGCGGTACGTGGCGCGCATGCATGGGTTCGACCTCTACGCCGACCGCTGGCCCGGGCAGTGGCCGTTCTTCCAGGACCTTCAGATGGCCCATGTGGACCGGGTGCACCTGGTGTCGCAGGCCGGTCTGGACCATCTCACTGCGCGGTATCCGCAGCACGCCGATCGCTGCGGATTATCGCGCCTGGGCACCTTCGACCATGGTGCCGGCCCTTGGGCGCCATCGCCCGAGCTGCGCATCGCCTCGGCGTCGCACCTGGTGCCCATCAAGCGGGTCGCACTGCTGATCGAGGCGTTGCGCGGCATGCGCCGACCGGTGCGGTGGACGCATTTCGGTGAAGGCCCCGAGCGGGCGGCCCTGGAGGCCGCAGTGGCCACGCTGCCGCCGCATGTGCGTGCGGACCTGCCGGGCAACATCGCCAATCAGGACCTGCTGGCCTGGTACCGGAGCACCCCGGTGGACCTCTTCGTGCACCTCAGCAGCACGGAGGGCGGCGTGCCGGTGGCCCTCCAGGAGGCCGCGAGCTTCGGCATTCCGCTGCTTGCGGCCGATGCCGGCGGCGTGCGCGAGATCGCAGGACCGGCGACCGGTACCCTGTTGCCGCACGATCCGGAGGCCGCGCTCATCACGCGGCACCTCGAGGACTTCCCCGGCGGACCGCAGAACACCGCCGCGTTCAGGGCGGGTGTGCGGGCGGCGTGGGCCACCGGCTTCAAGGCGGAGGTCAATTTTGGGCATTTTTGCGACCGCCTCCTGGGCGCCGCTGAGCGCGCGCACTGAGCCCGGCCCGCGATGCTCTTCAACTCCTTCGCGTTCTGCTTCGTCTTCTTCCCGCTGGTGACGGCCGGCTACTTCCTGCTGCCCCACCGGACCCGTTGGGCGCTGCTCCTGGCCGCAAGCTGCTGGTTCTACATGGCCTTCGTGCCGGTGTACATCCTCATCCTGGCCTTCACCATCGTGGTGGACTACGTCGCCGGTCTGCTGATCGCCGCAAGCTCGGGTCGCCGACGCAAGGCCTGGCTCGTGGCCAGCATCGTGGCCAACCTCGGCGTGCTGGCCTTCTTCAAGTACTACGCCTTCCTGGACCAGAGCATCGCCGCCCTGTTGCAGGCGGCCGGCTTCGCCTATTCGCCCGCCGACCTGGGCATCCTGCTGCCCATCGGTCTCAGTTTCCATACGTTCCAGAGCCTCAGCTACACCATCGAGGTGTACCGCGGGCATCAGAAGGCCGAGCGCCGCCCCGGCCATTTCGCGCTCTACGTCATGTTCTATCCCCAGCTCGTGGCCGGGCCGATCGAGCGGCCGGGCAACCTGTTGAACCAGCTGGACCACGTGCACCGCTGGGACCATGCGCGCGTGGTGCACGGTCTGCAGCAGATGCTGTGGGGCTTCTTCAAGAAGCTGGTGATCGCGGACCGGTGCGCGGTGGTGGTGGACCATGTGTACGCCGACCCACAGGCCTTCGGCGGCGCCGCCACGCTCCTGGCGACCTATCTCTTCGCCCTGCAGATCTACTGCGACTTCAGCGGGTACACGGACATCGCGCTCGGCGCCGCGCGGGTGATGGGCTTCGACCTGATGGTGAACTTCCGCACGCCTTACCGGTCGGCCTCCATCAGCGAGTTCTGGAGCCGCTGGCACATCAGCCTCAGCAGCTGGTTCCGCGACTACGTGTACATCCCCTTGGGCGGAAACCGCGTGGTGCGGTGGCGGTGGTACATGAACCTGATCCTGGTGTTCCTCCTGAGCGGGTTATGGCATGGCGCGAGCTGGACCTATGTGGCATGGGGTGGCGTGCACGGCCTCTACCTCATCGGGGCCATCGTTCTGGCCGGTCTGCGTGGCCGGGTGGTGCGCCTGCTGGGCCTTCACCGCCATCCCCGGCTTGACCGTGCGCTGGACGTGATCATCACCGTGCATCTGGTGGTGGCCGGCTGGGTCTTCTTCCGCGCCGCCACCTTCGCCGATGCGTGGTCCGTTCTGGGCTCATGGGTGCGGCCCGATGCGTGGTGGATGGGCTTCGCGGGCCTGGTGCGTGAGCTCGGCGCGGGCATCGTGCTCACCACCGTGGTGCTGGCGATCACCTTCATCGGACTGGACCCCTGGGGTGATGCGGTGGCCAAGGGCGAACGGCTGATCGTCCGTCGCCCCCTGCGCTATGCCTGGTTCGGAACCCTGCTGGCCGCCTGTCTGGTGCTGGGCCAGTATGGTTCGGCCATGTTCATCTATTTCCAGTTCTGATGCGCCGCTTCCTCATCGCCACCCTGCTACTGGGCCTGAGCTTCGCGACGGCGTACACCGCGGCCATGCTGGTGTTGTGCCGGGTGGATGTCGGGGGCGCGGCGCTGATCCACCGCACGGGCGACTACTTCAAGCTGAAGGGCGGCAACAGCTACCGCAAGTTCCGCGAGTTCAGACCGGACAGCGTGTACGATGTGGTGTTCATCGGGTCCTCGCACGCGTATCGTGGGTATGACCCGGCGCTCTTCACGCAGCGTGGCTGGCGAGCCTTCAACCTGGGCACCAGCGGCCAGGGGCCGTTGAACACCTATCACATCGTGCGCACGCATCTCAACGCGGCCAACACCCGGCTGCTCCTGCTCGACGTGTATGAGGGCGCCATGGAGCAGGATGGCCTGGAGAGCACCTCGGACCTCACCCAGAACCTGGTGGACGACCGGTCGGCCGTGGCCATGGCGCTGGCCCTCAAGGACCCGCGGGGCGTCAACCTGCTCACCTTGCGCTTCCTCACGAAGGACCGCGGGCCCTTTTTCGCGGACAGCACCTATCGCCCGGGCGGGTATTCCGTGCGAACGGACTCCGTGCGGAAGCGGATCCATTATGTGCGTGGGCGGCCGCTGAAGCTGAACGCCGACCAGGTGGACTACCTGGAACGGACGCTGGCGCACTGCGCTGATGCCGGCATACCGGTCGTCCTGGTGAACCATCCCTACCCCTGGCAGAGCGACCGCAGCAAGCATGCGGCCTTCAACGCGGTGCTCGGTGATCTCGCCCGTCGGTACAAGGTGCCCTACCTCGACTTCGCGACCAAGCACACGTTGGACGACGAGGACCATTTCTACGACCACAACCACCTCAACCAGGCCGGGGTGGAGCGCTTCAACGCGGCCCTGATCCCCGAACTGGAGGCCATGGGCCTGTTGCGTCGCCCGGCCCAGTAGCTTCGCGGCGATGCGCGTCACGGTCGTCATTCCCTGCTACAACGTGGCCGACCTGGTGGGCAGGGCGTTGGATTCCGCATTGATGCAGGACCATGCCGACCTGGAGGTGATCGTGGTGGACGATGGCAGCACGGACGGCACGGTGGAGGTGCTGGAGCGGCATCCGGCGGTGAGCGGAGGCCGGGTGCGCCTGGTACGGCAGATGAACCGGGGGGCCTCCGCCGCGCGCAACCACGGCCTGCGGATGGCCACGGGCACCTACGTCCAGTTCCTCGATGCCGATGACATGCTGCTGCCCGGCAAGGTCTCCGGGCAGATCGCCCTCGCCGAGCGCGACGGTTGGCCTGAAGTGATCATCGGCGACTACCGCGCCGTGCGGCCCGACGGGCTGATGGACCGCGTGCAGGCGCTGTACGACCGTCCGTGGATGGCCCTGATCCGCACCCGCATGGGAACGACCAGCGCCAACCTATGGGCCCGGGAGGCGCTGCTGGCGGTGGACGGCTGGCCGGAGGACCTGGCCAGCAGCCAGGACTACGCCCTGCTCTTCAAGCTGTTGAAGCGCGGCGCGCGGGTGGCCTGGGACCGGCGCGAGCGCACGGAGGTGCTCAAACGGCCCAGCGGGAGCATCAGCCGCACCGGTGTGCGCGCGAACTGGGAGCGCTACGTGGAGCTTCGGCGGGCCATCAAGGAACACCTGGTGTCGCTGGGCCGGGAGCGCCATGCCGACGAGATCGTCGCGCTCGACCAGTACCTCTTCATGGCCCTGCGGATCCTGGCCACGTACGACCAGGCGTTGGCGGTGAAGCTGTACCGGACCTGCATCGACAAGGGGTTCCGCCCCGAGGTGGGACCGGCCATCACCGAGCGCTACGTGGCGCTGTTTACCTTGCTCGGGTTCGCCGGAGCGGAACGGGCCCTGCGCCTGGCCCGTGGGCGCAAGGAGGCCGACGCATGATCCGCTCGTACACCGAGTACCGCGACTACCTGGAGGCCGACCGCATCGCCCTGCGGCGCGGTCCCGGCATCCTGTGGTTCGATGAGGTGTGGAGGTTCCAGCGTCTGCTGCGCCGGGTGGAGTACCTGATGAACTGCCGCAAGCACC
Source organism: Flavobacteriales bacterium (assembly GCA_016713875.1). NCBI lineage: Bacteria > Pseudomonadati > Bacteroidota > Flavobacteriia > Flavobacteriales > Flavobacteriales bacterium. The sequence goes on from JADJOI010000003.1 coordinate 217,219, forward strand.
AAGGCCTCTTCTGGCGGCTGGTGTACAAGTACTTCTCCATCCGCCTGCACGAGCAGGCCATCCGGTGCGGGTTCGACATCCCTCCGAACACGTTCGGACCTGGGCTCAGCATCGCGCACCGCGGCACCATCGTGGTGCACCCGGACGCCCGCATCGGCCGCAACTGCCGCCTGCACGTGGGGGTGGTCATCGGCACGCGTCCCGGACCCTTCGAGCTCGTGCCCACCATCGGCGACAACTGCTACATCGGACCCGGCTCGAAGATCTTCGGCGACATCGTCATCGGGCCCAACACCGCCATCGGCGCCAACAGTGTGGTGAACCGCTCCTTCCCGGAGGGGCACATGACCATCGCCGGCGCCCCGGCCCGCAAGGTGAGCGACACCGATTCACGCGAGTTCATCATCGCCACCCGAAGCCCCTTGAAATCCCTCGGATGAAGAAGATCCTCATCGTCGTCGGCACCCGCCCCAACTTCATCAAGGTCACCCGCTTCAAGCAGGTGGCCGCGCAGCGCGGCACGCTCGACGTACGCATCGTGCATACCGGCCAGCACTTCAGCGCCAACATGGCCGATGTGTTCTTCGATCAGTTCGGCCTGGTGCCCGACCGCTTCCTGAACATCGGCGCCGGCAGCCCGAACACGCAGATGGCCCAGGTGATGCTGGGGCTGGAGGCCGTGATCGCCGAGGAGAAGCCGGACCTGGTGATGGTGGTGGGCGACGTGAACAGCACGCTGGCCGCGGCCATCACCGCCAACAAGATGGGTGCGCGCATCGGGCACCTCGAGAGCGGACTGCGCAGCCATGATCGCAGCATGCCCGAGGAGCACAACCGTGTGCTCACCGATGCGATCACCGACCATTTCTTCATCACCGAGCAGAGCGGGCTGGACCATCTGCGGAAGGAGGGAAGGCCCGAGGCGGCGCTGCACTTCGTGGGCAACACCATGATCGACACGCTGGTGGCCTTCGAGCCGCAGGTGCAGGCCTCGCCGGTGCTGCAGGAGCTCGGGCTCGGAGAGGGCGGCCACGTGCTCATGACCATCCACCGCCCCGCCACGGTGGACGTGCCCGAGCGGCTGGCGGCCCTGCTGGACCTGATCGCCGACGTGTGCACCTCCGGCCGCAAGGTGGTGTTCCCGATCCACCCGCGCACCGTCAAGCACATCGAGGCATTCGGGCTGAAGGCCAAGGCCGATGCCATCGAGGGACTGGTGCGCACGGAACCCCTGGACTACTTCGCCTTCCAGAAGCTGGTGGCCACCTGCGGCTTCATCCTCACCGACAGCGGCGGCATCCAGGAGGAGAGCACCTTCCGCCGCGTGCCCTGCCTCACCCTGCGGCCCAACACCGAGCGACCCATCACCGTGACCTTGGGCAGCAACGAACTGGTGCCGCTGGACATGGACGCCGTGCGCGCCGCCATCGCCCGCATCGAGAACGGCAGCTTCAAGAAAGGCGAAGTGCCCCCGCTGTGGGACGGCCACGCCACGGAGCGGATCGTGGAGGTGTTGGAGCGGGTGCTGTAAATGCGTTGTCGGTCCGGCCTTGAGGCGGGGTCGCGGAGAACCAAGTGTTTGCGACTCAACCCTTGCGAACGCGGATCCTTTTCGCCGTGATCACCGTGAAGGCCTGAAGCAGGTCATTTCCGCGGATCCGTACCGCACGGGAAATGATCTCGGCCTGTAGCTGGTGTTCCGGGCCTGCGGACCAGAGCGACTCCTGCATGCACAGCCCGTAAGCGGAAGACGAGTTCCCCAAAGTCCTTGTCCTCCGTGATCAGCATGGCATCACGCTCATGGGTGATACGCAGCACATCGATATCGCCGGCCCCGTCAGTTCCGACCGGATCACGACCAAGTCGTGGCCATCAGTGATCAGGCGCTTGACGATACGGCCATCGAGGCATTCGTCGGCCACGAAGCGCATGGCCCGTCAGGAGGCGAAGGGTAGGTCGATGTCGTTGCGGATCGCGTCCGCGCCGAACTGCAAGCAGACCTGAACTTGCTCGCGCGTGAGCTGCGGGTAGCCTTCGAGCAGGTCCTCCATGGTCTGGCCGGCTGCAAGCTTGTCCAGGATCGGATCCACGGGAATGCGTGTGCCCTTGATACACGGTTTGCCGTACATCACTTGCGGATCCGCGGCGATATGCTGATGCCAGTCAAGCATGGTATCCAAAGATACTGCGACGTCGATCCACCCCGAAGGGACGGCCACGCCACCGAGCGGATCGCGGAGGTGCTGGAACGGGTGTTGTGACCATGCCTGGTCTATTGCTCGTGCTTTCGACCCAACTCCGCACGGATCGCGGCCATGCGTTGGTTGGTCCTCCCCGTCATGCGATAGAACACGTAGACCATGATCGAGGGGAGCAGGATGGAGATGAGGCGGAAGTCCTTGCCGGCCACCACAGCGAATACCAGCGCGAACGCCAGCACGCCGACCATGAAGCCAAGGAGCGCGGAAACGAGCAACTGTTCCTTGCGGGCCTTTTTCTCTTCCGCCACGAGCTCCTCCAAGCTCAGGCGCGTGTGGTCCACGTTGGCGTTCATGTTCAGGGAGTGTGGTGATAGGGCAAAGTTCATCCGGGAACCGCTTCCCTCTGCTATTTACTGACGGAGATCGTCCCGAACGCGCTTGCGTTCGTGAGGGGGTGAAGGACGCCGCCGCTACTGTTCCGCCCGGAACAACCCGATCGTGTAGTCCAGCAACCTGGCATCCCCGTATTGCCCGTGGCCGGGCACCACCACCTTCACCGCGGGGTAGGCCTTTTTCACCGCTTCCACCGTGCCGGACCACGTTTCGACGTTCGCATCGCCGAGATAGCCTTTGCTGGCGTCGAGCTCCTTGATCAGGCAGCCGCCGAAGAGCACGTCCTCGCTGGGGAAGTGCCCCACCACGTTGTCCTTCGTGTGCCCTTCGCCGTGGAAGGTGGCGGTGATGCGCTCGTTGCCCACGGTGAGGTGCAGGCTGTCCGCGAAGCCGTGCTGCGGGACCTCCACGCTATCGGCCGCGGCCAGGGCGATGGTGCGCTTGTGGGCGTAGGAGGGGATCCCCTGCGCGTGGAAGGCCTTCAAGCCGCCGAGGCAGTCGTCGTGGAAGTGGGTGGGGATGACCGCGGTGATGCGGCAGTGCAGGCTGTCCTGCACCCAGCGGATCAGCTCGGTCGCCGCGTTGTCGTGGGTGGGCGTGTCGAACACGATGGCCTCGCCTTCGTTGCGCACCACCAGGCCATTGCACGGCACGAGGCCGAAGTCGTTGGTCTGCTTGGTGCTGGTGTGCACGAAGGCGTTCTGGGAGACCTGCTCCACGATGAGCGCATCCGATCGGTGAACCTCCTTCGGCTGGAAGGCCGGCCGTGGAGGCGCTGTGCACTGTGCGAGGAAAAGAGGCACGGCCAGGATGAGGGGACGTAAGGCACGCATGGTCTACCGGTCGATGGGCAACGGTGCAAAGTTCGACTGTCAGCGCTCGTTCATTGGTCTGCTCGAGGGTTGTATCCTTCCTTTGCGCTTCAGCGACTTTGCGGCCCAACGCCATGCTCCTCTCCCACACCTACAACGACCAGCCCAGCGGCGTGTACTGGAGCCAGGTGACGGACGTGGGGGGCACACAGGTCGGCCCGCCGGTCGGGTCGGTGCCACGGCGGTCTCGCGACCGGCGCCATTATCTTCGCTTCGGCATGAGCAAGCTCGCGAACAAGCAGAAAGGCCGGAAAACCCCGGTACGCCCCTCTGTGCCCAAGCGGCCCAAACGCAGACTGCCCGAGGTGCGGAAGTTCGCTGGTGCGGTGCCTGGTATGGCCGATTGGGCGCTGGAGGAAGTGCGGCGCATGCGCGATGAGTGGTGAGCGGATCCTGGTGGACACGAACATCCTGATCCGGATGTTCGCGAACGACACGTCCGTGGTCGATCTTCTCGATGGCGCGGACATCCACCTTTCGTTCATCACGGAGATCGAGCTGCTGGCCACTTCGCGTATTACGCAGGCACAAGCAAAGCGGATCCGCGCCTTCCTGGACCAATGCCTGATCATCGGCGCAGAGCCCGAAGTACGCCGGTACGCGATCGACTTTCGTAAACAGACCGGGCTGAAACTGCCGGACTGCATCATCGCCGCAACGGCGGCATACCTGAACATGCCCTTGGTGACCGGGGACCGGGGCTTTGATAAGTTACAGGACGAGATCGCTTTGTACCGGCTCTAGTGCGGATGTTGAGAATAGCTCCGCCCCATGGTGGTCCGGCCTGCTGATCAGTTGTTCTGCGCCCCATGCTCCTCTACCTCACCTACAACGACCAGCCCAGCGGCGTGTACTGGAGCCAGGTGACGGACGTGGTGGAGCACCTGAACACGTTGGGCGGCCCGAAGGTGAAACTGGTGGCCTTGGTGAGCGGCCGTGACTTCCGCAGCACCCGGCGCAAGATCAAGGCGCACAGCCCTTCGGCCTTGGTGGTGCCCATGGTGCCCACCATGCAACGCTGGCGCATGAACACGGCGATCGTGGCCTGGGTGTGCCGCTGGCTTCGCCCCAGCGGGATCATCTGCCGCGGCCCCTTCACCACGTGGATCGCCTTGCGGATGCGGGGGCGAGGCCTCACGAAGAAGGTCTGCTTCGACGGGCGCGGGGCCTACGCGGCGGAATGGGAGGAGTACCGGATCATCGACGACGATGCACTGATCGCCCAGTTCCGGCCGCTGGAGAACGAAGCCGTGAACACCAGCGACTTCCGCATCGCGGTGAGCGAGGCCTTGGTGGATCACTGGCGGGAGCGGTACGCCTATTCCGCATCTGCGCATGTGGTGATCCCGTGCACCTTGGGGAAGGACGTGGAGGATGCCGCACCTGCCTTGGCGCAGCGCGCCGGTGACACGGTGCGCCTGGTCTACAGCGGCAGCACCGCCGGCTGGCAGTCCTTCGATCGGCTGAAGCCCTTGCTCACCCAGTTGCTCGACACGCAGCCGAACACGCAGGTGCTCTTCCTGAGCAAGCGCGACGCCAACAACAGCGCTCTGGAGGCCGCGTACCCCGGGCGGGTGGCGGTGAAGTGGCTGGACCATGCCCAAGTGGCCGCTGCGCTCGCCGAATGCGACCACGGCATCATGGTGCGCGAGCGCACCATCACCAATCGCGTGGCCAGCCCCACCAAGTTCGCCGAGTACCTGAGCAGCGGCCTGCGCGTGATCACCAACGAGGGCCTCGGCGACCTCAGCGCCTTGGTGAGAACGCACGACCTGGGCCTTGTGGTGGAGGAGGGGAAGCCCTTGCCGGAGCTGAAACCGGTGACCCCGGCGGAACGGGAGCGCCTGCGGGCCTTCGCCCTGCAGCACTTCACCAAGCAGGCCCATGATGCCAGCTACCGTCAAGTGCTCCGGACCTTGGGTTGATCCGTTGGTATGACCACAGATGAACTCGGATGGATATAGATGGGATAGCTGTTCCGGTCGCTTGCTGATGTTGAGCCGCTCTGCAGCGGGCGTTATCTGTGTCCATCTGCGTTCAGCTGTGGTTGAACTTGCATGGGGCCGATGGAGGCGGGCAAGCGCGCCAACTGGCCAGCCGACCCTCTGTGGTCTTCCCCCTACTTTCGCGCTGCGTTCGCCGAAGCCAAGGGCGAAGGAGAAATGTCCAAGAAGGTCCTGATCACCGGTGGCGCGGGCTTCATCGGCTCCGCGCTCAGCAAGCACCTGCAGGAGCTGGGCCATGAGGTGTTCGTGCAGGACGACCTGAGCTTCGGGCGGCGCCACCTGGCCGGCGTGCCCGATGCGCGATTCTTCCAGGCCGACATCCGTGACCGGCAGGCCACGCAGGCCGTGTTCGACGCCACGCGCCCCAACTGGGTGCTGCACCTGGCCGCCGTGCACTTCATCCCGTACTGCAACGAGCATCCGGTGGTGGCGGCCGACATCAACATCAACGGCACCATCAGCGTGCTCGATGCGGCGCAGGCCAAGGGCAGCGTGGAGCAGGTCTTCGTGGCCAGCACCGCCGCGGTATACCCGATCGCCGCAGGCGCCATGATGGAGGACGGTGCGCTGGGCCCCATGGACATCTACGGCACCACCAAATTGGCCACCGAGAAGCTCGCGAGCGAGTTCCACCTGCGCACGCGGATCCCTGCGGTGGTGGGCCGCTTCTTCAACGCCTTCGGGCCGAACGAGACGAACCCGCACCTGTTCCCCACCATCCAGCGGCAGATCCTGGATGGGGCGCGCACGCTGAAGCTCGGCAACCTGGATCCCAAGCGCGACTACATCCACACCGCCGACATGGGCCGCGCCATGAGCGCCCTGCGCAACGCCGGGATCGAGGGCTACGACACCTTCAACATCGGACGCGGCATCGAGTACAGCGTGCGCGAGATCGTGGAGGCCTTCGAGCGCCAGCTCGGCGAGAAGCTCACCATCGAGGTGGATCCCGCCCGGGTGCGCAAGGTGGAGCGCATGCACCTGCTGGCGGATGTGCGCAAGCTGAAGCAGGCCACCGGCTGGGAGCCGAAGTGGGGGATCGATGAAGGCGTGGCCACGTTATTGAAGGAGAATGTAGAATGAAGAATGTAGAATGTAGAATGTCGAACGGGCTGACCGTAGTGCATTCATCATTGATCATTCTACACTCTACATTTTACATTCTTCATTGATCGGCCATGCACGTCGCTCTCTGCACCGACGGCGTTTTCCCCCAGGCCATGGGCGGCATGCAACGGCATTCGCGGCTGCTGGCGGAGCACCTGGCCCGTGGCGGCAACGTGAAGCTCACCGTGCTGCATCCGCATGCGGTCGGCATCTTCGATCCAGCGCTGGGCATCGAGGAGGTGCACCTACCCGATATCGATAAGCACAAGCTGTACATCCGCGAGCTCTGGCGCTACAGTGACCGGGTGGGGATGGAGCTGGAACGCATCAAGCCGGATGTGATCCTGTCGCAGGGTTTCTGTGTGTGGAAGGGCATCGACCGCTTCAGCGATAGGCTGATCATCCACCCGCACGGGCTGGAGATGTTCCAGATGCTCACGCGCAAGGAGCGTCTGCTGGGCTGGCCGTTCCGTGCGGGACTGCGCTACATGGTGCGGAACAGCGCGGTGGTGATCAGCCTGGGTGGTAAGCTCACCGGCATCTTGCAGGGACTTGCCAAGGGCAGCGACTGTCGTGTGGTGGTGATCCCGAACGCGACGGAGGTCCCACAAGTACCAAGGGACAAGGGACAAGGATCAAGCATCAATGCCGGGCCGTTGCCACTGTTGTTCGTGGGCCGCTTCGCGTTCAACAAGGGGCTGGATGTGCTGCTTGCCGTGGCGCGGCGCCTGGTGGCCGAAGGCCGCACCGACCTGGTCCGCTTCCAACTGGCGGGTGATGGGCCGCTGCTGGAGGACCTGAAGCGCGATCTGCCGCCGAACGTGGCGCTGCTCGGCCGCGTGGACGATGCGCAGCTGAACACGCTGTACGCCGATTGTGCCGCGCTGATCCTGCCCACACGGTTCGAGGGCATGCCCACGGTGGTGCTGGAGGCCATGGCCCGCGCGAAGCCGATCATCGTGAGCGACGTGGGTGCCAGCGGCGAACTGGTGAACCCGCACAACGGCTACCTGCTTCCCCCCGATGACGCCGAGGCCCTCTACCAGGCGGTGGTGGCGTTCGCCGGACGCACCGCGGAAGTGCGGGCCAGGATGGGCGAGTACAGCTTTGCCCGTGTGAACGAGCTCTTCAGCTGGCCCGTGGTGGTGAGGCGCTTCGAGGCGCTCTTCGCCGAGCTGGTGAGCGGAGCGCGTCGGTGATCAGCCGGTGATCGCGCGGGGTGGAACGCCCAGCTCCACAAGCATGGTGTCCATGAAGAACTTGGTTCCCCATTCGATGAGGTCACCCGGCTGATAGGCACCACGCAAGGGATAGGATGCAGGCATCACGCCGTTCATCAGGGGTTCCTTGAACCCGCGGAGCTGGAAGTGCTTGGTGGCCTGGATCATCCGGCCCGCCCAGGCGGTGTGCGCCTCGCCGCGGTGCTCCTCGGGCAGCTTCAGAATGGCCAGGCTCAGCTGGCTCATGCCGGTGATGCAGAGCTCGTTCAGGAAGCTGCCATCCGCGCGGTAATGGGAGGGGATGAGGTCCGGATGGCCGAAGCGCGCCCGGTCGAAGGCCGCCAGCCGGTCCAGCGCACGGCGCACCGTGGCGAAGTAGCGGGCGTCGCCCAGGCCGTGGCCGGCCTCCACGAGTCCCCGCAGCGTGTAGGCGATGGTGTGCAGCACGGCGAGCTCCTCATCGAAACCCCAGTGATCGATCCATCCGTCGGGGCGCTGTTGGTCGGCCACCCAGTCGAAGTGACGGCGTGCGGCGGTGAGCATGCGCCCATTGCCGGTGACCTGTCCGGCGCGCAGGAGGCCGTAGGTCGCTCGGCTGTAGTAGGTGCGCACCTTGTTGCGGAAGCTGTGCGCCGGGTCGTACGGTCCGGCCGGGGTCACTTGGTCGGCCAGGAAGTCCCCGGCTCCGTTCACGGCCGCGCGCAGTCGCTCCACATCCAGCTGCCATGCGGCCGGCGGGGTGTGCGTGGCGCAGTGCTCCAGCACGGCGCTCAGGCCCAGGAGGATCTGACCCGTGTTGAAGATGCTCGGCTTCCCGTAGTTGCGCAACTTCCGGTGGCCGCCGGTGAAGGCACCGTTGGGCAGCTGTTCACCCAGGAGGAACCGGGTGCAGTTCCCGATCAGCGCGTGCAGCCGCTCTTCGTCCAACCCCAGTTCCTTCGCCCGCGGGAGCGCGGCGAGGAAGGTGTTCAGCGTGTAGCCGGTGGTCTCCGGATAGGGCACGCCCACACCGTATTGCGGGCCGATGGAGAACTTGGTGGGCAGGCCCTGCCGGCCCACGGCGAGGTGCGCGTCCCACATCCACTGGAAGCCGCGCTGCAGGTGGGTGCGGGCGTCCAGCGGCTCGAAGGGCAGCGGCCGCTGCGCCAGGGCGTTCAGCCGCCGCAGGTCGGGGTTGATGCGCGGACGCACCTTCATGTCGTAGTGGAAACGCAGCTTGCCGACCAGGTCCATGGCGGTAAAAGTAGGCGCGGGTCGCGCAGCGTTACTTTGCCGCGGCGGCATGGAGCACCGGCACCTCCTTTTCACCTTCGACCACGAGCTGTTCCTGGGCCGCCGCAGCGGCACGGTGGAGCGGTGCATGATCCGTCCGGTGGACCGCGTGCTGCCGATCCTGGAGCGGCACCGCCTCGCGATGACCTTCTTCGTGGACACCACCTTCCTGCTGGAGCTGGAGCGGCGGTCGGTCACCAACGTGCGGTGCCGGGCCGACCTGGACCGCATCGCGCGGCAGCTGCGTGAGCTGGTGGAGCGGGGGCATCATGTGTATCCGCACATCCATCCGCATTGGTACGACGCACGCTACGATGAGGCGCACCACGAGTGGGACCTGCAGGAGTTGGGGCGCTATCGGTTGTCGGCGCTGGACGAGCCCTCACGCGTGGCCGTGTTCGATGGTTCGGTGGACCTGCTCCGGCGCATCCTGGCCCCGGTGGCGCCCGCCTACCGCGTGTGCGCCTACCGGGCGGGTGGCTGGTGCATCCAGCCGTTCTCCGATTTTCGGCCGCATTTCCTGCGTTGCGGCATTGAACGCGACATGAGCGTGCTGGCGGGTATGCGGCGCCACAGCAACGCGGTGGACTACGACTTCACCGCCCCGCTGCCGGGACCCGTGTACCGCTTCTCCACGGACGTGATGCAGCTCGATCAGAACGGTCCGTTCACCGAGGTGGTGATCACAAGCATCCCGTCGCGCCCGCGGGGATTGGTGGGCGCGCTGGTGGACAAGGTGCTCTGGCGCATCCCCTACGGACGCCAGATGGGCGACGGCCAGGGGGTGGCCTTCGTGGACGTGCCCGGGCCCGACGGCAGCATGGGCACGGTGGACCGCGAGATGGTGTCCATCGAGCTGCTCACCGTGATGCGCTACCGCGCCTACGCACGCCTGATCGACCGCACGCCCTTCGTGCAGTTCATCAGCCATCCGAAGATGATCACGCGGCACAACCTGCACATGCTCGAGCGGCTGCTGGACCGTTGTGCGTCGCGCTATGCGCTGACCTCGGACCTGGAGGCCCTGGTGCCCCGCCCGTCCGGCGTGGCCGCCTGATCAGGGCGACAGCAGGTCCCGTTCGATGCCAGCGGCGATATGGTCGAGCAGGTGCTCGCTGAGGTCGTGGGCCGTGTCCACCGTCACGCGCCGTTCACCGGTCATCAGCCGGGGCAGTTCCTGTGCAAGCTCCTCCACGCGCAGCGACACGCCCAGCCGGTGCTGTTCGATGTGGTGGCTCACCAGGCCCGCATCGCCCACGTGGATCACCGGGCGCCGCAGGTGGAACACCTCGGTGAACTTGGTGCCCAGCACGTCGCGGTTCATGCTGGGGATGAAGAGCAGCACCGCGTCGGCCGCGGCGATGCGGGGAAAGATGGCCTTGGCCGGCAGCGGGGCGTGGAAGCGGATGTGGTGCTGGAGCCCCCTGGCCTCCACGAGGCGGCGGTGGTTCTCGGTGCCATGCCCGGTGATGTAGAGGTCGAGCGAGGCATCGGCGAAGATGTCCGGCGCGATGCTGCGCAGGTGCTCGAAAGCCGCCATCACCTGGTCGAAGTAGCGGTCGGCCTCCTGCGCGCCGTACATGCTGCCCGCGTAGATCAAGCGCCGCAGTGCGGGCGAGGGCTCGGGCCGCGGCGGTCCCAGTTCGTCGGGGTCGATCGCATGGCCCAGGAGCCGCACCTTGGTGGCGTGCTGCGGATAGGTGCGCATGAGGTGCTCCACCACGGCCGGGTGCGGGGTGGTGATGCGGTCGCTGCCCGCCATGACCGCTTCCTCCAGGCGGCGCTCGTAGGCCTTTCGCTCCGGGCTGAGCAGGGCGCCGCCGTAGCCGTCCTGCCAGGTCCAGGTGTCGCGCAGGTCGCACACCAGGTGGAGGGGTCGGCGCTGCTTCAGCAGCACCCCGAAGTACAGGAGCCGGAAGGGGGCGCCGGTGATCAGCACGTCGCGGATGCCATGCCGGTCGATGAGCGCGCAGGCCTTGTCCAGGAAGGGGCGCTGCCAGAACACCGTCTTGTCGAACCAGTTGCCCTTGACGAGCAGCGGCAGCACGCGGCCCCACACGCGGTACATCACCTTGTCCACCGCGCTGGTGAGGGGCCGCTTGAAGAGCACGGTGGGGTAGCGCTGGGGCAGGGGGTGGCAGGTGATGCCCGGCGTGTCCAGGTCGTCGGTCCAGGGCGATCCCTTCAGGTCGTCGGGTGCGGCGCTGTGGATCACGTGCACGGCATGCCCGCGCCGGGCCAGGGCCTTGGCGAACTTCATCCAGCGCCGGCCCCCGATGCCGCGGTAGGGCGGGAAGGTGTGGGATACGATGAGCAGCGGGCGGGGCATGGCCGGGGCGAAGGTATCGGAGCAGCGGCGGTGGCGGCCGTGGGCTGTGCCGCCACCTCTCTACGCATTCCCCCTCCCCCGCACAAGGGGGAGAACACGTGGGTGGACCCACGTGAAAATACATGGGTGGACCCACGTGAAAATACGTGGACGGCGGATCATGCGCTGGCCTTGGTTTGTATGGACCAACCCGAGGCCCCGGCCGATCGCGTCGGCCGGGGACCTCACAACACCCCCAACGCCATGTTCACCGACCGTTTCCGACCGCTTTGGGCGCTCTGCGCCGCTGGTCTCTGGGTGCATGCTCCGGTCCACGCGCAAACGGACCCCTTGTGGATCTCCGGCTCGCAGGCCATCCACTTCCCCGCGCCGGGCGGAGCCGCCGTCACAACATCAGCCCTGCCCACGTCATTCGATCCGAACCTCGCCGATGCGTTCGAGTACCAGGGCGCCACGGCCTCGATGGCCCAGAACGTACAGGCCGACGGCACTTGCGATGTCCGCTTCTTCATCGTGGATGGCCGGGTGTACAATGGTGATGGCCTGCTCATCGCCGACCGGTCCGACGACCCGGATTGCGAGGTCTGCATGTTGCCTGGCGGTCCGCATGTGTTCATCGCGCCCATCCGCGGGAGCTGCGATCGCTACCTGGTGATGGCCCCGGAGATCGACACCGACCGCGAGGAGGAATACACCATCAAGGTGCGGTTCGGTATCCTGGACATGAGCTTGGTGAACGACCATCCGTACTACACCACCAACAACCTGACGGTGATGGGCAGGTTCCTGAGCAACACCGACAATGCGATGGTGGACGACTTCGACTACTGGGACCCGCAGCTCGGCGGCATGTCGATCACGTGGGTGAACGGCAACAGCCAGGCCTATCTCGCCGACTGGACGTTACCCTTCTCGTTGACCGGTCATCCGGACGTTGTGCGGATCGATGCGGCAGCGCTGGCCAACGGCGATCAGGTGATCGGGCTGGAGTCCGCCGCCGCGCTCAATTTCCTGCTCAACACCGACCGTGGGCCGCACTACGTGGATGGCACCGGAAAGGCACAACCTGAAGCGGACTGGAATGCCGAGCGCAGCGTGCGGGGCGAGCTGGAACTGCATCGCAGCGGCACCCAACTGCTGGTGGCCTACAGCGGTTATGTGCGCGCTGGGGGCGGTCCCTCGATACACACCCTGGGGGTGATCCACTCCGCCTTCGACCTCAACGGCCTGCCGGGTGCGCTGCCCCTGATCGGTGGCCAGGGCTATCCGCGGATCTATGAGGTGGAGCACTACACCGATGGCACCGGGCTGGCGCAGGAGGACCACTTCGGGAACCCGATCGAGCATCCGCGCGTGGGCGGGGTGGAGTTCTCGCCGAACGGCGACCACATCTACTACCTGAAGAGCAGCTACCACGCCGCACCGCACACGAACTTCGGGGTCATCGACCGCAGCCTGTTGCCGCCGAACGGGGTGTCGCCGCTGGCGATCGGCCCCTACACCGAGACACGCAAGCTGGCCGATTCGGAACTGGAACTGAACGTGGACGCCACGGGCAATGCGGAGGTGCTCTACGCCATCGGCACCAGCGGCGTGGGGCAATACTGGCTGGGCGCTTTTGCGGACCCCGACGTGCCCGACCCCGCCAACTGGCAGCCCAATGCCGTCACCCTGGGCACCCCGGCCACCTACGGCGGCATCAACGCCGTGGAATACCGCCTGCTGAACGGACGCATCCGGGGCGATGAGCACATCCTGACACTGCAGGACGGCAGCTGTTGCCTGGAGGCCCACCTGGCGCGTGTGGAGCCCACGCTCTACAGCCTCACAGGAACCAATACGCCAGCCACGGCGTGGCAACCGGGCCAGAATCCCTTCCAAGGCGGTCCGACCCTGGTGGTGTTCGACCAGGACGTGGTGGTGCAGCCGGGCGCCCATCTCTATGTGAAGGACATGGTCTGGCGCTTCGCATCCACCGCCCGGTTGATCGTACGGAAAGGCGCATCGATCACCTTCACCGACTGCACCCTCAGCAGCTTCGACTGCCCCGACCAGCGCTGGCCGGGTGTGCGTGTGGAGGGGCAGACCAACAACCCGCTGCAGAGCGGCACCAACCAGGGGCAATTGCGCTTGACGAACAGCACCGTGTCCAATGCCGTCATCGGTGTGCATTGTGCACAGGAACTGGCCAATGGCGCCATCGATCCGGCCGGTTTTGGCGGCGTGGTGCGCGCGGTGGGGTGCCAGTTCGTGGACAACATCAACGGGGTGCGGATCGAGCAATACCATCGCTATGGCAGCTTGGGCAATGAGCTGAACAACATCTGTCTGTTCAGCAACTGCGGCTTCCTCACCACTGCGGATTACCCCGGGCTGGGGAACACGGTGCCGCAGAACATGGCCCTCCTCTTCGACGTGAATGGTGTGCGATTCACGAATTGCGCCTTCGAGAACCAGGCCTATGGGAGTTTCCCGGGGCCCGACCAGCGCGGAAGGGGCATCATGGCCTGGGCGGCGAGCTTCACCTGCACCGGCGGCATGAACTACCCGCTCCATGGCTTCCGCAACCTCACCGCAGGGGTCCTCAGCGCCGACCACGACCCGGACTTCGTGACCACCGTGGACGGGATGGACTTCACGAACAACAAAGTGGGGCTTTACGACCTGGGCAGCGACGACCCCATCTACACCAATAACCACGTGAGCACGCTGGATGTGGACCCGCTGACCGGCGAGGCCACCATCGGCTTCTTCCTGATGCAGAGCAACCGCTACACCGTGGAACGCAACAGCTTCACCAAGCCGGCCACCGCCACCGCCCCCAGCGCGGGCATCTGGTTCAAAGGCCCGCAGCCGGAGGACAACCGGATCTACGACAACAGCTTCGTCGACCTGGACTTTGGCTGCGTGGTGGAAGGCGATCACCATACCCCAGGGCCCATCACACAGATACCGATCGGCCTGCAGATGCTCTGTGGCTATCACGAGAACAACTTTGTGGACCAGTTCGTGTTGCCGCTGGGCTACATCCGCAGGGAACAGGGGAACAACTCCCCTTCCCCTCAGCAAAGTGCCAACAACCAGTTCAGCCCCGGTGCCGACTGCGATCCAGGAAGCCCTGGGCCTTCGTTGCACGCGTTCGTCTATGCCATGTTCAACTACGGCCTGGATGTCAACTACCACTACTACGACAATGCCAACAGCCCGCAGATGCGCCCCGAGTGCATTGAGGACATCAACGGCAACGACCTTTCCGTCACGGGCTTCTGGTTCTATGACCTGTTCGACCATGCTCAGCCCGTTGCATTCAATGCTGAGGCCGATTGCGACAAAGGGGACCTGGACGAATTCCAGCAGGGCCTACAGGAGCTGCAAGCGGACTATGAGGGGAAGCTCGCCGTACTGCACAGCGCCATCGCCAGCTACAACGGCACTGTGGACGGTGGCGAGCGGCCCGATCTGCTGGACGCCATCGCCGATCCGGTGGCCTGGCCGAGCCATCTGCTTCGCGATCTGCTGCTTACCAACGGCCCATTGAGCGATCAGGTGCTGGTGGCCGCCATCCGGCGCGAGGTGGCCATGGACCCCTGGCACCTCACCCAGGTGCTGATCGACAACAGCCCCTTAAAGAAGGACGTGGAGATCGTGCTGGACGAGAGCGAGGCTCTCTCTGAGTTCTTCCGCGCCCTGCTGGCCCAATACGAGGAGGGCGCCAGCGCCCGGGACCTGTTGGAACAGGAGCTGGCGATCCGCCATACCGACAAGGCCGTGGCCCAGCGGCGACTGGTGCAGGCCGTGGCCCAGGACAGCACCCTGGAGGGCAGGAACGACACGCTTGCCTTGATCTTCGGTCGTGACACCCTGCATTGGGGCGACCGATATTTGTACATGCTGCATCTGGCCAACCGGGACTTCACGGCCGCGCACGCCCTGGCGAACGGTCTGCTACAGGTGCCGGCGAACGAGGGGCTGGTGGCCTACGGCGAATTGCTGGAGGACATGCAGGGTGACCCCAACAGCGTAAGCGCACCGCCGATCGCCGAACTGGAGGCCCTGGCCTTCGGGGAGGAAAATAGCGGGGCCGCCCAGGCCTGGACCCGGCTCCTTCAACTGGGCGCCACGGACAGCCTACCGCAGGGCTGGGTGCCCGAACCCTACCGCAGCGCCTTCTACCCGCCCGTGAAGCACACGGGGAACATGGCTCCCCTGCTGGGTGCCTACCCGAACCCCGCACAGGACCGGGTGATGATCAGCTACCCCGAAGGCGCCGAGCGGGGCACCCTGGAGGTCTTCGATGCACAAGGGCGGCTGATGAGGACCATCGCGCTGCAAGGCCGCAAGGCCTTCGTGGAGGTCGACCTGAGCGGCTGGAGCGAAGGCCTCTATCTGGCCCGCCTGCTCTTCGAGGGCCACCGGGTCGGCGAGACCAAATTCAACGTGGTGCAATGATGCGCTCGATCGCATGCCTGGCAATGATCGTTCTGGCGGGCACCCTGGTGGTGCCCGGCCAGAGCGGCTTCATCGTGCATCTGGACAGCGCACAGAACGGCAAACCAGGCTCTGGTCGCAGTGTGTTCGAGGTGGGTGACGGTTACCTGCTGTTCATGCACCAGATCTCGCATGATGGCTCGGGCAAGACCCACCTCTTTGTGCGCAAGCTGGATGCACAGGGGCAGTTCGTGCATGAACGGGAGTATGCCTTCGGGGATCCCAGGCATTATGCCTTCGGGCAGGTCTCTCCGGTCTGTCGGATGGATACCGGCGGCTTCGCCAGCGTGGTGCTGGAGGGCTCCGACTTCTGGGCGCATTCGTACCTCTATCGGTTCAATGAGGATGGGGATACGACCGATCGGAAGTTCCTCTTCACGTATGATCCTTCCGATTCCCTCACCCACTTCTTCCACCAGACCAGGCCAACCGCAGATGGAGGTTTCATCGCCGCTGGCTTCTTCGATCCGCCGGCGATCGCGGATGGTGCGCGTGCCTTTGCGGTGCGGTTGAACACCGATGGCGATACCCTGTGGACGCGGCGCTATGGCCAAGCGGACCAGTCCACCTTGGCCTACTCATGTACAGAGATACCTGGAGGCGGGTTTGTACTAACTGGCGTCAACTACAGGCTGGGCGTGAATGACGAGCAGTTCCTGATCCGCACGGATACAATGGGCAACCTGCTTTGGTGGAGACAGTTCGGGGAAGATGCCACGGGGGTCTTTGCCGTGCGCATGGCACCGGACAGCACGATCATCACGGCGGGTGAATACCGGGAGGATAACTGGCCCAACTACTGGCAGCAGGCCATGTTCACCAAGTGGAATGTGCAAGGCGACATTGTTTGGCAGAAACGGTCGCACTACCACTACCTCGCCTCGCCGTTGGACATGGAGGTTCTGCCGGATGGCTCGTTCGTGAGTTGCATCCACGTCTTCCTGGGGCTCACACACATCGCCAAGTTCAGCGCGGCCGGTGACAGCCTCTGGAGCCGGACCTATTCGGCGTTCGTCGACCTTCACAATCCACGGGACATCAGCCTCACTTCGGATGGTGGGTTCATCAGCACCGGCTGGGTTTATCAGGATAATACGGGCGGGCACCCGGGGCTCCAGACCGCCTACGTGATCAAGACCGACAGCCTGGGCTGCGTGGTGCCGGGCTGCCATCTGGTGGGGGTGCAGGAGTATGAGGTCAGCTTGCAGGAGCGGCTGCGGCTGTGGCCCAACCCCGCCACGGATCAAGTTCGGCTGGAGCTGGAGCTGCCGCCTGGGTACAGGCCCACGGGCGCGGTGCAGGCCGTGCTGCTGGACGCCTCGGGCCGGGAGGTGCTGCGCGAGGCCGTACCGGGGAACGGCACCGTGCTCTCGCACCTTCTCTCCCTCACGCCCTTCGCCCCCGGCCTCTACCACCTGCACCTGGCGGATGGGAAGCGCTGGCTGGCCGGCAGTAACCTGCTGGTGGAATGAAGTGGCCCGAACCCTACCGCATGGCCTGCTTCCCCGCCGAACGCAAGGGCTGGCGTATTGCCCCGCTGCTGGGTGCCTACCCCAACCCCGCACAGGACCGGGTGATGATCAGCTACCCCGAAGGCGCCGAGCTCGGCACCCTGGAGTTCTTCGATGCACAGGGGCGGCTGATGCGGACCATCGCGCTGCAGGGCCGCAAGGCCTTCGTGGAGGTCGACCTGGGCGGCTGGAGCGAAGGCCTCTATCTGGCCCGCCTGCTCTTCGAGGGCCACCGGGTCGGCGAGACCAAATTCAACGTGGTCAAATGATGCGCTTGATCACATTGATGTCGATGATCGTTCTGGCGGGCACCCTGGTGGTGCCCGCCCAGAACGGCTTCATCGTCCACTTGGACAGCGCGCAGGGTGGTAAGCCGGGCGGCGGATTGAGCGTCTTTGAAACGGCGGACGGCTACCTGGTCTTCACCCAGCAGATCTCGCACGACGGATCGGGCAAGACCCACATCTTCGTGCGCAAGCTCGATCTCCAAGGCCAATTCATGCATGAACGCGAATATAGCTTTGGAGATCCGCGTCACATTAACTTGGGAGTAACATCACCGGTTTGTCGCTTGGATACAGGAGGATTCGCGAGCGTTGTGCTAGAAGGGTCTGACTTCTGGGCGCATTCGTACCTGTATCGGTTCAATGAGGACGGCGACACGACCGAACGGAAGTTTTTGTTCAGTTTCGAACCGCAAGATTCTGTCACTCACTTTCTACGCCAAACTCGACAGACTAGTAATGGCGGTTATTGTGCAGCTGGATTTTACGATCTACCGGAAGCGAAGACCAAAGCCTTCCTTGTACTATTGAATAGTGAAGGTGATACGATCTGGACGAGAACATATGGACAGGTGAACCGGTCTACTTCAGCATACTCCTGTGCAGAAATCCTTAGTGATGGCTATCTCCTAGTGGGTGTCAGCTATGGATTGGGCGTGAATGATGAGCAGTTCCTGATCCGCACGGATACAATGGGCAACCTGCTTTGGTGGAGACAGTTCGGGGAAGATGCCACGGGGGTCTTTGCCGTGCGCATGGCATCGGACAGCACGATCATCACGGCGGGTGAATACCGGGAGGATAACTGGCCCAACTACTGGCAGCAGGCCATGTTCACCAAGTGGGATGTGCAAGGCGACATTGTTTGGCAGAAACGGTCGCACTACAATTACTTGACTGGAGCGTACGACATGGAAGTACAAGAGGATGGCTCGGTCATCGCTTGCATTCGCGTGGGCCCAGCCATTACACACATCGCTAAATTCAGTTCGCTTGGTGATAGTCTTTGGAGCAGAGGCTATACGGTCTTCATCGACACGCATCAGCCTCGGGACATCAGCCTCACCTCGGATGGTGGGTTCCTCAGCACTGGCTTCGTGTATCAGGATAATTCGGGCGGGCACCCGGGGCTCCAGACCGCTTACGTGATCAAGACCGACAGCCTGGGCTGCGTGGTGCCGGGCTGCCACTTGGTGGGGGTGCAGGAGTATGAGGTGAGCTTGCAGGAGCGGCTGCGGCTGTGGCCCAACCCCGCCACGGATCATGTGCGTCTGGAGCTGGTGCTACCGCCTGGGTACAGGCCCACGGGCGCGGTGCAGGCCGTGCTGCTGGACGCCTCGGGCCGGGAGGTGCTGCGCGAGGCCGTACCGGGGAACGGCACCGTGCTCTCGCACCTTCTCTCCCTCACGCCCTTCGCCCCCGGCCTCTACCACCTGCATCTGGCGGATGGGAAGCGCTGGCTGGCGGGGGGGGATGTGGTGGTGACCCCGCCGTAGCCTTGGCGAGGGCGGGCGTAAAGGACCGTGGAACGTGCGTGCTGGATGGACCGCAACCCCCATCCGGTTAGCTTTGCGGGCCTTTGCGCACCATGGACAGGCATGTGCTCATCACAGGCGGGGCGGGCTTCATCGGGAGCCACCTCGTGGACCGGCTGCTCGCCGAGGGCGGCTGGCGGATCACCGTGCTGGACAACTTCGACCCCTTCTATCCGCGGGCGGTGAAGGAGCGCAACCTGGCCGGTGCGCTCGGCCATCCCCAGCTACGCATGGTGGAGGCGGACCTGCTGGCGCCCGACCTGGAGGCGTTGCTGGGGGAGGCCCCGATCGACCTCATCGTGCACATCGCGGCCAAGGCGGGTGTGCGGCCCAGCATCGCCGACCCCATCGGCTACCACCGCGTGAACGTCACCGGCACGCTGGCCCTGCTGGAGATGGCGCGCCGCCGCAAGGTGCCGCACTTCATCCTGGCCAGCAGCAGCAGCGTGTACGGCGAGAACCCGAACGTGCCGTGGAAGGAGAGCGAGCACGGCCTGGTGCCCATCAGCCCCTACGCCGCCACCAAGCTGGCCGCCGAGCAGTTCGCGCGGGTGCACTCCGCCCTGCACGGCCTACAGGTCACCGTGCTGCGCTTCTTCACGGTCTATGGCCCGCGCCAGCGGCCCGACCTGGCCATCCATCAGTTCTTCCGCAAGGTGGCCGCAGGCGAGACGATCCTGCAGTTCGGCGACGGCACCACGCAACGCGACTATACCTATGTGGACGACATCGTGTCGGGGGTGCGCGCGGCGATGGACCGCAGCAAAGGCGCGCCGTACGAGGTGTACAACCTGGGCAACAGCGGCACGGTGATGCTGCGGGAGCTCATCGCGGCCATCGAGCGCGAGGTGGGCCGCAAGGCGGTGGTGGAGGTGCGTCCCGAGCAGCCGGGTGACGTGCCGCGCACCTTCGCCGACGTCAGCAAGGCGGGGCGCGACCTGGGCTTCCATCCGAGCACGCCGCTGGCCGAGGGGCTTGCGTGCTTCCATGCGTGGTTCCGCACCGAGGCGGTGGCCGCACGCTGACCCATGGGTTCCCGCGTCATCGGCATCTCGCACAAGACCCGCTACTGGCAGCACTACGTGTTCAGCCATCCGCCGGAGGGCTACCGCTACTCGCGGATGCTGGACTTCCCGTGGCACATGACGGGCATCGTGAGCGCCTTCCTGTGGCATACGCGCTACTTCTTCCCGGTGAAGCGCTGCGACCTTTTCCATACGTACAACTGCATCGTCGCCAACCGGCACCCGTGGGTGATCGAGGTGGAGAGCTACCTGCCGCGCTACAAGCCCATGCGCGAGGACCATCCGCTGTTCCGCTGGGGGCTTCGGCGGCTGGCCTCGGATGATTGCCGCGCTCTCTTCTACACCAGCGAGCACACCTATCGCATGAACCGCGACAAGCTGGTGGCCGCCGGGGTGGATCCGTCCAAGATGCACGTGGTGTACCGGGCGGTGGAGCAGTACACGCGGGGCGAGAAGGATGCGAACGTCTTCACCATCCTCTTCGCGGGCAACGGCTTCTACCGCAAGGGCGGCATCGAACTGCTCAAGGCCTTCCAGCGGCTGGGGCGGCCGGAGGCCCGGCTGGTGATCGTGAGCGGCCTGGAGGTGGACTGGGGTGTATTCCCCACGGACGCGGACCGGCAGTGGGCCGAGCGGACCATCGCCGAGGACCCGCGCATCACCCTGCACCGCGGGTTGCCGCACGCGGCCCTGCTGCAGCACATGCGCACGGCGGACGTCTTCGTCAGCACCACCTTCGCCGACCCGTTCAACAACACCATCCTGGAGGCCATGGGTGCCCAGCTGCCGGTGATCGGCTCGCGCATCAGCAGCCTGCCCGAGATCGTGCAGCACGACCGCAACGGCTGGCTGCTGGAGGTGGAGGGCCTGGACAGCGACACCATCGCGGACGACATCGTGCTCCACCTGCGCCGCCTGATGGACGATGCCGCCCTGCTTCGGCGCATGGGCGACGCCTCGCTGGAGGTCGTGCGGGAGAAGTTCGACATCCGCGTGCGCAACGCCCGCCTCATCGAGCTCTACGGCAGGGCGCTGGGCGACTGAGCGGTGCGTTCCAATAGCGCGGTGATGCTGTCCGCCACTATCGGGGTGAGCTGCGCCACACCGCGCGCGTTCAGGTGCTGCGAGTTGTAGAAGAAGCTGCGGTCGGTGCAGATCGGGACACTGGACAGGTCCCAGAACGGCACGCCCTCCTCCCGCGCCACCCGGGCGAAGGTGCCCATGATCGATGCGCGGTTCAGGGTGATGCGCTGGTTCTCCACCAGCTCGGGCGTGTAGCAGAGCGCCACCTGTGATCCGGCGGCCCGTGCGGTGCGGATGAGGGTGCGCAAGGTGGCGACCGCGTGCGGGCTCTCGTGGTATCGCACCCCGTCCGGGTGCTCACGCAGGAAGTTGTCGAACGAGCCCTCCCACGGCCAGTCGCGCAGCTCGAAGCCGAGGTGAACGGGGTCGTTGAGGGTGTCCTCCAGGCCCAGCAGGCCCTGCACCGCCAGCGCGGTGAGCCCCGGGCCATGGCGCATGAACGGATACAGCGGCAGCCAGCGGTCCTTCCAGTGATCGGGCGCCACCCGGCGCACGGCCTCATACACAGCAGGCTCGCTCAGGTAGGGGGCATACTGCTGCGCGAAGTAGAGGCCGCTGTCCGGTTCCAGGCTGATGATGTCCACCTCCTGCACCACGAGCCGCGGCGCCGGATGGTGGGCCAGATAGGTGTGCAGCCGACCCGACTGCAGGTCGAGCTGGGTGCCGTCCATGCCGATGTTGTAGGCGCGGAGGCCGGTGCGCGAAGCGATGGCGGCCGCGTCGAAGTGCACCAGGCTGCGGCTGCTGCCGGTGAAGAGCACATCCGAGGTCGCGCGGCCGGAGATCACATCGTTCCACACGCCGAACACGTCGGTGGTGCGACGGCGCAGGCCGTGCATCAGCAGCGCATGCAGGGCCACGGCGAACACGGCCGCCAGGAGGGCAAAGCCGAAAGCACGGCGGAGGAAGGCGGCCATGGCTCAGAACTGGAAGTAGATGAACTGTTGTTCGCCATGATCGCCGGCGAACACCACGGCCGCCAGCAGGCCGAGGTAGATGGCCCAGCGCACGGGGCGCTGCGTGGGCAGGCGTTCCAGCCCGTGCGCATGCTCGCGTTGGACCCATTCCACGGCGAACAGCAGCAGGGTGCACGCCATCGCCGGGGCCAGCAGGTAGTGCTCGCCCAGGATGGCGAGGCACCGCTGCCAGGCCGCCGCGCGCGACCAGCCCTCGGCCATGCGGCCCAGATAGCGGAAGGCATGGACGAGGTCCTCGGCGCGGAAGAAGACCCAGGCCAGGCAGGTGAGGGTGAAGGTGGCTGCGATCCGCAGGGCATCACCGAAGGAGGGGAGCAGCCGGCCCGGGGCCACCGTGCCGAGGTGGGCGCGGTTGCGGCGGCCCAGCAGCAGGGGCAGGAAGTACACCGCGTTCAGGAAGCCCCACGCCAGGAAGGTCCAGTTGGCGCCGTGCCAGAAGCCGCTGAGGAGGAAGATGGCGAAGGTGTTGCGCACGCTCATCCACGTGCCGCCGCGGCTGCCGCCGAGGGGGATGTACACGTAGTCTCGGAACCAGGTACTGAGGCTGATGTGCCAGCGGCGCCAGAACTCGGCGATGTCGCGGCTGAAGTAGGGGAACGCGAAATTGCGCATCAGCTCGAAGCCGAGCAGGCGTGCGCACCCGATGGCGATGTCGCTGTAGCCGCTGAAGTCGCCGTAGATCTGCAGGGCGAAGAGCACGGCGCCCAGGGCGAGCAAGGGTCCGGGCAGGTGGTCGCTGTCCGTGAAGATGCGGTCCACCAGGGTGGCGCAGTTATCGGCCACCACCACCTTTTTGAAGAGGCCCCAGAGCATCTGGCGGAGGCCGTCGGTGGCCAGGCCGGTGTTCAGCACGCGCTGCTGTGCGAACTGGGGAAGCATGTGGCTGGCGCGTTCGATGGGGCCCGCGCACAGTTGGGGGAAGAAGGCGATGAAGGCCAGGTAGGTGGGCAGGTCGCGCACGGGCCCGATGCGACCGCGGTACACGTCGATGGTGTAGCTCAGCGCCTGGAAGGTGTAGAAGCTGATGCCCACTGGAAGCACAACGTGCAGCAGCAGCGGGTCGTACCCGATGCCCACGCGCGCCAGCGCATCGGCCAGGGAGGTGGCGAAGAAATCGTGGTACTTGAAGATGCCCAGGGTACCGAGGTTGCCCACCAGGCTTACGGCGAGCCAGGCCTTCCTGCCGCGAGCATCGTTGGTGCGGTCCATGGCGATGGCCACGACGTAGTCGGTCATGCTGGTGGCGGCCAGCAGCAGCAGGAAGCGCCAGTCCCACCAGCCGTAGAACACGCAACCGGCCACGATGAGCAGGAGGTTGCGGGCGGTCACTGACCGGAACACGCCCCAGTAGAGGGCGAAGACCACCGGCAGGAAGAGCGCGAACGTGAGGCTGTTGAACAGCATGGGGCGGCGCGCGAAAATGCGAGATCGCCCGGTGCGGTCAGTGCCTGAAGCAGCAGCGGAAGCTGCGTGCCGGTGGGTCGAGGGCGCCGGCCGTGGCGGCGATCGTGCAGGAGGAGAAGCCGACCACGCGCACGCCCATGTCCGCGTTGGCCGAGGTGTTCGTCCACTCCCAGTCGCCGATCATGTCGTTGAGGCCGAGCTGCGCGGCACGGGCGCATGCGGCGTAGAACTCGCCCCAGGTGCAAAGCCGGGCGCCGAGCGCGCCGCACACCTGGGCCGCTTCGCGGAAGTCGAGCGTGTCGCGCTGGTCGGGTTCGATGCAGAACTGTTCGCTCACCTCCATGAAGCCGGATGGGCAGGGTCGTGTGCGCGAGGGTCTGCCATTGACCAACTGGAACGCGATGCCGTCGAAGAGCAGCCGCGCCATCAGGCCGGCCGGTACATCGGCGCTGTCCAGCGGGTCGCCGGGTGCCTCCTCCACCGGGAAAGGACCGAGGCCATTGATCGTGAGCGTGACCGGACCGGTGTTGGCCTGCGTGATCCGCAGCACCAGCTCGAGCCCCGGATCGGGCGGACCCGTCAGCGCGGGGGCCAGGTCCGCGTTCCAGGCGTCCGGGGTGCCGCCCACCGTGGCCGTTCGGAACCGCCCGAGCGCTGCGGAACGGGCGTTGAGCGCGTCGCTCTCCGCGGTGGCGTCGGACAGGCCCATGACACGCCGTGCACTGTCGGCTGGGCCGGTGAGCACCAGGGGGCGGTCCACGTCGATCTGGGCCATGGCGGCGCAGGAGACCACCACCGCATGGACCAGAAGGAGCAGGGCACGCGTGTTCATCGGATGCGGTAGCAGCAGCGTGCACGGCCGTATGCGTTCGGGTGCTCCGTCGCGGGGATCGACCGTTGTTGCGCACAATAGTAGCGCCCCGCCTGGTTGGCGGTGTGCGTGTGATCGCTCGTGTCGTCGATCCATTCCCAATCGTTGAACAGGTCTATCAGTTGGCCTGAGAGCACCGTGCACCCATAGAGGTACTCGTCCCAGGTGCAGAGGCGGGTGCCCCGGTCCGTGCACTGACGGAGCGCGGTGAAGATGGACACGTCTGGGCCGTCGTCCTGTTGCATGCAGAGGCCGTCATGCACCTGCAGGAAACCGACAGGGCACCCATCCACCGGCCGCGAATTCATGCGGAACACGCTGTCGGTCCAGATCACCTCGGCGAGCCGGCCGGGCACCAGGCTGCCCGTGGGCAGCGGGATGAGCTCCGGACCCAGCAGGGACACGGGGCCGAGGCCATCCACGTTCAGGGTGGGGGCGGAGCCGGCCGCCAGCGTGGGCAGGAACCGGAGGCGCAGCCCCTCGCGGTAGACCGCGACCGGTGGACGCGCCGCGAGGGTGATGGCGTTGGCCGTTCCCCCGGCCGTGGCCCAGTGCACGGCGCCGGAGCGGGCCGCCGCAAGGGTGAGCAGGTCCGATTCACCGGAGGGCGCCGCCAGGCCATCGAGCTGGCGCAACGAGCTGTCAGGGCTGGTGAAACGCACGGGTGCGTCCACATGGACCTGGGCGTGGAGGGCAAGTGCTCCACACAGTGTGATGCTCGCAGTGGCGATCCTCATCGGTCGGCGCAGCATCGGTAGGAAAGGACGGTAAGAGGCACCCGGGTACTGCCGGAGTAACAATCGGGGACGAACGTATCGTTGTTCAGCCCGATGGATTTGGCGTCGTTGCCACTGTTGGCCGCGTGATCCACCCATTCATAGTCCACGATGCTGCCCAAGAGGATGCCGTTGGGCATCGTGCACGCGGCGATCCATTCGCCGAAGGTGCACATGCGACGCTGCCGGTTGGCGCAGCCGTTGGCAGCGCTGAAAAAGTTGGAGGATGGCGTGGGCAGCCGCTCCATGCACACATCCCGCGAGGCCGGGAACATGCCGGGTGGACAGGGGCGAGGAAGCGGAGAGATCACCTGCCAGGCGGCGCCATCGTAGACCAGGTCAATAGGGATGCCCGCTTGCAGATCAGCGCTGTCCAGCAGCTCGGTCGCATACTTGACGATGGGCACCGCGCCAGTGCCGGGCAGGGTTAGCGTGACCGGACCATGGTTGCTGGTATCGGGGAGCAGCGTGATGCGCGGGTGCTCAGCTGCGACCGGAAGGCCGATGGTCGGCCAGGCCGCCACCAGGCTATCGGTCCCGGTGGCGGAAAACCAGGTGAGGGCATGGGTGCGTTCGAGCCCGGCCGCCAGTCCATCGCTACCATGGGCAGGAGCGGCCAACCCCGTGGCTCGACGGTCCGCGGCACTGTCACTGCTGAGGGCGATCCGGACAGGGACGTCCCATTGTGCGCAGAGCGGGGCTGCGGTGAAGATCGCGAAGAGATGTGCGTAGAGGCGGTTCATGGGCGGTTGAACCGGATGTTGCGCCCGTCCTCCGTGCGGAGCAGGTATGTTCCGGAGGCCAGGCTGGACAAGGTGATGCGGTGGTGTGTCGCACGGCGGCCGAGGTCGATCCGCAGCACGGTCCGTCCTGTTGCATCGATCACGGTCAGGTCTCGGAAACCGCCGGCTTCGTCGCGCACGTCCAGGACGTCCGTGGCCGGGTTGGGTCCTGCGTGAAGGGAGGTGGGCGGCGCTTCATCCGGCGTGGCGGTGCCCAAGCTGCCATCGAAGAGGGTGTACGTGCCCAAGCTGTCCAGGAAAGAGGCGAAGACCGTGGTCAGCGGCAGGTCGACCACGCTGGGGACGCCCTGCCAGATGGTGTCCCCCTGACGTGCTGTGAAAAGCATGAGGTCCGCCTCGCCGATGCCCTGTAGCTCGGTCAGGTCATACCGGAAGCCGACCTCCGCGATGAGCCCGGTGTTGACGTGCGGCCTCACACTGTACCACCTGGCAACACCCGTTGCGCCGCTCGTATCGTTCCGCACGGTGTGCCCGCGAAGCGTGGTCAGGCTGTCCAAGGCCTCGACCGCAGTGATGGTGAGGCCGAGACCGCCCGGTTCGAGCGCGGTCGGCGGCGCGCTCACCAGCAGGTCGATGCGCTCCAAGCCCACGCCGGTGACCGGCGATCCGGGGGCCTCGGTCAGGACCGCGGTCGGCGCCAGGTGGATGAGGCCATCGTTGATCATGGAAGCCCCAGGTGCCATGGTCATCGAAACCCCATCGGGCAATCGGACCGTTGTGCCACCCAGCACGTGCAGGGTGGTGCCAGGATGCACGGTGGCTTGCGCACCGAGCCCAGTTGGAGCGGCTACGAGCAGCAGTAGCTGAAAGGCCGCGCGGCGATGCATGGAGGCAAAAGTAAAGGTGCGGACAGGCTGGAGGTGATGACGGCCATAGGGGTGGGGGGCTTGGATCGCCGTCGATCAGGACGACACGGAACGATGTATGGCCATACATTCTTCCATGGCAGTTGATCCATGCGACCGATCGTGTAGGTGATCAGCGAGCCCCATGGCTCCTGGGAGCCGAACTGCGTGTTATGACCTGGATCGGTCCGAAAGAATATCGTGCGCGATGAAAAATGGATGGGATCTGCGAGATCGTTCATGAATGCTGGGTTGGTCAACGGAACAGGATCAAGGAGGATGTATGTATGGCCATACATACGTCGGAGCGCACGCCTCAGCCCCAGCCATCCCCGCCGCCGCCTACCTTCGCCGCATCTCTTGCATCATGGACCTGATGGGGCTTCTCGCCGACCAGCTTGGTTTCTTCTCCCCCCAGGACCTGCCCGGTCTTGCCTTGGCCGTGCTCATTGCGGCTGCCTTGGCTTTTCTGGTCGCACGGGTGGGCGGTGCCACCGGCGTCGAGGCCCGTCAGCTGGCGCTTTGGGCCGCGGTGGCTGCCATGGGCGTCGCGTTGGTCAAGGGCTCGGTCCCGTTCAGTATTGCACTTGTGGCGCTGGCCTTGTTGGTCAGGCCGGAGGCTGCGGAAGGGCAGCGCCATCGTGTGTTGCAGGGCATGGCCGTGGTCCTTGGCGGAGGCTGTGGGACGGGTGCTGCGATCCCGGTGGTGGTGGCTCTGATCCCCTTGGCGCTCATCGCCCGCTGGGCGTTGCGTGATGCCCGCGAGGTGTGATGGACCGCACCACGATCCGGTCCTTTCTTCTCTGGTCCGCGCTCGTCGCCATGGCTATCGCTTGGCGTGGAGCCGTCACCACGGGGGCACCGCTGAGCGCGACTTCGTCCATCGGTCGCGTCGAGGTCGAGGTCGGTCCCTCCGGTGTACGGTTCAGGGGGGCCGAGGGGGCCACCATCCATGTGACCACCGATGGGCGGGTGCCGACCAGCAACGACCGGATCGTCCAGGGGTCCATCCCGTTGCGGGCCGATCGCCGGGCGGTGGACGCATCGCTGCGGATCCCGACTTCCGTGCAATGGCGACCGCCGGTGCCTGGGCTCCCAGCGGCGATCACCGTTCGGGCAGCGGCCAGCATGGACGGCGCCATCGGTCCGGTGACCACGCGAACGGTCCTGCTGCACGCGCACGCGCTTCAGGTCTTGTCCCTCACGGCCGATCCGGGGACCTTCTTCGATCCGGATTCGGGCATCTATGTGCCTGGTCATGGCATCTTCCGTACGGCGGAGGTGGCTGTGCAGCGGTTCCCGCGGGACCACCGATGGTGGAAGTACCCGGGCAACTTCCAGTTCCGTGGGAAAGCATGGGAGCGCCAGGCCCATGCCGAGCTCATTGATGGTCGGGGAGCGCCGCGGTGGTCCGGTGCTGTGAAGCTGCGCATCCACGGCAACAACACCAGGGGCTTTCCGCAGCACGCCCTCCGCATGAAGCTTCCCGGCTCTTCGGTGGCCTGGTGTGGAGAGGAGCGGGGCGTCGGGCATCGCATGCTGGTGCTTCGTGCCGGAGGGAACGATCAGGCGGACAGTTTCCTGCGCGATGTGGTCCAGCACAGACTATGCGCAGGCCTGCCATTCGAGACGTCGGGATCGACCGCGGTGGTGGTGTACCTGAACGGAGCATACTGGGGCCTTCATCAGCTACGTGAGCGCATCGACGCGCAGGAGCTGGCCCGGCGGCACGGCGGCGAGCCGGACGAGTACACCGTCCTGGAGGACCGCCTTCTTCTCTATGATGGGGACCAGGCCGAGGTGAAGCGCTTCGAGCGGATGATCACCATGGCCGAGCGCTGGGACCCGCAGGGCCCGCACTACGTGGACAGCCTTGAACGCCGCATGGATATGGACGGCTTCCTCACCTACATGGCGGCGCAGATCATCCTGGGCAACCTCGACTGGCCCGACCAGAACGTGAAGTACTGGCGCTGGACGGGCTCCACCGACACCCTTGGCGCACCACGCGATGGCCGGTGGCGGTTCATCATGGGCGACAGCGACATGGGCTTGGGCTATGCCGGGCCAGTGACGGCCGACCTGTTCAGGCATGTGGAACAACATCAGGGGCCGGTGGCTCAGCTGCACAAGGCCGTCCTGCGCTCCCCGGTCCTGCGCCATCGGTTCCGTTCCATCGTCATCGGCCTCCTCGATGGACCGCTCTCGGAAGCAAGCATGGTGGCCGCGATCGATGCGGAGTCCGCGCTGATCGCTCCCGAGATGCCCCACCATGTGGACCGGTGGCGCCGGCCTTCGTCCGTGGCGCAGTGGTCGCGAAAGGTGGAGGAACTACGGATCTTCGCGCGGGCCAGGGGCGCCGTGGTGC
The DNA here is from genome assembly GCA_016713875.1 of Flavobacteriales bacterium. Classification (NCBI taxonomy): domain Bacteria; kingdom Pseudomonadati; phylum Bacteroidota; class Flavobacteriia; order Flavobacteriales; species Flavobacteriales bacterium. Next base: position 246,589 of record JADJOI010000003.1, read on the forward strand.
GCGACCAGCTTCATCACCACGATCCGACACCCTGATCGATGCTCGACTTCCTGCGGAACGAACTGCAGTTCATCCTGATCGTCACGATCTGGGTGTTCTCCACCGTGTTCGCCGGTCCGATCATCTATGCCTTGTTACCGCTCACGGTCTTCCTGTTCTACCGGAGGGAGTCGCTCGGGGACATTCTGTTCGGCTTCATCCTCATCCTGGTGCTATCGGACATGACGCCGGATGTCTTGGTGATGCGGAAGATCAAGACGGCCAAGTACGCCTACATCATCGCGCTCTCCCTCATCCTGTTGGTGGAGCAGCACCGCTTCACACCGTTGTCCGGCGTCTTCAAGGTCTTCCTGCCCTTCTTCGTGTACGCCTTCGTTCCGCTGGTGTTCGGCAACGACCCGATCACGGGGATCCAGAAGACCCTGAGCTATGCGCTGCTCTATCTCGTCGTGCCGAACTACGTGCTGCTCAATTTCCGCCAGCGCGGCTGGGACTTCTTCCGGGACCTTGTGCGCTTTCTGGTGGTCTTCCTGGTGGCGATGTGGCTGATGAGGTTCTTCCGCATCGTGCCTGTCTATGTGGCCGGCCGTTTCCGCGGGCTCTTCGGCAACCCCAACGGCCTCGGGATCTTCACCTTCCTGGTCTTCACCCTGTACACCATCCTCAACCACCTCAGGAAAGACCTCTTCCCGTTCCGGCAGCGCATGACGAACTATGCCGTCATCGTGACCTTTCTGGTGCTGTGCGGGTCGCGCACCTCACTGGTGGCCACAGGCATGTTCCTGCTCTTCAGTCGCTTCTTCAGCTTGTCCCCCTTCATCGGCTTCATCGGCTTCGTGGCCTTCCTCGGCATCATTGAACTGGTGAGCTCGAACCTGGCCACCATCGTCATCAGCCTCGGCCTGCAGGAGTACTTCCGTTTGGAGACGCTGGATGATGGGTCAGGACGCTACATCGCCTGGGCATTCGCCTGGCAGAAGATCCAGGACTACTTCATGCTCGGCGGCGGCTTTGGGAACGATGAGTACATCATGCGCCACAACTACGCCTATTTGCGGACATTGGGTCATCACGGTGGCGTGCACAACAGCTACCTCACCATGTGGTTCAACGTGGGCATCGTGGGCATCCTCATCTACTTCCGCAGCTACTTCCTCATCTTCTTCAAGGCCAGCAAGCGGGTGCCCATGGCCTTCGCCGCCATGTTCGCCGTGATGTTCAGCGTGCTCTATGAATCCTGGCTCACCGGATCGCTCAACCCCTTCACCATCATCCTGGTGATGATCATGACCGTGGTGACCGAGCCGGAGATCGTGGAGTGGGAGGAACGGGAACAGGCCGCCCTGGAGGAGGAGGCCGCACTGCCCGCTCAGGACCTCCGCGAGCTGACCCCGGGCGCTGGGATGGAGGGGCTTACTTTGCGCCCTTCATGAGCGGACGCCTCAGACGCTGGACGATCCTGTCGATCACCCTTGCGGCGCTGCTTGGCGCGGGTGCATGGGCCGGGCACCGGGCCTTGGTCCGTCGCGGTCATCCCGGGCTGCCCACCTTCCTGCGCCAGTGGGCGGTGAACTACCCGGCGAGCTTCGCGGTGGAGCCGCCCGTCATCGCCATCGAGGTGGACGAGGCCGAGATGGCCCGGCTGGAGAACGTGGTGGAACTGGCGCGCGAGCGCGGCGTCATCATGCCCGAAGGCAACGAGCCGGTGGAGGCGCGTTTCAGCGTGGACGGGCGAAGTTTCAAGGGGCGTGTGCGCATCAAGGGCAAGCTCAGCGACCATGTGCAGGGCGGGAAGTGGAGCTTCCGCGTGCTGGCGCGCAAGGACGGCGGTCTCCTCGGCATGAAGCGCTTCAGCCTGCAGCACCCGGGCACACGCAACTACCTCTGCGACTGGTTCTACCACCGCCTGATGGCCGGCGAGGGCCTGATCGCCCTGCGCTATGGGTTCTGCCGCGTCACCTTCAACGGGGAGGACCTCGGTGTGTACGCCTATGAGGAGCACTTCGGCGAGGAATTGGCCGAGCACAACGAGCGCGTGGCCGGGCCGCTGCTGCGCTTCGACCCCGGGCTGTTCTGGCAGCACCGCCTCAACAGCATGGAGGGCCTGCGCTTGGATGAAGCCTACGCGGACTACCAGGCCGCCGAGCTGGACGCCTACGGCTCCAACGACCTGGCGGCCGACCCGCAGGGCCGTCGCCTGTTCGAGGAGGCCCTCGCTCTGGTGCAGGCCTTCCGCCGCGGCGAGCTCCCTGCCTCGGTCGTGTTCGATGCGGACCGCACCGGGCGCCGCCTGGCGCTGCTCGACCTCGTGGGCGGCCACCACAGCTTGGACTGGAGCGACGTGAAGTTCCACTTCGATCCGGTGCTCAAGCGGCTGGAACCGGTGAGCTACGAGAGCTTCAGCGCCTTCCGCATTCGCGAGCTGGCCGGCGCGTACCGGTACCGCGGCCGGGTGCGCGAGCAGGACGAGCTGCACACCCAGCTGCTCAGCGACCCGGCCATCATGGCGGCCTACGTGCACCATCTGGAGCGCTACGCCCGGCCCGCCTACCTGGACAGCGCCTTCGTCGCGCTCAAGGGTGCCCTGGACACCGCCAGCGCCACGCTCTACCGCGAGTTCCCTTACAAGGAGCTGGACCGCGGCATCTACGTCGCCAACCAGCGCGCCATCCGCGCGCTGCTCGATCCGCCCAAGCACGCGCACCTGCACCTCGACCGCCGTTCGGGCGATACGTTGGAGCTGGTGGCCGTACCCCATGAGGCCCTGCCGGTGCAGGTGGACAGCCTGCGCCTGGCCGACGGACGACGCTTTCCACCGGTGGGAACGGCCGTCGTGCTCCCCCGTCCGCGCGGGGGGGTGGGGCGCCCTCAGGTGCTGCGCTTCATCACCGGCCCGTTGAGCGACAGCGCCCTCACCGATGCGCAGGCCATCGCGGGCTTCCTGGGAGCCGCCCGCCGCAAGGCCGCCCCGGTGTCGCCCTTCAAGCTGAACGATGTCCGTGACCTGGACCTGGCCGCGTTGGCCGCACCGAACGTGGAACGCTTCCCCTTCCTGGTGCGCGACGAGGCGGCACGGACCATCACCTTCACCCCAGGCCGGTGGACGCTCAGCGAGCGTCTGGTGCTGCCGGAGGGCTGGACCGTTGTGGCCATGTCCCCTTTGCGCATCGAGTTGGTCAACGGCGCCGAGATCGTGAGCCGCTCGCCGCTGCGGTGGACCGGCACCGAGGACAGGCCCATCGTGGTCACCGCCCCGGACAGCAACAGCCTGGGGGTTCATGTGCTGGAGGCCGGCGGTCGATCGGTGCTGGACCATGTGCGGTTCGAGGGCCTCATGCGCTTCAAGGAGGATCAGCCGCGCAGCGCCGACGTCAGCTTCCACCGGTCGCCGGTGACGATCACCCACGCGGTCTTCAGCGGAACCGGCAGCACCCTGCTGGCCATCTCCGGGGGGGAGGCCCAGCTGCGCCACAGCACCTTCGCCGGCGGCTCCGACCAGCTGGAGGCCGTGCATGCCGCGGTGCAGGCCACCGGGCTCCGCTTCCTCGGCGCTGCGGACGATGCGGTGAGCGTGCATGGCGGTGGGGCCAGCTTCACGGAACTCGTGATCGACGGGGCGAAAGGAGAGGCCGTGAAGGCCACCGCACTGGCCCGTGTGGAGCTGACGAACGCCACGCTCACGCATTGTGGCACCGGCATCGAAGCACGCGAAGGCTCATCCGTGGTGATGAGCGCCGGCCGCATCGACGCGCAGCAGGCCGCGCATGCCGGCAAGGACGAGGTGCGCAACGGCCCCGTGCGCATCGAGCTGCGCGATGTGGACGTGCCCGAAGGCGCCGGCTTCAAGACGGGGCAGGGCAGTAGCATCCTGCTGAACGGCCGTGCGGTGGGCGCGGCGAAAGCGGCGGAAGGCACATGAGCGGGCGGATGACCAGGACGGACGGCAGGTTGTCATATGCTCTTATGCACATGGGTGCATGCGCACATGTCCTTGGTCGCGCGGCGATCCTGCTGCTCGGCGGCCTGCTGTGGGCCGGATCCGTTCACGCGCAGCGCTCGCCCTTCAATGGCCTCGAGGTTCTTCCCGCCGACAGCACCGGGCACTACCGCATCCTCATCGGAGGGCACTTCCACGGCGAAAGCACCAACCGCAGCGGGTATCCGGCGGCCACCCTGCTGGCGAACCTTGACACCATCAACCGCCTCGGTGCGCAGCTCTTCCTCAGCACCGGCGACCTGTTCATGAGCGGCAAGGAGGATAGGCCGCGATATGCCCGATCACTATTCAGGCACCTTCAGATTCCACTTTTTAATACGCCAGGCAATCATGATTTGGGAGGAGCGGTGGGCGACGACCTGATCGAGTTGGGACTGATCAGGCTTGGAGGTGACATTGTCCTCATTCTCAATACGGAGTATAACAACGGTACGGTCAGCAGGAAGGCGATCTCGCGCCTGTTGTCGATAGCCAAGCCTGATACAGGGAGGCTGCCACCGCGTGCCTTCATTATCTCCCACCGCCCCATCTGGGCCGAGAACGATCCGCAGTACAGCGACCTGTTCAAAGACAATACGCGTTCCACCTTCGGCACCAACTTCCGCAAGGACGTGTACCCTGTATTGGAGCGGATCGCGCAGCACACCCAAGTGTACTGGATCAGCGGCAGCCTGGGCGGTCAGGCCCCCAGCAGCATCTTCTTCCAGCGGCACGCCCCCAACATCACCTACATCCAGTGCGCCATCCGCGATGAGCCGCGGGATGCGCTGCTGATCGCCGATGTGTATCCGGACACGGTGACGTGGAGCGCGCTCTCGCTGACGGGCCAGCAGGTGAAGGGCCCGGAAACCTACGATGCCGCGTGGTGGCGCGCGCGGGTGGGGAAGGAAGACGGCTTCAACTGGCGCCTGCTGCCTTACCGGATGAAGAGCATCGTGCTGCACCGGGCCTTCTGGTGGGGCGCCGGCCTCATGCTGCTGCTGGTGCTGCTGCTGCGTCGCCTCCTTCGCCGCTGAGCCGAGGGTTCACTGTGGATGGATCTGGCCGCGTACGGCCCTTGGTGGACCTGTACCCATCTGTGTCCATCTGCGTTCATCTGTGGTTGAACTCGCATTCCGAGGGCGACCTGCGTCTATCCAGGGCGGCTTAGCTTCGCGCCGCACCATGGCCCGTATCCTCGTCACCGGCGGCGCCGGCTTCATCCCCAGCGAGCTGGCCGCGCGCCTGGCCGCCGACCCCGCCCACGAAGTGGTGGCGGTGGACAACCTGCTCACCGGCGACGTGCGCAAGCTGCCCCTGGTCGAGCGGCCCAACCTGCACTTCATCAAGTGCGACGCCAACCGCTTCGAGGACATCAGCAGCGTGTTCTACGCCTACCGCTTCGAGTACGTGTTCCATTACGCCGCGGTGGTGGGGGTGAAGCGCACCACGGACAACCCCGTGATGGTGCTGCGCGACCTGGACGGCATCCGCAACGTGCTCGACCTGAGCAAGAACACCGGTGTCAAGCGCGTGCTCTTCAGCAGCAGCAGCGAGGTGTACGGCGAACCGGTCGAGATCCCCCAGAACGAGCGCACCACCCCGCTCAACAGCAAGCTGCCCTACGCCATCGTGAAGAACGTGGGCGAGGCCTTCCTGCGCAGCTACCACAAGGAGTTCGGCCTGGACTACACCGTGTTCCGCTTCTTCAATACCTACGGGCCCAAGCAGAGCCGCGACTTCGTGGTGAGCAAGTTCATCCGCGCCGCGCTCAAGGGCGAGGACATCACCATCTACGGCGATGGGGGCCAGACGCGCACCTTCTGCTACATCGACGACAACATCGAGGCGTGCGTGAACGCCTTCACCAAGGGGCTGGTGGTGAACGACGTCGTGAACATCGGCAGCGATGTGGAGATCACCATCATGGATCTCGCCCGGCTGATCATCGCGCTCACAGGAAGTAGCAGCCACATCGTCCACCTGCCCCCGCTGGAGGAGGGCGACATGACGCGGCGCATGCCCGACATCAGCCGCATGCGCGAGCTGCTGGGCCGCGAGCCCCTATCGCTGCGCGAAGGCATCCAGCGCATCCTGGCCGATACACAGTTCATCCTGTAGGCGCGGCCACCGGGCATGTGCGGCATCGCAGGCATCGCAGGACATCCCCGGCCCGAGGAGGCGGCCGCAGCCGTGGGCCGGATGAACGAGGCGCAACGCCATCGTGGCCCCGATTCCGGTGGCCTGTGGTCCGATGCCGACGTCGCCCTGGGCCACAGGCGGCTGAAGATCATCGACCTCAGCAGCGCCGCCGACCAGCCCTTCCACAGCGCGGACGGCCGCCATGTGCTTGTCTTCAACGGCGAGATCTACAACTATCGCGAACTGCGCACCGAGCTCGAACGCCTGCCCGGCGTGGCTCCGTTCCGCACCGGCTCGGACACCGAGGTGCTCGCCGCCGCCCTCACGGCCTGGGGCCCCCACGCGCTGGACCGCCTGCAGGGCATGTTCGCCTTCGCCTGGTGGGATCGCACGGAACGCAGGCTGCTGCTGGCGCGCGACCGGCTCGGCATCAAGCCGCTCTACGTGCACGAGTCCGGAGGTCGCCTGGCCTTCGCCTCCGAACTGCGCGCCCTGCTCGCCTCGGGCCTGGTGCCCCGGGCGCTTGACCCCGACGGGCTGGTGGACCATCTGCGCTACCAGACGGTGCACGCCCCGCGCACGCTGGTGGCCGGTGTACGGATGCTGATGCCGGGCCACTGGATGTCCTGGTGCGACGGGCGGATCGAGGAGGGACGCTACTGGGACCTGGTGGCCAACGCGCGCCGCGAGGCCGCTGATCTCTCGGTCGACAGCGTGCAGCGCGAGGTGCGTGAGCGGCTGTCCCGTGCCGTGGAACGGCGCTTGGTGGCCGATGTGCCCTTCGGCGCTTTCCTCAGTGGGGGCATCGATAGCAGCGCGGTGGTGGGCCTGATGGCGCAGGCCGGCAGCGCCCCGGTGAGCACCTTCTCCGTGGTCTTCGACGAAGAGGAGTTCAGTGAGGAACGGTACGCCCGCATCGTGGCAAAGAAGTTCGGCACCCGCCACACGGCCATCCGGCTGCGGCCGGACGATATGCTGCGGCTGCTGCCGCACGCGTTGGCCGCCATGGACCATCCCAGCGGCGACGGTCCCAACACGTACGTGGTGTCCAAGGTCACGCGGGAGGCGGGCATCACCATGGCCTTGTCCGGGCTGGGGGGCGACGAGGTCTTCGCCGGTTATCCCGTGTTCACCCGCACCGATCGGCTCTGGCGTTGGCGGGCGCTGGGGCTGGTTCCACCAGGTGTTCGGGGCCTTGCGGGCGATCTGGCGGCGCGGTTGCGGCCGTCAGCGGCCACGGCCAAGCTGCCCGGCCTGCTGCGTGCACCCGGCCTGGGGCCCGAGCACAGCTATCCCTTCTCGCGCATCGCCTTCCTGGACCCTGACCTGCGCCGCTTGGTGAGCACGGCCACCCTACCGGAGAACGCCGTGGCGGAGCTGTTGCAGGCGCGCTACGGCGCGGGCGCCGGCACCCTGCCCCTGCTCTCGCAGGTGAGCGTGGCCGAGCTTGACACCTACCTGCCCAATGTGCTGCTGCGCGACACCGACCAGATGAGCATGGCGCACGCCCTCGAGGTGCGCGTACCCTTCCTGGACCACGAACTGGTGGAGTTCGTGTTGGGCGTGTCCGACACCCACAAGTACCCGCACAGCCCCAAGAAGCTGCTGGTGGACGCCTTGGGCGACCTGCTGCCCGAGCGGATCGTGAACCGCCCCAAGATGGGCTTCACCCTGCCATGGGAGCACTGGATGCGCAACGAACTGCGCAGCTTCTGCGAGGCCCGCCTGCACACGTTGGGGACACGCCCCGTCTTCCGACGGGATGGCGTGCGATCCCTGTGGACGCGCTTCCTGGCGGGTGACCGGCGCGTGAACTGGGCCCGCGTGTGGGGGCTGGTGGTGCTCGCCGACTGGCTGGACACGAACCGCATCGAGGCCTGAAACGCGGAACGGGGACCGCGGTCCCCGTTCCCTTGTGCGATGCGCACCGCTTAGAACTTCGCGCGGCTCTTGCGGCCGATGCGCTTCTTGCCGCGGATCCAGCTGTAGCGCTGGCGGTAGAAGTTGGACTGGCCCTTCAGCACGTAGCTGTACGTCAGCGTCATGGTGAGGTAGCTGTCGTTGTGCGTGGGGTCGCCGCGCTTATTGTTCTCCTTCTTGCTGGGGCCGTCGGTATCTGGCACCCAGCCGTATTGGATGGCATCAGGCACCGTCACCACATCGCCGCTGGCGGTCTGCACCTGGGTGCCGCTGGTCACCAGGTCAACATCGTCCAGGTAGGGCCGCTGGTCATACAACTGGGTGGCCAACGGATCACCGTTGGCCGGGATGTTGACGTACTCGGTGCTCACGTCATCCAAATAGTCCGTGAAGGTGGTGCGGTAGCCGAAGTCGAAGCCATAACGGTGGCGGCGCTTCTTGGTGATGTGCATGCCGAGGCCGGCGGGGATGGCGAAGCCGAACTTGGAGTAGGCCACACCTTCGGTCTGCAGCGGTTGCAGCGCGTAGAACGCCCCCTCCCGGTTGATCTGGCCGCGGGGGCTGCTGTAGAACAGCGCGGCCCCGGCATAGAGGAAGAGACGGAAGTCCGTACGGTAGCGGCCCTTGCCGCCGATGTCATTGTCCTGGAAGATGGTGAACTCGGGCCGCACGTACAGCTCGAACATGTCGTTGCGGAAGTTCAGGTTGCGGCCCACCCGCTGGGGGTTGGTGCTGAGGGCGTCGGCACCCTGAAGGCGCAGGTACATCAGACCGGCACTGACCGAGAAGGAGCGGTTGAGCTTCCTGCGGCCGAACACCCCGATGCTCCAGCGCGTCTGCCCCAGCTTCATGTCCCAGATGAAGTCACGGCGCGTCTGTTCCTTGCCGCCCATCTCGCCCAGGTAGTTGGCCCCACCGAGGTGGACGCCGATGTCCCAAGCGTATTGGGCCTTCACTTGAGTGGATACGACCACCACGAGGAGGGCAAGAAGGGAACGTTTCATCATGGTCGACATGCGCGGTCAGGACCCGCTGGGGATCCATCGGGCAAACATAACAAAGATCCGCGGCCTTCTACGGTGATCCCAAGGCATTGGATATCAACAAGCTGCCCACGATCCCGGCGTGTCGTGTGGGCTATCTTCGCCGCCCCGCCCACCCAACCGTGGACCAGGCCCCATCGAACCCGCTCTGCAGCCTGTTCGGCATCCGCTATCCGATCGTGCAGGCCGGCATGATCTGGTGCTCGGGCTGGCGGCTCGCCGCCGCTGTGAGCAATGCCGGTGGCCTGGGGCTCATCGGCGCCGGGTCCATGTACCCCGAGGTGCTGCGGGAACACATCCGCAAGTGCAAGGCCGCCACGGACCGGCCCTTCGGGGTCAACATCCCGTTGCTCTACGCCGACTTGGACAAGCACGTCGGCATCGTGTTGGAGGAGGAGGTCCCCATCGTATTCACCTCCGCTGGCAACCCCGCCCTGCTCACGCCGCGCCTGAAGGCCGCCGGCCGCACGGTGGTGCACGTGGTCAGCAGCGTGAAGTTCGCCCGCAAGGCCCAGGAGGCCGGGGTGGATGCCGTGGTGGCCGAAGGCTTCGAGGCCGGCGGGCACAACGGCCGCGAAGAGACCACCACCCTCGTGCTGGTGCCCATGGTGCGTGATGCGGTGCAGGTGCCCGTGATCGCCGCAGGAGGGATCGCCGATGGGCGGGCCATGCTCGCCTGCATGGTGCTGGGCGCCGATGGGGTCCAGGTCGGCAGCCGGTTCGTGTGCAGCGCGGAGTCCAGCGCCCATCCTGCGTTCAAGGAGGCGGTGACCCGGGTGGATGAGGGTGGCACGATGTTGACGCTCAAGGAGTTGGCGCCGGTCCGGTTGATGCGCAACGCCTTTTTCCAAGAGGTGCAGGCGGCCTACGCCCGCGGGGCCGGGGTGGACGAACTGAAGCAGGTGCTGGGCCGGGCGCGCGCCAAGCGGGGCATGTTCGAGGGCGACCTGGGTCAGGGGGAATTGGAGATCGGCCAGGTAAGCGCGGCCATACGCGAGGTGCTCCCAGCACAACGGATCGTGCAGGATCTGGTGGAGGAGTTCCATACTGCTGCCGCACGGATCGGCCCGGATGGACGTTCCATGGTGGCCCGGTGGCAACAACCTGGGCCGGACCAACGTCTTCTCAAGTGAACCCGATCCGCATGCGTGCCTTGGTGAACGGATCCCGTCTTGTGCTGCTTTGGGCGGTCACCGGTGTGCCGGCCGTCGCCCAGGTGCTCGACGCGCCTTCGCTCCGCTGTGCCTCGGTGAACGTGTCCGGCGATGTCACCCTCACGTGGATCGTGCCGCCCGATCCGAACGGCATCTTTCAGCAGTACGAAGTGTACCACAGCGCGTCGTTGGGCGGCCCGTACGCTGTGGTGCCACCCGCGATCATGGTGTATGGCACCCCCACGTTCACGCACTTCGGGGCGGGTGCCCATCTGGCCCCGCAGTACTACTACGTCGTGGCTGTCTCCTCCGCGCCACCGCCGAACAGCTCCGCTCCCAGCGACACCCTGGCGTCGATCTTCCTGGAGGTCACTCAGAGCAGCCCGCTCGGGAGCGCCGTGCTCGACTGGACCCCGCAGCACGTGCCGCACCTGGCCACGGCGGACACCATGTACGACATCTGGATGGAGTACCCCGTGGGCACCTGGCAGTTGATCGGGTCGGTGGAGGAACCCACCACGCACTACGAGCACATCATCAGCATCTGTGAGGACTCTCTCACCTTCCGGGTCAGCGTGGCCAACGGCAACCTCTGCACCTCCTTCAGCAGCCGCGACGGGGACGTGTTCCGGGACGACACGCCGCCTTCGCCCCCGGTGATCACGACCGTCTCGGTGGATACGGCCAACGGTCAGGCCACCATTGATTGGGGCGCAAGTCCGGAAGGGGATACGGACGGGTATATCGTGGTGCTGATCGATGCGCTGGGCAACACCATCATCGACACGGTCTGGGGGCAGGGCAACACCTTCTACCAGTATCTGTTGAGCGATGCGGCCACCCTGCCGGAGTCGTTCACGGTGGCGGCTTTCGACACCTGCTGGACCGGCAATCCGCCCAGCCCCAACACCAGCGCCACGCTCGATCCGCACACCACCATCCACGCATCCACGAGTTACAACGAATGCGCCTCCTCCGTCACCATCACATGGACGCCGTACGGGGGATGGCCGGTGGCGAACTACGAGGTGTATGCCCAACAGGCCGGAGGATCCTGGTTTCTGATGGGCATCTTCAACCCCACGGCCGGATCCGCCCTGCACGAGAACGTGCTGCCGTTCACCACCTACTCCTACGTGGTGAAGGCGATCGGCGCCAACGGCACCCTGTGGTCGCTGAGCAACAAGGCCATCCGGCCCACGGACTATCCGCCCGTGCCACAGTTCAACTACATCCGAGTGGCCACGGTGCTGGCCGACGATCACATCCAGGTGGTGGACAGCGTGGACGGTTCGGCCGCGGCCAGGCTGTACATCCTGGAGCGGAGCGCCAACGGTGAGCCTTTCGAACTGATCACGACCCGATCGGGAGCTGGCGTGTCGGGCGGAACGCTGGTGTTCGATGACCTTGACGTGGAGGCCGACCAACGGAGCTACAGCTATCGTATCCTGGTGGAGGACAGTTGCGGCGCACCGGTGGTGACGTCCAACACGGCGTCCACCATCCACCTGCGGGCCGAGGCGGACCTGGAAGGGTTCAGTCACCTCAGCTGGAACGGCTACGGCGACTGGGCCGGCACGGTCGGGGCCTACGCCGTGTACCGCAGCATCTCCGGCGGTCCGTGGGAGCTCTTGTTGCTGTTGCCCGGCGGTCAATGGACCTACAGCGATCCCGTTCAGGACCTGATCGCCACCGACGGGGGCTTCTGCTACTACGTGGAGGCCTTTGAGGTGGGCAACCCCAGCGGCATCGAAGTGTTCAGCCGTAGCAATGAGGCGTGCGCGGTGCAGGAGGTCCAGTTCTGGCTGCCCAACGCGTTCATCGCCGGAAGCGCCATCGAGGCGAACACCGAGTTCAGGCCGGTGACGGCCTACACGGGCTTCGCGAGCTATCAGCTGATCATCTACAACCGGTGGGGCCAGAACATCTGGTCGACCAGCGATCCTGCGCAGGGTTGGGACGGGAAAGTGGGGGGCACCTATGTGCCCCAGGGGATGTACGGCTACTACTGTGCGTTCGAGAACGGCGAAGGCCGCAAGCTGGATAAGCGGGGCACGGTGACCTTCCTGTGGGGACGGGAGTAGACCGCTGATCGCCTTGTGCGACCTACCTTTGTGCATGGAACGATCCCCTACCGGTGTGACGGCCGCAAAGGCCTCCCGGAACTCCGCCAACGGCCGTGCCGACAAGTTCGTGGGTGAAGGGCTCACCTACGATGATGTGCTTCTGGTGCCCGCCTACAGCGAGGTGCTTCCTCGCGAGGTGGCCATCCGAACGCGGTTCTCCCGGCGCATCACGCTCAACGTCCCCATCGTCAGCGCTGCGATGGACACGGTGACCGGTTCGGAGCTGGCCATCGCCATCGCCCAGCAGGGCGGCATCGGCGTGGTGCACAAGAACCAGCCCGTCGCCGCGCAGGCCAACGAGGTGCGCCGCGTGAAGCGCAGCGAGAGCGGCATGATCCTCGATCCCGTGAAGCTGGAGGAGAAGGCCTTGGTGGGTGATGCCCTCAAGCTCATGGCCGAGAACCGCATCGGAGGCATCCCCGTGGTGTCCTCCGACGGCCGGCTCGTGGGCATCGTCACCAACCGCGACCTGCGTTTCGAGAAGCGCATGGGCCGGCCGGTGACCGAGGTGATGACCAAGGACCACCTGATCACCGCCCAGCGCAATACCACCATGGGGCAGGCGGAGGAGATCCTGCAGGAACACAAGATCGAGAAGCTGCCCGTGGTGGACGATGCGGGTCGCCTCGTGGGCCTGATCACATACAAGGACATCCTGAAGCTCAAGCAACGCCCCAACGCCTGCAAGGACCACCTGGGCCGCCTGCGCGTGGCCGCGGCCATCGGCATCGCCGCCGACAGCTTGGAGCGCGCCAAGGCCCTGGTCGAGGCGGGGGTCGACGCGTTGGTGATCGACACCGCCCATGGTCACACCCGCGGGGTGGTGGACATGCTCAGGCGCGTGAAGGAAGCCTATCCCGAGGTGGACGTCGTCGTGGGCAACGTGGCCACCGCCGATGCCGCCCGTGCGCTGGCCGAGGCGGGTGCCGATGCCGTCAAGGTGGGTATCGGGCCCGGCAGCATCTGCACCACCCGCGTCATCGCCGGGGTGGGGGTGCCCCAGCTCACCGCTGTGCTGGACTGCGCAGCGGGCCTGGAGGGCACCGATGTGCCCGTGATCGCCGACGGCGGCATCCGGTACACCGGTGATGTGGTGAAGGCCCTGGCTGCCGGCGCCAGCACGGTAATGATCGGCAGCATGTTCGCCGGGGTGGAGGAAAGCCCCGGTGAGACCATCATCTACGAAGGACGCAGGTTCAAGGCATACCGGGGCATGGGCTCCATCGAGGCCATGCAGCACGGCAGCAAGGACCGCTACTTCCAGGACATGGAGGACGACATCAAGAAGCTCGTGCCCGAGGGCATCAGCGGTCGGGTGCCGTTCAAGGGCCGGCTGGAGGAGGTGGTGCACCAACTGGTGGGCGGTCTTCGGGCCGGGATGGGGTATTGCGGCGCACCGGACATCGGCGCCCTGAAGCGGGCCCGCTTCATCCGCATCACCTCGGCCGGTGTGCGCGAGAGCCATCCGCACGACGTCTTCATCACCCGCGAGGCCCCCAACTACAGCCATCACTAGGGATCGCCGATCTTGGGGCCATGTCGCCCGTTCGCATCCTGGTGGTGGACGCCCTCGAACTGGTCCATGAAGGTCTCAAGGCCCGCTACATCGACTCACCGGTCCTGGACCTTTCCGCCTACGCGGGTACCGGTGAGGCCATGCTGGAACGCATTCGGCTGGATCCGCCCGACCTTGTACTGCTGGACGTTTCGCTGCCCGTCATGGATGGCATCGACGCCATGCGCGCCCTCCACAAGGAGCACCCGCAGGTGAAAGCCCTGGCCCACTCCCTCCTCAACGGCATCGAATACGTCAACAGCATGTTGCTGGAAGGCGCATCGGGCTATGTGGTGAAGAACGGTCCCAGGGAGGAGCTGCCCCAGGCCGTGCGCACCGTGATGGCCGGTGGGCGCCACCTCAGCCCGGCCGCCCAGGAGGCGGTGGACAAGGGCTACAGCTACACTGAAAAGCGGCCCGACGGGGAGTACGTCGGCCTCACCGTCCGGGAACGGGAGATCATCCGGTTGGTCGCCCTGGAACGAACCAACGCCGAGATCGCCGTGGCACTTTTCATCAGCGAGGACACCGTGAAGACGCATCGGCGCAACCTGATGACCAAGCTCAACGTGCGCAGCACGGCCGGCCTTGTGCGGTACGCCGTGGACCGCTGCTGGGTGTGACCGGGCCCGCAGGAACACCCCTTGTGGGTATTGGCACCGCGCAGGGAGGGCTCCACATTTGGACCATCAACCTGCGCCCGTGGGCCCCCTGAAGTCCCTCCGCCTCGTGTGTGCCGCCCTACTGCTGGCCGCACCGTTCGCCGCACGTGCCTTGGACCATGTGGTGATCACAGGTTGGCTTAGTGCCGCTGAGGCCGATCAGGCCGACGCCGTGCTATCGGTGGAGCTGGAGGGGGAGACCTGTGTGTACGCGCTGCTGGAACCGGACGGCCGCTTCAGCTTCAGCCTGCCGGTGGATGCCCGGGCCGAGCTGTTCTTCGTCAAGCCTGGGCACGTGGGAAAGCGGATCGCGGTGGACACCCGCCATGCGGACGAAAGCGCGAAGGCCCGCCGCGAGAACAAGGATGTCCGCTTCGAGGTGGTCCTGGAGCGGGAGGGTGAGCGGACCGTCGCGCACGTGGCGGGACCTGTGGGCAGCATCAGCTTCCTGAGGGGGACCGGGCTGATGAAGGTGCGCTATCCGGCTGGTGCGGCCGGCCGCGCGGCGCGGTGGCGGTGACGAGGGAGCCATCCACGCCGTTCAGATCTTTTTACACGGATCGGAGAGGCGTCGCACCGGCGAACCGGTTACATTTGCGACCCTTCAACCGAGATGCCTACTGTTATGGAAATGAGGAAGTTCGTTCTTTTCGCCGGCCTCTTCGTCGCCGGACACCTCGCCGCTCAGGACGGCGTGGCCGACCCTGTGGTGATGACCGTGGACGGCAAACCCGTCAGCCGCACCGAGTTCGAGGCCATCTACAAGAAGAACAACAAGGATGCGGCCGTCACCCAGCAAGCACTGGATGAATACCTCGACCTCTTCATCAACTACAAGCTGAAGGTGCGTGAGGCGGAAGTGCTCGGCATGGACACGGTGACCAAGTTCCGCACCGAGCTCGACGGCTATCGCAAGCAGCTGGCCCGTCCCTACCTCATCGACCGCGAACTGAACGACCAGCTGATCAAGGAGGCCTACGACCGGTCACGGACCGAGATGCGGGCCAGCCACATCCTGGTGCAGGTGGGTGAGGAGGCCACGCCCGAGGACACCGCTGCGGCCTGGAAGCGCATCATGGCCCTGCGTGAGCGCGTGGCCAAGGGCGAGGACTTCGGCACCGTGGCCAAGAGCAAAGGGGGCAGCGATGACCCCAGCGCGCAGAAGAACGGCGGTGACCTGGGCTGGTTCAGCGCCTTGCAGATGGTCTATCCCTTCGAGAGCGCCGTGTACACCACCCCGGTCGGCCAGCTGAGCCAGCCGGTCCGCACCCGCTTCGGCTACCACATCATCAAGGTCACCGATACGCGCCCGGCGCGCGGCCAGGTGAAGGTGGCCCATGTCATGCTGCGCGCCTCCGACCAGGATACGCCAGAGCGGCAGGCCGATACCGAACGGCGCATCCGCGAGATCCATCAGCAGGTCGCCTCGGGCAGCGTCACCTTCGCCGACGCCGCCCTGAAGTTCAGTGAGGACGAGAGCTCCAGCACCAAGGGGGGCGAGCTGCCCATGTTCGGAACGGGCAAGATGATCGAGGAGTTCGAGGATGTGGCCTTCGGACTGAAAGCCAATGACGAGGTGAGCGCGCCGTTCAAGACCCGCTACGGCTGGCACATCGTCAAGCGACTGGATGCCATGCCTCCGCCCGCGTTCGAGCAGGCCAAGGCCGATCTCAAGAGCCGCATCAGCCGCGACAGCCGCGCCGACATCACGCGCCGCGCCTTCCTCGACAAGCTGCGCGCCAACTACAACTACAAGCCTGACCTCAAGGCCGTGAAGGCCGTGGTCCCCCTGCTGGACAGCACCATCTTCCGGAAGGGGGCCCAGGTGCTCGACACGCTCAGCCGCAAGGACGTGGTGGAAGGCCTCATCGTGCGCAAGGACGGCCGCTACAAGCGGGAGCTCAACGGCACCATCAAGGAAGGCAAGCTGGTGAACGTGCGCAGCCGCAAGCACGACGACCTGACGCAGACGCCGACGGATACCGTGGTGGTGCGCGATGTCCATGAGGGTTGGACGCCCGATGCCGCAAGAGCCGCCAAGCTCACCAAGCCGGTATTCACCATCGACGGGCGGAGCTTCACCCAGGCCGACCTGCTCGCGTACCTGCAGGACAAGCAACGCCGCGAACCGGGCCGCTCCTTCTCCGCGTATGTGGATGAGCGCTTCCAGCAGTTCGTGGACGATAAGCTGATGGAATACGAGGACGGTCGGCTGGAGGAGAAGTACCCGGAGTTCCGTCTGTTGATGAAGGAGTACCGCGACGGGATCCTCCTGTTCGAGCTCACCGACCAGAAGGTGTGGAGCAAGGCCGTGAAGGACAGCACGGGACTGCAGGCCTACCACAAGGCGCACGAACGCGACTTCATGTGGGATACCCGCTACCGCGGCGACATCTACACCTGCGCGAATGCCGACGTGGCCAAGAAGGCCCGGGCCCTCTACAAGAAGGGGAAGCGCGGCGCCGATCTGCAGGCCGAGCTCACCAAGACCTCCGCCCTCGACCTGGAACACGTCAACGGCACCTGGACCGCCGACGAGAAACCCTATCTGAAGGGCATCGTCAACATCGGCCTCTCGGAGAACTTCAACGTGGACGGCCGCGTGGTGATGGTCGATCTGCAGGAGGTGATCCCCGCCACGCCCAAGACCATGGACGAGGCCCGCGGCCTGATCACCGCGGCCTACCAGGACCAGCTCGAGAAGGACTGGATCACGGAGCTCCGCGGCAAGTACGAGGTCCGTGTCAACAAGGACGTGCTCTATTCCATCCGCTGACGATTGCATCGCAGCGCGCGTCACGCCTTGCATGCTGTGCTGATCGGCAGCGCACTGGCCGTCGGGTGCGCCTCCGAGCAGGACGGGTCGGACCCGCCCGTGGCAAGGGCTTACGGCCACACGCTCTTCTGGAGCGATCTGAGGCAGGTGGTGCCGGTGGACGCCACAGCGGAGGACAGCGCCACCCTTGCCCGCGGGTACGTGGACAACTGGCTGCGCGAACAGGTGCTGCTGGCCAGCGCCGAGCGCAATCTGCCCGAGGTCGGCATGGATGTGGAGGCCCGGATCCACGACTACCGCAACTCCCTCATCATCTACGCTTACGAACAGGCCGTGGTGGAGCAGAAGCTGGATACGGTCGTGACCGCCGCCCAGCTGCAGCAGCACTACGAGAGCGACCGGAAGGACTTCGCCCTGAAAGAGGACATCCTGCGCGCCCGCTGGTTCAGGGTGCGCGACGAGGAGCCAAGGCAGCTGCGCCAACTGGAACGCTGGTTCACGGGCGGACGGCCCGACGACCTGCATGAACTGGAGGTCTGGCTCGCGCTCAAGGGCATCACCATCAACGACCCGGGACCGGCCTGGTCCGCCCTTGGCCTGTTCGCTGCGCAGGTGCCGGTGGTCAGGGGTGAGGTGCTGGGCCGGTTGCGCAGCAGCGAGCGCCTGGTGCTGGCGGACAGCACTGGAACCTATTTCGTGGAGGTGCTCGAACACCGCCGGACCGGGGAGGAGCCACCGCTCTCCCTGGTGGCGCCGGACATCCGCACCATCGTGCTCAATCAGCGCAAGATGAAGCTGATCGCCGACATGCGTGACGATCTTTACCGCCAGGCCCTGGCCAACGGGGACATCCATGCCGAACGATAGCCGCATCCTGCACCTTTGCGCCACCCTCGCGATGGCGGCTCCGCTCTGGGCGCAGCCGGTGCCCGAAGTGGTCGATGGTATCGTGGGCGTGGTGGGCCGGGAGGTGGTGCTGCTCAGCGATCTGCAGGGGCGCCAGGAGCAGCTGCGCCAGAACGGAGTGCCCGTCACCGCTGCGGCGACCTGCGAGGAACTGCGCGGCCTGCTCTATGAGCGCATGCTCCTGGATCAGGCGATGCTGGACAGTGTGATGGTGGACGAGGGCCAGGTGCAGGCCGAGCTCGACCGCCGGATCCGGTATTTCATCATGCAGCTAGGCTCCCAGGAGAAGCTTGAGGAGTTCTATGGCAAGTCCATCGCCGAGATCAAGGACGATTTCCACGACCAGGTGCAGCAGCAGTTGCTGGTGCAGCGCATGGAGGGCCAGGTCTCCGGCGAGATCCGGGTCTCCCCCCGCGATGTCGAGCGCTTCTTCAAGGAGATCCCCGAGGACAGCCTGCCCTACATCAACGCCCAGGTGGAGTTCGCCCAGATCGTGCGCACCCCGCGCGTGAGCGATGCGGAGGACAGCAGGGTCCGCCGGCGGATCGAGGGCTTCCGGGACAATGTGGTGAAAGGGGAAAAGGACTTCTGCACCCTCGCCATCCTGTACAGCGAGGATCCTGGCTCGGCCCAGAATTGCGGGGAGCTCGGTCTGGTGCCTCTCGGGGCCATGGTGCCCGAGTTCGACGCGGTGGCCATGAGCCTCAAGGAAGGAGAGGTGAGCCAGGTGTTCAAGACCAGCTACGGCTATCACTTCATGCAGCTCATCGAGCGCCGGGGCGAACAGTACAACGCCCGGCACATCCTGCTGAAACCGCAGGTGGGCAACGAGGACCTGCTGGCGGCGCGCCGCTTCCTGGACAGCCTGGCCACACAGATCCGCTCCGGCACGCTGGACTTCGGCACGGCCGCCGCCGATCACAGCGACGACGAGGAGTCGCGTTCCTCCAGCGGCATCGTCATCGAACCCAACAGCAACAGCGCGCGCTGGTCGATCGGCGAGCTCGACCAGCAGACCTTCTTCGTGGTGGACAAGCTGGCGGTGCAGGAGGTGAGCGAACCGGCCGTGATCACCTCGGAGGACGGCACGCGCAGCTTCAGGATCATCAAGCTGCTTCGCCGCACCGAGCCCCATCAGGCCAACCTGAAGGACGACTACCAGCTGCTGCTCCAGGCCGCCGAGGGCCGGCTCCGCACCAAGGCGGTGGACGATTGGGTGCGGCTGAAGCTGGCCGATACCTATATCCGCGTGGACCCCGCGCACGCCGGCTGTCCCTTCCTGCGCGATTGGAACATCGCCGGGGGTGAATGACCCTCTTGATCGCGGTATTTTCGGCCCCCCATGAGCAACCTCCCCGCCAACGACGTCCAGGCTGTTGAACGCTACGGTGCCCTTTACCGCCGCCTGAAGACCGAGGTCGGACAGGTCATCATCGGCCAGGATGCCGTGGTGGACGATGTCCTGATCGCCGTCTTCAGCCGCGGCCATTGCCTGCTGGTGGGTGTGCCCGGCCTGGCGAAAACGCTGTTGGTGAACACCGTGGCGCGGGCGCTCGGACTGAGCTTCAACCGCATCCAGTTCACGCCCGATCTTATGCCCAGCGACATCGTGGGCAGCGAGATCCTGGATGAGGAGCGTCGTTTCCGCTTCGTCAAGGGGCCGCTCTTCGCCAACATCATCCTGGCCGACGAGATCAACCGCACACCGCCCAAGACACAGGCCGCGCTCCTGGAGGCCATGCAGGAGAAGTCCGTCACCGCCGGAGGGCATACCTACCGGCTGCCCGAACCGTTCTTCGTGCTGGCCACGCAGAACCCCATCGAACAGGAGGGCACCTACCCGCTGCCGGAAGCCCAGTTGGACCGCTTCATGTTCAACATCTGGGTCGATTATCCGAGCTACGCCGACGAGCTCGCCGTGGTGAAGGCCACGACGAGCGACCTGCAGCCCGAGGTGAAGCCGGTGCTCACCGCCGACGAGATCCAGTTCTACCAGGGGCTGGTCCGACGCCTTCCCGTGCCGGACAACGTGGTGGAGTATGCCGTGAAGCTGGCCACCCGCACCCGTCCCGGCCTGGACGGAGCACCTGCGATCGTGAAGGACAACCTGGGCTGGGGGGCCGGGCCCCGGGCCTCGCAGTTCCTGGTGGTCGGCGCGAAGTGCCACGCCCTGGTGCATGGCCGGTTCTCACCGGATATCGATGACGTGAAGGCGGTGGCCAAACCGATCCTGCGGCACCGCATGGTGCGCAACTACAAGGCGGAGGCCGAGGGCATCACGGCCGACCGGATCGTCGAGGCCATCCTGTGAAGCGCCCCCTGCGCTCGTTCGCCCTTGTTTCGGCGCAGTTCACCCTGTTGGCCGGGCTGGCGTTGACCGCTCCCTGGGCCGCGTTGGGCGCGCTGCGGATCACCCTGTTCGCCGCATCGCTCCTGCTGGTGGGTTGGGCCATGCTGGCCATGGGGGGGCGCACCTTCAGCGTCTTCCCCGAACCACGGCCCGATGCGCGGCTCACCCTTCGCGGCCCTTACCGCTGGGTGCGGCATCCGATGTACCTCGCCGTCCTCCTCGCCGCCGTCGCGGTGGGCTCCGCCCCGCCTCTCGGTCCGCACACCGGTTTCGCCCTGTTCCTGGTGCCGGTGGTCGTGGCCAAGGTCCGGGTGGAGGAACGGCTGCTCGGGGTGGCCTTCCCTGATCGAGGCGATCGGATGCGCGGGGTGGCCCGGCTGGTCCCCGGGGTGTGGTGAGGTCTCGCGCATCGGTCGGCAGACTACCTTTGGAACGCCGATGCCCATCATCGGCAGCCAATTCCATGACACGCTCCCTCTTCGCTGCGATGGCCATCTTCCTGTCCACCATCACCTGGGCCCAGTTGCCGATGGTGGACATCGCCCTGGCCGACAACGGTGCCGGCGAGTTGGAGGTGCGTGTGCGGCCCGACGGCGACTTCGATGAGTTCTTCGCGAGCATCGTCTTCACCATCCGCTGGGACGCGGCCTCCGGCGCGAACCTCGACCAGATCGCCCAAGTGGCGCCCGTAAGCTTCTACATGCCCATCATCAAGTCCGGACCCGAGGCCGATGCCGGTGGATACCGCTATCAGATCTTCGCGGGCTTCGGCACCAACGCGCTCAGCGCCTTCGGGGAGAGCTGGACCGCCGGCAACGAGATCGTCCTGATGACCATCCCCGTGGTGAACGGGACCTCGCTCTTCGAGATCGTCAATGACAGCTGGACCGGGGACGTCAACAACAACGGCGACTACTATGTATCCCTCAACGGTCAGGACCAGACCGGCGTGATCTACGACCTGAACACCGGTATCCGGGTGGGAGGAGCCGTTGACGCGAGCTTCTCCGCACATCCCAATCCGTCGGCCGGGCCGGTGGTGCTCGAACTGAACATCCCGTCCGATGTGCGGTCCGCGCTCGTGGAGTGGCACGATGCCTCCGGGCGAATGGTGCGCGCCGACCGCATCACGGGTCGCGGGGCGGTGCGTTTTCCGGTGGATGTCACCGGCCTGGAGCGCGGTACGTACATGGTGCGCCTCACCAGCGACGGGAAGATGACCACGGAACGCGTCGTTCTGCGTTAGTCCCTCACGCGATCACGACCCCGGCACATGCACCGGTCGTCGCTCTTCCTGCTTTCAGCGGCCGTGATCGCTCCGCTCTGGAGCGGAACGACCGCTCTCGCCCAGACCCCGTGCGTCAACGGCTTCGCCGGCGGGTATCCCTGTGACAACATCGATCTGCTCGCGCACATGACCCTGGCTCAGCTGGGGGCCTCGGGGACGCAGCCCAATGCCGCGGATCTCTGGGGATGGACCGATCCCCTGACCGGCCGGGAATACGCCATCATCGGGCTCAACAACGGCACCGCCTTCGTGGATGTCACCGTTCCAACGGCTCCGGTGCGGATCGGCAACCTGCCGAGCCACTTCGCCACCAGCAACCTCTGGCGCGATGTGGACGTGGCCGGCACTTGGTGCTACATCGGATCCGAGCTGGCCGGACATGGCCTGCAGGTCTTCGATCTCACGCGATTGCGCAACGTGCTGAACCCGCCGGTGACCTTCACGGAGGATGCCTGGACGGGCGTGATCGGCAACAGCCATACGTTGTACGCGGACAAACAGCACCCGTACGTGTACACGGTCGGCACCACCAGCATCAACAACGGCGGGCTCACCGTCTTCGATGTCACGAACCCCCTCGCGCCCGTGCTCGTGGGCACGCACACGGTCGACGGCTACATCCACGAGAACGTGGTTCACACCTACAGCGGACCGGACCCGGATCACCAAGGGAAGCAGCTGAGCTTCAACTTCCATTCGGGCACACCGGACAAGATCACGATCGTGGACGTGACGGACAAGACCGACATGAACACGCTGGCCACCATCACCTATTCCGGAGCGCGCATCAGCCACCAGGGCTGGCTCACCGAGGATCAGCGCTACCTGCTGATGAACGATGAAGGCGACGAGACCCAGTTGGGTCATGGCACGCGCACGCGGATCTTCGATCTGCTGAACATCGACGCACCGGTGTTCCTCGGGGCCTACACGGCCCCGATCGCCAGCGTGGACCATAACCTGTACGTGCATCGGGGCGCGGTCTACGAGAGCAACTACACCAGCGGCCTGCGGATCCTGGACACGGCCGGGGTGAGCGCGGGCACCCTGACGCCGGTGGCGCATTTCGACACCTACCTGCCCAACGATGGTGCCTCCTACAACGGTGCCTGGGGCAATTACCCCTTCTTTGGCAGCGGCATCGTGGCGGTGAGCGGGCTTGGCGAGGGCCTCTTTCTGCTTCGTCCGCGGGTGGGTGTCCGCCTGAAGGCGTTCCTGGAGGGGCCCTACGTGGCTCAGGATGGAACGATGAGGGACGACCTTCGTGCGCAAGGCCTGCTGCCGCTGACCGAGCCATACACCGGATCGGGTTATGTGCACACGGGTGGGGGAGGAGGGGAGACGGTGCAGACGTCGGTACTGACCCTCACGGGACCGAACGCGATCGTGGACTGGGTGGTCGTGGAGCTGCGTGCACCGGCCGCCCCGACCATCGTTGTGGCCTCCTGTAGCGCCTTGATCCAGCGCGACGGCGACGTGGTGGCCGTGGACGGCAGTGGACCGGTGCGGTTCGACGTGGCGCCCGGACCTTGGCATCTGGCCCTGCGTCACCGCAACCACTTGGGTGTGATGACGGCCCAGCCCGTGCACATGGCCATCGGTGCCCGCACGGTGGACCTCAGCATCGGCACGCCGTTGTTCGGCACCGCGGCGGCCAAGGACGTGGCCGGGGTATCCGTGCTGTGGGCGGGGAACGCCTTGCGGGACGACCGGCTGCGCTATACCGGGGGCGCCAATGACCGTGACCCGGTGCTGGTGGCCATTGGCGGCTCGGTGCCCACGGCCACCACGTCCGGATACCTCGGCACGGACATCAACCTCGACGGGGTCGTGAAGTACGCCGGAGGCGCCAACGACCGCGACCCGATCCTTGTGAACATCGGCGGGTCCGTGCCTACGGCCACCCGACAGGAGCAGATCCCGTAGCGGAACCTGCCAACTTTCCTACATTTCCGGACCATTCCGTTCACCATGCGCCATCTGCTCCTGGCGGTCGGCTCCGCCGCCGCGGTACTGCCGTTCACCATCCATGGCCAGTGCGTCACCACATTCCCTTCCACCGAGGCCTTCACCGGCTTCACGGTGGGCACACCGGGGACCTTCGTGAACAACTGGACGAACCTCACCACGGACGACCTGGACTGGTTCGCCGACAACAACGGCACGCCCAGCGCGGCCACCGGGCCCATCGGTGACCACACCTCCAACAACACCTCGGGCAAATACCTCTATGTGGAGGCCACGGGGTCCACTGCCTCACCGAACAAGACGGCCATCGTCCAGTCGCCCTGCTATAACATCAGCGGCCTGGCCTCACCCTACCTCACCTTCTGGTATCACATGCGCGGCTCACAAATGGGAGCGCTCTATGTGGACCTGAACGTGAACGGCACGATCCACTCCGGGCTGTGGACCGCCTCAGGCGACCAGGGGCGGTATTGGAAGCAGGGGTGGCTGAACCTGGCGCCCTGGGTGGGCCAGACCAACGTTCGGGTCCGGTTCCGGGCCGTGACGGGTACCGGAGAACTGAGCGACATCGCCGTGGATGACGTGGTGGTGGGCAACCTCGTCCCGCTGTTCGGATGCAACGAGTCCACTGCGGCGAACTACAACGCCGGCGTGAACATCAACAACGGCACCTGCGACTATAGCTGTCCTTCCGGGCAGCAGCGGGTGCGCGTCGACCTCGTGGCCGACAACTATCCGAGCGAGATCTCCTGGACGCTGAAGAACGGGGCCACGAACGTGGTGCTCGCCAGCGGGTCGTTCACGGGCACCACCGTGTGCGTGCCGGCGGGCGCCTGCCTTGTGTTCCGGATCAACGACACGGCGGGCGACGGCATCTACCATCCTTCGTATGGCTACGGCGGCTATGCCATCTTCCTGGACGGCACGCTCATCCGGGAGGGTGGGCAGTATGCCCAGTTCGAAGAGACCGTGTTCAATTGCCCTCCGGGCTTCAGTTGTACACAGGCGATCCCGATCGGGCTCGGCCAGCACACGGCGCCGAGCGTGGAGTATTGGTACGACTTCACTCCGGCGCAACCGGGGGCCTACACCATCAGCACCTGCGGCCTCAACACCTGCGATACCAAGCTTTGGCTTTACGACATGGCCTGCAACCTGGTGAATCCGCAGCCGGGGATCGAAGGGGCCACGTTCGGCGACGACAATGATGGAGGCTGCGGCCTGCAGGCCGTGGTGAACGCCAACATGCCCGCAGGGGTCACCCATCACCTCCGGGTGGGCACCAATGGCGGCAGCTGTTCGAGCGTCACCTTCGAGATCATCTATAACGGTCCCGTGGAAGGGTGCATGGACCCCGGGTCGTGCAACTACGAACCGTTGGCCACCATTCCTTGCGTGGGTTGCTGCATCGCACCGGGATCCCCCAACTGCCCTGACGGACCGGACCTGATCATGAGCCAGAGCGCCCTGGAGAGCAGCCTGAACCTCGTGTCGGTGAACATCACGGATGCCTGTGCGCCTGTGGAGGGATGTACCAAGGGCTTCGGTCAGCGCTATGTCCTGCGCTTCACCACCCGCATCGAGAACATCGGCACCACGGACTACTACATCGGCAGTCCCAGCGCGCAGCCGCAGATGTTCGACTTCAACAACTGCCATGGGCACGCGCATTACGCCGGGTATGCGGACTACATCCTGTTCGATACGCTGGGGAACAAGATCCCCGTGGGCTTCAAGAACGGCTTCTGCGTGATCGACGTGGGCTGCTACCCGGGCAACACGGGACAGTACGGATGCAGCAACATGGGCATCAGCAAAGGTTGCTATGACATCTATGGAAGCGGCACAACCTGCAACTGGATCGACATCACGGACGTGCCGGCCGGCAAGTACACACTGGTGCTGCGCACCAACTGGCAGCAGGCCCCCGATGCCCTTGGACGCCATGAGCAGGACTACTCGAACAACTATGCCCAGGTGTGCATCCAGATCACGCGGAACGGGCTGAACGTGCCTTCGTTCAGCGTGGTGGGCAACTGCCCCACCTACACCGATTGCCTGGGCCAGCCGTATGGCGATGCGGTGATCGACTGCACGGGCCAGTGCGCTGGCACCACAAGGACCGGCGACCTGAACAGCGACGGCTTCCAGACGCAACCCGATGCCCAGGCCTACGTGCTGGGCATCCATGGCAACGATGTGTCCACCACCGCGTGCACGGACCTGAACAACGATGGTGAAGTGACCGTCACCGACGCCGCCTTGATGGTGAATTGCTACAGCACACAGGACGCCCATGACCAAACGCCCCACCAGGTCCACTACCACCCCTGGTGCGATTTCCCGCGCGGTTGGTTGAGCAGCCTCGATACGGTGCGCCTCGCCATCGGAGCCTTCGACCAGGTGAACGGAACCGTCGACATCCACATCCGGAACCCGGATTGCCGGGTGCTGGGCTACGAGTTCGAGCTCTCAGGCCTCACGATCCAAAGCGTGCAGAACCTGGTCCCCTCCCTCCAGGGCGACATCAGCGTGTCCTCCTCGTTAGGCGGCACCAAGGTGATCGGCCTGAGCTACCTGGACAGCACCCTGGCCAAGAACACGAGCTATGTACCGCTGGTCCGCATCACCTACCTGTCGCTCACCGGGGCGCAGATCTGCATCGCCAATGTCACCGACGTCGTGAACGACCAGGCCAACAACGTGATCACGCGGGTGGAGAACGGATGTGTGGCGGTGAACAACGTGCTGACGCTGGCCCCGAAGGCCTTCCTGGAGGGTTCCTATGACACCGGCACGGGGCTGATGCGCGATGAGCTGCGGACATCGGCGCTGATCCCGGCCACCGAACCTTACACCGCCCTGGGGTATGTGCAGGCCGGTGGGGGAGGAGGAGAGCAGCTCGTGGGCGGCGTCCTTGATGTCACCGGCCCCAATGCCATCGTGGACTGGGTCCTGGTGGAGCTTCGCAGCGCCGTCACCCCGTCGACCATTGTGGCCACACGCTGTGCCTTGCTGCAACGCGATGGCGACATCGTGGCCGTGGATGGGGTGAGCAACGTGGTCCTGAACGCTTCTCCCGGGAGCTATCATGTGGCGGTGCGTCACCGCAACCACTTGGGGGCCATGACGTCCGCGGCACTGGCCTTGTCCGGCACCCCGGTGACCGTGGACCTCCGTTCACCCGGCACGGCCACCTGGGGCACACAGGCGCGGAAGACCTCGGGCGCGGTGCAGCTGCTCTGGGCCGGCAACGTGGTGCGGGATGGCAGCCTGAAGTACGCGGGTGCGAACAATGACCGCGACCCCATCCTCAACGTGGTGGGCGGCAACACCCCCACGGCCGTGGCTTTCGGCTACTACCGGGAGGATGTGAACATGAGCGGGGTGGTGAAGTACGCCGGCAGCGCGAACGACCGCGACCCGATCCTGGTGAACATCGGCGGGACGGTACCCACGGCCGTGCGGCTCGAACAGCTGCCCTGATCCCCCGAACCATCCTGGCGCCGGAACGGTTCATGGAGTGAACCCAACGATCGGTCGATCGATGACCGGTCGTGCGTGGAACGCGACCTAGTTTCGCCCGCCATGAACACCGCCCTGCTGCGTGGCCTTGTCGCCACTGCCTTTGCCCCGCTCGCGGGGAGCATCCTCGCCCAGTGCCCCATCGGCGAGGTGGAGGTCGTGATCGAAGTGATCACCGATGCGTACGCGTACGAGACCTACTGGGAACTGCTCCCAAGTGGGGCGTCCTGCGGCAATGGTACCATCTTCAGCGGGGGCAATCCGCTGGTGGGCTGCAACGGAGCGGGTGCGCAACAGCAGCAACCTGGAGGCTACGGCAACAGCCTGACGATCTCGGAAGGACCGTTCTGCCTGACCCAAGGAGCCACCTACGATATCTTCTGGGCGGACGATTGGGGCGATGCCGGCTTGAGCTTCGCAGTGCTGGTGCAGGGTGTGAACGTGGCCAACTTCGTCGGCACCGGCGATGGCGAGACCTTCAGCTTCGTGGCCCAGCTCCCCGTGGCGCGGGACATGAGCGTCACCAGCCTGACCACCGCACTTTACGCCGTCCGCGACGAGCCGGTGCGCATCATCGGAACGGTGGCGAGCCTTGGGTCCGACCCGGTGACCTCCTTCGACCTCCACTACAGCATCGATGGAGGGCCGCCCGTGGTGCAGAACGTGGGACCGGTGAACCTGCAGGCGGGCGATGCGCTCGAATTCGAGCACAGCACCCCCTGGGTGCCGACGTCCACCGGCACCTTCGCGGTCGAGG
Organism: Flavobacteriales bacterium; assembly: GCA_016713875.1. Classification (NCBI taxonomy): domain Bacteria; kingdom Pseudomonadati; phylum Bacteroidota; class Flavobacteriia; order Flavobacteriales; species Flavobacteriales bacterium. The sequence goes on from JADJOI010000003.1 coordinate 274,737, forward strand.
TCTGGGCCAGCAACATCAACGGAGGTGCCGACCTGGTGCCGGCCAACGACCTGGCCTCTTCGTCCACGCTGGTGAACGAGCCGATCCCCAACATCCTGGACCAGTACCTCATCGGTCCACCTGTGGTGGAAACGATCGCGGATTCCGATCAGGACCTGCTGGTGCCGCGCGACCTGGATTTCCACCCCGATCTGTCGCGGAACGAGCTGTGGGTGATCAATAAGGACACCGAGCAGAGCGGGGGGAGCACGGTGAAGTTCACCAACGTGGGCCAGACCGGCATGACCTGGTTGATGCAGGAGGACCCCAACAACTGGCACTTCATGAGCCTGCCCACCGGCATCGCGTTCGCCGACAACGGCAACTTCGCCACCTGCCCGGGCATCTTCGATGCGAACCAGAACGGAGGCGACCCCTTCACGGGCCCCAGCCTATGGAGCAGCGATCCGGCCATCTACGCGCAGGGCGTTTTCGGTCCTCTGGGCAGCCATCTGGACATGTTGCACGTGAACCCCAACAGCCAGGGGATCGCTCATGAACAATGGAACCGGTTCTGGGTCGTCGACGGGTTCAATGGGGACATCGTCATGAACGATTTCAGGGTGGACCATGGTCCGGGCAACAGCTACCATGGTGATGCCATCATCCGCCGCTATTCGGACTTCACCATCACCCGCGACCCGAACGACCATGTCGTGAGCCACTGCGCTCTGGACAAGACCACCGGCTGGTTGTACGTGGTGGACAACGGTGGCCAGCGGGTGCTGCGGATGGACATCCGCTCCGGTTCGGTGTCAGGGCCCGCCACCTTCGGGCCCTGGGAGAGCTACGTGGAGTACAGTACCGTGAGCGGATACACCTGGGAGGTGATCGTGAGCAGCGGTCTGGTGCAGCCGGCGGGCATCGATCTGGTGGGCGACCGGATGGTGGTGAGCGATCACGCCTCCGGTGAGCTGATCATCTACGACATCTCCGTCGTGCCCGCAGTGGAATTGGGCCGTGTGGCCACCGGTGCCGCAGGCCTCATGGGCGTGAAGCTCGGTCCGGACGGCCGCATCTGGGCGGTGAACGCCACCACCCATGCCTTGCTTCGCATCACGCCCGAGTCCACCGTCGGAACCCTCGAGCGATCGGACCCCGAGCTTCGGCTTGCGCCTGTCCCAGCGGATGAGCTGCTCCAGGTCACCGGACTGGGCCGGTCCGGCCGGCGCGTATTCGTGGAGGTGCTCGACGCCTCGGGCCGGGTGGTCCTGTCGGACCTCCTCGACGGCGGAACGGACGTGCTCGACCTGACCGTACTGCGGAGCGGTACCTATGTCCTGAGGGGCAACGGCCGGGTGGCACGCTTCACCCGGAACTGAGGGGATCCTGTTGGGATCCCGATCGGCGGCCGTGGTCGGTCGTGCTCCGCCTTTGGCGATCCCGGTATCTTGCCGTCCCCTACGTTGCGATCATGCTGATGAAGAACACCCTGCTTGCCTTCGGCCTCCTGACGATCGGCTTATTCCCTGCGGTGGATACCGCCGCCCAGGCGCCCCTGCGGGACCCTGTTGTCGCCGCCCGGGTCGAACTGCTTCGGAAAGGCCATGCCGCCGCAGACCTGGATGGCCTCATATTGACCGATGTCTACACCGACCGGCGCACAGGCGTGCTGCACGCCTACATGCGGCAGGCGGTGAACGGGATCGAAGTGTATGGCACGGAGGTCGCGCTGCACGTGAGGCCGGACGGGACCATCGTAACCCTGCACGATCGCCTCGTGAAAGGCGCCTCGGCGCGAGCGGGCAAGGGTGGCCCCGCGCTGACCCCGGAACAGGCGTTGGAGCGGGTGATGCTGATGGAAGGACTTCGTCCGGCCACATTGGTGAGGAGGCAGGCGGACGAGCGCAGGCACAGGGTGGTGTTCAGCGGGGAGGGGTTCACCACCGAGGATCCGGAGGTGCGTCTGTTCCTGATGGAGCGGGAGGGTCAGCTCGTTCCGGTATGGAACGTCAGCCTGTACATGCCTGACGGCTCACATTGGTGGAACATCCGGCTGGACGCCTTGACGGGGAAGGAACTTGAGCGGAACGATTGGGTGAGCCAATGCCGGTTCGATGAGCCGGCGGCCGCACATGCGGGGCACGACCATGGCGCAGCTGCCCCACCACCGGCCCCAGCCGCGGCCAACGACCTCCATGTGTTCCCCATGCCGCTGGAGAGCCCGAGCCATGGCGCCCGCGCCATCCGCAATGCGCCCTGGACCGCTGCGCCGAACGCATCCCCCTTTGGGTGGAACGACACGAACGGTGCCGCTGGCGCGGAGTTCACCATCACCCGTGGCAACAACGTGTACGCTTCAGAGGACCGCGACAACAACAACGCTCCGGGCTTCAGCCCCGATGGCGGTCCCACGCTCGACTTCGACTTCCCGCTCAACCTGGCCTTGGAGCCCATCGACTACGAATCGGCGGCCATCGCCAACCTGTACTACTGGAACAACATCATCCACGATGTGATGTACCAGTACGGGTTCGATGAGGTGAGCGGCAACTTCCAGGTGAACAACTACGGGAACGGTGGCGCGGGGAACGATGCGGTGAACGCCGATGCTCAGGACGGCAGTGGCACCAACAACGCCAATTTCGGCACCCCTCCGGACGGCAGCGCACCGCGCATGCAGATGTTCCGCTGGACCAGCACCGTGCCGGCACGGGACAGCGACCTGGACAACGGGGTCATCGTGCATGAGTACGGCCATGGCATCAGCAACCGGCTTGTCGGAGGACCCTCCAACACGAGCTGCCTCTCCAACGCCGAGCAGATGGGCGAGGGCTGGAGTGATTACTACGCGTTGATGTTCACCATGGAGGCGGGCGACCAAGGGCCTGACCCACGGGGCATCGGGACATACGTGCTCGGTCAGCCGGTGACGGGCGCAGGCATCCGGCCGGCGCCATACTCCACCAACTTCGGGGTGAACGCGTACACCTACGCCAGCACCAACTCGGGATTGAGCCAGCCGCACGGCATCGGCTTCGTTTGGTGCACCATCCTCTGGGAGATGACCTGGGACCTCATCGGCCAATACGGGTTCAGCGCCGACCTGTACAACGGGACGGCAGGCAACAACATCGCCATGAACCTGGTGACAGAGGGCCTGCGATACACCGCGTGCAACCCCGGTTTCGTGGACGGCCGTGACGCCATCCTTCAGGCGGATATGGCCCTTTACGGCGGGGCCAACCAGCAGCTGATCTGGGCCGCGTTCGCCCGTCGGGGTCTCGGATTCAGCGCCAGCCAGGGCAGCAGCTCCAGCCGCTCCGATCAGGTGGAGGCGTTCGATGTCCCGCTGGACATCAACGTGGGCGTGTCCGGGATCATCGAACCCCTGCAGGGCATGTATCCGGATTGCGCGAACGATCCCAGGCCGGTGAAGGTCCGGGTCCGCAACAACGGACTACTTACGCAATCCAACATCCCGGTGAACTACCGGTTGGATAACGGCGCTGTGGTGAGCACGGTGCTGGTCGGCCCGCTCAATTCCGGTCAGGTGGTCGATCTGAGCTTTCCAGGAACGGCGACCATCTCCGGCCTGGGCGCACACGTGCTGAAGGCGTGGACATCACTACCTGGCGATCTGGCCGCGGCCAATGACACCAGCACGGCGAACTACCAGCTCTACGTGGGAACCACGGTGGCCGCACCCTTCCTGGAGAACTTTGAGAGCGGTGCCCTCTGCGGTACGTCCAGCAATTGCGGCACCACCGTGTGTGACCTCCCCAATGGCTGGGTCAATGCCACCAGCGGCACCTACGATGGCAGCGACTGGCGGACGGACGAGAATGGCACACCCAGCTCGGGCACAGGACCCAGTGTGGACCTGGTGCCTGGGACCGCAACCGGCAACTACATCTATTTGGAAGCTTCCTCGTGCCTGAACAACGAGGCCCAGCTATTGAGCCCGTGCATCGACCTTGCCGGGGTATTGCTCCCGAGGCTCCGGTACGGGTATCACCTGTTCGGTCCGGCCATGGGCTCCCTGCGGGTGGATGTGTTCGACGGTGAACAGTGGCATCTGGACGTCACACCGGTGGTCCAGGGCGATCAAGGCAACACTTGGAACACCCGCATCGTGAACCTGGATGCCTTCGCCGGTGGGACCATCCTGGTCAGGTTCCGCGGGCGCACGGGAACGGACTTCACCTCGGACATGGCGCTGGATGCCATCGAGATCTATGAAGGAGCTGTACCTCCTGTGGTGGATCACAGCGCCACGCCGGCCTCCTATTGCGTGGGCGGCAAGGTGACGCTTAGTGATCTGTCGATCAACGACCCCACTTCGTGGAACTGGTCCCTGAGCCCGCCCACCGGGTTCATGTTTACCGATGGGACCAGTTCGGCCAGTGAGAACCCTGTGCTGCTCTTCACCAGCCCGGGCACCTACGACGTGACCCTGCAGGCGACGAACATCTATGGGACGGGGAGCTTCACACGCACCGGAGCGATCACCATCGGCACGAGCATCGCGGCCCGGTTCGACCTCCTGCTGGACCGATGGGGGCAGAGACCACCTGGAACATCAAGCGCCTGAACGGGACCACGGTGGCTTCCGGCGGCCCGTTCACCAACGTGGCGACCAACGGTGTCTACCCCCGGCCACCGGAATTCCTCTGCGTCGATGCCGATAGCTGCTATGTGCTTGAGGTGAACGACAGCTATGGTGACGGCATGTGCTGCGCCTATGGCGATGGCAACTACCTGCTCACCACCGGGGCTGGCGATACCCTGGTGTTCGGCAATGGTCAGTTCACCTTCCAGAGGAGGGATACGTTCTGCCTGGCCGTTACACCCAGATTATCCGCGCGGGTGTTGCTCGAAGGCCCGTGGGACGGGTCCACCGGGCTCATGAGGGATCAATTGCGGTCCAACCCGGCGTTCCCGCTTACCGAGCCCTACACGACGCTCGGCTTCTCCCAGCTGCTGGGCGGGGGCGAGACCATCGACCCCGGTCTGCTCTCGGTGACCGGGAACGATGCCATCGTGGATTGGGTGCGGATCGAAGTGCGTGATCCGGCCACCCCCTCCGTATTGCGCGCCACCCTGCAGGCCTTGGTTCAGCGGGACGGGGATGTGGTGGACGTCAATGGGTCCACGAGCATCGCGTTGCCCGTGGCTGCCGGCAACTACCACGTCTCCATCCGCCATCGGAACCACCTGGGGGCGATGACCGGTGATCCCGTGGTGCTCGGCAGCACACCGACCATGGTCGACCTCTCGTCACCGTCCCAGTCCACCTTCGGCACTGATGCCCGGAAAGCCGCCGGTGCAGTGCGGCTGTTGTGGGCCGGCAATGTGATCCGCGACGGCCAGCTCAAGTACGCCGGTGGATCCAACGACCGTGATCCCATCCTCGTCCGCATTGGAGGCAGTGTGCCGACCGCGACCGTGTCAGGGTACTGGACCGAGGACGTGACCCTGGATGCCGTCGTCAAGTATGCGGGGGCCGCGAATGACCGCGATCCGATCCTCGTGAACATCGGCGGGATCGTGCCCACGGCGATCCGCATCGAGCAGCTACCCTGATGGAGGTCATGCACACCATCCCGCAGGCACTCCCATCTTGCCGTATGATCCGTGACAAGGTGCTACAGGGGGGGGCAGGTGCATGTCTTCTTCTTTCTCCGCTCATCGCGAACGCGCAGAGCTGGGAAGTGTTCGACATGGTCACCGCGGGATTTCCGAGCAACACGGTCCGGGCGCTCTCCCCGGACAGCAGTGGGAACATGTGGGTCGGAACCGATTGGGGGCTCTGCAAGTTCGACGGCACGGATTGGACGGTGTACCAGACCGGCAATTCGGGCCTGCCCGAGAACGACATCCGCTCGCTGGCCGTGGCCCCGAACGGGGACCTTTGGATCGGTACCGCGCTCTATGGCCTGGTGGTTCACGATGGTACGAACTGGGAGGGCTTTTCCACCCAGAACAGTCCATTGCCGGACGACCAGATCAACTGCATCACCTTCGATCATCGGGGTTGGGCATGGATCGGGACCGTGGGCGGGCTGGTCTGCCACACGGGCACCGACTGGCGCGTGTATAACGATCAGCCCACGAGCTATAACGGCTTGGTGCTCAATGGCAATCACGTACGCGATGTGGCCGTGGCGCCGGATGGCCTGGTGGCTTTCGGAACCATCAACGGAGGCTTCCACTACCTGACCGATACGGCCGTCCAGGTACATGCCACCTACATCGACATGTTCCCGGACAACACCCAATACGGGGTTGTGATCGATACGGTGGCCAGCGAACGTTGGCTGGCCTGTCCGGCCGGTGGGCTTCTGCGCCAGGGAGGATCATGGAATGGCGGCCCGTGGTTCCAGTACACCACGTTCAATTCACAGATCCCCTCCAATGCGCTGACCTGTATCGTTCAAGACGCGTACTCCCGCCTCTGGATCGGGAGCCAGTTGAACGGAGTGATCCTTCGGGAACCGAACGGTGACTACAGCGTGTTCAACACCGGCACCAGCGGCATCCCGGACAATTCCGTAGAGCACTTGTGTTCCGCCCCGGACGGCAGCCTTTGGGTGGCCACGTTCTTCGGAGGCGCTGCTCGGTTCACCTTCGACGTCGGCATCCACAGTGAGTCCCACCTCGACCGGAGTGTGCACGTGTTCCCTAACCCTACGGACGGACCGGTGCAGGTCGTGACCGAGGGTCTTGCTGTCGGATCGGAGTGGCGGGTCACTGATGCCGTGGGACGCGTTTTACGGAGCGGCCGAACCGACGCTGCACAACCGGCCTTCGACTTCCGAGGGAGCGCGCCAGGTCTGTATGGCCTTGTGATCGCCAGCCCGGATGGCCCCCGGTCGGCATGGTTTCAAGTGTATTGACCCTGCTCCCCGGCTGATGTACCTTGCGGCTCCCCGAACCGGGTGACCTTCCAGAATCCCAACAACATGATGAAGCGCTACGCCTGGGTGCTTGCGGCACCCCTGTTCTTCAGCGACCTGAACCCGGCCGAGGCCCAGTGCACGGTCACCAACGCTACGGGATGCACGTGCGCCAATGGCACCGGGAACTGTGAGTTGCTCCCGGACATCCAGATCAGCTGGTTCGCCCTGCAGAACTATGCCTCCGGTCCTTCCGAGTACAGCCAGACTTCCACGGGGAATGCCGGTCGGCTGCGGATCAGCGGCTCCACGCCCAACCAGGGCCGTGGCCCTCTGGAGGCGCGCGGGGTGAACGCCCAAGGATTTCGCACGTTCATCTGTGGCTCGGATACGAATACGGTCTACTTGCCCACGGATAACAACGGCTATAGCTGTTCGAACGGTTTCGCGGCCAAGCAGCGGTTGTATCAGCGGGTGTATTCCAAGAACGGCAACACCATGACCTATGTGGATCAGTTGGCCGGCACTATGACCTACCACCCCACCCACAACCACTATCACGTGGACGACTGGACTACGATGACCCTCCGGTTGGAGCAACCTGGTGAGCCCGATCCGCGCAATTGGCCGGTGGTTTCCAGCGGAGGTAAACTGGGATTCTGCTTGATGGACCTCAGCACCTGCACCAACAGCGCAGGACACTGCCGGACCTCGCACCTGTACAACCAGGGAACCAGCCTGAGCACCACCCAGTTCCCCAACAGCGGCTTGGGCGTGGGTTATAGCTGCGGGGAGAATTTCCAGGGCATCTCCGTTGGTAAGAACGATATCTACAGCGAGAGCTTGGACGGCATGTGGATCAACCTGCTGCCGGGTCTGTGCAACGGCAATTACTGGATCGTAGCGGAAGTGGATCCGCAGAACAGCTGGCGCGAGGAGAACGAAGAGAACAACTGGACGGCCATCCCCTTGAGTCTGACACAGCAGTCCGCGGCGAACAGCGGCGGTAGTGCCTTCATGAACGCCTCGGGCCGGCTGGTGCTCGCCCCGGGCGGTAGTGTCACGCTGTCCGCAACTCCGGGCTATAGCTACTTGTGGAACACGGGGGCCACGACCCGAAGCATCACGGTGAGCACACCGGGCGCCTACTCCTGCACGGTGACGGCACCCTGTGGCGCATTGGCCACCCCGAGCATGACGGTCACCCAATTGGCCGCGCCGAATGCTCCGGCTGGGACGGGGGCCACGGTCACTGCCGGAGACTCGGCACAGCTCTCGGCCACTGGAAACGATCTCCGCTGGTATGATGCGCCCACGAGCGGAACCGAGGTGGGCTCCGGTGCGAACTTCATCACCCCGAATCTGGCTCAGACCACGTCATACTGGGTTGAGGATCGGAACGTGTCCGCCGGAGCTGACCTGAACGTGGGCAAGCCGGACAACTCGGGAAGTGGCGCTTACAGTGATAGCAAGCAGTACCTGCTCCTCGACGCTTACGAACCCTTCGTCCTGGAGTCCTTCAAGGTCTACGCGAACTCCGTGGGTAAGCGGCAGTTCGTGCTGTTCGACCGTGTGGGGAACCTCATCGCGGAGAAGTACATCGAGATCCCGAACGGCATGAGCACCGTCACGGTGAATTGGGACGTTCCGGCCGGTACGCAACATCGAATCACGGCCTATGACGACAATGCGGACGTGTATCGTCAGCTCTGGCGGAACGACGGAGGCGTATCCTACCCGTATCCCATCGGCACATTGGGCTCCATCACCGGAAGCACGGGCGGAAGCCAGTTCTACTACTACCTGTACGACTGGAAGGTCCGTACGGCCGATGTGGTGGCCGTGGGTCCGCGCACTGAGGTGGTGGCCAACGTCACCAACGCCATCCAACTGGATGTCAGGGTATTCCTTGAAGGACCGTACGATGGAGGGACCGGTCTCATGAAGGACGACCTGCGCTCCAACGGGCTCATTCCCACGACCGAACCGTTCAGTGCACTGGGCTTCACCCATGTGGGCGGTGGCGGTGAGAGCATGGCGCCCGGTCTGCTGACGACCACGGGCACGAACGCGATCGTGGACTGGGTGTTGCTGGAGCTGCGCTCCTCCACGGACGCGACCCAGGTCTTGGCCACCCGTAGCGCGTTGCTCCGACGGAACGGTCAGGTGATCGGGGTGGATGGCGGAGTCCCGCAATTCGGGGTGCCGGCAGGCAACTATCACGTGGCCGTGCGTCATAGGAATCACATGGGCGCCATGACCGCTGCTGCGGTGAGTTTGGGCGGAAGCCCCACTTTCGTGGACATGACCGCTGCCGCCACCGGATCGTGGGGCACCGACGCCCGCAAGAACGTGGGCGGGACGATGGTGCTCTGGACAGGCAATGCACGCCGGGACAATGTGCTGAAGTATACCGGCACCAGCAACGACCGGGACGAGATCCTGCAAGCCATCGGCGGCACCCTTCCCACGGGTGTGCTGCCCGGATATCACACCATGGACGTGACCTTGGACGGACTGGTCAAATACGCGGGCGCCGCCAATGATCGGGATCCGATCCTGGTGAACATCGGCGGCACGGTGCCCACGGCGACGCGTGTCGAACAACTGCCTTGACCGTTCCGGGATCTTCTTACCTTCCGCCCCGGTTGTTGACCCTACCCTGTGACCAAAACCAAACCCTGATGATGTTCTCTAAATCCAGAACCAGGAGCCGTTCCTTTTGGGGGGCGCTCCTTGCCTTGTCCCTGGGGACCGGCGCCACGGCGCAGCCGCTCGTGGACATCGGCCTCTTCCCGAACGCCAGCCCGAACACGCTGGAGGTAAGGGTCAGACCTGACGCCTCCTTCAACCAGGTGGTGTCCTCGCTCACTTTCACCATCCGGTGGAACAACGCGTCCGGAGCGAGCCTTGATGTGAACGCCATCACCCAGTTCTGCCCCGGGGGCTTCTTCATCAGTCCGTCCGGCGACGGTGAGATCGTGGATGGCGGCTTCCGGTATTACACGTTCAATGCCTTCGGGTTTGCTCAATTGAGCGCGGCCTGTTCCGGTCAAGCGTGGAGCGCCAACACCGAGCGGGTGATCATGACGATCCCGGTGATCAACAACACCGGCTGTGCCACGTTCAACATCGTGAACGATGGGTACACCCAGGCCAACAACAAGGATTACTTCATCTCCTTGAACGGTCTGGACCGCACGGATGTCATCTACAGCACGGCCTTCAACATCGGCAACTGTACGCCCGACTGTCTCGGCGTGATCGGTGGTCCGGCCCTTCCGGGCACCGCCTGCAATGATGGCAACGCCAACACGGGCAACGACACGTGGAACGCAAGCTGCGTATGTGTAGGGCAACTGATCGACTGCCTGGGCGTGCCGGGCGGCAGCGCCCTGCCCGGTACCGCCTGCGATGACGGCCTGGCCACCACCGGCAATGACACCTACGATGCCAACTGCAACTGCGTCGGTCAACTCATCGACTGCCTGGGTGTACCGGGTGGCTCCGCACTTCCTGGCACGGCCTGTAATGACGGCAATGCCAACACGGGCAACGACACTTGGAGCGCGAACTGTACCTGCGTGGGTCAGCTGATCGACTGCCTGGGTGTGCCGGGCGGCAGCGCCCTTCCGGGCACGGCTTGTAATGACGGCAACGCCAACACGGGCAACGACACCTGGGATGCGAACTGCACATGCGTGGGTCAGCTGATCGATTGCCTCGGCGTGCCGGGCGGCAGCGCCCTGCCGGGCACCGCCTGCAACGACGGCAATGCCAACACGGGCAACGACACCTGGAGCGCGAACTGCACCTGCGTGGGTCAGCTGATCGACTGCCTCGGTGTGCCGGGTGGCTCCGCTCTTCCTGGCACGGCCTGCAACGACGGCAATGCGAATACGGGCAACGACACCTACGATGCCAACTGTAATTGCGTCGGTCAACTCATCGACTGCCTGGGCGTGCCGGGTGGCAGCGCCCTGCCGGGCACGGCGTGCAACGACGGCAATGCCAACACGGGCAACGACACCTGGAGCGCGAACTGCACCTGCGTGGGTCAACTGATCGACTGCCTGGGTGTGCCGGGTGGCAGCGCCCTTCCGGGCACGGCTTGCAATGACGGCAACGCCAACACGGGTAACGACACCTGGGATGCGAACTGCACCTGCGTGGGTCAGCTGATCGATTGCCTCGGCGTGCCGGGCGGTAGCGCCTTGCCGGGCACCGCCTGCGACGATGGTAACCCCAACAGCAGCAACGATGTGTATGATGCCAACTGCAACTGCAGCGGCACCCTGCCGAACGACTGCCTGGGTGTTCCGGGTGGTACCGCTCAGCCGGGTACGGCCTGCGATGACGGCAACGCCAACACGGGCAACGACCTCTGGGATCCGAACTGCGTGTGCGTGGGCCAGCTGATCGACTGCCTGGGCGTGCCGGGTGGCTCTGCCCTTCCGGGCACCGCCTGCAACGACGGCAACGCCAACACGGGTAACGACACTTGGAGCGCGAACTGCACCTGCGTGGGTCAGCTGATCGACTGCCTCGGCGTGCCGGGCGGTAGCGCCTTGCCGGGCACCGCCTGCGACGATGGTAACCCCAACAGCAGCAACGATGTGTATGATGCCAACTGCAACTGCAGCGGCACCCTGCCGAACGACTGCCTGGGTGTTCCGGGTGGTACCGCTCAGCCGGGTACGGCCTGCGATGACGGCAATGCCAACACGGGCAACGACCTCTGGGATGCGAACTGCGTGTGCGTGGGTCAGCTGATCGACTGCATGGGCGTGCCGGGTGGCAGCGCTCTGCCGGGCACCGCCTGCAACGACGGCAACGCCAACACGGGCAACGACACCTGGAGCGCGAACTGCACCTGCGTGGGTCAGCTCATCGACTGCCTGGGCGTGCCGGGTGGTCCCGCTCTTCCGGGCACCGCCTGCGACGATGGCAACCCCAATAGCAGCAATGACACCTACGATGCCAACTGCAACTGCGTGGGCCAGCTGGCCAACGACTGCCTCGGCGTGCCGGGCGGCCCTGCGCAGCCGGGTACGGCCTGCGATGATGGCAACGCGAACACGGGCAACGACCTGTGGGATGCCAACTGCGTGTGCGTGGGTCAGCTGATCGACTGCCTCGGTGTGCCGGGTGGCAGCGCCCTGCCGGGCACCGCCTGCAACGACGGCAATGCCAATACGGGTAACGACACGTGGAGCGCCAACTGCACCTGCGCTGGCCAGCTGATCGACTGCTTGGGCGTACCGGGTGGCAGCGCCCTGCCGGGTACCGCCTGCGACGATGGCAACCCCAACAGCAGCAACGACGCCTATGATGCCAACTGTAACTGCGTGGGCCAGCTGGCCAACGACTGCCTCGGTGTTCCGGGCGGCCCAGCCCAGCCGGGTACTCCTTGCGATGATGGCCAGGCGCAGACCGGTAACGACACTTGGGACGCCAATTGCAATTGCATCGGCCAGCTGATCGACTGCCTGGGCGTACCGGGTGGTAGCGCTCTGCCGGGCACGGCCTGCAATGATGGCGACGCCTGCACCACCGGCGACGTGTACGATGCGAACTGCAACTGCGCGGGTCTCTTCGCGGACGCGGACAACGACGGTACCTGCGATGCCAACGACGTATGCCCGAACAGCCCCGAACCGGGCCAGAGCTGCGACGATGGTGACGCCTGCACCATCAACGACGTGGTGGGCGCGAACTGCAATTGCGCCGGCACCTTCGCGGACGACGACAATGACGGTACCTGCGATGCCGACGACCTCTGCCCCGGTAGCCCGGAGCCTGGTCAGGCTTGCAACGACGGCAACCCGCTCACCATCAATGATGTGGTGGATGCCAACTGCACCTGCGCCGGCACCCCGATCGGCAACTGCACGGAGATCCTGACGCTGGACATCACCCTGGACAACAATGGTTCTGAGACCACCTGGGAGGTGCGCGATCAGAGCGGTACCACGGTGATCGCCTCCGGCGGCCCCTACCAGAACGGAGTTGGTGGCACGATCGTCACCGAGACCATCTGCCTCAACCAGCTCTGCTACCGCCTTGTGGTGAACGACGCCGGTGGTGACGGCATCAGCGGTGGTGGTTACGTGCTGCGTGATGCCAATGGCCGCCGCATCGTGGATGCGAACGGTTCCTTCGTGAGCACCAGTAGCGTGGCCAACGAGTTCTGCCTGCCCCTCAGCGTGGCCCGTCTGATCAACGCCAGCTGCGATCGCACGAACCTGACCTACAGCACGAGCACCCAGATCTACGCCAGCTTCTATCCGGGTGCCAGCGGCTACCAGTTCTGGATGTTCGATCCGCACGGCTCCTACTCCCGTCGCGTGTTCAAGACCACGCAGAACCTGGTGCCCGCCACGCTGGTGACCAACCCGGTGCCGGCCGACATCGACCTGAACGTGCGCGTGCGCGCTCTGGTGAACGGCAACTACACGGAGTTCGGTCCTGCCTGCCGCTTCCGCCTCAACACCCCGGGTGGTGGTGGTCGTGAGGCCATCCTGTTCGACGAGGCCAGCAATGTGACGATGAGCCTCTACCCGAACCCCAACCGGGGTGAGGTGGTGAACGTGGCCTTCGACGGGATCGCCGCCGCCGAGCGGATGGACATCGAGGTGATGGACATCTTCGGCAAGCGGGTGAGCGCTGCGCAGATCGCCGCTCCGGGTGGTGCCTTCGTGCACACGATGGACATGAGCCAGCTGGCCCCTGGCGTGTACATGGTGAACGTCCGTGTGGACGATCGCCTCTACACGCAACGCATGGTGCGCCAGTAACCTGAACGACCTTCAAGGCGAAGGGCCGCTCCTACTGGGGCGGCCCTTCGTGCGTTCGGACGCGGAGGAAGGGTCGATGGCCGGTCCCTGCCGCGTGATCGGGTGGAGAGCGTCCCAGGCAGATGGCCGTTCGGTGCCTACCTCAGATGGCCGTTCGGTGCCTGCCTGGGCCTCGTGGCCCTCGGAACGGTCCGGCCAACCAAGGCCCCGACCTTCGCGGTCGGGCATGGAACTACGGTGCTGGACCTTGCATACCAGCAGGTTATTCGACCAGCCATGCAGTGCAGGCAATGCCGTGGTTGCGGAGGGTGCCACCCGGAACTTCTTGGCGGGCTGGGGGCAACGGAAAAGCCCCGCGCTGGGCGGGGCTTATAACGGAGCCGGGAACTGCTCAATAGTAGATCAGGCGACGCACCTTGGCCACGTGCTTGGCCAGTCGGATCACCTGCTTGGTGTAGCCGAACTCATTGTCGTACCAGGCATAGAGCACCACGCTCTTGCCATCCGGTGCAACGATCGTGGCGTTGCTGTCGAACACGCTGCAGCAGGTGTCGCCGATGATGTCGCTGCTCACCAGCTCAGGGTCGATCTGGTAGTGGATCTGGTTCACCAGTTCACCCTCCAGGGCCGCCTTGCGGATCAACGCGTTCATCGCAGGCAGGTCGGCGATGGGCTTCTTCAGCGTGAGGTTCATGATGGCCAGCGAGCCGTTCGGCGTGGGCACGCGCACCGCATTGGCCGTGAGCTTGTCCTTCAGGCTCGGGATGGCCTTGGCCACCGCGGTACCGGCGCCGGTGCTCGTGATCACCATGTTAATGGCGGCCGAACGCCCGCGACGTGGGCCTTTGTGGTAGTTGTCCAGCAGGTTCTGATCGTTCGTGTAGGCGTGCACTGTTTCGATGTGGCCCTTTTCCACGCCAAGGTTGTCCTCCACCACCTTCAGGATGGGACAGATGGCGTTCGTGGTGCAGCTGGCGGCGCTGAAAATGCGTTCGTTCTCGATGTCGAGGTCTTTGTGGTTAATGCCGTACACCACGTTGGGGATCTCCTTGCCAGGGGCGGTGAGGAGCACTTTGGCCACCCCCTTGGCCTTCAGGTGGCGCTCCAGGTCGGCGCGCTTGGTGAAGGCGCCGGTGTTGTCGATGACCAAGGCATCCTTGATCCCAAAGGCCGTGTAATCCACATCCTCGGGGTTCGCCGCAGCGATGAGCTGAATGAGCTGGCCGTTCACCCAGATGGCCTTGTTGGCCACATCCTCGATCACGGTGCCTTTGAAGGTGCCGTGCACGCTGTCGTTGCGCAGAAGCGCGGCGCGCTTCACGATCTCGGCGTCGGTAAGCGTGCGGGTCACGATGGCCCGGAGGCGGAGCTGCTGGCCCTTGCCGGCCTGCTTCACCAGTTCGCGCGCCGCGATGCGGCCGATGCGACCAAAGCCATAGAGCACCACATCACGCGGTTCGAACTTGTGTTTGTCCTGGCCGATGAAGCCCGAGAGCGTGGTGGACAGGAAGCCTTTCAGGTCCTTCTTGCCACCCTGGATGTAATCCCAGGTGAGCTTCCCGATGTCGATCTTGCTGGGCGCCAGGTCGAGGTCGAGAAGCCCACGGGCCACATCGGAGGCCGTGAAGATGTCGATCGGCTTCTGCACCACCTGGTCGGCGTAGTTGAAGAGCTTGATCACCTCGGATATGCTGATGTCCAGCAGGTGGTTGCGGAAGAACACCAGCTCTACGCCGCGGCCGTACATCAGCTGGCCGACGGAATTCTCCAGATCAACGGCCGCCTTCTCGCGGTCCACGTATTCTTTCAGGCCGGCCTCGTAACCGGACTTGGCTTCCAGGGTCTGCATGGATGAGGGATGGGGATTGGTCCGAAGATGTGAAAGGACGCGCCCCGCCGTAGGCGGGGCGCTCAGGTTCAACCGAGGTAGGCTTTGAGCAGCTTGCTCCGGCTCGTATGCCGCAATCGCCGGATGGCTTTCTCCTTGATCTGGCGCACGCGCTCACGGGTGAGGTCGAACTTGGCACCGATCTCCTCCAGGGTAAGCCCATGGTTGATGCCGATCCCGAAGAACAACTTCACCACGTCGCGCTCGCGTTCCGTGAGCGTGCTCAACGCGCGCTCGATCTCCTTGCTCAGGGACTCGTTGAGGAGGAGCCTGTCGGCCGGCGCACTGTCATTGTTGGGCAGCACATCCAGCAGGCTGTTGCTCTCGCCTTCCACGAAAGGAGCGTCCATGCTGATGTGGCGGCCGCTCACCTTCATAGTGTCGGCCACCTTTTCCGGCGGGAGGTCCAAAAGGGCGGCCAGCTCATCGGCGCTGGGCGGGCGCTCGTACTCCTGCTCCAGCTTGGCGAAGGCCTTGTTGATCTTGTTCAGTGAGCCCACCTGGTTGAGAGGAAGGCGCACGATGCGGCTCTGTTCGGCCAGCGCTTGCAGGATGCTCTGGCGGATCCACCACACGGCGTAGCTGATGAACTTGAAGCCCCGTGTCTCATCGAATCGCTGCGCCGCCTTGATGAGGCCGAGGTTGCCCTCGTTGATCAGGTCCGGCAGGCTGAGGCCTTGGTTCTGGTACTGCTTGGCCACGGAGACGACGAAGCGCAGGTTGGCTTTCACCAACTTCTCCAGGGCGCGTGTGTCACCTTCCTTGATCCGACGGGCCAGCTCCACCTCCTGGTCGGCGGTGATCAACCCTTCCTTGCCGATCTCCTGAAGGTACTTGTCCAGCGATTGGCTTTCCCGGTTGGTGATCGACTTGGTGATCTTGAGCTGACGCATCCTGCTGGTCACGGTGCGGAGGGTGTTAGGGGTTGGTGGTCAGGGACTTCTGAAGTGGTCGGTCCACTGGACCCCACCACGGGTATGGCGCGAAGGTAAGGCCCCACCTCCCTTCGGGACAAGCTGGCTTGTTCACGCGTCCTCCCCAGCGGTCCCTGTAACGCCTGGACGAGGCTCGGTTCAGACCCCAAGGCCATAGTAGGCCCGGGTGCCGTTGGGATACACACCCTCGATCAACACGCCACCGCGTTTGTTGGTCAATGCGCGCTCGATGTCCTCCGGCTTGCTGATCGGCTGGTCATCCACGCGCGTGATGATGAAGCCCTCGCGGATGCCGCTGGTCCGCAGTCGACCGGTGTCCACGGAGATCACCTTCACCCCGTTCGTCAGCTTGAGGGCACGAAGCTCGTCCGCCGTGGCGGTGGCCAACTGGGCACCGAGGACCTCACTAAGCTCGCGCTTGGCAGGTGCGGTCGCGGCCGTTCCGGAACCATCACGGCCGCGAAGGGTGAGGTCCACCACACGCTCCCGATCGTCACGCAGAACGGTCACCGTCACTTGGTCGCCCGGGCGGAACTTGCCCACCTGCTCTTGGAGCTGCGGCACGTTATTCACCTCGATGTTCCCCACCTTGAGGATCACGTCGCCCTCCTTGAGGCCGGCCGACTGAGCGGCACCGCCCTCGGTGAGCCCGTTCACGTAGACGCCACGGATCCGCTCCATCCGGGCCTGTTCGGCGAGCGCCTGGTCCATGTTGCGGATGCTCACCCCCAGGTAGGCGCGTTGTACGCTCCCATACTCCAGCAGGTCACTGGTGACCTTGCGCACGATGTTCGCAGGCACGGCGAAGGAATATCCGGCGTACTGACCGGTGGTGCTGGCGATCGCCGTATTGATGCCGATCAGCTGGCCCTGGGTGTTCACCAGCGCGCCACCGCTGTTCCCGGGGTTCACGGCCGCGTCGGTCTGGATGAAGCTTTCGATCGGGAAAATGTCACGACCCGGATCGTACTGGAGCAGGTTGATGTTCCGCGCCTTGGCGCTCACGATGCCGGCCGTCACCGTGCTGGTCAGGTTCATCGGGTTCCCGACGGCCAGGACCCATTCGCCCACCTTGACCTCGTCCGAGTTCCCGAAGGCAAGCGTTGGCAGTTCAGTGGCGTCCACCTTGAGCAGGGCGATGTCCGTGCTCGGGTCACGGCCGATCACCCGCGCAGGAAGCGAGCGGTTATCGTTCAGATGTATGGAGATCTTGTCGGCGCCTTCCACGACGTGATTGTTGGTGACGATGTACCCGTCGTCGGCGATGATCACACCGCTGCCTACGCCTTCCCTCGGCTGCGGCTGGCTGGGACGGTAGCCCCAGAAGAAATCCTGGAACGGGTCGCGGTAGCGGACCATCGTTTCGGTGGTGACGTGCACCACGGCGTTCACAGAGACCTCAGCAGCGGGGACCAGGTCGACCGGAGCCGCGCCCGGGGTCAGGGTCGGCATGCTGACCGGGAGGGTCGGTGCGGTCGCCCCCACGGGTGGTGTACCATCGGACCGGATCTGTGATGGACGCAAGAAGAGGTCGTACCCGCCCATGGCCAGAATGCCTCCGGCAAGGGCGGCCAGGAAGTAGGAGAACGTGCGTTTCATGGTGTTCGGCGGCGCATCAAGCGGCATGCCGCGCTGCACGAAACAACGTTCCTGACAGGCCCTCGATACGCATCGCGGCGTTAAAAAGTGTTGATCAAGGTCGGGCATCCATGGCGCAAGGCGCTGACACGGCCCGCATCTTTGCGGCATGGCCGATGGGTGGAACTTCAGCAAGTGGGAGGGCACCGGGAACGACTTCATTGTGATCGATGACCGCGGGATGGACTTTCCGGACCGGGACACGGCCCTGGTCGTTCGCTGGTGCGACCGCCATTTCGGCATCGGCTCGGACGGGTTGATCCTGATCCGGCCGGCTGCCGACGTGGGCATGGCGTTCCACATGGAGTTCCTGAACCCGGACGGTAGCCGGAGCTTTTGCGGAAATGGCAGCCGCGCAGCGTTCGGCTTCTGGTCAGAGCTCACCGGCGACGGCACGCCTGTCCGATTCAGTGCGATCGACGGTGAGCATCAGGCCGGATGGGCCGATGGGCTGGTGCGCGTGACGATGCGCGATGTAGTGGCGGTGGAGCCGGTGGACGAGCGCATGGACCGCATCCATACGGGGTCACCCCATCTTGTGGTGTGGGTGGATGATCCCGAGGCCATCGATCTTGTTCCGGCCGCGCGAGCCATCCGGTACGCCCCCGAACATGCCCGCGCGGGGATCAATGTGAACTTCGTCCGATGGACGCAAGGGAGAATGGAGATGAGGACCTATGAGCGCGGTGTGGAAGCCGAAACCCTGAGCTGCGGCACCGGCGTCACGGCTGCGGCCCTTTCGGCCATGGCGCGTGGGTTGGTGAAGGGCCGTTGTGAGGTGGTCACGCGGGGGGGGCGGTTGGTGGTGGAGGCCACCCCGGCAGCGTCAGGGTTCGTTGATGTGCACCTCTGTGGCCCGGTCGGTCACGTCTTCTCCGGAACCGTTCCGCGATGAGGCATTGGCGGAGAGCGCTGATCGTGGCGGCTGTCCTTTCGCTGCTGGCCGCGGCGCTGGGTTATGGTACTTGGCGCAAGGTCTTCGGTCCAGGACCGGAGCTCGGGAGGGCCGAGCGGGTGCTGCTCATCCCCACAGGGGCCCTGTTCGATCAAGTGGTGGACAGCCTGAAGGGCGCTGGCCTGGTAGGCGACGAGGCGGCACTGCGTTGGCTGGCCGGCCGAAAGAACTATGTATCCCGGATCAGACCCGGGCGGTACGTGATCGCCAGCGGTACAAGTTTGAACGCCCTGTTGAACCGGTTGCGCAGCGGTGAGCAGGACCCGGTCCGGGTGACCTTTACGAACATCCGCACCCTGCCCCAGCTGGCCGGCCAGGTCGCGAGGTACGTGGAGGCGGACTCGATGGCGATGCTCGCAGCGATGACCGACCACGGTCTGATCGCGCGGCTGGGCTTGCGCCCGGAGACCATGATCGGGATGTTCTTGCCGAACACGTACGAAGTGTGGTGGACGGAACGGCCGGAAGCGTTCATCGAACGGATGGAACGTGAGCACGGGCGGTTCTGGAACGGCGACCGGAAGGCGAAAGCGGCGGCCTTGGGCCTGAGCCCGATGGAGGTGAGCACCTTGGCGAGCATCGTACAGGCAGAGACAGCGAAGCGGGACGAAGCACCGATGATCGCCGGTGTATACCTCAACCGATTGAGGATCGGCATGCCCCTGCAGGCGGATCCCACCTTGAAGTTCGCGCTCGGCCTGGACAGCGTGAACCGTGTGCTGGACGCCGACAAACGGGTCGATTCGCCTTACAATACTTACACCCATCCAGGCCTGCCACCCGGCCCCATCAACATGCCCGAGCCAGGCCATATCGACGCGGTACTGAACGCGACCAAGCACGACCACCTGTATTTCTGTGCGCGGGAGACGCTGGACGGGTACAGCAATTTCGCCCGCACCTACGAGCAGCATCTGGTGAACGCGCGTCGATACCAGCGGGCATTGAACGCGCGTGGTATTTACCGGTGAGCTGTTGATATGGCCCGGTTTGCCGGCACAGGCGACCCGAGGAGGCCGCTACTTTCGCGGCTGAACATCCATGACGATGACGAAGATCAAGTTCGGTACGGACGGCTGGCGAGCCATCATCGCCGAGGAGTTCACCGTGGACAACGTGGCCCGCGTGAGCGTGGCCACCGGCCACTGGGTGAAGCAGCACTTCCCCAACGCCCCGTCCATCGTGGTGGGACATGATTGCCGGTTCGCCGGGGAGCTCTTCGCCGAAACGGCCACCAAGGTGTTCGTGTCCATGGGCATCAAGGTGCACCTGGCGCGTGGTTTCGTGAGCACGCCGATGGTGTCGCTGGGCGCCTTCCAGCTCAAGGCCAGCATGGGCGTGATCCTCACCGCCAGTCACAATCCGCCGAGCTACAACGGCTACAAGCTGAAGGGTCACTACGGCGGGCCGCTGATCCCCGAGCACGTGCAGGAGATCGAGGACATCATCCCGGCCGCGCACGGCATCGACCTTGCGGGGATCGACCTGAAGAAGGCGGAGGCCGACGGCATGGTGAGCATCGTGGACCTGGAGACGATGTACGTGGACCATGTGGAGCGCAACTTCGACCTGGAGGCCATCCGGAAGAGCGGGCTTCGACTGGGTTACGATGCCATGTACGGCGCCGGTCAGAACGTGATACGTCGGATCCTGCCCGACACCACGCTGCTGCATTGCGAGCACAACCCCTCCTTCAAGGGTCAGGCCCCCGAGCCGATCCACAAGAACCTGATCGAGTTCAGCGAACTGATCAAGAAGGGCGGCATCGACTGCGGCCTGGCCACAGATGGCGACGCCGACCGCATCGGGCTCTACAACAGCAAGGGCGAGTTCGTGGACAGCCACCACATCATCCTGCTGCTGATCCACTACCTGGTGAAGTACAAGCAGTTCAAGGGCAAGGTGGTGGTGGCCGTGAGCACCACCCCCAAGGTGGAGAAGATGTGCCAGCACTATGGGCTGGAGTACCAAGTGGTGAAGATCGGCTTCAAGTGGATCTGCGGCATCATGATCGAGGAGGACGTGCTCCTGGGCGGTGAGGAGAGCGGTGGGATCGCGATCAAGGGGCACATCCCCGAACGCGATGGCATCTGGATGGGGCTCACCTTGTGGGAGTTCATGGCCAAGAGCGGCAAAAAGCTCGAGGAGCTGATCCAGGAGGTGTATGCGATCGTGGGGCCGTTCAGCTATGATCGGAACGACCTGCACATCAGCGAGGCGCTCAAGCAGGAGGTGCTGAAGAAGTGCTCCAGCGGGGCCCTTACCAGGTTCGGCGAGCTCGAAGTTCGCCGCCTGGAGACCATCGATGGTTGGAAGTACCACTTCGATCGTGACCAATGGCTCATGATCCGTGCGAGCGGCACGGAACCTGTGCTGCGCACGTATGCTGAGAGCGATTCGCTGGAGAACGCGCGGAGGATCCTGGCTGCCTGCAAGGCCGCGATCGGCGCGTGAGCCTTACTCCTTGACGACCGTGGTGCGGTCCAGCACCGCGCCCGACCGGTCCGTCAGGGTGAGCACGTAGATCCCCAGGGGCAAGGACCCGATATGGAGGTCGGTATAGCGGTCCTCGCTCGCGATGGTCCGCCGCAGATGGGGTCTGCCGGCGGCGTCCACCAGTTCGAGCATCGCGGCGGGTGCGGTCCAGACCACATGGAGGTGGTCGGAGGTCGGTCTGGGGGCCACCACCAGGCCTTGAATGACGCGGTCCCGGTCGATGGTGATGAGGGGGCTCACTTGCAGACCGCCATCCAGGTCCTCGATGACCAGACGGTAGTAGGCCAGCCCGGCCGGAGGGTCGATATCGGAGAACGTGTATTCCACCAGGTTCTGGCTTTCGCCCACGGCCGTCACGCTGCCGATCGGTGCGAGCACATCGGGGTCCGTGCCGCGTTCCACCAGGAAGCGCGCGGTACCCTGCTCGGAGGCCGTGCTCCATACCAGTTCATTGCTGCGCTCTTCGGCCCATCCAGTGAACTGCACGAGCTCCACGGGAAGGACACCGATATCGCCCATGCCCGAAGCATACCCATAGAACCAGCGGCTGAAACGTTGACCATCGAATAGCTTGGCCATCTTGTACTCCACGCGTACCCGCCACTTGTAACGCAGATGCCCTGCGGTCTTGTAGATCAGCTCCTTGATCTCCGTTCCGCCGACGCCCATGTCGGTCCAGGCCGCGCTCAGGCCCGTGCTGCCCAGGCTGTTGGTGATCGGGGCGCCGCTGAACGCCTGGCCTTCGAAGACGACCTCCCACCGCAGCCTTCCGTCCGATCGATGCATGGGGCTGCGGGCGCGGTGCCCGATCCCGAAGTGGTCGGGCACACCGAAATCCATGCAGTTGGTGGCGAGCGGCGACACCAGGTCGGCCATGTACTGTCGGGAATACCGGTCGAGCGAATATCCGCGGTTCCCGCGGTGCCAGTGCCAGCGTCCCTCGTTCGCGAAGGCGGGTGAGGCGAAGGGCGCACCGGCGAGGATCTCCGAGTAGCCATCCCCATCCGCATCGCCCCCGCCGCTGACCGCGCTGCCGAGCTGCTCTCCGGCCACGTTGGTCTCGATGACATCGATCAATGCGGCGTTGATCCCCGCTGGCGTGCCTTGGTACACGTACACGGCACCTTCATCGGCCTGGGCCACGGCGCTCTCGTAGCCGGGGCTTCCCACCACGATGTCGGCATAGCCATTGCCGTTGATGTCCCCGGCCTCGGCGACGCTGGCGCCCATGAAGCCATTGACGATGTTGCGCTGGAGGGTGGTGCTCGGGGCGGCGCCGATGCCCCCTGCCGAGCCGTGGAACACGAAGGCGGCACCCTCGTCGGTCTGGCCCGACTCCCAGCGGTCAGCTCCGACGACGACATCAAAGAAACCGTCCCCGTTGATGTCGCCGCCGCCGGCGACGCTGACGCCGAAGCGGGCCCCGACCTGGTCCACCTCCAAGCGGCGCACGAACGGCAATACCACCCCGGTGGCGGATCCGTGGTAGACGAAGGCGCCTCCTTCACCGGCCTGACCGTTGCTGAGGTCGCGTGCCCCGATGATGATGTCCGAGAAGCCGTCTCCGTTGACATCCCCGGCCGTGCAGACGGAATGGCCGAAGCGGTTCGCGGCAGGAGGTTCGCTGAGGACCACATGTGGTGCGGTGGGTATCCCGGTGGGAGCACCCAGATAGACGTAGGTCTGTGAGGTGCCCGGTGCACCCACCAGCACGTCGGCATATCCGTCCGTGTTGATGTCGCCCGCCGCACTGACGCTGAACCCGAACTCCGATCCCGCAGTGCCGATGAGCGTGGTGGCAGGGGCGGCGCCGAGCCCTCCGGGACCGCCATGATGGATGTAGGCCCGACCGGCGCCTCCGGATTGTGGCGCGCCCACGATCACGTCCGCATAGCCGTCGCCGTTGACATCCCCCGCGGTGCAAACACTGGCCCCGAAGCGTGCACCGCCGACGTTGGCCTCCAGGGTTGAGCTGGGGGCCACGGGTAGGCCGGCAGGCCCGCCGAGCCGGAACTCCACAAGTCCTTCGCCCGCCTGTCCGTTGCTTCCATCGGGGATGCCGACCAAGGCATCCGCATAACCGTCACCGTTGACATCGCCGGCGTTGCCCACCGCGGCGCCCAAGAAGGCGCCGGCGGCTCCGCCCGTGGTGGTGGTCGTGGAGGCGAGACGCATGGAATAGGTGCCGCCCATGTACACCGCCGCGCCGCCGCCGAAGCCGTACTTGAACGCGCCTACCACGAAGTCGGAGAACCCATCCCCATTGAGATCGCCGGCGGTGGACACGCATTCGCCCATGAACGCGCCCGGCGTGTTGAGCTCGTAGTTGAAGATCGCTGGCGTGGTGATCCCGGCCGAGGAGCCGAAGTACAAGCGGACCTGACCCTCCTGGCTTTCGGGATTGGCGAAGTAGGGCATCCCCACGAGCAGATCGCCATAGCCGTCGCCGTTCACATCCCCGGCCGTGCTCACCCACCGCCCCATCCAGGCGTTGTTCTGATTGCTTTCCAACGCGATGGCGGCGGTCGTGCTGAGGCCCGCTGCACCGCCGTGGAAGACGCGGACCACACCTTCTCCCGTCTGTACGCCGATCTGGTCCCGGTAAGCTCCGACGGCCACGTCACTATAGCCATCACCGTTCACGTCGCCGGCGCAGGTCACGCTCCACCCGAAGTTGTTGTCATTGACCGTTGGCGTGCCGAAGAGGGTCAGGGCCGGGGCGGGATTGAGTCCGGCGCCCAGTCCGGTCGGCCCACCGTGATAGACGAACACGGCGCCCTGGTCGAACCCGGGAGCGACGCTCCACTGCGAGGCGCCAATGACCACATCGCTGTAGCCATCGCCATTGATATCACCCGCACAGGCCAGGCTGCGGCCGAAGTGCGCGCCTCCTTGATTGCGCTCCAACCGGTGCGTGGGCGCGATATTCAGGCCGGCGGCGCTACCGAGGAAGACGACCACGGCTCCCTCTTGGAACGACGGGTAGGCGCTGAGGTAAGCTCCGACGCCGACATCGCTGTATCCGTCATTGTTGATGTCCCCCAGGCAGGCCACGTTCGAGCCGAAATTGTCGCTGGCCTGGTTCATCTGCAGGGTGACGTTCGGCACCGTGGCAACCCCGCCCGCGGACCCATAGAACACGAAGGCCGCTCCCTCGGAGAGCTGGTTCACCACATCGTCCTCCCAGGTCCGTGCGCCCACGATCAGGTCACTGAACCCATCGCCATTGACGTCGCCGGCCGTGCTGGCGGAGCAGCCGAACTGGGCGCCTTGCTGGTTCACCTCCAGCACCACGCTCGGTGCGGCCAGGATGCCGGTATTGGAGCCATAGTGCACATAGACGACACCTTCGTTCAGCTGGCCGTTGTTCGCGTACGGGGCGCCGATGACCAGGTCGCTGTAGCCATCCCCGTTAAGGTCACCGGCAGTGGCCACCGCCGTGCCATAGTCCGCCCCAGTGACCGGGGAGGACAGCACCAAAGCCGGGCTGGAACTCACCGGGTCGATGGTGACCGGATACACCGCACCAGCGTCGTCCACGGTGATGGAGATCCGTGTTCCATCCGTGTGATGCACGCCGAGCTTGGCTGGAAGCGGGGTTCCGTGGGCGTCCCAACAGCGCAGATCACGGTAGCTGAGCCGATGCGCTCCACCATGGTCCAGGAAGTGGACCTCGCCACGGTCCACGGACACAGGGATCAGGTCGCCTGTGGTCAACAGGTCCACCACCAAGGGGCCGACCCCAAGTGGGCGGGTCGCCAACAGGAAGTTCTGACGGAGCCCTTCCTGAGCGGCCACGTATTGGACGGTGACAGCGCCGTGCTGCCAGCGAAGATCACCATCCCGAACAGACACGGTGGACGGCTCCCATGGCCGGAGCCCTTCCGCTCGACCGATGGAACGCACCTGCATGGATTGCCGCCACGATCCATCCGCAGCATCCAAGGAAAAGCCGGCCGCAAGGACCCTTCCGGACATCCCGTGGTCCGTCAGCTCGCTCGTCCAAACAGGCCGAAGGCCGCTCCGCATCAACCCAGGCGCGGACGTTGCGTCCGCTGCGGACCCGGAGAAGCCCACGGCCGAAAGAACGGCGGCCATGACGATGGGGGGGGGCCTCACGGGAGCAGGTCGGATGTAACTGGCAAAGCTACTGGAAATGAGGCCTCTTGGCAAGGTGTGCCAGGTCCTCCGGATACCTTTGGCCCTTATGCGCGGTGGGAGGGAAGGCAGCTTAGGGGCCATGCGCGGCGGCTTACGGACAACAGGGCTCGTGGTCGTGTTGTTCGTGAGCGGCCATGCTGTGGCACAGACAGTACCGCCCGATAGTGTCGCCCTGCACCGGGGGCGTCTTGCCGCCGTGTCGACGGCCGGTGTGGCCGTCATGGCAGGAAGCCTGATCGGGCTGAACGAAGCGTGGTATGCGCAGTATGACCGTGGCCGCTTCCATGGGTTCAACGATGGCGCCGAATGGCTGCAGATGGACAAGGCCGGACACGTCTTCAGCAGCTACTGGATCGGCCGATGGGGGCAGGGCCTCATGCGCTCGGCGGGTGTTCCGCAGCGGCACGCGGCCTGGGTGGGAGCGGGGACATCGCTGGTCTTCCTTACCGGCGTCGAGGTGCTGGATGGGTTCAGCACGGGCTGGGGGTTCAGCGGTTGGGACATGGTGGCCAATGCGGCCGGAGCAGGCCTGTTCCTCGGGCAGGAGCTCGCTTGGGGGCAGCAACGCATCAAGGTCAAGTACAGCGTCTGGCCTGGTCCCTATGCGGCGCAGCGGCCCGATCTGCTGGGCACGTCCTTCGCCGAGCAGGTGCTGAAGGACTACAACGCGCAGACGATGTGGCTCACGCTCTCCCTCGGGGCGGTGCGCCGACGGACAGGTGCATGGGACTGGCTTGGCGTGGCGCTGGGCCATGGGGGCGACGGGATGCTCACTGCGGAGGCCTCGCCCGCGGACGGGCGCTATCGCCAAGTGCTTCTGTCGCTGGACGCTGACCTGGAGCGCATCCCGGTGCGCGGAAAGGGGTGGCGTACCGTGCTGTTCCTTCTGAACTGCATCAAACTGCCTTCACCGGCGATCGAATGGCGGAGCGATGGCCGGGTGATGCTGCATGGGCTCTATTTCTGAGCCAGGGCGTCCCGACCTCCCTGAAGCAGCAGCACCTGCACTTTCAACACGGCGGCCACGGTAAGGCTGTCGGTCACCTCGCCGTCCATCACCATCCGCAGCAGCTCGGCGAAGGGCACCTTGCGCAGGGCGAGCTCCTCGTCGTGATCCGGCTGTGGGGTGTGGAACGTGAGGTCCTGCGCGAGGTAGATGAGCGCGTGTTCATCGCTGGCCGAGTTGCTCAGGTCCATCCGGAGCAATTCGCTCCACTGCCGGGCCACGATGCCGGCCTCTTCCCGGAGCTCGCGTTGGGCGCTCACGAGCGCGGGGATGTCGCGCCGGCCCCCGCCCTCGGGGATCTCCCAGCTATACGCTTGCACCGGGTAGCGGTACTGGCCCACGATCCAGGTGTTGAGATCCTCGTCCAACGGCACGATCCCGATCGCCAGGTTCTTGAAGTGCACCACGCCGTAGATGCCCGGCCGGCCTCCGGGGTCGATGACGTCGTGGTGGCTCACCGAGATCCAAGGGGTCTCGTATCGAAGCTCCTCGCGCAGGGTGGTCCAGGGTCCTCGTTTCTCCATGGTGGTGGTGGTGCGGCCAAGATACCCGCCCAGACGCTCCACCTACCTTTGCCGCATGGGCGCGGTGCTTCGGGCCGGTGACAAGGTCTCCTTCCTCGACGAGGAGGGTGGGGGCACGGTGCTGCGCGTGTTGCCACGGGAGCGCGTGGTGGTGCGCACGCACGATGGGTTCGAACTGGAGTACCCGGTGCGGGCCCTGGTGCCGCGCGTCTTCGACGAGCATCAGCACCGGGTGACGGATCACCAGGCCGGGATGATCGCGGCCAATGACGAGATGGAGGAGCGCCGGCGACGGAGGAGCGCGGGTCGCGATCAACGGCCGGGCAAGACCCCGAAACGGCCGGAGGACAATAGTGTGGCCGAAGTGGACCTGCACTTGCACGAATTGGTCGAGGACGAGACCCGGTTGAGCGATGAGGAGAAGCTGAGCTATCAGCTGGCCTATTTCGAACGTGCCCTTGAGGCCGCGATCCGGGACGGAAAGCGGAAGCTCATCGTGATCCATGGCGTGGGCGAAGGGGTATTGCGCGAGGAAGTGCGCCGGGTCCTGCAGTACTATGACACCGTGCAGTTCCATGATGCCGATCCGCGGCGGTACGGGTCGGGGGCCACGGAGGTGGTCATCCACCACCGGAGGTGAGCGTGTTCGTTGACATCCTGTGCATCGCTTCGTCGCTGTCCGCCGCAAGGCGGAGAGAGGAAAGTCCGGGCAGTGCAGGGCACCGTGCTTCCTAACGGGAAGGGGGCCTGGTGGGAACGCCAGGTTCACGGAAAGTGCCACAGAAAGGTAGACCGCCACAAGGCCGCGAGGCCTGAGGCCGGTGCTTGACAAGGTCCGCCTTGGCCAGGTACCGGCGAGGCAAGGATGAAAAGGTGAGGTAAGAGCTCACCAGTGCCGGTGGCGACATCGGCAGCTTGGTAAACCCCACGGGCTGAAAGACCAAATAGGCCGGGGTCCGACCGGACCACCCCGCAAGGGGCTCCGGTCGGTAAGGGCGGCCCGTCCGATCCCGGCGGGTAGGTCGATGGAGGTCCATCGCGAGGTGGACCCTGGATAAATGACGAGGGCTCCGCTCCGGCGGGGAACAGAACCCGGCTTACAGATGCACAGGCCTTATTGCGAAGGGCCTTTGCGCCATGCCGTCAGGTGTGCGCGTGGGGCCCTTCGTCGCGTCCGGACCCGGCACGGTGCTTGCCCATCCAGCGGGTCTACATTTGACCTCATGTTGCGAACGCTGCGCGCCTGTTCCCTGCTGCTCATGAACGCCATGCTTTGCGGACCTGACCAAGCGTTCGGCCAGGAGGAAGTCACCGTTCAAGGCCGGGTCGTCGCCCAGGGTCATCAGGGCGCTTATTACGACCTCATGGTGGTGAACAAGCGCACACGAACCGGCAGTTTCGGCAATCCCGACGGCACATTCATCGCCCGGATGCTTCGAACGGACACGCTGCTGGTGGGTCTGGGTGGCTATGTCACAAGAACCTTCACCGTGCGTGACAGCGTGCCCAAGGCGGCGTATGATGTGGTGATCGCCCTGTCGCCCTGGACCATCGTGCTGCCCGAGGCCAGTGTGCTGAGCGAACGGACGCTCAAGCAGATCCAGCAGGATATCGCCAAGCTGGGCTACAAGGAGTTGGACTATCGCGTGAGCACCGTGGATGCCTTGCAGAGCCCCATCACGTTCCTGTACCAGGAGTTCAGCCGGCGCGAGCGCAGCAAACGGGAAGTGGCGCGGCTGCAGAACGAGGACCGCAAGCGCGACCTGCTGAAGGAGCTTCTGCACAAGTACGTGGAGTACGACATCATCAACCTGAGCAATGACAGCTTCGACGACTTCATCGATTTCTGTGCGGTGCCGGACGCGGTGATGCAGGGGCTCAGCCAGTACGAGTTCCTGATCTACGTGAAGAAGAAGTACGAGCTCTACACCAGTCTGGGGCCCACCCGTCGGTATTGAACGATGGCCGCGGGTCGCCTTCTTCGCCGAACCGTGGAGGGTGTCGCGGTGCTGCTGTTGATGGTGATGCGCGTTCCGGCCCAGCCGGACAGCCTGCCGCCGGGGATCCTGCTGGACGAGGCGGTGGTGGTGGCCCAACGGGAGGGTTTCGACGTCGCGGCCTTCATCGCACGTGTGCGCTCGGACACCACCTACCAGGATGCCTTCCTCAACCTGCGCAGGCATCCGCACCGAACGGAAGGTGAGCTGCGCGTGCATGGCCCGCGCGACCGTGAGCGGGCAGGGTTCTTCCGCATCGCCCATCTGGTACGTGAAGGGGGGATGGCTGCCCAGGTGATCGACAGCGTGCGCGAGGAAGGACGTCTGCGCAAGGCGGATGGCGACCACCGCTACCTCACTCTACGGATGTTCCAGAGCCTGTTCTTTCCCGAGGGGCCCCGGCCCGTGCCGGTGACCGTTGCGGAGGTGCACGCAGCGCGCACCGGCAGTTCACGGTTCGAACGCTACCGGGCCGACCTCAAGGCCTTCATGTTCAACCCGGGCGAAGGGGTGGACGTGCCGATCGTGGGCGACAAGCTGGCGCTCTTCGATCCCGCGATCGCCCGGCACTATGCCATGAGCATCTGGAGCGGCGAGCGCAACGGTCATGATTGCTGGGTGTTCAGCGCGGACGTGTTGCCGGAGGTCCCTCGTCAGACCGTGGTGATCAGGACGATGGACACCTGGTTCGACAAGACGACCGGACAGGTGATCGCCCGCGAATACCGCATGACCCATGCGGGCATGCTGATGAGCTTTGACATCACCATGGTGGTCGACCTGGCCGTGCAGGACGGTCTGCTGGTGCCCACGCATGTGCGATACGATGGGGATTGGGACCTGCCCTTGCAGCGGCGCGAGCGTGTGCGCTTTTTCCTGCGCACGACGGAATGGTCAGCGTGGCGATAAGGTCCGGCCTTCGGTTCAGTGGCGTCCCTGCGCCGCCAGCCAGCGCTCGGCATCCAGTGCGGCCATGCACCCGGTGCCGGCACTGGTGACGGCCTGCCGGTACACCTTGTCCGCGGCATCGCCGGCCACGAACACACCGGGGACCTTGGTGCTCGTGCGGTCGGGGTCGTGCTTCAGGTAGCCGGCCTCGTCCATGTCCAGCCATTCACTGAAAATGTCCGTCGCGGGTTTGTGCCCGATGGCCACGAAGAGCCCCGTCACGTCGAGCCGGCGTTCCTCTCCGGTCCTGTTGTTGATCGCGAGGAGGCCGTCCACCGCATGTTCCCCCAGCACGTCCTTCACCTCCGTGTTGAAGAGCACCTCGATGTTGGGGGTGTTCTCCACGCGATGCACCATGGCTTTGGAGGCGCGGAACTTGTCGCTGCGCACCAGCATGTACACCTTGGGACAGAGCTTGGCGAGGTAGGTGGCCTCCTCGGCGGCCGTGTCGCCGGCACCCACGAGGGCCACGGTCTGCCCGCGGTAGAAGAAGCCGTCGCATACAGCACAGGCCGTCACCCCGCCTCCCGCATCGCGCAGGCGCAGCTCGTTGGGCAGGCCGAGCCACTTGGCGCTGGCACCGGTGCTGATGATCACCGTATCAGCATGGATCTCGTCCTTTTCGTCCACCCACACCTTGTGCACCGGGCCGCTGAGGTCCACCTTGGTGACCCAGCCGTTGCGGATGCGCGTCTCGAAGCGGAGGGCCTGCTGCTTGAGGTCCTCCATCATGTCGGGCCCGGTGCGTCCTTGGGGATATCCGGGGTAGTTGTCCACCTCGGTGGTCTGGGTGAGCTGGCCTCCGGGCAGGGGACCTTCGATCATCAGCGGCTTGAGGTCGGCGCGGGCGGCGTAGATGGCGGCGCTGTAACCGGCGGGGCCTGAGCCGATGATCAGGCACTTGACGTGTTCGGTGGTGGACATGGGGGTTCGAGGGGCCGCAAAGCTATGCGCGCCGGCGGGCCGGTGCGGTGATGCACATCACGCTGCTCACTGGATGCACACCAGCGTATCGAGGTAGGCGTGCAGCCCGGCCCAGACGCCGAGGCCGCCCTCGATGTTGCTGCGCACGTTGGCCGGCTGGGTGAACAGATCGCCCTGGGTGGCCACGTTGTTCTCATAGCTGCGGTAGAAGTCGTAGCTGGCCTTGTCCAGGGAGATCAGCTTCACGGCCACGGTATCCCCGCGCTTGAAGGTGCTGCCCCGGTCCTCGGGGTCCGAGAAGCTGCTGCTGCCGCGCGAGATGATGAATTCGATGGCCTGGCCGTTGAAGTACTGGTCGTTGCTCGTGCTGCCCAGGGGGGCGGCGAAAGTGGCGTCCAAGGCGGCCCCGTCCTCGCCGGTGTTCAGGCGGCGCGTCATCACGCGGTAGAAGTTGTTCGGTGCCGGCGGGTCGAAACTGCGCGCCCATAGGAAGCCTGTGCTGTCGTCGCCGTCACTGCCATCCTGGTCGATGAGCCGGAACCAGAGGGAGTCCAACGGGACGGCGGGCACGATCGTCGTGGTGCTGGTCAAGGTCTTGCCCTCGGCCTCGATCCTCAGGTCATACACCCCGCCCTCTTCTCCGAAGATGGCCTGGTCGGTGGTCGAGTAGAGGCAGATGTCGACCGTGGCGAGCAGCTGCGGGTCCAGCCCCGTGGCCTCGGCGGCCAGCAGGATCTGCTCTTCGGTGAGGATGGACGAACAGACCATGTCGAGCGTGTCGGTGACGAGCCCATTGCTGACGATGACCACGGCATTCTTGACGAAAAGCCCGGCGAACGAGCTCAGGTCGGTCGGGGCGAAGAAGCTCTGGGTCCGGGTGAGGATGATGATGGGTGGCTCTCCGGGCTCGATGGTGCCCTCCACCACCAGTCGGGGCTCGGTCTCGGGCACAGCCACGGTGATCTCCTTCTCGCAGGCGCCAAGCATCAGGGCCAGGGCCGAAGTGAGCATGAGGGGCAGTGCGCGCTTGTTCATCAGAACTTGAAGTTCCAGGTGATGGAGGGGAGGATGCTGAACAGGCTCACCTGCTTGGCCACCACCTGCAGGCTGCCGTCCGCCACGTTGCCCTCGTTGTCGAAGTAGATGAAGTAAGGGTTGGCTCGGTTGTACACGTTGTACACGGACAGGGTCCAGCTACTGCGCCAGCGCCGGGTGCGGTAGGTGACCTCTCCGGTGGACTTGTCCTTCACCTTC
This sequence comes from Flavobacteriales bacterium, assembly GCA_016713875.1. NCBI lineage: Bacteria > Pseudomonadati > Bacteroidota > Flavobacteriia > Flavobacteriales > Flavobacteriales bacterium. Next base: position 307,138 of record JADJOI010000003.1, read on the forward strand.
CGTTGTTCCTTGTTGTTGAGGGTGATGGCCAGGTCGAGGCGGTGGTACGGGGCCATCCGGAACCCGTTGCGCTCGGTGTATTCACTGACCAGGTTGCCTTCCACGAAATAGCGGTTCACGGGCAATGTGGCGGCCTGGCCGGTGGCATACACTAAGGTGCCGGCGAAGTTCCACCGCTTGTTCAGCTCGTACACGGCCACCACGCTCAGGTCATGGCGGCGGTCCCACCGGCTGGGGAACTCGCGCCCCTCGTTGATGTCGGGGAAGATCCGCATGGTCTTGCTCCAGGTGTATCCGATCCAGCCGTTGAGCTTGCCGGTGGCCTTCTTCACGAAGAGCTCGGCGCCGTAACTGTAGCCGTTCCCGAAGACGAGCTGGGTGTAGTAGTTGGTGTTGCCGTTGGCCTGGGGTTCGGCTCCCTCTGCGTACTCCACCAGGTTACGCATGTCCTTGTAGTACACCTCCACGCTCGTCTCGATCATGTTGTCGAGGAAGTTGCGGAAGTAGCCTGCGGCGTATTGGGTGCCGATCAAGGGCTTCACCTCGCGGCTGGCGGGGATCCACACATCGGTGGGCAGGGCGATGCTGCTGAAGCTCGCGAGGTGCACGTATTGTTGGCCCCGGTTGAAACTGGCCTTCACGCTGCTTCGTTCGTTGAGACGGTAGCGGGCGCTCAGGCGTGGTTCCAGCGCGAAGTAGCTGCCGACGGTTTCGCCGCCGGAGAATGAGCGGGTGTCGGTGCGTTCACCCTGCTCGTCCAGGACGAACTCGTCAAAAGGGCCCACGTGTGCGAAACCGGTGAACCGAAGCCCGGCATTGATGCGGATCTCGTCCGTCAGATCGAACTCGTCCTGCACGTACACCGCGCCCTCATGGGCGATGAGGAGGCTCGGCGCAAGGATGTCGAAGTCGGTGTTGCCACTGCGGGCCTCCACTGTGCTGGGCGTATAGGTGTGATGGATGTACTGACCGCCGTACTTCAGGGTGTGGCGCACACTGGCGTAATGGCTCAGGTCCATCTTGAGGCCCACGTCCTTGATGCCGCTGAAGAGCGAGAATGCGAAGAACTCCTGGTCGGCCTTGAACTCGAACCGGTAGTCGCTGAAGGTGGCGGTGGAGTTCAGGAAGAGCTTCGGGCCGAAGACGTGGTTCCAGCGCGCGCTCACCGTGGCGTTGCCCCACGGGATGCGGAAGGTGGGCGCATCCGGGTCGCTGTTGGCGAAGGTGAACACATCGCGTCCGAAGTAGCCGCTGAGGTAGAGGCGGTCCTTGTCGCTCAGGCGGTAGTTCACCTTCGCGTTCACGTCGTAGAAGTAATAGCCCGAACCACCGAAGGCCGAACTATCGGGGATGAAAGGCTTGGTGATGACGTCGATGTAGGTGCGGCGACCGCTCAGCAGGAAGCTGGCGCGCTCCTTCACGATGGGCCCTTCCACGGTGAGGCGTGAGCTGATGAGCCCGATGCCGCCCTGGGCGTGGAACGACTTGTCGTTGCCCTCCTTCATGCTGATGTCGAGGACCGAGCTGATGCGGCCGCCGTACATGGCGGGGATGCCGCCCTTGATGAGCTCGATGTTCTTCACGGCGTCGGCGTTGAACACGCTGAAGAAGCCGAAGAGGTGGCTGGCGTTGTACACGGTGGCCTCGTCCAGTAGGATGAGGTTCTGGTCCGGCCCGCCGCCCCGTACGTAGAATCCGGCATTGCCCTCGCCGTTGCTCTTCACGCCCGGCAGGTACTGAAGGGTCTTCAACAGGTCCACTTCACCCAGCAGCGCGGGCAGCAGCTTCACCTGCTGCACGTCGAGCTCGGCGCGGCCCATGTCGGTGCTCTCGGTGTTCTTCCGGGCGTCCTTTCCGGTGATGGTCACCTCCTGGGCGATGATCGCGTCCGGCTGGAGCTCGATGTTCAGCACTTGATCGGCCTTCAGCTCCACGGTGATCGTCCGGTCGCCGTAACCCAGATAGCTGGTGTTCACCGTGTAGGTCCCGGGTTCCAGGGTCAGCGAGTAGTACCCATAAGCGTTGGTGGCCGTGCCTTTCTTGATGGAAGGGAGGTACACCCCGGCACCGATCAGCGCCTCCCCACTGGCCGCATCCTTCACGTAGCCGCTCAGGGTGTGCCGCTCCTGGCCGATCACCAGGGTGCAGGGGAGGAATGCGAGGACCAGTGCGGGAAAGCGCATGCGAGGGCCGGCAAAAGTAGCCGTGCATGGGGAGGACAACGCTCAAGATCCATGAATGTTCGATTTCACCCATGAGCGGTGAGCCCGGTTGTGGAGAACGCTGTGCATAACCTCCTGGGAGCTTCACATTCCGGGAAGCGTGGGCCGTCCGGTCGATCGGACCTTTGTCCGCAGATCAGGAGCATGATGAACACCTTCCTCCGGAAGTACCACACCAGCCTGTTGACCTTCGGCATTTACCTGGCCCTGACGGCGTTCGCCCTCTTGGTATCGCTTGGCCTGCTGTAAGGTGCACCCGGAACCGGCAGATTCGCACGGGATGTTTACATTTGCGCCCCCTTGGGTGTAGCGCAGCCCGGTGTCGCATCCCGCCGGTGGCGGGATGGTCGCTTCGAAATGCGGGACAAGGTTCTCGGGGGTAGCGCAGCCCGGTAGCGCATCCCGCCGGTGGCGGGATGGTCGCTTCGAAATGCGGGACAAGGTTCTCGGGGTGTAGCGCAGCCCGGTAGCGCATCCCGCCGGTGGCGGGATGGTCGCTTCGAAATGCGGGACAAGGTTCTCGGGGTGTAGCGCAGCCCGGTAGCGCATCCCGCCGGTGGCGGGATGGTCGCTTCGAAATGCGGGACAAGGTTCTCGGGGTGTAGCGCAGCCCGGTAGCGCATCCCGCCGGTGGCGGGATGGTCGCTTCGAAATGCGGGACAAGGTTCTCGGGGTGTAGCGCAGCCCGGTAGCGCACTTGCATGGGGTGCAAGTGGTCGCTGGTTCGAATCCAGTCACCCCGACTGGTCATGGGAGGGCCGCCGATCCGGCGGCCCTCTTCATTGGCGGTCCATGGGTGCCACATTCTACATGCTGTACTCTGCTCAATTGGATCGGTTCTACATCGGGCACACGACCGAAAGGATGGATGAGCGACTGCGCAAGCACCTTTCGGCGCACCGTGGTTGGACATCACGCGCCAGGACTGGCGGGTCGTTCATGAGGAGACCTATGCGGACAAGGCAACGGCCTACCAGAGGGAGCGGGAGGTGAAGGGATGGAAGAAACGGTCCCGGATCGAGGGGCTTATCGGCGCAGCCCGGTAGCGCATCCCGCCCTGAGGGCGGGATGGTCGCTGGTTCGAATCCAGTCACCCCGACTGGTCATGGGAGGGCCGCCGATCCGGCGGCCCTCTTCATTGGCGGTCCATGGGTGCCACATTCTACATGCTGTACTCTGCTCAATTGGATCGGTTCTACATCGGGCACACGACCGAAAGGATGGATGAGCGACTGCGCAAGCACCTTTCGGCGCACCGTGGTTGGACATCACGCGCCAGGACTGGCGGGTCGTTCATGAGGAGACCTATGCGGACAAGGCAACGGCCTACCAGAGGGAGCGGGAGGTGAAGGGATGGAAGAAACGGTCCCGGATCGAGGGGCTTATCGGCGCAGCCCGGTAGCGCATCCCGCTTTGGGCGGGATGGTCGCTGGTTCGAATCCAGTCACCCCGACTGGTCATGGGAGGAGCCGCCGATCCGGCGGCCCTCTTCATTGGCGGTCCATGGGTGCCACATTCTACATGCTGTACTCTGCTCAATTGGATCGGTTCTACATCGGGCACACGACCGAAAGGATGGATGAGCGACTGCGCAAGCACCTTTCGGCGCACCGTGGTTGGACATCACGCGCCAAGGACTGGCGGGTCGTTCATGAGGAGACCTATGCGGACAAGGCAACGGCCTACCAGAGGGAGCGGGAGGTGAAGGGATGGAAGAAACGGTCCCGGATCGAGGGGCTTATCGGCGCAGCCCGGTAGCGCATCCCGCCCTGAGGGCGGGATGGTCGCTGGTCCGGATCCAGTCACCCCGACTGGTCATGGGAGGGCCGCCGATCCGGCGGCCCTCTTCATTGGCGGTCCATGGGTGCCACATTCTACATGCTGTACTCTGCTCAATTGGATCGGTTCTACATCGGGCACACGACCGAAAGGATGGATGAGCGACTGCGCAAGCACCTTTCGGCGCACCGTGGTTGGACATCACGCGCCAAGGACTGGCGGGTCGTTCATGAGGAGACCTATGCGGACAAGGCAACGGCCTACCAGAGGGAGCGGGAGGTGAAGGGATGGAAGAAACGGTTCCGGATCGAGGGGCTTATCGGCGCAGCCCGGTAGCGCATCCCGCCCTGAGGGCGGGATGGTCGCTGGTCCGGATCCAGTCACCCCGACCGGTCATGGGAGGGCCGCCGATCCGGCGGCCCTCTTCCTGGGTGGCCGATGAGCGCTACGTTCCACCTCCTTCTTTCTGCACGACGCGCGACAGGAACAGTCCTGCTTCAGGTGGTCGATCGGTCCGAACGATGAACGGCTGTGGCGGCATCCGGCGCTAGCGCGGCCGGATGACACCGAACCGTTGGTCACGGGACGTTCAATGCAGCGTTGAATGGCGATATGCAGGCGGACCGCGGTACTTTCGCAACCCCGACCCATCATGTCCGATCGCCACCATCTGGTCGTTCCCGGCCTGGCCCTTCTGCTGTCGCACTGCACACCACAAGCCGGGCAGCGCGGCGGGGGCGAAGAACAGGGGAACGATGCTCAGAGCCGCACTACCGCCATGGACAGCCACAGCGCTGCGCGCCCCCAGGAGGCCGTCATCACCCACCTGCAACTTGACATCGCAGTGGACATGCAGGCGCACCGGATCACGGGCACGGCGAGCTATGCACTTGCGCCCGGCCACGGTGCTCGCGTGGTGATGGACACCGATGGCCTGCGGATCGATTCTGTCACCGATGGAGGCGGACGTTCGCTGCCCTACGAATTGGGTGAAGCAGGCCCGTTCGGCGCCGCGCTCGAGGTGGAGCTGGCGGACCAGGTGGATACCATCCGCATCGCCTACACCACCGGCCCTGGGGCGCGAGCGCTACAGTGGCTCAGCCCCGGGCAGACCAAGGGCGGACGGCATCCCTACCTCTTCACCCAAGGACAAGCGATCCTCACCCGCAGCTGGATCCCCATCCAGGACAGTCCGGGCATCCGCTTCACCTATGAGGCCGACGTGCGCGTTCCGCGCGAGCTGATGGCCGTGATGAGCGCGGCCAACCCCCAGCATCGTTCAGCGGACGGTACCTACCACTTCCGCATGGACCAGCCCATTCCGGCTTACCTCATGGCCCTTGCGGTGGGAGACATCGCCTTTAAGCCGATCGGCGCGCGCACCGGCATCTACGCAGAGCCGGAACTGGTGGAGAAGGCCGCCTGGGAGTTCGCCGACATGGAGGAGATGGTGGAGGCCGCCGAGGCCCTCTACGGTCCTTACCGCTGGGAGCGCTACGACGTGCTGGTGCTTCCTCCGAGCTTCCCCTTCGGCGGCATGGAGAACCCGCGGCTCACCTTCGCCACCCCCACGATCCTGTCCGGCGACCGGTCCCTCACCGCCCTCATCGCCCACGAACTGGCGCACAGCTGGAGCGGGAACCTGGTGACCAACGCCACATGGAACGACTTCTGGCTGAACGAAGGCTTCACGGTCTACTTCGAGAAGCGGATCTGCGAGCGGCTCTACGGCCCCGAGTACGCCGGTATGCTGGCCCTGCTGGGCTATCAGGACCTTCAGCATGCCGTGTCGCGCTTCACGGGCGAGGGCGCCGAACAGGACACCCGGTTGAAGCTCGATCTGGCCGGCCGTGATCCCGACGACGGGGTCTCCGACATCGCCTATGAGAAAGGGTACGCCTTCCTGCGCCGGCTCGAGGAAGAGGTGGGCCGTGAGCGCTTCGATGCCTTCTTGCGCGCCTATTTCGATCGCTTCGCCTTCAAGGCCATCACCACCGAGGAGTTTCTGGCCCACTTGGACGAACACTTGGTGCGACCTCTGAACGTGCAGGTCGACATCAACGAGTGGGTCTACGGAACGGGCATGCCCAAGGACCTGGTGGTGCCGGTGAGCGACCGGTTCCTGAAGGTGGAGGTGGAGATCGAGCGGTGGCGGACCGGCACCTTGGCCAAGGACCTGCGGACCACGGGCTGGAGCACCTTCGAGTGGATGCACTTCGTGCGGCACTTGCCGGACAGCCTGAGCGGCGACCGCATGGCCGATCTGGATGCGGCCTTCGGTTTTACGCGCTCGGGCAATGCGGGAGTGGTGGCGGCCTGGCTGGAGCAATGTGTCCGCAACGACTATCCGCCAGCGTACGAACGACTGGATGCCTTCCTCACCGAAGTGGGGCGCAGGAAGTTCGTGCAGCCCCTCTTTGAGGCCCTGCAGACCAGTGAGAAGGGCCGTGGGATGGCGCGGAACATCTACCAGCGGGCGCGCCCCAACTACCATTCGGTGACGGTGCGCACGATCGATGAGCTGTTGGACTGGACGCCGATGAGCGATCCGGTGACCTTGTGATCAGCCGAAGCAACGGCGCAGCACCACCGGGTCCAGCGCATGGCCGCCGGGAAAGAGGTGGCGCTCCACGGCAATGCCTGCCAAGGCCAGGCGTTCCGCGTTCTGTTCCCACTGCGCCCGTGGCACCAGTGCGTCCTGCTCACCATGTACGAGGTCCACGCGGCAGCCGTGGAATGCCGCAGCCAGGTCGTGTGGCTGCATTTCAGGCGGCAGGCTTCCCCCCCAGAGCACGGCCTGTGCCGGACGCGCTCGACCTCGGGCAAGCCAGCGGGCCACGGTGGCCACGCCTTGGGAATAGCCCAGGACATGCAGGGGGCGGTGTCCGGCGGTGGGCTGGAGAAGCTCGATGAGCGCATCGAGGTAACGCACATGGTCGTCGATCTCGTGCTCGCGGTCCTCGCGGGTCATCCATGTGGCGCCCACCCGCTGATGCGCGTCATCGAGGTAGAACCGGCTGAGCCCTTCCGGGGCCACCACGGCATCGGCCCCCGCCACAGGAGCGAAGGCGTTCAGGAAATAGCGAGCAAGCTGGCCATACCCGTGCACCACCACCCAGAGCCGGCGCGCGGTGGGCGGATCGCCGAGCTGATGGAAGCGGGCCGTGCGGCCCACGCGGATGAAGCGCTCCTCCACGGCTAGAAGCTGAGCAGGGCCTCCAGCGCCCCGGCCACCTTGTCCGCACTGGGGATCATGGCCGCCTCCAAGGTGCTGTTGAGCGGGATGGCGGGCATGTCCACGGCACCCAAGGTGCGCACCGGAGCGTCGAGGTGTTCGAAGCAGCGGTCGCTGATGCGTGCGGCGAGGGCCTGGGCGAAGCTGTTGGTGAGCTGTTCCTCGGTGACGACCAGGCAGCGGCCGTGCGCGCGCACCTGCTCCATCACGGTGTCCTCGTCCAGCGGCACCAGGGTGCGGGAGATCGATGAGGGTGATGCGGCCGGGGAAGGCCTTGGCAGCGGCCTGGGCCCAGTACACGCCCATGCCGTAGGTGACCACCACTGCGGCCTGGCCGCGGGCCGCGGCGTCCGCATCGGCCTGCAGCACCATCCTTGCCTTGCCGAACGGGATGATGTAATCCGGCGAAGGCTCCACGCTCTTGGCGTCCTCGGTGCCCTTGATCTTGCTCCAGTAGAGGCCCTTGTGCTCGAGCATCACCACGGGATTGGGGTCGTGGTAGGCGGCCTTCATCAGGCCCTTGAGGTCGGCGCCGGTGCTGGGGTAGGCGATCTTGATGCCCTTGATGGTGCAGAGCACGCTCTCCACACTGCTGCTGTGGTAGGGTCCGCCGCTGCCATACGCCCCGATGGGCACGCGGATGATGCAGGAGACCGGCCACTTGCCCACGGTGAGGTAGGCGCTGCGGGCCACTTCGGTGAAGAGCTGGTTGAGGCCCGGCCAGATGTAGTCGGCGAACTGCACCTCCACGATCGGCTTGAGGCCCGCGGCGCTCATGCCCACGGTGCTGCCGATGATGAAGGCCTCCTGGATGGGCGTGTTGAACACGCGGTGGTCGCCGAAGTCGCGGGCCAGTGTGGCCGCCTCGCGGAACACGCCGCCGAGCCGGGCACCCACATCCTGGCCATAGAGCAGGCAGCGCGGATCCTCCTGCATCAGCTCCCGGATGGCGAAGAGCGCACAGTCCACCATCACGGTGGGCTGGCGGTCCTTCGGCGCCCGTTCGCCGCGCTCCTCTGTTACCGGTGTTGGCGCGAAGGCATGGGTCAGCAGGTCTTCGGGAGCGGGGTCGGCCGCGGCACAGGCGCGGTCGAAATCGGCCTTCACCCGGGCGATGGCCTTCTGCTCGATCTGCTTGAGCCCGTCGAGCTGCAGGCGCTGGTCGAGGCAGTGTTGCAACAGGCGGGGGTGCGGATCGCGCTTGCGGTGCTCGGCGAGGTTCTCCTCGCTCCGGTAGAACTCCATGCGCACGCCGCTCGTGTGGTGGTTCAGCAGCGGCACCTTGGCGTGCACCAGGAAGGGGCGACGCTCCTTGCGCACCGTGGCGATCACCTCGTTCAGGGTGGCGTAGCAGGTGGGGAAGTCGCTGCCGTCGATGCTTCGGACCTCGAGACCCTTGAAACCCTTGGCGTACTCGGGGGCATCGGCCACGCGGATCTCGTCGGCGCTGGCGCTGATGTCCCACTCATTGTCCTGCACCAGGTAGATGATGGGCAGTTTCTTCAACACGGCCATCTGAAAGGCCTCGGCCACCTCGCCTTCGGTGATCGAGGCGTCGCCCAGGGAGCAGACCACGATGGGCGTTTCCATGTCCGCCGAGCCATTGAGGTCATGGGTCACACCGGCGCGCTCCTTGTACCACAGGCCGAGGGCGATGCCGGTGGTGGGGATGGCCTGCATGCCCGTGGCGCTGCTCTGGTGCGGGATCCTTGGCATGCCTTCGCGCCGCAGGCTCGGATGCCCGTAATAGGTGCGGCCGCCGCTGAAGGGGTCATCGCGCTTGGCCAGCAGTTGAAGCATCAGTTCGTACGGTTCCATGCCGATGCCGAGCAGGATGCTGTCGTCGCGGTAGTACGGGGCCATGTAGTCCTGCGGACGCAGCTGCATGCCCATCGCGATCTGGATGGCCTCGTGCCCGCGGCTGGTCGCATGCACGTACTTGCTGGTCAGCTTGAAATGCTCCTCATAGAGCTCCGTCATCGCTTTCGCGGTGCAGAGGAGATCCCAGGCGCGCAGCAGGAGGTCCGTGCCGATGGCGGACGGTGCGGAGCGGGTGGTGGCGGTGGTCATCCGGATGGAGAGGGTCCGGCCAAGGTACGGCCCACCTGGTGGAGGTCGCCTGTGCGCCGTTCGCCGCCTGTGCGCACCGCCGGTGTGATCGGCGCCCCTGCACCGGGAGGCCGATCTACTTTTGGCCCTCATTCAACACCCCCATGGACCGCAGAGCCCACGAGATCGACCACCGCATCGTCGGTGACGACATGCAATGCGTGGAGATCATGCTTGACCCGCAGGAGACCGTGCTGGCCGAGGCCGGCGCGTTCATGATGATGGACGAGGGCATCGAGATGAAGACCATCTTCGGTGACGGCAATGGACAGGAGCAGAGCTTCATGAGCAAGCTGTGGGGCGCCGGCAAGCGGGTGCTCACGGGCGAAAGCCTCTTCATGACCACCTATACCAACGTGAGCAACATGCGCCGCACGGTGTGGTTCGCCGCGGCCTATCCGGGCAAGATCATCCCGCTCGACCTGCGCGACCACGGGCAGCGTCTCGTCTGCCAGAAGGACTCCTTCCTTTGCGCGGCCAAGGGGGTCAGCATCGGCATTGAGTTCCAGAAGAAGCTCGGGACAGGTCTTTTTGGTGGCGAAGGCTTCATCATGCAGAAGCTTGAGGGCGATGGCCAGGTCTACGTGCATGCCGGCGGCACCACGGTGCAGAAGGAACTTCAGGCCGGGGAAACGCTCCGCGTGGACACGGGTTGTTTGGTGGCCATGACGAGCAACGTGGACTACGACATCCAGTTCGTGGGTGGCATCAAGAACACGCTCTTCGGTGGCGAAGGGCTTTTCTTCGTCACGCTCCGCGGCCCCGGTCATGTGTGGCTGCAGTCACTGCCGTTCAGCCGCCTGGCCAACAACATCGTCGCTGCCGCACCGCGCGCCGGTGGCGGCCGCCGCGAGGAGGGGTCCATCCTGGGCGGGTTGGGCGGCCTGCTCGACGGGGACAACTGAGCGCTTGAACGGATGCGATCGGGAGGGCCGGTGCCGATGGTGCCGGCCCTTCGTTGTCGTGCCGGGGCGATCACTCCGTCCGTTCCCGCCGTGGCCCCCGGTCCAGGCTGTTCAGGAAGCTCTCCACCACCGAGAGCAGCAGGCTGAAGCCCAGGGCCCACCAGAAGCTCCGCACCACGAAGCCCGGCACCAGCTCGGCGGCGATCAGCACCACCGCTGCATTGATCACCAGCAGGAAGAGCCCGAGCGTGACCACTGTGACGGGCAGCGTGAAGAGGATGAGCAGCGGACGCAGAAAGGCGTTCAGCAGGCCCAGCACGGCGGCGGTGAGCAGCGCGGTGAGCACACCGTGGGTCTCGCCCAGGTCGCCCAGCGTGACCCCGTCGAGCAACAGGTCGCAGATGAGCACCGCGATGGTGGTGATGATCAGCCGGATGAGCGCGTTCATGGGCACAAAATAGACAGGGGCCCTGTGAGGCCCCCGTTCTTCGGTCGATGAGGGTCAGTGCTTCACCAGCTTCCGCGGCGTGGCCTGGCCGTTCAGGGCCACCACGAGAAAGTAGGTGCCGTCGGCCTGGTCGCTGAGGTCCAGCGTGCGCTCGTAGCGGCCTTTGAAGCCGGTCACGGTCTCGTGGTAGATGCGGTCGCCCTGGGCGTTGTGCACGTCCACCACCAGGTCCCCGCGTTCGGCCACGTCGAACTGGACGCGGAAGAAGCCGTCGCTGGGGTTGGGTGCGCAGCGCAGTTCGCCCAGCTCGGGCGCACGGTCGAGCCCGGCCACGCCCTTGCGTTCCAAGAGGGCCCGTTCCTCGGGCGATAGCTCCACGGCGCCCACCTCCACATGCATCTCACGCAGGATGTCGCTGCGCATGGTGCGGCGGAGCTGCTCCATTTCACGGCGCAGCTCGTCCATCTCGCGGCGGATCGTGGCGCGGTCCTCATCGGGAAGGGGGGGCAACGGGGCCATCGGCGCCAGGGGCGGCATCACCCAGGAGCGCATGCGGCGCTCGCCCAAGGTGCCGGTCAGCGTGCGTCGCTCGCCGTCGCGCAGCACCTCCACGCGGACGGGCTCGCCCGGCCCCATGCCCGCGATCCGCTCGGCCAGGTCACCGAATCCGCTGATCGGCCCGTCGTTGATGGCCACGATGCGATCACCGGCCAGAAGGCCCATGCGTTGGGCCGCGGAGCTGTCCACCACGGAACCAACCCGAGCCCCATCGCCTTCAGCATCCGGTGCATCGTCACCGTTCACGCCGAGGAAGGCGCGTGGCCCCATCGGAACGATCATGGACGGAGCATCGGGCTCGTCCCAGGGGTCGAGCTCGAAGGTGAAGGCATCCGGTTCATCCGGCGCTTCGCCGAGCGTCACGCGCCGATCCGAGCGTTTGCCATCACGGAGCACCGTGAGCGTGACGCTGTCGCCGGGCTTGTGCGCACGGATGCGTTCGGTGAACGCACCAAGGCTGCCGACGTTCGTGCCGTCCATCGCCACCACGACATCGCCATCCTTCAGTCCGGCCTTGTCGGCAGGCCCGTCGGCGATCACCTTGGTGAGGGCGATGCCCTGCACGTCGCCCTCCTTGCGGCCTTTGCCCTCCTTCGGCGTGCTGTACATCCCCAGGTAGGCGCCGAGGTATCCGTGCGGGCGGTGAGCCCTGGCCATGGCCTCATCGCACAGGGCGAAGGCCAGGCTCATGTCCTTCAGGGCGCCTCCGTCCCGCAGGCGGCGAAGGTCGATGATGAGGTTCTCGTCCGCGCCGAGAGTGCCCAGTTCATCCAGCACGCCCAGCTCGCGGAGGGCGTCCTGCAACGACCGATCATCGCCGAGGTCGAACTCGCGTTCGATCCGGGACGTATGGCCATCCTCGGTGGTGGTGATCTCGATCCGCACCTTCCGGTCGCCGGGGTCAGCATCGGGCCCCTGTCCGTCGGACTGGGCGAGCAGGGCGGGAGGGAAGGCGGCAAGGAAGATGGTCGACAGGCGGAGCGCGGCGTTCATGGTGGGTTGGGAAGGCTGACCAAAAGTATCCGGGGCCTTTCCGGGCCTGCTGTTAACAAAGGTGAAATGGTGTTAATCGGTGCCGTCGCCGAACGCGCGGTCGAGGTCGCGTCGGTCGCGTTTGGTGGGGCGGCCTTCGCCTGCGGCGCGCTCGCCGGCCTGGAGGGTCCGCGCCATCACCTGCTTCTGCAGGTCCTCCCAGGGCGTTTCGTCCACCAGGTGCTCGGGCACGAGCTTGGCGGCCATGCGTGTGCGCGGTAGCGCGGTGATGCGGAACACGCGCCAGATGGGCGGTTGGCGCACGGCGATGCGGTCGTCGATGCGGACCTCGGCAGCGGGTTTGGCCTCGCGGTCGTTCAGCCGGACACGACCGCGCTGGCAGGCCTCGGTGGCCAGGCTGCGGCTCTTATGCAACCGCACGCACCACAGGAACTTGTCGATGCGCATCCGGGCAAAGGAAGCGCATCGGTGCGGACGAAAAAGGCGGCGCTCATCGCGCCGCCTGGTGACCCCGGAGGGATTCGAACCCCCAACCAACAGAACCGGAATCTGTCATTCTATCCAATTGAACTACGGGGCCGGTACGCTCATCGGACGGGCAGGCCCGGCCGTGAAGCGCGGCGAAGATAACGATCCGCCCGGCCACGCGGCAGGAAGCCCTACCTTTGCCGGCCTTTTGCACGGCCCTTCAACCCCTGCCGCCCTGCGGTGCCTCCCATGACCGACCTGCGCAACATCGCCATCATCGCCCACGTGGACCACGGCAAGACCACGCTGGTGGACAAGATCCTCCACCAATGCCAGCTCTTCCGCGTGAACGAGGAGGTGAAGGACCTGCTGCTGGACAACAACGACCTGGAGCGGGAGCGCGGCATCACGATCCTCAGCAAGAACGTGAGCGTGCGGTACAAGGGCACGAAGATCAACATCATCGACACCCCGGGCCACAGCGACTTCGGCGGTGAGGTGGAGCGGGTGCTGAACATGGCCGACGGGGTGATCCTGCTGGTGGACGCCTTCGAGGGCCCGATGCCACAGACCCGCTTCGTGCTCGGCAAGGCCATCGAGCTGGGGCTGAAGCCCGTGGTGGTGATCAACAAGGTGGACAAGCCGAACTGCACGCCCGAGGAGGTGTACGAGGCGGTGTTCGAGCTGATGTTCGCCTTGGATGCCAGCGAGGACCAGCTCGACTTCCCGGTGGTGTACGGCAGCAGCAAGCAGGGCTGGATGGGGCCTGACTGGAAGACCCCGACGGAGGACGTGAGCCATCTGCTGGACGTGATCGTGCAGCATGTGCCCGCCCCCCGCCAGGTGGGGGGCACCCTGCAGATGCGCATCACCAGCCTTGACTACAGCAGTTTCCAAGGCCGCATCGCGGTGGGACGCATCTCGCGCGGCACGGTGAAGGCCGGCCAGCAGGTGACCCTGGTGAAGAACGACGGCACCCAGCAGAAGGGTCAGGTGAAGGAGCTGATGGTGTTCGAGGGGCTGGGCAAGGAGAAGGTGAAGCACGAGGTGGGCTGCGGCGAGATCGTGGCGGTGATGGGGCTGGAAGGCTTCGACATCGGCGACACCATCGGGGATGCCGAGAACCCGGAGGGGCTGCCGCGCTTCTCGGTGGACGAGCCCACCATGAGCATGCTCTTCACCATCAACAACTCGCCGTTCTTCGGGCGGGAGGGGCAGTTCGTCACCAGCCGCCACGTGCGCGACCGCCTCTTCAAGGAGATCGAGAAGAACCTGGCCATGCGGCTCCAGGAGACCGACAGCCCCGATCGGCTGCTGGTGTTCGGCCGCGGCATCCTGCACCTGAGCATCCTGGTGGAGACGATGCGCCGCGAGGGCTACGAGTTCCAGCTGGGCCAGCCGCAGGTGCTGTACAAGGACGTGGACGGTCAGCGCCACGAGCCCATCGAGATGCTCACCGTGCAGGTGCCCGAGCCCTTCAGCAGCCGCGTGATCGACCACGTGACGCGCCGCAAGGGCGAGATCCTGAACATCGAGCAGAAGAGCGACCGCACGGTGCTGGAGTTCAGCATCCCCGCGCGGGGCATCATCGGCCTGCGGAACGTGCTGCTCACCGCCACCGAGGGCGAGGCCATCATCGCGCACCGCTTCAAGGGCTACGAGCCGTACAAGGGCCAGATCGCCACGCCGCGCCCCGGCTGCATCGTGAGCGCCGAGACCGGTACGTCCATCGCCTACGCCATCGACAAGCTGCAGGACCGCGGCAAGTTCTTCATCGAGCCCGGCGAAGAGGTGTACGCGGGCCAGGTGATCGGCGAGAGCCCCAAGCCCGGGGAGGAGCTCGGCGTGAACGTGATCCGCGTGAAAAAGCTCACCAACATGCGCGCCAGCGGCAGCGACGACAAGGTGAACATCGCGCCCGCCGTCAAGTTCAGCCTCGAGGAGTGCATGGAGTACATCGCCGAGGACGAGTACCTGGAGGTGACGCCCAAGAGCCTCCGGATCCGCAAGATCCTCCTGGACGAGAACGAGCGGAAGCGCGCGGCGAAGAAGCTGCAGGAAGCGTAAGGCATGTGCTCATGGGCGTATGTGGTCATGTGCCCATGGCGATGCCGTACTCACCGGATGATCCGGAGCGGCATGGAGGTGTGCATGGTGCGCAACACATACGCGCCCGAGGACAGGTAGCCCAGGTGCAGATCGGTGCGCTCACCGGTGATCATGGCCTGCATCACCAGACGACCGGTGACATCCCACATCTCAAGCGGCGTCCCTGTCGATGATGCATCGGTCACGAGCGTCAGCTCATCCACTGCAGGGTTCGGGAATACCGTGAGCCCGGTCACCCCGGACGTACGCTCCATGCCCGTGCTGCCTTCCAGCAGCCAGGCCAGCGCATCGGCGATGTGCGTGCGAAAGAGCGTGTCGCTCGTGTAGGTATCGGCCGCATGTCCGAGGGCGGTGTAGAACACCCGCGAGCCGCCCGGAAGCACGCGGTACCAGCTCATGGGGCGCGGCGCATCGTAGCTGTTCACCAGGCCGTTCGGGCCGATGG
Organism: Flavobacteriales bacterium; assembly: GCA_016713875.1. Classification (NCBI taxonomy): domain Bacteria; kingdom Pseudomonadati; phylum Bacteroidota; class Flavobacteriia; order Flavobacteriales; species Flavobacteriales bacterium. The sequence goes on from JADJOI010000003.1 coordinate 322,409, forward strand.
TCTCCTCCACCCGCAGCACCTCCACGTTGTCCGGGCCATAGTAGCCGTCCTCCCAGTAGTAGTACTCTTCGTTCTTTGCCCACGGGTCGGGCAGGTCGGCGGTGCTGGCGTGGGCCCCGATATGCTGAATGGCATAAAGCGGCGTGCCGCTCACGTGGTTCGGGTTCTGCTGCACGCTGCCGCCGATCAGCTCCGCGTAGAAGTCCCACGTGCCGGTGCTGGTGCCATTGGCCGTGCTGTGGCGGTAGGTGTCGGTGGCGGCATGGATGCCGAGCACATGACCGCCTCCGGCCACCCACGCCTCGAAGTAGGCCCGTTGCTGCGCGTCCAGGATGGCGTCGCCGCTGGTGTTGGAGAAAACGATGACATCGTACGTATCCAACACCTGCGGATCGCTGAAGGGCGCACCGCTGGCATCGTCGTCCACCAGCAGGCCGAGGTCCTGGGCGATCCCTTGGAACAAGGTGAAGGACACGGCACGCGTGCCATGATCGAAGCCGCTGGTGCGCGTGAAGTGGAGCACGCGCGGTTGCGCGTGAAGCGCGAACGGCAGGGCGAGAAGAAGGGAGGAAAGAAGCTGCTCGATCAATGCATCGAAGCTAGTCGATCGAACCCGGGGACGGGTCGCGTGTACGGGTGCGCAGAACGGATGCCCACGGGCATCGAAACCCCACGAACATGCAACGCAACACCTTCATCGTCCTGGCCTTGTTGGCCACCGCTGGCATCGTCGTCCTGCTGGCCTCGTTCACCCCACCGTCCACCACCACGCGCAACGCGGACGCCCATTGCCCGGTGCCAACGCCACCGGTGACGGAGGCACCGAGATGCGTGTTCATGACCGTCTACGAAGGCGCCGGGCTGGACAGCACCTTCGTGCTGCGCACGCCGGAAAAGGTCCTGCAGGCCGAGCAGCGCGGTCTGCAATGGCTGGTGAAGGCACAGAGCGCCGATGGCGGCTATGGCGCGGGCAGCCACGCACGGCAGGATGTGATGGACCCGCACGCGGTGAACAGCGACCCGGCCACCACGGCGATGGTCGCCATGGCCATCATGCGCATGGGCAGCACGCTGGACCAGGGTGCGTACGCGCAGCAGCTCGGGCGCGCGACGGAGTACCTGTTGAAGCAGGTGGAGGGCGCACCGCGCGATGCGGTCAACATCACGCAGTTGCAGGGCACGCAGATCCAGGCGAAGCTGGGTGCGAACGTCGATGTGGCGCTTGCGGCGCAATACCTGAGCAACCTGGTGGCGAGGCTGAACGACCAGCATCCGAAGCGGCTGCGGTGCATGCGCGCGCTGAACACCTGTGTGGGCATGATCCAGCGCGGGCAGAACGCCGACGGCAGCATGCGAGGTGACGGCTGGGCCGGAGTGCTGCAGAGCAGTTTCGCGGCCAGCGCGCTGGAGAGCGCAAAGGCCCAAGGGGCGGAGGTGGACGACGAGTCGCTGCGGCTGGCGCGGGACTACCAGAAGGGCAACTTCGATGCGGACAAGGGCACGGTGGCCACGGAGCGCGCCGCAGGTGTCACACTGTATGCCGTGAGCGGAAGCACGCGCAACAGCGCGGCCGAGGCCCGCGAAGTGAATGAACGGATGGAGCGTGCCAAGCGGGAGGGCAAGGTGGCGGATGCCGCCCCGGTGAGCGTGGAATCCCTGGAGGATGCGGGTTATAGCCGCACCGAGGCCGAGCGGATGAACGCGGCCTGGCAGGTGTACGATGCCGCCAAGCAACAGGCGCAGCGGGAGGACGTCATCAGCGGCTTCGGCAACAACGGCGGCGAGGAGTTCCTGAGCTTCCTGCAGACCGGCGAATCGCTGGTGATCGCCAAGGACCAGGGCTGGCGCACCTGGTATCAGCAGACCACGGGTCGCCTGGTGGGCATCCAGAACAACGACGGTAGCTGGAACGGCCACCACTGCATCACCAGTCCGGTGTTCTGCACGGCCACCTCGTTGTTGATCCTCAGCATCAACAACGACATCGAACACCTACTGGCGCAGGGCGCGGTGAAGTACCGGAGCGGCAACTGATCGTACCCGTGGCCATCCTGGAAGGGCCGCACGCGACGTCGGGCGGCCCTTCCCTATGGGACCTGCTGGGCCCTCACCGCCGTGGGCAGGGTGCCACCGATGTTCTGCAGGATCGGGTCCCGATCGTTCTGCGCGCCGACGTAGCGCACCGAACCGTCCAGGTTGTGGTCCTCGGGCAGATACCCGGGGACCACCTGCGTGGGGACAAGGCCTCCGATGCGCACCAATATCGCATCACGGTCGTTCTGCGAACCTATGTAGCGCAGCTGGCCGTCCTTCCGTCCATCGCCCGACCACATGGTCTGCACTGTTCCAAGGTCCTTTCGCGCTCCGACACCCCAGACGGCCGTGCTCGGCAGGCTGAGGTCGACGGCCTTCACGCCGTGGTCGAGCAGGACCGGTGCTGCGGTCATGATGCCGACGTGGTTCCGATGCAGCACGGCGATGTGGTAGCGGTCCATCGGGGCGGTGAACTCGACCGGGGAACTGCCGTCCACATCGACGAGGTCCCCATCCCGTTGGATCAGCACGGAGCACGCGGCCACCACCGTGGTCGGGTCGATGGCGCTGCGCAGCTGCATGAAGGCCCAATCCACGATGGCATCCGGACCCGAGGTCGCGAGGACCGACGGAAGGACGGCCTCCGGGCTCGGACCCACAGGCGTGAACAAACCGGTATGCGGATGTGTGAGGGGGATGAGACCGGCGGAGCGGAGCTGGTCGGCCATCAGGCCGGTGCCGGGATCATAAGGGCCATCCAGCAGGGTGCGTGCCTGGACGCGTAGGGTGCCGGTCGTCTTGTGGATATCAACTTGGTCGACCATGGCCCCTGTGGAGTTCATGAACCGCATCCGCAGCGAATCGCCGTGGACGTCCAGGAGGAGCGAACCCCAGTGCCCCTGTGTGCTCATGTACATCGCCGGATGGTTGAGGGACGCACCGCTGGCCCGCTTCCCACTGACCCCGCACACGGCGTACACGGTTCCGGCATGGGGCTCGAGGTCCCCGGGTTTCTGGTAGGCGCCCGTGGTATTCGCATTGCCGGATGTACCATCCTTGCGCATCGTCGACGCGTTCCATGTCGATGAGGTACCGTGGTGACCATCGATCAGGAAGGAGCGCTCGTACACATGGCTGTGCCCGCACAGCACCAGATCGACGCCATGGGCCTCGAGGATCGGCAGAAAGGTCTGCCGCATATCGAACATGATCCCGCCGCTGTCCGAGATGTTGTCGCTGTCATGCGAGCCCTTGGTGTACGGCGGGTGGTGAAAGGCCACGATGATCCAGTCGCTCAGGAGCTCCGCCTGGACCAGGTCCTGCTGCAGCCACAGCGCCATGGCACCGGCGGCCGAACGGGACACGCCGTAACTGTCCAAGCAGACGATGTGCACGTTGCCGATGTCGAAGCTGTAGTAGGATTCGGTCCCGGAGGGTACGCCACCGCATTGTCCGCTCGTGGGCGGAGCGAAGAGCGAGTAATAGGTCCCGGTCTGCGTGGCCGCGCTCGCTCCGGAGTAATAGTAATGGTTCCCGGGTACGGGCCACAGACAGGTGTTGCGGAGGATGGCTCCGTACACGCCATTGAAGATATTGACCTGGAACTCGGCCTCGCGGCCTTGGAGGTACGCGTTGTCGCCAAGCGTCAACCAGGCATCGGCCGCACCGTTCGCACCGGCGTAGGCGAGATACGCATCGCGCACGGCCAGCTGTTCGGCGAAGCCGGTGCCCTGGTCCCCGGTGACCCAAATGCGCACAGGGGAGGCGATGGTGGGGGCGGGCAGCGTTCGGAAACTGTAGGACGGGTCGCCGGCGGGGGTAAGGTCCGCGGTCGGTGTGCCCACGGTGTAGTAGTAGTTGGTGCCGGGAGTGAGGCCATTGACCTGGACCTCATGATCGAGGACGGGAGCCCCTCCTGTGACCTCCATGTCCAGCAGGTTCGGTTGAAGTCCGTACCGGACTTTGGAAAGGCAGGGTGAATCGGTCTTCCAAAGCACCTTGATGCTCGTGGGCGACGCCTGTTGCAGATAGGGTTCGCTATAAACGCCGGGTGTGCCGTCCATGGCGGTGATCTCCATGTCGAAGCTGACGTCACTGGAGGCGGGATCGTCCTGATGCACCTCCACGGCGATGGTGTTCGACCCGTTGACGAAAGGGCCTGCGGGGATCAGGTGCTCGTATACCCTGGACTCGTCGGACCCTGAGATCCCCGAGTAGGAGAACGCGGTGTAGGACTGCGCCCCCTGGTTCATGTTGTTGCGCAGTACCTCTGTTCCGTTCACGTACATGATCAGGCCATCGTCGCGGATGAACCGTACCCTGAACCCCCCGAAGGTCGTTGCGTTCGGCACGGAGAGCGTCGTGCGGAAATAGCTCGTGCGGTATTTCGAGCTCGGGTTGGGTCCATAGCCGATCACGGTGGCCTCGTCGCCTTCGCCATAGCCCAGTTGCGCCGGGCCGCTGGCCCAGGCCGCATCGTTGTATGCGGTCGAGGACCACGCTGTTCCCTGGTTCGATCCGTTATCGAGATACTTCCATGTGGCGCCGAAGGGTACGATCACCTCGTCCTGGGCGGACACGAACAGGAACTGAAGTACTGTGCAGGCCAGTGTGACGGTACGCATGGTGATGGGGACGGGGAGCAGGAAGGTAGGGATGGTCCAAGACATTGTCCAGTCGGGGGAGGTTGCACCGATGGTGGTTGAAGCCATGACCCAGGGCTTGGGCTCAGGCGCCGCCCGGCGGACCGGTCGCCCATGAACGGCTCCAAGAGCGCCTACCAGGAGCGGGAACGACGCACACCAGGTGATGGAAAGGATCGTGAAGACCGTGGACCCGGTCCACGAGGGCGTTCCATCCGCCGGGTCGCCGAAGAACGGTCAAGGGGCCCGCGGCTTGCACCTCCTGAAGCGCGTGAGCGTGATATTGGGTAGCGAGCTCCGGCACGCCGAGCTGCGCGTAGTAGGTGGCGGAACGCGACCGGGCGGCCCGGGCTGCCTCAAGGTCCGCGTAGAGCACGCTGTCCATCACGTGCACCTCGCCACCCGGCGCCAGGGCGCATGCGCGGCGGAGGGTGACCAGGGCATCAGGGAAGTAGTGGAAGCTGGCGGCGAAGAGCACGACATCGAAGCGGCGGTCGTCACGCGCGGGGTTGAAGAGGTCGGCCAGGGCGAAGCGGGGGCCGTCGGGAAAGACGCGCGCAGCCTGCTGTAGCTCCGGCAAGTGGCGGTCGATGCCAAGCACTATATGGCCCGCTCGTGCGAGCAGGGCGGATAGCCAGCCGTTGCCGCAGCCGACATCGAGCACCTTCAGCGGCCTTCCGGTACGTGCGAGATGATCCAGCAACCGCTGCGCGCTGCGGGTCCGTACGCGCCATTCAGCGTTGTGCTTTCCGGCCATGACCTGCGGTAAACGCGCGACAAGGGCATCATCCAGGAGCCGCCCCTCCAGCCCGCGCGCACGGTTGTACAGGTCCCCGAACGGACCTGGATCCTCTAGCAGCGCAACACCATGGACGACCGCATCGAACGCCGCTCCGCCATCGATCGCATCCCCCGTGCTCATCAGGACAGGGATCGCCAGAGGAGCATACCGGCACGACCGCTCCACGCGCGCAGTTTGTGGCGGAGCGCGCGAGGGGATGTGCGTCGGCCGCCTTCTCGTGCCTTGTGCCACTCCACTTCGTTCACCACGTAGCGCACCGCATGGCCGTAGTAGGGCTTGCGATAGGCCCGCGGAAAGTCGAGTTCGCGATCGCTGCCCAGTTCCCAAGGAAGGGGGTGCTCCAGGTCGGCTTCCACCTGCGCATGGAGCTCCGTGCCGGTGATGGGGTAGGCGACGGTGATCGTGAACACGTCCGGAGAGCTCTCCTTGAGGTGCTCCACCGTGCGCAGGATATCCTCTTCGCGTTCACCGGGATAACCGAGCATGATGAAGGTGCCCGTTCCGATGCCCGCGGCCCGCGCGGCCTTGATCATGTCGCGCACGCGTTGCACATCGACGCGGCGGTCCATGGCGTCGATCACCGCCTGGCTGCCGCTCTCGGCGCCCACCCACACCTGGACACAGCCGCTCCGCTTCAACAGGTCGATCACCGCATTGTTCATCCGGTCGGCGCGGGTGATGCACTCATAGCTGATCTGCAGACCACGCTCCTCGAGCCCGTCCACGAATTCCTGGAGCCAGCGATGGTTCACGGTGAACACATCATCCACGAACCAGATCCGGTCCGGGACATAGCGCTGCTGGATGTCCGCCAGTTCATCGAGCACCTTTTCCACGGGGCGGCGGCGGTAGCTGAGGCCGTAGACGCCCCTGCTGCACCAGCGGCAGGTGTACGGGCACCCTCGCATGGTGCTGACGTTGATGGCACTGTAACCGTGCCGGCCCCGCCAGGCCTCGAGGTAGGCGCGCATGTCGATGAGGTCGCGCGCTGGCAGCGACGATCCGGTAAGGTCCTTGAGCTTTTCGCGCTCGGCATTGTGGTGCACGGTGCCCTGCGCGTCGCGCCATACCGCTCCGTCGATGCCCTCCAGAGCGGTGCGCCCGGCCGTGAACGCGTGGACCAGCTCCGCCATGGTGCGTTCGCCCTCGCCCACCACACAGGCGTCCGCACCATGCCGCAGGAAGCGTTCCGCATGGGCCCGTGTCTCCGGGCCGCCGAGCACGATCCTCACGGACCGCAATGCGGGATCCTGCCGGACGCGGCCGATGATGCGCACGATGTTCGCCCGGGTCATCAGGTTGACATACAGGCCCAGGCAGCCGGGCCGTTCCGTGCGGATCCGCTGTAAAAGCCCTTCAAGGGTGCTGAAGGTGCTGTCGTGCACGAGCACTTCATGCCCTGCGTCGCGAAGGTGACCGGCGATGTACAGGAGGCCGAGGGGCGGGTAGGGGCGCATCAAGGCGCGCTCTTTCGCATCCTCATGGAGGAAATAGCCGTGGGCGAGGAGCACCTTCATGCGCTGCGGCGGAACTGGATGAGGACGTGATCACCGAGGCGCGCAAGGCCGGATGCCCGAGAAAAGTACCGGTCCATGCGCCCCAACAGGTGAAGCAGGCGGGGCCGATGCCGCACGAGCGGTTCAAGGTATCCAGGAGGTACGAACAGACCGATGGGCCGAAGGTCCTCCAGGATGAACGACGGCCCGAACACCTGCCGGAGGGTGGACGGGGGATGATACCAGGTGGGCACGGTGCCACCGCCCACGGGGACGTTGATGGCCTTCCGGGTCCATCGCCGAAAGGCCGATGATGGCCGCGCTCGCAGCAGGAAGTAGGTCGTTTCGAGCAGGCAGCGGTCGGCCATCAGCACCGCGACGAACCGGCCTCCGGGACGGAGCACGGATGCGACGAAGCGCCCAACGCGCCCAAGGTCGTCCACATCGATGCAGTTGAGCCCGCCGAGGTCGGAGAGCACGAGGTCGAATGGACCTTCTGCCTCGGGCAGTGCCGGAGCCGTCAGATCGAGCGGGGCGGTGCGCACCCGTTGGGCGAGCCCGGCGCGCTGGACATGGACCCGGGTGGCGGCGATCATGGCCGGGCTGCGGTCGGTGGCCAGCACGGTATGACCGGCCTGCGCCATGTGAACGGCATCGGCACCGGTGCCGCAGTTGAGCTCGAGCACCCGCAGGGACGGACCCGCCAGCAGGGGGGCCAGTGCGCGCCACACCTGCTCACGTTGGGCCCTTCCGACCGCACTGTCGGTGAAGTCGACGTCGTATGTGGCGGCGGCGGCATCGAACGCGTCCATGGTCACGTGGCGGAGAGGCGGATGCGGTTGACCAATACGGCGGGCTGGTAGTAGAGCAGGGAGAACCCGCGGCGGAGATCGGTCGGACCTCCGCGGAGCGCCTGTGTGAGCGCGAGCACGGCCTGACGGCGGCGGTATCGGGCATGTACGTAGCGGTGGAGCCGCTTGTAGTAGGCCGGTGAGCGGGAGCCGCGGAACATCATCGCCAGGTCGTCGCTGTCGCTCCAGTTGGCTTTGTCGCCGAGCTCCGGTCGCACACGCTCGAAGAAGGGCGTTCCGGGGAGCGGGTAGCTGATGGAAACGCCGATGTCATGCGGCATCAGGTCCTCCACCATGCGGATGGTGCGCTCCACGTCGGCGTCGCTCTCGCCGGGATACCCGAACTGCAGGAAGAAGCCGACACGCACGCCCTTGGCCTTCAGCAGGCGGGTGGCCTCGGCGATCTGCTCCACGCGCGTGCCCTTGTCCATGGCATCCAGGATGTGCTGGCTGCCGCTCTCCGCGCCCACCCACACCTCCTCCAGACCGGAGCGCACCAGCGCATCGATGGTGTCGCTCTCCAGGAGCAGGTCGACCCGGCTCTGGATCTTGTAGGGGATCCGCACGCCGCGTTCCTCGACCAGGTCGGCGAAGCGCTGCACCCAGCCGGGCTTGAGGCCGAAGATGTCGTCGCACATCCACAAGTGGTCCGGGGCCGCCCGGTCGCCGAGCAGTTCCATCTCGAGCACCACGTGTTCGGGTGAACGGCTGTTGTACCGGTTGCCGTAGATGGGCTTCGCGCACCAGTTGCACTTGAACGGGCAGCCGCGGGTGGTGGCCACGTTGAGGCTGAAGCGGCCCTGGGAGCGCATCCAGATGCGACGGTAGGGGGCCAGGTCGATGAGGTCCCAGGCGGGCAGGGGCAGCGCATCGAGGTCGCGCATCACGGGGCGCTTGGGTGTACGCTGGACATCCCCATCGGGTCCGAGGTGGGCCACGTTCGCCACCGACCGCCATGGCGTTCCGGCGGACCAGTGCTCCACCAGTTCGCGCAGGGCCTCCTCGCTCTCGCCGAGCACCACGGCATCCGCACCGGCCTTCAGGTAGAGCTCGGGATGGTCGGACGCATCGGAACTGTTCACCACCACCAGGCAGCCCTGTTGCTTGCCCAGGCCGATCATGCGCAGGCAGGCCTCGCGCATCACCGTGAGGCACATCTTGGTGAGGTAGTTGAAGCCGTCGTCCTGGATCACCAGCACCCGGGGTGCGTGGGCCTCCAGGGCGGGCAGGAGGTCCTCCGGTCCGCGGGCGAGACCGCTGTCATGCACATGCACCGCGTGACCGGCCTCGCGCAGCACGGCCGCGGCCAGCAGGGTGCCGAGCGGGGGGTAGGGGCGCGCGTCCTGCCACTGCTTGCGGTCGAGGCGGTGGAAGTAGGCGTTGGTGAGCAGCACCCGGGCCATGTCAGCTCAGGGATCGTCCGGTACGCAGCTCCAGGTCGCGGAGCCGTTCGTGGTAGGCGTCGAGCACGCGGCGCTGGAAGTTGCGCGGATGATGCTTGCTCACATAAGTGCGCGTGCGCAGGGCCAGGTCGAAGGTGCGGGGGTCCATGTCGTTGAACTTCCAGCGCCAATAGCGCCAGGTGAGGGCCATGGACCAGTTGTCGAGCATCTCCCCGAAGACGCTGCCGAGCAGCCGCTCCCAGAAGGCCTTGCGGGCCTCGCCGCCGGCGTCCACCTCCGGAACGTGCGGCACGCGGGCCGCGGGCAGCAGCTCGAAAGCCCATTGGTTCGCTCGGAAAAAGGCATCGCGTGTACCGTTGCCGTGAAGCCCCAGCAGGGTGATCACCTCGGTGGCGGTGAAGCGGTTGCGGTCCTCCACGGCCAGATGGTCCGTGTCCAGGAAGTAGTTGATGCAGAAATCGCGACGGCTGTTGAGCAGGAAGAGCTTCTTGTAGGCGATGAGCAGGGTGCGCGCCAGCCAGAGACGGCCCGGAGCGGTGATGATGAAGAAGTCGATGTCCCCATCGGTCGCGAGGCGGCCCTTGCTGAGGCTTCCGCTGACGAACACGGCGCGCACGAAAGGGGTGCGGGCGATGCGGCGGGCCATGTGCCGTGCCTTGGGCATGCGTGCCTCGGCGCGCTTCGCATCCTCGTGCCGCGCCCGCACATCGGTCTCGGTGATGCGCAGGCCCCAGTACGCTCCCACGTTCGCGATCACCTCATCGCGATGCAGCTCCTGCAGCAGGTCCTCCACCTCGGACGGCGCCGGGCGGCCGGCGCAGGAGAAGGCCAGCACCTCGGCGCTGGTGAGCGGATGGCGGAACACGTCGAAGTAGGCCAGCGTGCGCAGGATGGAGCACAGGGCACCGGCCCGACGCCGGTCGTCGCCGGTGGCAGGCCCGGCCACGACGGGTCCGAGGGGTTCGGTCAGGATCGGCGGCACGTCGGCAGGGCGGGGTCGTCGAAGATAGACTACGAACCAAGACAGCGCGCCCCGTGCGAACGTTGCCCGGTCGACCGGATGCCGCGGAGGGGGGATGCTACTTTGGGCGGCGCGATGCGGGAGCAGGTACGGGCCTGGGCACTGCCGGGTGTGCTGATCACATTATGGTCCGCGCTGGCCGTTCTCCTCGGCATGGCCGGGTTCGAGGGGCTTCTCGGGGCCGATGCGCACGACTACCTGCGGCTGGCGCGGCAGTGGACGGCCTGGGCGCAGGGTGCCCCGCGCCCGATGATGGTGGAGCACCCGATGGGGTATCCCCTGCTGGGGGCGTTGCTGGGCGGCGCTTTCGGTGCGGAGCATGCGGCGCTGCGGCTGGTGACGGGCCTGTCGTGGGTGGCCCTGGTGCTCGCCGGTCGCGGCATCCTCCTTCGCCAGGCCGGGCCGGGCCACGCCCCGGGCCTCTACGCGATGTTGATCATCGGTGGCGCCCCCTTCGTGCTGCGCTACGCCCACACGGTGATGAGCGACGTGCCGGCGATGGCGGCCGTGCTGATCGCCACGGCGTGCACGCTCCTGTGGAACGAACGACGGCGGTGGCCGGACCTTGCGATGGCCGCGGCGGCGGGCGCTGTGGCGGTGGGCTTCCGCACGGCCTGTGCCCCGCTGGTGCTGGTGCTGGCGTTGACCTGGCCGTGGGGGCTTCCGGCGGGCCGGCGCGGATGGCTGTGGGTGCTGGCGGCCATCGGGGCGTTGGCCGGCGCCATCCTCATCGCGGCGAACGCCGGCCTGCCGGCCCTGCGCACCCCGTTGCAGGAGTGGTCCGTGCCGCACATGGTGGCACGGACGCACACGTCGGACGACGGCGTACTGCGCTACACCCTGCCCAACGTGCTGTACGTGCTCGGGGTGTTCGTGCATCCCGGGCTGTTGCCCGCAGGGCTGCTGGTGCTGCCGTTCGTACGGCGGAGCGATGTGCGCGTGCCGGCGGTGCGGCTGGCGCTGGTGCTTCTGGCGGCGTACCTGCTGCTGCTCGCGGGCCTGCCTTTCCAGAACGACCGGGTGCTGGCACTGGGGCAGCCGTTCGCGGCGATCGCGCTGTTCCCGGCGTTCGGCCGTGCGCTGGCCTGGGCGGAGGAGCGCGGTGCGGCGCGCCGGATGGTGGTGACGGCCCTGGCGCTGGTGCAGCTGCTGTTGTTCGTGCGGGCGATGGCGCCCTTTGTGCGGCAGGCGGCCGAGGAGCGGGAGCTGGCGGGGGTGGTGCGTGCGCTGCGGCCGCAGGTGGTGTACACGCACGGAATGGGCGGCCCACTGATGGAGCAGGTGCCCGGCGTGGCCGTGCACGAGCTGTGGTACGGCCGCATCGCGCGGTTCGAGCCTGGTGCGCTGGTGGTGGTGCGCCCCGCCGCTCTTGCCGAGCAATGGGCGGACCTGCCGCCGGCGACCAACTGGGAAGCGGCCATCGCGCAGGGCGCCCGGGTGCTGTGGCATGGGCCGTCCGGGTGGGTGGTGGCGCAGCTGCCTGCCGAGCGTCGCTGAGGATCCGCAGGCGCGCTATCTTATCCGTCGCGAGATCGACGCGAAAAACGTCATGCCCGCCCGGGATGGAAGCGGCGGACCGGTGAAGCGAAGCGCGAGCGGCGCACGGAGCGAGGAGACTGCGAGGAACGAGCAGGCCCCGGAGCCCGATGCGCTGCCGCGTGCAGCGAGCCGGCCAAAGCGGACAGCCCGCAGGCGGCCACCGATCGGACATCCCCATGTTCATCAACTGCCATAGCTGGTTCAGCTTCACCCACGGGGTGATGAAGCCCGATGCGCTCCTGGAGGAGGCGGCGCGGATGGGCGTGCGCTCCTTCGCGCTCACCGACATCCACTGCTCGGCGGGCATCCCCGACCTGGTGCGCGACGCCCCGCGTTACGGCGTGCGCCCGGTGGCGGGCATCGAGTTCCGGCAGGGGCCGAAGCTGCTGTACATCGGCCTGGCGCGGAACAACGATGGCTTCCAGCGGCTGAACGAACTGCTGAGCCCGCACCTGCTGGATGACGAGGCCTTGCCGGAGCGCCCCCCGAGCTGGAGGACGTGTTCTTCATCCACCCCTTCGCCCACGCGCCACACCAACTGCGGCCGAACGAGCGCGTGGGCATCAGGCCGTCCGACCTCACGCGGCTGCCCTTCTCGCCGTGGAGGAACAGGATGAACGACCTCGTTGCGCTGATGCCGGTGACGTTCCGTGCGAAGAAGGACCACACCATCCACCGTCTGCTGCGCACGGTGGCGAAGAACACCGTGGTGAGCATGCTGCCGAAGGAGGAGCTGGCCGATGCCGGTGAACTGTTCCACAGCGAGGAGGAAGTGCGTAGCATCTACCGCGACTTCCCGCAGTTGGTGGGCAATGCGCAACGCCTGCTGGAGGACTGTAGCATCGCCGTCGACGGCAGCGACAAGACGCGGGCGGCCTTCACCGGCAGTGCGCGGGCGGACCGTGAGAAGCTGCACCGCGACACGCGCGAGGGCCTGCGCTACCGGTATCCGGAGGTGACGCCGAAGATCCTCGCACGCATGCACCACGAGCTGGACGTGATCGAGCGCATGGGTTTCATCAGCTACTTCCTGATCAACCAGGACATCGTGGACCACGCGCGCGGTCGCGGGTTCTTCCATGTGGGGCGGGGCAGCGGCGCCAACAGCCTGGTGGCGTACTGCCTGCGGATCACGGACGTGGACCCGATGGAGCTGGACCTCTACTTCGAGCGCTTCATCAACCCCGCGCGCAAGAAGCCGCCCGACTTCGACATCGACTTCAGCTGGAAGGACCGCGATGAGGTGTACCGCTACGTGTTCGGCAAGTACAACACGCCGGACGGCCGTGCGGGCGGGATCCACGCCGCGCAGATCGCCACCTATACCACGTTCCAGTGGCGCGGCGCCATACGCGAGCTCGGCAAGGCCGTGGGACTTCCGCCGGCGGAGATCGACGCGCTGAGCGAGGGTGACCACGGCTACTACGCCCGCGGCCGGCCCAGCGCGTATTCGAAGAGCGGCGATTTGGACAAGGTGGCGCGCGCGGTGGTGCGCTACGCGAAGGAGCTGATCGGCATGCCGCACCACCTGGGGATCCACGCCGGCGGCATCGTGATCACCGAGAAACCGGTGACGCACTTCGCGGCGCTGTTCCGTCCGCCGAAGGGTTTTCCCGTAACGCAGATCAGCATGCTGGAGTGCGAGGACCTGGGCCTGCACAAGTTCGACCTGCTGAGCCAGCGCGGGCTGGGGCACATCCGGGATGCGGTGGAGCTGGTGAACGCGAATACGGGAGGTGAATGGGAGTTGGCGAATGGTGAATGGGGAATGCAGAGCACGCCTCCATTCACCAACTCCCATTCGCCATTCACCTCTTCTCCCCACATCGACATCCACGACATCGCGCGCTTCAAGCAGGATCCCGCGATCAAGGAGCTGCTGCGCAAGGGCGACACCATCGGCTGCTTCTATGTGGAGAGCCCGGCCATGCGGATGCTGTTGAAGAAGCTGAAGGTGGACGACTACCTGGGGCTGGTGGCGGCGAGCAGCATCATCCGTCCGGGCGTGGCGGAGAGCGGCATGATGCGCGAGTACCTGCTGCGGCACAACGATCCCGAGCGCGTGAAGCAGGCGCCCAAGCGCTTGCTGGAGATCATGCCCGAGACCTACGGCGTGATGGTGTACCAGGAAGATGTGATCAAGGTGGTGCACCTCTACGGCGGGCTTGACCTGGAGGAGTCCGACCAGGTGCGGCGCGGCATGAACATCCGCTACCGCGACCGGCCGGAGTTCAAGCTGGTGGAGCGGAAGTTCTTCGACAACTGCAGGGCCTTCGGCTATCCGCCCGGCGAGGCCGAGGAGGTGTGGCGGCAGATCCAGAGCTTCGCCAGCTTCAGCTTCGCGAAGGGCCACAGCGCCAGCTACGCGGTGGAGAGCTACCAGAGCCTCTACCTGAAGGCGCACCACCCGCTGGAGTTCCTGGTGGGCGTGGCCAACAACTTCGGCGGCTTCTACCGCACGGAGTTCTACCTGCACGAGGCCAAGCGCGCCGGGGCCGTGATCGAGGCGCCGTGCGTGAATACCAGTGAAGAGCTCTGTTCTCTGCACAGCATGGCGAGCAGTGAGTGGCGAGTGGCGAGTAAGATGCACCCACGCCACTCGCCACTCACTGCTCGCCACTCGCCACTCTCCCCACTCTCTCCCCTCATCTACCTGGGCTTGGCCAACATCAAGAGCCTCGAGAACGGGACCGTTCAACTGATCCTGAACGAGCGCCGCCGCAACGGCCCCTTCACGGACCTGCAGGACCTGCTGAAGCGTGTGCCGCTGGCCGTGGAACAGGCGCGCATCCTGATCCGTGCCGGTGCGCTGCGTTTCACCGGCAAGAGCAAGCCGCACCTGCTGTGGGACCTGACGCTGCTGCACCAGCCCGCGCGCGTCACCGCTGATGGCGACCTCTTCGTCACCCGGGTGGAAGAGCCCCGATTGCCCGACCTGCAGCACTACCCGCTGGCCGATGCCTACGACGAGCTGGACCTGCTCGGCTTCCCGCTGTGCGATCCGTTCACCCTTGTTCAAGTGGAGTGCCTGCGCACGGAGCCGACACACGACAGTGCCGACGCACAAAGCCATCCGCGCACAGTGCCTGCGCACCAGCAAGCACGCGACAGTGCCCATGCGCAAGCGCCCGGCGCGGCGCCACTGTCCACGGAGCGCGACGGGCCGAGCGAGGGCACTGTAGCGCGAGAGACCCGCGCGGTGGCACTGTCCACTGAGCGCGAAGGGCCGAGCGAAGGCACTGTAGCGTGCGAGCCCGGCGCGGCGGCACTGTCCACTGAGCGCGAAGGGTCGAGCGAAGGCACTGTTGCGCGAGGGACCCGCGCGGTGGCACTGTCCACTGAGCGCGAAGGGCCGAGCGAAGGCACTGTTGCGCAAGCGCCCGGCGCGGCGCCACTGTCCACTGAGCGCGAAGGGTCGAGCGAAGGCACTGTAGTGCGAGAGACCCGCGCGGCGCCACTGTCCACTGAGCGCGAAGGGCCGAGCGAGGGCACTGTTGCGCAAGCGCCCGGCGCGGCGCCACTGTCCACTGAGCGCGAAGGGTCGAGCGAAGGCACTGTTGCGCGAGGG
This sequence comes from Flavobacteriales bacterium, assembly GCA_016713875.1. Lineage (NCBI taxonomy): Bacteria > Pseudomonadati > Bacteroidota > Flavobacteriia > Flavobacteriales > Flavobacteriales bacterium. The sequence goes on from JADJOI010000003.1 coordinate 337,765, forward strand.
ACCCGCGCGGTGGCACTGTCCACTGAGCGCGAAGGGCCGAGCGAAGGCACTGTTGCGCGAGGGACCCGGGCGGTGGCACTGTCCACTGAGCGCGAAGGGTCGAGCGAAGGCACTGTTGCGCGAGGGACCCGCGCGGTGGCACTGTCCACTGAGCGCGAAGGGCCGAGCGAAGGCACTGTTGCGCGAGGGACCCGGGCGGTGGCACTGTCCACTGAGCGCGAAGGGTCGAGCGAAGGCACTGTTGCGCGAGGGACCCGCGCGGTGGCACTGTCCACTGAGCGCGAAGGGCCGAGCGAAGGCACTGTTGCGCGAAGGACCCGCGCGGTGGCACTGTCCACTGAGCGCGAAGGGCCGAGCGAAGGCACTGTTGCGCAAGCGCCCGGCGCGGCGCCACTGTCCACTGAGCGCGACGGCCCGAGCGAAGGCACTGTAGTGCGAGAGACCCGCGCGGCGCCACTGTCCACTGAGCGCGACGGCCCGAGCGAAGGCACTGTTGCGCGAGGGACCCGCGCGGTGGCACTGTCCACTGTGCGCGAAGGGCAGCGCGAGGGCACCATCCGCATTCCAGCGCGGGAGATGAGCTCGTGTGTGGGCAGAACGGTGGAGATGCTCGGTTACATGATCCACGTGAAGGCCACCACCACGCAGACGGGCAATTACATGAGCTTCGGGTGCTTCATCGATCCGGCGGGCGACTTCTGGGACAGCACGCAGTTCCCACAGGTGGCCGCGCGGTATCCCTTCGGTGGGCGCGGTGTGTACCGCCTGACCGGTGTGGTGGAGGAGGAGTTCGGGCACTGTGCGCTTCGTACCATCAGCATGGAGAAGCTGCCATGGAGGCCCGATCCGCGGTACGGGACGAAGTGAGGGTCAGTCCACCGCGCGCCGGTCATCCTCCACCTCCCTGTCGAAGAACAGGTGATCGGGATCCACCACCACGGCCTTGGGCTTCCGTGGGACGGTCATGCGCACCGAGTTCTCCCCGGAACGCGACCGCACGCGTTGCTTCGTTTCGCCGCTTTCCTGCTCCACGGCGACATCCAGCCAGTCGTTCATCGGCACTTCGGTCTCTTTGCCGAGCGGGTCCGCGTGGAGCTTGGCGCAGGTGATCACGGCCGCCACCGTCCATGAGCCGTCCGCGTTGCGCTCCGCCTTCGTGGAGGTCACGGCGTTGCGGTGGAAGGTGATGTGCTTCAATCCGTCCTCCAGCAGGTAGCGCAGGCTGTCCGGCGTAACAGCCTCCAAGGAGCGGTACAGATCGAGCGTGGTCGGATAGGGCGAGCCTTGGAAAGCGAACGAGTCCACGAAGGCCCGATAGGCGGCGTTCACACGCTCCTCGCCGATGAGGTCCTTCAGCCCGTACATCACCACACTGCCCTTGCTGTAATGGATGTGCTGCTGGTTCTCCACCTTCATCAACGGCAGTTCACCGATGCCCTCCTTCCCGCGACCGCGCAGGTAGGTGTCGCGTTCGTACTTGAGGAACTTCCGCATGGCCGCACGGCCGTACTCCTTCTCCAGCACCATGAGCGCGGTGTACTGCGCCATGCTCTCGTTCATCATGGTGCTGCCCTGCATGCGCGGTCCCAGCACCTGGTGGCCCCACCATTGGTGCGCCACCTCGTGCGCCACCACGTAGTGGACCATGTCGATCCGGGCCGTGTCGCGCAGGTCGGTGATGAATCCGATGGCCTCGCTGTACGGCATGGTGCCTGGGAACGATTGCGCGAAGCCACGGTAGCGCGGGAACTCGATGATGCGCGCCACCTTGTGCTGGTAGGGCGAGAAGTTGGACGACGCATATCCGATCGCATCCCGCATCGCCTTCAACATGCGCTGCACGTTTGAGCCATGCTCCGGATGATGGTACACCTCCAGCATCACGCCATCGACCTCTTCCCTCGTGATCCGGTACCGCGCGCTCAGCACCGACCAGAAGTTGAAGATGGGCGTGGCGCTTTCGTAGCGGAACCAACGCATTCCGTTCTCCCGCCATTCCCGCTTCAGGTCGCCCGGCGCGATGGCGGTCTGGTCCGGAGCGGTGCCGATCGTGCATGAGAACCGGATGTGATCGGCGTAGGGCATCACCGCGGAGAAGCGCCGGTCGTGAGGATCGTCGCTCAACGGATCCATGCGCCTGTTCGGCGGCAGCGAGTGCTTGCGGCGCGCACCGGGGTCCATCAGCTCCGCATCCGCCTGGTAGCCGGTCGTGGGCAGCAGGTCGTTGTTGTTGATGAAGGTGCCGTTCTCCACGAGCTCCAGGAAGTCCACGTCGTTCCCGAAGCCCTGCTGGCGCCATTCCGAGGCGACGCCGATCCGGATGCTATCACCCGTTGCGAGCGGTTCATCCAAGCGGAACATGCGCACGAAGAGCGCGCTATCGTTCAATACATCCCTGGCCCCCGGGATGTCGAAACGCAGCTTCATCCGGTCGGGCGGACCGAACCAGAGCGTGTCCACCGCACGTGGTCCCTTGTTGGTGAGCGTCATCTTCGCGTGGTAGCTGATGGCGCGCGCCTCCGGATCCAGATCGATGGTGATGTCCACCGCGGTGACATGCGGAAGCGCTGTGTTCGACATCGGCTTGTAGGTGCGTTCGTACGCCACCTGCAAGGCCTCCGTATCCTGGCGCGTGTGCGGCTCGTTCAGGATGCGGGTGTTGTAGAGGCCCAGACCCAGGAACGCGAGCCATACCCCGCAAAGGACCGCGCCCACCGGCCATGACCTGCGCAGCCTTCCGCCCGCGATGCGCGATCGCCAGCGCCAGGTCGTCTCACCGCCTCGCACGAGGAGGAGCGCACCCCCGAAGAACAGCACGCTCGCGAAGGCGAGCCAGTACGCCTTGAAGAAGAGCCACGGCATGAGGAAGGGTCCGAACCCGTTCATGTCCGAATACCAGAGCCTCGGCGAGCCATAGAGCACGATCAGGTTCGACTCCACCTTCAGGAACCGCCAGATGAGCGTGTTCACCGCGAAGAGCACGACGAAAAGACCGAAGCCCGCGTACTTGTGATGCACCACCATCTGGACGGCGAGCGCGAGCATGCACCAGAACGCGAACGCGACCAGACCTGGGCCGATGAACGAGACAAGGTAGAGGCCTGCCTGGAGGCGCGTGTAGCCCATGGCCAGCTGCGTGGCCATGCCGGCCAGCGACATGAGGACAAGGACGAGCCCCCCCACGATGAGCACCGCGGTGAGATGGGACAGTATCCGATGGCGCGACCGCACGGGCAGCGCATGCGCGATGCCATCCAGGCCCATGTCCCGGTCGCGCCAGTAGAGCTCACCGCTGTAGTAGGTGATCAGCACCACGATGAAGAGCATGGATAGGCCCCGCAGTAGCTCGGTGATATTGTAGGTGACCGGCCATGAGCGATTCCCGAAGGCCTGGTCCACTTCGCTCAAGGCCACCAGGCACATGAGCAGACCCAGCCCGACGATGACCCAGAAGACCGGCGAACGAACGATGCTGGTAAGGTCCGATCGCAACAGCCGGCCGAAGCTCTTCGCATCGGGCAGGCCACCGAACGAACGGCGGGTCACCGGCAGCTCTGCGGTCATGGCGGGCGGTGTCGGCCCATCGGGGACAGGTCGTGCACTGGTCCGGCGCTCCGAGAACGAGAACCGCCCATAGCCCACGAGGAAGATGCAGACCGCCATGGCCGACCATAGCAGCCTGTTCCGCGCCAGCGCGCCGGTGAGCGGCAGGTGCGACGTATTGCTGTCGTGAACGCTCCAATAGCGTGTCACCTCGTCCAGCGCCTGAACCCCGAAGGGATCGAGCAACGAAGCGAGCCACGCGTTGTCCACCTCGGTGGCGTAGGCCGTGGCCATCACGTTCATGACCAGCAGGGCGATGGAGGTGACGAACGCCGCTGCCGTGGACCGTGTGAAGGTGGCCGCGGCGAACATCACTGCGCTCTGGAGCAGGATGCTGCTCAAGGCGAACCAGAGGAAGGCCTGACCGTGCACCACCCAGCTGTTCGGGCCGAAGCGGATGGCATCACCGTACGGTATCCAGCTGCCCACGACCAGTCCGGCCGAGATACCGAGGGTGGGGGCGAGCGCCACCAATGTGCTGCCGAGGAAACGGCCGATCAGGTACTGGCGGCGCGTGACCATCGTGCTGAACACGATGTCCGACGTTCGATGGGCGAAGTCGCGAATGGCCGTCGCGTTCACGAAGGCCGTGACCATGGGCAGCCACAGGAAGGCGAGGTTCGCGTAGAGGTCGTAGACATGGAGCGGCGAGTTGACGTGCACCATGCCGGGGCTGCCTTCCGCCCCGCTCTCGAACACCGCCAGTGCGCATGCGAAGGCGAACGCAAGGCCGAGAAAGACCCACACCAGCGGCTGGCGGCTCCAGAACCGCAGTTCGAAGAGGATGAGACGGGATATCATTGAACCCTGGGTGTCTCTGGTGGGCCGACCGCAGTGCGCGGATGGATCCGGATGCGGTGCGAACAGCCTTTGAAGTTCCCGTCATTCGTGGGTTCGGGTCCAGGGGCCGACCCTACGGTACCTCCACCTTCTTGCTGTTGTCGTCCATCACGCGGTCGATGAACAGGTGGTCGCGGTCGATCTCCGCACGCAGGGGCTTCCGGTCCACGATGAAGGTGAGCTCGTTCCAGCCGCTCTTCAGGCGCAACCGCTGATGCACCAGTGGCACATCGTTCAGCGACTTGTCCGCGTTTCGCCCGATCGCCGGGTAGCGCAGGACGCTCACGTCCAACCAGTCGTTCATGGCCGCCGGGGTCTCCCGTCCCAGTGAGTCCGCGTGGTTCTTCTCCCCCCACAGCTTCAACTTCACCTCGTAGGTGCTGTCCGCCAGCATGCGGGCCGTGGCCTCCCCCATCCGGTTGTTGTACAGGGTGATGCGCTTGAAGCCATCCTCCAACAGATAATCCAGGCTGTCAGGCACCACCTTCTCCAGCTCGCGCACCATGTCGAGCGCGGTCGGGTAAGGAGGCTCAGCATACCCGAAGGTGTCCACCAGCGCCCGGAAGGCCCTGTTCAGGTTGTCCTCGCCCACGAAGTCGCGCAGACAGTAGAGGATCACGCTGCCCTTGTTGTAGTGGATGTAGCCCTGGTTCTCCACCTCCATCAGCGGCACCTCTTTCAGTTCCTCGGTGCCGCGCGATCGCTGATAGCGGTCGCTCTCGAGCTTGAGGAACCGGCGCATGCGGGCGCTGTGCCGGCCGAATTCGTCCTCCATCACCATCAGCGCGCTGTACTGCGCCATGCTCTCGCTGAGCAGGGTGCTCCCCTGCATGTTCGCGCCGATCACCTGGTGCGCCCACCACTGGTGCCCCATCTCGTGGGCCACCACGTAGAACACCATGTCGATGTCCGTGGTGTCGCTGAAGTCCGAGATGAAGCCGATGCCTTCGCTGTATGGCATCGTGCCGGGGAAGGCCTGGGCGAAGTCCTGGTAGCGGGGGAACTCGATGATGCGGGCCTGCTTGTGGCGGTACGGACCGAAGTGCGCATTGTAGTACGCGATGCTCTTCTTGATGCTGTTGGCGATGCGCGGCACGTTCTCCGCATGGGGTGCGTGGTAGTACACCTCCACATCGATGTCGCCGATCTTCTCGCGGTGCACCTCGTAGCGTGCGCTCATGAACGAGTAGAAGTTCATGCTCCTGTGGTCGACCACGTACTCGAAGTAGCGGCGACCGTTCTCGGTCCACTCGCGCTTCAGCGAGCCAGGGGCGACGGCGATCTGGTCGGGCGATGTGCTGATCACCGTGCGGACGTTCACCCAGTCGCTGTTGGGCATCAGGTAGGTCTGCATGCGTCGGGCCGCATCGTCCGCGAGCCGGGGCATCCGCTCCCTGGGACCCAGCCCATGCTTCTTGCGGTCGTACCTGTCCTGAAGCTCGTACCGGTCGCTGTACCCGATGTTGGGCAGGATGTCCATGTTGTTGAAGAAGGTGCCGTTCCGGTTGATCTGCATCACGGTCACCGAGTTCTCGAAGCCCTTCTCCACATGTGTGGCCGTGACGGTGAAGCGCAGGTCGGCCCCGGGAGCGAGCGGCCGGTCCAGCCTGTAGATGCGGTAGTTGACCTGCTCATCGTTCACCACCAGGGTGGCTCCGGGGATCTCCACCTCCTGTTCAATGCCTTCACCCAGCACGAGGTGCAGTGAATCGATCGCCGAAGTGCCCTTGTTCCGCACCGTGACCTTCGCCACGCTCTTCAGACCGCGGTTTTCCGGGTCGAGGTCGATGGCGAAGTCGATGTCCGTGTAATGCGGCTGATGGATGCCCGAGCAGCGCTTGTAGGTCCTCTCATAGTGCGCGGCGTCCTCTTCCTGCGCATCACCGTTCGGCACTTCGTTGAGCACCTTGGTGTTGTAATAGCTCCACGCACCCAGCCCGACCCACAAGGCCAGGGCCGGCCACACGAGGCGTCGGTTCCGCTTCAACCGGGCGACGGCCGCGCGCATCCGCTGGGGGACCCCGGTCTCCTTGCCGCGCACCCAGAAGGCCATGGACAGCAGCAGCAGCAGCAGGGCGAAGGCCCACCAGTACGCCTTGAACCAGAGCCACCCCTTCAGGGCGGTGCCGTAGGCGTTCATGTCGGAGTATGTGATGCCGGGCGCTCCGCCGAAGCTCACCAGGTTGGTGTTCACGTCCAGCGCGTTCCACAGGATGCCGGGGAGGAACATCACCGCGATGAACACACCATAGCCCACGTACTTGTTGTTCACCAGCACATGCACCAGGAAGGAGAGGGCCGCCATGGTGCTGAAGCTCACCAGCCCGGGAAGGATGTACATGCCGAGGTACACGCCCGGTTCCAACCGGGTGTAGCCCTTGACCAGTTGGAAGAGCATGCCCCCGAAGGCCGATCCGACGAGCAGCACGGCCAGGAGCATCACCAGGGCGGTGTATTTGCCGGCCAGGCCAAGACCCAGCGGAACGGGCGTGGCATCGTGCACTTCGTCCAGCTTCGGTTCCCGCTCTTTCCACACGAGCAGCCCGCTGTAGAACACGATCAGGATCATGGTGAACAGGTCGAACGAGCCGCGCATCATGTCCACCACATGGTAGGTCACCGGCAGGATCTCGTTCTCATAGAGCGAGGTGGAGAAGGCCAGGCCGAAGAACATGTTGACCAGCCCGATGCCTGCCACGATCATGAAGGCCGTGCCTTTCAGCATGCCGCGGAAGTCGTTCCAGGCGATGCGGCGGAACTGCCGCCGATGCGCGCGCCCACCGTGCTCACGCTTCACCTGCGGAAGCTCCACGTGACCGGTCGCGGGCGCCTCCTCGGACAGCTTCGCCGTCACCCGCCCGGCCTTTCGGTCCGTGAAGCTGAAACGCCGGGCGCAGAACACGAAGATCCCTGCGGAGATCGTGGTCCAGAGGATCCGGTTCCACAACAGGACGCCCCCGATGGGGAGCAGAGCGGAGTTCTTCTCCTCGACGGTCCAGTAGCGGGTCACCAGCCGGAAGGCCGTTTCACCGAAGGGGTCGAGCAGGGCGGCCAGGGTCTGGTTGTCCATCTCGCCCATGAGCTCGCCCGCGAAGCCTGCGGCCACCATGATCACCACGGCGGTGATGTAGGCTGCGGCGGTACTGCGTACCAGGGCGGCCACCGAGAAGATCACCGCGGCGGAGAACAGGATGTTGGGCAGGGTGAGGTAGAGGTAGGCCTGAGCGTGGGCCGCCAGGTCGTTCGCACCGATGCGTTCCGGGTCCACCCAGGGCATCAGGCTGCCGATCAGCACACCCAGTGTGATGCCGAGCAGGGGGATGGAGGCCACGAGGGTGCTTCCGAGGAACCGACCGAGGAGGTACTCGCCCTTCCGCAGCGGTGTGCTGAACATGATCTGCGACGTGTTGTAGGTGAAGTCGCGGATGGCCGCGGCGTTCACGAAGGCCGTGACCATGAACAGCCCGATGAAGGCCAGTCCGGAGTACCACTGGAAGACCATGAACGGGGCGTTCAGCTTCACGTTCGCCATCTGCCCGCCGATCACCAGCTTGTCCCACGTCACGGCCCCGAAGGCGAGGAGCGCGAACAGCAGGAGGAAGATGTACACCATGGGCTGCCTCAGCCAATGGCGCAGTTCCTTGAGGAAGAGCCGCCAGGTCATGCCGTCACAGGTTGATGAGCGCCGTTGATGTGGCTGAAGAACACGTCCTCCAGCGTAGGCTCGGCAGGTGCGAAACCGTCCGGGCGTCCCTCGTTGTATACGTGGATCACCGGCCGCCCGGCGATGAGCTTGTTGCTGATCACGTTGAACGACGCGTTGTGCGCCTCAAGCTCCTGCTTGGGGATGCTCTTCTCCCAGATGCGCCCCTTCACGGCGGCGAGCGCATCGTTCGGGGACCCGGCGAAGAGCAGGCGGCCCTTGTTGATGATGGCCATGTTGCCGCACAGCTCCTGCACGTCCTGCACGATGTGGGTGCTGAGGATCACCACCACGTTCTCGCCGATCTCCGTGAGCAGGTTGTAGAACCGGTTGCGCTCTCCGGGATCGAGGCCCGCCGTGGGCTCGTCCACGATGATGAGCTTCGGCTCACCGATGAGCGATTGTGCGATGCCGAAACGTTGCTTCATGCCCCCGCTGAAGCCGGCGATGCGGCGCTTGCGGTGCTCCCACAGGTTCACCTTCTGCAGCAGCGCTTCCACGAGCGCCTTGCGTTCGCCGTTGTGGATCACGCCCTTCAGCAACCCGATATGGTCCAGCATCTCGTACGCGCTCACACGCGGGTACACGCCGAACTCCTGCGGCAGATAGCCCAGCACCCGGCGGACCTCCTGCTTCCGGAGCAGCACGTCCAGGTCGCCGAGCATGGCGCTGCCGCTGTCCGCCTCCTGCAGGGTGGCGAGGATGCGCATGAGCGTGCTTTTGCCCGCGCCGTTGGGCCCCAGCAGGCCGAACATGCCCGTGGGGATGGTGAGGCTGACGTTGTCCAAGGCCTTGACGCCGTTCGCGTAGGTCTTGCTGAGTCCGTTGATGACGAGTTCCATGCCCGGCTGGTGTTGTGCCGGCAAGTTGCGACGCGGAAGGCGGAACCGGGGCCGGATCACATGAGCGGCGACCGATCGGGTGGACCGGTCGAAGGCTGATGGCCGGCATGTGGTCCCCGAGCACGGCTCCTTCCTTGAGCCCCATGAAGCCCGTCGTCTTCGAACCCTTCCGCATCAAGATGGTGGAGCCCCACTGAGGAGCAGCGCAGCGCCTGCCTCAAGGCCGCCCGGTACAACCCCTTCCTGTTGCGCAGCGACGATGTGCTCATCGACCTGCTCACCGACAGCGGCACGAGCGCCATGAGCAGCGAGCAGTGGGCCGCCCTGATGCGCGGGGATGAGTCGTACGCCGGCGCGCGCAGCTGGGAGCGGTTCGAGGCCGAACTGAAGGACCTCACCGGCATGCCGCACATCCTGTCCACGCACCAGGGGCGCGCGGCCGAGCGCCTGCTCCATGGTCACCTGGGCGGCAAGGGCAAGGTGTTCATGAGCAGCACCCACTTCGACACCACGCGCGCCAACATCTGGTTCAGTGGGGCCGAGGCCGTCGACCTGCCCGTGGCCGTGGGGCGCGACCCGCAGGCGCTCGATCCCTTCAAGGGGGATCACGACGTGGAGGCGCTGGAGCGCACCATCGCGCGGAAGGGCGCGGCCAACGTGGCGACGGTGGTCCTTGCGGTCACCAACAACAGCGGTGGCGGGCAGCCCGTGAGCATGGGCAACGCGAAGGCCGTGCAGGCCGTGTGCCGCCGCCATGGCATCCTCTTCGTGCTCGATGCCTGCCGCATCGCCGAGAACGCGTGGTTCATCCGCGACCGCGAGCCCGGCTACGCCGACCGCAGCATCGCGCAGGAGATGTTCGGCCTGGCCGATGCTGCCACCATGAGCGCCAAGAAGGACGCGCTGGTGAACATGGGCGGCTTCCTCACCCTGCGCAATGACAGGCTCGCGGACGAGATCACGTACCTGCTCATCATCACCGAGGGCTACACCACCTATGGCGGTCTCTCGGGCCGCGACATGGAGGCGGTGGCCCAGGGGCTGAAGGAGGTGTTCGATCCGGACTACCTCGACCACCGCATCACCAGCACGCGCTACCTGGGCGAGCACCTCATGGCGCTGGGCGCGCCCATCATGCGGCCGGTGGGCGGCCATGCGGTGTACGTGGATGCGCGTGGGCTCTACCCGCACATCGCGGTGGAGCAATACCCCGGCCAGGCTGGTGTGTGCGCTGTACCGCATCGGCGGCATCCGGTGCGTGGAGGTGGCTCGGTGAGTTCGGCAAGTACGATGCCGCTGGCGCGCTCATCCCCGCCGCCATGGACCTGGTGCGCCTGGCGATCCCGCGGGGCGTGTACACGCAGAGCCACATCGACCACGTGGTGCAGAGCTTCGCACGGGTGGTGGCCGAGCGCGACCGCGCCACGGGCTTCCGCATCACCAAGGAGCCGCGCTTCCTGGGGCACTTCACCGCGCACTTCGAGCCGGTGTAGGCCGGGGTGTCTGGGGCCACGCTAGGGCTCTTGTGCCGATGCTGGTCGGCCTGCGGCATGCCGTGACCGTTGGAACCACGGACCGGAGTCGTGACCCGCGGGGATGTTCACTGCACCAGCAGGCGACCGATGGCCCGATCCCCGTGCATATCGACAGCCCTGACCATGTAAGAGCCCGGGATGAACGATGCGAGGTTGAGCGTTCCGGTGGTCACCGTGGTGGTGGTGGTCAGCACCTGGCGCCCTGAGGCGTCCAGCACTTCGACGCGCATGGTACCGCTGAACGGTAGTGCAAGCGTCACCTGGCCATGGGCTGGCACAGGCCAGATCCCGATCGCCGCGGGGGCCTTTCCGTCGATCCCGGTGTTCTCCTCCACACGCCACAGATCGGAGCCGAACCCCGGGGTGTAGGTGCCGATGGCGTCCAGCACGTTGTCCGCGCTGTAGAAGTAGTAGGAGAACCCTGCGTTCACCGAGACCATCACCACATCAGGCACTGTACCCCACGGGGTCACCAGTTGCCCACTGGCCACATAGGTGTCGGTCTCGGTATAGGGCGAACCGCCATTGATGGAATACGTATCGGTGAACGTGCTTCCCATGCTGAACGGGAAGGTGCATAGTGTTCGCCCGCCATCGAACGCATCCGTATTGGCGCCGAGCAGTTCGGCGATGGATGCGTCGACGTGGAAGTGTCGCCACTCCTCGTTCGGACCTCCGGCGTCGCGATGCATGCAGAGTGTGGTGCCGGGGTATGACGCCGCGTATGGACTGTCGCCAGCCGCCGTATAGGTGACGGTAGCGGATGCCCCGAACGGGGTGGCCGCGCTCAGGTCCCAGATATTGCCCGTGCCCGTTGTGGTCAGGCCGCCGGTGCTGAAGTCCGCATAGAACGTGCGGGTCTCTGTGTGCCCTAGGACCGGAACGCTGCCGGCCTCGGTGAGCGTCTGTGCGGGTGCAGCGGAGATCGCGAGCACCATGCCGATTGAAAGGAGACGAAGGGTGTATCGATGGAGCATGCCGCGAGGGTTTCTACAAAAATGCGACCGGTCGACCTTCAGGGTCCTGCGGTCGTGGAACAGTTCCGCACAGCCTGCGGTGGATGGCGATACCCGCGTGAGGGGGCGCAGCGGCAGCCTGCTGAAGGAACGGCCGTGCGGCCACGTGCAGCGAGGAGGCGACCGGAGGAAGCCACCGCAGGGCCGTGGATGCAGGCCGGGCCGAAGCAGCTACAGCGCAGCACCCGACCCCGCTGCTCTTGAGCGGGGGCACGCCCTGCCAAAAAGCAGGAATGAAAAATGTAGAATGTAAAATGGTGAAGGTAGAATGATGGCTCCGCAGCCTTGGGACCGCAAATGCCTCGCTGGGACGTTGACCATTCTACATTCATCATTTTACATTTTTCATTCACCTACGGGTACTTCGAAGAACCTCGAACGGATGGCGCACGCAGCTATCGTTCGGTCAGACGAGGCGCTCCGAAAGGAGGATACTGAAACGAAGTATCCGACTGAGGAGGAACGAAGTATGACCGAAGGAGAGCAAGTGTATACGGCCCGAGAGCCTGCCATGAACGCCGCCGGAGCGAGGTTCTTCGAGGTACCCCTACGTTCTCCTGTTCGCCAACAGCACCGGCGCCTGCCCGTCGAAGGGGTTGTCCATGCGGCCGATGCTGCGCGCGTCCATGCCGCAGGCGCGCATCACCGTGCGGTCGCCGAAGCGCTTGCGGATCCTGTCCATGGCCTGATAGAGGCTCATGGCCTCGGCGGTGTCGGTGAAGGCGTTCATCTGGTGCCCGCCGCCCACCAGGTGGCTGAAGCGCACGCCGATCAGGCGGATGCGCTGGCGGCGGTCGTACAGCGTGCGGAACAGCTCGTGCACCACGGGCAGGATCAGGTGGTCGCAGGCGGTGTAGGGGATGCGCAGCTGCTTCAGGTGGGTGTTGAAGTCGGCGTAGCGGATCTTCACGGCCACGCAGCTGGTGAGCTTGCTCCCTTTGCGCAGCTGGAAGGCGAGGCTCTCGGCCATGGCGGTCAGCATGCCCTTCAGCTTCACCATGTCGATGGTGTCGCGTTCGAAGGTGCGTTCGGTGCTGATGCTCTTGCGCTCGTGCCAGGCCACCACCGGGCTGTCGTCGATGCCGTTGGCCTTGCGCCACAGCACCGGCCCGTGCTCGCCCAGGAGCCGCTGCATCAGGTCGATGGGCACTTCCTGCAGGGTGTGGATCCGCGCCACGCCCATGCTGCGCAGCAGGTGCGCGGTCTTCTCGCCCACGCCGGGGATGCGTTCGATCGGCATCGGCGCCAGGAAGGGCTTCTCGGTGCCCCGCTCCACGTACCATTCGCCCGCGCCCGTCTTGGCCTCGCCGGTGGCCACCTTGCTCACCGTCTTGTTGACGGAGAGCCCGAAGCTGTTGGGCAGTCCGCTCTCCTTGATGATGCGTTGCCGCAGCTCCTTCGCCAGCTTGCGGCTGCCGTGGAAGCGGTCGGTGCCGCTCAGGTCCACATAGAACTCGTCCACGCTGCTCTTCTCGAACAGCGGCACACTGGCGCGGATGATCTCGGTCACCTCGTCGCTCTTCTTCAGGTACAGGCCGCTGTCGCCGCGCAGGATGATGGCTTCGGGGCACAGCTGCTTGGCCATCTTCATGGGCATGGCGCTGCGTATGCCGAAGGCGCGCGCCTCGTAGCTGCAGCTGGCCACCACGCCGCGGTCGCTGTCGGCGCCGATCAGCACGGGCCTGCCGTTCAGCTTCGGCTCGCGCAGGCGCTCCACGCTCACGAAGAAGGTGTTGAGGTCCAGGTGGAGGATGGTGCGTTCCATGGTCGGTCGGTGGTCATCGTTCAACGCTCCGGCTGCGTCGACCCTCAGGGTCGACATGCCATGATCGGCGTTGGGGGTTGTCGACCCGATGGGTCGACGCCACAGGCGCATCCATATGGGTGTTGTGCATGTTCTTTGGGCGCCTTTCGGGCTGTCCGCTGTAGTTGCCTTGCCGTGCCGGGTGCCTCAGCCGCTGCGGTGGCTTCCTCCGGTCGCCTCCTCGCTGGCGCGGCACCAGCGGCCCGCCTGCGGCAAGCTGCCGCTCCCATCCCGGGCGCGGGCCTCGCGTTCGGCCAACAGCTCCGTGCTGACAAAATATCCGTCATGTTGCGTCCGATAAATTAGTCATTATGTTTGCGCTGTCGAATAACTGATCAGTGATCTGATGGGAACTCCGGCGACGACCCGCCGCCCGCGCACCGGCCTGCACCGCGCACGGCCAGCGTTCAGGTCGCCCCACACGGACCTGCTACCGGTGGAGCACCTCGTGGTGGCCGAGCCGCCTGCCGGCTACGGCGCCCCGGTTCCCACCGATGAACAGCTTCTCGGCCGGCTCCACCTCATCGGCGGCCAGCGCGTCATGCTTGATCGTGATCTGGCCGAGCTCTATGGGGTGGAGGTCAGGCGCCTCAAGGAGCAGGTGCGCCGCAACATGGAGCGCTTCCCCGAGCAGTTCATGTTCGAGCTCTCCCTGGAAGAGGACCACGCTTTAAGGTCGCAGAATGCGACCTTAAAGCAGGGCGAGCACGGCAAGTACCCGCCCTTCGCCTTCACCGAGCACGGTGTCCTCATGCTCGCCAATGTCCTGCGCAGCGAACGGGCCATCGCCGTCAGCATCCGCATCATCGACCTCTTCGTGCGCATGCGCCAGGTGATGCTCGCCCACCAGGACATCCTCCTGCGGCTGGAGCAGTTGGAACGCAGGGTGGGGGAGCAGGGCGCCGATGTCCAGCTGCTCTTCCACCACCTCAAGCAACTGCTCGCTCCGCCTTCGGAGCCGCGCAAGCGGATCGGCTTCAAACCCGACGAAGCATGAACACCGCCACGGACACCCTGCTCCAGGAGCCACCGGCCAGCTACACCGCCGTAGCCCCGCCCGATGCCGCCATCACCGGCCGCATCCATGTTATCCGTGGCCAGAAGGTGATGTTGGACCGCGACCTCGCCGAGCTCTACGGTGTGGAGACCAAGCACCTCAAGCGCCAGGTACGGCGCAACATCAACCGCTTCCCCGAGGACTTCATGTTCGAACTGACCTCTGCCGAGTGGGCCGCTTTGAGGTACCAATTCGGCACCTCAAACGAGCGAGTCCGCTCAGAACGAGGTGGTTCCAGGGTGCTCCCCATGGCCTTCAGCGAGCAAGGCGTGGCCATGCTCTCCAGCGTCCTCAACAGCGAGCAGGCCATCCTGGTCAACATTCACATCATCCGCGTCTTCAGCCGGATGCGGGAGGTGCTCCTTTCGCACTGCGAGATCCTCCAGAAGCTGGAACAGCTCGAGGGCCGCCTCTCCGGCCACGACGAGGAGATCCAGGCCATCTTCGATCACCTCACCGCACTGGTCTCGCCCGCCGCTGAGCAGCAGCGACGATCGATCGGATTCAAACCACAGGACCCCTGACCGCACCTGGGGCAAGCAACTGTCAACCGTCATACAGCATAACACATCCTTCCCATGGCAACCCTGCTCTTCGGCTCCAACATCAAGCTCCTCCGACAGCGCCGCGGCCGCTCGCAGGAGGAGGTCGCCATCGCGCTCGATGTCAAGCGCAGCAGCTACAGCGGCTACGAGAACGGCAGTGCCGAGCCGTCCTTCGACCTGCTCGTGCGCATGAGCGAGTACTTCAAGGTGAGCATCGACAAGCTGCTCAAGGATGAGCTCACGGCCCTCAGCGAAAGCCAGCTCGGCATCCTGGAGCGCGGGGGCGACATCGACCTCAGTGGACGGCGACTGCGCGTGCTGGCCACCACGGTGGACCGCGAGGACCGCGAGAACGTGGAGCTGGTGCCCGAGAAGGCCAAGGCCGGCTATGCGCTGGGCTACGCCGATCCGGAGTACATCAGCATCCTGCCCACCTTCCAGATGCCCTTTCTGGCCAAGGACCGCAAGTACCGCACCTTCCAGATCAGCGGCGACAGCATGCCGCCTGTGGGTGATGGTTCCTGGGTCACCGGCGAGTACGTGCAGAACTGGCAGACCATCCGCGACGGCCAGCCCTATATCGTGGTCACCAAGGACGATGGCATCGTCTTCAAGGTGGTGTACAACCAGCTGAAGGAGAAGGGCACCCTGCTGCTCTGCAGCACCAATCCGCTCTACGCGCCCTTCGAGGTGCAGGTCACCAACGTGCTGGAGGTGTGGAAGTTCGTGCACTTCATCAGCGCCGAGCTGCCCGAGCCCAACATGAGCCGCGACGACCTGGCCCGCAGCGTGGTGGAACTGCGCAAGGAGGTGGGCCAGTTGCGGCTGGCCATGGAGCAGCAGGGCCGGTTGGCCTTCTGATCCACCGGCCGTTCGGCCGATCCTCGGGCACTTTCGGCCGTGGTGCTACATTGCGCCATGCCCCGCACCCTGCGTCCCCTGCTGTCAGCCATGGCGGCCGTTCTCCTGCTCACCGGCTGCCTCACCATCGAGGAGAACTACACCTTCAAGAAGGACGGCAGCGGCACCATGGAGTACGTGGTGGACATGAGCGCTCTCGGGGAGATGCTGAAGAGCCTGGAGGCCTTGGGCGAAGGCAAGGGCGACGATGGTGGGCCCGGGGACCTCGATATGAAGGACCAGGCCGCCACCCTCAAGTCGATGCCGGGCATCAGCAAGGTGAAGGTGAACAAAAAGGAGAAGTACGTCCAGCGGCTCACCTTCCGCTTCAAGGACATCCATGCGCTGAACGGAGCGCTCAACGTGCTGATGCCGGACAGCACCGGGACCACGCACGACTTCTTCCGCTGGGACGGCAGCACGCTGGTGCGCACCAACAACCGGCACGCCCTGGAGATGGGCGATGACATGGGGGCCGACGCCACCGGCGACAGCACCGACCCCACGGCCTTCCTGCAGCGCATGCACTACAAGTACAGCTTCACCTTCGCCGAGGCCATCCGTGACCGTCAGGTGGCCGAAGGGGTGAGCCAGGAGAGCCCCGAACCCCGGCAGTTGAAGCTCGACACGGACTGGAGCGTGATCATGAAGGATCCCGCGGCCCTCGACCTCCGCATCACCCTGGACAAGTGAACCCGTTGCAGGAACACCTGCTGGAGCGCGCCATCCGGCTGGCCGCCAAGGTCCACAAGGGCCAGGTGGACCGCTTCGAGAAACCGTACATCCTGCACGTGATGCGCGTGATGATGCGCGGCCATGACCTGGAGGAGCAGGTGCTGGGCGCACTGCATGACGTCCTGGAGCGTAGCCCGGTCACCGTCACCGAGCTCCAGGAGAAGGGGTTCCCGGAGCGCATCCTCAAGGCGCTGGTGCACATCAGCCGGCGCACGGACGAGGACTATGAGGCCTACATCGAGCGCGTGATGCAGGATCCTGGTCCATCCGGGTGAAGCTGCACGACCTCGCCGACAAGATGGACCTGCTGCACGTGAACACCCTGAGCCACGCCGACCTGAAGCGCTACAACAAGCAGCTGGCCGCCTACCACCGGTTGAAGAAACTGGTGGAGCAGGCCCGCGCCAACATGGTCATCCACTAGCCCGCGTCGACCGCACATCCCATCGTACACCGCACCTCCAACGCCATGAAGACCGTTCACGCCCTACCGCTGCTGCTGCTGCCGATCCTCACCGCCTTCCACGGTGGTGGCCCGGAGGCGCGCGGCCGCACCGCCGCGCCCATCGCGGCCGCGCCGGACAGCTTCATCTGGCAGACCGACCAGTTCGCCGACGTGCGCATCCTGCGCTATCAGGTGCCGGGTTGGGAGCAGCTCAACCCACAGCAGAAGCAACTGGCCTACTACCTCAACATGGCCGGCCTGGCCGGGCGCGACATCCTGTGGGACCAGAACCACAAGCACAACCTGCAGGTGCGCCGCTCGTTGGAGCGCATCCTGCGCGACCACAAGGGCGATCGCACGGGAGCGGAGTGGACCAACTTCCTCACCTACGCCAAGCAGGTCTTCTTCAGCAACGGCATCCACCACCACTACAGCAACGACAAGCACGAGCCCGCCTTCAGCCGGGGCTACTTCGAGGGACTGCTCAAGGGCTGCGGCGCCACCCTGCCGGAGGAGGTGCTCACCACCATGTTCGATCCCGCTGTGGCCGCCAAGAAGGTGAGCCTCGAGGCCGGCAAGGACCTGGTGCAGGCCAGCGCGGTGAACTTCTACGGACCGGGCGTCACGCAGGCCGAGGTGGAGGCCTTCTATGCGGCGCGCGAAAAGAAGGACGATCCCGCGATGCCGCTGGCCCACGGGCTCAACAGCCGCATCGTGCGCGGGGCCGACGGCCAACTGCAGGAGCAGGTGTACAAGGTGGGCGGTCTGTACGGACCGGCCCTGGTGGAGAGCATCAAGTGGCTGGAGAAGGCCGCCGCGGTGGCGGAGAACCCGCAGCAGCGCAAGGCGATCGACCTGCTGATCCAGTACTACCGCACGGGCGACCTGCGCACCTGGGACGACTTCAACATCGCCTGGGTGAAGGACACCACGAACAGTGTGGACTTCATCCTCGGTTTCGTGGAGGTGTACAATGATCCGCTGGGCAAGCGCGGCAGCTACGAGAGCATCGTGGAGGTGAACGATCCGGAGGCCACCCGCAACATGCTGGCCATCCAGCGCAACGCGCAGTGGTTCGAGGACAACAGCCCCCTGATGCCCGAGCACAAGAAGAAGAACGTGGTGGGCATCACCTACCGGTTCATCAACACGGCCGGCGAGTCCGGCGATGCGGCGCCCAGCACGCCGATCGGGGTCAACCTGCCCAACGCCAACTGGATCCGCGCGGCCCATGGCAGCAAGAGCGTGAGCCTGGGCAACATCAGCGAGGCGTATGAGAAGAGCGCGGGCAGCAGCACACTGGAGGTCTTCTGCCACGATGCGGAGGAGATCGCCCGGGCCAAGGCGCACGGCGCGCTGGCGGGCAAGCTGCACACGGCCCTGCACGAGGTGGTGGGCCACGCCAGCGGCCAGCTGGAGCCCGGCGTGGGCGAAACGGACCAGACGCTCAAGAGCTACGCCAGCACCCTGGAGGAGGGCCGTGCCGACCTCGTGGCGCTCTATTTCATCATGGACCCCAAGCTCGTGGAGCTGGGGGTGATGCCCAGCCTCGAAGTGGGCATGGCCGAGTATGATGGATACCTGCGAAACGGGCTGCTGGTCCAGTTGCGGCGCATCAAGCCGGGCAAGGACATCGAGGAGGCCCACATGCGCAACCGGATGTGGGTGAGCGCCTGGGTGGTGGAGAAGGGCATGAAGGAGGGCGTGGTGGCCAAGGTGGTGCGCGACGGGGCCACCTACTACGACATCCGCGACTACCAGAAGCTCCGCACTCTCTTCGGCGACCTGCTGCGCGAGGTGCAGCGCATCAAGAGCCAGGGCGATCACGAGGCGGGCAAGGCGCTGGTGGAGACCTACGGGGTGAAGGTGGACCCGGCCGTGCATGCCGAGGTGCTGAAGCGCGCCGAACGCATCCGCACCGCGCCCTATGCGGGCTTCATCCAACCGCAGATGGTGCCGGTCATGGACGCCTCCGGGGGCATCACCGATGTGAAGCTGGAGTTCCCGGACGACTTCGTGAAGCAGATGCTCCACTACGGGGAGAAGCACAGCTTCCTGCCCGATGTGAACTGAGCCGTCCCGGTCTCCGTCGGGCAGAACACCGTGTTGGTCGAGTGCTCACCGGAACCGGTCGGATCACCGGGGCGCCTGCGAAACTCAGCGATCGCGGCGGGCGTAACAAGGCCTGTCCAAGTAGTTCAACGGTCAATCTGAAGAGTCACGAACCCCCTGCCTAGGGCTCAGCCCGGTGGGGGGTTTCGTGCGTCCGGCTGGCCCGGTTGCACAGCAGGTTGGCGGCCCATGTGGCCATCAGCAGGTCGGGCTTGGTCCGCGGCTCATAGCCATGCGCCTTCACGAACCCCACGGCGGCGCTGTGCAGCCGATGGCTGCCGGTGGCGGGGTCGGGGTTGAGGTCCAGGTCGATGCCGTGGATGGGCAGGCGGCCCTCGTGCTTCAGCCAGCTTGCCACGGCCAGGCTGCGTTCCACCTCGCCCCACAGCCGCGTCCACATGTCGGTGATCCGCGTGGCCCGCTCGCGGCGGTAGATCACATGGGCGCCGTTGCCCCGGTAGCGCAACACCACCGTGGTGGTATAGATGGTCCGATCACCCAGGTTCTGGCTGTCGCTGCCGATGCGGAGGAGGGCGTCCGGCGCGCCGGTCAGCAGGCTGCCGAGGTGTGCGATGGGCTCCACCGCACCGCCATCCGCCATTCGTCTGAAACCGGTCATGCTGCGTGCGCTGTCCCCGAAGGTACCGCGGGCACACACCGTTACGACCGTCCGCCGGATCGATCGCGACCGCTATATTTGCACCCCCTGACGCAGAAAAGTCCACACCCACCGGAGTGGCGGAATTGGTAGACGCGCACGTTTCAGGGGCGTGTGACCGTAAGGTTGTAAGGGTTCGAGTCCCTTCTCCGGTACAGCCGATCGGCCCGCCACTGGCGGGCCGATCGCATTCCGGGGCCTCCCCTTCCGGGCACGGTTACCTTTGACCTCGATGAACCGCGTGAAGCGTTTCCGCACCAAGCGCCTGTGGTACAACACCAAGGCGTGGGCGTATGTGAGCGTGGCGGTGGTGCTGGGCTCCCTGGTGCTGGCGGCCGTGCTGCGCGTTCTACCCATCGCCTTCATCGGTGCCGGCCTTGTGCTGCTGGGCTTCGTGCTGGCCATCCAGCGCGACCGTCGCAGGTCGGGGGCCTACCTGGTGGATAGCGCCGCGCTCGTGCTCACCACGGGTGCGCACACCCACCGGGTGCAGCGGTCCGAATTCGTGGATGCCAGCCTGGTGGACCGCGCTGCTGCGCGTGATTACATCCGGCAGATCGCCGAGGCCATGGCGGACAGGGGCCGGGCGCGGGAGCTGGAGCGCGAGTTCGTCCGGTTCTGCAGTGTGGACATCGGCCTGAGCTCGTTCACCTTCGGGTTGGGGCGCCGGCTGATCGACCGCTTGCCCAATTCCAAGGATGACCTCGTCCTCCTCCGGCTCACGGGCCAGCGGCAGCTTCTGCTCTCTCCGGTCTACAACCAGGACCTGGTGGACACCTTGAGCCGCTGGACCCACCACACGGAGGTGGACACGGGCACCGCCCACATCGCATAACGTCCCTAGGACGTGCGGAGGCGCTGGCCGATCCGCAGGATCGAGCGCGTGGAAAGGCGGTTCAACTTGCACAACCGGGCCACGGTGGTGCCATGGCGTCGGGCGATGGACGACAGGGTATCCCCACGCTTCACCCGGTAGTAGGCGGACGGGGCCGCGGCCGGGTGCTTGAACAGCGAGGCATCCAGTCGCAGGGTGCCGGCGGTGAGCTCGCCTTCCGTGAGGTCGAACACCCGCGCGGGATCCATGGGGCGGCCGAGGTAGCGCACTTCGAAGTGCAGATGGCTGCCCGTGCTTGTCCCGGTGTTCCCGCCCAGGCCGATGCGCTCGCCCGCCTCCACCAACTGCCCCACGTCCACGCTGATGCGGCTGAGGTGGGCGTAAAGCGTCTCGAGCCCGTTGGCGTGGCGGATCACGATCACATTGCCGAAGGAGCGGTGGTATTGGGCGATGCGCACCATGCCGTCAAAGCCGGCCACCACGGGGTCACCGGTCTCCAGCTTCAGGTCGACCCCATAGTGCATGCGACCATGACGTGGACCGAAGACCGAGGTGATGCGGCCGCACACCGGCATCTCGTGGTCACAGGCCGCATGGCTCAACCACAGGGTGGTGGGGGCCACAGGCAGGGTCTGGTCGTGATGCCCGAAAATGCTCTCGGTGTTCCAGTCGCAGTACAGATCGTAACCAGGGATGAGCCACAGGCTGTCCTTCAGGGTCAGGGCACCGCCGGACAGGCTTGGCAGCGCCAGCTCATCATACCCGGGATCCGCGATGGCCTCCTCATAGGCCTCCACCTCCTCGGCCCCTCCGATGGCCACGCTGTCCACCTGCGCGAGCACGGGCGACCCGAGCAGGGCGGGCAGCAGCGCGGTGATGGACGCGTTCCGGAGCATGGCGCGCAAAGCTATCCGCGAGGTCGGACCACGCAAGTCCGTGGTCGTTAAATAGTTTCAACAGGCGAACGGGGGTGACCCGGACACTTCCGGATCCCCCCCCCCCGTTCACGGTCGGTCCGAGATCGTCGTCAGGGCAGCTGTTGCGTGCGCGTGGCGGTGGGCACCGTGCCGCCCACGTTCACCAGGATGGGGTCACGATCGTTCGCGCCGCCGGCGTACTTCACGGTGGCATCCATGTTCACGTCCTCGCTCCAGTAACCGGTGACGGTGGCCGTGGGCACTGTGCCGCCGATGCGCACCAGGATGGGATCGCGGTCGTTCGAACCGCCCGCGTACTTGAGCTGCGTGTCACGCACCACGTTGCCCGCCCAGAGCAGGCGTACGCTGCCGTTCACTTTCTGCGCGTTGGTCCCGAAGGTGGCCACGGTGCCGTCCGTGAAGTTGATCGCCGTGGGCGCGGCACCGAGGTTCACGCTGTTGAGGGTCATGCAGGCCAGGTGGTTCCTGTGGCGCACCGCTACGTAGTACTCGTCCGCTGGGGCGTTCACCGTCAACGCCGAGGTCCCGTCGAGGCCGACCACATCGCCATCGCGCTGGACCAGGGCGCTGCGGGTGTGCAGCACGGTGGCACTGTTGGTCTTGGACCGCAGTTCCACGAGGATCCAGTCGGTGATGGCGTTGCTGCCGGTGACGGTGAGCACCGCCGGTGCGATCGTTTCGCCGCCACCGCCGCCCACATGGGTGAACCCAAGGGCCGTGAACGGTTCGGTGAGCGGGAAGGAGGCCTGCAGCCGCAGGGCATCGTTCATCAGACCGGTGCCCGTGTTGTAGGGACCTTCCAGGAAGACCTTCATCGAAAGCCCCACGCCGGTGGGCGGTGTGGGGATGGCCTCGGGGACGAGCCCGTCGAAGGGGAGTGTTCCGTCCGCGACGGCCATCGAGCGCACCACGGTGAAGCTGTTGTTCGTCGGGTTGTAGCGGAAGATGGTGCCGAGGCCGTTCGTGCCGCCCTGCACACAGACCCCGTAAAGGTTGCCGTCGGTGCCCTGGATCATGTTGCTCTCTGATGCAGAGCCCTCGGTGGTGGCCATGTCGTACAGCTGCGTGTACGTGCCGGTGGTGATGTTCCAACTGTAGAGCGTGCCGTTGAAGTACAATCCATCCTCCCGGCACATGCCGTAGAGCACGCCGTTGCTCGCCTGCACAAGGCGGCCGGCCGGGTTACCGCCTTGCAGACCGTCGAAGTCATACAGCTTGGTGAACGTGTTGGTGCTGGTGTTGAAGGAGAAGAGACTGCCGTTGTCGAAGGCGCCTTCTTCGCTGAGCGTGCCGTACAGCAGGCCGTTCGAGGCCTGGATGAGGTCGGCGAACGGTTGGATGCCGGTGGTCAGGGAGAGGTCCACCAAGGGTGTGACGCTGTTGGCACCGGGAGAATAGCTGAAGAGGGTGCCGAAGCCGTTGGCACCGCCGGCGGTCGTGCTGCCGTACAGCAGTCCGTTGGATGCGAGAAGCAGCCCGGCGCGTGGCAGGGTGCCGGTGGCTCCGGCGAAGTTCACCTTGGCGGTGAGGACCGAGGTGACCGGGTCGAACTCGATCAACGTGCACTCGTTGCTGGTGCCGCCGAGGTTGCACAGCCCATAGTATTTGCCATTGGCGAGGGTGAGCGAGCCGGTCGGGAAGGTGCCCGTCGTGCTGCTGAGGTTCACCAGGCGGGTGAAGGTGTTCGTCGTGGGGTCGAACGAGAAGCAGATCCCACTGCCGTTGGCCCCTCCAGCGGAGGTGAGGCCATAGAACTTGCCGTTCGCGTCGCGCACCAGTCGTCCCTTGGGCTGCGAGCCATTGCTGAAGGCGAACGACACAGCTTCGGTCAGCGTGTTACCCGCCACCACATAGCGGAACAGGGTGCCGCTGCCGCCATCGCCGCCCGTGCTCGCTACTCCGTTCAAGGTGCCGGTGGGAGATTCGAACACCCCGCTCCAGCTGCCGCTCGTGCCGATCTCGCTCAGGTTCTTGAGCAGGGTGTACGTGCTGGTGGCGGGGTCGTAGGAGAACAGTACGCCCAGGCTCGAGGTGCCGCCCAGGCTGGTCGTTCCGTACAGCAGGCCGTTCGCCGCGCGGCGCAGCCGGCCCAACGGCCTGTAACCGAGCGCCGGAGAGAGGTCGACCAGGCGGGCATAGAGGTTGCCGGTGAGGTCGAAGCTGAAGATCACTCCCTGGCCGTTGGCGCCGCCTTCGCTGGTGGTCCCGTACAGGAGCCCGCCCGTTCCGTTCTGCATCAGCTCGGCATAGGGCACTGAACCGTCCGCAGAGGAGAGGTTGAACAGCACGGTGTAGGCGAAGGTGGTGCTGTTGAAGCTGAAGATGACGCCTTCGCCGTTCGCCCCGCCCTGGGTGGTGGTGCCGTACAACAGGTTGTTGCTGGCCCGCATCAGTCCGGCGAAGGGACGTGCTCCGTTGGCCAGGGTCAGGTCGGCACGCTTCACGAAGTTGTTGCCGGTGGGCTGGAACTCATAGATGATGCCCTGGTTGTTGGCACCCCCCAACAGCGTGGTGCCATACAGCTGGCCGTTGGCCGCCTGCACCAGGCCGCTTCGCGGAGAGCGGCCATTGAGGTTGGCGCCGACGTTCTCGAAATCGTGGCGTTTGTTGAAGGCTGTCGTGGAGATGTTGTACTCGAAGATGGTGCCGAAGCCGTTGGCCCCACCCGCGCTGCAGGTGCCGTATAGCCTGCCGTTGGTGTGTTGCACGAGGCCTCGCACGGGTTGTTCACCGAGCGTGTTGCTGAAGCTGGCCAGGGTGGTGAACACACCGGTGGTGGGGTTGAACTCGAAGAGCGTGCCTACGCCGTTGGTGCCGCCGAACTCGGTGACCCCGTACAGGCGCCCATTACCCGCCTGGATGAGGTCGCACTTGGGGCCGCCCCCCGATACGCGGAAGAAGTCGTGCTTCTTGGTGAAGGTGCCGGTCTCAGTGATGGAGTAAATGGTGCCGATGTCGCTTGTTCCGCCCGTGCTCGTCATGCCCCAATAGGTCTGGGCGGTCAGCAGGGAGGTGGACAGAAGAAGGTGAGCGGACAGCAGAATGGGCAGCGTACGGCGCATGGTCGGTCGGATAGGGAGCCCCAAGATAGCCCATCCGGTCCAGTTGGCGAGCCCCTGGTCGGTCGGTCCGGTTGATACCTTTGACGGGATGCCCCCGAACGACCGCTTGGTGGACCCGGTGGAACTGGCCAAAGCCAGCCACATGCGCCCGGGCGACCCGCGCGTCGCCCTGTTCACGGAGGTCAGCGGGCTCAAGCGGCTGCAGCGGGTGTACGAGGAAGTGAGCCACCTGCACGACATCGCGTTCGTGAAGGCGGTGTTCCAGCGGTTGGAGCTGGAGATGGAGGTGCAGGCCGAACAGTTGGCGCAGCTGCCTCGGGAGGGGGGGCTGATCCTGGTGGCCAATCATCCCTACGGGGCGATCGATGGCATGGCGCTGGTGGAGGTGTTCGGCGAGGTGCGGCCCGACCTGAAGGTGATGGCCAACTTCCTGTTGCAGCAGCTCAAGCCGCTGGGGCATCGGTTCATCGGGGTGAATCCGTTCGAGCAGTTGCGGAGCGCCAGCAGCTTTCAAGGCATGCGCGCGGCCCTGGCCCATGTAAAGCAGGGCGGGGCCTTGGCACTGTTCCCGGCCGGGGAGGTCAGCAGCTGGCGCACCGAGCTCAAGGCCGTGGCCGACCCGCGGTGGAAGGTGCCCGCCCTGAAGCTCGTGCAGCATGCCGACGTGCCGGTGGTGCCGGTCTGGTTCGATGGGGCCAACTCCGTGGTCTTCCAGATGCTGGGCATGATCCACCCCAACCTGCGCACGCTGACGCTGCCCAATGAGATGCTGCGGATGCGGGGCAGGCATGTGCGCATGCGGATCGGCAAGCCCATCCCTGCCAAGGAAGTGGCCGCCTTCACCTCCGCCGAGCAGCTGGGCCGCTATCTGCGCGCCAAGACCTACGCACTGGGATCCGGTGTGCAGGTGCGCCGCGAGCAGTTCAAGCCCCTATTGTTCCCCCGGCGGCCCAAAGAGGTGGTGGAGGCCATTGATCCGCGCGTGCTGGAGCGCGAGATGGCCGGCATCCAGGACCTGAAGCTCAACAGCCAGGCGGAGTTCGACCTCTACCTGGCCGGCAGTGACCGCATCCCGGCCATGCTGCGCGAGATCGGCCGGTTGCGAGAGGTCACCTTCCGCACCGTGGGCGAGGGCACCAACAAGCGCATCGACCTCGATGAGTTCGACCTCTACTACGACCACCTGTTCCTGTGGGACCGGGAGAAGCGGCGCCTGGTGGGGGCCTATCGCATCGGCGACGGTGCGCGCATCATGCCGCGCTACGGCCGGCGCGGGCTCTACCTGAGCACGCTGTTCCGCATGGACCGCGCGATGGACCGTGTGCTTCGGCGCAGCTTCGAGCTGGGGCGGTCGTTCATCGCACAGGAGTACCAGCGGCATCGGCTCCCGCTCTTCATGCTGTGGCGGGGCCTGCTCATCCACATCACCTCGAACCCCGCGCACCAGTACCTCATCGGCCCTGTGAGCATCAGCAGCACGTACAGCCACTTCTCGCGGGCCCTGATCATGGCCTATGTGGAGAAGCACCACTACGACCGCGACATGGCCGCCATGGTCACCCCGAGGAACCGGTTCCGGGTGAAGCGCGACGGCGCCGACAGCGAGGCCTTGGTGCACGCTTCCGAGGCCGACATGAAGAAGATGGACCGGCTCATCGCGGAGATCGATCCGCATGAATCGGCCATGCCGGTGCTGCTGAAGAAGTACCTGCTCCTGAACGCCAAGATCATCGGCTTCAACTGCGATCCCCATTTCAACGATGCGCTCGACGGGCTGATGGTGCTCGACCTGCACAAACTGCCGCCGCGCACGGTCGAGGACCTGCGCAAGGGGATGGGCGAGGGTTCGTGATCCTCAGGCCTGTACGGCCTTCGGCAAAGGGTGCGCATCGGGCGCAGTTCGCAGGGCATCCCGCTCGTGGAGGTACAGGTGCCAGGCCCCGTCGTAGTACTCCAACGCGCTGAGGTGCTCGATCCAGTCGCCGGAGTTCAGGTACTCCACGCGGCCGCGATCGGTGGTGATGGTGCGCATACCCGGCTGATGGATGTGGCCGCAGACCACCCGGTCGAAGCCCTCGTGGATCGCGACCTCGGCGGCGGTGAGCTCGAAGTCGCTGATGAACTTCACGGCGCGCTTCACGCTGTTCTTCACCTTGCGGCTGAGGCTCATCCGTGGACGGCCGAGCCGGACGAGCGTCCAGTTCACCACCGTGTTGATGCGGATGAGCAGGTCGTAGCTCCAGCCACCGAGCCGGGCCAGCCACCTGGCATGCGTCATCGTGGCGTCGAACAGGTCGCCGTGGAAGAACCAATGGCGCTGTCCGTCCAGGGTCAGCTCCAGGCGGTCCACCAGGTGCAGGTTGCCCAGGTGGCTCGGGCTGTAGCGGCGCAGGGCCTCGTCGTGGTTGCCGGTGATGTAGTGCACGGGCACCTTGCCGGCCAGCTTCAGCAAGCGCTTCACCACCTGCATGTGGCTCTTGGGGAAGTAGCGCTTCTTGAACTGCCAGATGTCGATGATGTCGCCGTTGAGGATCACCCGGCGGGGTTTCACGGAGCGCAGGTAGGCATTGAGCTCACGGGCCCGGCATCCGTAGGTGCCCAGGTGCAGGTCGCTCAGAACGAGCACATCGATGCGGCGCTTCATCCAGTGCGCGAAACTGCTCTGTGCATATGGCCCCAGCGTTAAGCGGATGTGACCAACCTGTTCGCTGTGCACAGGGCCTGTTCACGGATCCCCGACCTTTGTGCCATGCAAGGGCATCCCACCCTGGTCCTGGGCGCGAGCCCGAAGCCCGATCGCTACTCGAACAGGGCGGTGCGCAGGCTGCTGGCCCATGGGCATCCGGTGATGGCCGTGGGCGCTCGGGCGGGGCACATCGGCGATGAGCTCATCCGGACGGACATTCCCGAGGGGTTCGGTTGCCATACGGTCACCCTCTACCTCAACGCGCACCACCAGCAGGTCTGGCACGACCGGCTGCTGGCCCTTTCCCCTCGGCGCATCATCTTCAACCCGGGAGCGGAGAACCATCAGCTGGCCGAGGAAGCGCGGCGTCGCGGCATCGAGGTGGTGGAGGGCTGCACGCTGGTGATGCTGGCGGCGGGGACGTACTGAGGGGTATTGGCGAGCGCTGTATCTTCAGGCGCATGCTCCGCCGCTTCGTGCCGCTGATCCTTGCGCTCTGTCCGGTCCAGGCCGCAGCGCAGGATCCGTTGCACCGGCGCTTCACCACGGCCGATGGGCTGCCGAGCGATGTGGTGTACTGTTTCGCCGAGGACCCTGAAGGGCTGATGTGGTTCGGCACCGACGCCGGGGCCGCCCGCTTCGACGGGGTGCGCTTCGAGACCTTCTCGCCGGCCGATGGGCTCACGGACATCGAGGTCATCGGCATCCAGGTGGACCGCGCCGGTCGCATCTGGATGCTCACGTTGAACGGGGTCTTGTGCTTCTTCGCCGAGGAGCGCTTCCACCATGCCGGCAACACGCCCTGGTTGGAAGGAAGCTCGGGGTCGAGCGGATGGCACTCGTTCGTCGAGGCCGGCGATGGCACCTTGTGGTTCGCCGGCATCCGGGGCGAAGCGGTCGCGGTGCGACCTGGACAGGGGGTTGTGCATCGCATACCCGCGGATGGCCGGTTGCGTTCGCTCTTCGTGGACGAACAGGCGAGGGTCCATCATATGGTGCAGAACGTGGTGTGGAGATGGGATGGCGCCGGCATGGAACGCGTGGACACGATCAACGCACGGGTCATGGCGATGAGCGTTCGTCCATGTGTGGGCCTTGCGGGGCGGGCCACCCTCCTGACCGAGGAAGGCGTGTTATTGTTCCAGCAGGGGCGGCCGAGCATTCTCCAATGGACACGTGCACGGGTCGATGCCGACCGGCACGTGCGCCTGCACTGCGTTGACAGCACGGACATGTGGTTCATCGGTCGCCGGTCCGGCGTGGAACAACATCGCGTGGATCGGGAGCTCCCCGTCCGGTGGTTCCAGCGCGAACAGATCACCACCATGTACACCACCAGGGCGGGTGATCATTGGTTCGGTACGCGATCCGGTGGGGCATTCTTGGTCGCGGCCCGGTTCACCGAGCGCACGAGGGTCGTCTCTTCGCCGGGCTCGGATGATGCGGGGGTGGTCTCCCTGTCGGTGGCTCATGGTGGTGTGTGGGCCGGTACGGACAGGGGCACCGTGCTGCACGTCACTCCGGACGGTGCGGAGCTCTTCGAGCCGGGTGAAGGGGTCCGCTATCCGGGCCGGGTGCTGCAGGTGCTGGAGGCTGATCGAACGCATCTTTGGGTGCTATCGGATCACGGCCTGTTCCGCGTCTCCGTGAGCGGGAAGGGCGATTGGAAGGAAGTGTTCAGTCGCTCTGCTCTGGGTGGATCGAGGGAGCCCATCGCCTCGAAGTGGGCGGTGGTGCGTGCGGATGGCCTCCTCTGGGCGGTGGGCAACGGGCTGAGTGCGGTGGTGCCGGTCGATGCGGACTTCCAGGCTGTGCAACAGGCACCGGAACATCTGCTCAGGGAACGCATGCAATGCCTGGCCGAGGACGGATCGGGTGTGCTATGGGTCGGGGCCGGCGATGGGCTGATCCGGATCTCGGGAGGGGCGGTGGAGGCCGTGGACCTGGGCGACCGCTTGCGCGGAACACGCATCACGAGCATCCTGCCGCTGGCCCCGGATACCCTGCTGCTTGGCACCGCCGGCGCTGGGCCGGTCCTGTTCACCCCAGGCGGAAGTGCGCGCCCGCTCGGGGAGGATGGCGCTCTCTTGAGCGATGTGGTCCGCGGGCTCAGCGGATGCGGCGACACCATCTGGTACGCCACGCCCCGCGGGGCCGGTGCGTTCATCCTTCGCCACGGCCGCGTGGTGGACAGTTGGTCCTGGTCGGTGGATAACGGGCTTCCCTCGAACGATGTGCGCGATGTGGTGCAGCATGCCGGAGTACTGATGGTGGCCACCGCGCGCGGGCTCTGCGTGCTTCCCCCCCGGCTTCAGGACGTGCAAGGCGCATCGCATCGGCTTCGTCCCTTCGGGGCCGAGGTCAACGGACACGCGCGCCCCTGGCCGACAGGACCTCTTCTCCTGCGCGAAGGGGACCGACTCCAGGTGGAGCACCATCTGGTGGAGTTCGCCCTGGCGAAGGCGGCCGTTTACGAGTACAGCACGGATGGCGATGCGTGGTACCCATGCGCCCAGGGCCGAGTGGTGCTCGATGGCCTTTCCGAAGGCGCGCGCGCGCTGCAGGTGCGCGCGCGCCTACCGGGCGGTGAGTGGGTGCTCTCGGCACCGCTGCGATATTCCGTGGATCCGCCCTGGTACAGGCGGAGATCCACGCGGATGTTGGCCGTCGGGCTGCTGCTCGGGTCCTTGCTGCTCGGCTTCAGCTGGCGCCAGCGCAGGCAGGCCAGGGCACACCAGCATGCCATGGAGAAAGCGGTCGCCTTGGATGAGGAGCGACGCCGGATCGCAGCGGACATCCACGATGACCTGGGCGCCGAGCTCAGTCATCTGCTCATGCGGTCGAGGGGTGGGGGAGCGGCCGGTGTTGACGGTACTGGTATCACGGAAGGCCTGGAACGCGCCATCGGCCGGATCGACGAGGTCATCTGGTCGCTCGATCCCACCAAGGACACGGTGCCCGGCACCATTCGGTTCATCGAGGCCTGGGCCGTTCAGTACCTGCGTCAGGCCGGCCTTCGAGCTCACATCCATGCAGCACCCGACATTCCCGGCACGGCCATTTCGGCGCGGATCCGTCGCAACCTGTTGCTGGCCGTCAAGGAGGCCATGCGGAACGCGGTCCGCCATGCCCGCGCCAGCCAGGTGGAGATCTCGTGGACCGTGGACCGCAGCACGCTTCAAGTAGCCATCCAGGACGATGGGATCGGTATCGCTGACGCTCCTGTCGGTCGCGGCACCCGGAACATGCACGACCGGATGACCGCACTGGGTGGACTGATGCGTCGGACAAGCCCACCCGGTGGCGGCACACGGGTGGAGTTGCAGGTGTCACTCAGTCCGCCCTCATCATGATCGATGAGGCGGAGGTCATGGCGTCGACGTAGCTAGCGACCATCATGGACGGATCACGGGAGCGCACGGTACAGGTCCTCATCATCGAGGATCACGCGGAGTTCCGCGCCGGTCTTCACTTCTTCCTCAGCAACACACCGGGTCTGGAGGTCCGCTCGGCGGAGGATGCGGCATCCGGCCTGGCCCTGATGGAAGTGCTCGCGGCGGATGTGGTGATCATGGACATCCAGATGCCGGGGACCGATGGCATCGAGGCCACGCGGCAGGTGCGCAAGCGCTGGCCCGGGGTGCGGGTGCTGGTGTGCACCGTGCACGAGGATGACGAGCGGATCTTCAACGCACTACGGGCCGGTGCGCACGGCTATCTGCTGAAGCGCGCTCCCATCGAGCAGGTCGTCGAGGCCGTGCGCCAGGTGATGGACGGCGGGGCACCGATGACGCCGGCCGTGGCGCGCCGCGTGGTGGGCAGCTTCGAGGACCGCCGACTGGACACCGGGCCCGACGCGCTGACCCATCGTGAGCTCGACGTCCTCGATGCCATGGCCGCAGGCCTGTGCGACAAGGAGATCGCCGTGCAGCTCGGCATCTCGTTCAACACCGTGCGCACGCACATCGGCCACATCTACGAGAAGCTGCACGTGCAGGGCCGCATGCAGGCGGTGAAGGTGGCCCGGAGGTGGTGGCGATGAGCGCTCGCCGATCATGGTGATGCGGAAGCGGCGGGGTGTCCTGCTGCTTTGTGGGGTTCACCCATCCCTTAACCGATCGATAGCCATGACCACACGCCCCATCCTGTTCGCAGCCTTATTGCTGTCCTTGTCCCGGTCCACTACGGCCCAGCCCTGGGATCCTGTGAACAGCTCGCCATTTCCACTACCCGACCCGGCGTGTGCCACGGCTACAGTGCAGGACCTCGGCAGTGCAGTGGCCTTCGACGGCGATCTCGCCATCGTGGGTGCCAAGGCCTCCGACACGCCGGGCGGAGACCTTGACGACCTCGGAGGCGCTGTCTATGTGTATGTCCGGCAGCCCAATGGGCAATGGCAGTGCGCCGATGAACTGCTGCCACCCTTGCCGCCGAGCGGCACGGTCAACGGCATGAACTTCGGGTATTCCGTAGCTGTGCAAGGTGACATCCTCTTCGTGGGAGCGCCGAACTACACGGAGGTGGACGGGCTGCCTTATGGACGTGTTCTCATCTACCGCTGGGACCCGTTGGCCGATGCCGATGGCGAGGCCATCGGTCCATACAACATCGTTGCATCCCTTTCCCCTGCTCCCTACGAGGGCTTCGGAAGGGCGCTTGATGTCAGTGGCGACCGGCTCATCGTCGGGGCCCCGCAGGACAATGGGCCGTATCCACAACCCAGTGGAAGGGCCTACGTGTTCGCAGCCCCCGGTGGGGACTGGACGAGCCTGACCGGAACGCTCCTCATGCCGGGCGGTGCGGTCAATGAGCAGGATGCGTATGGCCATGCGGTATCGATCCTGGGTGACCGTGCCGCGGTCGGAGCCCCTGGCTCCGGAGGTGATGCGGGGCGCGTGTTCGTGTTCGATCATCTCGGGTCGGGTTGGAGCTTGATCGACGTGCTCGATGACGCGATGAGCAGCACTGAACCGCAACGCTTCGGCACGGACCTGGAGATCTTCAACGAAGGTGAGCGGCTCGTGATCGGCGCGCCGCTGTTCTCCGATGGCGCCGGGCAGTTCAGGGGCCGTGCGGTGATCTGGCACGATGACGGGTCCTGGAACAACTTCTTCAATCTTGAGGCCCCCCTGGACGGTCCGGCCAACGCGTTCTTCTTCGGCGGTTCCGTGCATGCGGATGCCGATGCAGTGGTGGTGGGCCCGGATAAGGTCAGCTCGGTGGTGCGCGTGTTCCACAAGGAGTTCTGTGGTCAACCGTGGCCGCTCGTTCGGCAGTTGGACCAACCCACGCCTGCGGCCTCGGGTTTCGGCCATGCCGTGTACACGGACGGACAGACCCTTCTGGCCGGCGCGCGGAGCGACAACTCCGGAACAGGAGGGGTCTATGGCTACGTGCGGGAGGTGGTGGAGGCCTGCACCGAGATGGAGTTCTACATCAACACCGATGCGAACGGGCAGTACATCCGGTGGGAGATCCGTGAGCCTGGCTGCCCGGACGTGCTCTGCAGCGGCCAGGGATACGACAACAACGAGAAGTGCCAAGTGACCCCGTGCTGCCTGCCGGACGGCGATTATGTCTTCCAGGTGTACAACGACAACCCCAATGTCCCGTTCACCGGGTCCTACCTCCTGCGCTCACGCGCTGGGGGCCGCATCGTGGACAACCTGGACGGTTTCACGGGGCCGACCGCGTTGCACGGAGGAACGGGGGCGTTCAGCCTGCCGATGGGGACGACCCGGCTCATCTTGGACCGTTGCGACATGCAGACCATGCGATTGGCCGCTCCCGGGATCACGAATTTCATCTCTGCCAACACCCCTGCTGGAAGCCAGACCCGGTTCCACTTCTTCGACCCGGATGGAGCACCCATGGGCACGATCACCCAGGCATCAACGACCTTGCCGCTGGCCACTGTGGTGAACCAGCTCGGACTGGTTCCGTACAGGATATACAACGTCAGGCTCACGTCGGTCCTTGGTGGGGTGGCGCAGCCCTATGGCCCAGCCTGCTATTTCAGGTATATCCCGGCCGGCGAACCGTTCGGTTGCCGCCCGTCCAGGTTGGTCGACCTCCCGGGCCATGTGAACCATTCATGTGATGTCACGCTGCCGTTCGGCTCGTGCGCTTCGGTGGTGCACGCAGCTGAAGTGCAAGGGATGACACAGTATCGCTACATCTGGACAAGCAGCGTGGGTACATACTCCTTTCCTAGGACCACGGCGAATCCGGCGAACAACAGGATGTTCCATCTCATCAATGGAGGGTGCACCGCAGGAACGAATTGGACCGCTCCTCCACCACCGGCCAACTCCGAGTGGATGGTGTGTGTAGAGGCGCGCGCTGGAGCAGGACAACCCTGGTGCGGAACGGGCCAATGCTGCCGCGTGAGGATCGGGAGCGGACCGATACCTGTCGATCAGCTGATCGAACAGGCTGGTCATGTGCAGGGTCTTGATCTTTGGCCGAACCCGAACGACGGTGCTTCCCTCCACCTGGATGTGGCTTGGGCCGGTGGAGCGCCGATGGACGTGGAGTTCACCGATCTGTCCGGGCGGGTGGTGCGGCGCGTGGCTCTGGGCACGGATGGCGGTGAGCCGGCCGTCGAGATCGCGCTAGGCCGTGCATTGCCCGCAGGCATCTACCTCGTCCGGGCCGAAGCGGGCGGCACGCGCCGAACCGGGCGGTTGGTGGTGAACTGATCTCCTCGTCGCACGGATTGAATACAGGCCATGGACACTGGTCCTTGACCTTCTCACCGGCCAAGCCGAAAACCGGAACACAGAGTAGGCACAACACATCAGTACCATGAGAACAAGGATGAGCATCGTATGGTCGTCGGCCCTGCTGATGACCGGAGCTGTAGCCCTGCTGGCAGGCTGCAGCAAGGACCAGGTGGAACCCCAGGTCGCAGCGCAAGTGGAGGAGGTGGACCCCAAGGTCCCGCCATTCTTCCTGTCCTATGGACAGACCGCTGGCACGTACTCGGTGTATCGCTGGTACTCCAACTGCGTGGAGAGCTGGGGGACGATCGCACCGAACGCCTTTTCGTATGCGAACAACAACACGATCCTGAGCAACTACATCCGGGCAAGCAGTGGGTCGTGCGCGATCGACGCGAACTATTGCCGGCTGCTGCGCGGAAGCACGGTGGGCTCCTGGGGACCTTGGTACTACATCTGGCCGAACTGGGGTCCGTCCATCACGGTGCGCAAGGGGATCAAGATCCGCGTGAAGAACCTGGCTTCACCACCTGCGAACGCCTACAACCAGGGCATCTACTATGATGCGCCCACCAACACCTGGACGGTGGCGTCCGCCATCGCGTCCGGGAACTTCGATATCCAAGTGACCACGCCCGGAGGGCTTACGCTCTGCCCTCCGCGGGAGTGACCTTCGGATCCTTCGTGGAAAGCCCCTGCATGGCGGGGGCTTTCTGCTTCAAAGCCGCGCCAGTTCCTCCAGCACCACCCCGCACGCCTTCCTCACCTCCTCCTTGGTGATCATCAGCGGCGGCGCGATCCGGAACGCGGAGGGACAGCTGAGGAACCAGAAGCCCAGCACGCCCTTCTCCAGGCACCCCATCACCACGCGTTGCACAAGGTTCGCATCCCCTAGGTCCACGGCCAGCATCAAGCCCTCGCCACGCACTTCCTTGATCCGCGGGTGAACGAGCAGTTCCTTGAAGAGCGAACCAGTCCGGCGGGCGTTGCCGAGCATGTCCTCGTCCAGCAGGGCCTCCAACGCGGCCAGGCCGGCCACGCACGGAAGCGGGTGTCCGCCGAAGGTGGTGATGTGGCCCAGTACGGGGTCGTGGGTGAGCAGCGCCATGCGGTCGCGCGAGCTGATGAACGCGCCCATCGGCAGCCCGCCGCCCAAGGCCTTGCCCAGCACCAGCACGTCCGGCACCACGCCGAAGTGCTCGAAGGCGAAGAGTCGGCCTGTGCGCCCGAAGCCGGTCTGCACCTCGTCGAACACGAGCAGCGCGCCCACATCGGTGCAACGCTGCCGCAAGGCCCGCATCCAGTCCGGATCGGGGATCCGCACGCCAGCGTCGCCCTGGATGGGCTCCACCACCACGCACGCGGCCTCGGTGCTGATCAGGGCGAGGTCGCCCGGATCGTTGAAGGTGATGTGCGCCACATCGGGCAGCAGGGGGCGGTTGCGATACTTCTTCGTTTCGTTGTCCGTCAGGCTCAGCGAGCCGTGGGTGCTGCCGTGGTAACTCCTGCGGCAGCCGATGAGCCGGGTGCGGCCGGTGACGCGTTTGGCCAGCTTCACCGCGGCCTCGATCGCCTCGGTGCCGCTGTTCACGAAGTACACGGAGTCCAGCGTGGGCGGCAGCAGGCCGGTGAGGCGTTCCGCGAAGCGGACCTGTGGCTCCTGGACGAACTCACCGTACGGGATCACGTGCAGGTAGCGGTCGCACTGGGCCTTGACCGCCTGCACGACCCGGGGATGCCGGTGGCCCACGTTGGTCACGGCGAGCCCGGACACCAGGTCGAGGTAGCGCCGACCGTCCCGTGTGGTGAGGTGGCAGCCCTCCGCACGGACGATGTCCAGGGCGAGGGGATGCGGGCTCGTCTGGGCGAGGTGGTCGTGGAACGCTTGATGCAGGTCCTTCATGGTCGCCGGGGATGCCGGCGCAAAGGTGCATGCTCGGCGGTCAACGGCGCGGAGGGGGCGGGCCGGGGCGATCACCCTGGCGCTCGCGCATGCGGCGCAGCAGTTCGCGGTTGAAGTCGCGCTCGGCCCGGTGCAGCTCCAGGGTCTTGCGCGCACCGATGAGCTTGATGAACTCGCCGCTGTATCGCTTGCGGAGGTCGAGCTCGCGTTGTTGCGAGGCCAGCTCCCGGTCGATGTGGCCGGCCGCCTCGGCGTCGGTCAGGTCCGCGTCGGCACGGAGCGCACGATGTCCTTCGCGCCGCTCGCGGCGCAGGGTCTCCAGCTCCTTGTCGTACTGGTTGTACACCGGCCAGAAGCGTTGCGATCCCTCCGGGCTCAGGCCCATCTTCTGGGTGAGGTAGGCGCTGCGTTGGGCCTTCACTTCCTGGAGGCGCTCGGGCGGGATGGGCAGCTCATCTTCCTGGGCGGAGGTGGTGACGACAGCGCCGAGCGCGCAGCCGATGAGGAGGGTGCGAAGGAGGGATCGGGTGATCATAGGCTTTCGATGAGGTCGGTGACTTCGGTGCCGGTGAGCTCGTAGTAGTCGGCCAGTTCTTCGGCGGACAAGGCGGGCGCTTCGGGTGCGGGGGCGAGGGCGGCGAGGTCCTCATCGGTGAGGCCCTGCAGCAGGTCCTCTTCCCAGACCACCTCCGCGATGCCGGCGGGCATGGCGCCCAGGTCCGGTGCATCCTGCGGAGCGGGATGAGGTGTCCGCAGCATCCACCAA
The DNA here is from genome assembly GCA_016713875.1 of Flavobacteriales bacterium. Lineage (NCBI taxonomy): Bacteria > Pseudomonadati > Bacteroidota > Flavobacteriia > Flavobacteriales > Flavobacteriales bacterium. Next base: position 374,472 of record JADJOI010000003.1, read on the forward strand.
CCGGCGACGAGGAGGGCGGCCACGGGCAGGGCCATGGCGGTGCGCACCAGCCACAGGCGCCACGCGGGCGTTGGGGCCGTGCGCGGCAGGCGGGCCTGCACCTCCTGCGCGAACCGGTCGTGGAACCCTGCGGGCACCGCGAAGGGGTCCGTGCGCGGGATGCGGGACAGCATCGGGGCGATCCGCTCCAGGTCGTCGTTCTCGGGTCCGTGGTTCATGGTCGGCAAGGGTTTGACGATGCAAGTCTCATTTGGTTCGATCGCGGGTGAGCTGGCCCTCGATCTTGCGCACAGCGATGTGGTAGCTGCTCTTGAGCGCGCCGACGCTGGTGCCGGTGATGGCGCTGATCTCCTCGTACTTCAACTCCTGGAAGTACTTCATGGTGAAGACGGCGCGCTGCTTGTCGGGCAGGGTCATCACCGCCCGTTGGAGAGCAGCCTGGATGGCATCGCCGGTGAAGTGCTCGCTTCTGTCCAGGGTGGTGGTGAGGCGCTCGATGACATGGTCGTGGCTGATGAAGAGCCCACGCCGCAGGCGCTTGAGGTGGGTGATGCACTCGTTGTGGGCGATGCGGTACAACCAGCTATAGAGCTGCGCGTCCTCGCGGAATCGGTCCAGGCCGTTCCAGGCCTTGAGGAAGACGTTCTGCAGCACGTCCTTCGACTCGTCGGGGTCGGTGACCATGCGGCGCACGAAGGCGTACAATCGGCCTTGGTACTGGCGCACGAGCAGGTTGAAGGCGTAGTGCCGCGAATCCTCCTGGCGGAAGAGGTCGAGCAGTTCGCGATCGGAGAACTCAGCCATACGTGGCGGAGCGGTGAGTGATGAGCGGCGAGTAGCGAGTGGCATCCGAGGAACTGCCACTCGCTACTCGCCGCTCGCTGCTCGGGCGTATCACTTTCGCTTCAGCGCGCGCTGCACGGCCGCCACGATATCGGGGGTGTCGAGGCCGTACTTCCGCAGCAGCTGGTCCGGGGTGCCGCTCTCGCCGAACATGTCGTTCACCGCTACATATTCCTGCGGCGTGGGGCGATGGCAGGCCAGGACCTGGGCGATGGCATCGCCCAGGCCGCCATGGCGGTTGTGTTCCTCGCAGGTGACGGCGCATCCGGTGCGTTCGACGGAGTGTAGGACCGCGGCCACGTCCAACGGTTTGATCGTGTGCACGTTGATCACCTCGGCGCGGATGCCCTCGGCCTGCAGGGCCTCGGCGGCCTGCAAGGCGCGCCACACCAGGTGTCCGCAGGCGAAGATGCTGACGTCGGTGCCACGCACGAGCACCTGGGCCTTGCCGAGCTCGAAGGGCATGTCGGCGGGGATGAAGACCGGCCACTTGGGGCGTCCGAAGCGCAGGTACACGGGGCCTTCATGCACGGCGATGGCCAGGGTGGCCTGCCGGGTCTGGTTGTGGTCCGCGGGCACCACCACGCTCATGCCGGGCAGCATGCGCATCAGGCCGATGTCCTCCAGGATCTGGTGCGTGGCGCCGTCCTCGCCCAGGGTGAGCCCGGCGTGGCTGGCGCAGATCTTCACGTTCTTGCCGGCGTAGGCGATGCTCTGGCGGATCTGGTCGTACACGCGGCCGGTGCTGAAGTTGGCGAAGGTGCCGGTGAAGGGCACCTTGCCCCCGATGGTGAGCCCGGCGGCGATGCCCATCATGTTGGCCTCGGCCACGCCCACCTGAAAGAAGCGGTCCGGGAAGGACTTGGCGAACGCATCCATCTTGAGGGATCCGGTGAGGTCGGCGCACAGGGCCACCACGTTGGGGTCGCGCTGGCCGGCCTCGAGCAGGCCGGAACCGAAGCCGGAGCGCGTGTCCTTTTCGTCGAGCTTGGGGAAGGGGTTCATCGGCGGAGGGTTCAGAAGGTGAGGGTGACGGAGCGGCCGCTCTCCACGGTGACGGGTCTGAGGATGCTGTACTCGGTCCGGCGGGCGTTCGCGCTGCGGTACACCACTTCATAGCTGCCGGGCAGTAGGCGGAACTGGTCCTGGGCATCGCGCGGATCGAGGTCGGCCACCCACTCCCGCTCGCTGCCGCGCACCACGAAGAGGGCTCCGTGGCCGGGGGCGCCCGCCTGCACGTTGAGCACGCCCTCCTGAGGGATGTGCACCGTGTTGGTGGCGCCCTGCTCAATGCGCACGCCGGGCACCAGCATGCGGGGCAGTGTGAGGACCTCCAGGTCGTAGATGCCCACGAGGTAGCGGTCGGTGCTGTTCACCCTTTGCACATGCAGGGTGGCGGCCTCGCCGGCCTTGCGCACCAGGCACAACACGCCGTAGGGGTCGGCCATGCCGGTGCCCAGCTTCAGTTCCAGCTGCCCCTGGCCCGCCGGCACCTTGATCACCGTATGCGCGCCGGGCGTCAGCTTCACGTGCTCCTGCACCACGGGCGGGATGGTGTGCACCACCAGCCGGTAGGTGAGCACGGGGTCGATGGTGAGCGTGTCCGGCACTCCGCGTTCGTTCAGGGTGTGCTCGAACTGGTGCTGGACCTGACCGGTGCGCTGGTCGGTGAAGGTCATGGCCACGTCGGTCTCCAGGGGCTTGCCGGCGCTCGTCAGCAGGTCCACCTGGCAGGTGGTGGTGTTCAGCGCCTGGGCCACCACCACGTCCAGCACATGGGCGAAGAGCTCCGGCGAGCTGGCGTCGTAGTAGTTGCCCACGCAGCGCAAGCTGTACTGCTGGCCCTCCTCGATGCCCACGCCGATGACGAAGGGCTTGAGCACGATGCCCTTCGCCTGCAGCGCCCGGCTCACCGCGCAGGGGTCCTCGTCGCAGGCCTCGATGCCGTCGGTGATGAGGATGATGATGTTGCGGACGCCTTTACCTTCTGGGAAATCGCCACCGGCCTTCTCCAGGGAGCGGGCGATGGGGGTGGTGCCCACGCAGCGCACGCCTTCCAGCACCTTGCGCATGGCCGGGATGGCATCGCCGCCGAAGGGCACCTCCAGGCGCGTGTCGTTGCAGTCCTGCTTGCCCGGTTCGATGGGGGTCTGGTGGCCGTAGAGGCGCAGGGCGAGCTCGATGTCGGTGCGCCCCTGCAGTTCACCGAGCGATCGCAGCAGCAGTTCGCGCGCGGTGTTGATCTTGGGTTTGTCGCCCCAGAACGCGTTCATGCTGTTGCTCGCATCGAACACGAAGAGCATCCGGGTGAGCGGTTTCCCAGGTGTCTGCGCCGCAAGGGTGGCGGCGGCGAACAGCAGAGGGGCGAGGAGCGAAACGCGCATCAGGCCCCGCCGGAGCAAACGGGGTACCAGAACGCGCGGCATCGGGGACGGAGCGGAAGGATCGGTCAATAGTCGCCCAGCGTTTCGGGCAGTTGGGCCAGCGCGCGGGCGGCCTGCTCATCGTTGGGGGCCACGCCGTGCCAGTGGTGGCTGCCGGTCATGAAGTCCACGCCCTGGCCCATCTCGGTGCGCATGAGGATCGCCACGGGGCGCCCATGACCGGTGCGGGAACGGGCCTCATCGAGTCCGCGCAGCACGTCCGCGAGGTCGTTGCCGTTCATCTCCAGCACGTCCCAGCCGAAGGCGCGCCACTTGGCGGGCAGGTCGCCCAGCGGCATCACCTGGTCCACATCGCCGTCGATCTGCCGGCCGTTCCAGTCCACCGTGGCGATGAGGTTGTCCACCTTGTGCGCGGCGGCGCTCATGGCGGCCTCCCAGACCTGGCCTTCCTGCAGCTCGCCATCGCCGTGCAGACTGTACACCAGGTGCGGGTCGCCGTTGAGGCGCTTGGCCATGGCGGCGCCGATGGCCACGCTGAGGCCCTGGCCCAGGGAGCCGGAGGCCATGCGCACGCCGGGCAGGCCTTCGTGCGTGGTGGGGTGGCCCTGCAGCCGGCTGTCGAGGCGGCGGAAGGTGGCCAGCTCCTTCACGGGGAAGTAGCCCGAACGCGCCAGCACGCTGTACCACACCGGACTGATGTGGCCGTTGCTGAGGAAGAAGAGGTCCTGTCCGGCACCATCCATGCTCCACGCGTCGGGGTCGTGGCGGAGCACCTTGAAATAGAGGGCGACCATGAGCTCGGTGCATCCGAGCGATCCTCCGGGATGCCCGCTCTGCACGGCATGCACCATGCGGATGATGTCGCGGCGCACCTGGGAGCAGGTCCGCGCCAGGTCGTCGGTGGATGCGCGGGAGGCCTTGCTGGGTGCGGCGTTGGGGGCTGACATGCGGGGTGTGACGCCGCGAAAGTAGCCGGGTGCGGAAGGGCGGCCCGGAGCGTGTGGATAACTTTTGAAAAGGCGGGACCGCCGGGCTCACGGCGCCGCACCCTCCTGTGCCACGGCCTCCGGCATCGCCAACGCCCAGGTGTTCAGCAGGGCGAACAGCACCACGCCCCACTGCCGGTCCAGCAGGTCCTCGGTGAGGCAGCACAAGGCCAGGAAGACCAGCAGGGCGGCATGCAGGGCATCCTTGCGGCGCAACGCGACCCGTAACGGCACGGCGAACAGCAGCACAAAGGCCACCGCACCGGGCAATCCCAGGCCGATCCACCACAGCAGCAACTGGTCATGCGGACCGTGATGGCCGTCGGCGTAGGTGCCTCCGGCAATGCCGCGGAGGCAGTCGTCCATGGCCCCGCGCACCCGGTCGGGCCCCAGGCCGGTGAGGGCGCTGCGCTCCAACAGGTCCAGCCCGCAATGCACCAGGGCCCAACGCTCACCGGTGTCCGAAGCGGCGAAGGTGGGCACGGTGGCCGGAGTGGTGAAGGCCTCCAGCCAGCGCCCGCGAAGGGTGGGGGTGGCGAGCAGCAGCAGCACGAGCATGCCCGCGACGGGAAGCAGAAAGCGCTGCCTCGCTCCAACGGAACCGCGCACGAACAGGAGCACGAACGCGACCAAGAAAGCCAGGGCCGGCATGCGCGAGGCCAGCAGCGCGCCCATCACGGCACAGGCCAACAAGCAGGCGATCCGCAGGGCATGGCGATGGCGCCGCATCAGGGCCGTCTGGATCAGCGCGGCCAGGAAGAGGTGGTAGGCCGCGTACACGGCGTGCATGCCGGTGGCCGCGGCGAAGGCCTCCCGCAGGGCGCGGGGCTCCTCGATCAGGCCCGGATGGTCGAAGAGCGCGGGCAGCAGACCGCGCAGCCCCAGAACCAAGGCGGCCCCACTGAACACGTCCAACGGCAGTTGGCGGGGCAGCGGCGGCGGCGGTGCCAGCAGCAGCAGCACGGGCAGCAGCAACAAGGGCACCACGCGTTCCGCGATGAGCCACGCGGCAGGTGGATCATCGCAGAAGGGCACGCGCACGGCGAGCAACAGGAAAGGAGAACCGAGGGCCAGGACCCAATGCCAGGGCCGCTGCGCCGAGGCGTGGCCGTGCCGAAGGCCTCGAAGCAGCTGCACCGCAGCGAAGGCGATCAGAGTACCACCGGTGACCTGCAAGGGCCATAGGGCCTGTGCGCTGAGCAGCAGCAGCAGGCCGCTGGCCGCATGGTCCAATGGACGGTCAATGCGGGGCATGGCGCAGGCATTGGTCCACGGCATCGCGCATGGCGGCGCGGAACACCTCGCGCCCGAAGCGCAGCGCATGCGCACGCAACGCCCCGGGCCCGCCACGCACGCCCGTGCGCTCGAAGCGCTCCACCGCGTCACGGATCGGCGCGGCTTCCGCAGCGGGGAAGAAGAGGCCCGTATCGCCGTCCACCACCGTCTCCAGGTAGCCCCCGGCGGCGAGCGCGAGCACGGGAGTGCCGCAGGCGTTGGCCTCCAGCGGCGTAAGCCCGAAGTCCTCGTGGGCGGCGGCGATCAACGCGTGCGCTCCCCGCATCAGCTGCACGAGCTCCGTGTGCGGCACTTCGCCGACGAACCGCACGTTGGGTGGAGGCGATCGCATCCACCGTGCCCGCTCCGGACCATCCCCGCAGATGACCAGCCGGCGATCGGGGAGTCCGCTGAACGCATCGATGATGCGGTCCACACGTTTGTAGGGCACCAGGCGCGAGACGGCCAGATAGTGGCCGCGCGGTCCCGGTCCCGGGGTGAAGCGGTCCACGTCCACCGGCGGATGCACCACGCGGGACTCCCTGCCGTAGCAGGTGCGGATGCGGTCGGCGGTGTTGTGGCTGTTGGCCAGCAGGCAGGTGATGCGCGATGTGTGGTCCCGGTCCCAGCGGCGCAGGCGTTGCAGCACTCGGCGGAGCACGAAGCCCTTGAGGCCATGCATGCCATGGTCGCGCACGTACTCGTCCTCCATCACCCAGGCGTAGCGCATGGGGGTGTGGATGTAGCTGAGGTGCACCTGGCCCGGCTGTGTGCGCACCCCTTTGGCCACGGCATACGAGGCCGAGAGGACCAGGTCGTAGCCGCGCAGGTCGAGCCGCTCGATGGCCATCGGGAACAGCGGCAGGTAGCTGCGGAAGTGCGTGCGGGCGAAGGGCAGGTGCTGGATGAAGGTGGTGCGGGCATGGCGTCCGCCCAGCACCTCCTGGCGGGCCTCGGGCGAAAGGAAGTCCACGAGCGCGAACACATCCGGGTCGAACAGGTCGATCAGTTCGCGGGTGACGCGTTCGGCACCGCCCTGCACGGCCAGCCAGTCATGCACGAGGGCGATGCGCATCGGTCAGCGGCTCAGCTCAGGGGCAAGCGCACGCAGCGCGCGCAGAAGGGCGGCATCCTGAGCGCTGATGGAGAATGTGGCTGCGCAGGCGAGACCGCCACGAGCGCGGGTCGCACGTGCCTGCGGATCGTTCACCAGCGCGTTCATCACACGGGCCAAGGTAGCCGCATCCCCGGCAGGCACGCGCAGCGGCGCATCGCCGAACGTTTCCCGGAACACCGGCAGGTCGCTGGCGATCACCGGGCATCCCCGGGCCAGGGCCTCCAGGATGGGCAGGCCGAAGCCTTCGTAGCGGCTGGGCATCACCAGGGCCGTCGCGCGGCGCATCAGGGCGAAGAGCGCGTCGTCATCCACGCGTCCGGTCCAGGTCTCGCCGGGCCCCGGCCGCAGCTCGCGCCGGGCGAACACGCGGCCGGCCTCGCCCACGACGAAGGCCTGCGCCCCGGGGTGCCGTGCGTGGAGCAGGGCGAAGGCGCGTTGGAAGGTGCCCACGTCCTTGCGTGGATCGCCGGGGCCCACAAAGAGGAAGAGGGGCGGGCCGGAGGGAACGACCGCTGGGGCGCGGTGCAGCTCCACGGCGGGCGGCACCACGTGGACGCGCCCGGTGGTCGAGGGGAAATGCCGGCTGAGGTCATCGGCCATGGTCCGGCTGACGGTGATGACGCCACGGACCCGCGGGATAAGGGCAGGGAGGAGAAGCCGGTACCACGCGGCGAATGGGCCGCTGAACCAGGCGGGGTGCTCCAGCCACGCCAGATCATGCACCACGAGCAGCTGGTCGCGCACCAGCCAGGGGCCGGTGTTCGCCGGGCCGAGCAGCAGCTCACCTTTCCGCAGTCGCATGGGCAGCAGCAGCTGTTCCCACAGGTGCCCGGCGACACCGGTCGTGGTGCGCGGCGTGATGGTGCGGAACGGGATCCCGAGGCGCTGCAGCGAACCATGCAGCTGCAGGGCGTAGCGCTCCACCCCGGTCACCGGACGGTGGAGGCATCGGCCGTTGAGCACCAGCGCCATGCCGCCCAAGGTAGAGCGGACGGCCGCCGGCGCCCGGTTAACTTGCGCGCCATGTCAGCGCCCGCCGTTCACGCCCCGCCGGGGCGTCGCATCGCCTGGCCGCTGGTGTTGCAGGTGGCCTGGAAGAACGTCCGGCTCCGCTACAAGAGCTCGCTCCTCGGCTTCGTGTGGACCTTCCTGAACCCGGTGATCTACCTGGCGATCTTCCTGTTCATCTTCAGCCGGGCCTTCGATCAGGTGGTCAATTACCCGGTGTTCGCCCTCAGCGGGCTCATCCTGTGGACCTTCTTCGCCACCACTTCGGCGCACGTGCTCGGCGCGCTGGTGGAGAACGCCCATGTGCTGCGGTCGCTCGCGGTGCCGCCGCTGGTGTTCCCGCTGGCCCAGCTCTTCGCCGGGCTCATCAACCTGCTGTTCTCCCTGCTGCCCTTCGCGCTGTTGCTGGCGGCCTTCGGCTGGCGACCGCAGCCGGTGCATTTGCTGGCCCTGCCCACCCTCGTGCTCTTCGCCGTGTTCGTGTTCGGCGTGTCGCTCGCCCTCAGCACGCTCAACGTCTACTTCCGCGACATCGGCCTGCTGTGGAACGCGCTGCTCCCCGCGCTCTTCTACATCACGCCCATCGCCTACCCGCCGGACCTGGTGCCGGCCGACCTGCGCTGGGTCGCCGGGCTCGACCCGCTGTACTGGTACATCGGCCTCTTCCGCACCATCGTGGTGGACGGCGGATGGCCCGATGCCGGATCGATGGTGCTCGTCACGGCGCTGTCGGCGGCCTCGTTGGCGCTCGGCATGGTCGTGTACGGATCGCTGCGGCGCGGACTGATCGCCAACTACTGAGATGAGCACGCCACCGATGATCGAAGTGCGCGGCCTGCAGGCCGACTACCACGTGCTGCGGCATGGGGCGCGGTCCATCAAGGAGTACCTGCTGTCATTCGGCGGCAAGGGCCTGTTGGAGCGCAAGCGCATCATCGAGCAGGTGGACCTGGACATCGCCGCCGGCGAGTGCTTCGGCATCGTGGGGCGCAACGGCAGTGGCAAGAGCACCCTGCTGCGTGTGCTCGCGGGCATCGTGGAACCCACGGCCGGATCGGTGACGGTGCGTGGCCGCGTGGCCCCCATGCTGGCGCTGGGCGTGGGCCTCGAGCCCGAGCTCGACGGCCTGGAGAACGCCCGGCTCTGTGCGGCCCTCATGGGCGGCGACCGGAACGCGATGCACCGCACGGTGGATCATGTGCGCCACTTCGCCGGCCTGAGCGACGACGACCTGCGGATGCCGGTGAAGCGCTACAGCACGGGCATGATGGCCCGCCTCGGCTTCGCCATCGCCACCACCGACGATCCGGAGGTGCTGCTGATCGACGAAGTGCTCGCCGTGGGCGATGCGGGCTTCCAGCTGAAGTGCTACGAACGCATCGCCGAACTGAAGCGCAAGGGCGGCACCATCGTATTCGTGTCGCACGCCCTGGGCGAGGTGCAGCGCATCTGCGACCGTGCGGGCTGCATGGAGGCGGGGCGGCTGGTGAAGATGGGCAGCCCCCATGAGGTGGGCGTGTTCTACCACGGACTGTTGGGCATACCGGTGGAGGGGTGATGAACGGGCGCACGACGGCAGATCCGGGGGGCGCGGGCATCGCGGTGCTGATCCCCTGTTACAACGACGGGGCCTACCTGCGCGAGGCGCTGGACAGCGTCGCCGCGTCGACCCTCGCGCCGGCCGAGGTGGTGGTGGTGAACGACGGCTCCGACGATCCGGCCACGCTGCAGCTGCTCGCCACGCTGCGGGCGGAAGGGGTGCGCGTGATCGGCCGATCGAACGGCGGACTCGCAGCGGCCCGCAACACCGGCTGGCGCGCCACCACGGCCCCGCATGTGCTCTTCCTCGACGCGGACAACCGGGTGGAAGCGGAGCTGCTCGCGAAGCTGACGGCGGCCGTGATGGAGGACCCGCAGGCGGATGTGTTCTTCACCGACAAGCGCGAGTTCGGGCTGCGCGAAGGCGTGGTGCGCCAGCATGCCACCGATCTGCCGCGGCTGCTCGTGGGCAACCGCATCGATGCCTGCGCGCTGGTGCGCCGCGATCTTCTGGAACGGCTCGGCGGCTACGACGAGGCCATGCGCGACGGCTATGAGGACTGGGAACTGTGGATCCGCGCCACGGCGGCGGGCGCACGCTTCCACCACATCCCCGAGCCGCTCTTCGCCTACCGCGTGCGTTCCGGTTCCTTGCTTGCCCGGGCCGACGATCCCGAGGTGCGCGCCCGTATCCTGCGCCATGTGGTGGACAAGCACGCCGAGCTCTACGCCCGGCACGCCGGCACCGTCGCCGTGGAACTTCACCGCATCCAGGCGTACGACCGGTGGTTGCGCGCGGAGATCGGTGCGTCGGCACAGGCGGCCGGCCGATCCGCGGAGCTGGCCCTGGCCGAGGCGGCCCATGCCCGGACCGTCGCTGAACAAGCGCTGGCCGAAGCGAAGGAGGCCGAAGCGCGTGCCCGCGCGCAGGCCGATCGCGATGCCGCGCGGCTGGCGGATCTGGAGGCCGACAAGGACGTGCTGGCGGCCGAGGCCCATCGCCTGGTGGGCGAGGTGGACAAGGCCATGCAGGCGCTGTCCGCCCAGCGCGAGCATGGCCGCGCCCTGCAGGCGTTGATCGGCCAGTACGAGGCCCGCATCGCCGCCATCGAGGGCAGCCGGCTGTGGCGCATGCGCAGGGCCTACCACAAGATGCGCGCGCTGATGCGCACCTCGAGCGACACCTCCGGCCGGGGCTTCAAGTGGGTGCGGCGGGCGGTCTTCCTCGTCTCCGGCAAGGGGCGCCGCATCCTGCGGAAGTTCCTGGCCAAGGTGTTCCGCGCCCTCTACCTGCTCACCGAAGAGCGCCCCGTGCGCATCCTGGTGGGTGAGCAGCAGCAGGACCTCTTCGCCGTGCAGGGCGATCCCTACCACCAGTGGATGGCCCGCCATTTCGCCCGACCCAGCGACCTACGCGAGTACGCCGATCTCGTCGAGGGCTTCGCGCACCGGCCGCTGATCAGCGTGGTGATGCCGGTGTACGACCCGCCGGTGCACCTGCTGGACGCCGCCATCCGTTCCGTGGTGGACCAGGTGTACACGCACTGGGAGCTCTGCATCGCCGACGACCTCAGCCCGAACGCCGAGGTGCGCCGATGCCTGGAGCGCTGGATGAAAGAGGACGAGCGCATCCGGGTGGTCTTCCGTGACAGCAACGGCCACATCGCCCGTGCGAGCAACAGCGCCCTCGAGCTCGCGCAGGGTGCCTTCACGGCGCTGATGGACCACGACGACCTGCTGGCGCCGGACGCCTTGTTCCATGTGGTGAAGCGCCTGCAGCGCGACCCCGACCTCGACCTCATCTACACCGACGAGGACAAGATCGACGAGCAGGGCCGGCACAGCGAGGCGCACTTCAAGCCGCAGTGGTGCCCGGACCACCTGCTCTCGCGCAACTACTTCGGCCACCTGGTGGTGCTGCGCACGGCGCTGCTGCGCGAGGTCGGCGGCTTCCGGCCCGGCTTCGAGGGCAGCCAGGATTACGACCTGCTCCTGCGTGTCACCGAGCGCACGGCGCGGATCGCGCACGTGCCGCGCGTGCTCTACCACTGGCGTATCCACGCGGGCAGCGCGGCGCGCAGCGAGGAGGTGAAGCCCTACGCCTACGACGCCGCCAAGCGGGCGCTCACCGAGGCGCTCGAGCGGCGCGGCGAGCCGGCGGAGGTGGGCTTCCTGGACGGGTTCCGCGGCTATGACATCCGCTTCACCGCGCCGCTGCAGGGCCGGGTGAGCGTGCTGATCCCCACCAAGGACAAGGCCGAGGTGCTGGGCACCTGCCTGCGCTCGCTCTTCGCCCTCACCGACCACCCGGACCTGGAGGTGATCGTGATCAGCAACAACAGCCGCGAGGGCGCGCTCTTCGAGCTGCTGGACGACATGGCCGCGCGCGAACCCGGGCGCTTCCGCTGGTTCCGCCACGACGTGCCCTTCAACTTCTCAGGGCTGATGAACTTCGGTGCGTCGAAGGCCACGGGCGACCACCTCTGCTACCTCAACAACGACACCGAGGTGATCCACGCCGACTGGCTGCGCACCATGCACAGCTGGAGCCAGCGGCCCGCCACCGGCGCGGTGGGGGTGAAGCTGCTGTACCCCAACGACAGCATCCAGCACGCCGGCGTGGTGATCGGCCTGGGCGGCGTGGCCGGCCACACCTTCGTGGGCTACCACAAGGACGGCCCGGGCTACTTCAACTACATCAACACCATCAACAACTACAGCGCGGTGACGGCCGCGTGCATGATGGTGGAGCGGCGCAAGCTCGAGCGCATCGGCGGCTGGGAGGAGGCCTTCAGCGTGGAGTACAACGATGTGGACCTCTGCCTACGCCTGCGCGAGGCCGGCTACCACAACGTCTACCTGCCGCACGTCTCGCTCTACCACTTCGAGTCGCTCACCCGCGGTCATCCGCACATGACCAAGGAGAGCTACGAGCGGCACCTGCGCGAAGTGGCCCTCTTCCAGGAGCGCTGGCGCGGCTACGTGGACGACGACCCCTGCTACAACCCCAACCTGGGACGCGGCGTGCACGATTGGCAGTTCGCGTTGTGAGGGGAGATGCGGGCGCTGAACTTTTGTTGTGGACCGATCGACCGTTCCTCGGATCGATTTGGAAATACGATCTTCTCCACGGAGCTTCACCTTACCGATCGACCGGACCATGTGTACACACAAGCGTTATGCGCGGCACATGATGTCCAGCTCGAGGGCGATGGGGGCGGTTCTCGAGTTACCGATAGATCGACTTGCGCTGTTCTTCGCATGCTGCGCTACCGCGTCCAGTGCGAACTGCCCAGCGGCGAAGGCCTGTCCGCCAACTTGATCATCCTCAACTAGCCCTCCATGGACACTGCGAAGAAACTCGCTCAACAAAGCCTGACGGTTCTGGCCGGTTGCATGGCCATGCTCGTCCAGGCCCAGACCTGGCAGTGGGCCCGGCCTCTGCACCACACCAACGGTGTATCGGTGGGTTGCGATGCCCAAGGGAACATCTCCTTCATCGGGCGTTTTGGTGGAGGTGGCGCGATCTACGGGAACGACACGCTGCCGACCGGCCTGGCCAACCGAGTACTGGGCATGCTGGATGGCTCAGGGAACTTCCTGTGGGCCGAGCTCATGTTCACGCAAGTGCAGAGCTATCTGGTGGACGCCTCAGAGGAGGACCTCATGATGTTCACCAATCATGCCCGGAGCGACCGGGCGATCCTCGCTTACTTCCGCGGGGATGCCTACCTGGACACGGCTCATCTGGTGTCGGCCACCAACAAATTCCTCCTGGCACAGTTCAACGCGGACGGTAGCCTTCGATGGCGCAAGCTTTTCGGGGGTTTATATTATGATCTGATCGTGAGCGGCACCATGGACGAGGCCGGCAGCATTTACCTGGCGGCCGATTTCGAAGCCCCTGGGCCCGGTCCTTTGGACGGCGTGGCCATCCCCTCCGGTGAGGTGATCCTGAAGTTCGACAGCAGTGGCACCTGCCAATGGGCCACCCGCCTGAGCACCACAGCGTTCAACCAAGACATCGCCGTGATGGACGACCTGTTGGTGGCGGCCGGATGGACCCCTGGAGGCGATACGGTATGGGTGGATACGCTAGCGCAGTACATACCGGGACCGAGCGGTCTGATCTCGCGATGGGACCCGGAATCGGGGCATGTGATCTGGGTCACGGCCATTGAGCGGGGCGGCATGTATGACTGTACCATCGGATCGGACCGCCGGTTGTACATTAATGGGCTGCATTCTCATATAGTGGTCGTGGGGAACGACACCCTTGCCGCTTCGCCCGGCAGCGTGCCGTGGTTCGGGTGTTTCGATGAAACCGGGCAGGGCCTGTGGGCGAAAGGGACACAGGTATCCACCCTTTCCGCAAATCCTGTCCCGATGGACATTCAAGCCGTGGACAGCACGGGATTCTACAGTACAGGACGTTTGGAGCTGAGTCCGTTCGACATCTCGTTCGACGGGTTCGTGGTGAGCAACCCGGGCTGGCCGTACAGTCTAAGCGCATATGTGGTACGGTACGACCGCGACGGGCACTGCCTGGGAGTGGCCAGCGGCACGCGGGCGTTCCCCTGGCAGGTGCTGGCGTTCCCTGATGGCGGCGCCGCGCTCATGGGGCAGTATGATGCCATGGCAGACCTGACCCTTGGCAGCATCCTTGTGCCGACCGCGCAGAGCGGTGCGGACCACTTCATCGCCCGCCTGGATGCCATCACCGGGGTGGAGGACCTGAAGTCGGGCCCTTCGCAAGAGCTGCACATCTACGCGAACCCCAACCGCGGCAGCTTCACCCTGCGCGTGCCCGAGCATGCCGGCAGCCTGCGAAATGCGGTGCTGCGTGTGTACGACAACCAGGGTGTGCAAGTGCGCAGCTTCAACCTGGCGCCCGCCAGCACCCAGCAGGTGGAGATGGGCGTGGTGCCGGCCGGGCTGTACCTGCTGGAGCTGCATGCCGAGGGCCGGGTGTGGCGCGGGCGGATGGTGGTGGCTCCATAGCAAGCACGTGCGGTCCTTCGATGATGTAAGCCAGGCCATGGTCAGCTTTAGCACAGAGGGCCTGGTGAGCGGTGTTCATTGTGTCCGGGTTTCGGACGGGCGATCTGTGCGTGCCAAGCCTTTCCTGATCCCCTGAGCCATGAAGCTGAACCACTACACCGCCGCTGCGTTGTTGTTCCTGCCCGTAGGAGTGACCGGGCAATCCACATTCCAGATCCTTCGACATGGAGCTGGCTTTGCAAAGGGCCATATCATTGAACTGCCGAACGGGGATCTGTTGTGCGGTCATGGTGCTACTGGGGGGGTCTCGGTAACCGACCCGGATGGGACCATCCAGTTCACGCGGTCGTTCGCCGTCGATTCGTTCCTGGTCCTGCAGAGTGTGAAGCCCCTTGCGGACGTGGGGTTTCTCCTCGCAGGCGGTTATCGGGTGGATACCTGTTGGGTCGGCGGCCCGAGGCGCATCCATCCTGTGTTGGGCCGTGCGGATACGCTGGGGAATATCATGGAAGCGAGCTACTACGTATTCAACGAGCCAGCGTGCTTCAGATTGGCGGGAGACCTGGAGCTGTTGGCCTCCGGTGACGTGCTCGTGCATGGACGGCCGATGATCGGTACGTTGAATGCACTAGACAACATGTATTTGCTCAGGTTGGACTCCATGGGTGATGTGCTTTGGGCCAAGACCTATGGGTCGGAAGGCGATGGCGTCATCGAGTTCGTCCGTGAACTACCGGGTGGCGACCTTCTGGTCGGCATGAACCGACCCGGTGCCGGGGCCTGTATGGGGCGCATGGACGCCAATGGCAATGCCCTCTGGTTGAAGTCCTACATCCGGCCGATAGCTGCGGTGAAGGACTGCGTGGTGGAGAACGACAGCAGCTTCACCGTGGTCGGTTTCACGGAGACCGGCATGGGCAGCACCCCCCAGCTCTACATGCTCCGCTTGGATGGTGACGGTGACGTGCAGTGGTGCAAGGCGTACACACGTGATCTTGGGTGGCCTCCGTGGCGTTGCGCATTGGATAAGACCCCGGATGGACAACTCGGCGTGCTGGCCGTTACAGCGGGTAAGGCCTACCTGATGAAGACCGACCAGAACGGGGATACCCTGTGGACGGCCGCTTTTGGCATACCCGGCTATTCGATGGAGGTCTGGAACCTCCTCGCGGCCTCGGACGGTGGATTCGTATTCAATGGTGATGCGTCTGGCTTGAACAGCTTCCTTTTCAAGGCGGACTCCCTTGGCCACTTGGGCTGCGACTGGCTGGAGCACCATGTTCCGGTACAAGTCCAAGGGCTCTTTCCGACAGATAGCAGCTTCACCCTCGCGACCACGGATGGCGGCGCGGTAAGGATGCCAGCGACGATCAACGACACGATCTATCCATCGTTCCCGCCCGAGGATGCGTGCATCTACACCCCGGTACAGACCCTGTTCTCGCCCACGCACCGCCTGCCCGTGCGGCCCAACCCCACGTCCGGTGCGCTCACGATGGTCTTCCCGGATCCCCTCCGCGCGGACAGCTTCTACAGCGTGTTCGATGGCACGGGCCGCCTGCTGTTCCAACGGCCGCTGCCCAGCGGCGCCACCAGCGAGGACATCGACCTCTCACGCTTCGGGAGCGGCACCTACCTGCTGCGACTGAGCGGGCCCGAGGGGGTGTACCACGAGCGGGTGGTGGTGGCGCCGTAGGATGGGTGTGGGCCCTGATGGGCAGCTTCCAGCGGGGACCCCGTCCAAGTGCCCCTCACAGATCCTCCCGCAGCTTGTCGTGGCTGAGGTCGGTGATGAAGACCTCCAGCAGTTCCTGCACCACGATGTCGGGCTTCTCGCGGGTGACGATGTCCGGGATGAAGACCGGTGACCACACGTACACGCTGCGGCTGAAGTGCTCGCTGAGGTAGGGGATGAGGTACACGGCGAAGGAGTCGCGGAACATCAGCAGCTTGGGCGCCTGGGGGTCGGGGCCCTGCTTGAACACGGGGCGGTACTTGAAGAAGGCGGAGGCGGGCAGCTCCTCCTCGGCCAGGTCGCGGGCGCGGAGGTCGTCCTTGGGCACCATCATGTAGGTCACCCGTGTCAGCTTGTCGTTGATGGCCAGCTGCAGCGCCAGATCGCCCTGGTCGTTGGTGTCGGGCTCCACGATGTAGTCCTCGGGCAGGCAGGGGGCGCCCACCGCGGGGTGGTCCTGCCGGATGCGCTCCATCAGCGTGCGGTAGCCCACGAAGGCGCCCCAGGGGTTCCAGTGGATGTCGGTGGTGTAGTAGGGGTCGCGCACGGTGCGGGCCTCGCGCAGGGGGGCGCGCATGTCGATGAACTGTACGCCGGTGCGTGCGCGCAGCGCGGTGATCAGCTGGTCGAGGCCTCCGGTGCGGCCGGGCAGGGGGGCGTACTTGTCCGGCAGCTTGTCCGGGTAGATGGTGCTGGCCATCGGCGCCACGGTGAGGTAGTAGCTGATGCCCTGCTCGGCCAGCCAGCGCCGTCGCTTCTCCAGCCGTTCGCAGATAAGCTGCAGCTCGTTCTCGCTGAAGATGGGCAGGTTGCGATACTGGTCCACTACGCCCGGGCGCATCAGAAAGAGGTGGCCGTCCTTGCCGAAGACCACGTTGTGCGGCATGGGCGATGACCGCAGTGCATACGTGTGGAAGAGCGCGTTCCAGCGGAACAGCAGCTTGCGGTAGCCGAAGTGGTCGCCGTAGTACTTGGTGTACTTGGCCGTGAAGTGTTGGATGCTGTGCATCC
The DNA here is from genome assembly GCA_016713875.1 of Flavobacteriales bacterium. Classification (NCBI taxonomy): domain Bacteria; kingdom Pseudomonadati; phylum Bacteroidota; class Flavobacteriia; order Flavobacteriales; species Flavobacteriales bacterium. The sequence goes on from JADJOI010000003.1 coordinate 391,371, forward strand.
GGGCCAGCGGCTTCTCGGCCAGCGGGCGCTTCTCGGTGTCCTCCAAGTAGGGCTGGATGGGCAGCCAGTCGGCCAGCAGGGGCAGCCAGAGCAGCAGCACGAAGGCGCTTGCGAGCGCGACCTCGGCGGGCCGGCCCCCTCGCGCAGCCTGGTCGAGGGCGGGGGAGCGCCAGGCGCCCAGCAGGGCGAAGAGGGCGGTGACCAGCCCGATGCAGAGCGGCAGCGGGCCGTTGCCCGACCGCTCCTGCAGGTCCTCCACCCGCGTGCGCAGGTCGGTGTCGCAGTACAGGAACGGGTCGTTGGCGTTGAAGACAAGCCGCAGGCCGCGCGGGGTCTTTTCCTTGATGCGCACCTGCTCGTTGGTGCCGAACAGGTCGAAGAGCTCTTCGCTGGTGAAGGTCGTGCGTTCGTCGTTGCACCGGAGCGTCATGCTGCGGATGAGCAGGCTGTCCTGCATGTTCCCCGGGTCGAAGCGCAGGAAGCCATACGACGTGTCTGCCGGCATGCGGAAGCTCACCAGCTGGGGCCGAGGCGATCCGCTGAGCGCGGTGTTCACGTAGAAGCCCTCCTTGAAGGCGCCGGGCTTGGCGGCGTGGAACACCTGGAAGTTGTCGCGGTGGGTGGCCACCAGGTCGAACTCCACGTGCACCGCGCGGTCCTTGAAGTGGATGCCGTTGGTGAGGCCGGTCATCAGCGCACCGCTGCCCAGGGCGACGGCCAGGGCGAGGAGCTTGCGGCGCAGGGGCACCGCGGCGGTCACGGCGGGTGCGGCGGGGCCGGGCGCGGCCGGAACACGGCGCGGACGCAGCAGCAGGGCGAGCAGCAGGAAGCAGAGCCCCCCGGCCACGGCGGCCAGGGCGAAGGGGCGGATCACCGGCCGCACGGGGTCCATGGCCTCGGCGGTGAGGTCGGCGATGTCGCGCGTGGTGCTCAGGTACGGGTCGTCGCCCGTGGCCACCAGGCGGATGGCCTCGCGCAGGGTGTCCACGCTGAAAGGCTTCAGCTGGTGGGTGGGGGCGAAGAGCTCGGCGATGCGATCGGGGCCGAGGCGCACGGTGCGGTAGGGGCCGCGGAGCACCACGGCGTGCAGCAGCTGTTCGGTGGCGGCGGTGGCGGGGTCGATGCGCAGGCCCTGCACGCGGGTCATCTCCGGCGGCAGGGCGAAGGAGAGGCGCTGCCGGCCGGCCTGTGCGGCGGAGGTGGCCGTGAGCACGCGGCCGGCATCGTAGGTGTAAGTGATGTCGTCGAAGAAGAGGGCGTAGCTGTCCTCGTAGGTCGTGGTCACCTCCAGGTCCACCCGCAGGCCGGGCGGGGCGGGCTGCACGCGCAGGGCCCACCATGCGCCAAAGAACGCCAGGCAGGCGCCCAGCAGGGGCAGCCACAGGCGGCGAACAGCGGGGTCCATGGTCAGAAGCGGAAGTAGATGAAGGGACTGTAGGTGGTGCTGGCCACGGCCATGGCCACGCCCACGAAGAGCAGCAGCAGGCCCGCCACTTCCAGGGCGCCGCGCACGCCACCGGGCAGGTGGGGCTCGGTGCGGCGCAGGCCGGTCCAGCGACCCACCAGCGCGTGGACGTTGAGGGCGCCGAGCACGCCGATCCCCAGGGCCACCAGGGTGCTGTGGGTGACGAAGAGGGCGGGCGGGTTCAGCACGGCATCGCCGGGGTTCACGCCCACCATGGCCAGGATGTAGTGCCACGCCTCGGTGAGGTCGGTGATGCGGAAGAAGACCCAGGCCATCAGCACCACCACGAGGGTGTAGAGATGGCCCACGAGGCGCGGCGCGCGGTCGAGCAGGCGGCCGAGCCCGGCGCGCTCGATCACCAGGAAGAGCCCGTGCACCAGGCCCCACACCACGAAGTTCCAGCTGGCGCCGTGCCACAGGCCGGTGAGCAGGAAGACGATGAAGAGGTTGAGGTAGGTGCGTCCAGCGCTGAGCCGGCTTCCGCCAAGGGGGATGTAGAGGTAGTCGCGGAACCAGGTGCTGAGGCTGATGTGCCAGCGCCGCCAGAACTCGCGCACCGAGCGCGCGATGTAGGGCCGGTCGAAGTTCTCCAAAAACCGGAAGCCCAGCATGCGACCCAGGCCGATGGCCATGTCGGTGTAGCCGCTGAAGTCGAAGTAGATCTGCACGGCGTAGGCCACCGCGCCCAGCCAGGCCGTGGGCAGGGGCAGGTCATCGGACGGGAGGGCGAAGACACCGTCGGCGATGCGGGCGCAGTGGTCGGCGATGAGCACCTTCTTGGCCAGGCCCACGATGAAGCGGCGCACGCCGCTGGCGAAGCCGGCCAGGTCGGTGCTGCGGTCGTCGATCTGCCGCGCCACATCCTGGTAGCGCACGATGGGGCCGGCGATGAGCTGCGGGAAGAGGCTGATGTATAGCGCGAGCGGCCCGGGGCGCTGCTGCACCTCGGCGGTGCCCCGGTACACGTCGATCGCATAGCTCATGCCCTGGAAGATGAAGAAGGAGATGCCGATGGGCAGGTGCACCGGCGCCAGCTCCACCGGGGCCAGGCCGAAGGAGCCGGTCACGGCGTTGAAGCTGTCGACCAGGAAGTTGGCGTATTTGAAGGCGATGAGCGTGGCCAGGTTGAGGGCCACGGCCACACCCACCCACAGGCGGGGCCGCACGCCGCGGTGGATCGCCAGGCCGCACAGGTGGTTCACCAGCACGGTGGCCAGCATCAACAGCACGTAGGCGCCTTCACCCCACGCATAGAACAGCAGGCTGGCCAGCAGCAGCACCGTGTTCTGCCCGCGGCGGCCGAAGAGCCACACGGCCAGGAGCGTCAGCGGGAGGAAGAGGAAGAGGAAGACCGGCGAACTGAAGACCATGGCCGCAGGCGGCTAAAGTAGGGAGGTGCACGCGCCGGGCAGGGTCCCTTGTCATGTTAAGATAATGTAAAGTTGTGGTGAAACGATCCTTATCTTTGGAACGTTCAACCGGAAACGCTCCACCCCATGCGCACTCTTCTGGCCCTCTTCGCGCTGCTCATGCTCGCACCGGCTTCCGCGCAGGAACTGCTGAAGCAGGAACACCACGCGAACGGTCGGTTGAAGAGCACCCTGTACCGCGAAGGCGGTTCGGTGCGCTTCATCACCTACTTCGAGAGCGGACGGGTGAAGGAGATGGGGGCCTTCCGCGATGGACGCCGGGATGGGCTGTGGCAGCAGTTCGCGGCGAACGGCACGCTGCTGACGCGGGCCGAGTTCGACCGGGGCGTGCGCACGGGCACCTGGGAGCTGCGCGACCCCTTCAATGGCAACACCGGGCGGTTGCGTTTCAGCGACGGCCGGCTGGTGGATGGGGCGCAGTACGACCCGAGCGGCCAGCTGCTCGCGGCGCGCACCTATTGAGCATCGGCAACGCGGGGATCAGTCCCGCTGAAAGACCGCGTCGGGGTCGGCGAAGGCCTTGAACTCGATGGCATGACCGTCGGGGTCCTCGATGAAGAGGCTCACCTGTTCGCCCACCTCGCCCTTCATCACGGTGCGGGGCTCGATCAGGAACGGCAGCCCCACCTTCTTGAGCTTGTCGCGCAGCTTCTTCCAGTCGCTCATGGACAGCACGATGCCCCAGTGGTCGCTGGGCACGCCCGTGGGTGAGGCGGGGCTCTTCGGATTGTAGATGCGGGCGGTCTTGATCAGCTTGGGCACCTCCTGGATGGTGAGCTGGTGGCCGAAGAAGTCGTAGTCCACCCAGGTGGCGGCGCTGCGGCCCTCCTTGCAGCCGAGGAACTTGCCGTAGAAGGCCTTGATGCGTTTGAGGTCGGTGGTGGCGAAGGCGAGGTGGAAGATGCCGTTCATGGTGGGTGGGGCCTGGCTGGGTCGCCCGAAAATACCACGGGCCTGCGCGGAGGAGCAGGCCCGTGGAGCGGGTTATGAGCAGCGCCCGGTTGGTGGGCCTGCGTGGACCGGTCAGTCCTCGTCGTCGTCGGCCTCGCCCTCGTCACCGCCGTCGTCGGCGTCCTCGTCGGTGTCGTCCTCGTCCGTATCCTCCTCCTCCTCACCGGCATCGTCCGTCTCTTCCTTTTCGTCCTCGGCGCCCTCCAGGCCATCGCCCTCGATCTCCTCGGACACGGCGGCGGCACCATCGTCCTGGTCGAGGAACTCCTCGATCTCGGCGCGGCTCTCGGGGTTGATCTTGATGAGGTAGATGGCCTCGCTGGTGCGCAGTTCGATCACGCGGAGCGTCTCGCCCTTGGCCGTGCTGATGGCGCGGATGTGCGAGTTGTCGATGCCGTCGGGATACTGCTCCTGCAGCTTCTCGCGCAGCTCGTCGGTCAGGGTGTTGAAGGAGCGGATCAGGCGTTGCATGGCGGGTTCACATGTCCAGGATGTAGGCGAAGATCAGCGGGGCCACAATAGTAGCATCGCTTTCGATGATGAACTTGGGGGTGTCGATGTCGAGCTTGCCCCACGTGATCTTCTCGTTGGGCACGGCGCCGCTGTAGCTGCCGTAGCTGGTGGTGCTGTCGCTGATCTGGCAGAAGTAGCTCCAGAAGGGCACCTCCTCGCGCTGCAGGTCCTGGTGCAGCATGGGCACCACGCAGATGGGGAAGTCGCCGGCGATGCCGCCGCCGATCTGGAAGAAGCCGATGCCGTCGCGGCCGGCCTCGCGGGTGTACCAGTCGGCCAGCCACATCATGTACTCGATGCCGCTCTTCATCATGGAGGGCTTGCAATCGCCCGTGATGCAATGACCGGCGAAGATGTTGCCGAGGGTGCTGTCCTCCCAGCCCGGGCAGATGATGGGCAGGTTGCGCTCCGCGGCGGCCACCATCCAGCTGTCCTTCGGGTCGATCTGGTAGTACTGCTGGAGCACGCCGGAGTTGATCATGGCGTAGAAATACTCGTGCGGGAAGCGGCGGTGGCGGCTCTTGTCGTCGGCGGTCCAGAGGTCGAGCACGTGCTTCTCCAAGCGACGGAAGGCCTCGTGCTCGGGGATGCAGGTGTCGGTCACCCGGTTCATGCCGCGGTCGAGGAGGTCGCGCTCCTGCTGCGGGGTGAGGTCGCGGTAGTGGGGGATGCGCTCGTAGTGGTCGTGGGCCACCAGGTTCATCACGTCCTCCTCGAGGTTGGCGCCGGTGCAGCTGATGATGTCCACCTGCCCGCGGCGGATCATCTCGGCGAGGATCTTGCCGAGCTCGCCGGTGCTCATGGCGCCGGCCAGGGACACGAGCATCTTGCGGCCGGCGGCCTTGTGGGCCTTGTAGCCTTTGGCGGCATCGACCAGGGCGGCGGCATTGAAGTGCAGGAAGTGCTTCTCCAGGAAGGCGGAGATGGGGCGTGCGCTCATCAGGGGGGTGTTGGGAGGGCTCCCTTCGGGGGGGAGGGGAGCGGCGGGGCGAAAGATAGAAGCGGAGCGTGGACGGTCCGGACGACGGTCGGAGGGCTATTTCCGCACCGCTTCCTCCTGGGGCAGGTAGCCCAGCAGTTGCAGCATGCGTTCGGCGCTCTGTTCGGGGGCGAAGAGGCGGTCGGTGAGCGAGCCGTCCGCGGCGCGGTCCAGCAGCACGTGCTTGGGCTTGGGGATCAGGCAATGCTGGATGCCGCCGAAACCGCCCAGGGTGTCCTGGTAGGCGCCCGTGTTGAAGAAGCCGATGAACTGGCGGCGGTCCTCGCGGAAGCGCGGCAGGTAGATGGCGTTGATGTGCTGTTCGCTGTTGTAGTAGTCGTCGCTGTCGCAGGTCATGCCGCCCAGGAACACGCGCTCATACTCGTCGGCCCAGTTGTTCACCGGCAGCATGATGAAGCGCTTGCTGATGGCCCAGGTGTCGGGCAGGGTGGTCATGAAGCTTCCGTCGATCATGTTCCAGCGCTCCTTCTCGTTCTGCTTCTTCTGGTGCACGATGCTGAAGAAGGTGGCGCCGCTGTCGCTGACGGTGAAGCTGCCGAACTCGCTGTAGATGTGGGGCTCCTTCACCTTGTTCTCGGCGCAGATGTCCTTGATGCGGCCGGTGATCTCGCCGATCATGTAGTCGAGGTCGAAGCTGAAGTTGAGGCTGTTCTTGATGGGCAGGCCACCGCCGATGTCGAGGGTGTCCAGGGTGGGGCAGAGCTTCTTGAGGTCGCAGTACACGTTGACGCACTTGCTGAGCTCGTTCCAGTAGTAGGCCGTGTCGGTGATGCCGGTGTTGATGAAGAAGTGCATCAGCTTGAGGCGGAACTTCCGCTGCTTGCTGACGTTGCGCATGTAGAAGGGGATGATGTCCTTGTAGCCGATGCCCAGGCGGCTGGTGTAGAACTCGAACTTGGGCGCCTCCTCGGCGGCGATGCGGATGCCGATGTCGCAGGGGCCGGTGATCACCTCGTCCAGCTGGTAGATCTCGGCCATGTTGTCGATGATGGGCATCACGCGCAGGCCGGCGTTGGCCAGGCGGCCGATGTTGCGGATGTAGCGCTCGTCCTTGAAGCCGTTGCACAGGATGATGGCGTCCTTGGGCATGCGGCCGCGCTCCAGCAGGAGCTCGATCATCTCCATGTCATAGGCGCTGCTGGTCTCCAGGTTCACGCCCTTGTCCAGCACCTTGTCGATGATGTAGCTGAAGTGGTTGCTTTTGGTGCAGTAGAAGTAGGTGTACTCGCCCTGGTAGTCGTGCTCCTTGAAGGCCTTGGCGAAGCTGGCGCGGGCCAGGTCGATCTTCTCGCCGATCTTCGGCAGGTAGGTGATGCGCACCGGGGTGCCGTACTTCTCCAGCAGGGGCACCAGGTCCACGCCGTTCCAGGTGAGGTGGTCGCCGTCCAGACCGAACTCGTCCTTCGGGAAGTCGAAGGTCTGCTCGATGAGGTCGATGTAGCGGGTCTTCATGCGCGGAGGTGCGGATGGGGGTATGCGGAGAGGGCCGTGCGGATGGAGCGCGGAAGATGCGGGCCGGGCGCGGCCTGAACGGGCGGTCGTGCGTGCGCGAAGGCGGCTGGGGAGGGCCGGAGGGGCACGCGCGCGGTCATCAGCGGAAGGCGGTGGCGGGCGTCCCGTGCGGCACGAAGGCCGCGCCGCCCACGGCGATGAGCAGGGCCGACCAGGTCTGGTCGCTGAGTCCGGCGGCGCGCTTGGTCATGGGCGGAACGGGGCAAAAGTAGCGGGCACGAGGAAGCCCCCGGACCCGCTGGAGAAAAAACAGGATCACAGCCACCGCTTCCGCCGGAACCACACCAACATGCCGCCGGCGATCACGGCCATCAGGCCCATCACCAGGAAGTAGCCGTGCCGCCAGCGCAGTTCGGGCATGTGGTCGAAGTTCATGCCGTACACCCCCACGATGAAGGTGAGGGGGATGAAGATGGTGCTGATGATGGTGAGCAGCTTGATCACCTGGCCCATGCGCAGGTTCACCCCGGCGTGGTACGTGTTCTCCAGGTTCGCGAGCATGTCGCGGAAGGTGGCGATGGTCTCGGCGATGTACACCGTGTGGTCCTGCAGGTCGTTGATGTAGCGCCGGGTGTTCTTGTCGATCAGCGGGCTCTGCAGGGTGTTGAGGCGGCCGGCCAGTTCGCGGGCGGGGGTCACGTAGCGCGTCACGGTGATCAGCAATCCGCGCAGTTCCTGGAGGCTCAACAGATCCTCGTTGCCCGGGCGCACCGTCACCTTGCGCTCCAGGCGCTCGATGCGTCGGCCGAGCTCTTCCACCACCAGGAAGTAGTTGTCCACGATCACGTCGAGCAGCGCGTACAGGAGGTAGTCGGCGCCGCTCTTGCGTACGCGGCCGAGCCTGTGGCGGATCCGCTCACGGATGGGGTCCAGCACATCGCCGGGCCGCTCCTGGAAGCTGATCACATGCCCGCGTCCGAGCACCAGGCTCACCTGCTCCACATCGATGGACCCGGTGTCCTCGTCCATGGCGAGCATCTTCACCACCACGAACAGATCGTCCTGGTACTCCTCGAGCTTGGGCCGTTGGTCGGTGTTGAGGACGTCCTCCAGCAACAGCGGGTGCAGACCAAAGCGCTCGCCGATGGCGGTCACCACCTGTCCGTCGTGCAGGCTGTCCACGTCCACCCAGCACACCATGCCCTGCGGCGGAGGTAGCTGCAGTGCCATGAGGTCCGGCGCCTTCGTTTCGGTGTAGGTGTCCGCATCATAGACGAAGGCACGGAGGGTGCCCCGTTCCACGGCATCGCCGGCCACCTGCACCAGGGATCCCGGTGGCAGGCCCACCTTTCCGGCGCGGCTATGCACCCGCTTCATGCCCATGGCCCGGCGGTGCTCCGCCCTCGTATTTATGCACCACGGTGCGGTGCGGGTAGGGGATCTCCACGCCTTCGCGGTCGAAGCGTTCCTTGATGGCGAGGTTGAGGTCGAAGTGCATCATGCGCGCGGTGAGGGCGTCCTTGGCCCAGACGTAGGCGCGCAGCAACAGCCCCGATTCGCCGAGGGCGATGAGGCGCACCGCCACGATGGGCTCGTTCTTGGCCTTCTCTTCGGGGGTGCGTTTGTCCAGCCGGTCCTTGTGGGCCAGGCACACTTCCTGCAGCACCTGCATCGCGCGCCTTGCATCGGTCCCGTAGCCCACGCTCACCTCCACATACTGGCAGATGGCCTGGTCCACCACGGTGCTGTTCACGATCGTCTCATCGCTGATCTTGGAGTTGGGGATGATCACACGCCGGTTCTCGCCGGTCACGATCACCGTGTGCCGGAGGGTGATGTCCTCCACCACGCCCATGTGCCCGGCCACCTGCAGCGAGTCGCCCACGCGGAAGGGTTTGAAGCTGACGATGAAGACCCCGCTGATGATGTTGCTGAAGGCGCCCTGCGCGGCCAGGCCGATGATGGCCACCAGGATGCCGGCACCGGCGAAGAGCGTGACGGCCACATGGCGGAAGCTGGGGATGGTGTAAATGATGGCGCCTGCGGCCACCAGGCCCACGATGAACCGCGTGGCGTTCCGGAGGAACCGGTAGCGCGTACGGTCCTCGTTGCCCTGGTCGCTGCGCAGGTAGCCGCGCTTCAGCAGGATGCGGATGATCCGTTCCAGGATGAAGGCCAGCGCCACGATGAGGGCGACCTTCGCGAGCAGCAGCAGGTTGAAGCCGAGCTTGTCGAGCAGACGGTCGAGGGCGGGGTCCATGATGGCCGCACAAACATAGCGGCGCGGCGACCGTCAGTGGCCGGCCAGGTCCACGCGCAGATCGGCGCCCTCGGCGAGCTCCACCGCGTCGGTCCCGGCACGGAACAGGCGTGCGGGACGGCCCACGAGCCGCATCCGCTCGTCGGTCACGTGCAACAGGGAACCTTCGCGCAGGCCGATCACACGGCGTTGCGGGTTCGCCACCAGGAACTCGGCCAGCCGCTGGTCGCGGGTCTCGCCACCATGACCTTCCAGCCGGGCATCGGTGTAATGCGGGTTGATCTGGAACGGCACCAGGTCGAGCGCGCGGAAGCTGGGCGGCTCGGTGATGGGCATGTCGTTGGTGGTCATGATCGTGGGGCAGGCCACATTGCTTCCCGCGCTCCAGCCGACATAGGGCATGCCCTCGCGCACCCGGCGGCGGATGGCGCGCAGCAGATCGTGCTTGTACAGCAGCCGCAGCAGCTGGAAGGTGTTGCCCCCGCCCACCGCGACGGCGTCGGCCGCGTCCACCACGGCCGCGGGATCGTCGCTGCGATGCACGCTCTCCAGGGTGTGGCCCAGTTCGGCGAAGGGTGCGGCCACCGCATCGGCATAGGCATCGAAGGTGAAGGTGACGGCGGCGTAGGGCACGAAGGCGATGCGCGCGGGTGCGGGCAGAAAGGCGGACAGGTGCGGACGGGGCCACTGCATGAAGGGCTCGCCGGGAAGCGTGGAATTGCTCAGCAGCAGGAGTCGCATGGGTCAGTCGGGCACCATGGTGCCGGTGATGGTGAGGAAGATCTCCGACGGTTCGCCGTCGGTGAGCACGCGGACGCGCCGCATCATGGCCCCTTCCTGCGCACGGCCGTTGAAGGTGATGTCCAGGGAGGTGCTGCCGCCCGGAGCGATCAGGTTCGCGGTCGGCTTTGCCGTGGTGCATCCGCAGTCGGACTCCACCTCGATCAACAGCAGTGGTCGTGTTCCGCGGTTATGCAGATGGAAGCGCAGTTGTTGCTCCGCGCCGATGGGGATGCGGCCCAGGTCCACCAGGGTGCGGTCCACCTGCACGGTGACGCCTTCGGCGGGGACCTCGAGCAGTTGTTCGATCTCGATGCGGCGCTCCCGCGCGGCCTCCACGCTGTACACGGACCGCTGCACATCGCCCAGTGCATCGCTCACTCCCGTGGCGGCCTTCTCCTCACCGAAGGGCGCCGGGGTGATGGTGAGCAGGCCGCCGTTCGGAGCGGTGCCTTCCAGGAACGGGATGAAGAAGCCGCCGTCAATGCTGCGCAGATGGTTCACCACGCTCTGGATGCGGCGCAACGACAGGTTGGCGTTGTAGTCGCTCTTGGCCAGCGGGCTGGCGAAGCCGCGCACGACGAGCTCGATCCGCTGACCTTGTTCCATGGCTTCGCGCAGCACCACGGCGGCGGCGTTCAGGTCGTCCAGTCCCTTGCGCACCTCCTCGATGAAGAAGCGTTCAAAAGCGGCCGCGGCGGCCGGATCATGCAGCTCGGCACGGTAGCGCGGCAGCAGCGCTTCGTAGTCCGTGAAGGTGGCCGGATAGCTGCGGTCCGTGGTCTTCTTCCAGCTGCGCGGGTCGGGCTCGTCGTTATGGAAGTAGAGGCGTACGGGCAGCTTGCTGCGCAGGTCCGCCAGCCGTTGCCGGGTGCTGTGCACGGTGTCGGCCGGCGGCGGTGGCTCCTGGGCCACCAGCGGGGCGGGCAGGCGCACCCGGTAGATGTCGCTGCAGCAGGTCTCGCCCTTCTTCGCCAGGGAACCCACGCGGTTGCTGGTGAGATAGCCCACGCCCGTGCGGCCGTCCATCACGGGGTAGAGGTCGTTCGCAGGGCTGTTCACGGGCACCCCCGCATGCAGCGGAGCGCCGAACACGTCGTCCTGCCGGGTGCTGGTGAAGATGTCGTATCCACCGATGCCCGGAAGGTGGTCGGAACTGAAGGAGAGCGTGCCGCTGGCGGGGTCGAAATGCGGGCAGGTCTCGTTGCCGCGGGTGTTCACCGCACCGGGCAACGGATAGAGGTCCGTGACCGTACCGCCTTCCAGGCGGCCCCACCAGAGGTCCATGCCGCCCACACCGCCGGCGCGGTCGCTCGTGAAGAAGAGGCGTTCCACGCCGTCCACCGAAGCCACCATCGGCTGTGTATGATGGCCATCGCCCAGGCCCTCCAGCGGACGGACCTCGCCCGAGGCCAGGTCCTGTACCACGATGCCGCAGTCGCCGTTCACACAGCGAGTGAAGTGGAAGCGGCGTCCATCGAGGCTCCAGCTGCCGTTCGCGCGGTCCTCGCCCGGCACGCTGTCCGGGTAATGCGCGGGGCTCGACCAGGCCTCACCGGCCGCTGCGCTGCGGTAGATGGCCACATGGTAGGCGTTGGTGTCCACCACGGTGTTGTCATCGGCCAGCTCGCCGCGCAGCGAGCTCAGGACCAGCGCCCCGGAGCTGTCCGGCCGGGCGGCGAACTCGCTCGCGAAGCTGTTCAGCGGCTCGGGCAGGTGCTCCACGCTGATGGTGGGGGTACTGCGCGCCAGGCTGTCGGCGAGGGCGCAGCCACGGATGGCATTGGCCGCACGCTCCGCCGTGCGCGATCCCCTGTCCTTCTCCTTCTGCAGCACCTTTCGCCAGGTGGCCAGCGCGGCTGAGTGATCGCCGGCGCAGAGCTGCATCTCACCCTGCCAGCGCAGGGCGTCGGGGTACTGCCGTCCCATGTCCTTCCGGTACACGCGGTCGTACAAGGCGGCGGCCTCGGGGTATTGATCGCTCAGGCGGCAGGCCTCGGCCTGTTTCCATTGCAGGGCCATGCGACCGGGTTCGCGCTTCAGGGCTTCACCATAGAAGCGTGACGCACCGTAGTGGTCGCCGCGCGCGAAGGCGGCATCGCCCCAGGCGATCCACTGGGCGAGCCCCTGGCCGAACAGGGCCGTGGGCAGGAGCAGCAGCAGCAGCAGCGTGTGGCGCTTCCTCATAGCTGATGCGGACAGGCTTTGAACCGGGCCGGTACCGACGGCCGGCGGCGGAACACGCGGGTCACCGTTACTTCAAAACCGCCCCGGTTGCGGCTGGCGGGCACCAGGTCGCTGGTGTTGATGTCGTAACTGAGCCCGGCGGTCCAGTCGTCGTACTCCAGTCCGGCGTAGATCGTTCCAGCATCGGCCGCGCGGTAGCTGCCGCCCATCCGCAGGGCGCGCAGGGTGCCGAAACGGTCCACCAGGATGTAGCGCAGCATCACGCCGAGCAGCAGCTCCCGGAACCTCCCCTGGGCCATGTATTGCATGTTCGGCAGCAGGTCGAAGCTGGTGCTCAAGGGCAGCTGGCCGATGACATGGAACGTGGTGCGCAGGTCCAGCGGTTCGGGCGGGCTGCCCAGGAAGCCGATGCGCGGGCGCGTGAGGTTGAACACGCCCAGGCCTGCCTGGATCAACTGGCGGTGCGCGGGACGGAAGCGGTAGGCCACACCGGCATGCAGGTCGGGATGCACGAGCGAGGCGCGTTGGAAGTCCTCGTTCGTGGCCAGGCTGGGGTCGTGGTAGAACCCGTTGTACTGGGCGTCGAAGCTCAGCTGGTCGTCGTTCAGGCTCAGCGCGGTGAAACCCAGCTGCATGCCGGCGGTGACGGCATGCCGCCCGCTGCCCGGGGCCAGCGTCCAGCTGGGGCCCACGCCCAGCTGGAAGGTGTTCAGCCGCGAGTCGCCCGCGTTGTCGTTGAAGAGCCAGAGCCCCACACCGAGGCCCCGCTTGCCGAAGGCGTTGGCCGCGTCATAGCCGAGGCCGAAGATGCGGTAGGGACGGGTGACCGCACGCCATTGCTGCCGGAAGATGGCGTGCACCCGATGGTCGCCGTCGAAGGCTCCGATCAGCCCCGGGCTTGTGGCCAGCGGCGTATGAAAGAACTGCGTGAAATGGATGTCCTGCGCGTGCGCACCATCGGACCACGCGAGCAGCAGGGTGGCGAGGGCCGGAAGGAGAATGCGGCGCATCGGATCAGCGGATCACCGTGACGTTGCCCTTCTTGAACAGCTCTTGCCCATCGGCGCAGCGCACCCGCAAGTGGTAGACGAAGACGGCCGGGTCCACCGCCTTGCCGTTGTACGTCGCATCCCAGCCGATGGCCTGGTCCGTGGTCTCGAACACCTTCTCGCCCCAGCGGTCGAAGACCTTGAACTCCAGGTCGGTGATGAAGCGTCCGCGCACGAACAGCACATCGTTGTTGCCGTCGCCGTTGGGGGTGAGGGCATTGGGCACGAAGATGTCGGGTTCGTCGCAGTTCAGTTCATATACGGTGACCAGCACGGAGTCCGACTTGGTGCAGATGCCGTCGCTCACCGTCACCACGAACCAGGTGCTGGTCGTCACCACGGCGGTGGGCGCGGCGATGGCGGGGTTGCTCACCGTGGTGGGCGTCCAGCTGTAGGTGACACCCGAGCCCGGTGTGGCGTTGAGCTGCACCTGCGTACCGGACACCACGATGGGTTGATCGACGGTGGCGTTGACGTCTGCGGCGTTCACCGGGCTCACCTCCACCGTCACCGTGCCCGACCACGAACAGCCGCTCGGCGCGGTCACCGTGACACTGAAGACGGTGGTCTCCGATGGGGCCACGGTGGCGATGGGGGTGCCCTGGCCGGCCAGGACCTCCGCGGCGGGGCTCCAGGTGATGACGGACCCGGGGTCGGCGCCGATCAGCACCAGTTGGGCCTGTTCGTCGGCACAGATCAGCTGGTCCGGGGACAGGGAGATGATCGCCAGCGACACGGTCACCGTCACACTGTCGGTCACCTGGCAGCCCCCGGCATCGGCCCGTACATGGTAGGTGCCGCCGATCGCCGGTTGCACCAGGGCGGTGCTGTCGGCCGAGGTGGCGTTCAACATGTCGGTGAACTGGGCGTTGGTGCTCCAGTGCCAGTTGGTCGCCGTGCCGTTGCTGGTGGCCGTGAGCAGGAAGGAGCCGAGCGGGCCGCAGAGCGTGGTGTCGGGCATGGCCTGCACCAGAGGCGCGGCGTCCACCACCACCACGGTGAAGGAGGTCTGGTCCTCGGCGTTGCAGCTGTTGGGGTCGAAGGCCGTGAGCGTCACGATGTAGTTCCCCGGGCCTGGGTACAGGTGCGTGGGTTCCACCAGCGTGGAGCTGTCGCCGTCGCCGAACTCCCAGAGATAGGTGGCCCCGTTGCTGAAGTTGGCGAAGTCCACCGGCGTGTTCGCGCACACCGTGTCGGGGGCATTGCCGGCGGCCACGACCAAGGGGGCGTCGAAGTCGAACTTGAACACGCCATTGTTGCAGTTCGGGCTGTTGTTCGTCGGGCTCCACGCTCCGGGGTCGGGCTCGATCGGGAAGTCCGAGTTGCCGCCGCAGCCGGCGCACACGCTCTGGTACACGCGCCCGCGGCGGTCGAAGCGGCTCGTTCCGCCGTCCACATGTTCGCTGCTCGCGATCCCACCGAAGTAGGTGGCATAGGTCAGCGCGCTCATGTCCACCTCGAACACGGCGAGGTAGAAGTCGTTGCCCGTGGTGGTGCCTTGGTAGGCGTCCGGGGTCACCGGCAGCCCTGTGGTGGTCATGGGCGGGCCGATGCCGATGTTGCTGCCCCAGCCGCTCACGTAGAGCTTGTCGCAGTAGTCGACCAGGAAGGCGGTGGGGCTGATGGACGGTGTGCCGTTCGCCAGCCCGAAGCGGGAGCCCAGCACCCAGCTCTGGAGGTCGGGGCTCAGCTTGGCGATGAACTGGCCGCCGTTCGGCACGTTGTACGGGGCGTTGAGGATGAGCTGCCCGACGGGGGCCTGGGTCTGTCCGAACAGGAACACGTTCTGCTGGTCGTCCAGGTCGGCGAAGTAGGCCTGATCGTAAGCGTTGGAACCGTAGAAGGTGCAGGCCTGCACGGTCGATCCATCCGCGGACAAGCGGGCGGCGAAGGCATCTGCAAGGCCACCCTGGTAGCTGCCTTGGTAGGCGTTCGAGGTCACCGGAAGGTCGGTGCTGTTCGTGCCCCCGCAGATCAACAGGTCGCCGTTGGCGAACAGTTCACCGCCGAAGACGGCGTCCGCGTTCCCTCCGCCCAGGAAGGTGCTCCACACCAAAGAGCCAAGGTCGGAGGTCAGCTTAGTGATCACACCATCATGGGTGCCCGCTCCGAACCCGGTCTGCGCAGCGTTCGGGCTCACGGGATAGTCGCTGGACTGGGTGCAGCTCATCACGATCACGCGGCCCGCATCGTCCAACAGGATCTCGCCGCGCATCTCGTCGGCGTAGTTGAACTTCAGCGCCGGAGCGCTGTTGTGACCGTCGTTCTGCGTACCGCCGAGGAAGGTGGCGGCGAGCAACTGGCTGCCATCTGCGCTCAAGCGCGCGACCAGCATGTCGCTGCCGCTCGGGTAGCTCACCCCGATGCCTTGTGGGGTGTACGTGGAGCCTCCGGCGAAGGTGGGCTGGAAGGCCCCGGTGCTCACCGGATGGTCCGGCGAACCTGTAGTGCCCAGGATGAAGACCTCATCGTTGGCGTTCACGATCAGGCTGTGCGGGAGGTCATCACCCTGTCCGCCCAGCATGGTGCTCCACACCAGGAAGGTGCCGGAGGTGTCGTACTTCGTGATCGCCATGTCCGTACCCACGATGGTGCCCTGCCCGTCGCCGCCGTTCCAGGTGGTCTGGTAGGCGCCGATGGTGGTGGGGTAGCCGCTGCCGAAGCTGGAACTTCCACTGTACAGGAAGCCCAGGTCGTCGAAAGTGGCCGTGTAGCCGAAGTTGTCCGTGGTGGCGCCCGAATAGGTGCTGAACTCCAGCGTGGGGTCGATGATCAGCTCATGCCGCGGGTCGTAGGGGCCAAGGGCATAGCCGATGCGGCCGTTCTTCAGGCGGTAGCCACAGCTTACAGGCACCTGCCGGCCGGCGATCACCTGGTAGGCCAGCGGGATGCGCTCCACCACGGGTCCGAGGGCGGTGCCGATCACCAGTTGTCCGTCCTGGATGCGCAGGCCATCAGCCCCTTCATAGCGAAGGTGCAGGCCGGCCGGGTCGGCGCCGGGCGCCAGGTGCAGATCGTACTTCAAGCCATTGGAGGTGGTGGTCAGCTGCAGGGCGATCCCCGGAGCGATGGCGCTCCATTCCACGGTGGAGAACGAGCGGGCGTTGCTTCCCCAGCGCGCGGGATCGTTGCCCAGGAAGAAGTGGTGGAGCCCCGGCTGCTGCTCGTGGCCTTTGGTGCGCGGGCTGGTCGTGGCGTCGGCGAAGTGCAGACGCAGAACGTGGTGGGGGATCACGGGGCGGCGGTCGCTCACCGGCGCTCCGCCCTCATGGGCGTGGGCCGCGTGCACCTCGCGCGCATCGAACCGGTCGATGAGCAGGGCGTTCCGTTCGCACCAGACGGTGGCTCCGGGCACATCCGCCTTGAAGTGGACGGCCTCCGGCCATTGCCCCTTGTTCTCCACGAACCGGACGCGTTCCTGCGGAAGCATCCGATGGGACGTGAGCGCGAGCACGCTGAGCGCCAGCGCCCTGGTCCAGGGAAAAGGTGAAGGCATCGAGCGAAAGTAGCGATAGCAGGACGTGTCCTGCCCGCTCGATGTTGCTCGGAGGCCTACTTGGTGATGCGGGCCTGGTCCTCCTGGGGGACGTTCAGGCGGAACTCCACGCGGCGGTTCTTGGCGCGTCCGGCCTCGCTGATATTGGAGGCAATGGGCCGGGCCTCGCCATGGCCGAGGGGCACGAGGCGGTCGGCAGCGATGCCCTGCCGGGTGAAGTGCTCCAACAGCGCTTGGGCCCGCTTGTCGCTCAACTCGCGGTTGTAGGCGTCGCGGCCGCGGTCATCCGTGTGCGCCTCGATCACCAGGGTCACACGCGGATGCTTGTTCAGCAGCTCGGTGATCTTGGCGAGCGAGGGCTCGAACCCTGGGTCGTAGTTGGCCGAGTTGGTGGCGAAGTACACGGTCGAGGCCCGCACCACGGTGTTGTTCAGGTCCTCTGCGGCCACCAGGCCCAGCATGCTCAGGTCGACCACTTTGTCCACATTGAGGGCCATCACCTCGGCATCCAGGAAGGTGAGTTGCTTCACCTTCTGGTAGAGGTCGTACACCTCGGCCAGTGTCTTGGCCTCACCCACTGAGTAGGTGTAGACCCCACGTGCGGGGTCGAATCGTTCGATCACGGGATAGTGCTTGCGGATCTCGGTGAACATCGGGTCGTCGAGGGAACGACGCTCCTTGCTGGCGAACAGTTCCACGGAGAAGCGGACGTCCACGCCCTCCTTCACTGCCAGCTGGAATTGATCGAACGGAAGCGCTTGGTAGTTGAATTCACGCGTCACGCCCTTGGCATCCTTGTAGCTTGCCAGCACGGGTTCATCCTCGGTATCCACGAACCGCTGGATCACAGCGATGGGTTTGGTGACACATCGGCTCATCAGCCGCCCGGTGGCGCGCTCCGTGCCCAGGATGTCGAGCTGCACCAGCTGATCGCCGACCGCGCCGAACCGATGCTGGGCCAGTGGACCTGAGACCTCCTTCCCGTCCGGGAAGCGCCAGCGTACGTCCTCGACCACCCATTCGGGCAGGTAGGTATGACGGGCATCCAGCAGCACCGGCCTATCGGTCCTGGCGGAATCCAGCGCGGTGATGTAAGGTTGGTGCACCTCATCGATGATCAGCTGCCGCTTGGCTGCGGTGAAGAAGACGGAGTTCGAAGTGGTATCGACCAGGTCCCGATGAACGATGTAGATACCCGGACGGGCATAGCAATGCTCGGCCACATCGCCCATGATCCGTGTGCCATCGCCCAGATCCCAGGCGTAGCGCAGCGGAAGGCCCTGCACTTCGGGGTCCACCGGCTCGCTGAACTGGTAGCAGAAATTGTTGGTCTCCTGCGGGCGGCAGTCCGCGAAGCGGGGCACCGTGCGCATGAACAGGAAGATCTCGTCACCCCCGTTGCGGTCGCTGCTGAAAGCCCCGGATACGTCCGTGGCGAAGCTCGTGTACCCCAGGTCGTTGGCCGCCGAGTTCACAGGCTCCGGCAGGTGAACGGGGCGGTCCCAGCCCTTGCCGCTGGGCTCAGCGGAAAGGATGTCCAAACGACCAGGACCACCTTCCCGGTCACTGCTGAAATAGAGTCGGCCGCTGGCATGGAGGAAGGGAAACACTTCGTTCTCCGGACCGTTGATGGTGGGCCCCAGATTCAATGGCAGGCTCCAAGACCCATCCTCGCGCTCGCACTCGTAGAGGTCCATCCCGCCTTGTCCGCCTGTCAGGTCCGCCGCGAAGATCAACCGCTTGCCGTCAGCGCTAAGGGTGGGGTGCATGATCCGGTGCTCGAGGTTGTTGAACGGGAACGGTTCAGGGGTCGTCCATCCGTCGCCTTCCGCACGGGCGAAGAACAGGCCGATGCCACCACTGGCCCGCTTCAGCTCCCTGAGCGTGCCGGGGGTGTCCAGGTTCCGCGTGAAACAGATGGTCCGCCCATCAGCGGTGAAGCTAGCCGGACCGTCGTTGAGGATCGTGTTGAGCGCGGGGCCCATGGACGCGGTCGGCACCGTGCCGGTGGCCGAATAGGGCACGGAGAACAGGTCCGCGAGCGGCTTCTCGCTCTCGGCCTGCTGGATGCGGACGGCCTGGTCGCCTTCGCGCAGGGTGCAGAACACCAGGGTGCTGTCCCGAAGGGCCGGGGCGTAGTCCTCCCCCTGCGGCCGGATCTGCGCCGGGCGCACCTCATAGGTCCATTGGGCGGCCACGGAGGTGGCGCACACCAAAGCGCAGAGGACGGTGGATGTACGGGCCATCAGAAATAGCGCGGGTCTTTTACGCGGATCCTGTATCCGAGTTCGTATTGGAGCATTATTTCATGTGTGCCGCTGTGGTACGGTGTGATGGCCGATAGCCCCAGGTCGTAGCTGTAGCCGATCCGCCATTGTTGCGTGGGCATCACCTCGAACATGCCGACCAGGGCGTCCTGCGTCCGGTACGACAGGCCCGCCGTGAAACGGTCCTTGAAGAACACGTTCATGTTCAGGTCGGCCTGCACGTTCGAGCTGGACTGGTACCGGATGAGGGTGCTGGGTTTCAGTTTAAGGTCGTTGGAGACCTTCCACACGTACCCGCCGGTGATCATGGGCTGCAGTTGGCGCAGGTCGGCCGAGGCCACCCAGCGACCGTTCGCCGCATCGAACCTCCGGCCCAGCAGAAAGGGGACCGAGGCTCCCATGAAGAAGGTCTTCTTGTAGTAGAACACGCCGCCGCTGAAGGTGGGCCTGAACGAGCCCCGGGTGTCCGCGGCATAGACGGCGTCCTGCCGGTCCTGGAGGGCCACCTCCGTCCATCGCGCCTGGGCGAAGATGGCGCCCGCCCCAAGGCCGAACGAAAGCCGGCCCTTGCGGAACTTCACGCGGTACGAGTAGTTGGTGGTCAGTCCCGTCTCGCGGCTCACCCCGATGCGGTCCGAGTAGAGCATGGCCCCCCAGGCCGAGCTTCCGGCCTTTGAGGGGAGAGTGCACGCTGAGGACCTGGGTCACCGGTGCACCTTCCATGCCCACCCATTGATGTCGGTAGGTGAGGTTCGCTGCGAACGCGTCGCGGCTTCCCGCGTAGGCCGGGTTGATCAGCAGGCCATTGAAGAGGTACTGACTCGTGATGGGCGTATGCTGCGCGTGGGCGGCAAGGCTCAGGGCGAGGCACAGCAGCAGGATGGAATGACGCATGCTCCTTACCGCTTGATGATCAAGTAGCCGTTGTACGTGCGTTCCTCATCCAGGTTCAGGACGAAGAAGTAGGTGTCGTCGATGAGCGGGATCCCGTTGCCACCGCGACCGTCCCAGCTGTTGTCGTAGCCGCGCTGGGCGAACACGGGCCGACCCCAGCGGTCGAAGACCTTCAGCTCGTTGGTCGGGAAGGCCTCGATGCCGGTGACCTCGAACGTGTCGTTCACGCCATCGCCGTTGGGCGAGAATCCCTGTGGCACGAACACGTCCAGGACGGTGACCTGCACGGTGTCGCTCGAAGTGGCGCATCCGGAGATGGAGGCGGTGAGGACAAAGGCGTTGGTGCCCAGAGCCAGGCCGAGCACATCGGTCGTCGTCCCATCGGGCGTGGCCAGATGCCCCTCGCCGGCGATGCGTGTCCACAGCACCTCGGCACCGGGTTCGGCCTGTCCGGACAGGGTGGTGTTGGTCACCATGGCCAGTTCCTGGTCCTCACCGGCGTTCACGAACAGGGCGGTGCCGGGTTCGTGGAACACCACGGTCACCGAGTCGATGGCGACACAAGGCGCCTGGCCCACGGTCCACAGGAAAGTGTATGTGCCGGGCGACGGTACGGCCACGTTCGCGTTCGGGGCGGTGGGGTCGTCGAACGTGCAGCCCATCGGCGCGCTCCAGGTGCCGCCCGCCTGGAGGACCAGGGCCTCAAGCTGCACCATCGTGCCGCAGACGGTGGTGTCTGCGCCTGCATCGGCCAGGGGGCCGGGCGTCACCAGCAAGAGCTGCTCCAGCTCGGCCGTACAGCTGCCGTTGAGCACGGCATAGGTCACGGCGAAGGTGCCGGGTCCCACGCCGGGGTCGAAGCCCGAGCCGGTGACCCCGGTGCCGGTCCAGGATCCACCGGCCGTGCCGGTGACAAGGGCGGCGAGGTCCACGGGGCCTTGCTGCACGCAGATGCTGCCGGGCTGCGTCCACTGTGGGTCGGGCAAGGTGTCGATGGACAGGGTGTCGGCGCTCACCGCCGGGCATGTGCCGGGGATGCTGTGCGTGATGAGGTAGGTGCCCGGAGCACTGTTGCCGATGTCGATGGACCCGGTGGACGGATCGAGGGCGAGACCAGCGGTGCTTTGGAAGGTGCCCGCCGTATCCGCCACCCACGGGGTCACGGTCCCGGTGTTCTCACAGTAGGCGGAAGCGGCATAGGCGAAGGAGGCGTCCACCACCAGGTGAGAACCGATGCAATTGCAGTTCGCGTCCCAGGTGTCATTGAGGGTGCAACCATCCCCATCATCGCAGGCCGTACCCGGCATGGCTGAGCCGTTGAGCACGCCGAGGCAGTCGGTGCAGGTGGTGTTCCAGAGCGGGTCGGAGGGGCCGTTCGCATAGCACACACCGCAGGCATCCTGCTGTGCACTGCCGCCCGGCACGCCGAGGCAGTCGAGCAGCTGACCCACGCAGGTGCAGTTGGCATCCCAGGTGTCGTTGCCGGTGTTCGCGTTGCCGTCATCACAAGGGGTGCCGGGCAGGGCGGTGCCGTTGGGGACGCCCAGGCAGTCGAGCATCACCGGCGTGCCGACGCAGGCGCAGTTGGCGTCCCAGGTGTCGTTGTTGGTGTTGGCGTTGCCGTCGTTGCAGGCAGTGCCCGGGAGGGCGCTGCCGCCCGGCACGCCGAGGCAGTCGATCAGCTGACCCACGCAGGTGCAGTTGGCATCCCAGGTGTCGTTGCCGGTGTTCGCGTTGCCGTCATCACAAGGGGTGCCGGGCAGGGCGGTGCCGTTGGGGACGCCCAGGCAGTCGAGCATCACCGGCGTGCCGACGCAGGCGCAGTTGGCGTCCCAGGTGTCGTTGTTGGTGTTGGCGTTGCCGTCGTTGCAGGCAGTGCCCGGGAGGGCGCTGCCGCCCGGCACGCCGAGGCAGTCGATCAGCTGACCCACGCAGGTGCAGTTGGCATCCCAGGTGTCGTTGCCCGTGTTCGCGTTGCCGTCGTTGCAGGCAGTGCCCGGCAGGGCGCTGCCGCCCGGCACGCCGAGGCAGTCGATCAGCTGACCAACGCAGGTGCAGTTGGCATCCCAGGTGTCGTTGGTGGTGTTGGCATTGCCGTCATTGCACGCCGTGCCCGGCAGGGCGCTGCCGCCCGGCACACCGAGGCAGTCGAGCAGCTGACCGATACAGGTGCAGCCGGGGCTCCATGTATCGTTGCCCGTGTTGGCGTTGCCATCATCGCAGGGTGTGCCTGGTAGGTTCGGTCCACCGAGAATGCTGAGGCAATCGGCGGGTTGACCGACACAGGTACAATTGGCATCATACGAGTCACTGATCGTATTGCTGTCACCATCATCACAGGCGGTGCCCGGCAGGGCGGTGCCGTTGGGGACGCCCAGGCAGTCGAGCATCACCGGCGTGCCGACGCAGGCGCAGTTGGCATCCCAGGTGTCGTTGCCCGTGTTCGCGTTGCCGTCGTTGCAGGCAGTGCCCGGGAGGGCGCTGCCGCCCGGCACGCCGAGGCAGTCGATCAGCTGACCCGCACAAACGCAGTTGGCATCCCAGGTGTCGTTGCCCGTGTTGGCGTCGCCGTCGTTGCAGGCAGTGCCCGGGAGGGCGCTGCCGCCCGGCACGCCGAGGCAGTCGATCAGCTGACCAACGCAGGTGCAGTTGGCATCCCAGGTGTCGTTGGTGGTGTTGGCCAGGCCGTCGTTGCAGGCGGTGCCCGGCAGGGCGCTGCCGCCCGGCACACCGAGGCAGTCGAGCAGCTGACCGATACAGGTGCAGCCGGGGCTCCATGTATCGTTGCCCGTGTTGGCGTTGCCATCATCGCAGGGTGTGCCTGGTAGGTTCGGTCCACCGAGAATGCTGAGGCAATCGGCGGGTTGACCGACACAGGTACAATTGGCATCATACGAGTCACTGATCGTATTGCTGTCACCATCATCGCAGGCGGTGCCGGGAAGGGCGGTGCCGTTGGGGACGCCCAAGCAGTCGAGCGTCACCGGTGTGCCGACACAGGCGCAGTTGGCGTCCCAGGTGTCGTTGGTGGTGTTGGCATTGCCGTCGTTGCAGGCGGTGCCCGGCAGGGCGCTACCGCCCGGCACGCCGAGGCAGTCGATGAGCTGACCCGCGCAGACGCAGTTGGCATCCCACAGGTCGTTGCCGGTGTTGGCGTTGCCGTCGTCGCAGGCGGTGCCCGGCAGGGCGCTACCGCCCGGCACGCCGAGGCAGTCGATCAGCTGACCTGCGCACACGCAGTTGGCATCCCACAGGTCGTTGCCGGTGGTGGCCAGGCCGTCATCGCAGGCAGTGCCGACGAGAGCACTACCGCCTGGTACGCCGAGGCAGTCGATGAGCTGACCCGCGCAGACGCAGTTGGCGTCCCACAGGTCGTTGCCGGTGGTGGCCAGGCCGTCATCGCAGGCGGTGCCCGACAGGGCGCTACCACCCGGCACGCCGAGGCAGTCGATCAGCTGACCCGCGCAGACGCAGTTGGCATCCCAGGTGTCGTTGCCCGTGTTCGCGTTGTTGTCGTTGCAGGCGGTGCCCGGCAGGGCGCTACCACCCGGCACGCCGAGGCAGTCGATCAGCTGACCCGCGCACACGCAGTTGGCGTCCCACAGGTCGTTGCCGGTGGTGGCCAGGCCGTCATCGCAGGCGGTGCCCGACAGGGCGCTACCACCCGGCACGCCGAGGCAGTCGATCAGTTGACCGGTGCACACGCAGTTGGCATCCCAGGTGTCGTTGCCCGTGTTGGCGTTGTTGTCGTTGCAGGCGGTGCCGGGCAGGGCGCTACCACCGGGCACGCCGAGGCAGTCGATGAGCTGACCCGCGCAGACGCAGTTGGCATCCCACAGGTCGTTGCCGGTGTTGGCGTTGCCGTCGTCGCAGGCGGTGCCCGGCAGGGCGCTACCACCCGGCACGCCGAGGCAGTCGATCAGCTGACCCGCGCACGCAGTTGGCGTCCCACAGGTCGTTGCCGGTGGTGGCCAGGCCGTCATCGCAGGTGGTGCCCGGCAGGGCGCTACCACCCGGCACGCCGAGGCAGTCGATCAGTTGACCGGTGCACACGCAGTTGGCATCCCAGGTGTCGTTGCCCGTGTTGGCGTTGTTGTCGTTGCAGGCGGTGCCGGGCAGGGCGCTACCACCGGGCACGCCGAGGCAGTCGATGAGCTGACCCGCGCAGACGCAGTTGGCATCCCACAGGTCGTTGCCGGTGTTGGCGTTGCCGTCGTCGCAGGCGGTGCCCGGCAGGGCGCTACCACCCGGCACGCCGAGGCAGTCGATCAGCTGACCCGCGCACACGCAGTTGGCGTCCCACAGGTCGTTGCCGGTGGTGGCCAGGCCGTCATCGCAGGCAGTGCCGACGAGAGCACTACCGCCTGGTACGCCGAGGCAGTCGATGAGCTGACCCGCGCACACGCAGTTGGCATCCCAGGTGTCGTTGCCGGTGGTGGCCAGGCCGTCATCGCAGGCGGTACCGACGAGAGCACTACCGCCCGGCACGCCGAGGCAGTCGATCAGTTGACCGGTGCACACGCAGTTGGCATCCCAGGTGTCATTGCCCGTGTTGGCGTTGTTGTCGTTGCAGGCGGTGCCGGGCAGGGCGCTGCCGCCCGGCACACCGAGGCAGTCGTTCAGCTGACCCGCGCACACGCAGTTGGCGTCCCACAGGTCGTTGCCGGTGGTGGCCAGGCCGTCATCGCAGGCGGTACCGACGAGAGCACTACCGCCCGGCACGCCGAGGCAGTCGATCAGCTGACCTGCGCACACGCAGTTGGCATCCCACAGGTCGTTGCCGGTGGTGGCCAGGCCGTCGTTGCAGGCGGTGCCTACGAGCGCAGAGCCGCCGGCTATGCCCAGGCAGTCGATCAGCTGACCCGCACAAACGCAGTTGGCATCCCAGGTGTCGTTGCCCGTGTTCGCGTTGCCGTCGTTGCAGGCAGTGCCCGGGAGGGCGCTGCCGCCCGGCACGCCGAGGCAGTCGATCAGCTGACCAACGCAGGTGCAGTTGGCATCCCAGGTGTCGTTGGTGGTGTTGGCATTGCCGTCATTGCACGCCGTGCCCGGCAGGGCGCTGCCGCCCGGCACACCGAGGCAGTCGAGCAGCTGACCGATACAGGTGCAGCCGGGGCTCCATGTATCGTTGCCCGTGTTGGCGTTGCCATCATCGCAGGGTGTGCCTGGTAGGTTCGGTCCACCGAGAATGCTGAGGCAATCGGCGGGTTGACCGACACAGGTACAATTGGCATCATACGAGTCACTGATCGTATTGCTGTCACCATCATCGCAGGCGGTGCCGGGCAGGGCGGTGCCGTTGGGGACGCCCAGGCAGTCGAGCATCACCGGCGTGCCGACGCAGGCGCAGTTGGCATCCCAGGTGTCGTTGCCCGTGTTCGCGTTGCCGTCGTTGCAGGCAGTGCCCGGGAGGGCGCTGCCGCCCGGCACGCCGAGGCAGTCGATCAGCTGACCCGCACAAACGCAGTTGGCATCCCAGGTGTCGTTGCCCGTGTTCGCGTTGTTGTCGTCGCAGGCGGTGCCCGGCAGGGCGCTACCGCCCGGCACACCGAGGCAGTCGATCAGCTGACCTGCGCACACGCAGTTGGCATCCCAGGTGTCGTTGCCCGTGTTCGCGTTGTTGTCGTTGCAGGTGGTGCCCGGCAGGGCGCTACCACCCGGCACGCCGAGGCAGTCGATCAGCTGACCTGCGCACACGCAGTTGGCATCCCACAGGTCGTTGCCGGTGGTGGCCAGGCCGTCATCGCAGGCGGTACCGACGAGAGCACTACCGCCTGGCACACCCAGACAGTCGATCAGCTGACCGACGCACACGCAGTTGGCATCCCAGGTGTCGTTGCCGGTGTTGGCGTTGCCGTCGTCGCAGGCGGTGCCCGGCAGGGCGCTACCACCCGGCACGCCGAGGCAGTCGATCAGCTGACCCGCGCACACGCAGTTGGCGTCCCACAGGTCGTTGCCGGTGGTGGCCAGGCCGTCATCGCAGGCAGTGCCGACGAGAGCACTACCGCCTGGCACACCCAGACAGTCGAACAGCTGGCCCGCGCACACGCAGTTGGCATCCCACAGGTCGTTGCCGGTGGTGGCCAGGCCGTCATCGCAGGCGGTGCCCGGGAGGTCCGATCCGCCCGGCACGCCGAGGCAGTCGATCAGCTGACCCGCGCACACGCAGTTGGCGTCCCACAGGTCGTTGCCGGTGGTGGCCAGGCCGTCATCGCAGGCAGTGCCGACGAGAGCACTACCACCCGGCACGCCGAGGCAGTCGATCAGCTGACCCGCGCAGACGCAGTTGGCATCCCAGGTGTCGTTGCCCGTGTTCGCGTTGTTGTCGTTGCAGGCGGTGCCCGGCAGGGCGCTACCACCCGGCACGCCGAGGCAGTCGATCAGCTGACCTGCGCACACGCAGTTGGCATCCCACAGGTCGTTGCCGGTGGTGGCCAGGCCGTCATCGCAGGCGGTGCCGACGAGAGCACTACCGCCTGGCACACCCAGACAGTCGATCAGCTGACCGACGCACACGCAGTTGGCATCCCAGGTGTCGTTGCCGGTGGTGGCCAGGCCGTCATCGCAGGCGGTACCGACGAGAGCACTACCGCCCGGCACGCCGAGGCAGTCGATCAGTTGACCGGTGCACACGCAGTTGGCATCCCAGGTGTCGTTGCCCGTGTTGGCGTTGTTGTCGTTGCAGGCGGTGCCGGGCAGGGCGCTACCACCGGGCACGCCGAGGCAGTCGATGAGCTGACCCGCGCAGACGCAGTTGGCATCCCACAGGTCGTTGCCGGTGTTGGCGTTGCCGTCGTCGCAGGCGGTGCCCGGCAGGGCGCTACCACCCGGCACGCCGAGGCAGTCGATCAGCTGACCCGCGCACACGCAGTTGGCGTCCCACAGGTCGTTGCCGGTGTTGGCCAGGCCGTCATCGCAGGCAGTGCCGACGAGAGCACTACCGCCTGGTACGCCGAGGCAGTCGATGAGCTGACCCGCGCACACGCAGTTGGCATCCCAGGTGTCGTTGCCGGTGGTGGCCAGGCCGTCATCGCAGGCGGTACCGACGAGAGCACTACCGCCCGGCACGCCGAGGCAGTCGATCAGTTGACCGGTGCACACGCAGTTGGCATCCCAGGTGTCGTTGCCCGTGTTCGCGTTGTTGTCGTCGCAGGCGGTTCCGACCAGCGCGGTGCCGCCGGGGACTCCGAGGCAGTCGATCAGCTGACCCGCGCAGACGCAGTTGGCATCCCAGGTGTCGTTGCCCGTGTTCGCGTTGTTGTCGTCGCAGGCGGTTCCGACCAGCGCGGTGCCGCCGGGGACTCCGAGGCAGTCGATCAACTGACCCGAACAGACGCAGTTGGCATCCCAGGTGTCGTTGCCCGTGTTCGCGTTACCGTCGTTGCAGGCGGTGCCGGGCAGGGCGCTACCACCGGGCACGCCGAGACAGTCGATCAGCTGACCCGCGCACACGCAGTTGGCATCCCACAGGTCGTTGCCGGTGGTGGCCAGGCCGTCATCGCAGGCGGTACCGACGAGAGCACTACCGCCCGGCACGCCGAGGCAGTCGATCAGCTGACCTGCGCACACGCAGTTGGCATCCCACAGGTCGTTGCCGGTGGTGGCCAGGCCGTCATCGCAGGCGGTGCCCGACAGAGCACTACCGCCTGGCACACCCAGACAGTCGATCAGCTGGCCCGCGCACACGCAGTTGGCATCCCACAGGTCGTTGCCGGTGGTGGCCAGGCCGTCATCGCAGGCAGTGCCGACGAGAGCACTACCGCCTGGTACGCCGAGGCAGTCGATGAGCTGACCCGCGCAGACGCAGTTGGCATCCCAGGTGTCGTTGCCCGTGTTGGCGTCGCCGTCGTTGCAGGCGGTGCCCGGCAGGGCGCTACCACCCGGCACGCCGAGGCAGTCGATCAGCTGGCCTGCGCACACGCAGTTGGTGTCCCACAGGTCGTTGCCCGTGTTGGCGTTGTTGTCGTTGCAGGCGGTGCCCGGCAGGGCGCTACCACCCGGCACGCCGAGGCAGTCGATCAGCTGGCCTGCGCAGACGCAGTTGGCGTCCCAGGTGTCGTTGCCCGTGTTCGCGTTGTTGTCGTTGCAGGCGGTGCCCGGCAGGGCACTACCGCCCGGTACGCCGAGGCAGTCGATCAGTTGACCGGTGCACACGCAGTTGGCATCCCAGATGTCGTTGCCGGTGAGCGCGTTGCCATCGTCGCAGGCGGTTCCGACCAGCGCGGTGCCGCCGGGGACTCCGAGGCAGTCGATCAGCTGGCCTGCGCACACGCAGTTGGCATCCCAGGTGTCGTTGCCCGTGTTCACGTTGTTGTCGTTGCAGGTGGTGCCCGGCAGGGCGCTACCACCCGGCACGCCGAGGCAGTCGATCAGCTGACCCGCGCACACGCAGTTGGCATCCCACAGGTCGTTGCCGGTGGTGGCCAGGCCGTCATCGCAGGCGGTACCGACGAGAGCACTACCGCCCGGCACGCCGAGGCAGTCGATCAGCTGACCTGCGCACACGCAGTTGGCGTCCCACAGGTCGTTGCCGGTGGTGGCCAGGCCGTCATCGCAGGCGGTGCCCGACAGGGCGCTACCACCCGGCACGCCGAGGCAGTCGATCAGTTGACCGGTGCACACGCAGTTGGCATCCCAGGTGTCGTTGCCCGTGTTGGCGTTGTTGTCGTTGCAGGCGGTTCCGACCAGCGCGGTGCCGCCGGGGACTCCGAGGCAGTCGATCAGCTGACCGACGCACTGGCACGACGCATTGATCACATCGTTCGCTGTACCGGGGTCGCCGTCGTCACAGGGAGAACCAGGCTCAGCCTGCCCGCATCCGCACAGTCCTGGAGAGGTCTTGTTGGGGTCGTTCGGACAACCATCGATGCAGTCAGCAGTGCCATCGGCATCCGTATCCGTATCGGCCACACCACAACCGCAAAAGCCTGGCGCGATCTTGTTCACATCGAATGGGCAGCCATCCGAGCTGTTCGATACATATCCCACTGGTTGTGCGCAAGCCAGCACTGAGGTCGCTGGGTCTCCGGCGTTGTCACCGTCCTGGTCCGCATAGTAGAGGATCGCGCTGGTCTCGGTCACTTGCACCACCGCGCTGTGCGCTGCGCATCCCGGGCCACCGGCCACGGTATACGTGTATGTGCCGGGGCCATCGACCGCAGGGTCATAGACACCGCTGTGCGCCGCGTTGGCCGGGTTGTTCCAGCTGCCACCGGGTGCCGGTGTGCCGTTCAACGAATCGATGAGGTTCACGGGCGCCGCGTTGCTGCAGATCGATAGCGAGCCGTTCGTTCCAGCCCAGGGTGCCTGGGTGATGGTCACATTCGCCGTGGTGCTGAAATCCGGGCACGCGCTGGTGGCCGGAATCGAGTAGGTCACGGTGTAGGTGGCACCCGTTGAAGTGGATGCGCTGCTGCCCGGTACGATCTGACCCGTTGAACCGTCCAGGGTGAGTCCGGCAGGCGTAGCGGTGAAGCTTCCACCCGCAGTTCCGCTGAAGGTCACGGCCTGCGGCCCAGTGTTGTTGCAGTAGGGCCCTGCGTATGCGATCGACGCATCGGGGGCCTGCTCGATGGTCAGCGAGGTGCTCGTGCTGAACGCTGGGCAAACGCCTGAAGCGGGAATGGTATAGGTCACCGTGTACGTGTCGGGGCTGGCCGCGGTGAGGTCCACGTTGCCGGTGGTGGAGGAGAGCCCGCTGAGCGAAGGGACGGCCGTGAACGTTCCGCCGGTGGTGCCGGTGTGCGTCATCGTCGCCACCGCCTCACTGCTGCAGAACGGTGAATCGGCATAAGAGATCACTGCCGTGGGTGCTGCCACCACTTCGATCGTGAACCCGTCATGCGATGTGCAAGCGCCCGCGAAGACGTAGTCGAGCGTGTGCAGACCTGGTGAAGCGACCGAAGGATCGAAGGCGCCGGTGGTAGTGTTGATCGTGCCGTTCTGGTTCGCATCACTGAACACGCCGCCAGCTGGTGAGGCGATGCTCGGAAGGATGGGCGCCGAGCCCTGGCAGATGCTCGTGATCGAATAAGCGATGTCGACCGCGGTGGCCTGCACCACCACATCGAATGAGCATGTGTCGGTGTTCGCACCGTCGCTGGCCGTGTACGTGATCGTCGTGGTGCCGATCGGGAAGCTGCTGGCGGATGGCAGGCCGGCAGTTTGAGAGATGGTCGCGCCCGGGCAGTTGTCTGTAACGCTGGGTGCCATCCATGATGCCGTTGCATTGCACGCCCCTGGGTTCGCGGTCACCAGCATGTTCGCCGGACATCCGTTGATGGTGGGCGCGATGTTGTCATTGACCACCACGTTCTGTGCGCAGCTCGCTGAGTTGCCCGCGGCGTCAAAAACGGTCCAGGTGACCACCGTGGTTCCGACCGGGAAGCTGCTGGGAGCATCGTTCTCGATGCGGAAAATGCTACAAGCGTCAGTTACGACCGGCGCACCCAGAACCACGCCCGTAGCGGAGCACTGTGCGTTCGTCGTCGTGGTTACGTTGGCAGGGCAAATGATCGTGGGTGGGGTCTGGTCGAGGAGGGTGAGGGGGCTCGTGCAGGTGCTGCTGTTACCGATCAGGTCAGTTACTGTCAATGCAACAGCGGACGTGTAGTGGGCAATGATGCTAACGTTGTCAGCACCGTAGTTCATGTTCCTTTCTTCGGCCGGACCGCCACCCACGCGACCGAAGGCCAATCGCACGGTCTGTCCAGGTGCGATGGTGAGCGATACATCATGGGTCAAGCCACGGGCAGAAAGTCCGCGCAGATCCATCTCCGCATCGGTCAACCAGCGCTGCGTGTCCGCAGGATCGGACACCAGGGCGTTCGTCAGCGTTGGGCTGGTGGCAATGGCGCTGCCAAAGGATAGTGGTCCCGGACCGTCCGTATCGAAGTACCACTGGAGCTGGGCCGAACGCGGTGTTGTGTTCGTAAGGCGGACATAGGGCACTTCCATGTCATAACTGACGGTCAGGCCGTGGATAGGTCTGGTCGAACTATTGGTCAATTCGATCTGCCAGCGAGCCGTATTGCCGCTTGCGGTACGATTGACCGTAAGGCAGCGATCCGGACTGGCGGTTGCGAAGGACCAGAACTCGTCGAATGTTCCTCCGTTCGCCCCTTGCACACCTACGTTCACGAATCCTGTGGCCGTCTGTTCGTCCGTGGGAGAGCACAGGTTGATGTCCGTGTTGAAGTCGTTCCGGTAAAGGAGCGCTGTTGTGAGGTCACTACAGGTGGCGCTTGCCGGGATGACGGTATAGGCAAGGGACCCGGCTGGCGTGCAGTTGTCGGACGACCCATTGTTCACCATGCCAGCGGTAATGGTCGCACTTCCTGACAAATCGATCGGCAGCGTAACAGGAGCACAGACCGCAGTTGGGGGGGTGTTGTCCGCAACGTTCACCACAAAGGAGCAGCTATCGCTTTGGCCACCTTGGGATACAAGCAGTGTGATCAGGTGCGTTCCGATCCCTCGCGCGGTTCCCGGAGCGGGCGATTGCGTGACCACCAGACCAGCATTGCCGCTGCAGTTGCCGTTCACCGTGGCGCTGGTGGTATAATCGGGCAGTGCCACTGTGCAGGCTGTGCCGGCATTGAGTTGTGCAATGAGGTTGGGACACGTGATCGTCGGCGCGTTGGCATCTGCCACATCCAAGCTCCAGAAGCAAGTGTCTTGGGTGAAGCTGTCGTCGCGGTGGATCTCCATCAACTCATGCAGGCCAGGAGCGAATGCGTGGTTGGTCTGACCGGTTACGTCCTGCCACACGATATTCCCGGCCTCTAGGATGAAGGTGCGGTGATCGCTCTCTGTATCAGCATCACAATTGTCGGTGCTTTCGATGGTTGGGAAAGTGTACAGGTGCTCGCAGCTGTTCGGGTCGGTGTTCACTGCAATGGTGCCCGGACCCGGGCAGTTGTCGAATACCGGCGGATCGCTGTCGATGGTCACCACCGTCATCGGGCATGAACCCATGCGCCCGGAAGCATCTGTTGCAGTGATACGGATGATGTCGCCGGCTTGCACCAGACTGCCGATCGGGACATCCTGCCCCATGACGGGCGGGTTCGTGCAGTTGTCTGTGGCGGTGAGGAACATGCCGCTCACGTCGGGCACCTCGGCTTTGCAGGAAACGCCGGCAGGCAGGCTGATCGTCCCGGGACAGGTCACCACGGGATCCTCATAGTCGCCCACGATGATGCTGAATGTGCACGTGCTCGTGTTGCCCGAAGCGTCCACGGCCTGGTAGGTGACCAGCACGGTATCCGGTGTCCACCAGCCGCTGCTCGGGCCTGCGATCTGCGTCCAGGTCGGGTTGGGATCGCAGTTGTCGGTGATCAGGGTATCCACATCAGCACCCCAGGGCAGGGTCACGTTGGTGCCGCATGCTCCGGGGTCACTGTTGTAGGAGGTGGAGAGGTTGCAGTTGAACACCGGGGCTATGGTATCCAGCACGTTCACCTGCCAGTTGCAGACGGCAATGTTCCCGGAGGCATCCGAGATGGTGTCCGTGAACGTGTGCGTGCCGGGACCAAGGAGCAGCACCGTTCCACCAGGGAGAATCACATCCTCATCGATCGCGATGGCCGTGCCATTAACTGCCAGGACATTGCCATTCGAGATGATGTTGACGCCGCCAGGTGCAGGTATTAGGCAGTTGTCGGAGCTCGCGATCAGTGGAACGGTGTACGCTACCGTGCAGCCCGAGCTCGGCACGTAGAGCGTGGTGAGCGGGGGAGGACATACCGCGGTCGGCGGCTCGGTGTCCTCCACGATCACGGTCGCCACCGCGCTGGTTTCGGTTCCGCACAGACCTCCATCGATCACCACACGGAAAAGCATGGTGCCGGTGATGCCGGACCAGGCCAGGGTAGCGGAAGTCTCGGTGATCGGGAGCCAGATGGTGCCGTTGGCGCTGCGCTCCCAGCGCAGAATGATGCCCGAGTGCCCGCTGAGCGTAAGGGTTCCACTAGCCCCGGGGCAAAAGGTGCCACCGCCAGCGATGCTGCCACCTACCGGCGTGGGCAGGACCACGATGGTGCGCGAATGCGTGTACGTGCATCCACCCGCCACCACTGTGTAGGTGACCGCGTAGCTGCCCGCAGCGCCGGGCGTGAAGAGGCCCGCCGAGGTCACGTACGGCCCGCCGCTCCAGGTACCGCCGGAGTAGGTGCCGCCCAGGTAGCGGAGCGCATCCAGATGGAAGCCGGTGTAAAGTGCTGAGCTATGGCGCTGCACCCTGATGAAGCGCGCGTTCGCCGGTACGGGGTAATTCGTCGTGATGAACGATCCGCTGGTGGTGCTGTAGGTGGTCGCAGCGCTCCATGTGACTCCATCAAGCGAGCTGGAAACGAGCATGCGCGCCTGGATGAGGTTGGTCTGGCTGCGCCAAGTGAGGGCAACCGCCTCGCCAACTGTTACCGTATCGCCCAGATCAAGCACTTCCCAACCGCTCACGCTATTGAAGTAGGCACCGAGGCTGTTCGGAGCTCCAAGGGCCTCCTGGGGAGATGTCACATTCGAGCTGGCGACCACCGAATCCGCGAAGGCCACCAGGTAGTTGTTCAGGTCAACCGGAGCGGAATTCGAGCAGAACGGCCCCGGCTGGGCGAAACGCGCCGGGTTGTTGCTCACGCTGCTCCACACCGGATCGGTGAAGCTGGCGGTGAACAAGTTGGTGCCGTTGGTGCCAGGGTAGGTGTTGCTGCCGAGCGTGAGGCCATCCTCGTACCAGCCGCCTGTGATCACATTGCCATTGCCCACAGCGGCGATCGCCAGGGGCCATTCATCATCCGTGCTCAGTTCTCGATCATACCATACAGCTGTGCTGTCGCTGTTGAAGCGCGCGATGCAGATGTCGGAGTTACTTCCGCCGCCGATCACCGTGCCGCCATCGGTGGTCACCGTACCAGAGAGCGCGCCGGCCACATGGATCTGCCCGTTGCGCCCCACCGACACGTCGTAGCCATCGGCGCCATGCGCAATGGAGCTCGACGCGGTGCGCACCCAGTTGGTGGTGCCGGTCGTGGTGCTCAGCGAGGCGAGGAACCAGTAGTCATGCACACCGGTGATCGTGCGTGTGATGCCACCGGGGAATACGGAACTGTTGTGGCTGTGGCCGGTGATGTACACACCGCTGCAATGCACGGCCACCCCGTTGCACTCGGCGTCCGAGTCGCCCGGGTTGTCGATCATCCTCACCCAGACGGGTGTGCCGCTAAGGCTCACCGCCGAGGCGAACAGCGCGTTCGTGTTCGTGGTGCTCGCGCTCGTGAGCGATGCGCCCAGGCTGCTCTGCCACGAGATGGCATTACCCACAGTGCCGCCCACCACGTACACGTTCGAGGCATCTGCGGCAATGCGCTCCGTGAGGATGTCGTCGTTGGACGAACCCGTCAGCGACCACTGTAATGTGCCTGCGAGGTTGTAGGCGTTGAGGTAGGCGTAGGTCCTGCCAACCACCGCCCCGGAGATCAGGGGCACGCCGCTCACGGTGGCTTGATGCGTGTATGAACCGTAGGCTACCAATGTGTTGCCCGCGAACACCACGCCGGTGCCTTCATCCCATTGTGTACCGCCGATGTTCTTCGACCATTGGAATGCGCCCGATGCGTCGTAGGCGGCGATGAAGGCATCGCTCTGCCCGGTATTCGGCAGGCTCAGGGCGGGGATGGCGGCGTCGTTATAGCCGGTTACCACCACAAGACCCGAGAGCGCTACAGCCACGCCCATGCCGGCATCTTCCTGCGTGCTCCCGAAGCCCCGGCTCCAGAGCAGGTTGCCGTTCGGGTCCAGCTTGGCCACGAACGCATCCACCGATCCGCCGTCCGTCGCGGGAAGGCCATACGGAGCAACCGTGGCGGCCACGGCCTTGTATGCGCCCGTTACATAGATGTTCCCCGTAACGGGCTCAATAGCGATGTCGCGCACGTACTCCGTATTCCCGGCGTCCAGCGTGCGCACCCAATTCCAGGTGGGGCCTTGAGCGGTCGAGAGGGCGGGCGCACCTGCGATCAGCAGGGCGGCCAGGCTTGGCGCGAAGCGCGCCCTTCCTACATGAAGCCGGAGAGTGTCGGCCATGGGTGAGGCGTTTGCACCATGCATGGGTTGTCCAGGCCCATGCAGGGTTGAGCGCTTCAACGGGGAAAACGGCCGCGGGTTACCAGGAACGACCCGACCCGGGACCTTCACAGGCCCGGGAAGGGTTCAGGCGGGGTGCCTGAGGCTCAGGGCAGTTGTGCGTTCCTCACCGCGGTGGGCACAGAGCCCCCCACGGTCTGTAGGATGCGGTCCCGGTCGTTGTTCGGGCCGGTGTACTTCACCACACCGTCCAGCGTCGCGTCCGTGCGCACGTAGCCGGTCGTGGTCGCGGTCGGCACGGCACCTCCGATGGCCACGAGCACGGGGTCGCGGTCGTTGGCCCCACCGGCATACTTCACCTGGCCGTTGCCATTGGAATCACCCGCCCAGAGGACCATCACCCCGCTGATGTTGCGCTGTGCGTTCGTGCCGAAGGTGGCCGTGGCCGGCAGGTCGAACCGGACCTCGGCAGGGATCCCGGGTTGCAGCGTGCGTGTTAGGCCGGTCATCACCGGCAAGTGGTTGCGGTGGCGCAGGGCGATGTGGTACTCGCCGGTAGGCACGTACAGATGCACCGGTGAACTGCCGTCCAGGTCCACCACATCCCCGTCGCGTTGAAGCAGGCTGCTGCGCGTGGCCACCACCGTTGCAGGGTTCGTGGACGACCGGACCTCAAGATAGACCCAGTCGACGACCGCATCGTTGCCTGTGACGCTCAACAGGGAGGGAGCGATCGACTCCCCGCCGCCTTGCGCCTGATGAACGAACCCCAACGAGGTGTACGGCTCCACCGTGGGCACCAGGCCTGCGGCACGCATGCCGTCGGCCATGATGTTCGGCAGGGGGCCGTAAGGCCCACCGAGGAACGCCTTCACCGACAGGCGCACCGTGCTGCCCGTGCATTGACAGGCGTTGTCCACCACGTCGTTCGCCGTGAACGGATCGCCGTCATCGCAGGCGGCCCCCGGGTATTTCGTCGGGTCGGCGTCGTCGCAATCGTCGCCGTTGGCCACGGTCCCAGGAGGTGCATCACAGGCCAGGGCCACGGTGCCCGCATCGCCGCGGCCATCCCCATCGGCATCCGTGTACCAGGGCGTGGTGGTGCAGGCCCGATGGACGTTCAGCGAACGGCCGGGTGCGCTTTGCGCCAAGGTGAATCCCCCAGCGGTAAGGAGCAGGTCATCCGCGGCGATCAGGCTCAGCACCGGGCCGGAGCTCAACGCGGGGTCGAACGGCGCCAGGGTCCCTGTGGCGGGGTGCAAGGCCGCCACTCCGCTCCGGGCCTGGCCGCCCACTTGGGCGAAGGGACCGGCGATGAAGACCTGGCTTCCCTGCACCGCGACCGCCGCGATGGTGCTGTCGGCCGCAGCGGTATCGAAGAGCGTGTCCACCGCTCCGGTCCCGGCGTGCGCGCGCACCAAGTGCGACACGGCGCCGCTGTTGAACGAAAAGAAATGCCCGCCGATGTAGATCATGCTGTCGACACGGTGCAAGGCATGGCAGCTACCCGTGGCATCCAGGTCGAACAGGCTGCCCGAGGCTGCTCCGGTCGTGCGGTCCAGCAAAGCGGCTCCGCGCCGACTTGCTCCACCGATCGTGTTGAAGCCGCCGCCCACATGCACATCCTGGCCGCTGACGCTGATCGCGAGCACGGGACCATCGGGGGCGGGGTCCCAGGGCTGCGCCACGTCCGCAGTGGTGCTCAGGAGGGCCAGGCCGTTCCGGGGAGCGCCTCCGACCTGGGTGAACGCGCCGGCCGCGAAGAGGTCGCTGCCGTCGGCCACAAGCACGTCCACGGGGCCATCGGCCACGGGGTTCCAGCTGTCCAAGGACAGGGTCGTGGCGTCCGTGGAGAGCAGGCGCTGCCGGGGCGCGGTGAATGAGCCTCCAGCGAACCAACGCCCGCTGGTGAAGGCCAGTGAACGGACCTCGCCGTTGAACGCAAGGGCGGGCTGCTGTGCGCTGGCAGAGCCCGTGCTGAGGTCAAGCAGGGCCAGGTTGTTCACCGCACGACCTCCGCAGCTGGTGAAGGTCCCCCCAACGAAGAGGCCGGCCGCTGTGGCCGTCAAGGTGAAGGGCGAGCCGCTGCACCGGATGTCCAGGGGATCCAATGTTCCGGTGCTGGTACTGTATGCGGCGAGGTTCCAACGGGGCTGGCCGGCCGCACTGAGGAAGTTCCCACAGGCGAACAGAAGCGCGCCATCGGTGGACAAGGCCAGGCCCAGCACGCCTCCGGAAGGCGGGGCGGGCTGTTGTGCGAGAGGAGCTCCTGTGATGCGGTCCACACTGGCCAGGTTGGCCTGGGGCTGGCCTTGAACAGCGGTGAACCCACCCCCCAGGTGGATCCGGTCCGGGCCGATGGCCACCGCCGTCACGCTGACGGAAGCCCCGGTCACCTGAGGGTCCCAGGGCAGCAGGGCTCCAGCGGTGGACACCGCGGCGCACCTGTTCCGTGGAGTACCATCGATCGTGGTGAAGTTGCCGACCATGAACAGGGTGTCGCCGGCAGCCCAGAGACCGGTGACCGATGCCGATGCCTGGGGAGCCCAGGGGAGCACGTTGCCCGAGGAGACCGAGCAGGCCAGGAGGTTGGACCGCGTGTACAGGATGCTGTTCGCTGTGACCGCTCCGATGCTGCCGCCCACGAACAAGGTGTCGCCGATGAGGTGCATGCTGATGTAGGTGTTGCCCGGCGCGTTGGTGGCGCCCTGCCAGAACGGGTCGAGGGCACCCGACACGGCATCGACCGCAGCGAGCCGTGATCGGAGCGTGCCGTTCACCAGGCCGAATCCACCGCCGATGTACACCTTGCCCGCGTTCACCAGCAGGTCGAAGACCACGCCGTCGGTCGCGGGTGCCCAAGCCCCGACCGATCCATCGGCCAGGATGTGCGCCAGGTTCGAGCGCGGTTGCTCACCGACAGCGGTGAACGAACCGCCGATGTACCAACCACCCGTTCCATCGCTCACAGCGGCGCGCACGACACCATTGATCCGCGGTCGATCCGAACGCAGCAGGCCCGTCGTCAGGTCGATCTCCGCACCGTACGGGTTGTTGGGCCCGGTGTACGAGAAAGAGCCGCCGAGCGCGACCACGCCGGAGGCCGTGTCCACCGCCACCGCACGCACGGTGCCATCGGTGATCCACCACTCGGGCCGGGGCTCGGTGAATTGCGCCAGCAGGGCGTTGGAGAGCGCGAGACCAACGAGGAAATGGAGGGGGTTTCTCATGGCCGTGACCGTTGGGATGGTCAAGGTAGGAGATCCCTTCCGGAACCAGCGTCCGCTCATCCTACCTTGCCGACCTTCATCATTGCATCATGTCACGCCGCCAGAAGTTCGCGCTCATCCTGTTGTTCTCGCCGGTCCTGTCCTCGGCCCACGAGGGCATGTGGCTTCCCACGGTGCTGGGAAGCATCCAGGACCGCATGCAGGCGGAGGGTCTCCGACTGACCGCCGACGACATTTACAGTGTCAACAATGGGAGCTTGAAGGACGCCATCGTGCTCTTCGGCGGTGGGTGCACGGCGGAAGTGATCTCCGCGGAAGGGCTGATCCTGACCAACCATCATTGCGGGTTCGGGGCCATCCAGGAGCATAGCACGTTGGAGCGTGACCTGCTGAAGGACGGATTTTGGGCGATGGACCGGTCGCAGGAGCTTCAGAACCCCGGCCTCTCGGCGACGTTCATCCTCCGGATGGAGGATGTGACGCAGCGCATGCTGGAAGCCGTGCCGTCCGGAGCGGATGAGGCCGCCCGGCAGAAGGCCCTGACCGCGCGGGGCCAGGAGCTGGCGCGCGAGGCCATGAGCGGCACCCATCAACAGGCGGTGGTGCGGGCCTTCAACTACGGGCTTCAGTACATCCTCATCGTCAGCGAAGTGTTCCGCGATGTCCGGCTCGTCGGCGCTCCGCCGGGCGCGATCGGCAACTTCGGCGGCGACACCGACAACTGGATGTGGCCCCGGCACACGGGGGACTTCAGCGTCTTCCGGATCTACGCCGATGCCGAAGGGCGTCCCGCCGAACCATCCGCCTCCAACGTCCCGTTCCGGCCGCGCCATGTGCTGCCCATCAACATGGACGGGGTCAGGGAGGGCGATTTCGCGATGATCTTCGGCTTCCCGGGCAACACCCAGCGCTATCTGCACAGCCGTGCCGTGGAGTACATCACAGGCACGGGTGATCCGCTCCGCATCCGCATGCGGCGTGCGAGCCTGGCGGTGATCGACGAGGCCATGCTCGCCAGCGACCGCACACGCATCCAATACGCCGACAAGCAGAAGGGCATCAGCAACGCGTACAAGAAGTGGATCGGTGAACTGCGTGGACTGAACGAGCTGCGCACGGTGGAGCGCAAGCGCGAGCTCGAGGCGGAGTACCGCATCCGCGCCCAGGCTGCGGGCCGGAGCGACCTTCTGGCCGTGCTGGATTCCCTGGAGGCCACCTACGCGGGCTTTCCGGCCGTGGCCAAGGCGCGCGACCTGCACGTGGAGTTCCACCTCGTCGGCGCCGAGCTGTTCCGCTTCGCCCTTGGCTTCCAGCAGTTGGCTAGCATGGAGGGCCGCGCCGCGCTGGAGAAGGAGGGTGAACTGCAGCAGGAGGTCGAGCGGCTGCGCGCGTCAGCGAAAGCCTTCCACAAGGACTTCGATCCGGCCGTCGACAAGCGTGTGCTCCTGGCGCAGTATCCCATCTACCGCGAACACCTCGATCCCACGCTCGGCCCGGACCTGAGCGCATTGGACAAGCAGTTCAAGGATGGCCGTGCCTGGGCCGAAAAGGTGTACGCCACCTCGATCTTCGCGGATGCTGGCGCGCTGGACGCCGCCCTCGCGGGTTACTCCACGAAGGTGATGCGGCGCCTGGCGAAGGATCCGGCGTTGACCTTCGCGAGAACGCTCAGCGAG
The DNA here is from genome assembly GCA_016713875.1 of Flavobacteriales bacterium. Taxonomy (NCBI): domain Bacteria; kingdom Pseudomonadati; phylum Bacteroidota; class Flavobacteriia; order Flavobacteriales; species Flavobacteriales bacterium. The sequence continues at coordinate 431,102 of JADJOI010000003.1, forward strand.
GCCTTCACCACCAGGGTGAAACCGCGCTCCGACGCGCTGAACCAACGGGTGATGGTGCATAAGCGCACCTACGTAGCAGGACTCATGGCGTTGTTCCCCGAGCGCGGTCACTGGCCGGATGCCAACAGCACTCTGCGCTTGAGCTTCGGCAAGGTGGAGGGCAGCCGGCCGCGGGATGGCATGACCTACGAACCCTTCACCGACCTGGACGGTGTGATGGAGAAGTACCGCCCGGGCGATGCGGAGTTCGAGGTGCCCGGTCGGCTGCGCGAGCTCCATGCCACACGCGATTTCGGGCCTTACGCCAACGCGGATGGAACGATGCCCGTGTGCTTCACGTCCAGCCTTCACACCACCGGAGGGAACAGTGGCAGCCCCGTGCTGAACGGTCGCGGAGAGCTTATCGGCATCAACTTCGACCGCAGCTGGGAGAGCACCATGAGCGACATCCAGTTCGATCCCGCCAAGTGCCGCAACATCAGTGCGGATATCCGGTACGTGCTCTTCGTGATCGACAAGGTGTGCGGCGCGGGGCACCTGGTGGAGGAGATGAAGCTCGTGCGTCAGCCTGCCTCACCTGTATCCCTGATCGACCTGCCCATCCACCGCTGAGGCATGGGAACGCAATGGGTCGAAAAAGAGGGCGGGCTGGAGCGGAACTTCCGGTTCGCGGACTTCAATGCGGCCTTCGGGTTCATGACCCGTGTGGCCCTGGAGGCCGAGCGCATGCGGCACCACCCCACCTGGACGAACACCTGGGACCACGTGTGGGTCCGGTTGAGCACGCACGATGCCGGCCACAGGGTAACGGCGAAGGACCGGGACCTTGCCGCTGCGATCGATCGCATCGCCGGGGCCATGGGTGCCAGGTAGCGGCTCCTCCAACGAACGAGCCCGGCCTGGGGCCGGGCTCGACAATTGAATATGGGTCAGGTCAGCCGACCTTCTGCACGTTGGCGGAGATGCGCAGGGTGGTCTGCTTGGGCTCGGTATTGGCCGTGACCGTGACGGTCTTGTTCTGCTGGTTCTCCTGCTTGCCGGGCTTGTACACCACCTCGATCTCGCCCGTTTTGCCTGGGGCGATGGGTTCCTTGGGGTAGTTGGGCACGGTGCAGCCGCAGCTGCCCTGGGCGTTCTCGATCAGCAGGGGTTCCTTGCCTGTATTGGTGAAGGTGAAGACGTACTTGTTCTCCGAGTCCTGCTTGATGCTGCCGAAATCATGCTCCATGCTGGCGAAGCTGATCGACGTCTTGGGCCGGTTGTCGATGGCTGCCTGGGCCTGTTGGGCGAGGGGGTCGAAGGTCTTGGCGTCCGAAATGGTGCTTGGTGGCGTGGCAGGCTTCGTGGCTGACACGACGCTTGCGGTGCTGGTCTCGCTGCTGGAGGCGCCACCGGTGCCGGTACCGGTGCCTTTCGCGGCCATGTAGATCAGCGTGCCGGCGATGAGTGCCAGCAGGGCGATCTTGACGGTCTCTTTCATCGCTCGATGTGTTTGGTTTGGTCTTTGTCGGGGCGCGAAAATAGGTGAGCACGGGTCCTTCGGGGCCCCCTTAACGATCCATTAACAGCCCGTCACTGCTGGCGGGCCATGCCCATCCGCTCGTACGTGTCGCCAAGGAGGGCCTCAAGCGCCCTCCTGAAGCTGCTGTCCACCGGGTTGTCCGCGTTGATCACCTGCCAGTAGGCCGAGGTGTCCCACAGGTCGCGGGCCAGCAGGGCCTTCAACCGCAAGGCGATGAGGGGGCGTGACCGTGCAAGACCATCGGGGTCGGGTTCCACACCGTCCGTTTTGGCGGCTGCTTCCAGATCGCGGAGCACGACGTCGTCCACGCGATAGTGTTCGATGAACGCCCCCACGTTCGCGTGGGAGCGCAGCAACCGGTCGCGCTCCCGGTCCACCAGCCCCAAGGCGAAGGTGTTCAGGGTGCCCTTCCGCACAAGCTGGCCGAAGTAGTCCGAGCTCAGGCTGGTGTCGATGGCCACGAAGATGTCCGGCATGATGCCCCCGCCGCCGAACACCACCCGCTTGTTCATGGTGAAGTACCGTGCGGTGTCGGCCAGGGCGATGCTGTCGGCATGCATCAGCTCGCCCTTCGCGAGCCGCTCGGCGCGTTCCTTCCGGTAGGCCTCCACGCCCTCTTCGTAGGGCTTCTGGATGCATCGGCCGCTGGGCGTGTGATAGCGGCTAACGGTGAGCCGAACGGCCGAACCATCAGGGAGCATCACGGGGCGCTGCACCAATCCCTTGCCGAAGCTGCGACGGCCGACGACCAGACCGCGGTCCCAATCCTGTACGGCACCGCTCACGATCTCGCTCGCACTCGCACTGCCCTCGTCCACGAGCACCACCAGCCGCCCCTTTTCGAAACGGCCCTCTGCCGTGGCGAAGGTGTTCTCGCGTGGCGTGTTCCGGCCTTCGGTGTAGACGATGAGCTTGCGGTCCGCGAGGAACTCATCGGCCATCTCGATCGCAGAGCGCAGGTAGCCTCCGCCGTTGCCTTGCAGGTCGAGCACCAGGTCCTGCATCCCCTTCCCCCGTAGCTCGTCCAGCTTGTCCCGCAACTCCTTGGTGGTGGTGGCGCTGAAGCGGCTCACCTTGATGTACCCGATGGTGGGTGTGGCCATGTAAGAGGCCTCGAGGCTGTAGATCGGGATCTTGTCACGGGTGATGGAGAACTCCAACGGTTCCTTCTCCCCACGACGGGCGATGGAGACGTTCACTTTGGTGCCTTTGCGCCCGCGCAGCCGTTTCATCACGTCGGGGTTCTTGATGCCGATGCCGGCCACGACCTCGCCGTCGATGCGCACGACGCGATCGCCGGCGCGGATGCCGAGCCGCTCGCTGGGCCCGCCGGCGATCGCGTCCACCACATAGATGGTGTCGCGCACGATGTTGAACTGGATGCCCACCCCCTCGAAGTTGCCTTTCAGCGGTTCATTCACCTCCTCAAGCTCCTCCTTCGGGATGTAGATGGAGTGCGGGTCAAGCTCCTCAAGCATGCTCACGATGGCCTCCTCCACAAGCTTGTCCTGGTCCACGCTGTCCACGTACATCCGATCGATGTGGTACAACAGCGCCTCCAGTTTGCTGGCCGGTGAAGGCTTCGCGGTCTGCGCCAGGGTCAACTGGCCTGCCAACGGAAGGATGGCCAGGAAAAGGGCAAGGGAGCGGAGCGGGTGGGAAAGGTGCATTGGCAATGGAACGCGGTGGACGGTCTTGAGGTTGCCTGGGCGCATTAACGGATCGGTGTCTTGATGCCCAGAAAGCGGTAGGTACTGCCCTGAAGGAGCTTGCCTTTGTGCCATTTCTCCACACGCGCCAGGCGGCCGTCCTCGTAGTAGCGCCATTTGCCATGTGGCACACCGTCCTTGTACTCGCCCACGATGCCCTGGGCGCGGAAAGCCCAGGTGCCTTCCCGGACCCCCATGCGGTATTGGCCTTTGAGCGCCACGCGACCCTGCTCGTCGTACTCGGTCCAATCGCCATGCAGCGAGCCCCAGCCGTACACGGCGAAGATGAGCGGACGCCCATCGGGATAGTAGGCGCGATATACGCCGCTGGGTTTGCCGCGACGATAGCTGAGCGTGGCGGCCACCCTCGTGGTATCGTAGGCGTAATGGCTGGTGCGTACGAAAGCATCGGCATCCTGGAACGGACCGTGCACGAGGGGGAACGCGTAGGTGGTGTCACCCGAGGGCACGAACAACGTATCGGGCTGCGCACGCAGGCCCACGGCAGCGGCCAGAAAGGACAGGAGCGGGATCAGTCGGATCATCGGTCGGGCCCCGGAAAGGCCACCCGGAACTGGACCGTGGTGGACCGGCCCTCCGTGTCGGACAAAGTTAGTCGATGCGTTCCCGGATCGAGGTCCAGTGCCGTGCGGTGGCCCGCCCGGGTGCTCGTGAGGTAGCTCCCATCCACGTGCCAGTGGATCACCGCGTCGGCCTCACGGTGGGCCGCCTCTGCGACGACCTTGCCACGTCGACCGTCCAACTCACGGGCCAGCAACACCACCGTGCCCCTTTCGGGGTAGATCAGCTGCATCAGGTCATCCACCTCATCGAACGGTGCACCGGGCATGGAGGGTGGCAGCCTTCGGTAAAGCGGGTCCGTTGGGGCGTAGTAGGCTTCCATGGCCGGCGGAAGCACGAACCAGGAGATGGGCACCCCTCCATCCTGCGCTGACGCGCGATGCGAACCATCGGCGGTGCACCAGATGACCCGGTGGTACGGACAGGGCGGCGTGGCCGACCCGGTGCGTGGGATCGGTACGGTGTCCACCGCGGGACACGCTGCTTGGGCGCGATGACCGCTGCGACGACAGACCGGTCCCCACATCAGCTGGTCGTGCGGAGGCGAGGGCGGGGGCCCCGGCTCCACCAACCCGAAGAGCTCGAACAGGATCGGAGCGGCCGCGCGGCCGCCGGTCAACCCGGGGCGTCCTTCACCATCAGCATTTCCGCACCACACGCCGATGGCATGATGTTCGGTGACGCCCACGGCCCAGGCATCGCGGTGCCCGTAACTGGTGCCTGTCTTCCAGGCGATGCGCCGTGCCCCGGCAAGCCGTTGCCAGCCAGCCTCTTCGGCCGGGCGTGCCACGCGGGTCAGCGCTTCCAGCGCGAAATGGGCTCCCGAGGCTTTGAGGGGCGACGGACCCGTCAGGCACGGTCCATCGCGAAGCACGATCGGATCACGCACCGTCCGCGCGGGGTCGGCGGCCGAGCGCCCGTGCTCAGCACGCACGCGGGCCAGGCTCGCGTAGGCACCGGTGATCTCCAACAAGGTGGTCTCCCCACCGCCCAGGATGAGGCTGAGCCCGTAGTGGTCGGCCGAGCGGTCCAAGGTCCTGATGCCCATGGCGCGGAAGAGCTTCAACGAGCGTTCGATGCCATGCTGGCGAAGGGCACGGACGGCTGGGACGTTGAGGGATCGGGCCAGCGCTGTGGACGCGGGGATGGCGCCCTGATACCGACCGTCGTAGTTGCCCGGTGCGAAGCCGTCGTAGTGAACAGGAAGGTCGGCCACGAGCATGTCGGGCAGGAGCTCACCGTCATCGAGCTGCGCGGCGAACAGGAACGGTTTCAACAGGCTACCGGTGCTGCGCCGGGCGACCACCAGGTCCACTTGACCGTGATGCAAGCCACCGGCAACGCGCAGATTGCCCACATAGGCCAGGACCTCTCCGGTGGCGATGTCCATGATCACCGCGGCGGTGTTCATCACGCGCTCGGCCTGCAGCCGTTGGGCGTGGCGGTCCAGCAGGGACGAAGCACGGTCCTGGAGCGCTCCGTCCAGGGTGCAGTGCAGGGTACCCTCATGGGCGGATCCGAGGGAGGAGAGCAGATGCGGCGCGCGGTCGGGCAGGGCCAGGGGTTTGGAGGGCAGGGGCTCCTCCCGGGCCAGCGACCATTCCAAGGCGGTGAGGCGGCCATCGGCCTTGAGCTGATCGAGCAGCCGGTCGCGTTTGGACCGCAGGGCTTCCCGGTGGCGACCCGGATGCAACAGGGAAGGGGCATTGGGCAGCACGGCCAGGGTGGCGGCCTCGGCCCAGCTCAGTCCTTCCGGACCATGACCGAAGAAGCGCCAGCATGCGGCCTCGATCCCCACCACATTGCCACCGAACGGTGCATTGGCCGCATGCATGCGGAGGATCTCGGCCTTGGTGAAGCGGAGCTCAAGACCCACGGCCAGGGCCATATCGAGCACCTTGTTCAGGATGCTCCGTTCCCCGCCCCGGGCAAGCCGGGCCACCTGCATCGTCAGGGTGCTTCCCCCGCTCACCACCCGGCCGGCCCGCACGTTCTGCCACACCGCCCGCCCCAGGGCCACGGGGTTGATGCCGGGATGGTGGTGGAAGTGCCGGTCCTCGAACCGCAGGAGACAGGTCTCGAAGCGCGGATCGAGCGAGGCGCTGCCCGCCGTGAGCCTCCATTGTCCGTCCGCCGCCACCCGGGCGCTGAGCAGGTGGCCATCGCGGTCCAGCAGGGCCATGGACCGGGGCTCATCGAACACGGGTCGGCCAGCCCAGGACCAACAGGCCAGCAGTACGACCATGGTAGCCAGGAAGGCCCGGCCCACAAGGGTTCGAGCGCGCCTGGACAACTTGGGTCGGACGGGCGGCGTCATGCTGGTTGGAACACGTCGGGCCCGAAGATCCGTCGGAGTTCCGGGGGAACCTTATCTTCGACCGCCTTAACGAACCACGATGCACCGTAAACTGCTGGCTCTGGCCGCCTTGGCCACTCTCTCCTGGCATGAAGCGAAGGCCACCCACGTCTCGGGTGGTGAGATCATCTACGAATGCCTGGGGAACGGCGAATATGCGTTCACCCTGATCATCTACCGGGACTGCTTCGGGACCACGCTGGGCACCTCGTATGACCTGACGTTGGAGAGCCCCTGCGGCAATCAGACCGTGACGGTCACCCAGCAGAGCTTCACCGAGGTGAGCCAGCTCTGCCCGAACGAGCTGCAGAACAGCACTTGCAACGGGGGCAACCTGCCCGGCTTGGAGCAGTACATCTTCACGGGCACGGCCACGGTCCCGCCCTGCGATTTCTGGACCGTGTCCTGGTCGTTGTGTTGCCGCAATGACGCGATCGTGAACCTTCAGCAACCCGGCAACGTGGACGGCTATATCGAGACCACGTTCAATAACGCGGACTACCCCTGCGAGGATTCCCCGGTGTTCACAAGCGCGCCGATCCCATACGTGTGCCTGAACCAGCCGGTGTTGTACAGCTACGGTGTGTATGACCCGGACGGGGACAGCCTGAGCTACGCGCTTCATCCCGCGCTGGACTTCGGCGGTGTGCCCATCGGCTATGTGTTCCCCTACACGGCGAACGAGCCGATCACCGGCATCACCTTGGATCCGCTGACCGGCCTGCTCTCCTTCACGCCCAATGCCATCGGCAACTTCGTGGTGGTGGTGGAGGTCACCCAGTATGATGAGGATGGGAACGTGATCGGTACGGTGATGCGCGACATGCAGTTCGTGGTGATCCCCTGCACGAACCAGGCGCCTGACCCGATTTATTGCATTGGCAATTTCTCCGGCACCGCCGTCCAGGTCAGCTGCACGGAGATCGAGCTCTGCGAGTCGGACAACTTCTGTTTCGACGTGGTGATCGGTGATCCCGACCTCGGGGATACGCTGGTGGTGGAAAGCAACGTGCAGCAGAACCTGCCCGGCTCCACGCTATCGTGGACCGGAACGAACCCGGTGACCATCACCGTGTGCTGGACGGCTCAGCCGGGGAACAGCGGATTCTATCCCTTCACCATCACCGTGGAGGACCAGAACTGCCCCATCAGTGCGTTCCAGACCTATGTGTTCAACACGAACGTGCTTCAGCGGACGTCCGTCGGTCCTGACCAGACCATCTGCGGCCCTCAGGTGGCGAACATCGAGGCCGATGGCGGTGCCAACTTCGTGTGGTCCATCCTGCCGGGCGGCGACCCCATCACCCCGCAGAACTTCATCTGCCTCGACCCGCCCTTCTGCTCGCAGGTGATCGCGGATCCCAACAGCACCACCACCTACGTGGTCGTGAGCGATCTGGCGGGCTCCTGCATCAACTCGGATACGATCACGGTGGCCGTGGTCAGCGACTTCTCCTTCTCGCTCACCCAGAGCGACGATACGCTCTGTCTGGGCGAGACCGCCCAGATCAACGTGATCACCAACCCTGCGTTGCCGGGCTACACCTTCGAGTGGACGCCGTCACTCGGTCTTTCCGCGGACGATATCGCGAACCCGATCGCCGGCTACAGCCAGCCGGGGTCCTATGACTACTCGGTGGAGGTCACCAGCCCTGACGGATGTACCAAGCGGGATTCCAGCCTGACGCTGGTCGTGCTGCCCGGGTTCGTGCCCGACTTCACGGTCACGGTCGCTGACGATTCCTTCTGCGAGGGTCAGGGCACCACGTTCACGGTCGAGATCGATAACTCACCTCCGATCTATTGTGGACAGAACTTCGGAGGCTGTACCTCGGGCATCGTGGCCGACTTTGAGCTCGGAACGGGCACCGTGCAAGGCACGGCGACGTCCTACCCCGCGCCCTTCGGCAACTGGTACAACAGCACCAAGCACCAGGTGCTGATCCGGGCCAGCGAGCTCCTCGCGCTGGGCTTCACCGGCGGTACCATCAACGAGCTGGCTTTGAACGTGGCCGCGGTCAACGGTCTGGCGTTGTACCCGGGCTGGCAGATCCACATGGGCTGCACCACGCTCGATTCGTTGAACATCGACCAGGGCTTCGTCACCGGCCTGTTCCCCGTGTTCGGGCCCACGGATGTGCCGGTCACGGTGGGTTGGAACAACTTCGTGCTCAATCCGGGCTTCAACTGGGATGGCGTGTCGAACGTGGTGGTGGAGTTCTGCTTCAGCAACTACCCGAACGGCTTCACCCAGAACTCGCCGACCTTCGCCACCAACACGGGCTACACTTCGGTGATCTACAACTTCACCGATGGTGCCAACCTGTGCGACACCATCCCGCCGCCCTTCTTCAACCAAGGGGAGAGCGCCGATCGTCCGAACATGCGCTTCCGGGTGTGCGCGGGCGTGAACGAGGACCTGCTCACCTTCAGCTGGTCGCCCACGGTGGGTCTCTCCGACCCGGACGGCGCCGTGACCAACGTGGTGCCCGTGACCTCTCCGGCGAGCTACACCGTGACGGTGGGTGACCCTGGCCTGGGCTGCTTCGGCACCGCCACGGTGACCACCACTTGGGATCCTCCCGCGGATGTGAGCTTCAACCCCCTGCCCAACGAGGGCGTGGCACCGCTGGACGTTTTCTTCGATAATACCTCTTCAGGGAACGTGGTGTCGTTCAACTGGAACTTCGGCGACACCACCGGAACGTCCACCGAGTTCGAGCCCACGTACACCTTCAACGACCCTGGCGTCTACATCATCACCTTGAACGGGGTGAGCGATCAGGGCTGCACTGGTTTTTACCAGGATACCGTGATCGTGCTTCCGGATCCCATCGTCATCATCCCCAACGTGTTCAGCCCGAACGGCGACGGCAACAACGATGCCTTCGAGTACGCCGACCTGCGCGGGTGGAAGAGCGTGGACATGACCATCTACGACCGCTGGGGCACCAAGGTGTACGCCGTGCCGCAGACCACGACCAACAAAGTGATCTGGAAGCCGAGCTCCAACATCTCCGAGGGGACGTACTACTGGGTGTTCGTCGGGGTCGGCAACGATGGCTCCGAAGTGAAGGAACAAGGTCATGTCACCCTGCTGAGGTGATCCGATCGTCGTCCGCAATGCGAGGGGCCCCATGGGGCCCTTCGCCATTTCAGGGCCATGGCCTGGGCCTGCCTATTTTCGTGCGAAATGCGCACGCTTCGCCGGGGGATCGGGGTCTGTGCCTGGATGGCAGCCGGAGTCGTTGGCCTGCACGCCCAGGAGCACAGCTCGATGCTGACCGTGCACACGGCTCCGTTCGTGGAGGAGGTGGCCTTGGCACTGGACTCCGCTGGGCGGGCCATCGGGCAGCCCCCGGCCTATGGGGTGGTGCTTCCCGTGGAGGAGCGGATCGGAACGGAGCTGACCCGGACCGGAGCAGGCCGGGTGCGGATCTGTTCGGATGGCGCCCTGGCCGTGGAACCCTTTCTGGTGGATGTGCGGCTCGGTCAGGGTGAGCGCCTGGTCCTGCGCGATGCGAACACGCTTGCCGAAGTGATCGGCATCGACCGGACCGAGGTGCCTGCCAGCGGTCGCGTGGCGCTTCCGCGCGTCTTCGGCCCGTGCTGCATCGTTGAGGTCATCGGGGGAGCGGATGGTGGAACGGTCGGCACGTTCACGGTGGCCGAAGTGGGCCACACCTTCCGTGAAGTGTCGTGGCAGAAGTCCGATCCGTGCGAGGTGGATGTGAACTGCACCGAGGGCCAGGCCTTTGCCGACCAGCGTGACGCCGTGGTGCGCGTGGGGGTCCGCGCGAACGGCGCGCTGATCTGGTGCTCGGGCACCTTGATGAACAATACGGCCCTGGACTGCCGTCCCTTCATCCTCACCGCCCTCCATTGCGGCCTGAACTCCACCGCAGCCGATCTGCAGGACTACAAGTTCTACTTCGGGTACCAGCGCACGGGCTGCGGCAGCGGAGCGGCGGACCAGACCAAGTACATCACCGGCTGCCACCGCCGTGCGGACAGCAACGATGGAGGCCTGAACGGGTCGGACTTCCTGCTGCTTGAAGCCTACACCAGTGTACCGGCCGGCTTCGATCCCTACTGGGCGGGTTGGGACGCCTCCAGCGCGCCGAGCGCCAGCGGGGTCACCATCCATCATCCCACGGGCAGCGAGAAGAAGGTGAGCACCTACGCCATGAACCTGCTCACCTCGCAGTGGATCGCAGGTGGGCCGTACAGCCACTGGTTCGTGAAGTGGACGGCCACGGCCAACGGACATGGCGTCACCGAACCCGGTTCTTCCGGGGCACCGTTGTTGGATACGTTCGGCCGGGTGATCGGCACATTGAGCGGAGGAACCAGTTGTTGCGTCGAGGATGGCTGTGGGCTGCCCGGTTCGGGCCCGGACCAGCCGGACTACTATGGCAAGATGAGCTTCCACTGGACGCAGAACCCCAACACCGCCGCGCAGAAGCTCAAGGCGTGGCTCGATCCGCTCGTCCTGGGGGTGCTTGCCCTGGACGGATCCCGATCACCCTGCGCCATCGGCATTGAAGAGCTCTTGGATGAAGACCTTCGCGTGCATCCTGTTCCGGCGCACGACCGGTTCACCGTACGGTGGGAGGCGCCCGATGAGGAGATGGACCTGGTGCTCTGGTCGGTGGGCGGGCGACCGTTGCGCCGCGTGCGGAGCCGGAACGGGGCGATAATGGAGGTCGGGGATCTGCCGGCAGGCAGCTACATCCTCACGCTGACAGGCGCTTCCGGTGGACGTGCCTCACACCCGGTGATCCTGGTCGGTACGCCATGAGAAAAGGCGCCCAGGGGCGCCTTTTCGATCGGGGTCCGGGTGGTCCGGGCTCACTTGAGCTCCTTCACCGTGCGACCGCTCGCGCGGTACTTGGCGTCCATTTCGGCCCGGGCCTTCCGGGCATCCGCTTCGCTGGTGTGACGCACCACTTGCCAGCGCTGGGCGGGCACTGTGGCGGGCAGCTTGCCGAAGCGCGCCTTCACCGCATCGTTCGAAAGATCGGCGTCCACGGCGATCACCTCCGTGACGATCACACGACCACCCTTCTCCTCACCCACGAGGAAGGCGGCTGTGGTGGGTTGCTGGGCCTGGGCGGCGACGGTGATGATGGCGCAGGCGGCGGCGAGAGCAAGGCGTCGGAGGATCATGGGCCGGTGTTCGTTCGTGCAATGATACGCATCGTCGGCAAGCTTACCAAGCCGCCCGTGGTTCGGCGCCCGGAGCGATCACCTGCACCGGCCCCCCCTTCGTCCGGGCATAGATCCGCGCATCGTACATGGCCTCCACCTGGGCGCCCGGGAAGTGGTATCGGCCGGTGTAGGCTGCGGTCACCCGCAGATGGAAGACGGCCTTTTGTCCGCGTGCCAGATCGAAGTAGGTCATCACCCGGTCGTCGCGCACATCCTGGTAGGTGTAGGGGCTGTCGGTATGGACCTGCTCCAGACCTTCCATGCGAGCGTTCCGGATCTCCCATCCGGAGGGGAAGACCTGCGAGAGCGCCAGATTGCTGTAGAGGGGCTCGGTGCCCACATGGGTCACCTCCACGTTCACGAGCACATCCGTGCCCTGCGTGAGCACCGCCGGGTCCAACGTGCTGCCATTGGTCCCTGTGAAGGTGGTGCGGATGCTGAGCCCATTGGATGACGCGTTCTCCTCGCCGTGACCGGGTGTGCCGTGCCGGGTGATCCGGGTGAAGACCAAGCCGGTGCCTTTGTTGACCAGATGTACGGTGTGCGGGCGGTCCGGCGTTCCAAGCGCCATGCGCCAGGTCGAACGGGCGCTTCGCACCGTGGTGGGTTTGCCGTCGATGGCGACGGTGAGGTCGAGACCGTTGCCCTGCCCGTTGGCGGCGGTGTAGCGGGCCACGGCCATCAACGCGAAGGCCGCGCTCTGTGTGCTGAGCCACTGATCGCTGCCAAGACGCTCGGCGATGCGGAGGACCACGGGGCCGGCCTCGGGAAGACGTCCGCTGCGCAGGAGGGTCAGGGCGATGAGGGCCTCATCGCGGACCGCGCTCCCAAAGGTGCCGCTCAGTTCGGCGTAGTCCGTGATCCCGGCGGAGATGCCCGTGGTCAAGGCGTTCGCTGCATCGGTCCGGCCGAGCTCGGCGTAGGCGGCGGCCAGGGTCCACCGGGCCATGGGTTCAAGGGTGGGGATCGACCGAAGACGGTTCATGGCGGCAGGCTCCTCGGCCCCGGCCAGGGCCAGGGCGAACAGGCGGTAGGCCTGCACGAAGGCCGAACGGCCTTCGGTGGCCGGTGACCACGCCCGGGCCGCGTTGCGCTGCGAAGCGGTCCATCCGGTGCGCATGGACCCGGGCACGGCGTGACCCAGTCGGGCGGCCTCCAACAGGAAGTGCCCGGCGTAGATGCTGCTCCAGTCGTCCGTATGCGTCCCTCCCGGCCAATAGCTGAAACGACCGTCACCACGCTGGAAGAACGCCAGCTTGCGGATGGCGGCCCCCACATCGGCCTGCACCTGCTCCTTCAGGGAAGGCGAAAGGTCAACGAGGCCGTCCAGGTAGAGCTGCGGGAAGGCCTTGGACACGGTCTGCTCGAGGCATCCGTGCGGGTAGCCCAACAGCTCCTGAAGGCGTCGCTCCAGACCGAGCGGTGGCAGGCTGGTGACCTCGATGACGGCCGAGTTGGTGCCACCGGCGCCGATGGGGACCACGGAGAGGTCCACCTGCCCACCCGCCTGCACCGCTCCATCCTCCGATCGGGTGATCGGCAACATGGGCGAGCGAACGCCGATGTCGATCCGCGTGGTGGCGCGCTCTGTGCCCGCCAGGGCGGTCACGTTCACCTGAGCGGCCCCTGTGCGGTCCCCGGCACGCAGCTGGAAACGGACCACCTGTTCCCCGGTGCCGTCGAACCGCACCGCCCGTTCAAGCGGGCCTTCGCCCGTGACCGCACCGGACAGGCCGACCTTGACCGTGACCTCGCGCAGCAGCTTGTCCATGGCGAACACGGTGACGGGAAGCTCCACCGTCTCGTCAGGCCCGAGCACACGGGGCAGGGTGGCCAGGACCATGAGCGGCTGGCGCACGGGCACGGCTTGTTCGGCATGACCATAGGCCCCGTCGGGGTGGCTGGCCACCACCATCACCCGCACCCGGCCCACGTAGTTGTCGATGGTGAACCGATGGGTGCCGCGCTGGCCCGGAGCCAGGGAGAGGGGACCGGCGTGCAGTACCACGGGCTTGAACCGCCCGATGCGGGAGGGATCGACCGGCCCGCCACCATCGCTGCCCCCGACGGCCAGCACGCGGCCGGCCTCCACCCCGAAGGCGCCGATCACCTGGTCGTACAGGTCGAAGCTGTGCACGCCGAGCGCTTCACGCGCGTAGAGCTGTGCCCAGGGGTCGGGTGTCCGGAAGCGCGTGAGGTCGAGAAGGCCCTCGTCCACCGCATACAGCATGTAGTGCATGGCACGTCCGCTCTTCTCCGCCACCGTGAGGGTGAACTCGCGCCCGGGCTTGATCTCCGACGGCGCCTCGATCACGGGCTCCAGGCGGGTGGCCGGGTCCTCCACCAGGATGGGGACCACCCCATAGAGGCGGATGGGCAGGTCGTTGGCCACCTCACCGTGCGGTTGCAGCAGCGTGACATGCGCGTGGATGTTCGGCATCATGGCGGCAGTGGCCTTGAAGCGATGGGTGGTGCCGCCTTCGGTCAGTGCGATCCGCGTGATCTCCACCACGCGGTGGCCGTTCTCGAGGCTCACGATCGCGGTGCCCTTGTGCGCGGATGGGATGGTGAGCTCCACCTCGTCGCCCGGGGCGTACCGCTCCCTGGCCGTGCCGATGGCCAGACGGGTGGCCGCGGGGTCCTTGCCGTGCTCCGCCGCATCGGACGTGCCGTCCGCTCCGAAGTGGAGGCTGACGACGGCCACATGGCCGCTGGCCGGATCCTCCGCGCGGACCAGGTACCGTCCGGTGGCGGCGGCCTCCACGCGCACATCCAGGGAACCACGGCCCTGGGGATCGGTAAGCACATCGTGCGAGGAGATCACCCGCAGGCCCTCGCCGGTGCGGCCGCTCGTGGGCCCATCCATCGCGCCATGCCACCATCGCTCCTCATCCACCTTCATCACCTGCACCTTCAGCGGACGACCAGGTGCGGGCTTGCCCGCACCGTCCAGGCTCACCAGGTCGAAGCGGTGCGGCCGGCCGGCCAGGTAGGTGTCCCAGGCCCCGTCCGGTGAGGGAGGCCGCAGACCCGCGTAGGTGCGATAGGGGTGGAGCACCACCTCCTGCTGGTCCGTGCTGGCATCCCCGCCTGGATCGCTCACGCGGCTGACGACCGTGAGCCGCAGTGCCGAAGGGGCGCCCGCCGATGGCTTCAGGTCGAAGGGGAAGACCGCGCGCCCCTGTGCGTCGGTGCGCCCCTCGAACACGATGGTCTCGCCCTCGGTGAGCTGATGACCGATATCGTCGAACACGAAGTCGTCATGCCCTTTCGGCTTGAACTCGGCCCGGGCGAGGCCCACGGAGACCACGACCGGCGCCTGAACGGCGGGAGCTCCATGCAGCCAGACCGCCTCGAGCCGGATAGCACGCGGAAGTTGATCCGCCAGCAGCGGACCGGTGCCGAGGTCGAGCGCGATCCGCATCCGGTTGGGTTTCACCGTCTCGATGCGCAGCGACCGATGGAAGGCGGCATCGCCCACCGTCACCCGCCCCAGCCAGAGGCCGGTGGGTGCATCCGGTGATGTGGCGCACGGGAATCCGTACTGGTCACCCACCGCCTGTCGACGCACGGCACGGTGCACGACCCGGCCGTTCGGGTCCATCAGTTCGAACACCACCGGATGGTCCTTGGGGAGGGCCTTGTCGCGGTCGTTCAGGATGAAGGCCAGATGGAGGGAGTCGCCGGGTCGCCACACGCCGCGCTCGCCGTAGAGGAAGCCCTTCAGGCCTTGAGGAAGCGCCTCCCCACCCACGTCGAACGCGCTTACATCGAGCGCCGAACCATCATCCACACGCAGGTAGCCGCGCTGTTCCTTCGATCGGGCCACCACCAGAAAGGGGGTATGCGCCGGGGCCGGCAGTGCGGCGAAACCCTGACCGTCGGTGGTCAGGTGGCCCAGGATGCGCAGTTGCGGATCGAGCACATCCACCTCCGCTCCGGGGATGGCTGCACCGCTCCGCAGGTCGCTCACCACCACCCGGAGGGCACCGTTCGCGTCGCGTTTGGCCAGCAGACCGAGGTCGCTGGAGAGCACATTGCGGCTGGTCTTGCGACGGCTGCCGTAATAGCTGGATGAGCAAGGGTTGTCGCGTTCCCGATGGTCATAGTCATCCGTATACCAGGAGTCGTCATAGTAGTAGTAGTAGCCCGCGCGGTCGAAGGCGCTGTCGTCCAGCGTCGGCGTTTCGGTGCGACCGTTCAGCCCCGCCTCGGGGGAGGGCGGAGTGCCGTCGCCGCACGGGAATGCGGACTGGTCCTGGCGGAAGCCGAGCTCCACCCGGTGGATGGCACCGGGTTCCGCGGAAATGAGCTTGTCGAGGTCGAGGAAATAGCGGTTCCATCGTCCGGGATCCGGGGTATCCGAGCTGATGAGGGGCACATCCTGTTCGGCCACCAGGCGCCCCACGCGGGCCAGCTCCTCGCCACCGGCCAGGTCGTTCACCTGCAGGAATTGCGGGATGTTGTCCGCGTGCACCCGGATGATCCGCACGGTCACCGCGCGCAGGTTGACGGCCTCGAAGGGGAGATTCCGGCCACCGGTGGTGGGCAGCACCACGCCATCGCCGACGAAACGCACCGCCGGGCCCGGTTCGGGGAAGCGCACACGGGTGGTCACATCCCGATCGAGGGTGAGGCCAGTGGCGGTCCGAAGGCCCGCAGCCGCGAACACGGTCTGCTCGCCGTGCTGCGGCTCGCTGGGATGAAGGATCAGCGTGTTGCCCTCCACGGCGATGCGCATCGGTGGTTCGCCGGAGACGCCGGCCAGGCCGGTCAGGTCCTGGGCGGGGTCGGGCGGCTCGGAAAAGAGCAGGCGCACCTGCTGCTCTCCATCGAGCAGGGCGCGGGCGCTCAGCAGGGCGAAGCGTCCGGCCTCCGGCAGGTCGAGGCTCGTACGGCCCTCGTCCGCACTGCCGATCGCCTCCGCGTCCCAGATCAGGTCCACCACGGTGGCGACGGGGCCTCTGCGCACACTATCGGCCACCACATCGTGCCGCAGCCGGTCCGGCGAGCTGCTGATGCGCAGCGGCACATCTCGACCGTCCTGCCTCGCGCTGAAGCAGGCCAACAACTGTTCCGCTCGGGCCTGATCGGCCGTGGTCACCTGCCAGGTGATGCTATGCATGCCGCCGCCGTCGCCGTCCAGCGGGGCCACGTCCTCAAGATCCACGGCGAGGTGTTGCTCGAGGGTGCGGAATCCGAAGCGGAAGGTGGACAAATGGTCGGGCAGTGACACGATGCCTCCGAGCTGAAAGGTGACCGCATGGTCGGTGCCCGGCCGCAGGGCTTCCTTGGGGACGAATGCGAGGGTGCGGGCATCGTGCCAGCGCACAGTACCCTCCACAGTGGGATCCAGATCGAAGAGGGAGGCCAGCTTCGTCGCGCTCGTGTCGGTGAGGGTGAGACCCTCCGCCAGGCGAACGAGCACGGGGGAGGAGGCTGAGACCGGCCCGGCCGTGAAGGCCGTGATGTACGGGGCGAAGGCCGGATCAGGGCGGGGGAGCGGAGGCCGGCTGCAGGCGGCGGTGAACAGGGCCAAGGAGAGGGCCGTGGGCCAGGACCAGGAACGGAGCATGGTACAGGGATGTGCGGCAAAAGGTAGCCGCCATCGCCTCAACGACAAGAAGCTGCGGGGAATTGCCGGGATCAGGGCTCCGCCATGAGGCGGTCGGCCTCGTCGGCGGTGATGACGCGGTCGCCCATGGCGCCCACGGTGAAGGCATCGGAGAGGCCTTTCGCCTTCAACTGTTCCTTGGCGGCCTCGGCCTCGGCACGGGTGCGGAAATCGCCGTGGTAATAGCGCACCGCATCCACGCTGGGCACGGGGGTCACGTTGCCGATCTCGATGTACTTGTCCATGATGTCCATCGGGACATTGCCCGCGAACGTGCCCACCTGCACCCGGTAGCGGATGAGGCTCTTATCGATGCCGCCCACGGCGGTGGTGCGCAGATCCTCCGGTCCGGTGAGGCGCGCTCCGGCCTCCTTGAGGCTCACCCGTTTTCCGTTCTTGAAGGCCACGAGGAACGCGCCCTTGAAGCCTTTCAGCAGCATGTCCACCTTATGCTTGGCGGCCGGGTTCACATCGGTGAAGCTGCCGGTGTAGTATCGCGTGAGACCATCCTCTCCTTCGATCACCACCAGGTCGGGGATGCCGGTGAAGATGTTCTTCGCGAGCTTGTTGCGGAAGGCGCCCAGCTGCACGCGCACCACCACGCCCTCCGCGGAGGCCGGTCCACCGCTGCCATCAAGACCCGCACCGGCCCGGCGGACCTCCTCGTCGATGTCGATGAGCCTTCCGTCCTCCTCGGCCATCACCCGGCCGTCGATGCCTTTTCCGCTCAAGGACAGCTGCCGCCGCAATGCCTCGGGCAGCGCATCGTAGTTGCCCACCACATAGAAGGTGGTGTCGCCCTTCTCCAACGTGCGCACGTCCGGGATGCTCAGGATCTTCTGGATCAGGTCTTCGGGGATGCCTTCCATGTGCTCACCGACCTTCACCACGTAGGCCCGGCGTTTTGCGGCTGTAGCCGACCGTCCGCGAGGGCCGAAGGACTCGACCCGGGAGCTCAGCATGTTCACGTTCGCCGAGTCCTTGTAGTTCAGCCAGGCCTTCAGCAGCGCGTCATCGGTCAGGGTCACCCCGTCCGCATCCACAGCGGCGCCCGGTGCGGTGTTCAGCTCCAGGTCCAAATGGTCGGGCACGCCGTCGCCGTCGCCGTCCAGCGGACAGCCATGGGCATCCACGGGCACGCCGGACGGTGTTCCGGGGCATTGGTCGTTCCAATCCGTGACGCCGTCCCCGTCCTCGTCGTCGGCCAGGGCCAGCAGGTCCATCTCCTCGGTGGAAAGGGAGGGGCCTTCGCGATCGCGTGGCTTGCGCTGGCCGATGCCATAGTTCAGGGAGAACGAACTGAACAGGAAACGGTCCATCCGAGCGTCGCCCTGGCGCTCCTCGCGGCTGTCCTGCGTCACACCGTCGATGAGGTCGGTGGAGGTGAAATGCATGGTCGTGCCGATGCGCAGATCGAACCGGCCGCCCAGATGCATGCGCGCACCGATGCCCACAGGGATCGCCCAGGTGAGCTCGGGGTATTTGCCGAAACCGTCGAGGTCGAGCTCGCGGATATCGCTTTCGTAGCTGTAGTCGCGTTGCAGCTGCACGGCATCGCCGGCCTGCGGGTCGTTCTCGGTCCGGTCCCGGATGGTACCATCGCTCCAGTAGTGGTACATCCGTCCTTCAGCGTCCAGACGGTCCGTCTTGCTCAGGAACTCCACGGCCTCGACGCCGATGGAGAGGTACGGTTCCACCCGGCGGCCGGGGTTCAGCAGCTGGTGGAAGTTGTAGGTGAACTGGACCCCACCCGTGGTGACACGGGATTCGAAGTTGAGGTTGCGGGTGATGCTGCGTTCGTTGGCGCCCATCCGGCCGTGCAGCGCGTAGAGCCCCACATCGAGCCAGGGTGTCAGCGGGGTGCCGGCCCTCAGCTCATAGCCCACACGGGTCAACAATGGGCTGTAGCCCTTGTGTCCGTTCCCGATGTCGCCGAGGAAGGCGAACATGCCCACGCCGAGGCCGAAGGTGGGGCGGATGCTGTAGCGGCTGCTGTCCACATCTTGTGCGCAGGCACTGCCGGAGGGCGTGCAGAGCAGGGCCCCGAGCGCCACGGCGAGTGTCGTGCGCACGACGGGCCGGTGGCGAAGGTGGGTCAGCATGCGGGGAAAGATAGCTTTCCCGGACTATTGGACCCAGGTCTGACTGGAGAGCATCAGCGCCTCCTGCACAGAGATGCGCTCGCCGTTGTTGTAAGCCGTCACGAAGGGGCCCGGGAGCTCATGGCCGGCGGCCACCAGGGCGATGCGCTTGTCCCTGGCCTCGCGGTATTGACCGTAGGAGCCGGTGGTGTACTTGATCCAACCGTCGTGGCGCTCGATGCTGAACGGTTCGTTGAACCGGTGGCGGCCGGCGAAATACTCGCGTCCCACTTCGCGGTGCGCCGCGGTGATCTGGACCTTGTAAGCGATGCCTTTCTCCGGTGCCGGAACCCCTTTGGAAGGGGCGGGTCTCGTCGTGGCCGGCTTGCTGTCCTCGCTGGGCACCGCCTGTGCGGTCTCGGTCCTGGTCTCCTTGGCGGGCAGGTTGAGGCTGGTATCCTGGGCGTCCGTGGGGCTCATGCGGGCCTGGTCCTGATGCAGGGCGCTGAAGGCCATGTCGCCGATGGTGAAGGTGGAGGCGCCCACGGCCACGCGCTGGGTCTCGTCGTTCAGCAGGTAGCCGAATTCACCGGAGACCGTGTAGTCGCCATCGGGCTGGCCGTTCGCACGCAGCTTGTAGGCCACTTTCAGTTCCTGGTCGGCGGGCAGATTGAGCCACACGAACTTGGCGATGCGGTCCTGCGTGGTGAAGATGGCCTGTGCGCTGCTCTTCTCCATCGCAGTGAACCCCGGGGGCAGGTTCTCCTGCAGCTTGCCGAAACCGCGGATATCGCCCTTCTTGACCATCACCTCCACGAGGAGTTCGCTGGCGGAGACGAGGGTCACCTTCCGTTCCACGGCGACACCGCCCGGACCCTGGCCAGGGGTAGAAGGCACAGCGGGCGCTTCCTCGCTCGGCATCGGCACGGCACCTGCGGCCGTCACGATGTCGTTGGAGGCGTCCGTGGGCTGGGTGATGGGTGCAGCGGCAGGGGTTGCGGCGGCCACGGCGGGATCGCCCATCACGGTCACCATGGCGGTGGCCAGGTCGTAAATGCGCCGTTCGTTGTCGAGGATGTAGCTGAAGCGGCCGTTGATGGGCATCTGCCCGCTCGCCGATGCGGAAGCGACCAGGTTGTACGACACTTTGAAGGACGGCTGGGTGGGCAGGGACATCCAGATGAACTTGGCCTTCTGGTCGCTGAAGGTGAAGGAGGCGCCTTTCGTTTCGATGGCGGTGCAGGTGAATCCCTCGGGGAGGTCGATCTGCAGTTTGGCGAACCCGCTGAGGTCGCCCTTCTCGACCGTCAAGGTCACCTTGGTCTCGCTCCCCGGCATCACGGTGGCCGGCACATCCTGCGTGATCTTGATGTCGGTGAGGAGGAAGATCTCGATGAGGAGGACGCCGATGAGGTCGACGAGGATGAGCAGTTGGGCCATGGATCCGGAACGGTTTGCACGGCCCTTCGGTGGGCCTGAGCAAAACTACCCGGAGGCCTAGCGGCGCAAGGAGGTGAACACGCGCCCGTTGCGAACAGCGCCGTGTTGAGAAGGGGGTGCGGCCCTAGAAGTTCGGCTTCAGCAGGTACTTGCTGTAGAAGGCATCGATCGCGTCCACCGCCTCCTGCGCCGTGTCCACGGCCGTGATGAGGTCGAGGTCGACGGGGTTGATGTAGGCATTGCGGTCGCCCATGGTCTGCTTCACCCAATCGAGCAGGCCCTTCCAATAGGTGCGCCCGACAAGGATGATCGGGAAGCGGCCGATCTTCTGTGTCTGGATCAGGGTGAGGGCCTCGAAGAGCTCATCGAGCGTGCCGAAACCTCCAGGCAGCACGATGAATCCCTGGGAGTACTTGGTGAACATGACCTTTCGCACGAAGAAGTAGTCGAAGTGCAGGCTCTTCTCCTTGTCGATGTAGGGGTTCGGCGCCTGCTCGAAGGGGAGCTCGATGTTGAGGCCCACGCTGGTGCCCCCGCCGCGTTGCGCACCCTTGTTGGCCGCCTCCATGATGCCCGGCCCGCCGCCGGTGATCACGCCATAGCCGTAACCGGTCAGCAGGAAGGCGATCTCCTCGGCGAGCTTGTACTCGGCGCGCTCGGGCGCGGTGCGGGCGCTGCCGAAGATGCTCACGCAGGGCCGGATGCGCTGCATGGCCTCGAAGCCTTCCACGAACTCGCTCATGATCTTGAAGATGGCCCAGCTGTCGTTGGCCTTCACCTCGCTCCAGCCCTTCCGTTTGAAGGCCTTCCGGATGCGGCGTTCGCTTTCTTCCTGTGCGTGCTGTGCCGGCACGGCCGGCTTGGGTGTGCGTTTCATCGCAGTTCGTTGCTGAGGTAACGGGCGGTGTGGCCTCTCCCCATGCGCACGACCTCCTCGGGCGTGCCGCGGGCCACGATGCGTCCGCCGCCATCGCCGCCCTCGGGGCCCATGTCGATCACATGGTCGGCCACCTTGATGATGTCCATGTTGTGCTCCACGACGAGCACGGTATTCCCTTGGTCGACCAGCCGGTCGAGCACGGCGATCAGCTGCCGCACATCCTCGAAGTGAAGGCCGGTGGTGGGCTCGTCCAGGATGTAGAGCGTGCTGCCCGTGCCGCGACGGCCCAGCTCGCTGGCGAGCTTGATGCGCTGGGCCTCGCCCCCGCTGAGGGTGGTGCTGCTCTGCCCGAGGGTCACGTACCCGAGGCCGACGTCCATCAGGGTGCGCAGCTTCATGGCCAGCTGGGGCAGGTCGGCGAAGTGCTCCAAGGCTTCCTCCACGCTCATGTCCAGGACGTCGGCGATGCTCCGGCCCTTGAAGCGCACCTCGAGCGTCTCGCGGTCGTACCGTTTGCCACGGCATGTCTCGCAGGGCACGTCCACGTCCGGCAGAAAGTTCATGGCGATCGTGCGCACCCCGGCGCCCTTGCAGGTCTCGCAACGGCCACCGGCGGTGTTGAACGAGAAGCGGCCGGCCTTATAGCCGCGCACCTTCGCTCCGGGAAGCTGGGTGTATAGCTGGCGGATGGCGTCGAACAACCCTGTGTAGGTGGCCGGATTGCTACGCGGCGTTCGGCCGATCGGGCTCTGGTCCACTTCGATCACCTTGTCCAGGTGCGCGAGACCGTCCACCTTGCGGTAGCGCAGAGGCCGCGTGTCGGCGCGGTGGAAGTGGCGGGCCAGGATGGGGTACAGGGTGTCGCCGATGAGGGTGCTCTTGCCACTGCCGCTGACGCCGGTGACGCAGATGAAGCTGCCGAGCGGAAGTACAAGGTCCACATCCTGCAGGTTGTGGCCCGAGGCACCGAGCACGGACAGGCGGTGCCCGTTGCCGGCGCGGCGCAGACGGGGCACGTCAATGGCCAGTTCGTTGCGCAGATAGCGGCCGGTGAGGCTGTCGGCCTTGCGGACCTCCGCGGGCGAGCCCTGGGCCACGATGCGGCCGCCATGCTCGCCGGCCCCGGGCCCGATGTCGATCAGGTGGTCGGCCTGCAGCATCATCTCCTTATCATGCTCCACCACGATGACGCTGTTGCCACCGTCGCGCAGATGGCGCAGGCTGCCGATCAGCCGGTGGTCGTCGCGCTGGTGCAGGCCGATGCTGGGCTCGTCCAGGATGTACAGGACCCCGGTGAGCTGGCTGCCGATCTGGGTGGCCAGCCGGATGCGTTGGGCCTCACCACCGCTCAGCGTGCGGGCGCTGCGGTCGAGGGTGAGGTACTCCAGGCCCACATCGAGGAGGAAGCGGGTGCGCGCGGTGATCTCCTTCACCACATCGCGGGCGATCAGGGCCTGGCGTCCCTGGAGGCGGTCCAGCAGCCCCTGGGTGTGCGCATGCAAACGGTCCAGTGGCAGGGAGGCGAGCTCGTGGATGTTGAGCCCGTCGAGGCGGAAGTGAAGGGCGGTGCGCTTCAGCCGGGTTCCCATGCACTCGGGGCAGGTCACCATGTGGGTGAACTGCTCGGCCCACTTCTGGGCCTGGGCCCCGCCTTCCTTCGCCTGCTCCAGGATGAAGGGGATGATGCCCTCGAACTGCACGGTGCGGTCGCTCAACCCCACCTGGCTGCTCACGCGGAGCGGCTCATCCAGGCCGTTGAGCAGCGCGGCCACCACATCGTCGCCCATCTCCTCCACGGGCGTGTCCAGATCATGCCCGAAGCCGGCGAGCACGGCCTCGACCTGGCGGAAGACCCAGGAGCTCTTGAAGCTGCCCAGCGGCAGGACGGCACCGCGCCGGATGCTCTTGCCGCGGTCCGGGATGATCTTGCCGATGGCCACGTCGGTGACCTGTCCGAGACCGCTGCACCGTGGGCACGCGCCATAAGGGCTGTTGAAGCTGAAGAGGTTCGGCTCCGGCTCCTCGTAGGCGATGCCGCTGGTGGGGCACATCAGGTGCCGGCTCAGGTAACGGGGCTGGGTGCCGTCCGGCGGCAGTGCCATCAGGTTGCCCTTCCCGAGCTTCAGGGCCAGGTCACAGGCATCGGCCAGGCGTTTCCGGCCGGCGCCGGCCTGCCCGGCGGCCGGCACCTTCAGCCGGTCGATCACCACCTCGATGTCGTGCACCTTGTAGCGGTCCAGGCGGGGGCGCGTGGTGAGGTCGATCACCTTGCCATCCACACGGGCGCGCAGGAAACCCTGGCGCAGCAACTGCTCGAAGAGCTCCTTGTAGTGGCCCTTCCGACCTCGCACCACCGGTGCGAGCACGAGCAGCTCGCTGCCGGCATGCTCCTCCATCAGCAGGTCCACGATGCGGGCATCGGTGTAGCGGACCATGCGCTCGCCTGTCACGTAGGAGTAGGCATCCGCCGCTCGGGCGTAGAGCAGGCGCAGCAGGTCGTAGATCTCCGTCACCGTGCCCACGGTGCTGCGCGGGTTGCGGCTGATGGTCTTCTGTTCGATGGCGATCACCGGGCTCAGCCCTGTGATCAGGTCCACATCGGGGCGCTCGATACCTCCGAGGAATTGCCGTGCATAAGCGTTGAAGGTCTCGATATACCGGCGCTGCCCTTCGGCGTGCAGAGTGTCGAAGGCCAGGCTGCTCTTTCCGCTTCCGCTCAGGCCCGTGATCACCACGAGCTGATCGCGGGGGATGACCACGTCGATGTTCTTCAGGTTGTGCACCCGGGCGCCAAGCACCTCGATGGCGGCATCGCCGTTCGATGGTGCGGTGGCGCTTGCGGTGTCCGCAGCCTCACTGGTCCTGCGCACCTTCCGCGGCATCGAAATCAGCGGCAGGCAGCAGCAGCTCGTAGCGCCGGCCTGCGGGGTTGGACAGGCGCGTCTCGCGCAGCCAGGGGTTCAACAGCTTCAGCACCTTGTAGGAGGTGCCCTGCTCGGACCCGAAGGCGGCCAGGTCGTTCACGGGCCCGTCCACCACGTGGATCCGCACCTTGTAGGGCGCGTACAGGTCCTTGGAGCGGATGTGGAAGCCGTAGCGGCCGGGGTCGGCCATGATCTCCTTCATCGCAAGGGCGCGGAACACGTAGCGCGAGGTCTCCTCCGGCAGCAGCAGGTCGTAATAGTCCTTGGCGTTCTGCCGGCCGATCTGTTTGTCGAGCCCACCGACGCCCAGGTTGTACGAGGCCATGGCCATCGCCCAGGAGCCGTATCGCGCATACGCCTCCTTCAGGTAGCGGGCGGCGGCGCGTGTGCTCTTCACCACGTTGTAGCGCTCATCCACCTCGGTGTTCACCTCCAGGCCGTACCGCGGGGCGGTGTCCTTCATGAACTGCCAGAACCCCGCAGCGCCCATGGGGCTCACGGCGTTGGTGAAGCCGCTCTCGATGAGGGAGATGTACTTGAGGTCCTCGGGCACACCCTCTTCAAGCAGCACCTGTTCGATGAGGGGGAACCAGCGTGCGGCCCGTTTATGGGCCAGGATGGAATTGCTCTGCCAGTAGGTGTTCACCAGCAGCTCGCGGTCCAGCCGTTCGCGCACATCGAGCTTCTCCAGCGGTACGCGTTCGCCGCACAGCTCCACGGTGTTCGGCAGGGTGAGGGAGAAGATCTTGTAGCTGTCGTTGAAGTGCCGCTGGTGGTCAAGGTCGTTGTGCTCCTCGATCACCGCGTACGTGAACAGGTTGGCGCCCAGGACACCCGCCAGCAGAAGGGCTCCCGCCCCGGCGATGCGCAGGGCATGGACGAGCGGTGTGCGGGGTTCAGTGGCCATGTTCGGGGGGGGGAGTGGGTCGTGGGCGCCGGGTGGGCAGGTAGAGCAGCAGGAAGACCGCGACGGCGTACAGAACGAAGATCGCCGTGTGAAGGTTCCGCCACACGCCCACGAAGCGCAGGACCGCAAAGTTAAGGAACACGCTGAGGGCCCCCAGCGCACCGAAGGTGAGGGCCACCTGGGCATCGCTCAGGCCCAGGTAGCTCAGGTGGTGGGTGGTGTGGTCACGGCCGCCCACGAACGGGCTTCGCCCACGCCCGATGCGGTTGATCGTCACGGTGGTGGTGTCCGCGATGGGCAGCAGGAACACCACGAGGGTCATGATCGCCTGCCTCCAGTGCTCGTCCGCACCGGTGACGGGGGAGGGGGCGTTCCAGAAGCAGCGGATGCCCACGTAGGCGAGGTAGACGCCCAGGAACTGGCTGCCGGTGTCGCCCATGAACATCCGGCTGGGGTTCCAGTTGTAGAACAGGAATCCGGCCAGCGCGGCGATGGTGCCCACCAGCAGCACCATGTGGACGCCCTCCACCGGGCCGAGCATCAGGTGCACCACGAGCCCGTTCAGCAGGATGAAGACGGAGACCACCGTGGTGATGGCGTCCATGTTGTCCAGCATGTTGATGGAGTTCATGATGCCGACGACCCACACGATCGTGAGGAGCATATCGGCCCAAGGCGCGTGGAAGAACCGGATGCCATTGCCCGAGGCGACGAGGAGGGCACCGCAGCCCACTTGGGCCAGGAACTTCAGAACGGGGCGTGTGTTGTAGGCGTCGTCGGCGAGGCCGAGCAGAAAACCGAGCGAGGTGGCGGCGATGAGGCCCAGGAGACCGGGTTGCCAGAGCGGGGCCAGCGCGGGGAAGAAGACACCGTTCACCGAGAAGGCGCCGAGGAAAACGATGAAGAAGGCGATGCCGCCGAAGGCCGGTTTATGCGTGGCGCTCCAGCGGACCAGGTCCGTGTTGTGTTCACGCGAGCCCAGCGTTCGGGCGAACCGCATGAACAGGGAGTTGATCAGGAGCGAGAAGAGGACCGCGGCGAAGAAGAGGCCGGAGTAGATGAGGAAGAGCTGGGCCGGGGTGTACATGGCCGGGCTAGGCAAGCGTGGGCAGAAGGTCCTTCAACGGAAGGCCGGCCTGGTCCTTGGCGTTCACGATGGGCCCGGTCACCCCCCAGTCGATCGCGAGGGCGGGGTCGTTCCACAGGAGGGTGCGTTCGGCCGCCGGGTCCCAATAACGGGAGCACTTGTACTGGAAGAGGGTGTTGTCCTCCAGCACCGCAAGGCCGTGGGCGAATCCCTCCGGGATGAACAGCATCACCGGTGCGCTCTCGTCGAGCCGGATGCTGAAGTGCCGACCCCGGGTGGGGCTGTCGGCACGCAGGTCCACGCATACATCGAGAACGGCGCCGCGCGCCACGCGCACGAGCTTGGCCTGGGCCGAGGCGCCCGTCTGCAGGTGCAGTCCACGCAGCACGTTCCGGCGCGATACCGATTCGTTGTCCTGTACGAAGCGCACGTTGAGCCCTGTGGACGCAGCGAAGGTCCGCTCGTTGAAGCTTTCCAGGAAGTGGCCCCGGTCGTCGCGGTGCACGGCAGGTCGCAGCACCAGCAGGCCATCAAGGGGAGTGGTCTCGATCCGCATCAGGCCCTGCCGGTGAGTTTGCCCAGAAGTCCCTTGCGGCGACCGCCCTTGCCGCCCTTCCGGTCGCCACGGTCCTCGTAATAGCCGTAGCCCGTGCCATAGCCGTGGCCATAGCCATAGCCGTAGCCGTAGCCATAGCCGTAGTTGTAGCCGTACTTATTGCGGTCGATGTCCACACCGTTCAGGATGGTGGTGATGCGGGTGATGCGGTTCTCGTTGATCAGGCGGTCCACGTTGTGGATGAAGGCCTTCTTGCTGTAGTCCGAGCGGAAGATGTAGATGGGATAGTCCGCACGCTGGATCATGGCGATGCCGTCCGTGACCAGGCCCACGGGCGGGTTGTCGATCAGGATCACGTCGTACGACTTCTTGAGCTCTTCGATGATGAGGTTCATGCGTTCACTGATCACCAGTTCCGACGGGTTGGGCGGGATGGGGCCGGCGGTGATGAAGTACAGGTTCTCGAGGGCGCTCTGCTGGATGCAGTTCTCCAGCGTGTCCTTGTTGATGAGCAGGGTGCTCATGCCGCGGATGTTGTCCACGCCGAAGCCCAGGTGGATCTTGGGTTTCCGCATGTCGAGGTCGAGCACGATGACGCGCTTTCCGCTGAACGCGATGATGCCTGCGAGGTTGATGGCCACGAAGGTCTTCCCCTCGCCGCTGATGGTGCTGGTGATGGCGATGAGCTTTGGCCCCGGGGTATTGTCCACGAACTGCATGTTCGTGCGCACGGTTCTGAAGCTCTCGGCGATGAGGCTCTTGGGGTTCTTATCCACGAGCAGCTGGCTGATGGGGATCTCCTTCTTGTACTTGGGGATCATGCCCAGGATGCCGATGGACGCGCTGGAGGTCTTGGCGATGTCGTTCAGCGAGGTGATGTTGTCGTGAAGCACATAGCGCACCAGAACGATGAGGAAGCTGATCACCAGCCCGGTGAGCAGGTAGGAGAACAACACCAGGTTGCGGTTGGGCGCCATCGGCATCGCAGGGATCACCGGTCGCTCGAGGACCTTGTTGTCCGGCACGAAGCCCGCACGGCTGATCCGGTACTCGATGTCCTTCTCCAGCAGCAGGGTATAGTACTTCTCGTTGATCTGGAACAGGCGGTCGATGCGGGCGAACTCGAGCTCCTTCTCGGGAAGTGTGAGGAAGCGGGCCTCATGCTGGAGGATGATGTCCTCGTATTCCTTCACCTTGTCGGTGAGCCTCGAGCGCAGGCTCCGGATGCTGTTCACCACGAGGCCCTTCTGCACTTGGATGCGGTGCTCGACGTCGCGTACGGCCTGGTTGCTGGGCGTGGCCTCCAGGAAGAGCTCCTCACGTTCGAGGAGCAGTTTCTGGAGCGATTCGATCATGGTGGTGAGCGAACGTTCGTAGGTGGTGCCGACGAGCAGGGGCATCAGATTGTAGACGTCGATGTCGCCCAGGGCTTTGTCCGTGGATTGCTCAATGGCGGAAAGCAGGTCCATCTCCACCCGCACTTCCACGATCCGGTCCTCGTACTCGCGCACCCGGTTCAGGTAGATCGGTGTCAGCTCGCTCATGTCGGACACCTTGTTCTCCATCTTGAAGGCCTGCATCCGGTACTCGGACTCGCGCAGCTTGTCGAACACGGTGTCCTTCTGCGATTCGATGAACCGCAGGATGCTCTCGGCGCTTTCGCGCATGCGCTCCACATCGTATCCGATGTAGGTCTCGGCCATGGCCTCGGCCAGGTCGCGGGCCAGCACGGGGTTGGCATCGCGGCAGTCAATGGCCACGGTCCGGGCATCGTTGTCCAGGATGCGGGCGTCGATCTGCTTGGAGTACTGGGCCACCAGGCTCGATGGACTGTTGATGCGGAAGAAGGTCGAGCCGTCCGCCTCCATGCGTTCCATCATCGCCACGTCATCAAGCCACACGCTGCAGCGGAAATGAGGAGTGGTGATGCGTTCGTTGAGGTCGAAGGTGAGGGTGAGCGGCTGGCCGGCCACGGCATAGGAGAAGGTGGCCTTTCCCTCGGTCTTCAGATCGATGAAGATGGGCATGTCGCGCACCCGGGGATCGAGCACCTCCACATCCTCGATGCGGAAGAAGGTCCCGGTGTACAGCTCGTTGGTGAGGATCTGGCCCTTGTAGAAGTAACTGACCTCGAGCGGAAGCTTGCGCAGCGCCTTGTCGATGAAGAACTTCGAGCGGAGGAGCTCCACATCGGCCAGCAGGTTCTTGTCCTCCACGAACTGGTTCATTTCCAGCACCAGCTGGGCGTTGTTGCTCTCGCGGATCTGCAGGATGGCGCCGCTCTTGAAGGTGGGGGCGGTGTATCGCAGGTAGAGGTAGGCCGCGGCGCCCGACAGGATGATGCAGAGCATGATCCAGACGGACGATCGTTTGATGATGTACAGGAACAGCCCGAGGTCGAACTCGTTGCTGAAGTTCGTGATCCGCTCCCGATAGCTGTCGAGGGTGATGTTCCGCTGGCTGACGTCCTCGTTCAGCATGCTGGTGCTATTGGAAGCCCCGGATGATGCCGATCACCAGCACCACGCTGGTGAGCAGGGTGATGATCGGGGTGATGTCGGCGAGCACCTCGCGCACAAGCTCCGGGTTCGGTTCCACGTACACCACGTCGTCCGAGAACATGACCATGTCCGCATGCCTCAGCCCTTCGATGTCCGTGAGGTCGAACTGGAAGATCTGCCTGCCCCCGGCGGGGTCGCGCCGGAAGACCTTCACCTTGTGGGCGTTGCCGCGCTTCGCCACCCCCCGTGCGCTCGCCAGCACCTCAAGCAGGGTGGTGTTCGCGTTCTCCAGAGGCACCACCACCGCATCGCCGCCCCCGCCCGGGAAGACGACCACACGGCGGTTGGTCACGCTCAACTGGACGAAAGGCCGGTTGTAGAACTCCATGTAGCGCTGTTCCAGCCAGGTCTCGGCCTCCCGAAGGGTCTTGCCCGATAGGGTGACGCGGCCGAGCAGCGGCAGCTTCACGTTGCCATCGGGCTCCACCAGGTAGTTGAACTGCAGGCGCTGCATGCTACGCGCATTATCCGCCCCGGTGCCGATGGACACCATGTCGATCATCTTGAACCCGTCGTTGGCGAAGAGCCGGAACTGCAGGTAATCGTTCGGCTGGATCTTGAACGCCAGGTCCACCGTGTCGGGTACCGAGTCGAACTGATAGCCCAGCGGTGTCTTGAACATGATGTCGCGGTTGATGGTGCAACCGCCGCCCATCAACACCGCCACCGCCAACACCACCAAAGGCCCAAGACGTGCCGTTCGCATCGCGCAAAAGTAGCGTTCTGGCCCCACGGTCAGTTCAGCAGGGCATCGTACAGACGGGCGGTATCGTCCACCAGGCGTGTGTAGTGGTAGCGCTGGCGCACGAAGTCCCATCCCTGCCCGCCCATCCGGCCCCGCAGCGCATCGTCCTCCACCACACGCAGGATGGCCTCGGTCATCGTGGCCAGGTCGCCCGATGGGCTCAGCAACGCCGACCGGTCCGGCAGGACCACGTTCTCAACGCCGCCCACACGGGTGGTCACCACCGGCCGGTCCGAGGCCTGCGCCTCGATCAGGCTCACCGGTGTGCCCTCGTTCAGCGAGGTGAGGACCACGAGGTCGACACCGGCGTAGACGATGTCCACCTCCTTGATCCAGGAGGTGAAGGTGATCGTGGCCTGGGGCACCACGGCACCTGACCCGGCGCCGTGGCCGAAGCCATGTCCGTTGAAGATGGGGCCCACGGCGTGGCTCAATCCGAGCTCCTTGACCCGCGCTTCCAAGTGGTCGCGTTCCTCACCGTCGCCCACGATGAACGCGCGCACACGCCGTTGGGTGCGTCGGGCGACCGCGGCCATGGCCTCCAGGAAGAGGTCGTGGTTCTTGATCGGGACGAGCCGGCCGACGATGGCGATGGCGATCTCGTCGTCGGCCACGCCGTAGACACTTCGGAAGAAGGCCCGCTTCTGTGCGCGGTCCTCCCGGAACCGGCTGAGGTCGAAGCCCAGGGGGATCACGCTCACCTTGTCCCCGGGACAGATCCGGTGCTCGTCCACCAGTTCGTGCTTCTGCTTCTCGCTGATGGCGATGATGCGACTGCTGCGGCGGGCGAGGAAGCGCTCGATGTTCTTGTACAGCGCGGTACGCACCGGACCGAAGTAGCTGTGGAAGACGTGGCCGTGGAAGGTGTGGACGATGGCCTTCACGCCGAGGTCCGCGGCCGCCATGCGCCCTACCGCACCGGCCTTGGCGGCGTGGGTGTGCACGATGTCCGGCTTGAACTCGCGGATGAGCTGTTTGATGCGTCGGTAGGCGCCCCTGTCGCGCCAAGGGGCCACCTCGCGCTGCAGCTCCGGCAGGATCATGGCCTCCACTCCGAGGGAACGGAGAATGTGATGGCTGCCTTCCTCGGTGGCCTCCTGGCTGCCCCCCACGAGCAGGGTCTCATAGTCCCCGGGCAGGTAGCGGGTCAGGTAGGCGGCGTTGTGCGTGGGCCCCCCGAGGTTGAAGCGGTTGATGATCCGGAGGATACGAGGCATGGGCCGACGGCAAAGGTAACGGGGGCGCAGGAAGGGCTCAGGCCATGTACCGCCGCCACCACGTCAGATAGACGATGAGGGCATGCACGGTTGCCTGCGAACTTCCGGGCGAAGGGCCATGGAACCGGTTGAGCACCTGCCGGACGGCACCTGGCTCGAGGCCAGCGGCACGGAGCAGCTCGGTATCCGCACAGGTGGCCAGGCGGTCGGCCAATGGCCCTTTGAGCAGGGGGGTCAGCGGTACCTCGAAGCCGCGCTTGGCCCGGGTCAATGTGCCTTGGGGCAGCAGGTCCCCGAAGGCTTCGCGCAGCAGCTGCTTTCCCGAACCCTTGCGGAACTTGACCTCGGACGGAAGGGCGAAGGCCAGCTCCACCACACGCCGGTCCAGGAACGGGGTGCGTACCTCAAGGGCGTGCGCCATGCTGGTCAGGTCCACCTTGCGCAGCATGTCGTCGGGCAGCACGGTGTGCACATCCGCCCACAACAGGCCGTTGAGGTCGCGGTGCGCGGCCAGGGGGGCGGTGATCGCGGCCCGACGCTGCGCGAAGGCCCCTTCGTCGGATGCAGGATCCAGGAGGGTGGCGGCATCGAGCTCCTCGTCCCACGAGGCCAGGAGCAGGTATCGGTCCTCCGCGCTCAGCGCTGCGCTTCGTGCGAACCGGTCCAGCTGGCGCACTTTATCGGCCAGTGGGTGGTTGCGCGAACGGGGCAGTACCCTCCACAAGGGGGAGCCCAGCAGGGCCAGCCGCTCCACCGTCCCGGGTGCGCGAACGCGGAGCTCGGCCTGGTGTTTCCGGTATCCGCCGAAGACCTCGTCCGCGCCATCACCGCTCAGGGCCACGGTCACTTGCTGCCGTGTGCGGGCGTTCAGCACGTAGCTGGGCAGGGCGCTCTGGTCCGCGAAGGGCTCGTCCAGCGCGGCCAGCAGATCGTCGTAGCTGGCGGCCAGGTCATCGTGCCCCAGGGTGAAGGTGGTGTGGTCGGTGCCCAGATGGCGCGCCACGGCCTCGGCGAAGGGGGTCTCGTCGTAGTACGCCTCGGTGTAGCCGATGCTGAAGGTGCGCAGGTCGGGTTTGTGGCGCCTGGCCAGTGCGCTCACGATGCTGCTGTCCAGGCCGCCGCTGAGAAAGGTGCCCACGGGCACGTCGCTCACCAGCCGGATCCGCACGGCGTCATCCATCAGGTCGCGGAGCCGCTGCACGGGGTCCGAAGGCACGGGGGTCTTCGCCGCTTCGGCCTCCGCCTCGTACCAGCGGGCGGTGCGGATGCCCTGGGCATCCACCATCAGGCTGTGGCCGGGCCGCAGCTTGTGCACACCTTCCAGGATGGTGTGCGGCGCAGGGATGTAGTAGTGCGTGAAATAGGTGCGCAGTGACACGCGGTCCAGCCGGCGCGGAGCCCCCAGGGCCAGGAGGGCGCCCAGCTCGCTGGCGAACATCACCGTGTCCTCGTGCAGGCACCACAGCAGGGGCTTCACCCCGAACCGGTCGCGGGCCAGGAAGAGCGTGTCCTCCTGGGCATCGTGGATGGCCAGGGCGAAGAAACCATTGAGGTCGTGCAGGAAGGCCGGTCCTTTCAGGGCGAAGAGCCGCAGGGCCACCTCGGTGTCAGTGCGGCTCTTGAAGCGGTGGCCCTGGGCTTCCAGCCTGGCGCGCAGCTCGGCGAAGTTGAACACCTCGCCATTGAAGACGATGGTATACCGGCCCTCCAGGTCGGTGAACGGCTGGTGCCCGGCGGCCGATGTGTCGATGATGCTCAGGCGACGGTGGCCGAGCACTGCGCGTCCCGCCCGGTGCACGCCCTCGTCATCCGGCCCCCGATGGGCGATGCAGGCCAGCGCGGCCCGGATGCGCTCGTCCGACGGGGCCGGCCCGCCGCCCAGATGGTAGGTGCCGGCGATGCCGCACATCGGAGAAAGCTGAAGGTTGAAAGCCGAAAGCTGAGAGCCGAAAGGACCGCCCGTTCAATGCTCAGCTCTCACGTTTCCCATGTCACAGATGGATCACCTCGCCATAGGCGGCGGCGGCGGCCTCCATGATGGCCTCGCTCATGGTGGGGTGGGGGTGCACCGTCTTGATGATCTCGTGGCCGGTGGTCTCGAGCTTGCGGATGCTCACGCACTCGGCGATCATCTCGGTGACGTTGGCGCCGATCATGTGCGCGCCCAGGAGCTCGCCGTACTTGGCGTCGAAGATGAGCTTCACAAAGCCGTCCTTGTTGCCGCCTGCACTGGCCTTGCCACTGGCGGTGAAGGGGAACTTGCCCACCTTGATGGCCAGGCCCTTGTCCTTGCACTGCTTCTCGGTCAGGCCCACGCTGGCCACCTCGGGGCTGCAGTAGGTGCAGCCGGGGATGTTGCCGTAGTCGAGCGCCTCGGGGTGGTGCCCGGCGATCTTCTCCACGCAGATGATGCCTTCCGCGCTGGCCACGTGCGCCAGGGCCTGGCCGGGGGTCACGTCGCCGATGGCGTAGTAGCCGGGGATGTTGGTCTGGTAGTGCTCGTTCACCGTGATGCGGCCCTTGTCGGTGGCGATGCCCACCTCCTCCAGCCCGATGCCCTCGATGTTGGGGGCGATGCCCACGGCGCTGAGCACGATGTCGCACTCGATCACCTGCTCACCCTTGGCGCTCTTCACGGTCACCTTGCAGCCCTTGCCCGCGGTGTCCACCTTGGTCACCTCGGCGCCGGTCATCACGTCGATGCCCTGCTTCTTGAAGCTCTTCTCGAGCTGCTTGCTCACCTCCTCGTCCTCCACGGGCACCACGTTGGGCATGAACTCCACCAAGGTCACCTTGGTGCCGATGGCGTTGTAGAAGTAGGCGAACTCGCTGCCGATGGCGCCGCTGCCCACCACCACCATGCTCTTGGGCTGCTCGGCGAGCACCATGGCCTCGCGGTAGCCGATGATCTTCTTGCCGTCCTGGGGCAGGTTGGGCAGCACGCGGCTGCGTGCGCCTGTGGCGATGAGGATGTGCTTGGCCTCGAGCACCTGCTTCTTGCCGTCGGCGCCGGTGACCTCGAGCTTCTTTCCCGGCATCAGCTTGCCAGTGCCCATGATCACGTCGATCTTGTTCTTCTTCATCAGGAACTGCACGCCGTTGCTCATGCCCTTGGCCACGTCGCGGCTGCGCTGCACGATGGCCTTCATGTCGGGCGAGCCGCCGTTGACGGTGATGCCGTAGTCCTTGGCGTGGTGGATGTACTCGAACACCTGGGCGCTCTTCAGCAGGGCCTTGGTGGGGATGCAGCCCCAGTTGAGGCAGATGCCGCCAAGGGCCTCGCGTTCCACGACGGCGGTCTTCAGGCCCAGCTGGCTGGCACGGATGGCGGCCACGTAGCCTCCGGGGCCACTGCCGAGGACGATCACATCATAGCTCATGAGGAAGGGGTGCGGGTTGAGGGGGCGAAGGTAGGGGCCATGGCCGATCGGCGACGGCGACGGTGGCACGCCCGCCGGTCCTACATTCGCCTCCATGGCCACCACCTTCCTGCCGGACGATTCCGGTTCCACCCAGCGCCCTGACATGCTCACGGGCCTCGGCATCCTGAGCTTCATCAACTGCGGGCTCTTTCTGCTGATCTACGGCTTGGGCCTGCTCTTCACCCTGGGTCTTCGGTCCGTGCCCGAGGAGGAGTTCATGGCGCAGATGAACGAGCAGATGGCCGGCATGAGCGACATGATGGGCGAGGAGGGCGTCGCGGCCTTCGAGGAGCTCGTGCCCCTGTTCTACCATGGCGGCGCCTTGCTGATGGGCCTGCTCCTGCTGCGTACCGTCGCCCGCTTCATCGGGGCGGTCAACATGTGGCGAGGCCGCCGCCAGGGCTTCTACCTCTACGCGGTGGCCCAGGTGGTGGGCATCTTCGTTCCGCATGCGGTGCTCCCGTGGAAGTACCTCGGGATCTTCGGCCCTTTCCTGGCCCTCGCGTTCGTGGCGCTGTACGGCAGCCAGTTGAAGCGCTTCAGCTGAAGGAGCGTGCGTATCGGGATGCCGATCCTGCTCGTCCTCGGACCGATGCTCGCGGGCTGTTTCACGGTCCGCAGCACGGACCGGTTCACCTACACCAAGGTCGATGCCGCCTCCTATGCGCGCCTGCTGGCGGACAGCACGGCCCGGGTGCTCGTGGACGTGCGCACCGCCGGGGAGCATGAGAAAGGTCACCTGCCGGGCGCCATCAACCGGAGCTTCCTCTCGTTCCGCTACGGCCGGCTGGTGCGCGACCTCGACCGTTCCACGCTCGTGTTCCTCTATTGCCAGACCTGCCACCGCAGCCCGCTCGCGGCACGGCGGATGAAACGGATGGGCTTTCGCCGGGTGGTGGACCTGGAGGGCGGATTTCAACGGTGGCCTGGGCCGATCACCACTGTTCCCTGATGCGTGTTCTGTTGCCCATCAGTTGCTCCGGCCTGCTCCTGGCCCTGTCAGCCAGTGGACAGGTGCAGCGGTCCGCACCGCCTGCGCCCTTCACCTTGGGCGTGGTGGAGACCATTCGCAGCACCACCCTCGCTGAGGACCGCGTCCTCAACATCGCCCTGCCGCAGGGCTACCACCCCGACAGCGCCGCGCGCTACCCGGTGATCTACCTGCTCGATGGAAGTGCCGATGAGGACTTCATCCATGTGACCGGCGCCGTGCAGTTCGCTTCGTTCCCGTGGGTGGATCGGGTGAAGCCGAGCATCGTGGTGGGCATCGCCAACGTGGACCGGAAGCGCGACCTCACCTTTCCCTCCACGGTGGCCAAGGACAAGGCTGACTTCCCGACCACCGGCGGAAGCGCCGCGTTCATGCGGTTCATCGCGAAGGAGATGATCCCCTTCATGGACGCCAACTACCGCACCACCCGGGAGCGCACCCTGATCGGCCAGAGCCTCGGCGGTCTCTTTGCGACGGAGCTGCTGTTGCGCATGCCCTACCTCTTTCAGCACTACATCATCGTAAGTCCCAGCCTGTGGTGGGACGATGGATCGGCCTTGGACATCCCGGCGGATGCCCTCAGCGCGCCCGACATCGGCGTGGCCTCGGTACACATCACCGTGGGCAAGGAGGGAAAGGCCATGGTGGGTCCGGCCCGCAAGCTCGCCGCCCTGGTGCGCAAGGCGCATGTGCCCCGCGTGGCCTTCCACCGCATCACCGACCTGGACCATGCCAACATCCTGCACGAGGCGGTGATGGAGGCGCTGCAGTGGCGCACGGACCGGTGAGTGTCCGAGCCGGGTCGGGATCGACCTCCGGTCACCCCTTCCAGGCCACCCCGCTGATCTCCACGTTCACCCCGCGCGGCAGGCCCTTTACGGCCACGGCCTCGCGGGCGGGCGGCGTTTCGGTGAAGTAGGTGCCGTACACCTCGTTCACGGCGGCGTAGTGGGCCATGTCGCTCAGGAAGATGGTCACCTTCACCAGGTGCTCATAGCCCATGCCGGCGGCCTTCAAGAGGTTGCCCACGTTCTCCATCACCTTGTGCGTTTCGGTGGCGATATCGCCCATGTGCAGGTCCCCGTGTTCATCCAGCGCGATCTGGCCGCTGAGGTAGAGCGTGGGGCCGGCCTGGATGGCGGGCGTGTACGGGGCGAGGGGCTTGGCGGCGTTGGGCGGGAAGATGGGCTGTTTCATGTGTGCGAGTGCCCATGAGCACAAGGGCATCTGGGACGCGAAGATGGCGATCGAGCGGGCACGCCGGGTAGTTTTGCGCGCCGTCAGCCCATGCTGTTCAATTCGGTCCACTACCTGTGGTTCCTGCCCACGGTGTTCGCGCTCTACTGGGGCGTGTTCCGGAGCCTGCGTGCGCAGAACCTGCTGCTGATCGTGGCCAGCTACGTGTTCTACGGCTGGTGGGACCCGCGCTTCCTCGCGCTGCTGTTCGTCAGCTCGTTCAGCGACTACTGGCTGGGCCTGTGGATCGACCGGAGCGGCGATGCGCGTGTCCGCAGGCGGGCCTTGGTGCTGAGCCTGGTCTTCAACCTGGGCATCCTGGCTTACTTCAAGTACAGCAACTTCTTCATCGCCTCGGCGGTGGATGCGCTGCACGCCTTGGGCCTGCAGGCCAACATCGGCACCTTGAACGTGATCCTGCCGGTGGGGGTGAGCTTTTACACCTTCCAGAGCATCAGCTACACGATCGAGATCTACCGGCGCGAGATGCGACCGGTGCGCGATCCCATCGCCTACCTCGCGTTCGTCAGCTTCTTCCCGCACATGGTGGCCGGGCCTATCATGCGAGCGGTGGACCTGCTGCCCCAGATGACCGCGTCCCGGCGGTTCACCTATGCCAACGGCGTGAGCGGCCTGCGGCTCATCGTCCAGGGCCTGTTCAAGAAGGTGGTCATCGCCGACAGCCTGGCGCCCATGGTGGATCAGGTGTTCCGGCTGTATCCCTGGGAATCCGGGCCCGACCTCGCGCTGGGGGCGATCTACTTCGCCTTCCAGATCTACGGCGACTTCAGCGGCTACAGTGACATCGCCATCGGATCGGCGAAGCTCTTCGGCATCGAACTGATGACCAACTTCCGCACGCCGTATCTGGCCCGCGACATCGGCGACTTCTGGAAACGCTGGCACATCAGCCTCAGCACCTGGTTCCGCGATTTCCTGTACATCCCGCTGGGGGGCAACCGGGTGAGCCGCCCGCGGCGTGTGTTCAACACGCTGGTCACCTTCATCGCCAGCGGGTTCTGGCATGGCGCCAACTGGACCTTCCTGGCCTGGGGGGCGATCCACGGGCTGCTGTACGTCCCGCTGATCGGCAAGGCGGATGGGCCAGCGCGACCGGCCGGACAGGCGCGCATCCTCCTGTCCACGCTCCTGACCTTCGCCGGCGTCACGCTCGCTTGGGTCTTCTTCCGCGCCCGGAACATCGCTGAGGCCTTCGGCTACCTGAAGGGCATGTGCACCCAGGACGTCATCAGCGTGCCCGACCGGCTGGACGGACTTCCTTTCGTGGGGGTCATGGTCCTGCTGGACCTGGTGAACCGGCATCACGTGCGTGATCCCTTCGGCCAGATCACGACGCGGTGGGTGCGTTACGCCGTCTACTTCACCCTGGTGCTGGCCGTGGTGCTCTTCAGTCGGCGGAACGACGTGCAGTTCATCTACTTCCAGTTCTGACCATGCGCCCGTTCCTGTGGAAGACCCTGATGGCCGCCGCGCTCTGCGCCCTGGTGGCGGTGGTGCTGGACCTGGCGCTCACCCGGCGGGCCGCCGGCCGGCAGTTCGAGCGGTACGCGGACCTGCACGTGATCCGCGCGGGAAAGGCGGAGGCCGAGGTGGTGGTGATCGGCAATTCACGCGCCCGGTACCACTACGATGCCCAGGTGATCGCCGAGCGGTTGAGGCGCCCGTGCTACAACCTGGGTATGATCGGGTATCCGCTGCTGGACCAGTTGGGCAAGCTGCGCTACTACTTGGAGCACGCGCCGGAGCCAGCGCTGGTGGTGGTGAACGTCGACGCCGCATCGTGGAGGCCGCTGGCCCGGGATACCATCATCCAGTACGAGCAGTTCCTGGATGATATCCGTGACCCTGCCGTGCTGGACATCGTGCGGCACAAGACCGGGTTCCGTCCGCTGGACCTACTTCCATGGGCGCGGTACGCAGGATTCCCGGAGTACGTGCTGAAGATCGCGACCTTGGACACAGTGACGAACGTGCACGCGGGCTTCGTGGCTTCCACGGAGGTGCTCGATCCCAAGCGTGCCCGCCAGGTCAGCCTGCCAGCGGATGCGCTGAACGGGCTGGACGGGTATCTCGAGGCCTTGCGTGCGCATCGTCGCCGGCATTGGCCCCATGCGCGGGTGGCGTTCGTGGAGACCCCCTTCCATGGCTCGGACAGCCTTTGGATCCTGCGGGCCCTGGAGCCGCGGTTGGACCGGGCGACCGAGATCGTGGTGCCGGTGGACCTGAGCTGGACGGGCGACCCCACGCTGTTCATGAACCGCACCCACTTGAACGCCAAGGGGGCCGCGCACTTCAGCGCCCTGGTGGCTGATTCCCTGCGGGCGAAGGGCTGGTGATCCCGGTTCCCGTGGCAGGTCCGAGCGCGTGGATGGGTAGTTTCGCGGCCCATGGAGCACCGACCGCTGATCCTGGTCACCAACGACGATGGCATCTTCGCCCCGGGCATCCGCGCCCTGGTGGAGGAGGTCCGCGCCTTCGGTCGCGTGATGGTGGTGGCCCCGGACAAGCCCCAGAGCGCCATGGGGCACGCCATCACCATCCACAGCTTCCTGCGCCTGAACAAGGTGGCCTACCTGGACGACCTGGACGCTTGGAGCTGCAGCGGCACACCGGTGGACTGTGTGAAGCTGGCCATCTACAAGCTGCTGGAAGGGCGCAAGCCCGACCTGCTGGTCAGCGGCATCAACCACGGCGCGAACATCAGCATCAACGTGCTGTACAGCGGCACCATGAGCGCGGCGGTGGAGGGGGCCATGGAAGGCATCCCGAGCGTGGGCTTCAGCCTGATGGACCACAGCATGGAGGCCGATTTCGCACCGGTGCGGCCGGTGGTGCGGAGCGTGGTGTCCAACGTCCTGCGCCACGGCCTTTCCCAGGGGGCGTGCCTCAATGTGAACGTGCCCCGCACCCGCGGCGAGGCCCTCAAGGGCATGCGCGTGTGCCGTCAGGCCAAGGCCAACTGGGAGGACGAGTTCGAGACGCGGCTCGATCCCGGCAAGCGCGAGTACTACTGGTTGAAGGGGGAGTTCAAGAGCGAGGACCACGGACAGGACACCGATGTGTGGGCCGTGAACAACGGCTACGTCAGCATCGTGCCCACCCAGTTCGACATGACGGCGCACCACGCCATCGCCGACCTGAACACCTGGGACCATGGCCTGGAATGACCGCACGGTCGGCCTGGTGGGCGGGTTGCTGGCGCCCGCGGCCGGTTTTCTCGTGTATGCCCTGATCTACGTCAACCTGATCCGGCCCCACAACGACCTGGGCTGGTTCGTGCAGGACCTGTTCCTGGGCACCCGCCGCTACCAGGCCCCGGTACTGAGCCTGTCCCTGCTGGCCGACGTGCCGCTGTTCTTCTGGTTCGACCGCAAGGGCCGCGTGGAGGCCATGCGCGGCGTGCTGATGGCGGTGTTCATCCACGGTGCGGTGATCGTGGCCCTTTGGATATGAGCCGGCGCGTGTACCTCATCGCCGGCGAGGCCAGCGGCGACCTGCATGCGGCCAACCTCGTGAAGGCGCTTCGCCGCGAGCACCCGGAGGTGGAGCTGCGTGGCTGGGGTGGCGACCGCATGGCGGCGGCCGGGGTGCAGGTGGTGAAGCACATCCGTGAGCTGGCCTTCATGGGCTTCGCCGAGGTGCTCCTGAACCTGCGTACCATCCTCGGCAACATCGTGGCGTGCAAGGCGGACATCGCCGCATGGCGCCCCGATGCGATCGTGCTGGTGGACTACCCGGGCTTCAACCTGCGCATCGCGACCTATGCACGCACGCTCGGCATCCCCGTGTTCTACTACATCAGTCCGCAGGTGTGGGCCTGGAAGGCCGGCCGGGTGAAGCGCATCCGCCGCGACGTCACCGAGCTCTGCGTCATCCTGCCCTTCGAGCAGGAGTGGTACGCCGAGCGCGGCATGGACGTCACCTTCGTGGGGCACCCGCTGCTGGACGCCATCGCCGAGGAGAACGACCATCCGCCGACGCCGTTGCCGGGTGCGGACGGGCGACCGGTGATCGCCCTGCTCCCGGGCAGCCGCCGCCAGGAGGTGGAGCGCATGCTGCCGGTGATGCTGGAGGCCACCGCCGGCTTCACCGACCATCAATGCGTGGTGGCCGCGGCGCCCGCGCTCGATGATGCGGTGTACGCGCCGTTCCTCCGGAACAGCTCCGCTCTGGTGGTGCGTGAACGCACCTACGGCCTCCTGCGGCAGGCCCGGGCGGCCTTGGTCACCAGTGGCACCGCCACGCTCGAGACGGCGCTCTTCGGGGTGCCCGAGGTGGTGTGCTACGGGGGCAGTGCCGTGAACGTGTGGCTGGCCCGGCGGCTGGTGAACGTCCGGTTCATCTCCCTGGTGAACCTGATCATGGGGCGCGAGGTGGTGCGGGAGATGATCCAGCAGGACCTGACGCCGGAGGCCCTGAACGCCGAGGTGCATAGGCTGCTGCACGATGCGCCCTACCGGGCCGCGATGCTGGACGACCTGGCCCGGCTGCGGGAACGACTGGGTGGCCCCGGGGCCAGTGCGAAAGCGGCGTCGCGCTTGTGGAAAATTCTGGTCCAGCGCTCCTGACCGCCCTGTCGGGCGCGGGTACTTTCGCCGCCATGCGCCTCCACCTTACTGCGTGGGCCCTGGTCGCGGCCGGCTGGGTCGGTGCCCAGTTCCAGGAAGTGCAGGTGGCGGTGCTCCATGGGAAAGGCGTCACCAGCGCCACACTGATGGGCACCCGCGGCGCCATGGCCGTGCTGACCGATGGCCGGCAGGTGGGCGAGCTCGCACCCAATGACGGGCTGCGGGTAGCCTTGGAGGACGGACGCATCGTGGGCCGGTCCTTGAGCGCGACGTGGACGGCCCGCGAGCGGATCACGCTTCGAGCGGCCTCTGGAGGTGGCGTGCGGCTGCGCGCCGTGGTGCCCAAGCTCGCCGAACGCGTGTACAGCGGGTCCATCGACATCCGTCGGGCGGGCGCCGAACTGCGCTTCGTGAACGAAGTGAAGCTGGAGGATTACGTGGCCGGGGTGGTCGAGAGCGAGGCCGGAGCGCAGCAGGCACCGGAGTACTACAAGTTGCAGGCGGTGGGCTGCAGGACCTATGCGCTGGCGAACGCGCGGAAGCATGCGCCGGAAGGCTTCGAGCTCTGCGACCAAGTGCATTGCCAGGTGTACAAGGGAAAGGCCACCCATGGACCGATCACCGAGGCCGCACAAGCCACCCGCGGCATGGTGGTGGTGGATGCTGGGATCAGGCTGATCCAGGCCACCTTCCATAGCAACTGCGGGGGAGAGACGCTCAACGCGGAGG
Source organism: Flavobacteriales bacterium (assembly GCA_016713875.1). Taxonomy (NCBI): domain Bacteria; kingdom Pseudomonadati; phylum Bacteroidota; class Flavobacteriia; order Flavobacteriales; species Flavobacteriales bacterium. The sequence goes on from JADJOI010000003.1 coordinate 473,461, forward strand.
ACATCTGGAGCAAGTCCGAACCCTATCTGCAGGCCACCACTGACAGCTTCTGCATCGAACAGCCCCATGCCACCTGGGCCATGACCATCCCCAAGGCCGACTGGCTCGGCTATATGGAAAGAAAGCATGGGCTGCGCACTGCGGATGCGGCCGTGCGCGCGGAACTCCTTGCCCACGAACCCCAATGCCGTGGCCTCTACCTCAATACCACCAAGCCGCTCGTGCCGCTGAAGCAACTACGGGAGGACTGGAAGTTGCGGAGCACCTATTTCACCGTGCGCACCGCCGGCGACCAGGTGGTGCTGGACGGTCGCGGCTTCGGACATGGCGTGGGGCTCTGTCAGGAAGGGGCCATGGAGATGGCGAGGCGTGGGATCCCCTTCATGGACATCCTGCATCACTACTACCGCGATGTGCACCTGGTGGACCTCAGTAGCCTCGAGTTCTTCCGCGACGAGGGGCAATGAGGCCGGCCCCGCAGACCGGTCGTCGAAAGAAGTTGACGACGCTCGATGAATGGTCTATTTTTGTCGACGAACACCGAATCCAACCGCATGGAGAAGTTCCTTACCCTGCTTGTTCCCGCTTTCCTGCTCTCGGCACCGGTCCACGCCCAGGTCGCCATCGGCCTGAACGAGATGCCGGCTGCCGGGGATGAACTGCGGTTGACCCAGGCCAACTTGAACCTCTTCATCAACTACGCGCAGACGGGTCCGGGCTTCACCTGGAACTACACCAACCTGCAGGCGGTGAGCGAGGACACCACGACCTACCAGACGGTGGCCTCCACGAACATCGTCTACGCGCTGGTCTATGCGGACATCTTCTTCAATCCGAACCGGGCCAACCATGCCACGGCCGGTGTGGACATCCCGTTCAACCAGCTGCTGCCCATCGCCGACCCGTACACGTTCCTGTACCGGAGCAATTCCCAGTACAAGAAGATCGGCTTCGGCGCGGAGCTCGCGGGCATTCCGGTGCCGATCATCTTCAGCCAGCAGGATGTGATCTATGAGCTGCCGCTGGACTACGGCGACGCGAGCGTGTCCAGCTCGGCCTGGAACGTCAGCCTGCCGACCCTGGCGTACTACGGCTACCAGCAGACCCGCACCAATGAGGTGGACGGCTGGGGTACCATCAACACACCGGCGGGGAGCTTCAGTGCCCTGCGGGTGAAGACCACGCTGGCCGGTCGCGACACGATCAACGTGGATACGCTGGGCATCGGGTTCGCCATAGAGCGGCCCGTGGTGCGGGAGTACAAGTGGCTCACACCGGGGTTGCGCGTTCCAGTGCTTCAAGTGAACACCACGCAGATCTTCGGCTTCGAGGTGGTGTCCGCCATCTACTTCTACGACGTGCCGCGCAGCATCACGGTGGAACAACCGCTTTCCGCCAGCATCTGCCCGGGTTCCACCCTGGACATCACCTACAGCGAGACCGGTGTGTTCAACAGCGGTGGCCTGCTCATCGACGCGAACGACTTCATCGTGCAGTTGAGCGACGCCAACGGCGACTTCAGCAATGCGGTGGACATCGGGCAGGTGACGGCCACTACGGCAGGCACCATCCCGGTGACGATCCCGGCGAACACCCCTCCAGGTACCGGTTATCGGATCCGGATCGTGTCCACCAGTCCCGCGTTCACGGGCGAGGACAACGGCTTCGACATCACGATCGACAACACGCCGCCGGTAGCCGTTGTCTCCGCCAATGGCCCCACGACCTTCTGTGCGGGCGGAAGCGTCACCCTTGATGGGACCTCTGGTGGCGGTCTGGCCTACCAGTGGCAGTTGGACGCCTCGGACATACCGGGCGCCACGTCAGCGACCCTGGTGGCCGATGCCCCGGGCAACTACACGGTGATCGTGTCCAGCGCGTGCGGAGTGGACGATTCGGACCCGGTGCTTGTGATCGTGAATGACCTGCCGCAGGCACCGGCCGTCCTGGCCTCGGATACCACGGTGTTCTGCGACGGTGGCTCGGTGATCCTTGTGGCCGACCTCTTCCCCGGTGTCACCTACATGTGGAGCGTCGACGGTCAGGTGATCCCCAACGCGGACACCGAGCAGCTCAACGTCACCACCGGTGGAAGCTACACGGTTGCGGTAACTGATGGCCTTGGCTGTAGCAGCGCATCGGCCGATACGCTCGCCATCACGGTCAACGCCCCGCCGGCCGAACCGGTGATCACGCAGGTGGTGGATACGCTCTTCGCCTCGGGTGCAGGAACGTTCCAATGGTTCGTGGACGGGCAACCGATCCCGGGCGCCATGGACAGCTGGTACGTGCCCACGGCGAGCGGGGCCTACACCGTGACCATCACCGATGCCAACGGATGCACGAGCACCTCGCAGCCCTATGCGTACATCTTCACCTTGATCGGGACAGGGCATGTGGCCGACCTGCGCGCTTGGCCCAACCCCACGTCCGGGCAGCTCTGGCTGGATGGGGCGGAGGGTGAGCGGTACATGGTGACGGACGCCAGCGGTCGACTGCTGATGCAGGGCCTGGCCACAGGTCGTCCGGCGCTGGTCGACCTTGGCGGGCTGGCACCGGGCCTGTATGAACTGCGGATCGAACAGGGTTCCGTCCTGCGGGTCGTGCGTCAGTGACCGACGGTCCCGAATGCAAGCGCCCCCGGCCAGTAGTGGTCGGGGGCGCTTGCGTTCCAGGCCTCTTGCACGATCGGCGGTTGACGATCGGTCCGGAATTCGCAGGAGCGCGGCACACGGTTTTCATTCCTTGGTGCGTTCGAGCATCACGCCACATGTCCATCCGCACGATCGCCGCCAGTCTGTGCCTCTTCCAGGGAGGTGTCCACGCTCAGCCGGCCAATTTCGATCCGGCCCTGGTGCGCGACCTGAGCGCCTTGTGCGCCACGCACACCTTCCGCGACCTCTATGGTTCGGACGCGGCGATCATGCCCGAGGGGTACGAACTGGTGCACACGTCCACGCCCCGCGGCATGGACAACCTGTTCCAGGTGTTCCGAAAGGGGGCGATGGGGATCATCGAGGTCCGTGGGTCCACCGCCGACCCGTTGAGCTGGATGGAGAACATCCACGCGGCGATGCTTCCCGCCAAGGGCACGGTGGTGGTGGATGGCCGGCCCTTCGACTACCACTTCACGGACGATACCGCGGCGGCGGTACATGCCGGCTACACCCTGGGCGTTTCCTTCCTCGCCGATGAGGTGGTGGGCCAGCTCCGCCTGCTGGACCAGCAGGGGGTGCATGACATCGTGATCACCGGGCACAGCCAGGGGGGCGCCTTGGCCCACCTGCTTCGGGCGCACCTCGAGCACCTGCCCACCACCCGGGTGTCCGCCCGTCTGCGCTTCCGTACGTACGCGTTCGCCAACCCCATGGTGGGCAACGCCGCGTTCGCGAAGTGGTATGGTGAGGCCTACTGCAGCGCGGGCACGAGCTTCAGCATCATCAATCCGGAGGACCCGGTGCCCGGGATGCCGCTGGCCTATCACGACCATCGCATTTTCTCGTCGGGCACGCTGAACGGGATGGTCTCCGGCGAGGAAGGCTATGATGTGAGGAGCGTGGCACGGAGCGCGTTGTTCCGCATGTTCCGCGGGACGCTCACCGATCTGGCGCACTACACATCGGCCTCCGTGGAGAAACGCATCGCGAAGCCGGTGGGCGAGGTGCGGCTGCCCCCGTACCGCAGCGAGATGAACTATGCGGTGATGCCGGAACGGGTGTTGCTGGACCCGTTCCCTTACCCGCTGATCCTGCGGGACAGCACCATCCTGTCGAACGATTCGATCATGCGGGCCAACCCGCGCGATGCGAACGGGGTGTTCTTGAACAAGGCGCTGTACCGCAAAGCGCCGGGCTTCTTTCAGCACAAGCCGTACAACTACTTCGTCGCCATCCTGCGGCGTTGGTTCCCGGAGCGGTACGAAGCGTTGCGCGTGAAGGTGCTGCCGGAGAATCTCTAGCCGGGCGCTCCGGAGCGGATCACGTGATACCGCAGCATCACCGCCGTTCGCTGGGTGCGCTCGCCGGAGGTCCGGGCGTCCCGCATGGGTGCCGGTGCGCTCCATTCGAGGTCCTTGTCCGTGGGTGATGGCGCCAGGCCGTCGAGGTCGAACGCCAGCCAGGTGTGGTCCTCGATGCCCAGGCTGAGGATGCGACGGGCCGATCTCGAGTTCAGGTCGGCCACGGCGGTCACCAGCAGATGGCCCTCCGCCTCGCGGAAGCGGTCGCGGTCGATGCGCGCGTAGTGGTTGTCCTTGTCGCCAGCGTACAGGCTCATGCGGACCTGGTCGGGTTCGCGGGTGCGCGGGCCCACCAGGGCGAGCGGCAGCCGAACCTCCACTTCCAGCGCAAGGGCTTCACCGTTCAGCAGGGGAGGACGGGGAACGGAAAGCAGGCCGAGGCCGGCGATGGCGAACAAACTGCCCTGGGCCATCACGACCGCCAGCGCTGCGGCCTTCCAGAAGCCGGACCAATCGATCGCACCGGCCAGCTTGGTGCCCAGCAGTCCGGCCAGGAAACCACCGACGAATCCTGCAGGGATGAAGAAGAACGCGATCGCGAAGCCGCGTTTGCCCTCGAAGTCGCTCACTCCCATCCGCTTCGTCACCCGATCGGACACGGGTACGGTGACCATGGCGGTGGCGATGCCGTTCAACAGAGCGACCAAGAGAGCGACCTTCCAGGACATGGGGCGTGGTGTTCGTCAGGGATGTTCCATCATCTCGAACGTGCCGAGGCGGTTGCGGGTAAAGGTGGTGAAGCGGTCCATCATAAGCTCCTTCTCCGCATCGGTCAACGGCCCTTTCCTCCGCCGGTCCTTGTCATACCAGGATGGCGGTGACGCCCTCGATGGCATCCTTCAGCTTCTCACAGGCGCGGATGGTGTCCGCGACCCGCTCCGGTCGTGGCGTCAGGGTGTTCTCGCGCAGGTTGTCCACACCGGTCACCAAGGCGGTGCAACGGCTGTCGCCGGCGATGCCACGTTCCATGTGGGATTCGATGTCGGCCAGAAGGCCATCGTCCAGCCGCCCGTGGCGCAGCTCGGTCTCCAGCATGTGGGTGGTCCGTCGAAGGCTGCGCAGCGCACGGGCCAGTTCCAGATCGGTCATGGGGTGCAAAGATCGGGGCGCCGAGACAACGCCGCAGGCTGGTATTCGCGCTTTGCTCCCGCACCTGTCGGGAACGGATCCTGTCCAGGGTGAGGCCCTGAGCGGACGTTCTGCTCTGAAGTGCCATCTTGCAGGCCCGTCGCTGCGCATGCTCAAGAACGTCCTCCTTCTCCAAAGCGCAGTGCTCATCTTGAGCAGCGGCCTGCACGCCCAGTGCTGCGATCACATCCTGCAGATGACCGACAGCTATGGTGATGGCTGGAACGGTGGTTCGTTGGAGGTGCTGGTCAACGGAACGTCCATCGGCACGTTCGCAGCTACTGGAGCCGGGAGCACCGAGACGTTCACCGTGTGCACGGGGGATGACGTGGAGCTCATCTACACCCCGCAGGACTGGGAAAGCGAGAACAGCTACGTGCTGTTCGACCAGTGGGGTAATGTGGTCTTCGCCGATGGCCCGACCCCTGCTACGGGATCAGTGTTCATCGGCCTGGGCGATTGCACGATGGTGCCGCCACCGGGCAGCACGCCCTGTTCCGCCTGGCCGATCGACACCACAGCGTGCGTGATCGCTGATAACACAACGGCCCTTGGCACCGGCATCGACCCGGGCTGCGCGAACTACAACGGGGGCGATATCTGGTATACGATGCCCGTACCTCCTTCCGGTAACCTGGTGGTGAGCACGGCCAGCGCCGGTGACCTGAACGACACGGGTATCGCGCTTTGGGTCGGGCCGGATTGCTTCAACCGGGCGCTCGTGACCTGCGACGATGACAACGGACCGGACTATTTCTCGATGATCCTCGCCAGTGAACTCCTGGTCGGTGACACGCTCTGGATCCAGGCGTACGGCTACGGTGGCGGCACCGGAGCGTTCGAACTCTGCGTCGCTGACCCTGGCACCGTGGTGCTGGACAGTTCCGAGATCCCCATCGTGCTGATCAACACCCTGGGGCAGGAGATCGTGGATGAGCCCAAGATCGATGCGCTCATGGAGATCAAGTACAACGGTCCTGGCACGATCACCTACCTCACCGACCCCTCGAACGTGTACAACGGCCACATCGGCATCGAGATCCGCGGAGGTTCGTCGCAGGGTTACCCGCAACAGCCCTTTGGATTTGAGACACGCGACCCGCTCGGCGCGAACCTTGACGTTCCGTTGCTCAGCATGCCGGCCGAGAACGACTGGGTGCTGTTATCGAACTACAATGACCGGTCCCTGATCCGGAACCAGCTCGCGTTCCGGATCTCTGCGGGCATGGGTCAATATGCGCCTCGCACGCATCTGTGCGAGGTGCTGATCGACAGCGTGTACAGGGGCATCTATCTGTTCGGCGAGAAGATCAAGCGTGACAGCGGGCGTGTGGACATCGCCAAGCTTACCGGCACGGAGAACTCCGGCGACGACCTTACCGGTGGATACATCCTGGAGCAGAACTACTGGGATGCGGACAACAGCTTCGAGTCGGATCACTCCCCCATCGATCACCCGGGCTTCGATGTGCACTTCCTCTACGCGTACCCCGAGCCGGATACCATCACCGTCCAGCAGAAGGCCTACATCGCCGCTTTCGTCGACAGCCTGGAGACCGCGCTATACAGCAGCATGTTCAACGATCCCGCCACCGGCTACCGGAAGTACCTGGACGTGAAGTCCTTCATCGACTACTTCCTGGTGAACGAAGTGGCGCGCAGCAACGATGGCTTCAAGAAAAGCGTGTTCTGGCACAAGGACAAGGACAGCAAGGGTGGCAAGCTGAAGGCTGGACCCATCTGGGATTTCGATTGGGCCTGGAAGAACATTGCGAGCTGCTCCATTTTCGGAGCGACCGATGGTTCGGGCTGGGCGCATCTCATCAACGACTGCTTCACGGATAACTACTCCTGCGGTTGGTACGTGCGCTTGCTGCAGGACAGCACCTTCAACAACGAGCTTCGCTGCGCCTATGAGGAGTACCGCACCACCGTGCTGGACACCACGTTCATCTTCCACACCATCGACAGCATCGGCGACCGCGTGCAGAACGCACAGGCGCGGCACTTCCAGAAGTGGCCCATCCTCGGCATGAGCGGGCCTGCTCCTGACGTTGGACCGGTGGCGACCACCTATGCCGCCGAGCTCGATTCCTTGAAGGCCTGGATCGCCCTCCGTCTGGCCTGGCTCGATGCCAACATCCCCGGGGTGTGCAGGGGCCTGGGAGGGAATGGACCCGAGCGGAACGACCTTCTGTCGTGCTATCCGAACCCGAGCACCGGAACGTTCCACTTCCAAGGCGCTGTTGACGGCGACGGTCCTTTCCTACTTCGCATCCTTGATGTGGCCTGGCGGGAAGTGGACCGCGTGAGCCTATTGCCAGGACAGGTCTCCCTGGACCGCACGATCACGCGAAGCGGTACATACTTCTTCACTGTGACTGCGGGAGGCCACCTGTTGCAGAAGGGGAAGCTGGTGGTGTTCTAGGCATCTCGCTCGAATACGGGGCTCTTTCGCTCGGCTCTCTCGCTGGCATGGATCGGCTAGAGTTGGGATCGTACACGCTACCTGGATCGATGTTCGAACTTCGTCGAATGCAGGGTGTACAGCGCATCATGGGTCAACATCTTCTGGTGGTCACGGTCATCCTGTCGCTGGCTGTCTGCCGCACAGAGGGCTCTTCCGCCCAACAACAGGATGAGAGTAGCTGCGCGGTCCCGGACGCGTTCGTTCAACACGTGGGCCTCGTGCTCTCCGATACCACTGGCCGCTTCTTCAACGACTACCCCGCTCCCACTCCGCTTACCTGCGAACTGCTCGGCATGCTTCAAGATGAATTGAAGGACGACAGCGTGCGCTACCACTTCGAGCATTTGCATCAACGCTTCGATGATCCGCGTGCGAACGCAGCGTTCACCTACATCAGGCGGCATAACAACTTCCACCTCGCCATGGCGCTCACCACGCATTGGAACCCCGATACGCGCATCGAAGCGGTGAATGCAGTGGACAACTACCGCCGCATACGGCCGATGGTGTGCGCGACAAAGGAGCACTATGGCCGCTTGGAGGAACAGGATCGCGCGGCCGTGCGTTACTTCATCAAGGTGATGGAGACCACTCCGCTATGGATCAGCGGCAGCGAGAACGCCACCATCCACAGCGTGTACATGAGCGAAGTGGTGCATGCCTTGGATCGGTTCACCGGACAAGAGCACAGTACAACGGGTGATATGCGCAGGACATTCGACATGCCCGAGGCCCGACTTCAACAGGCCTTGACCGATTGGCGCAACTGGTTGGAGCAATGAGGGCCGCGCTGTGCTGCTTGCTGCTGCTACCGATCGCGCTTTGCGCGCAGGATGCGCAACGCTTCCAACGGGCGTTGCGCACCGGCAATGTGCATGCGCTGGACCGTTGGATGAAGCAGGAAGTACACCGCATGCTCAAGGGCCAGGTCCACGGGGCGCCGCAAGCGGTATACATGGGTCACGACAACAGTTACGATACGCTGGTGGCATTCCTGCGCCGCCAGCCCGGCGTGCAGGATGCGGCTTGGGATAAGTACCTGGCCAAAGCTGCCATCTGGCCGGGCCACAGTACCATCGGTATGCGCTGGCAGAAGGATGATCGGATCCACGAGCGTTGCTGGAGCGTACAGGAAGGCGTCCCCCGCACCATCAACATTTTCGGCTGGCGCCCGCGGGTGCGCGAGGACAGGCAGAATTTGAGATACGAGAACGCAAGAGATTGCCCCGGTTTCGTTGAGCAGCAGAGGAAATATCCCGAACATGGAAGGCACCAAGCGCCTGCGTATCCCTGATCATGGACGATCTCCGACCCGCACTACTTCATGCCCTTCTTGATCAGCTTCAGCGCCCAGTCGTAGTGACTTGATGTCGCTCCGACCAAATAGGCGCCCAGCGAAGTGCTGCCCGTCCACGGATAACGCTTCTTCGTGAAGAGTTCGGCGTCGCTATGCCGTTCGATCAGGGCTACCACATCGGCGTGCGAGCGCTCGAACAGTGCGCGCACCTTCTTCAACGGGATATCACTGTACTTGCGGTGGATCCATCGGTTCAGCTCCGGTGTTGCAGCCCAGGTGTAGCCCTTTGCCGGCATGTCCGGCTTGCCACCCTTCATGCCCACCGCATACCAGCCGAGCATGAACGTGTGCCAGTGGTGCAGGTGGCCCAGCACATCGCGGATGTTCCGGTTCATGGTGCCGGGTCTGAACGCGCGGTCGCGGTCGGCCGGGGAGAGGCCGACGATGAATGCGTTCAACGCTTCATATCTGGAGCGGCCTTGCGCGAGCAGGTCCTTCTTGTTCGTCGGGCGGGGCATTCTTGTGGATCCCATCGAAAGATGAGGTGAGGCCTGAAGATGTGCATTGATGAATGTCAACTTGCCATGGATGCTGGTCCGGTGCGATCGAAAGGACCGGCGTAGCGGCACTCTGACCGGGTACCCGAGACTCACAGGTAGCTCAGCCACCATTTCTCCCGGTGCGCGGCGCGGTAGGTCCCGAACCATCGGCAGGGCAGGTACAACACGAGCACCACGCCGATCCAGACGAGGTACACCACCCACAATGGAAAACCGTTGTCGGCATAGGCCGCCGGGTCGACCGTGGCCGTGAGCACCGTCTCCCGGATCGGTTGCCCTTGCAGCACCAGGGCCACTGTGGCCAGTGCATGGATCAGGTAGATGTGCAGCATGTAGTAGAAGAAGGGCACGCGGCCGAAGGCGATGAAGGGTGCGCTCCAGCGAAGCCGTCGGCCATCCGCCCAGGCCAGGAAGAGCAGGGCCGGACCCAGGGTCATGCACAGGTAGAGGAGGGAGGGCGGATACTTCTGCGTGTTGAGGATGGACAGCAGGTCGAAGAGCGGTGTGGGCTGTTCCGTCCACGGTTGCGGATCGCCATAGAGGTTCCACCCGCGCAGCACCACGAAGAGCGCGAGCGCCGCAACGCCGAGGCGGGCCAGGGTGCGGGTGCGGAGCGCCGGTGCCACTTCGGGGGTGAACAGGCGGCCCAACGCGTAGCCCAGCGCCATGGTGCCGATCCACGGTAGCACGGGATAGGCGAACACGATGATGCGTCCTGTGGCCGGTTCCAGCGAACCACGCCGGTGTAGCGCATCGAACAGGGTGCCCGCGATGCCGCCCTCCCGGATGTGGACGTGGTCCAGCAGGTTGTGGCCGAACACGATCACGAGCCCGATGCCCAGGACCCAGCGCCACGGAAGTCGCACAAGCACGGCCAGCGCGATCATGCTGACGCCGATGGCCCAGAACACGGCGAGCATGGTGAAGGTGAACCGCGGATCGAACTGCCAGCCGAAGGCCACGATGACCACTTCCGCCACGATCATCCATGCGCCACGCGTCCAGAGGAAGCGGCTCAGTTGCGCGGGTGTGCGGGTGCGGCCGTAGAGGAACGCGCTGGTCCCTGCCAGGAACACGAACACCGGCGCACAGAAATGGGTGATCCACCGGGTGAGGAAGAGCGCGGGCGTGGTGGTGCTGAGGTCGGTGGGGTCGGGCCCGAACAGGAGCCCGTGGTGGAAGAAGTCACGCACGTGGTCAAGGGCCATGACCACCATGACCAGCCCGCGCAGCAGGTCGAGCGAAGTGATACGCTGGTTCAAGGCGGAAAAGTAGGATACGCGGAACAGCGCGTTCGTCCGCGTGCCCTGAACGCAGGTTGTTGGGCCGTTCCGTTGCCGGGGACGGTGCTTGGGACCACCGGAATGGTCGTGGATCGGTCCGCCGGTCGGATCGGACACGAGGTACTTTGCCGTGGAAACCCACGTTCCACCCTCCGCGGGTGACCAGCCAAGACCTCCATGAGACCGACCCTCGTACTGACGCTGATCCTGAGCGGCCCGACCGCCCTCGCGCAACTGCCCAACGGGAGCGTGGCCCCGGACTTCACGCTGACCGACCTGAACGGCACCCCGCATACCCTTTCCAGCTATCTGGATGCGGGCAGGACGGTGTTCCTGGAGATCTTCGCCGCGCACTGCCCCACCTGTTGGGGTTATCATCAGACCCACAGGCTGAAGGACCTGTACGAACAATATGGGCCCGACGGCACGAATGAACTGATGGTGCTGGCCTTGGAGTACGATCAGTGGAACGGCATGAACGAGCTCATGGGCATCGGGGACCCTTGGGTGACGGCGGGGGATTGGCTGACGGGCACGCCATACCCCATCTTCAATGTGGAGGATCCCGACCGGGGCGTGTTCACGGACTACAACGTCACCTTCTATCCGGCCATCTATCGCATCTGCCCGGACCGCATCGTGCAACAGGTGTTCACCTCCCAAACGGAGGCGCAGCTCCTCCAGATGCTTCAGGACTGCCAGGCCGTCCTGAACGTTGGCGAAGAGGAGGACCTGGGCGATGTATGGTTCGACACGCGTTCTCGCGCCCTGATGCTTGCCCGCCCAGCGCAGGTCCGCCAGGTGGAGGTGATCGACCTGCATGGACGGGTCGTGCTGAATGTCAGCGGCCCCATGGGACACAGGGTCGGGCTCGGGGAGCTCTCCGCAGGTGTGTGGCTCGTTCGCATCGTGACGGCATCCGGATCGCACGTGCGGCGCTTGTACGTGGAGTAGGCGGACGCGCGCTGCACTTCCCCGGGTGCCGAATGATCCGTACCGTTGGGGTCCCATGCGACCATCCGTCAGCATCACCGAGGACGGCCGTTCCGGCCATGTCGTCTACAACCAAGGCCTGCGGTCCATCACCGGGTATTGGGAGTTCGGTGGCCACGACGTGGTGACCATCGTGAGCATGGGGACGCGCGCGGAGTGGGATCGTGCACACGGTTGGGCCGTAGAGCGGCGGGCGGAGATCCTGCGCTTCGTGGCCGATGAGGTGGTGCGGCAGCGGGCGCCATCGTGCACGGCGGAGATCGATCCGGAGCGTGGCGACATCCACATCTTGCTCGGGCCGGGCCCAGGTGCTCGCAAGACCGCCGGGGTGCCTTCGCCGCAGGCCAGGTCAGCAGCGTTCGTGCGCCGGTATTCCAACCTGAAAGCCATGGTCGGACTCGGGATCCTTGTCGCGACGGTCCTCATCGGCGGCGTGCTCTGGCTCGGCAAGAAGGCGCTCACCGTGTCGCCGGTGAGCGGTGTGCCGCTGAACGACTGCGTGCGCACGGACACGCACATCGCCTCGCTCATCCAGACCACCGATCCGCATATGGTGGAGATCAGCGGACGCGGCGGCAACACCACCACCAGCCTCAGCATCCTGCTCATTCCGCTTGATGGCACGGAACCCTTCGTGGTGCCTTTCGCCCGGGAGGTCGACGGCAACGGCTACACCCTGTCGCGCATCCTGGGCAGCGACGGGCGCACGCTCTGGTTCGACTGCATGGGCCTGCACGGTGTTCACCTGCGCGACGGCACGCTCGTGACGGCGGATGACCTGACGACCGCGAACCCGGGCTTGCCGCCGCGCTGGTGGGAGGATGCCCGCGGCACGGACATCGTGGACGGGAAGTTGCACCTGATCAACGACGACCGCAGCGCGGCCATGGACCTGGACCCTGATACCTGGAAGGCCACGCCGGTGGCGCCCAAGCCGTCCAACGACCGCTTCCAGCGCCACGAACCCACCGACCAGCTGGCGTCCGGCCTGATCACTCCGGGCGGCACCTGGCTTGGCCTGCACGCCCCGGAAGAGCTCGAAAGCAACTTCAAGGTGGGCCAGTGGGTGCGCCGGGTGGAGAACGCCGAGGATGCCAAGCGCGAGCGGCGGTTGTGCCGTGGGGAGCTGGAGCGCGGGTCCGACGCCGATCACTTCCGCATCCGCGGCATCGCGCCCCTCGGTGACAGTGCGTACCTGAACGCGGCCTTCCTGCGCCTGCATGCCAGGGCGGAGCCGTTGCGCCTCTCCGACCCCGAGAGCGTGCTGATGGTGCATACGGACAAGCCGGGCCTGGGCGGCCGGCTCATCGTGTCGCGCGTGGACCTGGACGGAAAGGCGATCTGGCGCACGGAGACCGCTCTGGACCGCTACACCGTTTCCCAGATCCTGCCCGGCGCCGCGGCCTTCGCCTTTGTGGGCACACGGCCACCCGTGGAAGGCAAGTTGAGCGAGCCTTTCGTGGTGCTGGTGGACAACGCCACCGGGAGGTTGACGGTGCATTCGCTGTGGCGCTGACCATCACCCTGGATAACGGCGTGGTCATCGTGTACGTCACAGTTCTCTCCGTGAACGAACGACCGTGAAGGCCCTCGCGAACGCATATCGCTTCTACGCAGGCTCCTTCGCCGGCTTCAGCCGTTCGATCTGGCTGCTCACGTTCGCCACCTTCGTGAACCGTGCAGGCACCATGGTAGTGCCCTTCCTGTCGCTCTACCTCACCAAGGACATGGGGCTCTCGCTGGAGGAGGTGGGCTGGATCATGAGCTGCTTCGGTGCGGGATCTGTGGTGGGGTCCTGGCTCGGCGGCCGGTTGACGGATCGCATGGGCCACCATCCGGTGATGGTGGGCGCCCTGGTCACCTCGGGCCTGGCCTTCATCGGGCTGCAGTACGTGAAGGGCTTCATGCCGTTCTGTGCGGGCGTTTTCGTCCTCATGGTGCTCAGCGATGCCTTCCGCCCGGCGCTGTTCGTGGCCATTCGCCACTACGCTGCTCCTGAGCAGCGCACACGCGCCGTCACGCTCATCCGCCTGGCCATCAACCTGGGCTTCAGCCTGGGCCCGGCGCTGGGGGGCTTCATCATCGCCCACGGGGGCTTCAGCGGGCTCTTCTGGGTGGATGCGCTCACCTGCCTGGCCGCGGCCCTTATCCTGTGGACAGGGCTGCCGCGCGTGATCATGGACGCAAAGGCGGCCGGTGTCGACGGGAAGGCCGTCGGGTCGCCCTATCGCGATGGGCCCTACCTCTTCTTTCTGTTCATCGTGGCGCTCATCAGCATCCCTTTCCTGCAATACTTCAGCAGCGTACCGCTGTTCTACAGCCAGGGGCATGGGCTCAGCGAGGAGACCATCGGATTGCTCCTCGGCAGCAACGGTCTGCTCATCTTCCTCACCGAGATGCCGCTGGTGCGCTATTGCGAGGACCGCCGCTTCCATGTGCACACCATCCTGCGGGTGGGCGTGCTGCTCCCCGCCATCAGCTTCGCGGTCCTCAACCTGCTGCCCACGGTGGCCTTCCTGTGGGTCGGGATGATGTTCATGACCGTGGGGGAGATGCTCTTCTTCCCCTTCACGAACCGCATGGCGAACGAGCGCGCGGACCGTGGCCGGCCCGGGACCTACATGGCCCTGTACACCATCGCGTGGAGCATGGCGCACATCGTCGGCCACAGCCTCGGGCTCAACCTCATCGCGTGGGCGGGCTACTCGAGCACGTGGTGGATCTGTGCCGTGGTGTTGGTGGGGTGCGTGGGCATGCTGTACGTGTTGGAGCGGATGATGCGGCGTGAGCCGGGGGTCAGCACCTGAGTTCTGCGAAGCACGGCACCGCGTGTGAAAGTGCCTTTGCTACGGGCCCAGTGCACAGCGCCGGTGGACTTGTCAGTGCTGCACGATGAAACGGCGCCTCAGGTTGTCAGGGAGGCCAAGTGCCACGGCAACATAGCTGCCGTCGGGCACGCGAGGATGCACTGGCCGGCCTTTGGTAATAGCACGTTCCTGCCACACACACACACACACACACACACACACACCGGCCATGCGCGTTGTCACTCCGGGCTTGACCTGGAGGCGCGTCCGGGCTGTATCGCTGGATGCCTCCGGCTCGCTTCTGATAGTGTGCATCAGACAGGTTCCATCACGTAAGGAGCGGGAATCGGAAGTGGGCGGATACGACCTGCGCGCCTGCTTGCCGGAGGCGGGGGACCTCGAACCCGCCGACTGCCTCCAGCAGGTATATGCGCCAGAGCCTGAAGGAACGCCGCCAAGTGATCGCTACGTTCATGGAAAAGGCGTAGGGTATGGCGGCATCATCATCCGTGTGGCTCGCTCCCACTCCATGCGGCACCGAACTGATCGGTGTCATAGGTCCGGCTTCAGTCCACTCGGAACATTTGATATGAACTACTGCTTCATGCGCTCATCACGTCCCCCCCTTCTCGCGTTCCTGCTGCTCGCCTCGGCGATGCCTGCCCATGCCCAACTCACCGAATCCGAACCGAACAACGATTTCGCAACCGCCAACTTTCTTCCGGCAGACACCGTTCTCAGCGGGGTTACATGCGCTGCTCCGGAGACGGACTACCTCTACATTGTTCCACCGAGCGATGGGGTGATGCGGATCATCACGAGCATCAGCGCCAACACACCCTCTCCGATCCCGAATGACCTGCTCATCCAGGTGATCTCCGATGAGATCCACCACTATGGGGACGGCATTCCCTTGGTGGGTGCGAACGGTGTGCCCATCACGGACACGTCGACCTGGACGTGCATAGCGGCCGATACGGTGTTCTTCGTGGTGCACAACAGCACGATGTTCAACGGGTATTGCTACACCTATGAGGTGCGCTACGAAATGACAGCACCGCATTTCAGTGCGGATGTGGAACCCAACAACTCCCTGGCCGAGGCCGTGGAGCTGCCGCACGCCACCGATGTGGAGGGACACCTGGGCTTCATCACCGATCCGGCTTATGGTGGCAGCGATATCTACGACTACTACCGGATCGTGCCTCTTGAGGATGGCGTGCTTCGCGTGATCGTGGAGTCCGAGAACACCGGCGTGCTCGTGAACCCGGTGAACATGCACCTGGAGGAGTTCAATGCCCAGACTTTCGAGGTGGGCTTGAACAGTGTGCCGCTGGCCGATACGCTCTACTGGACCTGTCTGCGCGCCGACACCTTCCATCTGCGCTTCGCCATGCCCACCTTCACCGACTGCGGCATCAGTTACCGCCTGCGGTACGACATTCTGCCGGGGCTCTTCACCACGGAGCAGGAGCCGAACAATAGCATCGCCGAAGCCGTTGTTCTCCCTCTCGGCACGGATCAGGAAGGCCATCTGGGTTTCCTCCTTGGTCCGTTGAACACCGATTGGTACGACTACTACCACATCGTGCTACCGGATAACGGCGATCTGCGCGTGATCATCGGATCGGAGAACGCCGGCACCGTGAGCAACACGGTGAACCTTTCGTTGGAAGGGGTTTACGAGCAGCCCATCGACATGGGTGTGAACGGGGCGCTATTCACCGATACGTTGTACTGGAACTGCCTCACCCCGGGCTCCTATCACCTGAAGTTCGCCATGCCTACCGCCACCGATTGCGGCATCACCTACCGCATGCGCTGCGATCTGCTGGCCCCGGTGTATGCCAACGATCCGGAGCCGAACGGCGTGATCCCTCAGGCCGTTCCCGCCACAATGGGTGTGCCCGTGGATGGCCATCTGCAGCATGGATGACTCACGAGCGACAACAACGACTACTTCCGCGTGGTGAAGTCCGATACCGGCCACTTCCGCATCGTTAGCGAAGCCTACTCCCTGCAGGCCGCAGCGCAGCAATTGAACTTGGAGATCGCCGATCACACCTGGACACCGATCGCCAATTTCACCGCGCTGATGGGCAGCAACGGAATAGTGTTGACCGATACCAGTACCATCCTCAATGCGCCCGTCGATACGCTGTACATCCGTGTGTCCATGCAGCCGGGTGCCTGTGGCGCCTACCGATTGTGGTTCACTACGGTCTCAACCGTGGGCATTGCCGAAGCGGAACAGGCGCCGCTCCTTGAGGTGTTCCCGAACCCGACCGACGGCCACGTCCGGATCAGTTGGCCGGAGGTAGGAGAGGGTACCTTGGAGTTGCACGATGCTACTGGCCGTGTGGTGCTGCAACGCAATGTGCGGGCCGATGCCCGGAGCATCGAGCTCGACCTGTCCGGCCTGTCGCTGGGTACCTATGCCTGCATGGTGCGCAATACGGACACCCGGCATTGGGCGCGCATCTTGCGGGAGTAGCGCTGTGTTCGCAGTGCGCGTTCCGGCGCCGCAGGGTGGCCGGAGGAAGTCGGATCATCGGCGACCGGCCTCCTCGATCATGAAGGCTTAGTGGCTGTGCGGGCAGATGATCTCGCTCATGCGGATGGGCTGGGGTCTGTTGTGTGGGCTTATCGCGGTCATGTCAAGACTAGAGCGCATCTCAAAAATGCCCTTTGGGCTCCGCGAGGGTCTTTCGCGCCCATGCGTCGCTGTCGAAGCCCTCACAAAGTACCCGACTATGCTCGGGTTCGACGCCTCGCCTGAACGCGAGATCCCGCTCGCTCGCTACCAAAAGCAATTTTAGATGTGCTCTGGCCTTCGTGTTGCGAGCGCCGTTGTTTCAGCGACGGCGAGCTGTGGAAGTTGTGGTACACCACCATGCCGTCGGCGGAGGAAATGCGCGCCGAGATCGACCGGCGCCCTGTGCTGTTCCAACAAGGCACCGTGCTATCCTGGGCCGTGCGCGACCTCACTTCCGGCAAGGTGGTGGGCATGACCACCTTCATGAACATCGAGGCGGAGAAGCCCCGCGTGGAGATCGGTTCCACCTGGTACGCGCGCTCCGTGCAGCGCACCGCGCTGAACACCGAGTGCAAGTTGCTGCTGCTCACGCACGCGTTCGACACGCTCGGCTGCATCGCGGTGGAGTTCCGCACCAGCTTCTTCAACTTCCAGGGCCGCCGCGCCATCGAACGCCTTGGCGCCAAGCCCGATGGGATCCTGTGCAACCACATGCGCATGCCTGACGGTACGATTCGCGACACCTGCGTGTACTCCAGCCTTCTTCACGAATGGACGGCGGTGCAGGAGAACCTGCTGTTCAAGTTGGGGCGCACTTGAGCGCGGATCGCTGTTCTGGTCACAACGGCCTACATTCGGACCACATCCACTCCATACACACCCCATGATCGCCCTCATCATCGGAGCCGTTCTCCTGCTCCTTGTGTTCTACGCCATCGGCATCTACAACAAGCTGGTGAAGTTGAAGAACCTGGTGGCCGAGGCGTGGAGCGGCATTGATGTGCAGTTGAAGAAGCGCTACGACCTGATCCCCAACCTGGTGGAAACGGTGAAGGGCTACGCCGCGCATGAGAGGGAGACCTTCGAGAGCGTGACCCGAGCGCGCGCCGCCGCACAGCAGGCCACCACGGTGGAGGGCCATCAGGCCGCCGAGAAGCAGCTGAGCAGCGCTCTCATGAACCTGATCGCCGTCGCCGAGCGCTACCCCGAGCTGAAGGCCAATACCAACTTCCTGGAGCTGCAGACCACCCTGGCGCAGATCGAAGGTGATCTCGAGAAGTCCCGCCGCTACTACAACGGCAACGTACGCGAGCAGAACACCCTCATCGAGAGCTTCCCCAGCAACCTCATCGCCAACGCGTTCGGCTTCGTGAAGTCGGTGTTCTTCGAACTGGAGAACCCCGCGGAGAAGCAGAACCCACAGGTCAAGTTCTCGTGATGCGCCGCTGGCTGTTGCTGGCTTCGCTGGTGGGCGGGATGCATGCCCACGGCCAGACCGAGAAGATCAACGCGTGGCACACGGACCTCACCGTGGCGCCCGACGGGCGGCTCACGGTCACTGAGGCGATCAACGTACACGTGGAGGGCGTCGAGTTCAAGCGCGGCATCGTACGGAAGTTGCCGCTCCGCTTCACGGACCACAACGGTCGCACGCACCACGTGAAGTACGACCTGCAGGCGGTACAGGTGTTCGGCGCCACCAGTCCGTACCACACCGCCACCGAGGGCGACGACTTCGTGGTTTACGTGGGCAGCGAGGGCAACTTCCTACAGCCCGGCGACTATCCATACACCCTTACGTACACCACCAAGGGCCAGCTCGGCTTCTTCCCCGACTTCGATGAGATCTACTGGAACGTGAACGGGAATGGGTGGGCCTTCACGGTGGACAGCATCTCGGCGCTGATCCACCTGCCTTCACCTGCGAATGTCAAGAAGACGGCCTGTTACACGGGTGTGCTTGGTTCCACGGAGAACGCGTGCCGCGACAGCGCGATCGATGCGCACACGGTGTACTTCACCGGCCGCGCCCTGGACATGTACGAAGGTCTTACCGTGGCCGTGGGCTTCCAGAAGGGCGTGGTGGTCGAGCCGCCACGGCCCACCTTCTGGGAGGAGCACGCCATTCCGCTGGTCGGAGGGGGCATCACCCTCTTGCTGCTGATCTACTACCTCATCACGTGGATCCGCTTCGGCCGCGATCCCGACACGCCGACGGTGATCCCTTTGTTCGAGGCGCCTGACGGCCTTTCTCCCGCCTCGGTGGCCATGGTGATGAAGGGCGGTGAGGACAACGACCAGATCACACCGGCCATGATCCATCTGGCCGTGAAGGGGTACGTCCGCATCGAGGAGAAGAAGGAGGATGTGCTGCTGGGCCTGTTCTCCAAACGGACCTACACCATCCGGAAGCTTAAGGGAGGATCAGGCTTGCCGAAGGAAGAACAGGCGCTGCTGAACAGCATGTTCGGCTCCGGACGGGACCGCTTCGAGTTCGATGGCTCGTACGATCCCAGCGTACAGTCCATGGCCAGTTCCTTCCGGTCCTCCCTGCGCCACCAGTGGCATGGCTTTTTGAACGCGGGCAAGAACCTGCGCTTCTGGTGGATCCCCATCCTCACGGTGGTGGTGTGCGGCGTCGCGCTGCTCGTGCTCTATGCCAGCTCATGGGGCGACAACGATGGGCTCTACATCGCGGCCTTCCTCGTGGCCAATCTGGTGCTCTTCTTGTTGTACCAGTACCTCATCCGCAAGCCTAGCGTGGAGAAACTGGCCCTGCGTGCGCGCTTGCGCGGTTTCCGGATGTACCTGAGCGCCGCGGAGGAGAGGCAGCTCCAGCACTTCAACCCGCCCGCCATGACACCGGAAGTGTTCGAGCACTGCCTGCCCTACGCCATCGCCTTCGGCGTGGAGGAGGTCTGGGGCGAGCGCTTCCAGTCGATGATCGACAAGGCACTGGTTGATCCCAACTACCGCACCACGTGGTACAGCGGCTCCGTGATGAATTATGGATCCTTCTCGCACAGCATGAGCAGTTCGTTCTCCCGCAGTGTGCAGAGCAGCAGTACGCCGCCCAGCAAGAGCGGGGGCTCCGGTGGCGGCGGTTCGTCCGGTGGCGGCGGCGGCGGCGGTGGGGGCGGGGGCTGGTAGCTCCGAGGACCTTCTACGCCCTACTGCCCCCAACCCTCCACCAAACGGTCCATATCCGCCGTGGTGTTGTAGAAGTGGATCCCCACCCGCACACCCGCACTGCGGAAGGCCACTTTCACGCCGTGCTGCTCCAGGTGCTTCACCTGGGCCTCATCGCCCTGCAGCACCAGGATGCCCGCACGCTGGTCCGCACGCCGGCCGTGCAGCACCGTGATCCCGGCTGCATCGAAGCGGTCGACCGCGTAGGTGCACAGAGCGCTCACATGCGCAGCGATGCGCTCCGGACCGATGGCCGCGATCCGCTGCAACGCATCCTGCAGCCGCGTCAGGGCCACGGGATCGCGGTGCCCGGCGTTCAGCATGGGGATGGGATCCACGCCATGGCGCTCCTTCATTTCCGCACGTACGGCTTCGGACAGGTGCATGAATCCGTTGCCGAAGCCCGCCAGCGGCCACTTGTACCCGCTGGCTCCGACGATATCCACGCCCGCGGCCTGCACGTCCAGCGGCACCGCGCACCACGACTGGGTGATGTCCACCACCGACCAGGCGCCGAACGCACGGCACAACGAGGCCACGGCGTAGAGGTCGATGCGGAACCCCGTCAGCCACTGCACCGCGCTGATCGCCACCAACTGTGGCCGCTCACGTTCCATGGCGCCGCGCACGGTGTCGAGGGAGATGGTCCCGTCCGCTTCCGGAGGCACCACCACGCGCTCGGAACCGGGCAGGGCGAAGGGTGCATGCAGGGTGGGGTAGTCGTGTCCGATCAGGAGCACCTTCGGTCGGTGCTTCAGCAACGGCGCCAGTTGGGCCAGGCCCACGGTGAAGTTCTGCACCAGGGCCGTGCCGGGTCCGGTGCCATTGATGCTCGCCGCTATGGTGCGTGCCACCTCGGTATTGCCGCCGAACATCCAATGGAAGAACCGCACGCTCCCTTCGCGCATCAACCGCTCGTGCTCGAGCTGCGCAGCCTGCACCGTGCACCCGGCCATCAGGCCCATGGACGAGGTGTCCAGGTAGCAGAGGTCGGCGAAGGCGGGGTAGGCGGCGCGAATGCGGTCGTGCTCCGGCAGAAGGCTGGGGGAGGGCATGGGGCGAAGAGAGTGGCGCAAAGGTCGCTTGCGCCACGAAGGTGGAACGCGCCGCGAAAGGTGGCTGTCCGTGCTATCCGGGTCCGCGGCATAGGCTACTTTCGGCAGTATCCTCCTTACCTCTCTCCCAGCTTCCCCGCGAATGAACCCCTCCACATTGCAACAGATCACCGGCACCATCAGCGCCGGTCTCGCCACGCTGCTTTTCTTCCTACGACTTCTGCCATTCCTAGCTGAATGGGTCAACAAGGAGACGAACAGCGACCGATGGGCGGCACCCGCCGTGAACATCCTCGCATCCATCTGGGGGCTGATGATGGTCGCGCTGCTCTGCATGACCGCCAGCGGTGGTTTCGACTGGATCCGACTGGGACGCGGCAAGCTCTACCTGCTCACCGTAGCTGCTTCGTTCGCGCTGGCGTGCGCTTCCTACCTGTTCATCGGCCTGTATCTCCGCCCCGGCTTCACGCCGCGCGGCCTCTACAGTCCGTTCCTCTACCTCATCCTGTTCACCACCGTGCTGCTGGTGGTGGTGAGCTTGAACCAGAAGCTCGTGCCCGGAGTGTCCGTGCAATGGTTGCTTCGGCCATGGACGTGGTTCACCGCCTTGAGCCTTGTGGGCAGCCTGATCTTCTCCGGCAAATGGGTCATCAACAACAGCGGTCGCGGTCTGGCCGACGTCACCACGCGGATCATCGTCCTCTTGCCAGCGACCAAAGAAGAGCTCGCCGAGATCGAACGGCTCGATCCGAAGAACGATCTCGAAAAGCTGGTCTGGAAGGCGAGCCTTGTTGAGAAACCGGCCGTGTGCGAGGCTGCCACGGCTCGCCTGCGTTCGGATCCGGAGTTCCTGGAGCGAATGGCCGCCATGCTGGATTCAGGCTACGCGGAACCTGCGCTGGCGTTCGTGCGCGATGCGGAGTTGACACCCGAGGAAACATCCCGCTTTGCTCGCCCCACGCTGAACGCCTTGGGGCGCTGGGTGAACAGTGCAGCCGCGCCCAACTTCACGACGTCGGAGAACCTGAAGCGTACGCGGCGTTGGGGCGATGAGATGTTCCAGGTCCTCCCCGAGAAGTTCGCCGGCACCGGCGTTGACTTCTCCGAGCTGCAGGGGTGGTACAAGGAGAAGATGGAATTGGAATAGTGGATCCACGCACGGACCGATGACGACCGCCGATCCCTTCCGCCAGCAGCTCGCGGAATTCCCTGCGCCCTTGCGCGAACTCGTGGAAGCTGAGATCCAGGCAGGCAACAGCATCGTGGCCATCGAGAACGGCTTTCCCGCTGCGCCGTGCGGAGCTTCCGTGAAACTGGCGAAGGCCGTCCAGGAGGAACACCGGCGATCGATAGGAGAGGTGCGATTCTACGCGCGCAACAACTCCTCCTACGCGGGCGAATTCACCACCGAGCAACGGCACTTCTTCGTGCTGGAGCCGCCGCTGCCGCCGGAGCCACCGCCGGACATGGACGCCATCCGCAAGGCGCTGCAGCCGAACCCGGACGTGTTATCTACCTTGTCCCAGCGGGAAGCAGGCTCGGGGGTGGAGTTCGGTAGGGCACTGTTGGATGAGCGCATGGCGGAACAAAAAGCGAACGCACGGGCACGCGCACTGTCGATCACGGAAACCGCCACCAGCGCGAAACGCCTGCTGCATTTCAACGACCATCGCGCACCGCACGAGATCCAGTTCGCGCTGGAGCGGGACCTCATGACGCTCTTCGACGCCGCCATGAAGGACGACCGCCTGATCATGACGGCCAGTTCCAAGGTGGTCGGTTCGTGGCATCACTTCACGCTGCGCTTCGAGGCGGCGATGCCCAACACCAATTGCTATTCGTTGTGCGTGGAGACCTCCTGGGCCGATGCGGCGGCCACGCACCACGACTATTACCGGCACACGGCAGGAACGTGGTTCGAGCACTGGACGCGCGATCTCCAGCCCGCCGAACCGCCCGAAGCCGATGAAGGATCAGCCGAGCGCTACCAGAAGATCTGCGCCGCATCGATGAACGCCGAAGCACATCTCGATACCGTACCCGCGATCCAACGAACGATCGTGGCGGCAATGAAAAGCGGCGCACGGTTCACCACCTCGCACAAGGAGGGTGGCACGAACATCACGTGGAACCATGAGCGTTTCGTGCGCTCCGACTACGGCGATTACCCGGATCACATCACCTACGCGAGCGAGGCGCACTTCTTGGAAGCGCTGCGGAAATTCTACGACTGGGAGACCTCGCAGAACGTGTACCCGGAAAAGGTCTCGGAGCTGGTGGCGTGGAGGCTGATGCTAAGGTTGATGCGGGGGTTGCGTTGACCATTGGGGGGCACAACGGCAGATCGATCCAACTATCTTTGAGCAACACACGAACGAATATGTCCTTCACCAATAAACCCTCGGTGGCCCTCACGCTCGATCAAGTGATGGAGATCGTGGACCAGCTATCCCCGGCTGATACGCTGAAGGTGGCCAAGCACATCAAGAAGAAGAACAAGGATGCGGACCTTGATGATCTGATCGCGATCTTCAGCAAGGTGAAGATGAGCGAGAAGGAAATGACGGCTATCGTAGAGGACGTCCGAGCTGAACGCTATGCCCGCGAGAAAGCGCGTTACGCTGGTCGTTGATGTCAATGTGTTGGTGAGCATGCTCATCAACCATGACACCGCAGGGATCAAGTGGTTGTTCAACAAGCAAGCCTTCCGGGTGATGGTCTCATCCGGATTGTTGGGTGAGTTGGAAGAAGTCCTGATGCGACCGCAGTTCAGGCGCTACCTCACGTTGGCTGAAGCCGATCGGGCCGTGGATCGGATAGCGAACCGGTCAAGCCTGGTAGAGACTGCCTTCCAAGTGCGCCCCATCTGCCGCGACCCGAAGGACGACTACTTGCTCGCGCTGGCCAAGAAGGGCAAAGCCGACTTCCTGATCACCGGCGATGACGATCTACTCGTGCTGAAGAAACACGGCAAGACCCGGATCCTGAAACCTGCTGCATTCAGGAAGGAGTTCTTGTGAGCGCCCATGATCAGCGACCAACCCGTGCCTTCGGCAGGCAGGTGCGCGATGAGCTGCTGACCTTCTCGCCTTTGCGTAGCCGCTTCGGCGGAGCAAGGCCGCAAGGAGCCACGACAAGACGCCCTTCCACAACCTGCGGACGCACTCCACGAGCAGCAGCCCCGGGCGGCGACCCGGGGGAAGCCGCCGAGCGCGGGGTGCCACGGCCAACCTCGTTCCGGCGGCATCGTCCCGGCGCGTCGGGACGACCCTGCGGGCGAGCGTCCTCGTTCGGCCATCCGGCTCCCGCTGTGTCGGGATGAAACAGTTGCTCCTCGATCGGAGACTTCGCTCCAGTATCCTCACTCGTCGCGCCCCTGCCTGCGGCAGGCAGGTTGGCTGGCCGAACGATCACCGCTCGTGCCATCCGTTCGAGGTTGGCCGAGGCACCCTTGGAGCACACCCAATGGGCCAAGGATGCCGACCTGCTGCGCCTTCGCGTAGCCGCTTCGGCGGAGCAAGGCCCACCCTTGCCGCCGAGCATCGACCCCCGGTCCACGAACCGGGGCTGGCCGAGGAGATGGCCGACATTGCAGGCCGCAGAACTGTCACGTCGGGCGGAGCCGAGACGTACCTCGCACATGACCTGCACGTGGACCTCGAAACCGCCGCCTGCCTCCGGCAGGTAAATGCGCCAGAAGCTGGTGACCAACGCCGCCAAGTACCCCGTGCCTCGCCAAGCCGTAGCTTCAGCGAAGGCTGGGAAAAGGCGAAGGGCGTGGCGACGAAGTGGGATCGGTTGTAGGTCTTATCGTTCAAGTGTTGGTAAAAGGCTTTCGTCGTTTGATTAGATAGTTCTATACTTGCACAACACATTGTGCGTTGGAAGTACATATCGATGACAAGAACCTGCTGAAGTTGTACTCCGGGGAGACTCCCAAGAAGCTGCGCGGATTGCCGCCGCAGGTCGTGGAGAAGTTCTTTGCCGCAGTGCAGGTCCTCATGGCATCCAACAGCATCACCGACATCTGGAAGTTCCCCAGCTACAATTTCGAGAAGCTCAAGACCAAGGGCATCTGTTCAATGCGACTCTCCGGCAAGTATCGGTTGGAGATGACCGTGCAGTGGACCAACCCCGAGCAGACCATCGGCATCTTCACCCTTACAGCCATCAGCAACCACTACGGCGACTGACCAGCCTTCCGCAACCACGCATCCCGAACCCTCCGCACCATGGCCAACCTCACCAACATCCGCCCGGCACAGGTCTTTCCACCTGGGTACTTCATCAAGGACCAACTGGAACAGCGCCAATGGAATCAGAACGAACTGGCCGAAGTACTGGGCATTACTCCTCGCCATCTAAGCCAAGTGATGAACGGCGAAGCACCGCTCAACTACGACCTGGCCATCCAACTCGGACAAGTCTTCGATACCAGCCCGCAGCTTTGGTCGAACCTCTATCTGAGCTATGCAATGTGGAACGAAGAAGCAGAAGAGGAAGCCAGTGCTACGGAAGTCAAGGCGGGCATCTACGAGCGCATGCCGATCCGCGACATGGTGAAGAAGGGCTGGCTGAAGGAGCCCAAGAATTTGAAGGATCTCGGGCAGCAAGTGGCCAAGTTCTGGGGAAAGGATGACGCTGACCTGTCCTTCATAGATACGGAGTACTCGCCCTGCCTGAATAGGAGCACCACCTCTAAGGCGAACCAGTACAACACCAGCTATGCGCTGACGTGGTACCGCAAGGCGAGCATGTGCGCGGAGAAACGGGAAGTACCTACCTACAACAAGAAGAAGCTGGAAAGCCTGTATGACAACCTCTACTCGTACACCGCCAAGACAGCGAGCATCAAAGTCTATCTGGAGAAACTTAACGAGTGTGGTGTCAAGTTCCTCGTGCTGCCCCACTTGGAGAAGACCTATCTCGATGGCGCAGCCTTCAAGCAAGGGAGCAACCCGGTAGTGGTGTATACGGCCCGTTATAAGCGCATCGACAGCTTCTGGTTCACGTTGGCGCATGAGATCGCGCATGTGCTGTTGCATCTCGACAAGCA
Organism: Flavobacteriales bacterium; assembly: GCA_016713875.1. Lineage (NCBI taxonomy): Bacteria > Pseudomonadati > Bacteroidota > Flavobacteriia > Flavobacteriales > Flavobacteriales bacterium. The sequence goes on from JADJOI010000003.1 coordinate 499,853, forward strand.
ACGCCCGATCATTCTGGATGATCTGCACGAAGGAGAAGCGACCGAGATGGAGAAGGAAGCGAACGAGTTAGCTGGGGAGAAGCTCCGCCACGCGGAGATCGCAGCCCGCTTCCGTGATTCAGGACAAGTACACCCGAAGCGGATCGAGGCCTGCGCGCAGCTCTATGGCGTACATCCATCCATCGTAGCGGGCAAGCTGGCACATGATGGATTGGCTGGGTATCGCGTGGTGCAGCGGTATAGTGAGGATGTGCTGGGGCATATCCCAAGAAGCTACTTGAACTAGGAAGCCGTCACGGGCATCCTCGATGCCGCGCTGGTTACCGCCCACGCTGAAAGGCTGGCACGGTGGACCACCGATCACGATGTCTGCCTGCGGAAAGTCGAAGCCGACCTCGAGTTTAACAGCGTAGCACTCGCTGCCCAAGTTGTGGCGGCAGCTGGCGGCCGCCGAGCCTGCCCCGGCCCCAGAGCCGGGGTTCATCTCGAAGCCGATGGTCTTGTAGCCAGCGTCCGCCGTACGGCGGACCAAGGCCAAGCCACCGCAGCCATGCCTACGCTGAAGCTTCGGCAGGCAGGCCCGCGAACAGGTCCAGCACCACCCGGCCTTTCTCTTCAGTAAGGCGTTGTCTTGGATAGGCCTCCTCCTCGGTAGGCGCGCCTGCCTGCCGAAGGCAGGGCACCAACAACTCATTGATCTCCTCGATATATCCCATCACACGCTGCCAATCTTTTCTTAGCCGCCATAGCGCTTTGGCGAAGGCGGCTTGGCGATCGGCGTGGTGACAAAGTAAGCTCCGTTGAGATCCATCAACGTTGAGCACCTTTCTTTGAGGAACATGAAGTTCTGGGCCGGCGTCACCGACAACGATTGGTACACCTTCCTCTCCGCACGCGGGTTGGATGAGGTGAACTTCTGGCGGCCATCGCCGGGGCCTTACTTCACGGGCTTGCCAGCGGGAACGCCGTTCCTGTTCAAGTTGAAGGCTCCGAACAACCACATCGCGGGTGGCGGCTTCTTCGTGCAGTACTCATCGCTTCCGTTGGAAATGGCGTGGGATGCGTTCGGGGAGAAGAACGGTATGCCCACGTTCCGCGACTTCGATCGGAAGATCCGTGATTACCGGAAGCTGCCCAAGGGACCATTGGAGATGGGTTGCAATGTGCTGGTGCAGCCGTTCTTCTTTCCGAGGGAACGGTGGATCGAATTGCCGACGTGGCCCAAGGCGGTGGTGCAGGGCAAGACCTTCGACACCGAGACCACCGAAGGCGCGTGGCAGAGCGCATCTCAGAATGACTTTTGGAAGCGAGCGAGAAGGATTTCGCGGTCAGGCAAGGCGCGAAGTCCTGAGCGTAGCCGGTGGCTACGTGATGGACGAGCAACGCAGCATGGCCGTGAAAGACTCTCGCGCAGCCCGAAGGGTCGTTCTGAGTTGCGCTCTAAGGAACGAGGTGCAATTGCGTTTGCAGGACCATGCCGTCCAAGACCTCGTGGCCGAACCGGCGGCTGAATACGGCGGACCGCGCTACGGCGAACTCTTCCTCACGCGCAGCCGCTTGGGGCAGGGCGCTTTCCGGGTGCTGGTGAGCGAAGCCTACTCGAAGCGTTGCGCCATCACGGGCGAATCGACCTTCCCGGTGCTGGAGGCGGCGCACATACGGCCGTACGAGTTGGAAGGGCCGCACCGCATCTCCAACGGCATGCTGCTGCGCTCCGACTTCCACAAGCTCTTCGATGCCGGGCTGGTGACCGTGACGCCCGAGCTGCGGGTGCGGGTGAGCGACCGCATCCAGGAGCAATACTTCAACGGCAAGGCCTATTACCGCTTGCACGACCAGCCGCTCGCCGTTATACCCAAGCTGGACAGCCAGCGGCCCGACCCCGAGTTCCTGCGCTGGCACCTCACCGAACGTTTTGTTGGCTAAACCATGGGTATCACGAAGGGGCATCTCACGGCGGCAGCGACGCAGAGCGTCGCCCCTCCGGGCACGGCTCTCATTTTCCGCCATCCTTCGTTGCTCCTCGGTCAGATACTTCATCCAGTATCTTCCCATCGTCGCGCCTCGGCTGGCAGAAAAGCAGAGCCGTGTGCCATCCGTTCATGCCCCTCCGTGATACCCCCCACCCATGATCAGCGACCAACTGCGCGATGAACTGCTGGCCTTCCGCAAGGAGCGCGACTGGGAGCAGTTCCACAACCTGCGGACGCTCTCCACGAGCAGCAGCCCCGAGCGGCCCGAGGCACACTTGGAGCACAGAATGGGCGAAGGACGCCGACCTGCTGCGCCTTCGCGTAGCCGCTTCGGCGGAGCAAGGCCCACCCTGGCCAACGAGCACCGACCCCCGGTCCGCGAACCGGGGCTGGCCGAGGAGATGGCCGACATTGCAGGCCGCAGAACTGTCACGTCGGGCGGAGCCGAGACGTACCTCGCACATGACCTGCACGTGGACCTCGAAACCGCCGCCTGCCTCCGGCAGGTAAATGCGCCAGAAGCTGGTGACCAACGCCGCCAAGTACCCCGTGCCTCGCCAAGCCGTAGCTTCAGCGAAGGCTGGGAAAAGGCGAAGGGCCTGGCGACGAAGTGGGGTCGGTTGTAGCTAGGGGTATCTCTCCGAAACGTGAATTACTGATTCTTGTGAGTGTCCCATGCACCAATGATGGGAAGAATATGAGTGGAAGGGGGTGGGGCTGGTCAAGCCTTATGCAGCCCCGCGAAAGACACGCTTGAAAGACACGGAAACCGGGACATACCTGTTACCATCGATGGAGTCGATGACCATTTCCGATTCAAGCACATTTCTACGGAGTAGCTCGTTATCAGGATGATCATTCCAACGTACCCCGTTCCTGTCAATAGTGCCGATGTTGGAATCGCTGTGGAAGTACTCACTGGAGATGTACAGCTTGCCGTCTGGGAAAATCACCAAGCGTTTGCCCTCTTGCGAATAGAAGCTCCTATTCCGATGCAGGTGGTAGTGCTCCTTGTTGATGGCTTCGACATACTCCTCTTGGTCTAAGTAGCCAACCTCATAGCGTAGCTCAAATCCCTTGGGCATGGCCGCTGTTAGTTCGGAAAGACGACCAACTACCGCTTGCCACTCACTTGGTTGCAACTGCTGGTCGCCAATCCTCAGGGCATTACCGAGCAGTGAAAGCCGATGCACATTGACCATCTGCACCCCGAGCCCCCGAAAGAAATTGAAGTATCCCTCAAGGTGGTCCGAATTCCATCGCCCCATAGTGATTATTACCTCCAGATTGCGGTGGCGTGGTAGGAGGCGATTCAGATTCGCTAATGTCTTGCCGTAGCTCCCACGCCCACGGATTGAGTCATGCACCACCGCGGCAGGTCCATCAATGCTTACACAAACCCGAATATCACTACCGATAATGCTCTCCTCGACCTGTTCGGTGAGAAGTGTGAGGTTCGTCGTCAACCTCTTCTCCCGGATTCGGGTGTGCCTTAGAGCATCGAGGATGGTAGTGATACCAGCATGCATCATCGGCTCACCACCGAGCACTGTAATGCGGTCGGCACCATTGTATGCCTGCAACAGGGCTTGAATGGATGCGGTGTCAATCTCGTTGGAGGCTGACAGTAGTTCGTTGCCCACGTAGCAATGTCGGCATCGCAGATTACAGGTGGAGTTGACGTAGAGCACAAGATCGCTGACCTTCCCATAGGGGAGGTCTCGTGTAAGTAGAGCACTGGGAATCGAAATGGACATAGTTCAGAAGCAACCGATGACTAGATCGGGTCGATGGAGCGATTCCATGTTTCGCTTGACATCGCTTAGGTAGTACTCGTACTCTTTTTGATGAACGTTCCGATGAAGCTCCAAGACAAGCGATTCGTCCCTGAATTCAGGTGTCATGATGCTCGGCATTAGCGCCATCTTGCTGTCGGATATGATACATCGGTAATTCGCTGAAGGAATGATACCGCAGCGAAACCCATCAAGGAGCTTCTTCTTCGCCTCCTTCTTGAAGTGTCGCTTTGCCAGCGGCACCAGCTGTTTCTTGATAAAGGCATTCAGAATGCCTTCCCCCTTCGATGCTGAGATGATACCGCACTCGCCGTTTGAACCAATGATATCGATGAACTTGCAGGATAAAGCAGCAGCATAGGTTGGGTTGCGCTCAATCCATGATTTGTTCGATTGACCAAGAATGTAGAAGCGCGTGCGTGCCTCATCACGGAGGCCCGACCAATACTCATTAGCATCTGGCATGCCGTACTTGTTCGTGTAGATTATCCCCGACTTGGTGGTGGCTGTCTTACTTGTCTCGTTGAGGTCCTTAATCCAAGCCATGAACTCAGAACGAGAAGACTGATTGCTCAAACGAATGACGGTAACGCCGTGAAGGTCACTAGCCACCCGAGGTCTGCCCTCTTGGACTATGATAGCACGCAGGATATCTTGGCGGCCAGTGAACATCCCGTATTCCAAAATGACGTTGTCCCGAGTGTGTTTTGAAATACTCCGACGATACCAGCCCTTGTCATCTTCCGAGAAGACGAAGCACGCACCGTTTACATCTGAAGCAATTTGCAGGAGGCGTTGCAGGGTATATGATCCCGGCGGGAACAGTCCTGTTTGATTCCAGGGTAACGGCTCGTGACCAGCCGCCTTTATCCAACCGCACAGCTTCTTCAGCGTCCCGCGCTTAACGGCCTCTGTGGACGATCCGATGAATATTCGCATGATGCCAAGGTTAGCGGCAAGGTAAGCATTGCCATGCATTGCTGCTGGCGTCAATCAACGCGCCAAGAGGTATCTAGAGGAGTTCACCGAGCGTCGAAATCGCTCTTGAACTCAGCCTCTGTGCGAGCCGCGGCGGCACCGAGTTGCCGATGACTCGGTACTTGTCCCACAGCGTTTCTCCAGCGTTCATGCGCTCAGGCAGACCTTGAATGCGAAGACATTCGCGCCATGAGAGGCGTCGGTTGAAGTCGCCGTTTAGCCGCCACTTGTCCTTGCTGACGAAGGACATCGGCTCACCGCCTGGATGCAATGGCACATGGTGCCCATCGGCGACGATGGTGAAGCTTGGCTGACTCCAAGCCCGCTTGCGGTTACGGGTCAGATAGTGACCGTGGAAGGGGCCGTCGTGGAACTCTCCGTCAGGCCATTCGGGAAGGTCACCAATTACATCCTGTAGCGCACGATGTACTCGTGGTGTGCCCTTACCGTAGGTCGCCTTCGGCTCGGCGAAGGACACCGGTCCAACGCGCTTGTGGAAACCGACAAAGAACACGCGTTCGCGGGTTTGTGCAACGCCGTAGTCAGCGGCGTTGAGGATCATCGGTTCGATGTTCTCAAAACCCCTTGACCGGAAGCCATCGAGCTGTTGCTTCAGGAAGTAACCGTCGTTGGCGCTGAGCATGCCGCGCACATTCTCGATGAAGATGAGCTTGGGCTTCACGGCATCGATGGCGCGCAGGAACTCCTGGAAAAGGAAGTTCTTGTCGTTCTGCGTCAAGTCGCGGTCCTCTCCGTGTTTCCAGCGGCGTCTCGCGGCGCCACTGAAGCCGGTGCATGGATAGCAGCCGATCAGGATATCAGCGCTCGGAAACATCTTGATCAGGCGCACATCCTTCTCTACGAACTGAGTGTTAGGGAAAATGGACTGATAGGCCACGGCGGCATCGTGGTCGATGTCGTTGGCCATGATGATGTCCACGCCGGACTTCGAGACGCCGAGGTCGAAACCACCGCAACCGGAGAAGAGCGAAACTGCTTTCAAAGGCTTCATAGCACTGCTTCTTTCTCGAGTAAGAATTGATCAACCACGCCAGTTGCTTGGAGCGGTATGAACTGACCGAGGAATGGATCCGGGCAAAGGGACAGGAGACGCTGCCGATCAATGAGCATGAACCCGCCGATGTCGGTTTGTCGATGCCAGGACCCATCAGCGCATCGCATGCAAAAGGGAATCATTGCCACATTGACGTTTGGACAGCGCATCTGGATTTTAACGCTCCACGCACTGTGACTACTTGAGTGGACTGTTTCGTGCCAGGTCGGAGAACACTTGCATTGCGCGAATAGTGAAAGTCTGCTACCGATATCATCTCCGTAGTGGTCTATTGCGACGAGGTCCAATCCATCATCGCCTGTGCTCGTGCCCGGGTAGTCACCCTCCTTGACCAGGCTGAGTTCCCCCATCGCTTTTGCCAAGTCCTCGATCTTCTTGGTGATGTTGCCAGTGAAGTCCGCAGCATGAGTGGTGTTCTTGCCGAACCTCATGACCTTCATTCTGGGCCCCACTACTGATTCGAGCACGGACTTGGATACACCCTCGAACTCGCCCGTAAGAATGTTCTTATGGTCCATGAAGTAATTAAGGGATGAGCACATAAGGCAATACACATAGAGACGCTGACGGTCGCTCAACACTGCCGCACGAACAAGTGTCTTATGGTCTATCCCAAACGGGTAGCTTGCCCCATAGGCTAACAGGCGATACTGCAAGCACTCGAAAATTCTCTGACAGAGATCGTCGCTCTTTGCCGCGTTTGGTTCTGGCTCGATTGAATGATCCTCATCAATTAGAGAGTACATTCCACCCGCAGCGTCCTCGTCCAATAAGTCTGAACGAAGGTCTCGAAGTGAAGGGTAAAGCCTGTCGCGGAGATCGCCATATGTGATTGCGCGATCTGGTGATGACAGGCAAACTAATTCGGCGTAGTCCGCCCACTGGTGGACGTCAAACAGCGCATAGTCCGGTATTGCCGCTAACCGCGTACTCATAGGTCATCAAGATCGCTTGGGCTATTCCGTTTAACCTTCATAGCGTCGTGTAGGTCCTTGGCCATTCTGGCAACTTCAAGCAGCGCCTCAATATCTCTGGCTGCCGGGGTATCAATCAGGTGAGACTGATCTCTCGCGTCCTTTAGTCTTCGGAGCGCGTGGTCTATTGCAGCTGTGAAAACTTGATTGGGTTCATCCGTAAGGAGACTTGCCTCATCTAAACTTCGACCCTTTCGAAATTCAGCCAGCGCCCTCTTGCTCAAAACCACGGCGTTAAGTGTGCGCAGTTTTCGTGACTCGCCAAGGCGTGTACGTCCTTCAGCAGTCTCTTTAAACAACCATTCGGTCAACTCCTTCAAGTGCTTGCGGTTCACGCTCGCCGCGTCGAAGCGATTTAGACCGGTGCCTAAGCCGATATGCTCCGAAATGCCCTTGTAGGACAGCGCGGTGGTGAGGACCGAAAACGAAAATGATTCCTCACTGATCCCCGGTATCCCGAAGAAGCTGGCGCCTTCGATATCCTTGTAGAGAGCAAAGCCGGTAAGCAGCTTATGCACGTAGTCTGCTCGACTCCCGATCGTCCTCGATAGGTTGCGTAGCTGATCCGCATAGCTCTTGTCGGAGTGCAGCCCCAAGAGTTGATGCAGGTAGCGCGCCTTGGCAAGTGAGTCCCACTGATCAACTCCCGTTATGTGCCGATAACCCAGATACTGTAGTACATCTGACCGACGGTCATAGATGATTACTGGCACTTCGGTCGGCTTGAATTGGGCCTCCAAGGCGATAGTGTCAACCGAGGCTTGCTTGATGGGCGCGTACTCTGGGTTGACCAGTAGCTTCAGGGCCGCCAAGCGGCGGTTGCCTTCCACGACTTCAAACTTGCCCGGTGTCTTGCTAGAAGGAACTACCATCAGCGGCTCTCCCGAGAAGTAGCCTTGTTGACCGATAGACTGCATCAGATCCGTCACCTTGCCCTCCTCCAGCATGTACCGATACACCTCATCATCAGAGGCATTCGTTTTAGATGTCGGAAGTCGAGGGTTCTCAGGATCAAAGAGCAGCTTATCCAGTGGTTGCCATTCTGGCTTTTTGGTGGCGGGGGTGCTCAAGGGGTGGTGGGTCTTTGGAAACCGGCTCTGGTTACAAGATTACGGAGCAGACCATTGAGTGGCTGATTTTGGCTGAGGAGCGCATTCCGCGTGAGCGATTGAAGCGAAAACCCCGCAAGCCCGGTAATCAGGGCGCGGAGTTGCAGCGTAAAGCGCGACCCCGAGGCTTTGCGAGGGGGCCCGCCGCGCGGCTGAGCACGGTAGCTGGATGCGGAACGTGAAGAGCTTGCCCCGGGCACCGACCCGGGGCGGAGCGGGTCGCTGTGGTATTCATCGTACTGTAATGCCGTTGCGGTCCAGTTCCACCAGCCCTCCATCCTTCAGTGCCTCGCAGATGAGGTCGAGATAGTTCATGAAGATGAAGATCAGCTCGGAGTTGCGGATGTTGCCGGTGGTCACATAGAGGAGCCGCTTGGGCTCTCCCTTCACTTCGTACACGGCGATAAAGTCGGCATCCTTTGTAACGACTACAGCGCCCTCGCGGTCTGCTTGTTCGATGATCGCAGCATCCGAACTCAGATGGCCAGCTGGAAGTTCGGACGCATGCACCGCATGATGGCCTCGCTGCTTGAGCGCTGTGGCCAACTGGTGCGGTAGCTGGGTATCGACCAGCCAGTTCACTGCGCCGCGCGGTGGATGGATTTCACTTCGGTGACCTTGGCCGCGAAGGCCAGGCAGGCGAGGAAGTCATCGGGTTCCAGTTCAGGGTGGTCGCGAATGATCTCCTCGGTGCTCATGCCGCTGGCCATCAACTCCAGTACGTTCTGCACCGGCCAGCGCATGCCCCGCACCACGGCCTTGCCATGGCAGATGTTCGGATCGGTGGTGATGCGGGAAAGGATACCGGCCTGGGTGCTCATGCCACCAAAGATAATCGGTCAGTTCTGGTCCAGCTTCTTCACCATGGTCAGAATGGTCGCGATCGCCACCGTCTCCCCGGTCTCATCGAACACATCCACCAGGAACTTGACGATGCCCTTCGCCACATCCTCCGGCGTCCGCTTCTCCTGATCCACTTTCTTCCCGCTGAGGCGGGACGATGACGCCTTCACGGTGAAGCGCACCTGGCTTGTCATGTCTTGGTGTACTTGTGGCAGGTGGCTTATTTCGGGGCAAGTTCATCATAGCGCATCAACAATTCCTCCAGTCGCCAGAGCCCGGCCCACTTGTGGCACCCTTGTTCACGCACACTCCGCCGATCTCTGGGAACGGTTCGGGCCTCCCGGCGGCACTGTTTAGATCGTTCCTTGAGCCAAAGTTTGTGTTCCTTCCTTACCCATGCGCGGGCACTGTCTGTGGGCTGGACCTTCAATAGCTCTGGGATCATGTTCTCGATGAGCGTGTCGATGTTCGCGTTCTCGGCAACGAGGACCTCAAGCCGATCGGAGTCGAGTGAGTAGGTTCCATCCCGACCCACGCTGAGCGTGATGCCGGAACGGTGTACTGTAACAGCCTTGCCGATATCTGATTGCGCCAAGGAAGGCCACAGTCCATTACATACAATGGAGATCAACACAATCGAGAAGCGCATCATCAATTCTGATCCAGCTTTTTCACCATCGTAAGGATCGTGGCAATGGCAACAGTTTCGCCTGTCTCGTCAAAGACATCAACGAGGAACTTCACAATGCCCTTGGCAACGTCTTCAGGCGTCCGCTTCTCTTGATCGACTTTCTCTTTGACCGTGAACCTGACTTGTATCGTCATCCCAGGATAAACGGGCTTAACGAACCTGCACTCATCCAACCCATAGTTCAACAGCACCGGCCCCTTTGGCGGATCCACGAACAACCCCGCAGCCCTTGAAAGGATGAAATAGCCGTGCGCCACGCGCCCCGTGAAGATGGTGCCTTCGAGGCTGTTGGCGTCCATGTGCGCGTAGAACTTGTCGCCGCTGAGGTGGGCGAAGTCCTCGATGTCCTGCAAGGTGACGGGGTGGATGTCGGTGATCACGGTATCGCCCACCTGCAGTTCCTCGAAGTGCATGCGGAAGGTGTGGCGCTCGGTGATGTTCATGCGCGCGCCCTGCTGGTATTGCTGGGTGATGGCGGTGATCATGCTGGGGTGGCCCTGAATGGCGGTGCGCTGCAGGTAGTGCATCACGCCGCGCTTGCCGCCCATCTCTTCGCCGCCGCCCGCGCGACCGGGGCCGCCGTGTACGAGGGTTGCGAGCGGTGAGCCGTGGCCGGTGTTCTCCTTGGCCATTTCGCGGTTGAGGATGAGCATGCGGCCGTGGTGGCTGGCGGCGCCCCACACGAATTGCTGCGCCACCTTTTCACCGTACGTGGCGATGCTGGCGCAGAGGCTGCCCTTGCCCAGCTTGGTGAGGGCCACGGCATCGTCGATGTCGGTGTAGGGCATCAATGTGCTCACCGGACCGAAGGCCTCCACGTTGTGGCTCTGCAGGTTCTTCCAGGGGTCGGCGTTGAGCAGCAGGATGGGGCTCATGAAGGCGCCCTTGGCGGCGTCGGCGCCCTTCACGTCCACGCTGTCGGCGCTGCCGTAGACGATCTGCGAGCCTTTGAGCAGTTCGTCCAGCGCGCGTTTCACCTCGTTGCGTTGCGTCTGTCCGGCGAGGGCGCCCATGCGCACACCGTCCACACGCGGGTCGCCGATCACGGTGCCGCCAAGACGTTTGCCGATGGCGATCTGCACATCCTCCAGCACGTTCTGCGGCACCAGGATGCGGCGCGCGCCGGTGCAGCGCTGGCCGCACTTCAATGTCATCTCCTTGCCCACTTCCTTGATGAAGAGGTCGTACTCCTCGGTGCCCGGCACGGCGTCGGGGCCGAGCACGATGGCGTTGAGGCTGTCGGCCTCCATGTTGAAGGGCACGCTCTCGTCCACGATGCGCGGGTGCTTCTTCAGCATGCGGCCCGTGGTGGCGCTGCCGGTGAAGGTGACCACGTCCTGGTGCATCACGCTGTCCAGCAATCCTTCGGCGCTACCCACGATCAGCTGGATCGCCCCCTCGGGCACGATGCCGCTGGCCACGATGTCCTTCACCATGGCTTCGGTGAGGTAGCTGGTGACGGTGGCGGGCTTCACCACGGCGGGCACGCCGGCCATCCAGTTCACGGCCACCTTTTCCAGCATGCCCCAGATGGGGAAGTTGAACGCGTTGATGTGTACGGCCACGCCCTCCTTGGGCACCATGATGTGGTGACCGATGAAGCTGCCGCCCTTGCTGGTCTTCACGGTATCGCCGTCCACGTAGAAGGGCATGTTGCCCAGCACGCGGCGCAAGCTCGCGTTGGCGAAGAGGTTGCCGATGCCGCCCTCGATGTCCACCCAGCTGTCGGCCTTGGTGGCGCCGGTGCGGTAGGAGAGTTCATAGTAGCTCTCCTTTCTATCCATCAAGTACATCGCCAGCGCCTTCAACATCCGGCCTCTTTCCGGGAACGTCATCTTCCGGAGCGTTGGCCCACCGACTTCGCGACCGTAGGTGAGCATCCTTCCGAAGTCCAGCCCGGTGCTGGAAGTTGTCCCGATCAGTTCTCCGTTGACCGCATCGATCAGCTCCGATTGCTTTCCTGCACCGGCGACCCATTCGCCGCACGCGTAGTTCTGTAGTTGCATGGGAGCGAAGGTAGAAGTGAGGTGTGTTTGTGCGTGCCCCTCGCAGGGCCTCGGGTCGCGCTCTTCCGTCCAAGTCCTCAGCCGGATTACCGGCTTCCGGGCTTTCCCGTTCGATCGCTCACGCAATGAATAGTCTGCTACCTTCGCACAACTAACCATCGAATTCCCATGACAACCCTCCGCACCCAGTTGTTGGTGAGCACGGTCGTGCTCGTAGGAATGTCAATAGCCCAGAATCCCTGCAAAGACGTTCTTGTTGTTCATCGAGAGATGGTCAACAGTCACGAATCACTGGTTAGGGCAGTGAGAGACTATCAGTCGTCTTTGCAGAGTAGTAGCGGTAGCACTAACGCCGGATTTGACTTCAGTGTAATCCTCCCAACAGAAGTTCCTATTCCGGTCGGCGGTAGCGGTTCCTTTGCGACGGCTAACAGTTCCTTTGAGCAGCAAGTGAGAAATTTTGAGAGCAGCAGCAACTGGCAATGGGACAAATACGTCGAAATTTCATTCGTCCCTGCGAATCAAACTGCCGCTTGGCTGGAATGTGTGCGCACTATCTACCAGTCGACGTCCCCGGGTCTGCAGGTAAAGGGTCCTCGCATCTCTGGACACATAGTCACAATTGACGTAGGTCTTGGGCAGAACATGCAACCGGCCGTAATCAAGTCTTGCCGCATCAAATCTGCAGGCGTTGAAAAGGACATGAAAGCCCTTCTGAATTTGGATGAGATTCAAGCTGGCACGCACTCGACAATCCCATTCGAGGTGACTTCGACAGACGACGATTTCTATTTCGAGCTCGCGACGGACAAGTATGCCCCAGTAATCGTCTATTTGACGGCGATTGCTCCTCCTCCGCCTCCTTGCCAGCCACCGACCAGTCTTAATGCAAACGCTGAACGCAATGTAAATGAGCGCATCGCCCTCAGTGAAGCGGTTTACCTTAAGACTGGGGAACAAATCTTAGTCAAGCTGGACTTTCAAGTCACTGCGTTGCATTATTGTCCACCGGACAAGACAAGACCGAATGACGGTTGGAACTGTGTTGGGGCTTACTTCGTCATTGAGAAAGGGGAAAAGGAATTTGACCGGATCACAGTTAGGGAGCCATCGCCTGATGTGAATATGAAGTTCGCCGCACGGGATGAATTCAGAAACGTCCTCACATATCAGGCAAGCGAGTCTGGGTGGTATTCCTTCAAGTTCTTCTACAATATCAGTGGTCGATGCGACGGAGGATTGATAGGTGAAACGCGAACGAATTGGGACAGATTCAACTTGACGCTCTGCCACTAGCACATGCTCTGATTGGTATTCTGGCCTGCGCTAAAATTGCCCAGACTGAACTAGTCAAGCTGGCATTGGCGAAGAGGTTGCCGATGCCACCCTCGATGTCCACCCAGCTGTCGGCCTTGGTGGCGCCGGTGCGATACGAGATCTCGTAGTACTTGTCCTTCCTGTCGAAGAGGTATTGGGCGAGGGCCTTGAGCATGCGTCCGCGCTCGGGGAAGGTCATTTTGCGCAGGGGCGGGCCGCCGACGGTGCGGGCGTAGTGGAGCATGTGGGCGAAGTCTAGGCCGCCGGAGGAGGTGGTAGCTACCAATTCACCGGTGATCGCATCCGTTAGCTCGGCCTGTTTGCCCGTGCCTTTCACCCATTGTCCGCTGGCGTAGTTCTCTAGCTGCATGTCGCGAAGTTCGGCACGGAATGCTCAACCGCAACGGCGCAACGAACGCAACGGGTGCGCAGCGGGATTGCGAATGCAGGTGGTTGGGGCGTGCCCCTTCGCAAGAGCCTCCGGGTCGCGCTCTGAGTTTACCCCGGCCTTGAGCCGGGGTCCAAGTCCTCGGCTGGATCCTTCGACTTCGCTCAGGACCAGCCTCCGGGCTTTCCCGTTCGATCGCTCACGCGAACTGCACTATCGCCAAAGCGGGTCGTTCAGGTATGTAACACTTTCCTCAACAGCGCAAGAGCAATCTTCCCGGATCGGACGGTCGGGAAAGACGCGCCGGTAAACAATGATCGCCTTTTCCAAGTTGTAGCGCTGGCGTTCATCCGTGAACTCGAAGCCTTGCCATGATGCCCCTTGACAAGGGTCTTCATATCCGGCCAAATGCAGGATCGGCTCAACAATGACATTGAGCCAGAGTGCGGAGACCAAAGCCGGATCATGCAATGGCGGGCGCCAACCATCATAAGCGCAAAATTTCAAGTGATACCTCCAACTCATCCCGAGCATCCGCTCGGTCATGTAGGAGGGTGTGATGGAGGAAGCGAATTCCGGACCGCACCGAAGCGCGTGGAAAACAGGGCGGGTGTTCACGTTGAACCAAACGGCCATCGAAAGAACGAACACAACACCAGAATACAGAGCGGCTTTGAAGTAGGCTCGGTGGAACAATTGATGCTCGGAGAAGACCAAAGCCAGTATCTGCGCGAGGAAGAAATGGGGCACATAGGCCAGTATCGCTTCAGGACGAACAAATGCGATCGGTAGAGCGAAGAGGTTCCATTCCCAGATGAATAGGATACAGTACACACAGATGCACGCAGCACATCCGAACAGGTACGATGCCAAGCCCATGATCCTCGGCATGTGTTCCGAGTACAAGCCAAAGAACATGACCGGAACGAACGATAGTGTGAGAACCACGACCGCCCAAGCAACCGGTCGGCAGAAGAACTGGAAGTAGTGATTCGCGACAAGTGCTCCACCGCCAACAAGCAGATTAAGGAGCACAAGCCAACGAGAGTGGAGCAGTCGACTCAGATAGCGGCGAACATGCATGATGCCGTCAACGGCTATGAGACTTGATCATTGCCCGAAGTCCAGCCCGCCGGAGGAGGTAGTGCCGATGAGCTCGCCGGTGATGGCGTCGATGAGGTCGGATTGCTTGCCGGAGCCGGCGATCCATTCACCCGCTGCGTAGTTCTCTAATTGCATGGAGCGAAGATCGGCGGGAAAGGGGGAACGCTGATGACGCTGATCGAGCAGATAAACGCTGATGAATGCGGCACGTGTCACACTGAGCCCTGAGCAGGTCGAAGGGTCGAAGTGTGGGCGTGCCGGCGCCAAATGCGCGCCGTCGCGCTATCCGCAGTAGTCCGCGCTCGTTCCTCGCTTGCGGGCTACTTGCTCCTATCGCTCACGCTGGCACCGCGCTCTACCCGTAGCTTTGAGCTATGGACCTCAAGACGCTGAAGCTCGAACTTTTAGAACGCATCGCGCTGATCGATGATGAGTACCTCTTGCTCGTGATCAAGCGCGCGTTCGATGCACCACGGGGCTATGTCGTTCCCAACGAACACATGAGCGTTGTTCAAGAGCCTTCAGGAACGGATCGCACCTTCACTTGGCAGGAGGTGCAACGCATCCTGGAAGAGGACCGCGCACAACAGCGCGCTTTGCGCCACGAGCCTAGAGACCTGGACCTCTCCGACGATGAACTCGCCATGTTGGATGAGCGCCGCGAACGCCACCTGAACGGCGAAAGCCGCTCCTACACCTGGCAGCAGGTGGAGGAGATCTTGAAGAAGGATATCGAGCGATAGGTCTCATGCTCGTCATCAAGCCGGAGGCGCTGGAGGAGATCCGGCAGGCGCACTTGTGGTACGAGGTTCAACGTCCTGGGCTCGGTGCCCGGTTCCGGGAGGATTTGAAGGAGTGCCTGCATTTCATCGTGGAGAACCCACCCGGCTTCGCAGTTCGCAAGAAGGTCTATCGCGCGGCGGTCCTGTCCCGCTTCCCGTATGTGGTGTGGTATGCCATGGAGGGGGAGGACGTGGTGGTGTACCGTGTGCGCCATGGGAAACAGAAGCCCCTCGCGCGCGTCGGGAATAAGTAGTCCGCACTCGTTCGCGCCGACCTTTATCCGGGGATCCTAGCCTGCGAGCATTCCGCTCCTATCGCGCACGCGGGCATACGCTGCGAAGCGCTTTCGCGTTCCTTTGATCAGCCATGAACGCGTCCTCATTCCTAGTGCTCACTGTCCTTTCGTTCTCCGTGCGCGCAAGTGCCATAGGTCAGGATTGCGTCATGGACCAATATGCTGAATGGACCATCGATTCCCTGCTCGATCCGACAATGCGCGCTGAAGTGTTGTCCCTCTATCCGACCGGCCTGTTGGAGGAGACAAGCACTGTGGAACTGATCGCGCTACCGGGACGCGCGAATTGCCATGACCGAGCGGAGTTCAAGGGAAACGATATCACCGTGGTGATCGAAGGAGCGCCGTTCGATACTGCGAAGCACACCTTCGGTTACGACCGCAGCCAACAGGTGCCCTTTCTCTGCAACATCGATGGTCTCGGCTTCTGGGGCACGGATGGAGGTATGCCGCGGCGCGAGATCAAAGGTGTGAACGTCACAATGAAGGGTAAGATGTTGAATGTCCCCAAGCGCGGATATACCAACCTCTACGAACCGAACATTTGCGATACCTATCCGGCTTCTAATGATGCTCCTATATCCATCCATGCCAGTTGCCGACTATCCAAGGACCGGGAACGCCTCTATATCCACATGATGAACAGCGACGGCGCTGGGGGATACCTGGTCACATGGATCTTCCAGAACGGGCGCTATTGGGGCAGGGTGGTTGAACACGGGTTCTGACAGCCGAAGTCGAGCCTTCAGCCGTTCGTGGTGCCGATGAGATCGCCGGTGATGGCGTCGAGGAGTTCCGCTTGCTTGCCTGAGCCGGCGATCCATTGGCCGGCGGCGTAGTTCTGGAGTTGCATGGAGCGAAGATCGGCAGGAATGCATCAACCGCCACGACGCTACGGCGCAACGGGAACGCAACGTCGTGTATTCATTTGCCGCTGGCTCGGGCCGCGGTACACGTGACCGGCTGGTCAGGGCCTGTCAGCGCCAGCCGGAAGTTCAGTGAAGCACCACCAACCGCGTCATCAGCGAGCGGTTCTCCCGCGGGCTCTGGAGGCGAACGACGTAGGGGCCGGAGGGCAGATCCACCGTTGGAAGCTCCAAACGATCGGCCGACCAAGTACTTTGCTCTCGCAGGATCCTTCCTCCAAGGTCATGCACCGTACAGGACCAGTTGTCCATCTCCGGGAGCAGGATCGTGACGAAGTGGTCCGCAGGTTGCGGTACGCATCGTGGCAATGATCCCTCCGTCGCGCGCGGTGGCAGCCCTGTGCTCAAACACGGATCGAGGACCACGGGGGGGTCCAACGTGGATGAGAACAAGGCAAGGACGTTGGTCGTGACGAAGGATGTGTTCACCACGGTGGTGCTGGTGGTGTCGAGCCCCACTGTGGCCGTGTCCAGTGCCAGGGCCATCGATGTACTGGCGCACCAGCTGAGCGTGCTGTCCAACCGCAAATGGGTGGTCACCGATCGGTTGTTCAGTGCCAGCCCCACGTTCGACAGATGAAGCTCGCCGCCGGTCAGACATGCATCGGCCCGGCTTGATCGAATGGGAAGAACGGAGTTGCCGATCACCATGCCGTTCGCGTCGATCCGGAGCACCGCCAACTGGGCCGCAGGATCCTGGACCTTGCCGATCAGCAGGGCGGTCGAGTCCTGCATGGGGAGCATCCGGCCTGCGGCGAAGTTGGAGCCGCTGCCGGAAGCTGTGACCTTCTTCGACCATAGCGGGAGCCCTGTGGGACCCAACCGTGTGATGATCAACGAGCCATCGTATGGGTTGACATCGTGCTCCTGAGCGCACACCAGGATGTCTCCATTGGGCAGCTCCATGCATCCGACGGGCAGGTAACGGTCCGCGTTTCGTGAGAGTTGGTGTGCCCAGAGCACTTGGGCGTTCGGATCCGTGCGCGCGATCACCACGTCCCTGATGCCGTCGGGCAGGATGTTGGTGAACCCATGGAACAGATAGCCTCCACTGGCCGCAGGCACCGCGCCACTGAAGTAGGTGTTCTCTCCGGCCACTTCGGTCCACCACGCGTCCAGCACGGTTCCATCCGCTGTGGCGACCGCGTGCCAGCCGTGATAGGAGCCACTGCCGGCGAGCAGGATGGTGCTGTCGCTCATCGGTTGCACGGCGTTGAGCTGTTGTGCGCCGACCTGGAACATGACCGCATCGATGGGCACCCCGTTACTGTCCAGATGCAGGTAGAGCCCGGCGTTGGAGTACATGGAGCCCGCCAGCGCCAGTGAACCGTCAGCAAGCCAACACATATGCTCGGTGCCCCAGGAACCGATGGGCGCTTCGATGCGGCGGCGCCAGAGGAGGGTGCCATCCGCCGCAATGCGATGCACCTGCCGGCGAGAAGGCAAGGTGGTGAGACCGATCTGGGACAGGAGGTAATCGTCGCCGTTGCCTGCAGGAACGAGAGGGCAATAGGAAACGGCATTCGCCGAGTCGGCCGGCACGTCATAGCTCCACGCGAAAGGAGGGGACTGGCCGAAAAGAGGGAACGACGAGCTCAACGCGCATCCGAAGATGAGGGACCGTGTCAAGCCAGTTGGCCGGACCGCGCTGCGGGAAGGATCCAACACCATGGTGGTCTTAGGACGCAAAGAAAGCCCGATGGTTGCCATGACATGGTCGTATGGATCGGGCCGGCGATCTATTGGCCGGCGTTCGTTCCGTGTTTGTACTGGTGAAGTTCGGCACGGGAGGCTTGATCGCAACGACGCGGCGACGCAACGGGAACGCAACGTTGCGCCGTGGCGGTTCAATTGTATTGCTCCAATGGCACAGACCCTAACTTCGCTGCACCTTCACTCACACCATGGAACAGATCGTCCTCCAACTCAAGAACACGCGCAAGCGCCGCCTGCTACTGGAGCTCCTGGGCGAACTCGATTTCGTGAAGGTCACCAGCATCATCCGCGATGGCCGCAAGGTGGCCTTCGCGAACGACCTGCTGGATGCGCTGATGGAGGCCAAGGCCGATGCCCGCGGCGAGAAGAAGCTCACCCGCGCCCGCGACTTCCTCAAGCATGGCTGAGGTTATCCTCACCGCGTTCTTCAAGCGTCGGTTCAAGGCACTGAAGAAGCGGCATCGCTCACTTGATGAGGATCTCCTTGCCTTGGTCACTTCGCTTGAAGAGCGCCCGGTCCAAGGCACGCCGATCGGGAAGGACTATTACAAGATCCGGCTTTCTATTGCATCGAAGGACAGCGGCAGATCGGGTGGCGGCCGCGTGAACACCTATGTGCGGCTTCTACAAGGCAATGTGTACCTGCTCACCATCTACGACAAAACCGACCGCGATACGCTGACCACCAAGGAACTTCTCGGACTCTTGAAAGGGGTCGAATGAGCCTCGACAGATCGACCTTCATCTCATGTCCCTCTTCAAGACCCTCCGCAACAACCTGCGCCCCGAACACCGCCTCACCAAACTGCTCGTGAGCGGCGTGGGCGAGATCTTCATGGTGATGGTCGGTATCCTGCTCGCCTTGGAGGTGAACAACTGGAACGATGACCGCAAGGACGGTGTGAAGGAGCTGAAGATCCTGCGCGAGATGCGGGCGAACCTGGACCGCGACCTGGCGGATTGTCGCTTCAACATCCAACGGAACGGGCAACTGCTGCGCGGTAACCAAGCCGTGCTGAAGCAACTCGATGAGCGCACACCGTTCCATGATTCCCTGCGCATCCACTACGGCAACATTTTCGGCAATACACAGCTCACGGCGAACACCTCCGCCTACGACAACCTGAAGAGCATCGGCTTCAACCTGATCCGCAATGACAGCCTGCGGCAGATGATCACCACGCTGTATTCCGAACGATACACCTACTTACGCAACTTGGAGTTCGAGGCGGATGGAAAGCTGCAATTCGACCACATCCTACCACAACTGATGGCCAAGGTGGTGGTGGACACCTTGTGGGAGAGTGGTCAGCCCATCGATCCGGAAGCGTTGATGGATGATGCGTCGTTCAAGGGTTTTCTCCGCATGAACATGTTCATTCGCGGTTATATGATCGAACAGTACCAAGGGGTGGAGCAGCGCGTGCTCGCCTTGCAAGGGATGATCGACAAGGAAGTGGTGGCGCGGGAGTGATCACGGCGCAAGGCTATCCGCAGGACCTGTCCAACTCGGCGGGATGTCGCGGATAATGCAGATGAATGCATGCGTCGCGAGGGCTATCTGTGACATCTGCATCATCTGTGGATGAATTGAACTCAGGTGTTTTTGGGGGGCCGGCGATCGATGTGCGAGCGCTGCGCAGGGTCATTTTGCCGGGATCGACAGGGGCTTAGCTTGCCGGAAATCCGACCACATGAGCAAGCAATGCGCTTTTCTGATGTTCACGGTCGCACTCACAGGAACGGCCCACGCGCAGATCCAGATGAACTACCAGCTGGATCCCTCCAGCTCCACGCGCTTCATGCGCCCCATCGACCTGGGCGGTGGTACCACGCAATACGTCTGCGAGCGCAAGTTCGGTTGGGATTCCACCCACGTTTCCTTGCTCACCACCACCGCCCCCGACCACACCCTGATCGACGCATCGGCTTTCCGCGGCCATAGCCCGTTGACCTTCCTCTTTGATGCGGAACCCCTGGGCTCAGGGCGCGTGCTGTGCGGCAGCAAGACCAGCGGGGGCCTCACCTATGGGTTCGTTACGCACCTCACCAGCACAGGAGTTCCGGATTGGAGCAAGTCGATCGACAACATCGGCGGTGTCGGCTACTTCCAGGACCAGGTAGCGTGCATGATCCCCACAGGCACATACTTCATGGCGTACACGAAGCGGAGCGGGATCCTGGCGGGTGGGTCGTTCAGGATCTTCGGCGATGAGACGGGCACCGCATGGGGCGGACAACAGATGACCGCGCCGAGCGACGCGCTGTACAACGTCTATGGCGGCATTGGCTCGCCGATCGACGAGCACACGCTCTACGGCTCGGGCGCGTTCTCCTCCAGCGACCACGACCGCAACCTGATGGTGATGCGCACCGCCTTGAGCGGTGCCACTTGGATGAAGTTCTACGACATGCTGCCGAGCGCTTCGGCGCAGAGCGAAGACACCTTTACCTTGATCAACACCGCTGATGGCAACCTCCTCCTGGCCGGCTATTTCACCACGGGTGCGACCACGTACGAAGGCTGCCTGCTGAAGCTGGCTCCCGACGGCAGCCTGTTGTGGTGCAGGCGGTATGCCGATGCGAGCGGCGGGCTCACCGTGCATGCCGTGGTGGAGATGCCGGGTGGCGAACTGCTCGCGGCCGGAACCGATGCGTACTACCAGATCATGGTGCTCGACCTGGGATCCGATGGTTCGCTGGTGGGTGCACGGCGTTACCAGGCACCCACCGTCGCCGCCGACTTCATCCAGGGCTTCTTCACCAACGGGGCGGGTGAACTGAAATTGATCGCCGCCGACAAGGTGATCAACTTCAGCAGCGGTGGGGCTTCGTGCGACTTCATTCCCGTCACGTCGGTCACTTCAACCTTGCACGCTCCGACCGTGACCGACCATGCGATGAGCAACGCACCCTTCACCCCATCGACCACGGCGCTGAACACACACGCCCGCGCGAACGATCTCTCATGGACCCCGACATGCGTCTTGAACGCGGTCGGTGAATTCGGTGTTGATGGAACATTCGTCGTCCATCCGATCCCCACGGACGGGATCGCGCACATCGGCGGCTCAACCGTGCTTGACGCACGCGAGCGGGTGATCCTGCGCGACCTGTCGGGAGCCGTTCACTACGATGGTCGCTACGGCGATGGGCTCGATCTGCAGCAGTTCGCGCCCGGCTTGTATCTGTGCGAAGTGCCGCGGTTCGATTGGCGGGCGAAGGTGCTGAAGGAATAGCGCACACACCGAAGCGTGCCGGCGCCATCCCTTCGCTTCGCAAAGCCTCAGCTCGGGAGCGCGCCGTCGCGCGAGGAGTTCACCCCGGGCTTGACCCGGGGCAGTGATCCTCGCTGCGGACTGCTTGCCTCTACCGCTCACGCGGAATGCGACCCTCGGCCGCACAGCGCTTACTGCTTCACGAAGCGCTGCACCGTGGTGCCGTTCGCCCCGATGGCGCGGAGCATCAGCACGCCGGCCGGCAGCGCGCCCACCTGGATCGGCAGGCTGCGCTGGCCCACCAAAGGGAACGTGCGGAGGATCCGGCCTTGGGCATCGCACACGTCGACGGTGCCGGTGAACGCGTCGAGGAAGGTGACGAGTGCCTGGTCCACGGCCGGGTTCGGGGCCAAGGATAGGACCGGAGCCACCGGGGCAGCGGCCACGTTGGTCGGCAGGTTGTTGTCGAACACGCTCACGTTGTCGAAGTAGGCCGTGCAGTTGGTGGACCCGTCCAGCATGGTGAGCACCACGCCGAAGACATGGTTCGGCGACGGTTGGGCCCAGCAGAAGTTGGAGACGCCGCCGGATTGCCACGGATCGCAACAGGTGCCACCGCCCATGCAGAACTGGTAGTCCGGGGCGAGCGGGTCGATCCACCCCAGGTAGGCGCGGGCCTGGCTCTGGTTGTTGGTGGGATCGTCCACACGCACCGCGCTGAACAGCTCGTAGGTGGCGTTGGGGTCGAAGGTGATCGGGTGGAAGAGGTAGGCGAGGAAGGGGCTGGCGAGCGGCGGGGCGTTCAGGTCCTGGCTGCTGATGCCGATGCCGTAGGGGCTCAAGTAACCGCTGCCGATGATGAAGGGCCCCTGGCTGGTGGAGACCCACAGCGGGTCGGGCACACCGCTGTCGAAGTTGTCACTGAACACCAGGGTCTGCGCCATTGTGGCGGGCGCGAGCACACAGGCAAGGAGGGTGGCGAGGCTGACGTTCATTGGCGCAAGTGGTTCCATGGGGACGGGCTTTCGGTCGGTGGGCTGCCTGTTCACCGCGCCAAGCGCACCACCGCGGGCACACCACTGCGCCAGAGCCGCACCAGGTGGAGTGCGCCGGCCAGGCCATCGAGCGGAAGCAGGGCCTCGGTGCCGCCCACCTCCTGTTGCCGCAGCACGCGGCCGCTGAGGTCGATCACCTCCAGGCGGTCGACGGGGCGCAGGGAGCGGAAGGTGACCGCCTCCTGCGTGCGCAGCACCAGCAGGTCGTTCGCTTCGGTCGCCGGCGCGAAGGTGGAGGTGTTGCCGATGCGCACGCTGTCGGCGTTGAGGCCCGCCTGGAACGGATAGGTGATCGACACCCACTGCACGTTGTTGGGGTCGAGCGGGGGGAAGGGGTTGAGGGTGGAAGGGATCACCTCGTCGGGCGGCGGGATCAGGTCCGCCACGCCGTAGCGGTAGAGGTAGCATGCACCGCCCACGCCATCGCGCCGCGCCCATACCGGTGGTGGCCACATCATGGCACCTCCGATGATCGCACAGTTGAAGGTCACGTTCACGAACGGGTCGCTGGAGAGGTCGAGCCAGGGCGCCCAGAAGGTGGTCTCCTCGTACCCCATGCATGTGCCGCAGTCCATGATCAGGCCGCCCGTTCCGCCGTAGCCCACGGTGGGCGCCCAGGTCCAATCCACCGTGTTGTAGGCTTCAATGCCCCACGTGAGGGGCATGCCGCTGTTGAGGTCGGTGGACACCGGGGGCGGTATCGGAGCCTGTGCCCGCGACCCGATGGCGACGAGCACGAGGGCGGCGGGAAACAGATGCTTCATGCGGCGGTGGGCGGGTGTGGGCTGTGTGTAGTGAAGCGGAGGTCCGCTGGGGTCAAGGCACCTGTTCCACACGCACCGCCGTGGGCACGAGCCCGCCGATGGTCTGCAGGATCAGGTCGCGGTCGTTGCCCGTTCCGGCGTACTTCACGATGCCATCGAGGTTCACATCCTCGACCCTGTACTGTCCGCTCAGGGTGTTGGTGGGCACGCTGCCCCCGATGGCGACGAGCACCGGGTCGCGGTCGTTCGAAACGCCTGTGTAGCGCACGCGGTCGTCGGGGGCTGCGTTGCCGGCCCACATCGTGCTCCACGGCCCCACGGTCCTTCGCGGCAGGTCGGTATGGGGCGCCGGCCGCACATGCACCGCCGTTCCGGGCAGGCGCAGGTCGAGGGTGGTGGGCGTGGCGACGAGGGCAAGCGACGCCGCGCTCATGATGGGCAGGTGGTTCCGATGCCGCACCACCACATGGTAGTTGCCCGGCGGGGCGTTGAACCCCAGGGCCGAACTGCCGTCCGCCGCCACGATGTCGCCGTCGCGCTGCAGCAGGCCCGCAGCGGAGGCCACCGCTCCGCCGTTCTCCGGATGGATGCGCAGGTCGACCCGCACCCAGTCCACCACCGCATTGTTGCCGGTGACGGTCAGTGCGGAGGGCGCCACGGCCGTTCCAAGGCCGTACGGGTCCACGCCGGGCAGGAGGCCTGCGTTGCGCAGGTCATCGCGCATGAGGCTCTGGGCGGGCACGAACGCGCCGTCCAACCACGCCTTGGCGTTCAGCCGCACGGGGGCCGGCGGCGTGAAGCCGTAGGCCTGCACCGCGATGTCATCGTAGTAGCCCGTGGCATCCAGGCCGCTCACGGACAGGAGGACGCCGAACCGCAGGTTCGGGGTCGGGGTGTTGACGGCCGGGACGAAGAGGGGGCTCTGCATCCACTCCCACGCGGTGTTCTGGGAGAACAGGAAGCTGCTCTCCAGGAAGCCTCCGGGTCCCCACCAACCGACCGCGCAGCCGACACTGACGAACTGCAGCGACGGGTTCTCCACACGCATATGCAAGGAGACCTGGTAACTGGCGCCCGGGGCGTAGGGCAGGTCGTGGAACAGGACCGAGCCCAGTTCACCCGGCGGAGGGGGCGTGTCGTTCAAGCTCACTTTGCCCGCACATTGGCCGGCGCCGGAAGCGTCCGGAGCGCTCAGCACCGGCGCGGCGGCCTGCCACACCCAGCCGGGCGACAGGACACCGGTGTCGAAGGTCTCCTGGAAGACCAGGGACTGAGCGCACAACGGTCCGGCGAGGCCGGCAGCGAGCGCGGGCAGGAGGAGTCGCGCGGTGGGCATGGCTGGGGATCGGTCGGGGTGTCGGGTCCGGTCCGGTGATCGGTGCGGCTAGGGCAGCTGTTCGTTCCGCACGGAGGTGGGCAGGGCGCCGCCGATGGTCTGCAGGATGATGTCGCGGTCGTTGCTCGCCCCGGCGTATTTCACGGTGCCGTCCAGGTTCACATCCTCGCGGCGATACTGCCCCGCGAGGGTGGCCGTGGGGTTGATGCCGCCGATGGCGGTGAGGATGGGGTCGCGGTCGTTGTTGCCCCCGGTGTAGCGCACCTGATGGTCGAAGGTGACGTCGCCCGGCCACAGGAACATGGTGTTGCCCACCTGCTTGCGGGCTTCGGTGCCGTACGTGAGGAAGCTGCTGAAGGTGAACGGTATGCTGGTGACCTGCGTGGAGGAGAGGGCGATGGGGCTCGCGCTCATGGCACCGAGGTGGTTGCGGTGGCGGATGGCGACGAAGTAGCTGCCGGGAGGAGCGGGCAGGGCCAGCCCTTGTTGCCCGTTCAGGTCGACCAGCTGGCCGCTGCGGCGCAGCAAAGCGCGGCGGCTGCAGACCACCTGGGCGCTGTTGAGGCTGTTGCGCAGCTCCACCACCACCCAGTCCACGATGGCCGAGGCGCCGGTGGTGTTCATCACCAGGGAGGGGACCACGCCCTCGCCACCACCGGCGGTGAAGGTGTAGCCCAATGCGGTATAGGGTTCGGTGTAGGGCAGGGTGCCCGCGCTGCGCAGGTTGTCCCGCATCAGACCGGTGCCCGTGTCGAAGGCCCCGTACAGCTGCACGGAGCCCGAGATGACCACGCTGGGCACCGGGGGGCCGAGCACGGCGAAACTGGTCACCGGGTAGTTGTACACCGCGTTGAACGAACCGCCCGCCACCACCGCGGTGGACGATGCCGCCACCGCGTACACTTCGTCCTGCACCCCGGACCAGGCGAGCACGGCGCCGGTGGTGGCATCCACCATGTTGAGGCTGCCGTTGTTCCCGATCTGGCCGGAGAGGGCGACACTGCCGCCGAGCGGGCACATGCCGTATACCGCCCATGAGATGCCGGGGTCCCAGGCGGTGACGCTTCCGCCGCCGTTGATCGCCGCCGCGTTGGTGCGGGCGATGCCATCGACGGTCCCGAACTGACCACCGAGGTAGAGCGTGGACCCGACACGGGCCATGGCGAAGACGCCGACGCCCCCGCTGACGCTGTGCGCCCAGCCGAAGCCCTGGCCGAACTGGGCATCCACAGCAGCCACGCGTTCGCTCGGCGTACCGTTCATCGTGTTGAAGGCACCGCCGAGGTACACGGTGTTGCCGTGGACGACGATCGCGCGGATGAGGTCGTCCGGCACCGGGGCCCAGTCCGTGAGGACCTGCGTGGCGAGGGTGAAGGCGGCGGCGCCGGAGCGCGATTGGCCCCCGGCCGCGGAAAAGGTGCCGGAGAAGTACAGCGTGCCGTTGCCGATGGCGAAGGCCCGGACGTAGGCGCCCTGCACCTGCGGGTTCCACGCCGTGGCCAGGCCGGTGGTGCGGCCGATGACGCTGAGGTTCGGTCGCGAAGCGCCACCGCATTGCACCTGCTGCCCGCCGACGAAGACGTCATCGCCGTGCACCGCCAGGGCCAGCACCTGGCCGTCCGCACCGGGGTTCCAGGCGGTGGGGTCGCCGGTGCTGAGGTCGATGGCCGCCAGTCGCTGGCGGGCCACGGTATTGAACGGCGGCACCGGATCGGCGAGCTGCGTGAAATCACCCCCCAGGTAGGCGATGTTGTGCATGCTGTCGATCGCCACGGCGAACACAGGGCCGTTGGGCCGCCAGGTCGTGGTGCGCACCGGCATCCACTGCGCGCAGGCCGGTGCGATGGTCAAGGTGAGGAACGCGAGCGCGGACCGGACCGGGAGGGGGATGTGCATGTCACCAAGACGGGACGATCGGGCGAGGTTGCCCGGTCAGCGCACCACGATCAGCGGAAGCGAATAGCGCTCCTCGGCCCCCTGAACATGCAGGACATGGCGACCGGGGCTTACGGTGCCGAGGTCCAGCGTCGCGCGCGGCCCTGGCACCCGTGTGCGCAGCAGCAGGCGTCCGGTGCCATCGAACAGCTCCACGATGAAGGGCCCGCCTGTTGCGGACAGGAGCAACTCCGCCTGGTCGTCCGCCGGCTGGGGGAAGAGCAGCGGCCCTTGGCCCGGGCGATCGAGGATGCCCGTGGTGCAGTGCTCGAAGGCGCCGGCGTCCAGGGTGGCATGCTGGCAGCGCAGGGTGCTTCCCACGGGGTGCACGTATTCCTCCAGGGCCACCAGCGGGTATCCACTGCCCATGCCGGCGGGATAGCCGATCCCCAGCACCGGGGAGGATGCATCGAGGTGGAGGTCGTAGGTGAGCGGATCGGTGAAGTGGAAGGCGGCGATGGGGCCGGTGCGGTTGGCCAGTGTATCGGGCGCGAACGGCCAGATGTTCATGAAGGTGCCGCCACCGGCGAGGATGTTGTTGTAGCCCTTGAAGAGCACACTGGTGGGCATGGCGAAGAAGCTGCCCACCGGCTTCTCGTTCATCAGCGTGTTGTTGATGGCGTAGAGGATGTGCGGTCCGGGGTTGGTGAAGCCCTCGAGCGCATAACCGACGAGGTTGCTGTTCTGCCCCAGCGGGCCCTGCTGGACGATGTTGCCGATGAGGAAGACGCGTCCGCCATCGGGCAGGTCGATCTCCCGGCTCGCGTCGCCATCGGCCTCGTTGCTGAACCGGTTGTACTCGATGAGGTTCACGCGGGCGCGGCTCTTCAGTTCGTGCCCCACATGGGCGTGGTGGCAGTAGTTGTAGCGGAAGATGAGGGTGTCCACGTTGTTGATGTAGAGGTTGTGGCTCTGCCCGTCGCCGTGGCCGTTGTGGCCGAACTCGCTGTGCTCGATCCGGATGGTGCTGGGGTTCACCGTGCCGGCGAGGATGCCGTTCTCGTTGTGGTGGAACCGGCAATGGCGCACGGTGAGGTCGCGCCCTTCCTGGCGGATGCCCGCGCCGTTCTGGTCGGGCACGGCACATTCGCTGAACTCGATCCATTCGACGGTACAGCGGTCGCCCTGGATCACCCAGATGGCCTTGTCGCCCCAGCTCATTCCGTTGCTCTCCAGATGGGCGAAGCCGCCCACACCGCGCAGCAGCAGGTCGTGGGCCTGCCAGCGCGCCACATCACCGGGGTACACGCCGGCCTCGATCTCCACCGTATCGCCATCGGAGACCAACGTGCTCACCTGGCTCGGTAGGTTGTACATCTGCCCGGGCCCCACGGTCCATAGTGTGGCCGTCGTCACGGACGGGGCGAGCACGAACGCGAGGAAGGGGGTGGCTCTCATGCATCCGAAGATAGGCCGACCGGTCGGGGGCGGGCGGATGCGGTGGTGGATCGTTACCCGAGGAGGAGGGCGATCACGGTCGCCACAAGGATGGCACCGAAGCCGATGCCGACCCGGGTGCGGAGGCCGCGCTCGCCGAAGACCACCACCAGTGCGAACTTCATCAGGGTGTTGGACACGGTGGCGAGCAGGATGGCCGTGGCGCGCCGGACTTCATTCAGCTCGCTCTGCCGGGCGATGGACAGCGTGATGGCATCCATGTCGGTGGCACCGAAGAGCAGCCCGGCCGCATACAGGCCCTGCGCAGGGTAGTGGACGGTGGCGAGCAGCATGAGCCATTGCACGAGCATGTACACCGCACCGAACTGCAGGGCCACGCCGAAGTTGAGCGGGTTGGTCACCTGCAGGGGCTCCGGTGCGCCGGACCGCTGGAGGTGGTCCTCGCGGCGCCAGAGGAGGGTGGCGGCCAGCACCGCCGTGGCGGTGACGGCGAGGATGGCGGGCAGCAGGCGCAGGGCCAGACCGCGGTCCACCACCCAGGTCTCGAGCAGGATGCGGGGATACATCACGGACGTGGCGGCCACGATGCCCACCGCGGCGAGGCGTTGGTTGATCGAAGGGCCCGAACGGGAGCGGCGCGAGAGGCTGAGCGTCACGGCGGTGCTGCTCACCAGGCCGCCGATGAGGCCTTCGAACAAGGTGCCTTTGCGGCCACCGAAGAGCTTCACCAGGAGATAGCCCGCCAGGCTGATGCCGGTCACCAGGATCACCATCGTCCAGACCTCCTGCAGGTCCCAGACCCCGCTCGGGCCGATGCCGCCGTGGGGCAGGAAGGGCAGCACCAGCGCCGAGATGATGGTGAACTGGATGAAGGCGCGGATGTCGGCGGGGGAGAGGGTGGCGATGAACGTGTGCAGGCGCACCTTCAGAGTGAGCAGGCTCACGACCAGCACGGTGATGGTGGTGGCCAGCAGGATGCGGTCGGCGAAGACGAGCACACCGAGCAGGAAGGCGATGATGCCGGCCAGTTCGGTGGTGATGCCGAAGCTCGCGGCCCGGGCCATCATCACGTAGGAGGCCACCACCATGGCGAAGAGGCCTGCGAAGCCGACCACCAGGAAGGTGGGTCCGACCTGTTCACCCAGCAGGGCGCAGAGGAAGCCGAGCAGCGCGATCAGCGGGTAGGTGCGCACGCCGGCGAACGGCTCCTCCTTGTCCACCACGCGCTTGGCGTACTCGCGCTCGAGCCCGATGAGCAGGCCGATGCCGAGCGTGATCAGCAGCCGCACCAAGAGCGAGTGCGGACCTGTGCCGGGTTCAAGGAAGGGGTCCATGCCGGGAGGAAGAAAGATCGGCACTCCGGACCTTCCGGCCAAGGACGTCCATCAGGGTCGCCGGGGGAGAAGGGCGCCGGAGCTGTACCTCAACCGCGCCGCACGGCGTAGATCCACTCGTCCTCCACGCGGTCGTTCTTCACCAGCGTGCCGATGAGGGTGGCCTCCAGCGCGAAGCCGGCCTTCTCCAGGGCTTTCTGGGAGGCGGTGTTGCTGCCGAAGGGGGTGGCGTAGATGCGCGTGATCTCCGGGAACGTCGCAAAACCGAGCTGCACCATCTGCCGGATCGCGTCCGTCATGATGCCCTTCCCGCGGTGCTCCTTCGCCAGCCAGTAGCCCAGCTCCAGGTTGCGCCGCCACAGATCGGACTTCGGATGCAGACCGATGGCACCGATGCATTCACCGCCGATGTCGATGCAGCGCCGGAGAGGAGGGCTCTTCAGGGCCTGTTCGATGAACGCGCGGCCATGCGCTTCGGTGTAGGGATGGGGGAAGGCATCGGTGAGGTGGGCCGCCACGGTCGGGTCGTTGGCGTGCTTCACCAGGGCGGTCAGATCATCCGTGTGAAAGGGGCGCAGGGTGAAGTGCATGAGCATACAGGATCAAGAGTGGCGAGTGGCGAGTTCGGCCTATGGCCTTTGAGTGGCGAGTAAATGCACGTGTCCTATGAGGCAGTGCATTTACTCGCCACTCGTCACTCGCCACTCGCCACTTGAGCTTCGCTCCGCTCCCTAGAATTTCGGCGTCACCCCCACGTTGTGGAAGAAGAAGGCCCACTTGTCCGCCTGTTCCTCGATGATCTTGCTGGTGGGCTTGCCTGCGCCGTGGCCGGCCTGGGTCTCCACGCGGATCATCACGGGCGCGTCACCCTGCTGGGCGGGCTGCAGCGCGCTGATGAACTTGAAGCTGTGCGCGGGCACCACGCGGTCGTCGTGATCGGCGGTCATCACCAGCGTGGCCGGGTACTTGGCGGGCTTCACGTTGTGCAGCGGGCTGTAGGCCTTCAGAAAATCGAACTCGGCCTTGCTGGTCTCTGCGTTGCCGTACTCCGGCGTCCACCCGAAACCGGCGGTGAACTTCTGGAAGCGCAGCATGTCCAGCACGCCCACTTCGGGGAAGCACACGCCGAAGAGGTCGGGGCGCTGCGTCATCACCGCGCCCACCAGCAGGCCGCCGTTGCTGCCGCCGTTGATGCCCAGGTGTGGCGTGTCGGTCCACTTCTCGGCGATCAGGTATTCCGCCGCGGCGATGAAGTCGTCGAACACGTTCTGCTTCTTCTCCTTCATGCCGGCGCGATGCCAGTCCTCGCCGTATTCGCCGCCACCACGCAGGTTCGCCAGGGCGAAGACGCCGCCTTGTTCGAGCAGCAGCATGCGGCTGGTGCTGAAGCTGGGCGTGAGGCTCACGTTGAAGCCGCCGTAGGCGTAGAGCAGCGTGGGGTTGCTGCCGTTCTTCTCCACGCCCTTCCTGTGCACGATGAACATCGGCACCTTCGTACCGTCCTTGCTGGGATAGAACACCTGTTCGGTGACGAACTGTGCGGGGTCGAACTTCAGTTCCGGCCGGAACCAGACCTCACTCGTGCCGGTGGCGTAGTCGTATTTGTAGATGCTGCCGGGGTCGGTGAAGCTGGTGAAGCTGAAGAAGCTGAAGGTGTCGTTGCGCTTGCCACCGAAGCCTCCGGCGCTGCCGATATCAGGTAGTGTGATCTCCTGCTTGTCGGTGCCGTCCAGCTTCATGCGGTGGAAGCGGCTGGTGGCGTCCTTCAGGTATTCCGCGAAGAGCAGGCCGCCGCCCGTGCTCACGCCCTGCAAGAGCTCGTTGCCTTCGGGGATGATGTCCTTCCAGTTCTCCTTGGCGGGGCTCTTCGGGTCCACTTCCACCAGGCGGTAGTTCGGTGCGTCCACCTCCGTCATCACCAGGAATTTGCCGGTGGCGGGCACGAGGTCGACGATGCTGGTCTTGTGGTCGAAGCCGGTCTGCAGCGGCACCCACGCGGTGGCCGGTGTGGGGATGCCGCCGGTGCGCAGGTCGTGGAAGTACTGCTCGAAGCCGTCGGTGCCGGTGCTCACGTACAGCGTGGCGAACTCCTCACCCTCCGTGACGCCGGCGCCCACGTAGAGGTCGCCGTTCTCCTTGTTCTCCCACACCAGCACGTCCTTCTCCTGGGGATCGCCCAGCTTGTGGTAGTACACCTTCTGGAACTTGCTTGCGGCGCTCAGTTCGGTGCCCTTGGCGGGGGTGGGGTAGCGGCTGTAGAAGAAGCCGTCCTTGTACCACGCGGCCCCACTGAACTTGCTCCACTTGAGCAGATCGGTCGTGGGCTTCAGCGTGGTGAGGTCGTACACCATGATCTCCTGCCAGTCGCTACCGGCCTTCTGCACGCCTACGGCCATGTAGCGGTCGTCGTGGCTGCTGCCGATGGGGCTGTACGTGGTGGTGCCGGCGGGGTCGAGCTGGTTGGGGTCGATGAAGACCTGGTCCTCGCCGTCGAGGCCCTTGCGCACATGGATCACGCTCTGGTTCTGCAGGCCGCTGTTCTTCCAGATGAAGTACAGGTCGCCCACGCGCATGGGGCCGTTCACCTTCGGGAAGTTGTAGAGTTGCTCGTAGCGCTTGGCCAGGCTGTCGCGGAAGGGGATCTTGGCGAGGAGCGCATTGGTGACGGCGTTCTGGTCCTTCACCCAGTCGGCGGTCTCGGCGCTGGTGTCGTTCTCCAGCCAGCGATACGGGTCGGACACCCAGTTGCCGTGCAGGCTGTCGCCGGCGGTGCTGTCCTGGCGGGTGGCGGGGTAGGTGATCTTCTCCACGGAATTGGCATCGGGCGTGCCGCAGGCGGCCAGCAGAACGGCTGCGGACAGGGTGGCGTGTTTCATGACCGGGTTTGGGACCGCGAAAATAGCCGGGTCCGCGTCGCCTGTGCGGCGGCGTGCCGTGACCGGCGGTTGGCCTCAGGCCACCTTGCGTCGACCGAGCTTGTGGCCGCGCAGCTCGTAGTGCGTGCCGGGCACGGGCTGCAGGTCGATGTCGGCGTCCAACTGACCGGCGAGGGTGTGGATCAGCTCCATGCCGAGGCTGTTGGGGCGGTCCCATTTGTCGCGGCTGGGCATGCCCGGTCCGTCATCACCGATGCGGAGCAGCAGGCCGCCTTCCTCGCTGCCGCTGAGATGCACGGTGAGCGTGCCCTCCATCCGGCCCTTGAAGGCGTACTTGAAGCTGTTGCTGATGACCTCGTTGATCAGCAGCCCCAGCGGGACCAAGGTGTCCACACCGAGCGTCTTCACCTGGATGTCGATGTCCTGCTTGAGGCGGATGCCCACGGCATAGGCATGGATCAGGTCGCGGACCAGGCTCTCGAGGTACGACCGCACATCGATGTTCGCCAGGTCCTTGCTGAGGTAGGTCTGCTCATGCACCAGGGCCATGGCGCTCACCCGGGTGATGCACTCATTGAAGAGCTCGGTGACGCGCGGATCGTCCACCTGGTCCATCTGGAAGCGGATGAGGCTGCGGACGATCTGCAGGTTGTTCTTCACGCGATGGTGGATCTCCTTCAGCATCACCTCCTTCTCCTCCTTGCTGAGCATCGTTTCACGGAGCTCGCGGTTGGTCTGTTCGAGCCGTTGCTTGGCGTCGGCGAGCTGATCGCCACGCTGGCGGCTGTCCACCAGGAGACGGCGGTTCATACCCACGAGCAAGGCGAAGACAACGGCCATGAGGCAGGACAGGAACATGAGCACCTGGGCCTCGTCCCAGCGGCGGCTGAGCAGTGCGGAGTGGATGCTGAGGCCCTGCTCGTGGACGGTCCGGGCCGTGCGTTCGATGGACTTGGAGGCGCGTTGGGCCACCAGCTGCAGGATGGCCTGGGCGGTGCGTTCCTCCCGAAGATCGGCGGCCTGCACCTCGGCGAGGTGGTGGAGGGAGTCGGCTTGGTCGAGGGCCAGCATGAGTTTTGTGGGCAGCTCGGCCATGCCGGGTTCATGGGCGAACCGTGCCGCTGTGCGATCGAGCTCGGCGCGGAGCTCCGTCATGCGCGCTTCCCAGTGGCCGCGGCCGGTGTGCATGTCCACGCGGTGCATGGTGGGCAGCTCGCCCACGGCCCGGCTCATCCGGCCCAGGGCGTCCAGGAGCTCGACCTCGGCGCCCATGCGTTGCTGAACGTTCCGCGCCCGGGAGACCAGATGCAGGTCGAACGAGATGAACAGGACCGCCAGCACGGTGGCGACGATCGGCCAGAAACGATGGGAGCGGTGGTCCAAGCGGGGGCGTTAGCGTCCGGTTCAACGGAGGCCGCGGCCCGGAGGTTCCCCCGGTCAGGGTTCGTCGCGGAGCAGGGCGCCGAAATTGCGCAGCAACCCTTCGGACCGCTGGCGGGCGAGGTAGCGGATCTCGGCCAGCAGCCCGGTGACCGTCCGGCCGGACAGGCCGGTGGGGCGCTTGAGCGCGGGCCCTCCGGCGGTGATCACGCCCAGGTCGGTGCCACCGCGCATGGCGCTGCGGTTGCCCGCGTGGCGGAAGGGGCCGATGCTCACGTCGCAGCCGCCATTGGTGGCGCTGATCCGCACCCGGTAGCTCACCCGGCCCATCGTTTCCTCGCGGCCCGTGATGTCCCTCGACCGGAAGTTGAAGTGCGCGCTGCCCTCCAGCTGATCGGAGCGATCGCCTGCGGGCGCCAGCGCGGCCCCCGGCTCCCGGCCAAAGGTCTGGGTCCAGGCCCGCTGCGCCCGTTCGATCACCTGCGCCTGGCTCAGCGGAAGACTGTAGGCGGCCGAGATCACCAGGGCCTGGGTGCTGTCGGCCTGTGCCCGAAGACCGAACGCCACCAGCCAGGAGCACAACAGCAGCAGGCCGCGCATGGTGCGGCGAAGGTACGGGGGTGGTGCGGGATGAGGACTACTTTTGCCGCCCTCTTCACCATCAACTTCACATCCATGGCAGGTGCAACGGCCCTCAAAGTGGGCGTCTTCTATGACGGCAGCTACTTCACCCACGTCAGCAACTACTACAACTATGTGCATCCGCACCGCCGGCGCATCCACATCGGTGGCCTGCACGACTACATCCGCCACATGGTGGGCGAACGCGAAGGCACGCACCCCAATCTCTGCCACATCATCGACGCGCATTTCTTCCGCGGGCGCTTCACGGCGCGGGAGGCCAACGAGAAGCCGAACCAGCTTTACTACGACCGCGTGTTCGACGATGTGCTGATGTACAACGCGGTGCAGACGCACTACCTGCCGGTGAAGGACCTCATGGGCCGCAAACGGGAGAAGGGGATCGACGTGCTGATGGCGTTGGAGACCTACGAGCTGTGCATGCTGAAGCGCTACGACATCGTGGTGCTGATCGCCAGCGATGGCGACCATGTGCCACTGGTGCGCAAGCTGCATGCGCTGGGCTGCAAGACCATGCTGCTCGGCTGGGATTTCGAGTTCACCGATCAGGAGAGCGGAGAGGTGCAGGTGACCAAGACGAGCACGGACCTGTGGAACGAGGTGAGCTATCCGATGCCGATGCACGACCTGATCGACGAGGGCCTGCGCGACAATGACGCGGTGGTGCGGGAACTGTTCGTGCTGCGCGACACCACGGTGCGCGAGGGCGAGGAGGGGGCGCCCATGTCCGCTGCGCTGCCGGTGGACGATGAGCGGCACCGGAGCACGGTGATGAGCCTTCACAACGGTTACGGCTTCATCCGCTTCCCCGACAACAACCTGTTCTTCCTGCGCGACGACCTGATCGACATTCCCTTCGCCGAACTGGTGGTGGGGGATGAGCTGGAGTTCAACGTGGCGATGAACGCCAAGGGCCAGCGGGTGGCCAAGCGGATCACGCGCCCGAGCTGAGGGGCACGGCCAGCATGAAGGTGCATCCGGTGCCCGGGCCGGCGCTATGCGCCACCAGGCGGCCTCCGTGCGCTTGCGCCCACTGCCGGGCCCGTGCCAGCGTGCTTCTGGATTGGCCTTCACCGGCGGTGGGCTGCGATCCGAGCCAGGCGTAGCGGTCGAACACCTGTGCGAGGTCCTCCGCGCTCAGTCCCACACCCCGGTCGATCACGCGCACCACGGCATCCTGGTCGTGGGGTATGGCTTGCATCCGGATGGTGGAACCTTCGGGGGCGAACTTCGACGCGTTGGTCAGCAGCGCGTGCACCAGGTCGACGAGCACGTCCTGTTCCCCACGGATCGGCAGCGGCCCGGCGATGTCGAGATCCAGGGTCTGCTGTTTGCGGGCGAAGCGTGCTGCACTGCGCTCCGCCGCGAGCCGCGCGATGGACGCAAGGTCGGTGGGGCGCAGGTCCAGTGCACCCGGACCACGTTCCACGCCGAGGTCATCGAGCGCGCGTTCCAGGGTGTGCATGGCCAGGAAGAGGTTGCGCTCGGCGAAGCGGTGCAGCTCATCGGCATCGAGGCCGGGCACCGGCTCCCGCAGGCCGCGGAGGGCCTCCAGCGTGGCGCCGATGCGGTTCTTGAGGTCGTGCGAGAGCCGGTGCAGCCGCTCGTTCAGGGCGCGGGGGTCACCGGTGCCGGTGGGCTCAGTGGGCGACATTGGCGCGGAGCAGTTGCTCCAGCATGTCCGTGAGGCCGTCGGAGCTGATGGGTTTCGCCAGGTAGCGCGCCCCTTTCAGTGCCCGGATGGCGTCCACCACCTCGGGCTTGGTGCTGGCCGTCAGGAACAGGATGGGGATGGGGTCCGTGGCGTGGATCTGCCGGGCGAGGTCCAGGCCGGTGCGCGGGCCCTTGAGGTACACGTCCATGATGATCACATCGGGGCGTTCCTGGTCGAGCAGGTCCTCGGCCTCCTCGCTGCTGCGGGCCACCCCGATCACCTCGAAGCCCATGCGCTCGATCTGTAGGCGGTAGCCGAAGGAGATGATGGCCTCATCCTCGATGATCAGGACCTTTTTCATGGGGTGGGGGTGTTTTCGGAGGCCTTGCGTGCCTGATGGCCGGCCACGACACGTTCGAAGGATTCCACAGTGAGCGCCTTTTCGACATAGCCGATCACGGACCGGTAGCGCCGGGCCTGGTCCATGTCACAGGGTCGGTTGCTTGAGCTGAACATCACCACCGAGGTGTGGTCGTTCGGCAGGATGCCGTCGTCCTCGCATGCGCCGACCAGGTCGAAGCCGGTCATGCCCGGCATGTTGATGTCGACGAACATCAGGTCGGGTCGGTCCCGCTCCGAACGGAGGTGCTCCAAGGCCGTGGTGGCGTTGGTGAAGCAGGTGATGCGCCCGGTGAAGCCGCTGCGCTTCAGCACCATGCGGGTGACGAAGTTGCAGTCCTCTTCATCGTCGATCAAGAGGATGTGCTCGATGTGGTCAGCGGCGGGCATGGGCCCCCTGCTACGTGAAGGGAAGGGCGAGGGTTCGGCGATCAGTCGCGCAACATGCGGTCGAGCATGTTCACGCCATCGGGCGGGCCCAGCACGTACAGCACGTCGTCCGGCTGCACACGGCTTGTGCCGTCCACGCCGGTGAGGACACGACCGCCGCGTTTGATAGCGAGCACGCTGACCCCGAACCGGCCCTTGAGGTCCACATCCATCAGTCGTTGGCCCACCACACGGCCCTTGCCGAACCGCACGGGAAGGGCGGCGAGCTCCTGCTCGGACGGGTTCACGGCCAGCGTTTCGGGCGGCCCACCGCGGTCCATGGAGCGCAAGGCCCGGTAGTGCGAACCGCGGACGCGCGTCACGAGCTCCTCCACTTCGTTCTCCGGCACCAGGTAACGGCGCAGGGTGCGGGCGAAGATCTCGATCGAGGTCTCGAACTCCTCGGGCACGACCTCGTTGGCGCCCAACCTGCGCAGCTCCTCGATGTCGTTGAGGTAGCGGGTGCGGACGATGAGGTGCGGAGCGTCGCTCATGCGTCGAACGCGGCTCACCACACGGCGGGTGGCTGCCGGGTCGCTGATGGCCACCACCACCACGCGGGCCCTGGCCACATGCACCTCCTCCAGCACGTGCTCGTTGCTGGCGTCGCCGATGATGACGTCCGCGCCCAGGCTCCGCGCCTGTTCGGCGAGGTCGGGGTCCATCTCCACCACCACATGGGCGATGCCGGCCAACCGGGCGGTCTGGGCCACGTTGCGGCCGTTGAGCCCGTAGCCGACGATGACCAGGTGGTCGCTCAGCCGGTGGGTGGTGCGCGCCTCGGTGCGGGCCTGCACCAGGGCGTCCAGGCGGTGCCGCAGCCGCACGGGCACGAATAGGCGCAGCAGCACCGCGGTCCACCGGCCCGAACCGCCGATGATCACCGGCGCCAGGCCCATGGTGGCGATGGACACCGAGAGGAAGAGCTGGTAATGGTCGCGGGTGAGCAGCTTCTGTTCCAGGCCCGTGGCACTGAGGATGAAGGCGAACTCGCCCACCTGGCAGAGCGCAAGGCCCGTGAGGAGCGCGGTCCGCAGCGGATACCGCAGCACCATGGCCGCCGCTGTTGCGATGAGCGTCTTGCCCACCAGGGTCAGCACCGTGAAGGCGATCACCAGACCGAGGTGCTTCACCAGGTATCCGGCGTCGAGCAGCATGCCGATGCTGACGAAGAAGAAGCTGATGAAGACCTCGTGGAAGGGGAGGATGTTCCCGGTGGCCTGGAACCGGTGCTCGCTCTCGCTGATCACGAGCCCGGCGAAGAACGCGCCGAGGGCCAGGCTGAGGCCGATGGCACTGGTGAGCCACGCCGTGGCGAAGCACAGCACCACGATGGTGGTGATGAAGAGCTCGCGGCTGTGGGTGCGCACCACGGCGTCCAGCAGACGGGGCACGGCATATCGGGCCAGCACATAGATGATGGCGAGCAGCACCAGCATCTTGCCGAGCATGCCGAAGAGGTCGCCGAAGGGATCGGAGCTGCGCCCCGCCAGCATGGGCGTCAGCAGGATCATGGGCACCACGACGATGTCCTGGTAGATGAGCATGGCCGAGGCCACGCGGCCGTGCGGCGCGCCCACGGCCCCTTGCTCCTGCAGCAGCTTCAGCACGATGGCCGTGCTGCTGAGGGCGAACAGGAAGCCCAGGAAGATGCTCGGCGGCCAGGCCAGGCCCAGCGCGTGGGCCGCGGCGGCGGTGAGGGCCACGGTGCCCGCCACCTGCAGCGTGCCGCCCACCAGGACCGTGCGCGCCACCGAGACCAGGCTCGAGAGGCTGAACTCGATGCCGATGACGAACAACAGGAAGATGACGCCGACCTCGGCGAGAAGCTCCACCTCGTGCGTGGCGCCCACCAGACCGAAGCCGTGCGGACCGCAGAGCGCGCCGGTGGCCAGGAAGCCCAACAGCACGGGCAGCTTGAAGCGCTTGAAGAGCAGGATCATGCCCACGGACAGGCCGAGGATGATGACGATCTCCTGGAGCAGCGGGATCTGCATCGGTCAGCGGTCCTTGAAGACGAGCCAGACGGCCGCCACCAGCAGCACCGCGGCCAGGGCGTGGTTCCAGCGGAGCGGTTCGGACCGGAAGGCGACGAGGGTGAAGACCGCGAACACCACCAGGGTGATCACCTCCTGCACCACCTTCAGCTGAACCAGGGTGAACGGGCCGCCATGGCCGGCGTGTCCGAGGCGGTTCGCCGGTACCTGCAGCACGTACTCGAAGAAAGCGATGCCCCAGCTGATGAGGATGATGCTGAACAGCCCCAGCCGCTTGGCCCAATGCCATTCCTGGAACTTCAGGTGCCCGTACCACGCCAGGGTCATGAATGTGTTGCTGGCGATCAGCAGAAGGATGGTCCAGAGGCCGCGCATGCCGCTTCGGTTCGCCGGCGAAGGTGGTGTGTCCACCAGTTGCCGTGACGGACCGGCGCCGGCAGTTGCCCAAGGTGGGGTGTTGATGGTCGCGCTGGGCGTGCGGGTCGGGCACGTCGACAGGGGGGCGGTCAGGACCGGTCGTCGCCCAGGCTGCTCCCCGGTCGGTCCGAACGGCGCGTTGCGTTCCAGGTCCTGTACTGCGCCGTGATCGGTGGCTTGCTACGGTCCACCTCGCGCAGCGGCTCGCAGGGCTTGAGCGTGGCATGCAGCTGGGCGGGCAGTTGCTGGTAGAGGCGGGTGCCCTCCGTCTTCCACGCGAGCATCTCATCGCTCACCTCCTTCACCGCCCGCGCGGGGTTGCCCACGATCACCTGGCGGGCGTCCCACACGCTGTCGGCCGGAAGGAAGCTGAGCGCGCCCACGATGCAGCCTTCACCCAGCACCACGTTGTCCATCAGCACCGCGTTCATGCCCACCAGGCAGTTGGCGCCGATGGTGGCCCCATGGATGATGGCACCGTGGCCGATGTGCGCGCCTGGGTGAAGCACCACCTTCACGCCGGGGAACATGTGGATGGTGCAGTTCTCCTGCACGTTGCAACCGTCCTTCACCACGATCTCCCCCCAGTCGCCGCGCAGGGCCGCGCCCGGGCCGATGTACACGTCGGCCCCGATCACCACGTTGCCGGTGACCACGGCCTGCGGATGCACGAAGGCGGAGTGATGGACCACGGGCCGATATCCGTTGAACTCGTAGGTCATGACCGAGACGCCGGCCCGTATGGTGGGCCCACAGGGCGCAACTTAGGTCAGGTCCCGTCATCGGCCCATGTTAAGCCAGTGTTAAGCCTTTCGGTACGGCCTTCCCGGGCGGATGCCCCGGTTACTTTTGCCGCGCCCAACCCGCACCCTATGGCCCTCGGCTCGCTGTTCCAGATCTTCCGTCCGAAGGACCGGATCTTCTTCTTCCACTTCGAGGCCTCGGCGGCGAACGTGCTGCGGATGAGCGAGGACCTGCTGGCGATCATGACCACCGAGCCGGGCGCGCAGCGCACCGCCATCCTCGAGCGTCTGGAGATCACCGAGCGCGCCAACGACGACCTCACGCACACCATCTTCACGGAGCTGGCGCGCAACTTCATCACCCCGCTGGACCGGGAGGACATCCACTACCTGGCGAGCAGCCTGGACGACGTGGCGGACTTCATCCTGGCGGCGGCGAAGAACCTGGAGCTGTTCGGCATCGGCAAGCCCGACGACACGGCAAACGAGCTGGCGCGGCTGGTGAACGAAGGCTGCAAGATCATCCAGCTGGCCGTGCAGGGCCTGCGGCAGATGCACAAGGACAACCAGCACGCCGAACTGGTCGTGCGCATCAACGCCGTGGAGAACGAGGCCGATGAGGTGCACGACCGCGGCCTTCAGCGCCTCTTCGCCCAGGAGAAGGACCCCATCACCCTCATCAAGCAGCGCGACCTGTACGGCACGCTCGAACTGGCCACCGACAAGTGCGAGGACGTGGCCAACGTGCTGGAATCCATCATGCTGAAGTACGCCTGAGGACATGACGCTCCTGGTCGTCATCATTGTCCTGGCCCTGGTGTTCGACTACATCAACGGCTTCCACGACGCGGCGAACTCCATCGCCACCGTGGTGAGCACCAAGGTGCTGACCCCGCTGCAGGCAGTGGTGTGGGCGGCCTTCTTCAACTTCGCCGCCTTCTGGATCTTCCAGGACCATGCGGTGGCGAACACCATCAGCAAAACGGTCCATCAGGAGTTCATCACCCTGCCGGTGATCCTGGCCGGCCTCATCGCCGCCATCATCTGGAACCTGCTCACCTGGTGGTACGGCATCCCGTCCAGCAGTTCGCATACGCTCATCGGTGGCTTCGCCGGGGCGGCCCTGGCCCATGCCCTGGCCACCACCGAGGGGTTCGCCCTCACTGAGGTCATCGAAAGCGACAAGGTGACCAAGACCGTGATGTTCATCTTCCTGGCGCCGCTCGTGGGCATGGTGATCTCCATGTTCATCACGCTGGTGACCATCGTGCGCAACCTGTGGACACGCATCGCCTTCATCCTCGTGGCCGCAATGGCCACCTGGTTCCTGTTCATGCACCTGCAGCAGGGCAAGCTGGAGGAGAACCTGGCCAAGTACTACAAGGTCGACGTGCTGAAGAAAGCCGCGGCGGAGGACCCGGCCCGGACCGTGGACCTGGAGGCCGCGCGCGCACGCTACGAGGCCGCGCTCCCACACCTCACGGGCTTCGGCTCACGCGGGGGGGAGGGCATCGCGGAGGCCATCCGGAGCACCGCGGACCCGGAGGTGGACGTGGCCAAGCTGGCCAAGGGCCTCAACAAGTCGGACAACTCGATCATCCGGGTGGGCCTGATGTTCACCGTGCTGCTCTTCATCGCCGTGTACATCTACACCGAGAAGGTGCGCACACCCACCGCGCAGACGCTGGCCAACATGTTCAAGCGGCTTCAGCTGTTCAGTTCGGCGGCCTTCAGCATCGGCCACGGCGGCAACGACGCCCAAAAGGTGATGGGCATCATCACCGCGGCGCTCATCGCGCACGGCACCATCACGGACATCAAGGAGATGCCGACCTGGGTGCCGCTGGCCTGCTACACGGCCATCGGCCTGGGCACCCTGAGCGGTGGCTGGAAGATCGTCAAGACCATGGGCACCCGCATCACCAAGGTGACGCCATTGGAGGGCGTCTGCGCCGAGACCTCCGGCGCCATGACGCTCTACCTCACCGAGCAGATGGGCATCCCGGTGAGCACCACGCATACCATCACCGGGTCCATCATCGGCGTGGGGGCCACCAAACGTTTGAGCGCGGTCCGCTGGGGCGTCACCATCCAGCTGCTCTGGGCCTGGATCCTCACCATTCCCGTGAGCGCGCTGCTGGCCGGTCTGGCCTATTGGGTCTGCACCCTGTTCGGGCTCTGAGTCCCGCCTGTCCATAGGATCCCTGCCTCCGGGCTACCTTCGGCGCATGGCCATCCTGCTGCACGACGCCGGCGCCCATCGCCACCTGCTGCCGCTCACCTTCACGCGCCCCGTCGGCGCGCTCCGGCCCGGCATCCTCACCATCGCCGAGGCGTGGTGGCGCATGACCGAGCTCCCGGTGGGCCACCGCACCGAGGCCTACTTGCATGAACGCTGGCCGGAGGTCGGCGGTGAAGTGGTGCGGGATGTCCGCGGCGGATCGCTGCCCCTGCCGGAGCTGGTGAGCGCGGTGCTGGACCTGGAGCCCGGCCGCATGCTGGTGAAGGACGGCCGCGTGCTGGCCATCTGCCGCACGGGCGCACAACCCCCGGCGGAGGCGGACTGGAACGCACCACCCACCTACCTGGTGCCGGTGCCGTTCGCCGGTGAGGTGGTGGAGATCACCCGGCCCTGGCACCTCTTCCAGCACTGCGGCCGCGCGATCATCAACGATTTCGCCCTGCTCACCGAGGGCCGGCGTTCGCAACCATTGAGCGGCCTCAATACCGTGGTGGGCGACCCCTCCCTCGTGTTCCTGGAGGAAGGCGCCGTGGTGGAGGCCGCCATCCTCAACACACGGGGCGGGCCCATCCACATCGGCAAGGGCGCCGAGGTGATGGAGGGGACAATGATCCGTGGCCCCTTCGCCCTGGGCGCGCATGCCCAGCTGAAGATGGGCGCCAAGATCTACGGGCCGAGCAGCTTCGGGCCGGAATGCCGGGTGGGCGGCGAGGTCAACAACAGCGTCATCCTCGGCTACAGCAACAAGGGCCACGACGGGTTCCTGGGCAACAGTGTGCTCGGCGAGTGGTGCAACCTGGGCGCCGACACCAACACGAGCAACCTGAAGAACACCTACGGGCCGGTGAAGGTGTGGAGCTACGCCGACCGGGCCATGGCGGATACGGGGCTGCAGTTCTGCGGGCTGATCATGGGCGACCACGGCAAAAGCGGCATCAACACCATGTTCAACACCGGCACGGTGGTGGGTGTGGCGTCGAACGTCTTCGGCGGGGGCTTTCCCCCGAAACACATTCCCTGCTTTTCGTGGGGCGGCGCCGATGGGCTTGTCGAGCACGCCTTGGACAAGGCGCTGCACACGGCCCAGCGTGTGATGGAGCGGCGCTCCATGCCCTTGGACGCTGCCGACCGGGCGGTGCTCGCCCATGTGCATGCCGTCACAGCCGGCGATCGCGCATGACCTGACGGAAGGGCAGGCGATGGATCCGGGCATGGGCCTTGAAGGGTTGGCCCCGCCTTCTGTGAAAAAACCACGTCCGGCGCTGACCGGTCATGGGGATACCTTTGAACCTGTCATCCTGGCACCCACGTTGATGAACGACCTCTTGCACAGCGACCCTGCCCTCTTCAGTTCCGAGGCCCTCGAGAACGAGACCGAGCTCATCCCCTTGATCACGGCCGAGGACGAGGAGCAGATGAACGCGGAGACCACCCCGCCGGAGCTGCCCATCCTGCCGCTGCGCAACACGGTGCTCTTCCCCGGCGTGGTGATCCCCATCACGGTGGGGCGCGATCGCAGCATCCGCCTGATCCAGGACGTGTACCGCGGCAACCGCACCCTGGGCGTGGTGAGCCAGAAGGACAGCCAGATCGAGGAGCCCAATGCCGACGACCTGAACCGGGTGGGCACGCTGGCGCAGATCATCCGCATGCTGCGGATGCCGGACGGCAGCACCACGGCCATCATCCAGGGCAAGAAGCGCTTCGAGGTGCTCGAGATGGTGCGCATGGACCCCTACTTCACGGCGCGCATCAAGGAGTTCGCGGAGGTGCGCCCGGCGAAGGACGACAAGGAGTTCCATGCCCTGGTGAGCAGCTTGAAGGACCTGGCGCTGGAGATCATCAAGCAGAGCCCGCACATCCCCACGGAGGCCCAGTTCGCCCTGCGCAACATCGACTCGCCCTCGTTCCTGGTGAACTTCATCAGCAGCAACATGAACGCCGAGGTGGCCGAGAAGCAGCGCATGCTGGAGGTGGCCGACCTGCGCGAGCGGGCCAAGCTGCTGCTGGCGCACCTCACCAAGGAGCTGCAGATGCTGCAGATGAAGAACGAGATCCAGAGCAAGGTGCGCACCGAGGTGGACCGCCAGCAGCGCGAGTACTTCCTGCATCAGCAGATGAAGACCATCCAGGACGAGCTGGGCGGCAACCCCATCGAGCAGGAGCTGGAGGAGATGCGGGCGAAGGCGGCGAAGAAGAAGTGGAGCGCCAAAGTGGGGGAGACCTTCGAGAAGGAGTTGATGAAACTGCAGCGCATGAACCCCGCCGGCGCCGAGTTCAGCGTGCAGTACAACTACGTGCAGCTGCTCCTTGAGCTGCCCTGGGGCGAGTACAGCGAGGACAAGTTCGACCTGCGGAACGCGCAGAAGATCCTGGACCGCGACCACTTCGGTCTGGAGAAGGTGAAGGAGCGCATCATCGAGCACCTGGCGGTGCTGAAGCTGAAGGGCGACATGAAGGCCCCGATCATCTGCCTGTACGGTCCGCCGGGCGTGGGCAAGACCAGCCTGGGCAAGAGCATGGCCGAAGCCCTGGGCCGCAAGTACGTGCGCATGAGCCTGGGGGGGCTGCATGACGAGGCCGAGATCCGCGGCCACCGCAAGACCTACATCGGCGCCATGCCCGGCCGCTTGATCCAGAGCATGAAGAAGGCCGGCACCAGCAACCCGCTCTTCGTGCTCGATGAGATCGACAAGGTGGGCCGCAGCAACCAGGGCGACCCCGCCAGCGCCCTGTTGGAAGTGCTGGACCCCGAGCAGAACAGCGCGTTCCATGACAATTTCGTGGAGATCGAGTACGACCTCAGCCGCGTGATGTTCATCGCCACGGCCAACAGCCTCAGCACCATCCATCCGGCGCTGCGCGACCGCATGGAGATCATCGAGGTGAATGGATACACCGAGGAGGAGAAGGTGGAGATCGCCCTGCGCCACCTGCTGCCCAAACAGTTCACCGAGAACGGCATCAAGCCCAAACAGCTCAAGCTGGCCCCGGGCCTCATCGAGGCCATCATCGAGCAGTACACGGACGAGAGCGGCGTGCGCACCCTGGAGAAGCGCATCGCCAAGCTGGTGCGCCACCGCGCCAAGCAGAT
Source organism: Flavobacteriales bacterium (assembly GCA_016713875.1). Lineage (NCBI taxonomy): Bacteria > Pseudomonadati > Bacteroidota > Flavobacteriia > Flavobacteriales > Flavobacteriales bacterium. The sequence continues at coordinate 544,740 of JADJOI010000003.1, forward strand.
CGCGCTCAAGCAGAAGCACAGCGTCACCATCACGGTGGACGACCTGGTGAGGATCTACGGCCCGAGCCACGCGCGCGACAAGTACCAGGGCAACGATGTGGCCGGCGTGGTCACCGGCCTGGCGTGGACGCCCACCGGTGGGGACATCCTCTTCATCGAGACCAGCATCACCAAGGGCGAGGGCAAGCTCACCCTCACCGGCAACCTGGGCGACGTGATGAAGGAGAGCGCCATCATCGCGCTGGAGTACCTCAAGGCCCACAGCGACATCATCGGGATCGACGCCGACGTGTTCAAGCGCTGGAATGTGCACGTGCACGTGCCCGAGGGGGCTACGCCCAAGGACGGTCCCAGCGCCGGCATCGCCATGCTGACCAGCATCGCCAGCGCCTTCACCCAGCAGAAGGTGCGCAAGTTCACGGCCATGACCGGCGAGATCACCCTGCGCGGACGGGTGCTGCCCGTCGGCGGCATCAAGGAGAAGATCCTCGCCGCCAAACGCGCGGGCATCAAGGAGATCCTGCTCAGCGCGGACAACCGCAAGGACATCGAGGACATCGACGCGCGCTACACCAAGGGCATGCGCTTCACCTACGTCACCGAGATGATCGAGGTGGTGAAGCACGCCCTGCTGAAGGAGAAGGTGGAGAACGCGCTGAAGGTGGCGTAGGCTTGTCGCTGCTCGGCTGCAGGTCAACGTGCAACGACGAAACGGTAATTCCTCTTTGCGTGGGGCTGGGCGGTTGAAACGATCAGGCCATAGGTCCCTGGAGCCAACCCTCTAACGTCAATGCTATTGGTGCCGGAGCGTAGCGATCCTTTCATGGCCGTGTCGTGCCCGTTCACCCCGATGATGGAATACTGAGCTTGATGCTCCCCTGTGATAGCGTCGGATCCGTCAAGGTCCACATGAAGCACATCGGCTGACGGGTTCGGCCACATCCGGTGCACCGGACCCAGTGGAACATCGATTTCGACCACTCCAACGCTGCCACATCCCGGAACCAAGCACCCGTCCGCGTCAAGCTTCAGGACCCAGATGACCGTTCCGAACGTGAAGCTAAGTCGGGTCGTCCCGCACAGCGCGATGGATCCGTCAGCTAACTCGGTGATGTCGTTGAGCATGTTGACCGCGCCGCCCGTGAGGAACCGGAACCTGCGTTTCCACAGTAGTGGGCCGCTCGAAGCCACGCGGTATAGGACCCCGTGGAATCCGTTCGTGTCCGCAGGAGTACTATAGCCGCATGTCAGCAGATCGCCGTTCGATGCTAGCTCCACATCATCCAGCATGGCGAATTCACTGATCGCAGTGTCGAACCTGCTCAGCCAGACCTTGTTTCCGTTGATGGTGTTCAAGCGTGTCAAGAACTGCTCCGTTTCGGGTGCGCCGATCCCGCTTTCGTCCCAGCAACCCCCGGCCAGTACAGGGTCACCGTTATCGAGGCATGCGATCTTCCTCGCGACCGCACTGTGGTTGTAGGTTCCAGGCCAGTTGGACATGAAGGGTTGATTCCAGATCTGATCCCCTGATGTGTCGCATTTCAGGATGCGGGAGCGATAGGGGAACGCTGCACTTGCCTCCCACCCGGTCAAGAATATCTCCTCGTTCTGGTTCACAGCCATCCCAAGTGAGGATGCCCAGATCGTAGGATAGTCGCGTTCCCAGACGACCGCACCTGTGGAGTCCGATCGGATAAGGAATGCCCGGTAGGGTCCATCTGCACTATCCAGCCTTGAGTAAGCTGTATACACATTCGGTCCAGAGCGTACCACGTCACGTGTGACCAGGTCATACGCGCTGGTCAGGAAGCTGCGGGACATCAAGTTGCCCTGCTGATCGAACCGGACAAGGAACAGACTATCCGGTTGATTGATCCCAGTTGTGGTCAAGCCGCCGAAAAAGGTGCCGAATGTGTCAGGTTCCGAGATCGGGTCCCAATATCCAAGTGTTGCTGCCCTCGCTGTAGGATGTTGCTTCTCCCAGAGCAACGCGCCGTCCGGACCGTATGCTTCCGTGAAGACGTTCACCTCACTTCCATCGTAGGCTTGCTTGTGCGTGAACACCAACAAACTATCCCCATACTCGCGAACGGCACACGCGTACCCGGGCTCATCCAAAGGATGCAAATTGGTCACGCTGAACGGAACTTGGCCGAGTACGCTGGTCGACCAAGCGGTCAGTAACAAGGCCATTGTGGTTTTCATGGGACTTTGACCACCGAGGTGGAGAACCGTGATACGCTGTCACCTTCAAGCACAAGCACATACCAACCCGCCGGGAGGTCCGACAGGTCTATCGTGGCCTCCCCGTGATCGACCTGCAGAAGACGTTGTAGCTGAACACGACCCAGCCGATCCGACACGGAGGCGCGCGCCGAAAAACTCGGAGAGGACTTTGGGAGCTGCAGGAACAGATCCGTGCGACATGGCATCGGAAATGCTGCCATGGACCCGCTCGGATGCTCAGGGGTGAAGACATCCGCTGCATTCAGCCGGACCAGGTGCCGTAGCGGATGTAGGCCGACGTCATCGGCGAACCCACTGAACGTGCCATGCAGGAACCGACCTTCATTTTCCGATGTGTACAGTCCAACGGCAGTGGTCAAACCCGCCGCACCACACCCTCCTTCCTCGAACGGATCGGGTAACAGTTCGCCGTTCTGGTCGAACATGGCGACGCCTCCCCGTTCTTCATTATTGATATGGTCGAAAAGGCCTGTGAACAGGATCCGACCGTCCGTCAGGACCTCTAGATCATAGCCACTGCTGTACGCAGAGGACGTTGAATGCACCACCTCGTTCCAATTGTTGAAACTGCTATCGAGCGAACCGTCGTTGTTCCAACGCACTAGTTCCAGCGTATCGATGTCAAGGAGGTTCTTGTAGTAGAAGAGCCTGCCAGCTACAAGGTATTTTCCTCCGGATTGCTGTATGATGTTGTATGGTCCCTTACCCAAGTAAATATGCCCCACGGTGAACGTTGCGTCCACGTTGCCGACCGGAGAGATCCTGAAGGTCGGCTTAACCTGTGAAAAGTCGTAGACGGATTGCGCGCCACTGATCAGGTGCCATTGATCGGGCATGATATGGATGTCATGCATGAACCCGTTGGCCCTGCGCGGTGTGAACGTCGTATCCAGGGAACCGCTCGTAGTAACGCGAATGAGGTCGTACTCACCTATCCAGCCGTGCGCCGTATCGCTCAGTTCGATCCAACCTGTTAGTAGCAAGCGGCCGTCATCCAATACCTCAATGTCGCCAATGGCCATTACCTCCCACGTTTGCCAAGGGTTGGGGTCGAAGTTGAAGGTGGTGTCCAAGGAACCATCCGCTGTACTCCTTCTTCGAATGATCCCTCCGGAACCTCCGCTTTGAGTGTAGAACCTGCCCTCATCATACGGCAGAATGGCGTATTCACCCATGATGGGGTCGAATGAGCTGTCAACGCTTCCATCAGGAAGCAGCCTGAGGATCCTGGATTGGAATGGGACAAGGCCGGATGTCGTTGAATGGGATATCAGCAGGTGGCCATCGGGTAGTTCGTAGCACGATCGAACGTCAACGGCGTTGGGGTCCAGCGTTGGCACGAACCCGGGATCCGCGCCAAAGGGGGACTGCCCCCATGCACCGCTCGTTAATAGCGCGAGATCGAACATGGCGATGCGCACACCTAACATGGTCAGAGGGGTTGTGGATGGTGAATATAGATCAAGTGCTCCCAGCCCGTGTTCGTGTGAAAGGACATCGAGGACATCGACGCGCGCTACACCAAGGGCATGCGCTTCACCTACGTCACCGAGATGATCGAGGTGGTGAAGCACGCCCTGCTGAAGGAGAAGGTGGAGAACGCGCTGAAGGTGGCGTAGGAACGGTGCGGTCCACGGCCCGGCCCCGCTTCCGGAGGAGGGCGAGGTGCGGCCTGTGTTACTGAGACGGTGACAAAGAAGGGGGGGGTCGGGGGGGGGCGGGGGGGGGGGGGGGGGGGGGGGGGGGGGGGGGGGGGGGGGGGGGGGGGGGGGGGGGGGGGGGGGGGGGGGGGGGGGGGGGGGGGGGGGGGGGGGGGGGGGGGGGGGGGGGGGGGGGGGGGGGGGGGGGGGGGGGGGGGGGGGGGGGGGGGGGGGGGGGGGGGGGGGGGGGGGGGGGGGGGGGGGGGGGGGGGGGGGGGGGGGGGGGGGGGGGGGGGGGGGGGGGGGGGGGGGGGGGGGGGGGGGGGGGGGGGGGGGGGGGGGGGGGGGGGGGGGGGGGGGGGGGGGGGGGGGGGGGGGGGGGGGGGGGGGGGGGGGGGGGGGGGGGGGGGGGGGGGGGGGGGGGGGGGGGGGGGGGGGGGGGGGGGGGGGGGGGGGGGGGGGGGGGGGGGGGGGGGCCGGGGGGGGGGGGGGGGGGGGGGGGGGGGGGGGGGGGGGGGGGGGGGGGGGGGGGGGGGGGGGGGGGGGGGGGGGGGGGGGGGGGGGGGGGGGGGGGGGGGGGGGGGGGGGGGGGGGGGGGGGGGGGGGGGGGGGGGGGGGGGGGGGGGGGGGGGGGGGGGGGGGGGGGGGGGGGGGGGGGGGGGGGGGGGGGGGGGGGGGGGGGGGGGGGGGGGGGGGGGGGGGGGGGGGGGGGGGGGGGGGGGGGGCGGGGGGGGGGGGGGGGGGGGGGGGGGGGGGGGGGGGGGGGGGGGGGGGGGGGGGGGGGGGGGGGGGGGGGGGGGGGGGGGGGGGGGGGGGGGGGGGGGGGGGGGGGGGGGGGGGGGGGGGGGGGGGCGGGGGGGGGGGGGGGGGGGGGGGGGGGGGGGGGGGGGGGGGGGGGGGGGGGGGGGGGGGGCGGGGGGGGGGGGGGGCGGCGGGGGGGGGGGGGGGGGGGGGGGGGGAGGGGGGGCGGGGGGGGGGGGGGGGGGGGGGGGGGGGGGGGGGGGGGGGGGGGGGGGGGGGGGGGGGGGGGGGGGGGGGGGGGGGGGGGGCGGGGGGGGGGGGGGGGGGGGGGGGGGGGGGGGGGGGGGGGGGGGGGGGGGGGGGGGGGGGGGGGGGGGGGCGGGGGGGCAGGGGGGGGGGGGGGGGGGGGGGGGTAAGCCAGTGTTAACCCGGGTAACATCGGATTAACATTGGCTTAATTTTTTCGCAGTCTTCCGATAACCTCTCCATGCGCCTTCCCTTCCTCCTCGTCGTTCTGCTGGCCCTGTCCGGAACCACATCAGCCCAGCGCAGCGGCGAGGGCCTCACGGGGCGTTTCGACCGCAACAAGGGGCTGGTCCTTCAGCGGGACAGCCTGTTCAGGATGACCGTGCGCTTCCGGATGCAGAACCGGTTCGCCCTGCTGAGCACATCGGGGGACGACCTCACCATCGGCAGCAGCGACATCCGGATCCGCCGCATGCGCCTCCGCTTCGACGGCTTCCTGCTCAGCCCGAAGATCCAGTACAAGGTGCAGCTGGGGTTCAGCAAGGCGGACATGGACCTGGTGGACGGCACCGTGGCCCAGCCCATCCGCGACGCCATCGCGCTCTACGCGCCCGATGCCCACTGGACCTTCGCCATCGGGCAGACCAAGCTGCCGGGCAACCGGCAGCGGGTGGTGTCCTCCGGCGCCCTGCAGCTGCCGGACCGGTCCATCGTCAATGCGGCGTTCACCCTCGACCGCGATTTCGGTGTGTTCGGCGCCTGGCAGGGCCGCATCAAGGCGCATGAGCTCGCCGTGAAGGTGGCGCTGACCAGCGGCGAGGGCCGCAATGCCTCCCCCGGTGATGATGGCCTCTGCTACACCGGCCGCCTGGAGTGGCTTCCCTTCGGCGCGTTCGCCGAGGACGGCGACTACTTCGAAGGGGACCTGGCCCGCGAGCCATCGGTGAAGGTGTCCGTCGGCGCGGGATACTCCGCGAACATCCATGCGCGAAGGACCGGCGGGCAGCTGGGCGAGACCCTCCCGGACGGACAGGAACGCACGCTGAACACCTTCATCGCCGATGCGCTCCTGAAGTACCGGGGCCTTGCGGTGACCACGGAGTTCTGTCATCGGGACGTGGTGGGCTGGCCCATGGTGATGGCGGCCGATGGCGGTTCCATGCTGGTCCTGGAAGGCTGGGGATGGAACACCCAGCTAAGCAAGCTGCTGGGTGAGAGGAACGAAGTGGTGGGGCGCTATTCGCTGGTCGTGCCTTCGGCCCGGCTCATGGGCAGCACGTTCCAGCGTGAAGAGGGCTGGCTGGGCTACACGCGCTACATCAACCATCATCGGGTGAAGATGCAGAGCGCGGTGAGCTACGCCTGGGCGAAAGGACGGGCGGCCTTGGACGCACCGGGCGCGCGCTGGGGCGTGTGGCTCCAGGTGGAGCTGGGCATCTGAGCGGACTCCTCCGACCTTCGCGGCCATGCCGCACCCCCGCGACCTCACCGTCTCCGCCGTGCAGTACGAGCTGCCGGCCGATCGCATCGCCCAGCACCCACCGGCCGACCGCGGATCATCACGGCTGCTGGTGTACCGCGAAGGCATGATCGAGGACCGGACCTTCGCCGACCTGCCCGGTCTGCTGCCCGCCACCTCCCTGCTGGTGATGAACGACACCCGGGTGGTGAACGCCCGCTTGCACTTCCACAAGGACACGGGGGCACGGATCGAGGTGTTCTGCCTGGAGCCCGCCCACGGCGGTGCGGTGGAGGAAGCGTTCCAGCAGGTGGGCGAGGCGGAGTGGCGATGCGCCCTGGGCAACGCGAAGCGTTGGAAGCAGGGTCCGCTCGGTCAGTTGTTCCGGTCGCCGCATGGCGATGTGAAGCTCTTCGCCGAGCGGTCGCCGGACGACGGGTACGGGCCGCGGGTGCGGTTCAACTGGCTGCCCGAAGGGCTGACGTTCGCCGAAGTGCTCGCGCGCGCCGGCCAAGTGCCCCTGCCGCCTTACATGCATCGCGATGCCGTGGTGGAGGACCAGGAGCGGTACCAGACGGTCTTCGCCCGGTCCGAGGGGTCCGTGGCCGCCCCCACCGCCGGGCTCCATTTCACCTCGGCCCTGCTCGATGCCCTGCGGGAGCACGGGATCCAGGAGGCCCGGGTCACCCTGCATGTGGGGGCGGGCACCTTCCTGCCTGTTCACGCCGATACCATGGCCGGTCATTCCATGCACCGCGAGCGCATCCTGGTGGGGCGCGAGGCGGTGCAGCTCCTGCACGACAGCGCGGGTGCACGCCCCATCGTGGTCACCGGCACCACCTCATTGCGGACGATCGAGAGCCTGTATTGGCATGGTGCCCGCATCCTGCGCGGGTCCGATCCGGAAGAGCTGCAGGTGGACCAGTGGGAGCCGTATGAGGGCATGGCCGACGACGGGCCGGGCGTGCGCGAGGCCGTGGGCGCCGTGCTTCGCTGGATGGATGACCGGGGAATGGACCAGGTCACCGGGAGCACGGCCCTGCTGATCGCCCCCGGCTATCGCATGCGGCTGGCCGACGCGCTGATCACGAACTTCCACCAGCCCGGCAGTACGCTCCTCTTGCTGGTGGCGGCCTGTGTGGGCCCGGACTGGCGGAGGATCTACGACCACGCCCTGTCCGGAGGATATCGGTTCCTGAGCTACGGCGATGCCTCCCTGCTCTGGGTGCGACGGCCCTGAACGGGGAAAGCCCCGCCGAACGGCGGGGCTTTCCTGGGATCGGTGATGGTGGTGTTCCGCGCGCTCAGAGCGGAAGGGTCCAACCGGAGGTCCATTCATCGCCGGCGGGCACGGCTCCTTTGTAGGTGGCCGGGCTGAACCAGCTGTCCAGCGTCGTGGGGTCCACGGCGTTGGCGTTCTCGGTGCCCACGTACCCGGAGAGCACGCCGGGGTCGGTGGCCGAATTGGTGGCGTCGCTGGCGAAGGGGTCGCAGTCCTTCCAGTTGGTGGCGAAGCCGTAGGCGGTGGTGTTGCGGCGCATCAGCAGGCCCTGGTCCATCCAGGTGCTGCAGCTATCGCTGACGCGGATGCCGCTGCCGACACCGGCGCCGGCCACCAGGCCGTTGTACAGGCGTCCGCGGGTGCCATGGCGCAGGCGCACGGCCTCGCTGGCGGTGCCGTCATCGGCGGCCACGATGGTGAAGTTGCTCACGATCGGGTTCGAGAAGGGCTGCACCATGAAGTCGGTCTCCCAGTTGTCGCACTCGAAGCCGCGGTCGCAGCTGGCGGGGTCCTGATGCACGGCCCAGAACTGGCCCTTGCCGCGCCAGCCGTGGCTCCAGTCGAAGCTGTCGTCGCTGTTGCCGGTGCTCAGGGCCCACTTCAGGGTGGCGGTGCCGCCGAAGAACTCGAAGCCGTCGTCGCTGCCCTTGTAGGCCTGCAGGTGCTCCAGCACCGTGCCGCTGCCCACGCCATTGAAGGAGAAGCCGTTGAGCTCGTTGTCGGTGCCGAGGATCTTGCCGGCGTATTCCACGCGCACGTACTTCATCACGCCGCTGTTGTCGGAGTCGTCGCTGCCGCCATACGTGCCGGATCCGCCTTCACCTTCCGCCGTGCAGCCGCCGCCACCGCAGATGTTGATCTGGGCGTAGCCGTTGAGCACGATGCCGCCCCATGCGCCGGGGGCCGCGCCACCGGTGATGGTCTTGATCGTCGTGAACACGATGGGCGCCGAGGGGCTGCCCACCGCATTGATGCGGCCGCCGCGCTGCACGCTCAGGAAAGGTGTGGTGCCGTCATCGGCCGCGTAGATCATCGTTCCGGCATCGATGGTGAGCACCGCGCCGTTGGCCACGAACACGCCACCACTGAGAAGCCAGCGCTTGTCGGACCCGAGGGTGCGGCTGCTGCCGATGGTCCCGCTCAGGACATGGTAGGTCTGGCCGTTGATCACCGTGGTGGGATCGGTGGAGGCGTAGATGCAGGTGCCGTCATCGTTGTCCGCGTCCGGGTCGTAGTTCACGGCGCTGGGGTCCGTGCACCCTTCCTTCTTCTTGCAGGAGGTGAGCGGTGCCGCTGCGATGCCGACCACGACAAGCGTGGTGAGGAGGCGGCTGGTGAGGGATGCGTTGAAGTTCATGGTCTGTATTGATGCCGCAAAGCTCCGGCCGTGGCATGAGGCCGATGTGTGCCGAGCGTTATCGTTTCCTTAATCATGCACGGCCTCCGCGGCGCATGGTCTTAACATGGTGGAGCGCCGGATCGCAGGGATCCGGCGCTCCGCTCGTGCACCGTGTCAGAGGATGCGGAAGCCGATGCCGGCGGAGATGCCGACGCCCGTGCGGTACTCGTTCACGAGCGAGGTGCCGTTGGGCGTTTCCTGCTGCACGCGCACCGGGGCGTCGAGCAGGTTGCGCAGGTTGAGGTTCACCTGCCAGCGGCGGCCGATGTCGCCGCGCAGGATCAGGTTGAGCGTATGCACGGGCAGCTCGTACTGATCGCCCAGTCCGTTGGCCCCGGCGGCGAAGATGCGCGCGCCGAACACGTTGTACGCGGCGGTGGCCGTCAGCGTCAGCGTGCGGCCCAGGGCGCGGGTCCAGCTCAGGTCGGCGTTCAGCAGGTAGGGGCTTGCGCCCTGGAGCGGACGCGATGCGTTCGTGAGCACCACCGTTCCGGTCTCCGTGCCTGCGTTCTGTTCGCCGACCTCGAGGCGGCTGTAGAGGTAGGTGGCGTTCATCCCGATGCTGAAGGCGTTCCACACGCTGCTGTCACGCCCCATCAGGTGGCCGATGTTGCGCACCAGCTCCACCTCCACGCCCGCCACGGTGGCCTGGCCGGTGTTGCGGAAGCTCATCAGCTGACCGCTCGCGGTGGCCAGGGCCACCTTTTCGATGGGGTCGTTGAGCACCTTGCCGAAGGCGCCCACGGCGAGCAGTTCGCCATGGCCGGGGTAGAGCTCGTAGCGCAGGTCGGCGTTGTAGTTGGTTCCGTTGCGCAGGTCGGGGTTGCCGATGTTCTTGGTGCCCGCGAAGAACTCGGTGTACTCGAAGGGCGCCATCTCGCGGAAGCCCGGGCGGCTGATCGTCTTGCTGCCGCTGAGGCGCACCACGTGCCGCTCGCGGACATCAAGCCGCAGGCTCAGGAAGGGCAGAAGATCGTCGCTCTCGATCCGCGCCACCCGTTGCGGCTGGTAAAAGCTGTCGCTCTGCTTGCGGTACACGATGCGCTGGTCGCCCTGCTCGAAGCGCGCGCCGGTGAGGAGCTTGAGCTTGCCGGGCACCAGGTCGGCCTCCGCGGCGAGGTGGGCGGCATTGATGTTCCGTTCGATGCGGTGGTCCGCCTCCGGGCCGGTGCTGTTGTTCAGCGTGAACTGCCCGGCGGCGTAGGTGGTGGCGTTCAGGTACTGGTCGGGTGCATCCACGTCCACCCCGCCCGGGTTGGCGGCGTTCACGCCGGCGAGGTCGTAGGTGAGGATGTCATATCCGAACGTCCGCTCCATGCGGCGCACCTGATAGCCGGTGCGCAGGGTGAGCACGTTGAGCAGCTCCATGTCGCGTTCGCGCTGCAGCACGCGGTAGGCGGCCCCGGCCTGGGCGCTCAGCTCCTGCTCCTGCAGACCGCTGTACCAGCGGTGGTTCTCCAGGCGGTCGATCGCGTTGAAGCGGTAGCTGGTGGCGCCTCCGTCGGAGTTGTACAGGTACACCAGCTGACGGCGGTCGGGTTCGGCCGCATCGGCGGTGCCCATCGAACCGCTCCAGTCCAGGGTGAGCCGGTCGGCCCGGCCGAACGCGTGGTGACCGGCGAGCTGGTTCACCCACAGGCTGTTCTGGCGGAAGGTGAAGCGCCGTGCGTGGACGCGGTCGGCGTAGTCGAAGTGGAAGCCGTCGTTGACGCGGTGCTCATCGCTGCTGAGGTTCACCCACAGGCTGGTGACCGACACCTGATGACGCTTGCCCAGTTCGAGGTTCAGGCCGCAGAGCGCCGAGCTCTGCGTGTTGAACTGCCAGCTCTGGACGTCGTAGTCGATCAGGGCGGCATTGCTGGCGTTGACGATGCGCACGGCGCCTTCGCGGTAGCGGTGCTCGTTGCGGTAGCTGGCGCTGCCGATCACGCCCAGCGCGATGTGCTCGCCCAAACGGATGCGTGTGCCGCCGGAGAGCCCGAAATTGAGGTCGGGTGCCGCACTGCCCGTCGTGCCGTTGAGGTTCACCGGCACGAGGAGGCGCTCCCCGCCGATGTTGGTGCCGGGCCGTGTGGCGCCGGCAGGCAGTTCGCGGGCGCCATCGTCGCGTCCCCAGAAGTCGCTGCCGCCACCGGTGTAGGAGCGGAAGGTGCCGAAGGTGGTGCGCGTGTTCACGCCGCCGCCCACCTGGATGCGCAGGGTGGGCTCGCCAGTGGCGCGGCGCGTGCGGATGTCCACGGATCCTCCGCTGAAGTCGCCGTACAGCTCAGGGGAGAAGGCCTTGGTGACGGATACGCTGCCGACCACGTCGGTGGGGATGATGTCCAGCGGGGCGACCTTCATGTCGGGGTCGGGAGAGGGCAAGGGCAGGCCATTGAGGTAGGCCGCATTGTAGCGGTCGCCGAGCCCGCGCACGAAGACGTACCGTCCGCCCATCACGCTCATGCCGACCATCTTGGTCACCCCCTCGGCCACGTCCGTAGCACCCTTCTTGCGCAGTTCCTGGGCACCGATGGTCTGCACCAGCTTGTCGGTCTCCTTGCGTTCCATCATCAGCACCGATCCATGCTCACGGTCCACCGTATGCACCACGTCCACCTGCTGCAGCTGGTTCGAGGGTGCCGCCAGGAAGACGTCCGCCGTCACGGTGCCGCCCGCCACCATGGTGATGGCCCGCTCCACCGGCTCGAAGCCCACGAAGCTCACCAGGAGCGTATGTTCACCCGCCGGGCAGGGAAAGCTGTAGCGGCCGTCGAGGTCGGTGCTGGCGCCGAAGGTGGTGCCCTTGATGATCACGTTCACGAAGGGCATGGGCTGCACGGAGCCGCCCTCATTGGCCGTGATCACGCCCGCCACGGTGCCGTTCTGGGCGAGGAGCGCCCGGGTCGCCAGCAGGAGCAGGGAGAGGAGAAGGGTGCGGTGCATCGAGGGTGGCGAACGGACCTGTTCGTTCGCGCCGCAAAGGTCCCGGCAGGGTGTTACGCCGACCTGTTCCGATCGTTAAGGCTTTGTTACCTGGCGTCAACGGCAAGTTCCGCCGGTGGGATAATAGGCCGTTCTATCTTGCGTTCCCTAACCGCGCTGCCCGGCGTGTACCTGCATGAAGCGATCCCAAGCCGCCTCCATCGCCCTGCTTCTTCTTGTGATGCCGGTCCGGGCCCAGCTAGGAGGCCAGGCCGTGTTCCGCGTGTTGGATATCCCCTCTTCGGCCCGCATCAGCGCGCTGGGGGGCAACCACATCGCCGTGATGGACGATGACCTCAACATGGGCATCTTCAACCCCTCGGTACTGAACCCCACCATGGGTCGGCAGGTGGCCTTCAGCTACATGCCCTATTTCGAGGGCATCAAGATGGGCTTCGGGTCCTACGCCCACCATTTCGACAGCCTCCGCACCACCTTCAGCGGCACCGTGCAGTTCGTGGACTACGGCACCTTCCAGCGCACCGAGGCCGACGGATCGGAGACGGGCACCTTCCATGGAGGAGAGTACGTGGTGCAGCTGGGTGCCGCTCGCGCGCTCGACAGCCTCTTCACCGTCGGGGCCAACGTGAAGTTCATCACCTCGCAACTGGAGGCGTACACCGCCACAGGGTGGGCGGCCGACCTGGGGGCCACCTTCCACAAGCGTAGCATGGGGCTCACGGTGTCGGCGCTGCTCCGCAACATCGGGTTCGTGAGCTCGCGCTACACGGACCAGAAGGAAAAGCTGCCGTTCGACGTGCAGCTGGGGGTGAGCTACCGGTTCCGTCACGCGCCGTTCCGCCTGGGCGTCACCTTCGTGAACCTGCAGCAGTGGGACCTCACCTATGACGACCCTGTGCAGCAGCAGCAGATCGACCCCACCACCGGTGAGCCGATCGTGGAGGAGGTGTCCTTCTTCGAGAACGCCGTGCTGCACGTGGTGCCCAACGTGGAGGTGTTGCTGGGGCGCTACTTCAACCTGCGTGCGGGTTACGACTTCCAGCGCCGGCGCGAGCTGAAGGTGGACGGAAAACCGGGGATCAGCGGGCTGAGCTTCGGCCTCGGTGTGCGCGTGAGCAAGGTGCACCTGAGCTACGGCTTCGCGCAGTACCATCTGGCGGGGATCTCCAACACGATCACGTTGGCCGCACGGTTCAACGACTTCAAGAAGCGTCCCCCCGGGCAGGAGCCGGAGCGCAGGCGGAAGCGCAAGGAGAAGGACCTTGCTCCGGCGGCCGTGCCAGAGGGCTGAACCCTGCCGCGCTACCTTGCGGCCGTGCGGCGCATCACCATCGCCATCGACGGATTCTCGTCCTGCGGCAAGAGCACCCTGGCCCGGCAGTTGGCCCAGCACCTCGGCTACACCTACATCGACAGTGGTGCCATGTACCGCGCGATGGCGCTGTTCGCCATGGAGAGCGGGCTGGTGACGAACGGGGTGCTGAACAAGGAGGGGCTGCTGGCGCTGCTGGACGGGGTGGACATCCGCTTCCAGCACGACCCCATGACGGACCGCAGCGCCACCACGCTCAACGGGCGGAACGTGGAGCACCGCATCCGCACGCTGGAGGTGAGCGACCAGGTGACCTTGGTGAGCCCGGTGCCCGAGGTGCGCGCGAAGCTGGTTCGGCTGCAGCAGCGGATGGGCCGGGAGAAAGGCGTGGTGATGGACGGTCGTGACATCGGCACCGTGGTCTTCCCCGACGCGGAGGTGAAGCTGTACATGACGGCCCGTCCGGAGGTGCGGGCGCTGCGGCGCTACCACGAGCTGAAGGTCAAAGGCGCGGAGGTGACCCTGGCCGAGGTGGAGGCCAACATCCGCCGGCGCGACCTGGACGACACCACCCGTGCGGCCGACCCGCTCACCAAGGCGCAGGGCGCCATCGAGATCGACAACAGCGACATCACCGCGCAGGAGCAGTTCGAGGTGGCGCTGGGCCATGTGCTCGACGTGCTGGCCCGGGTGGGGCAGGAGTGACGCCGCCTAGGAGGCGGATACCATCCCGTCGACCACCGAGTCCGGGTCCATCGAGCCCTCCACCATCGATAGCACCTTCAGCATCACCCGGTCCAGCAACGTGTCCGGGCAGCTGGCGCCGCTGGTGAGGATCACAGTGAGCGGGCGCTTCGCCGGGAGCCAGTCGTGGGTGGTGTCCAGCCGATGCGCCGGGTAATTGAAGTGCTGGATCGTCCCCGCGCTGAGGAGCTCGCCCTCGTCCTTGATGAAATACGTGGGGTACCGGCGCTCAAGCAGTTCCACCAGATGGCTGGTGTTGCTGCTGTTGTAGCCGCCCACCACCAGGGCCAGGTCGGCCTCGGCCTTCAGCAGTTCGTTGGTGGCGTCCTGGTTGTCGTTGGTGGCGTAGCAGAGCGTATCGCGCGTATCAGCGAAGTGCTGTTTCAGGTCGGCCTCGCCGTGCTTCGCGATCATCACCTGCTTCAGATGGTCGGCGATGGCCTGCGTTTCGGTGGCCAGCATCGTCGTCTGGTTCACCACACCGATGCGTTGGAGGTCGTGCACGGGGTCGAATCCCTCGCTGGCACGGCCGCGGAACACGCCCTCGAAGGTCTCGGCAGGTACCTCGCCGAGGATGATGCGGCCCAGCAGTTCGGCCTCCGCCATGTCCCGGAGCACCAGGGCGGGCGCTTTCTGCACCGTGTGGCTGAAGGTGGCCCGCGTCTCCTCGTGCGTGGCCTTGCCGTGGATGACCACCGTGTACAGCTGGTCGCCCAGTTGATCGCTGCGCTTCCACACCTTTTCCACGAAGGGGCAGGTGGTGTTGTAGCGCAGGGGGTCGATGCCGATCGCCTTCAACCGGGCCTCGGTCTCCAAGGTGGTGCCGAAGGCCGGGATGATCACGATGTCCGCCGCCGTGAGCTCGCTCCATTCCATCAGCATGCGTCCGTGCGTGTCCTGGATGAAGCGCATGCCCCGCGCGGTGAGGTCATCGTTCACCGCCTGGTTGTGGATCATCTGGCTGAGCAGGAAGATCCGGTAGCCGGGGTTCTCCTCGAGGGCCTTGTAGCTGATCTCGATGGCATTCTCCACGCCGTAGCAGAAGCCGAAGTGACGGGCGAAGAGGAAGCGCACGGGGCCCAGGTCGAGCAGGGTGGGGGCCAGGTCCTTCTTGCGGGGGTCCTGCGCCTTCCGGAAGGCCTTCAGGCGGCCGATGAGCTCGCTGCGGTAGTGGTTCGGAATGGTGAAGCTGCGCAAGACGGAAGGGGAGATCTGGATCGTGGGGGATGCGGAAGCGGCTGAGGACCAGGGCCGGGGAGCCGTGCCACGGCCAAAGGTAGCCGTGCGGTGCGCAGACGTGCCGTCCGGGTCGGGGAGGGCGTTGGACGGCATCCTCCCTGCTCCGGGTTCAAGGTGTTGAGGATCAGCTTCCTTTTGTACTTTTGCGGTCCTTTTTCGGATCCGCCCTCCGCCTCCGCGGAACGGCAGGCCTTAGCAGGAAGCTCACGCAGGGACACCGTGAGCCAACCAAACCCTCCCGGTCGGTGGCCCCTTGGGTCGGGATACAAACGTCAGTACAGCATGTCGACGGAACAGAACAAGGTCACCTTCGCCGAGCCGCCCGCGGATTTCGATTGGGCCGGCCTGGAGGATGACAAGAAGGGCATCCCCGCCAACGAGCGGGAGGCCATGGAGAAAGCCTACGAGGACACCCTGAGCAGCATCTCCGAGAAGGAGGTCCTCATGGGCACCGTGGTGGGCATGAACAAGAAGGAGGTGGTCATCAACATCGGCTACAAGTCCGAGGGTGTGGTGCCCCTGAGCGAATTCCGCTACAAGCCGGACCTCAAGCTGGGCGACCAGGTGGAGGTCTACATCGAGAAGCAGGAGGACAAGGGCGGGCAGATGGTGGTGAGCCACAAGACCGCCCGCGTGCACAATGCCTGGGGCAAGGTGAACCACGCCATGACCACCGACGAGGTGATCACCGGCTATGTGAAGTGCCGCACGAAGGGCGGTCTCATCGTCGACGTGTTCGGCATCGAGGCCTTCCTGCCCGGTTCGCAGATCGACGTGAAGCCGATCCGCGACTACGACCAGTACGTGGGCAAGAACATGGAGTTCAAGGTGGTGAAGATCAACCAGGAGTTCAAGAACGTGGTGGTCTCCCACAAGGCGCTGATCGAGGCCGAACTGGAAGCCCAGAAGAAGCAGATCATCGGCGGCCTGGAGAAGGGCCAGGTGCTGGAAGGCACCGTGAAGAACATCACCAGCTACGGCGTGTTCGTGGACCTGGGCGGTGTCGATGGCCTCATCCACATCACCGACCTCAGCTGGGGCCGCGTGAGCCACCCCGAGGAGGTGGTGAAGCTCGACGACAAGATCAACGTGGTGATCCTGGACTTCGACGACGAGAAGAAGCGCATCGCCCTGGGTCTGAAGCAGCTCAGCGCGCACCCCTGGGATGCCCTGAGCGCCGACATGAACGCCGGCGACAAGGTGAAGGGCAAGGTGATGGTGATCACGGACTACGGCGCGTTCGTGGAGGTGGCGCCCGGTGTGGAGGGTCTCCTGCACGTGAGCGAGATGAGCTGGAGCCAGCACCTGCGCAGCCCGAAGGACTTCCTGAAGGAAGGCCAGGAGATCGACTGCGTGATCCTGAACATCGACCGCGAGGAGCGCAAGATGAGCTTGGGCATGAAGCAGCTCGCCGCGGACCCTTGGGCGGACATCGAGTTCAAGTACCCCGTGAACTCGCGCCACACGGCCAAAGTGCGCAACTTCACCCACTTCGGCATCTTCGCCGAGCTGGAGGAGGGCGTGGACGGCCTCATCCACATCAGCGACCTCAGCTGGACCAAGCGCATCAAGCACCCCAGCGAGTTCTGCAACGTCGGTGACGACATCGAGGTGCAGGTGCTGGAGGTGGACAAGGACAACCGTCGCCTCAGCCTGGGCCACAAGCAGGTGGAGCAGAACCCCTGGGAGGTGTTCGCAGGCACGTTCACCGAAGGCAGTGTCCACGAGGGCACCCTGGTGGGCCGCAACGGCAACAACTTCATCGTGTCCCTGCCCTATGGCGTGGAAGGCACGGTGAGCACCAAGCACCTCAAGAAGGCCGACGGAAGCAAGGCCGAACTGGAGGAGAAGCTGCCTTTCAAGGTGCTGGAGTTCAACGGGGAGGCGCGCCGCATCGTGCTGAGCCACACCCGCACCTTCGAGGAGGGTGACGACACCGAGGAACTGGGCACCGCACGCGGTGGCCGCACCCGGAAGGCCCCGGCCGGCGAAGGACAGAGCGCCAGCGTGAAGAGCGTGAACGAGAAGGTGGAGAAGAGCACCTTGGGCGACCTCAGCGTGCTGAGCGACCTCAAGAGCGCCATGGAGAACAAGGAGCGCTCCGGCAAGAAGGCCAGGAACGAAGAGGAGGAGGGTTCGGAGAACTGACCCTTCCGACCGCACCAACAGCGAAGCCCCGGCCATGCCGGGGCTTCGTCGTTCCGGTCCGGCGCGGTGCATCCCGTTATCTTCGGGGCCGCATGCACGCCGCCACCCTACTGGACAGCACGGCCTTCGGCCTCACCGTGCAGCGGCTGTGCTACCAGTTGGTGGAGGACCACGGCGACCTGTCCAGCACAGTGCTGCTCGGCCTGCAGCCCCGGGGGGTCTTCCTCAGCCGTCGCCTGGTGCGGGAACTGGGCCGCATCCTCGGCGGTGCACGGATCGACTCCGGCGAGCTCGACATCACCTTCCACCGCGACGACTTCAGGCGACGGCCGATGCCGCTCGCCCCGAACGCCATGCAGATGGACCTGTCCATCGAGGGCCGCCACGTGGTGCTCATCGATGACGTGCTGTACACGGGCCGCAGCATCCGGGCGGGGCTCGACGCCCTGCTCAGCTTCGGCCGGCCGGCCTCGGTGCAGCTGCTCGTGCTTGTCGACCGGCGCTTCGCCCGCGAACTGCCCATCGCGGCGGACTACGTGGGGCGCTGGGTGGATAGCATCGAGGGGCAGCGTGTCACCGTGGAATGGGCCGAGACCGAAGGTCAGGACCGTGTGCTCCTCCACGGCGGTGAGGGCGGCACGGCGCGTGGCATCCATCACCAAGCCTCCTCCGCGTCGTGAGCGACCAGTTGAGCACCGATCACCTGCTGGGCATCCAGGACCTGACCCCGGATGACATCGAGCTCATCTTCCGCACGGCGGACGGGTTCAAGGAAGTGCTCTCCCGGCCGATCAAGAAGGTGCCCTCCCTGCGGGACATCACCGTGGCCAACCTGTTCTTCGAGAACAGCACCCGCACGCGCATCAGCTTCGAGCTGGCCGAGAAACGGCTCAGCGCCGACATCATCAACTTCTCCAGTTCGTCCAGCAGCGTGAAGAAGGGCGAGACGCTCATCGACACGGTGAACAACATCCTGGCGATGAAGGTGGACATGGTGGTGATGCGCCACCCCGACCCGGGCGCGGCCGTGTTCCTCAGCAGGCACGTCCGTGCGCGGATCGTGAACGCCGGCGACGGCACGCACGAACATCCCACACAGGCCCTGCTCGACGCATACAGCATCCGCGAGAAGCTCGGACGTGTCCGCGGGGTGAAGGTGGCCATCGTCGGCGACATCCTGCACAGCCGCGTGGCCCTCAGCAACATCCACTGCCTGCGCAAGCTCGGCGCCGAGGTCACCCTCTGCGGCCCGCCCACCCTGATGCCCCGCCATGTCGCCAGCCTGGGTGTGCGGGTGGAGCACGACCTGGACAAGGCGCTGGCCTGGTGCGATGTGGCGAACATGCTGCGCATCCAGCTGGAGCGCCAGGGCGGCGACGGCGTGGCCAACTTTCCGGGTCTGCGCGAGTACGCCATGCTCTACGGGCTCGATCTGCCGCGCTACCGCCAGCTCGGCCGGGACATCGTCATCATGCACCCGGGGCCGATCAACCGCGGGGTGGAGGTCACCAGCGAAGTGGCCGACCACGCCAACAGCATCATCCTGGACCAGGTGGAGAACGGCGTGGCCGTCCGCATGGCGGTGCTTTATCTGCTCGCCGGACGGATCCCGAGGGAGAATTGAGGCGCTGATTATATTTGAGCCCAACGCCTTCAGGCGAGGACCATGAACTTCACCATCGAGGACAAGGGCAGGTACACGCTGGTGACCTCCAACGTGGACAAGCTGGACACCACCTGTGCGCCGGAGCTGAAGAGCGAGCTGGTGTACCTGAACAAGACCGGTGTCCGCAACATCATCATCGACCTGAAGGCCACCCGCTACTGCGATTCCAGCGGATTGAGCGCGCTGCTCGTGGCCAACCGCCTGTGCCGCAGCGTGAACGGCCTGCTCGTGGTCTGCGGCCTTCAGGAGCCCGTGCAGAAACTGGTACAGATCTCGCAGCTCGAAAGCGTCCTGTCCATCACCCCAAGCCTCAACGAGGCCGTCGACCTCCTCTTCATGGAGGAGATCGAGAAGGATGTGAAGAAGGACGAATGAACCGACAACGCATGAAGCACACCCTACTCTCCCTTTCCCTGGTCCTCACCGCCTCCGCCGCGTCGGCGCAGTGCATCCCCAACCCCCTTTACGCCGACAGCTCTTTCGGTGTGTGGCCGGACACCACCGAGAACTTCGCGGCGGGCGTGGTGAACGTGTTCTACTCGGACACGCTGAACATGATCGTGCCCCAGGATGCAGGTGAGATCGATCCCCAGTTCGCCGGCCTGGCGCTGGACAGCGTGCGTCTGAACAACATCGCAGGCCTTCCTCCCGGACTGGTGGTCAACTGCAACTCGCAGACGGGAGCGCAGTGCACCTACCTCACGGGTATTCTGGGCTGCGGGTCCATCGAGGGCACGCCCACCGCGGAAGGCGTATACCCGCTGACCATCAACGTGACGGCCTTTGCGAACCTGCTGGGGAATCCCGTCCCGGTGGACTATCCGTTCTCGGGCTACAGCATCGTGATCGGGCCGAACACAGTGGGCCTGGTGGAGAATACGATGACCCTGAGCGGCGTGCGCAACGTGCCCAATCCGTTCATGGAGCGCACCACGATCGAGTTCCAGCTCACCCAGCCGGGCAGCGTCACCATCCGCTTGTTCGACCTGTTGGGCGCCGAGGTGCGGTCCCTGCGTGTGGCGGGCAAGGCAGGGCTCAATCGGTATGTGCTCAACGCCCAAGGCCTGCAGGACGGGCTCTACCTCTACAAGCTGGAGACCGGCCGCACGAGCTTCACCGGCCGCATGGTGGTGAGCCGTTGACCGTGTCGATCATGCATTCCCGGAGCCCCGTCCTCACCGACGGGGCTCCGTGTTTCCATGAGGCGCATGCGCTTTGAGGTGATCCCTTTGGGCACGGGGGCCGCGTTGCCCGCACAGGGCCGGTCGCCCAGTGCCCAGGTGGTGCGGCGTGAGGAGTCGCTCTATCTGGTGGACTGCGGTGAAGGGACCCAGGAGCGCCTGCGCATGGCCGGCCTGAACTTCATGCGCATCGGCCATGTGTTCATCAGCCACCTCCACGGCGACCACTACTTCGGCCTGATGGGGTTGTTGAGCACGATGCACCTGCTGGGTCGCACACGAGAGCTCCATGTGCATGGTCCTCCCCTCCTCAAGCCCATCATCGACCTACAGCTACAGGCCTCGGCCACCTGGCTGCGCTACCCGCTCCGCTTCCATCCGATGGCCGACGATGCACCACATGAGGTGCTTGTGGACGCCCACCTGACGGTGACCTCACTGCCCCTTCGGCATCGCCTGCCCACCACGGGTTTCCTGTTCCGTGAACGGCCCGGTCCCCGCCGTCTCCGCCCCGAACGCATCACCGATATCCCGCACTACCTCCGCACCGCCGTGAAGAACGGCGCCGACCTTCAGCGCGAGGACGGAACGGTGATCCCGAACGCTGAGCTCACGTTCGATCCGCTTCCCCCGCGGGCCTATGCCTACTGTTCGGATACGGCGCACCACCCGCAGCTCGTGGACTGGGTGCGGGGCGTGGACCTGCTCTACCACGAGGCCACGTTCACCCGCCACCTGGCGGCACGGGCGCGCGAGACCATGCACAGCACGGCGGCGGAGGCCGCGACGATCGCCCGCGATGCCGGTGTCGGGGCGCTCCTCCTGGGCCACTTCTCCTCGCGCTACAAGGATCCGGCACCTTTGCTCCTGGAGGCCTCGGAGGTCTTCCCCCGCGTGGCGTTGAGCGAGGAGGGGCGTAGCTATCCGATCGGACGATCGATCGTGGACAACTCCTTCGGTCGCTGAAGCCGGTCGCCGGATACCTTTGGCGCTGTTTAGAACGAATCTAAACAGAGCGGACCGATGCGTGTAAAGACCCTCCTGGCGGATGATGAGGACCTGGCCCTGGCCGGGCTGCGTGCGATCCTCACCGACGTACCCCGTGTGGACCTCCTGGGCGAGGTGCGGGATGCCCGAACGCTGGTGGAGGCCGTTCGTCGCGATCGCCCGGACGTGGTGCTGATCGATCACACCGCCGCCGCGTTGGGTGCGGACGCGGTGCGGGAAGCACTGAAGGGCGCCAAGCGCACCCGCTTCGTGGCCATCACGTACGATCCGTCACCGGTGGTGCTGGCGCACGCCCTGCGCAGCGGGGTGTCCAGCTACATCCGCAAGGACTGCGACCGGGCGGAGATCATCAACGCCGTGCTCGACACGGCCGATGGCGCTCGCTTCTTCTGCGGCAAGGTGCTGGCGGCGTTGGAGCGTTCCGCGCTTACGGTGGAGCAGCTCTCCGGGCAGGAGCTCATCTGCGCGCCGGTGACCCTCACCCCCCGCGAGTGCGAGATCGTGCGCTTGATCGCGGATGGGCTCTCCTACACGCGCATCGCCGACCAGCTGGGCGTTTCGGCCCATACGGTCACCACGCACCGGCGGAACATCATGCAGAAGGTCGGGGTGAACAGCACTGCGGCGCTCGTGATGTACGCCGTGAAGCAAGGGTTCACGAGCCCGAACCGGTACCTCTTCAGCGCGGCGCAGGCCTGAGCGGCGTTTCTACCTTGCCGCCATGGGCTTGGTATTGATCGGGGATGTGGGCGGCAGCTCCTCCCGGTGGGCGGTGTCGGGTGCGGGGTCGCCGAGGCTGCTCCATGATGACGGCCCGTGGCCTGGGTACAATGCGGCCTCCGGGGATCCCACGGCCCTGATGCACCGGCTGCGGGCAGCAGCCACCGGCCTCGGTGCCGTGGAGAAGGTGATGGTGCATGCGGCGGGCTGCGGCACCGGTGAACGGGCCAAGCGCTTTGCGGACGAGCTGGCCGTGCTGTTCCCGGACTCGGTGATCCATGTGGAAGGCGACCTGTTGGGGGCGGCACGTGCGATGTGGGGCACCGGGCCCGGGCGCATCCTCATCGTGGGCACCGGCATGAACGCTGCGCACTACGACGGCGAACGTCTGGCCACGGGCATTCCGTCCCTGGGCTACATCCTTGGCGACGAGGGCAGCGGGGCCGACATCGGCAAAGCGCTGCTGCGCGATGCGTTCAGGGGACGGATGCCCTCACGGGTGCGGTCGGTGGTGTTCGGTGACCACCTCGCGCTGGCCGATGTGATCGAGGCGGTATACCGTCGGCCCGGCGCCGCAGCGACGATCGCCGCCCCCGTGAAGCGGCTGCTCGCCGTTCGTGACGAGCCCTACGTGCAGCAGCTGCTGGCGGATCGCTTCGGAGCGCTCGCGGCCGAGGTCGTGCGTGTGCTCGGTCCTTGGGAGCTGCGTGCCGTGGGCTCCGTGGCGGCGGGCTTTCAGCAGGAGCTGTCGGTGGCCTTGGCCGCGCAGGGCCTATCCCTCACGCGGACCTTGGCCGATCCCCTTCCGGGACTGATCACCTACGTCCAGGCGGCGGAACTTCGGTGAGCTCGATGGCGTGCGGGGGCACCTGCAGGGCTTCCCTGATCGCGGAGAATCCTCCGCGGTTCTCCGCACTGCGCAGCGCGCGGTGCACCTGGCCTTTCTCCACGGCGGTGAGGTGCCAGCTCAGGCTGATCTCGTCACGCTCGTCATGCCGCAGCTGCAGGTCCACCACCCGCACGGGCACCGCCGACCAGGTGCTCAGTTCCTGCATCAGTTGGTCGTAGTCCTGGTCCTGCACGCGGACGAAATTGCCATACACGTTGCGGGCCGGGTCGAGCAGTCGGCCCAGCAGCGAAGCGCTCACTTCCCGGACCTCCAGTTCCTTCTGCTTGTCGCGCATCTGGATGATCACCACCCCGCGGGTGTGGCGTGCGATCCATGCGCGATGCTCGCGCAGGAAGCTACCGACGGTGCGGAAGCCGTAGTTGTCGCGGATGCCGGCGTCCATCACCCTCAGGGGCGGCTCGCTGGGCAGTGTCACCACCGGGGTGATGTAGGGGAAGGTCGCGCTCATGCGGAGCGCGCTGGTCAGCTTGAGGTCCCCTGCGCTCTGCGTGGCGAAGAGGCGGCGGAATTCCACCGCCTCCGGCTCGGGCCTGTAGTGCATCGAGGCCGTTGGCGCGTTGGTGGTGAGGTGCGCCGCAGGCAGTGCACTGATGAGCAGGCGACGACCGTCATTGATGCAGGTGGGCGCCACCATGAACAACGGCATGCGGGCTTCGCGTTCGTCCTCCGCCAGTTGGTCGAGCCGCACGTCGAGCAGCCCCCCGGTGTTCTCGTTCAGGCGCTGCTCGAACACGAATCCCCTGTCGCGGGTATACAGCCGGGTTCCGTCGCTCACACGCTGGTAGCGGATGAACATGTCGTTCGTCACCAGGGTGAAAGCCACCGGGTTCAGGATGTCCGTGCACATGTTGGAGACATGGCCCGGGTCGTGCACGGAAGGTCCGCCCTCCTCGGCGTTCCGGGCCGCCTGGCGGTAGTAGGCCGCGCCGATGGCCCCACCGGAGGAGCCCGTGATCATGGCCGTGCGCGTCATCAGGGTGCCTTGGACCAGGCTGTCGATCTCGCGCATGCACAGATAGGTCCACAACATGCTGCGCAGGCCACCGCCGCTGGTGCTCACGATCACGAGCGGGGGCAGGCTGTCACCGGTCAACGCGAGGTTCTTCGCATACCATCGGTCAAGGATCCCCTCCATGGCGGCACGGTCGCGGTGCACGGCACTGGTGTCGTATGCCAGCCGGGCAAGCGCATCCCGGCCGTAGGGGGCGGGCGGTACGAGGTAGTCCAGTCCATGGGCCTGGCTGTCGTAGAGGAAGGCCTCCGTGCGCAGGCTGATGAGGTTGATGACGACCACCGCGGCCACCACCACCGTCAACGTCCATCCCTTGAACCAGCTATAGAGCGCGCTGAGCACCATGAGGAGCATGGTGAAGAGCAGGAAGGCGCTGGCCCCCGTGGGGATCTCGAAGAAGCGCACTCCGGCGAACGCGCCAAGGGCCACGAAGCTGATGATGACGATGACCTCGAAGATGGACCCGTTGATGTGGTTCTGCCAGAGCACGCTGCGCAGAAGGTCCTTGTCGTAGTGCCGGCTGCTGCGCGCCAGGGCGATGCGCAAGGGCGGCACGAGGTAGGTCTCCACATGCCACTTGCGGGTGCGCTGCTCGCGGCGCAGCCAGCGCGTGGCGCGGCGCTGCTCGGTGCGCATGGGGGGGATGGGCGGCATTGGACCGGGCGGGTCGGCGGGATGCTCCTCGGGCCGGTACTCCTCGGGGCGCAGGCCCGTCATCTTCACGATGTCGGTGTTGGTGCGCGTGAAGTAGGCCAGGGAGATGAGCTGGAAGAGGAAGAGGCCGATGAGGAAGGCCAGCAGGTTCAAGGCCACCTCGGCGGGTGGCACCAGCTCCTTGGTGAACTGGAGCCGGGCCGAACACCACAGGTAGGTGAGGGTGAAGGCCACCGGGATCACCGCGTTGTTGATGTTGAACTTCAGGAAGGGCCGGCTCAGCGTGGCGATGAACGGGAACCGGTACGCGTGCATGGTGTAGCTGTACAGGTTGAAGGCGGTGATGAAACCGCCCAGGGCGAACCCGTTGAGCAGGAAGCCCCAGGGGGTCACGGCCCCCATGTACTCGGGGTAGAGGAAGAGGTAGGGGATACCGTACTTCTGGCCGAGGTTGCCGGTGACGTAGGCCCACAGCACCAGCCAGAAGAAGAGCAGCAGGTGGTTCTTCTTCAAGTGGAGCACGAGCAGCTGCAGGGGGAAGAAATACACCGCCCTGCGCAGCCAATGCCGCGTGTTCCTGTGCGCCACCCGGTAAAGATGGACCATCTCACGGATTATACGTCCGTGAGCACCAGTGTGTTGTCCGCGTCTACACCTTGTCCAGCACCAGGGCCATCACAACGGCCTCCACCTCCTCCGCCCGGCGCTTCAGCGCATCCGCTTTCGTCAGGACCTCCTTCTTCCACGCCTCGTCGTCCAGCCCGGCGCAGTTGATGCGCACGTTGAGGTAACCACCGAGCGCACCGGTTCGTGCGCACATGGCGCCCACGCCCGCGTCGCTCACGCTCGCCTTGAGGCCTTTCTCGGCCATGGCCTTCATCACCTCCATGCTCTCCACGCACACCTCCAGGGTGCGGAGGGGCACGAGGATCGCCCCTTTGGTGGCCTCGCGGATCGCGTCCTTTCGCGCCGCGGCCTGTTCCGGCGGATCCTTCGGCAGGCCCATCGCGGCCAGGATGCGGTCGTACGCCTTGGTGTCCTCATCCACCAGCCGGATCAGCTCCTGGCGGTAGGCCTCGCCCTTCACGGCCCACGCGCTGAACTCGGCCCATCGGTCGTCCCAGCCCCGTTTGTGCGCGCTCAGGTTGGCCACCATGGTGCCGAGGGCCGCACCCAGGGCGCCGCAGTAGGCGGCCACACTGCCACCGCCGGGCGCCGGGCTTTCGCTCGCCGTCTCCTCGCTGAAGCGCTTCAGGTCCATGCGCACCAGCCGCTCGTCCTTCGCCTCCGCGAGCAGGTATTCGATCACGCGTTTCTCCGGGTCGAAGGGGGCCAGGTCATCGAGGCCGAGGCTCTTCACGGCCAGCTTGACCTTCTCGCGCTCGGGGATGCCGAGGCTGCGTTCCTGGCGCTGGAGGAAGAAGTCGGCCGCGTCGAGCAGGGCCTGCTTGGGCACCAGGCCCACGAGCTCACTGCCGGTGACCCGGATGCCCCGTTCCGCAGCGCTCTTGCACGCTTCATCGAAGGCGATGTGCATCGGCGTCACGTCGATGTCGGTGAGGTTCAGGGAGAGCTGGGCGATCCCGTACTCCTCGATGAACCAGCCGATGCCCTTCACGCACTTGAGCTTGCCGGGGATGCTCACCGGGGCACTGTTCGCATCGAGCACGGGCTTGCCGGTGAGCGGGTCGCCTTCGCGCTTCACACGGCCCGCTTCGCGGATGTCGAAGGCGATGGCGTTGGCGCGGCGCGTGCTCGTCGTGTTCAGGTTCACGTTGTAGGCCACCAGCAGCTTGCGGGCGCCCACGGCGATGGCACCACTTCGGGCCACGCTCTCGGTGAAGGCGGCCGGCCCGAAGTCGGGCTTCCACGAAGGGTCCACGAGCTTCTTGGGCAGGCCCTCGTGCTCGCCGGCCCGGTTGTTGGCCAGGTTGCGGCGTTTCTCCTCGCTTGCAGCGCGCTCGTACAGGTACACGGGGATGGCGAGCTCTGTGCCGATGCGCTCGCCGAGCTGCTGCGCGTAGGGCACCAGTTCATCCAGGGTGATGCCGCTGATGGGCACCAGCGGGCATACGTCCGTGGCGCCGAAGCGGGGATGCTCCCCACGGTGGCCGCGCATATCGATCAGTTCCTGCGCCTTTTTCACCAGGCGGAAGGCCGCCTCGCACACGGGGCCCGGCTCCCCCACGAAGGTGATCACCGTGCGGTTCGTGGCCCTGCCGGGGTCGACGTCGAGGACGCGCACGCCTTCCACGGCGGCTGCGGCGGCCACGATGGCGTCGATCTTGGCACGGTCACGCCCTTCGCTGATGTTCGGGACGCATTCGATGAGGGGTCGTTGCATGGGATCGGATGAGGGGCCGCAAAGCTAGCGGGCCGCTACCTTGTCCGCCATGAAGCGCGCAGCGTGGGCCGGGATGCTCGTGGCCACGGTCGCCTCGGCCCAGGAGCCGGCCCTGCCCGCAGAGCCGCGATGGTCCGCTTCCGTGGACCTGGTGGGGCCGGTCCGCAGCGTCATCGCCGCCGATGATGCGCTCCCTTTCCTGCAACTGGATGCGGCCCTCCAGCGGTGGGCGTGGGGCGATGTGGCGTGGCGGGTGGGCTACGGGCATGTGAACGACCGTTGGGAGGAGCCCCGCGATGTGCTGGTGGTGGTGGACAGCCTCACGTTCGAACAGGAGCACATCGTGGCCCGCGAGCAGGTGCATGCGATGCGCGTGGGGGCCGTGGTCCAGCATCGCGACAGGGTCTTCGCCCCCTCCGCCGGGTTCTCCCTCGTTCTCGGGGTGGAGCGCCAGCAGGCCCTGCGGACGGCCACGGGCCTGACGCCGGACACGGTGCCATGCACGGACTGCGTGCTGGTGGAGATCCCCGGCTACACGAGCCGGTTGAACGGCGATCGGCGGGACGTCTGGGGCAACCTCGGGTTGGAGGCGGCGCTGGCGATGAGCTGGAAGCTGGGGCACCGGATCGAGCTGGAGGCCCGCGTGCCGGTGCAGCTTCGGTGGCGCTTCCTGGTCGATAGTGCCATCACCGGTACGGCCCCGGAGGTGGAGGCCTGGGCCCAGCCGTGGCGGGTGGGGGTGGGCTTTCCGGCGCTGTTCGTGCACGTGCGCTGGTGATCACGCGATCGCCAGGCTCACCAGGTTGTTCAGCATGTGCAGGCCCACGGGCACCCAGATGGACCCGGTGCGTGAGCGTGCATAGCCGAGCACCACCCCGAGCATCAGCACGAGCAGCAGGATCGGTGCCGGGTACTGCATGTGCATCAGCGTGAAGGTGCCCGCGCTGAGCGCCACGGCAAGGTGTTCATCGGCGATCTGCCGGAGCGAACCGTACAGCAGTCAGCGCACAAGCGCCTCCTCGAACAGGGCCGGCAGTACACCGATGCCCAGCACGAGCATCACCGGATCGTGCGCAGTGCGCACCACCTGGGCCATGAAGTCGGTGGTGAACACCGGGAACAGATGGCTGAGCCCTTCCTGGGCGGCCGCCACCAGGATGAAGACGGCGCTCCAGGTGAGGGCGGCCCGCCAGGTGGGGACGCGGAGCCCGAGGAAGCGGCCCAGGTGCGGTCCCACCCACTGGCCCACCAACAGGAGCAGGAGCAGCAACGCGGCCAGGCCGCTCCAGAGGCTCGCTTTGGCGATGGCCGCACCGTTCGTGCTCTGCTGCTGCATGGCGTCCACCAGCGCCGGGTCCTGCAACAGGTCGGAGAGGGCCAGTTCCTGGAGCGCCGGGGTCACCGTGCGGCAGTGTGCGATGAACACACCGGTCTGGACCAGGAAGAACGTGGTGAAGACGATGAGGAAGATGCCCATGCCGCGCGCGAAGCGCAGTCCAGGGGGCATCGACAGCTCGGGGTCGAGGCGGTCCTCAGGCAAGGGTGTCTCCGGACCGGACGGGTGTTCCATCGATGATGACGGTGTCGAGGTGATCGGTGCCGAAGGCGTAGGGCAGGTAGGCCAAGGAGGGCACTTCACGGGTGATCAGCAGGCTGGCGCGCTTGCCCGGGGTGAGGCTGCCGAGCTCGTGCGACAGCCCCATGGCGGCGGCGGCATTGAGCGTGGCGGCGTTGACGGCCTCCTCGGGCAGCATGCGCAGCTGGATGCACCCGAGCGAGAGCACCAGGTTCATGTTGCCACTGGGCGTGCTGCCGGGGTTGTGGTCGCTCGCCAGGGCCACGGCGCAGCCCCGCTCGATGAGCGCACGTGCGGGCGCGTAGGGGATCCGCAGGAAGAAGGAGCACGAGGGCAGCAGGGTGGGGATGGTGCCGGCGCCCTCCAGCGCATCCAGGTCCGAGGGCTCCATCACTTCAAGATGGTCCACGCTGAGGGCGCCTCGGCGCACGGCAGCGGCGATGCCGCCCAGGCTGGTGAACTGGTTCACGTGCACCTTGCCCGGCAGTCCATACGCCGCACCGGCCTCCAGGATCCGTTCCATCTCCTCGACGGTGAAGTAGTTCGTCTCGCAGAACACGTCCACGAAATCGGCCAGCCTTTCCTTCGCCACCTGGGGGATCAGCTCGTCGACGATCATGCCCACGTAGCCCTGGCGGTCGTCGGCGAACTCCGGGGGCAGGGCATGGGCCGCGAGCAGCGTGGCCTTGATGTGCAGCGGAAGGGTCTCCTTCAACCGCTTCACCACGCGGAGCATCTTCCACTCGCTCTCCGCGCTCAATCCGTAACCGCTCTTGATCTCCACGGCCACGGTGCCCTGGCGCATCATGTCGTGCAGCCGGGAGGAGGCCTGTTCGAAGAGGGCCTCTTCGGACATCAGGCGCAGCGCGCGCGCACTGTTGAGGATGCCTCCTCCGCGAGCGGCGATGTCCTGGTAGCTGAGGCCACGGATCTTGTCCACGAACTCCTCCTCCCGCGGAGCGGCGAAGACCACATGGGTATGCGGATCGCACCAGCCGGGCAGCACCAGCCGGCCCGTGGCGTCGATCACGGTCAGATCATTCCAATCGGTGACCCCGGGCCAGTCGGCCATGCGCCCCACGGCGGAGATGCGCCCATCCTCGGCCAGGAGCCATCCGTCCTCGATGACCGGGAGGGAGGCCATCGACCGCCCGCCCACCCGGGTGGTGCCCACGGGATGGACGCCCACCAGGGCCTTCGCGTTCTTGATGAGAAGACGCCGCATGTGCGGCAAAGAAAGGGCAAGTGCGGCGGGCGCCGAAGGCTGACCTCGATCAGGCCATGAGCGGTGCGGGAAGGTCATCTTCACGGACATGAGCGTCCTCGAGTTCCGTCCCCGGTTCCGGTTCACCACCCCGTTGGCCAAGGCGGAGGTGGTCCAGCGCATCGGTGCGCGCCTGCGGGACGCGAACCCGCATGAGCTCTGGCTCAAGAACGCGGACGACCATCTGGTGTTGAGCTTTCCGAGCAGGCGCACGCACGCTTGGACGCCGCAGATGGACATCAACCTGGAGGTGCGGCCGGAAGGCACCTTGGTGCGCTGCCTCATCGGGCCTTCCCCGGGCATCTGGATGCTCTTCAGTGCGGGCTACATCGTGCTCAGCCTGCTGGCGATGACGGGTGCCACGCTGGGTTTCGCACAGGTCTCTTTGGGCCATATGGGCTGGGGCTTCTGGGCGTTGCCGGTGGGGGCTGTGGGGGCGGTGGTGCTGTTCCTGCTGGCACGGGCGGGCCGGCAGCAGGCCACCGGGGAGATGCGGCTGCTGAAGCACTTCGTGGACGACGCCCTCGGCTGCGATTGCTTCAAGCTGGCGATGGATCAGGTCGAAGATTGAGGCTGGCGTCGGGCCCCGGGAACCGCACCTTTGCACCCCCGGATGGCTGAGCGACCATGCCGGCGTATCACATGCGGATCGGTATCGTCTGTTATCCCACCTTCGGCGGCAGTGGCGTGGTGGCCACCGAGCTTGGCCTGGCCCTCGCCCAGAAGGGGCACACCGTGCACTTCATCACCTACGACCGCCCCGTGCGGCTGCGCGACCACCAGGGCCAGGTGTTCTATCACGAGGTGCGCGTGAGCGACTACCCGCTGTTCGATTATCCGCCCTACGAGCTGGTGCTCGCCAGCAAGATCGTGGATGTGGCGCGCTACGAGGGGCTCGACCTGGTGCACGTGCACTATGCGATCCCGCATGCCAGCGCTGCGTGGATGGCGCAGCAGATCCTGGCCTCCCAGGGCATCCGGCTGCCGTTCATCACCACGCTGCACGGCACGGACATCACGCTGGTGGGCCGCGACCCGAGCTTCGAGCCCGTCATCACTTTCAGCATCGAACGGTCCGATGCCGTGACCGCGGTGAGCGAGAGCCTGAAGCGCGACACTTACGCGCATTTCCCGGTGAAGGGCCCCGATCAGGGCGGGCGCGACATCCGGGTGATCCCCAACTTCGTGTGCACGGACCAGTACGCGGCACCCGACCCCAGGCTGCGCGAGCGCTACGCTCCGAACGGGGAGAAGCTGCTGGTGCACATCTCCAACTTCCGCCCGGTGAAGCGGGTCGAGGATGTCATGCGCGTGTTCGCCAAGGTGCGTGAACGGATCCCCAGCCGGTTGCTGATGATCGGTGACGGTCCCGACCGGCAGCGCGTGGAGATGCTGTGCCGAGGAAGCGAGCTCTGTCATGAAGCCTTCTTCCTGGGCAAGATGACCGACCCGGAGGACATCCTTGCAAGCTGTGACCTGTTCGTGCTCACCAGCGAAAGCGAGAGCTTCGGGCTGGCGGCCTTGGAGGCCATGGCGTGCAGGGTGCCCGTGGTCAGCACCGACACCGGTGGCACGCCCGAGGTGGTGAGGCACGGCATCAGCGGCATGCTGAGCCCGGTGGGCGATGTGGACCGGATGGCGGAGCACGCGGTCGCCATCCTGGAGGACGAGGCCACGCTCGAACGGTTCCGTCAGGGCGCCTTCGAGCGGGCGAAAGCGTTCGACGTGCACAGCATCCTGCCGCGCTACGAGGCGCTGTACATCGAGGTGAGCGGAGCCCCCATGGTCTGATGGAACGAGTGAGCGATCGCGTCAGCGTCAACCGGGAGGCGGATCGCACCACGGTGGTGATCAGTGCACGCCTGTCGCGCGGCAGGGAGGCGCTGCTCGTGGCCTGGACCCTCGCCTGGCTGGTGTGCGGGGTGGTGCTGGTCGTGGAGGCCTTCCGCCAACCGCAAGGCGACCTGCGGCAATACCTGTTCGTGTTCCTGGCGTTCTGGACCTACTTCCTGCTGCGGGTGGGTCGATCGGCGGTCTGGCGGCTGAAGGGCTTCGAGCTTTGGCGCGTGAAGGACGGTGTGCTCACCATCAAGGACAGCATCCTCGGCTACGGGAAGGCCGCGGACCATGCGCTGGAGAATGTCCAGGACCTGGGCCTGTTGGAACGGGACGAACGGTCCTGGAAGTGGCATCTGAACGAGAGCTTCTGGGTGATGGGCGGCGAGCGCCTCCAGTTCTCCTCCATGGGCCGCAAGGTGGCCTTCGGCAAGGGGCTCACCGACGCGGAGGCCGCGCGTCTGCTGGCCATCCTGAAGCATGCACAGCTGCAGTTCCGCACGCGGCAGCGCTCGGCCTAGAGGTCGCTGATGCGGAAGGCGTTGCCGCGGATGCGGTGCGTCATCCGCCCGTCGATCGGGGATGAAAGGGTCATGTCCAGCGCGGCCGTGGAGCGCATCACCTCATCGATGGAGCGCACGGCCCCGGCAGGGACCTGGGCATCGCGCAGTGCGGTGAGGAGTCCATCCCGCTGATGCCGTGCGATGGCGGGGGCAAGCTCTCCGGCCAGGGCCGCGCGGTGCATCACGCGCCCGCGGTTGTTCCCGAATCGCTCGTCCGCTGCCAGCGCATGCAGGTCGAGCACGGCGCACAGCCCATTGAACTGGGCGTCGCTGCCCACGGCCAGGATGATACGTCCTCCATCCTGACAGACGAAAAGTTCGCCGTACGGAGCGATGTTGGGGTGCAGGGTGCCGATGGGAGCGGCCACATGTCCGCACATCAACTGGTTGCTCGCTTGGTTGATCAGGCCGCTGAGCGCCGCTTCCTCCAGGGAGACCTCCACGAAGGCGCCCCGGCCATCGGAGGACCGCCGCATCAAGGCGAGCAGGATCCCTTCCTTGAGCTGATGCGCGGCAAGCACGTCGATGAGGGCGATGGGCAGTTTCGCCAGGTGCTGCGGGTCCGTGCCCGTCATGCTGATGTAGCCGGTCTCGGCCTGCAGCACCACATCGAAGGCCGGCCGGTCGCTCCGGTCGGCGAAGCCTGCGATGTGGCCGTGCACGAGGCTGGGGTTCAGCCTGCGGAGCCGGTCCCGGTCGAGCCCCAGGTTCTCCGCGTCCCCGGGCAGATGGTTGGTCACCAGCACGTCCGCGATGCGCAGAAGCTCGT
Source organism: Flavobacteriales bacterium (assembly GCA_016713875.1). Classification (NCBI taxonomy): domain Bacteria; kingdom Pseudomonadati; phylum Bacteroidota; class Flavobacteriia; order Flavobacteriales; species Flavobacteriales bacterium. The sequence goes on from JADJOI010000003.1 coordinate 577,625, forward strand.
CCAGTCGTGTTCGCCCCACTGCGGACCGAAGGTCCAGGAACCGATGCTCCTTGCCCCAGTTCACGCTGCTGAAGTAGGCGCTCACCGTCGAAGCGGGGTCTTCGGCCGGCAGCTTCCATCGCCGGGTGACATCGCCGCCGGCGCGCTCGTTCTCCACCTTCACCACTCGAGCACCGAGTTCGGCGAAGAACAGGCCGACGCTTGGTCCGGCCAGCACGCTGGCAGTCTCCACCACGAGCAGTTCCTTGAAGGGCTTCATCGGTCCAAGTGTAGGAAGGATGAGCGCTGGTCCACCGGACCCATGAGAAGACCGTGCGGACCCTGATGGTCGGATCCCGGTAGACGCGAAGAGGTCCGATAGCTCACCGGCGTCCTGGGCTTTTCCGTGCGGGTGCTCGCTCGAACATGTTCGGTCCGGGCGCGCACGAAGAAGCCCCGCTGCTTCGCAGCGAGGCTTGATCATCAAGTGCCCAGGACTGGACTCGAACCAGCACAGCCTTTCGGCCACTACCCCCTCAAAGTAGCGTGTCTACCAATTTCACCACCTGGGCAGGGGCCTTCCGTGGGAGAGGTCTCCGCGGAAGGGCGACAAAGATATACGGGATCGTGCATCGATGAATGAACAAGGGGGGCATTGCCCCCCTTGTTCATTCAGGATGTCCGGCGCTTATCGACGGATGGTCCGTCCGCGCTTCGACACCAGCTGATTGATGAGCAGGGCCTGGGTTTCGGAGTAGAACCGGAAGTAGTACTCCCCGATGGGCAGGTTCGACGTGTTCACGGATACCACAGGGGTCCATGGAAGCACCTGGGCGATCACGATATCGCCGAAGCTGTTCTTGATCTCGATCCGGCACATCGGCGTCTGCTGCACCGGCAGCGCCACGTTCAGCACGTTGTCGAAGGGATTGGGGTAGACGTAGCTCGTGTTGTTGTTGTTGTTGCCGATGGTACCGATGGGCAACACCTGGGCGCTGGCCGCGAACGGAGCAGCGCAGACCAGGAGAAGGAGGAGGATCGTGGAACGCATGAGGTCGGTTTTGGGTGGTCGTGTGTGCGTGACAGAGGCGCTGGGACGAACGCGCAGGGCGAATATAGATCAGAACCGGGAATATCGGGCGTGTGGATCAGCTACCCCTCATCCACCAGGCCATGTTCATGGCGGGCACGGAATGACGAAAGCCCCTAGGAAGGGGCTTTCTGGTGACTCCGCTGGGGCTCGAACCCAGGACCCCAACATTAAAAGTGTTGTGCTCTACCAACTGAGCTACAGAGTCTTACCACCGCCAGGTGGCGGTTAAGAGGGTGCAAATGTACACAGCGCAGGCCACTGCACAAATCACCCGTCCTTCTTCTCGATCAAGGGATGGCGCTGGAACGGCAGGCTGCGGTCGAAGAGGTAGCGGTAGGTGGCCATGGTGCGGTAGTTCACCGCGTCCAGGTTCTCGCACACCTTGATCATGCGCGGGTTGAAGTCGCCGATCCAGGTGAGCACGGTGTCGCGGTACGACCCCTGCTCCACGATCTTCTCGGCGAACACGATCATGGCCCCCTCCAGACCCTTGCCTTGGAACTCCCGGGCCACGCCGAACACAATGCCGGTCATGGTCTTCACAGTACCTCGCCACTTGTGCCAGAGGAACTTGAGCTTGCCGATCCAGTTGAGGTCGCCGTTCACATAGCGGAAGATCTCGTTGAGCTCCGGCACGCTGATGTAGAAGGCGACAGGCTTCTTCTTGTGGTCCACCCAGATCAGGATCCGCGGGTCCATCACGGGCTTCATCGCGCGGATGATCTTTAGCGCCTGGGCCTTCTCCATCGGCTTGAAACCGGCATGGTCCACCCACGCGGCGTTGTACACCGTGCGGAAATCCTCGGCCAGCTGGTCCACGCTGCGGCCGCGGGCATCACGGATGGTGAAGTCCGGGTCGTTCTTCAGCTGGTTGTACTTGCGGTGGAAGATCGGCTGCGCCTTCACCTCCATGCTGCGCTTGAAGAAGAGCTGCTTGTAGTACTCCTTGAACCCGTAACCCTCCAGCAGGTCCCGATAGTAGGGCGGGTTGTAGTTCACGCCGTAGATGGGCGGGTCCGTGAAGTTCTTGATCAGCAGGCCCCAGTACATGTTCTTCTCCCCGAGGTTGATGGGGCCGTCCATGGCCTGCATGCCCTGGGCGATGAGCCAGTCGCGGGCCGCATCCAGAAGGAGGGTCGCGGCGGCGCGGTCGTTGATGCACTCGAAGAAGCCCATGCCTCCGGTAGGGCGCTCCTCGGTGCGCGCGGTCTTGGGGTTCACGAAGGCCGCCACACGGCCGATCGCCGCACCCGCGTCATCGTACAGCACCCAGCGCTGGGCGTTCCCGCCCTTGAACAGCTTGTTGCGCTTCGGATCGAAGACCTTTTCGATGTCCTGCCGCAGGTGGGGGATCCAGTTCAGGTCGTCCCGGTAGATGCTCCAGGGCAGGCGCATCCAGTCGCGGATGGTGCGCGGGTCGTCAGCGGTCACGAGCTTCATGCGCTGCGAAGGTGCGGATCGTCGGCGAACGGGAAGGCGGGCCCACCTTTGCCCCATGCGTCTCGTGCTCACCGGTCCGATGTGCGCGGGCAAGAGCCACGTGGGCCGGGCCCTGGCCGAACGCCTGCAGGTCCCGTTCACCGACCTCGACCGGCTGGCCGAGCAACGGATCGGCGGGGCCATCGCACCGTTCTTCGCCCGTGAAGGGGAGCACGCCTTCAGGCAGCTGGAGCGCGAGCTGTTGCTCGAATGGTTGAGCGCCGGCGGCCCGGGCGTGCTGGCCACCGGAGGCGGTTCGCTGATCGATCCGCGGAACATGGAAGCCACACGGCGTGCGGCGACCGTCGTGATGCTCTCCGTGGGGGAGGATGAGCTGGTGCGCCGCGTCCTGCGCGCCGGCCGCGACCGACCGCTCTACCTCGGACTGGATGAGGACGGCGTGCGGCAACGCACCCGGGAACTGCTTCACGAACGTGCGCCGCACTACGCGCAGGCCACGGTCACCGTGGATGCGGAAGCACCGGTGGAGGAGGTGGTGCGGCGGATCATCATCGCCGTCGGCGCCGCTCAGGAGAGATGAACCCGGTCGCGACGGCCCAGCTCCACGCTGATGTGCTCCTGCAGGGTGGTGCTGAGGGTAAGGCCCACGATGTCCGCCCGGATCGGGAAGGTGCGATGCCGGCGGTCCACGAGCACCACGGTGGTGAGGCGCTTCACCGGCACCTGCACCAGGTGCGCCGCAGCGTGCATCAGCGTACGACCGCTCATGAGCACATCGTCCACCAGCACCACCACCCGGCCGTTCAATCGCTCCGTCGGCGCCGAGAGGGTGATGGGATGCGCGTGTGGGGCGTCCTTGTCGAGGGCCAGTTCGAGCACATCGACGGTGAAGGGGGCGATGTCCGCCAGCAGGGTGGCGAAGCGTTCGGCCAGCTTGCTGCCCCGGCCGCTGATGCCCACAAGCACCAGTTCCCGCTCGCGGTGGTGCTCCTCGTGCAACTGATGCGCGATGCGTTCCAGCTTGCGCCGGACCTGGTCGTGATCGAGGACGAGCGCGGTGGTGGCGGCCATGCGGGGCGCAAGGTAGCGGTGCGGCCGGTCAGGGGCGCACCAGGAGGCCCCGCCATCCACCGCCATCCTCGGATCGGAAAGTCCAGAGGATCGGCCCTCTGGCCTCCGTCATCGGCAGGTGCACCAGCCCCGGGCCGCTGATCCTGCGCTCGCCAGCGAGGCGGCCGTCGGCATGCACCAAGCGCAGGAGGCCGGCCCCCGTGGCATCGAAGTGAACGACTTCGGCATCACACCAAGCGCGGGGCGAGGTCGTGCCCAGCTCGGGCACGGACACCCCGCCCACGGAAAGATCCACGGAGGCGGAGTCGGTGCGGCCGCACGCGTCGGTCACCACGTGCCACACGGTGTACGCGCCCGGCGCACCGTACGAATGGTCCGGGTCGGACCCTGAACCGGTGCTGCCGTCGCCGAAGGACCACAGGTGCGTCATCGCTGCAGGCGACGTGGCACTGAACTGGATCGTTCCCGCCCCGAGATCGAACCACGTGAAGTTGGGGTCCGGATCGAGCGCACCGATGTTCCAGGTAGCGAGGCTGTCCAGCACCACGGTCGCAGCGACCGCCTGCAACAGGCCGGCGGTGTCGGGATGGAGGGTGGTGGGATGGTAGGCGCCCACGGGGCTCCGGCCGAAGAAGGTGGCGTACATGGTGCAGGCCACCAGGTAGCTGCCGGCCATCGACGGGTGGCTTCCATCGGTGGCGTAGAGGTTGATGCCGGGATACTGGTCACGGACGTGGGCCCAGGCCGCGCCCGCCGGTGCACAGGCCGCGGCGTTGTCGGTCGTCATCTGCAGGTAGCGTTCCCGCAGCAGGGCCTGCATGCCGGCGTAGGTGCATACCGGCGGCCAGTTCGGGCAGTTCTGCTGGTCGCCGTCCTGCCGGCCCCAGGTCATGTAGAAGACGGGCGTGGTGCAGCTGTCGTTCGCGCGGATGGCGTCCACCAGTTGGGCCGCGAAGGGGAAGACCTCCACCTGCACCTGGGCCAGCGGGAAACTGGGCCGCTGGCTTTGTTCCTGCAGCACCACGAAGTCCCAGGGCTGCGCGTCGATCAGCGCCAGGCTCGTGGGGTTGGCGGCGTGCTGCTCGAAGGTGTATCCGCCCGGCATGTTGGACGAGGCCTCGACGGTGTCGCCCAGGCTCACGGCCACCTGCTCCACGAGGGTGGGCAGGGAGTTCACGCCGGTGTAGCTGTTGCCCAGGAAGAGGATGCGGGTGGTCTGCGCCGCTGCAGGGCGAAGGATGCCGATCATGGCCACAAGGCCGGCGAGGGGGAGGAGGGGTCGACGCATGGTGAAAGGACGAAGATCGTGGACCGGAGGGTTGTCCGGTTCCTTGCCGGGGTGGAACTGCTGTGGTTCGCGCTGCTGTTGCTGCTGGCCGAGGTGGTGGGCACGGTGGGCGGTTTCGGGTCGAGCATGCTGGTGATGCCGATCGCGGGCTGGTTCATGCCCTTCACCGAGGCCCTTGGGCTCACCGCGGTGTTCCACGTCTTCAGCAACGTGGCGAAGGTGATCCTGTTCCGCAGCGGCTTCTCGTGGCGCGTGTTCGTGCCGATGGTGCTGCCCGCCGTGGGCGGGGTGTACATCGGGGCCCGGCTCACCGGCGTGGCCGATGAGTCGATGCTCACGCTGTTGCTGGGCGTGCTGCAGGTGATGCTCAGCGGGGTGTTCCTGCTCTTCCCCACGGCCCGCGTGGAGCCCACTACGCGCAACGCCGCGCTGGGCGGCGGCATCTCCGGTCTCGTGGCTGGTCTGATGGGCACGGGCGGGGCCATCTTCGGGGTCACCCTGGCGGCGTTCGGTCCGGAGCGCACCGCGTTCGTGTGCACCTCCGCCTGGATCGACCTGGGGGTCGACCTCACGCGATCGCTGGTCTACGTGCAGCAGGGCTTTGTGGACGCGCGGGTGTGGACCAGGCGGGTTCGTGGGCCGGGCGCGCGCTTCTGCAGCGTGTGCCGCACAAGCGGTTCCGGGCGTGGGTGCTGATGCTGGTGATGGTCATCGGCCTGTACCTCGTGGGCAGGCAGGCGTGGCCGTTCCTGGTCGCGGTGATCTGAGCGCTGCTAGCGCGTACCCAGCTCGGCGCGCGATGGCCTGTTCAACCGGCTGTCCGGAAAGCGGCTCCCCGTGTATTTGATGATCCGGTCGAACAGCTCGTTGGTCTCGGGCTCGAGCCGTCGGAACCGGATGCACGAACGCCCGTGATCGTACGCCTTCAGGTCCTTGTTGAAGGCATCGAGCAGGTCGTGGTGCATGATGTACAGGGCCATGAAGCTCTTCTGGTTGCCCAGCGCGCAGAACGCCGTCCCGTCCAGGAAGTAGGTGGGAAGGCCGTTGCGCAGCTCCTCGGTCACCCGCGGGAACGCCCGGATCACCAAGCGCCGCACCTGCGTCAACGCCGCGCGTCGCTCCTCGGGCAGGGCGGCGAAGTAAGCTTCGCAGGTGGCGGCGTCGATATGCATGGCGGGGCGTGAAGATCGGTGCCTGACCGATACGCGGGCGTAGCCGGGTTACGACGGGCGGTGAACAAGGCGGTCGGCGCCGTCAGTCACGCGGCGCATCGATCCACAGCTCGCGGCCGCTGCGCGGGGCGATGGAGTTGTGGCAGGGGGTGAAGCGCGCACGGGGGAAGAGCGGACGGAACAGCGCCTCGTACTCGGCCTGCGATCCGCCGAAGGGCGGCCGTTCGGTGTTCAACGGGTCGTTGAAGAGGACGCCGACGAGCTTGCCGCCCGGGCGGAGCATGCGGTGCATGGCGCGTACGTAGCCCGGTCGCAACGCCGGGTCGAGCGCGCAGAAGCAGGTCTGTTCGATGATGCGGTCGTAGGTGCCTTCGTGCCGGAAGAGGTCGCCCACCAGCAGGTGGTCCTTCGGGAAGTCCGGGCAACGGGCGAGCAGGTCGGCGTACGGAGCGTCGGTGAGGTCGATGACGGTCACGTGGCGGAAGCCCAGGCGGTGGGCATGCTCGGCCTCATAGGCCCGTCCCGCACCGGGAAAGAGGATGGACAGATCGTGGTCTTCGAGCTGTTCCAGATAGGCCTTCAGCGGTGCGGAGGGTCCGCCCAGGTCCCAGCCGGTGTCGCCGGTGTGATAGCGTTCCTCCCAGAATTGGCGGCCCAGATCCACGGCTCAGTCGATCAGGGCGAAGCGGAACACCATGCTGCGTTGCCGCGCCATCAGGGTGGCCTGCATGGGATCTTCCGAGGCGTGGTCGCGGCCGCTCAGCAGCTGAAGGAGGTCAAGGATCCCGTCCTCCTTCGCTGCGGGCTCATGTGCGGCCAGCAGCTTGCCCAGCTTCCGTCCCGCTAGCGTAGCGATGGCGCGGGCGCGCTGTTCCGCAGTGGTGAACATGGCCTGTAGCACGGCGGTCTGGGCGCCCTCGGGCTGATCGAAGCGCCAATGGGCGATGCGGCCTTCCACACCGGGGCGCCCGCGCAAGGCGGCCACCATCGGCTTCAGCGCCTGCTGGTCCGGGGCGGTGATGCGCAACACCGGCACGGGGGGCTGTGCATAGGCGCCGAGGGTGAGGTCGTCGCCGGCATCGGTGGTGCGCTCCACGCGGTGGCCCATGCCGCGCAGTTCCTTCTCCAGCTTGCCCAGCTCCCGGTCGGCGCGCTCGACCATCTCCCGCTGCACCTTCTCCCAGTCGGCGTTCTCATCGTAGGGCTGGTCCCCGGGGTCGGTCCAACGGAGCTCATACACCACTTCGCCGAAGCGGAGCGGGATGGTGTCGTGCACGGTGAGCTCGATGAACTGGTCGGTCATCACCTGGCCGAAGGCGGCGGCGGGGGCGAGGAGGGGCAGCAGAAGAAGGCGCATGGGGAGGGGCTTAGCGGCGGTCGAGGCGGACGACGTTCTCCACGTGGTAGGTGTGGGGGAACATGTCCACCGGACGCACGAAGGTGACGCGGTAAAGGTCGTTCAGCAAGGCCAGGTCGCGGGCCTGCGTGGCGGGGTTGCAGCTCACGTACACGATGCGGGGCGGCGCCATCTCGCGCAGGCGCATCACCACGTCCTCGTGCATGCCCGCGCGCGGCGGATCGGTGATCACCACGTCGGGGCGTCCGTTGCGTTCCACGAAGGTGGTGTCCAGCAGATGGCGCAGGTCGCCCGCCTCGAAGTGCACGTTGGTGATGCCGTTCAGCCGGGCATTGGCCCAGGCGTCCTCCACGGCCTCGGGCACGATCTCGGCCCCCACCACCTGCGCAGCGTGGCCGGCCACGAAAAGGCTGATGGTGCCCGCCCCGCAGTAGAGGTCGTACACGCGCTCGGTCCCCGTGAGCCCGGCGAGCTCGCGCGTGAGGGCGTACATGGCCTGGGCCTGTGCGGGGTTGGTCTGGAAGAAGCTCTTGGGCCCGATGCGGTAGCGCAGCATGCGCCCGGTGTCGCCGTCATCGAAGGTCTCCACCAGGTGGTCGCGGCCGGCGTGCACGTGGATGTCCAGGTCCCACAGGGTGTCGTTGCGTTTGGTGTTCACCGTCCACAGCACGCTGGTGAGCCCGGGGAAGGCGGCCACCAGGGCGTCCAGCAGCGCGGTGCGCTGCTCGGGCCGGTCCTCCCCGAAGGCGATCAGCACCATGCACTCGCCCGTGAGCGTGGTGCGCACCATCACCGTGCGCAGCCCGCCGTGGTGCTCGCGGATGTTGTAGAAGGAGATGCCCAGGTCGGCGGCTTTCGCCCGGATGAGATTGCGCACCGCATCGCTGGGGGCGGGCTGCAGATGGCATTCGTCCACCTGCAGCACCCGGTCGAAGCGCTGGGGGATGTGGAAGCCCAGGGCGTTGCGGTCGGCGATCTCGCCCAACGTGCGCAGCTCGGCGTGGGTTAACCAGCGGTGCGCGCTGGCGGTGAACTCGAGCTTGTTGCGGTAGCCGCGCATGGCGGGCGAGGGTAGGGTCGGCTCCACCTCGGGCAGCTCCAGGCCCCCGAGCCGCTGCAGATTGTCGATCACCTCCTGGCGCTTGAAGTCGAGCTGCCGCTCGTAGGCCAGGTCCTGCCACTTGCAGCCGCCGCAGGTGCCGAAGTGGGCGCAGAAGGCGGGCACCCGGTCGGCGCTGGGCGACACGATGCGCACGGCCGTGGCCTCGGCGTACGACTTCTTGCGGGTGTGGATGCGCAGGTCGGCCGTATCCCCGGGCACGGCGCCCGCCACGAAGACCACCAGGCCGTCCAGGCGCGCCAGGGCCTTGCCGTTGGCGCCCCATCCGGTGATGGGTACGGCGGGCACCTCTTCGGCGGATCGTGCGGCGCGGCGGGGCATGGGGCCGCAAAGATGGGGACGCGGCCACAGCCAGGCCCCTTCCCGCAGGCCCGCAGCGCGCGCCCCGAACCCCTAGTTTTGCCGCTTCCCGCGAAACGCCCGTCATTCCTGCCATGTCGATCCACTCCAGCATCCGCACGCGCACCCAGCAGGCCATCGAGCTCGAAGAGCACTACGGGGCCCACAACTACCATCCCCTCCCGGTGGTGCTCGACAGTGGCAAGGGCGTGTTCGTGTGGGACGTGGAGGGCAAGCGCTACTACGACTTCCTCAGCGCCTACAGCGCCGTCAACCAGGGCCATTGCCACCCGCGCCTGGTGAAGGTGATGCAGGAGCAGGCCACGCGCATGACGCTCACCAGCCGCGCCTTCTACAACAGCGTGCTCGGCGAATACGCCCGCACCGTGTGCACCCTCTTCGGCTACGACCGCATGCTGCCCATGAACACCGGCGCCGAGGCGGTGGAGACGGCGATCAAGATGGCGCGCAAGTGGGGCTACGAGAAGAAGGGGATCCCGGCGGGGCAGGCGAAGGTGATCGTGTGCGAGGGCAACTTCCACGGCCGCACCATCACCATCGTCAGCATGAGCACCGACCCCGACAGCCAGGGCGGCTTCGGGCCCTTCACGCCCGGCTTCGAGGTGATCCCCTACGACGACCTCCCCGCGCTGGAGAAGGCGCTGGAGGACCCGCACGTCTGTGCCTTCCTGGTGGAGCCCATCCAGGGCGAGAAGGGCGTGTACGTGCCGGCCGACGACTACATCCCCCGCGCCATCGCCGCCTGCAAGGCCCGCAACGTGCTCTTCATCGCGGACGAGATCCAGACGGGCATCGCGCGCACCGGCCGCCTGCTGGCCAGCTGCCACCACAACGGCTGCCGTTGCACCAAGGGCCTCTGCGAAGCGCACGAAGGCGTGCAGCGCCCCGACGTGGTGATCCTCGCCAAGGCCCTCAGCGGCGGCATGTACCCGGTGAGCGCCGTGCTGGCCGGCGATGCCGTGATGAACGTCTTCACCCCCGGCACCCACGGCAGCACGTACGGCGGCAACCCCATGGGCGCGCGCCTGGCCATCGAGGCCCTGGGCATCGTGCAGGACGAGGACCTCTGCGGCAACGCCGACCGGCTTGGCCGGCTGTTCCGCGCCGAGATGCAGAAGCTGGTGGACGAGTACGCCTTCGTGAAGCGGGTGCGCGGCCGCGGTCTGCTCAATGCGCTGGTGATCGAGCCCCGCACGGCCGCCGACGGCACGCGCCGCACCGCCTGGGAGCTCTGCCTGCTGCTGCGCGACAACGGTCTGCTCGCCAAGCCCACCCACGGCGACATCATCCGTTTCGCCCCGCCGCTGGTGATCACCGAGGAGCAGCTGATGGAGTGCGTGAACATCATCCGCACCAGCGTGCGGCAGTTCGCCTGAGAACCTGTTTGCAATACCCCCTTTTGAAGCGAGCGCTGAGGATCTGGCGACCGGACGAGACGCGAGAATAGGAGCATAGCCGGAGCTACGTGACTGTTCTCGCGGCGAAGTATGGTCGTTAAAGACCAACGCGCAGCCAAATGCGGGTATTGCAAACAGGTTCTGAGCACAGAAGCCGCCCCGGACGCCTGCACCCTACCCGCGGTGGTCACTCGGAGTTGAACGCTGGCGCGCCGCTCTGTGCGCGATGGCGTTCAACGTTTTGCGGGTTGGCGTAGTGGGGGAATTAGAAGCACACACTGTCAGCCTTGCACAAATGTAAATAAAAAGGGCTAACGTTCAATCAAGCACGTCAGCCCCCATTACGCCAACCCGATGTTGTGCGTAGTAATATTTTTAAGGAAGTTTTAGTCGTCTCCGTCCTTCTCTTCTTCCTTTTCCCCTTTCTCTTTATTTGCCTTAGCTGTGTCTACAGGGTTTGATGTTTGTTGGTTCACATTTACTGCTGTGTCCTGTTTAGGTGCAGTCCCTTCATTTTGATTTGCAGGTTGGTTTGAACTGTTTTGGCAAGCTGTCAGCAGTCCAATAGCAATAGCAATTAAAAATACTGTCTTTTTCATTTTATTGTTTTTAGATTGATTTATTTAATCATCGTCTTCACTTTCTCCACCTTGTCCTTGTGTTGCTGTATTCAAGTTATTGATTTCTGTGTGTCTAATTTGTCCGCCTAAATAACCTGTTCTTGCAATTAAGCCAAAACTTATTAGGGAAATAAATAAAATTACAATAGCTGTCATCCGCGTCAGAGCCGACTTTCTTAAAGTCAGGAAAAGTCCACCGATAGAAGAAACGCCAAGTATTATTAATGATACTAAGGCGAAAACAGCAAAATCCTCATGCTCGTCAATCATATCCTTAGCAATACCTTGAATGTTTTCAACTGTTTCTTCAGCAGCTTCACCTGTCAGGTAAGCAATGCCAGCACCAATTGCAGAAATTATAAAAATGTTGTAAGCTGCGATTTTTGTTTGGTTGCTTTTTGTCCAAAGTCCGTGCGCTAAAACCAGTCCGCCCAAGATGGAGCCGAAAATTGGGAGATGAGTTATGAGTAAGTGAATATGTGTCTGGTTCATTTTAGTATAATTTTTTGTCAAATGTCGGCACTGTCAGCCGAAGAAATAATGACATGCGTCATAAAGGAAGGTGATTATTGTCGGTCGTCAATTATTACGCACAACGGATGAGGCTATGCGCAGCGCCCCTTGCGCGTGGGCTTTGTGTTGAGGGGGAGTTGCGCATAGCCGATGTTAGGTGCCGTCGCGTCTTCCGCATTTGGTCCCGCCCATTGCTGCAAGGTAGTGGCTTGCTGCCAGTGGACAAGCGGGACTCAGAACCCGGCCCGGCTGTTCGCATTGGGGCTTTGAAGGTTAGGCGCAGTGGGCACCATTGCGCCCGTATTTGCTATGCCCAGCACTCGGCCAAGTCCAGGCGGATCTGCATATTCTTCAAAGCGTCGCGATACTTGGCCTTCGTGTTGCTCGCCTGTTGTTCCTTGGGCTTGGCCGCCATTAGCTGTGGCAAGCCATTGAAGGCATCTTCAACTGTTGTGAAGGGTTGCAAGTCTGGACCTATGCCATGTGTTGGTGAGGGAATGGAGAGTGTACCAAGGTCTTTGCGGCTGCCGAGAATCACCAAGCGCCTCCGCTTCTGTGGCGCTCCGTAATCCGAGGCGCTGAGAACCCCAACTTCACAATTGTATCCTAAAGTTCGTAGGTCGCTAAGGATACTGCGCAACAGGTCACCACGGCCAATGGACTTCAGGTTAGAGACATTCTCGAAAACGAAATATCGAGGATTGGATTCGCGCACCATGCGTATATACTCTTCGATGAGTTGTCCGCGATCGTCGTTGATGCCTTTTTGCTTACCGGCTTGAGAAAACGACTGGCACGGCGGTCCTCCGATTACTACATCGAACCCAGTCTTTGAGCGACCACGCAATAGGTCAGGCACCCTGACAGAGCGGATATCACCCTCGATTACGTTGTGAGCCTCAGCCCCAAAATTGTAGCGGAGTGTTTCACAGCTATCGCGGTCGAACTCTACGCAACTGTCTATCTCGAAATCAATTCCGTAGCACCTGTTCGCGAAGAAGCCAAGGTCCAGACCTCCTGCACCTGAGAAGAGGGAGAGTACACGAAGCGTTCTATCCCCTGTTGGATGAACTTCACGCTCTTTACGAAGAATAGCACTGCCAATTGCACGAGCCATCTGAACCGGAACTGCGTTCCCGATTTGACGCTGAACACTTGTCAAAGGACCGGTAAACATGTACCAGTCAGGGAAACCTTGGAGGCGAGCCGCCTCGCGTGCCGTAATGAAGCGGTCCTCAGAAGGATGCACGAACTTGTTGAAGATAAAGCCCGTCACGGTCAATGACGGTTGCTCTGGGTCAAGGCGGATCATTCGCAAGTTGGGACCACCTTTTCTGTTCGGGTCTTCCTTTACATAGTACCGAAAGCTGGCGTGCCAAAGCTCTTCCGGCAGATCTTGCATCTTCTGTCCGACTTTCAGAGCTTCGATTCGTCTTTGGACATTAGGACTCGCCTGTCTCGATACATGAGAGAAGCGGCGTAGATCCTGGGTGAGTTTGTGGTCTTCCATGTCAGTGCCAGGTTACGAGTGCGGTTAACTTCTGATCACGGATGTGGCTCTGCGAGAATGATATCACACCATCAAACAGGTTGAAGACATCCTTGGGGGCTTGTCCACCATCTTTGGACCAACCCCAAACGATCTCCTCGTATTGCTTGAGGTAGTCTTCGTAGTGCCGAGCCGCATGAAGGTTAGAGGCTAGGCCAATGCCTAGGGTCCACGTATTCATGGGCAGTTGCCTTGCTTCTACACCCAACTTCAAAACTTGGAACGTACTCTTCTTAATGTCATCCGTGCGGTCCATTCCGACACTTGTCTTTCCGTCCGAAATGGTGCCCTTGGGCTTCCCATCGGCTGATACAGGCCAACCCTCACCCGGTTTACGGGGTAGCCCGCAAGCGCCTGTGAACCAAAAGAGCTTGTCGCGATTATTCTTCGTGGCGTAAAGCTGCCAGAGGTGTGCCCATGCACGCACATAGGCGGCAAGGTCAAATGACCCGGTTTCAATTGCGTTGGCGATTGCTTCTTGGCCCCATGCTGACGAACCCAAGCCAGTAGTCTGCAACTCCCAGAACATCTTGGTTCCATCTGGTGCGGGGATGACCAAGGAATAGGAGTGTTGATCCATCGCACGAACGATCCCGACACTGTGGCGGAGTGGTTTCTGCTCGGTTGTTTGCAAGCCTTGAGCGGTATGCTTGCGTGCCAATGCAGGGATGAACAACGGAGCTGCTTTGACCTCTGCGATGAAGACGTATCGCGATACGGTGTCTACAACGGCGATATCAATGGGCTCAGTGCCTGTGTGTACCGCGACCGAAGGTCCGGCTGTCAGATGGTAGTATGCGCTGAGTATTTCGCGCAATGCCTCTGCTGTTGCAGGACCTATCTGCCCAGAGGTAGGCTTGCGCCCGATGTGATGCACAAACCTCTCCTCGGTGATGCAGTAAGGGCAGGCATTGAAGAAGGCGTAGATGTCGTGGTCGCAGTGTTGGCACCAAAGCCACCCTTCGGGCAGGACGTATTGATAGTACTTGCTCGCTACCAACAGATCAAAGGATGCTGCCAAGGCGATGTCTAACTGCACTCCACGCTGCCGACTAGCCTCTATGGCCTTGGACACCAGCAGTAGCGCCAGCCTCGAGGATGATGCATCAGTTCGGGCCAAAATGAGGCGGTTAAGGTCAGGTGGTAGATCGACGTACATTCCGTCAAAGTGATGCAAAGTTATCCGTCAAGCGTCTCGCCCTGCCCACGTAACGGGCGGAGATATCAACAACTGGCTGACTGACAGGGCTAGGGTGCGGCCGAAGGTAGGCAACGGAGGCAAATGGCTTACCCCTGTTTACCTGTGCTGGATGACCGTCTTGTATTTGGGGCGGCGTTGGCCGCCGCCTCTTCAAGTCCTTTCCGGCGGAGCCGGTTCTTTTTCTTCAGTCCTCCGAAGTTCTCGGGCGGCATTGGCTGCCGCCCTTTTCTGGGTTCTCAGCCGGGCCGGGTTCTGTTGTATTTTTCAGCGCGTCGGCTTATGCGCGTTGGCGTATTCGCGATGGCACCTAACGGATGAGGCTATGCGCAGCGCCCCTTGCGCGTGGGCTTTGTGTTGAGGGGGCGTTGCGCATAGCCGATGTTAGGTGCCGTCGCGTCTTCCGCATTTGGTCCCGCCCATTGCTGAAAGGTAGTGGCTTGCTGTCAGTGGACAAGCGGGACTCAGAACCCGGCCCGGCTGTTTGTATTGGGGCTTCCACCCTTAGACGCAGTGGGAACCATTGCGCCACACAAGCTTTATAATGCTTTGGCTTATCCTGATTGGTAAGCCAGAAGTCATATTCCCAAGGACTCATTTCGCACTTGATTTCAGCTAACTCCCGTACAACCGATTCGGGTATACGGGCATGCCCATTAGGGAGCCGGACAACGGATTCGTTTGGCATTAGATAGGCACAATCACCATTCTTGTGCGTGAAGCACTTTCCGCCCCTAGCCTCAAGAAGTTCCCTAAGCCTGATGTTTGCGATGGTTTCCTCCATCGGAATATCAAGCTACCGCGAACGTGTGCTTGCGGAACGAACTAGATCCCAATAGGGTGACAGGAATGTTCGGTATAGTTGCGAACTCCTCCTTGTCAAGCTCTTTAGACCACCCCAGTTTGCTCAATGCGCGATGAAGGGTCTTGTTGCTAACGTGTATCTGCAAGAACACCTCGATGTCCTTGTACTGATCTTCGATAGCGTCCTCTTCGCTAACCGTAGAATACCCCAAGCTCTTAAACAGGGGGCTATGAGCGAACCAGATTCCGTCCTTAAACTTTGTGAGAACGGGGATGTCGTAGTCAACGAACACGCCATCCTCCAAGGAGCGAACGCTAATGCGGGCTATTTTGATGGTGCTGTCCATGGTGTATGATGCTACTGAGCGTAGGGCTCAAACGTAGTGCAAAGG
Organism: Flavobacteriales bacterium; assembly: GCA_016713875.1. Lineage (NCBI taxonomy): Bacteria > Pseudomonadati > Bacteroidota > Flavobacteriia > Flavobacteriales > Flavobacteriales bacterium. The sequence continues at coordinate 592,978 of JADJOI010000003.1, forward strand.
TACAATGTTATCAAGCGGCCCGCACATGCGCCACTGACGGGCCTTCAAAGATGAGGCCAATCCTGTTTTGTGCTCGCGCTTGGATCGAATAGGGGCATGCACTACCTTTGACCCACGTTCTTTCAAACGAAACACCCTGCCGCTTGGGCAGGGTGCTCGTGACTTGGAAGGGAACCGGTTCAGGTCATTACCCTATGCCTAAGGCTCTGTGGGGACAGAGGCTTTCCGGCTAATGGGACCGCCTTCGGCCCCGGCTCCTTCTGTGTGATGGGTTGACAGACGGTATCTCGGTCCAGCATGCCATATAGGTGCTGGCTTTGACCACTTACACTGTCGGGGGATCCCATCACAGTTCCTTGAATGATTGTGCCTCGGCAGGAATCGAACCTGCAACCTCCACTCAGTACCCCTCCTGGTTCCAGCAGTTGGTGGCGCGTGGCGCTCTATCCGTTGAGCTACGAGGCGTCTGTTTCTATCAGTTCTTCTTCTTCGGGTTTATCCCACGCCTTCGATGGCACGGTGTTGTCATAAGTCGGAAGGCTCCAAAGCGCCTTCCCATTGCTATCATGGGTCAGTGCTACACGCTTTCCGTTCTTGTGCAGGTAGCTGACGGCGACGACCACCTTCCGCAGAAAGGCATCGTATGACACGCCATATTCGGGGGTAAACAGGCGTTTCGTGATTTCCGCGGACCCGATGGGCTCGACACTGTCGCGCAGCACTCCCATCACCTTGTTGTTGAGGCCCCGCACCTTGCCCTTCGGCGTGATAAGTACACTGATCTCCCGCTCAACGTGGTGGGCGTCACGAGTGAGAACAATGCGCTCCAGTTCGTCGATCCGCTCGCGAAGCTCTTTGATGAGTTGTGTGACCTTTTCCTCCATAACGGGTCAAAGGTCAGAACACGGATCCCGTTTAGATCAGAGAACGGTCAGAAGTTATCCACATGGTTATCCTCGATCGACTGTCCTCCGAAGTTCTCGGGCGGCATTGGCTGCCGCCCTTTTCTGGGTTCTCAGCCGGGCCGGGTTCTGTTGTATTTTTCAGCGCGTCGGCTTTGCGCGTTGGCGTATTCGCGATGGCACCTAACTAGGGGGTTGTACCAGATCCTGGGTTTATTTCGCCTGTAGGGGTGGTACTATTCCACTATTGCGGGATGTAAAACCCAGATCACGGTCAGAGGTCGAGGTCGTCCAGTGGGCTGCGGATCTTGCCGAGGGCCTTGGTGCTGACATGGGTGTAGATCTCGGTGGTTCTACTTGAGCTGTGCCCTAACAGGGCCTGAATGTAGCGCAGGTCGGTGCCTTTCTCCAAAAGGTGGGTGGCGAAGCTGTGCCGGAGGGAATGAACGGATGCCGGTTTGGTGATGCCCGCCTTGGCTTTGGCGTCGTGGAACACAGCTTGTACGCTGGTCTCGGAGTACCGGCCGCCGGTCTGGCCCACGAACAGGTGTCGCTTGGGCCGATGCTCCACGATGTACTCGTCCAGCATGTTGAGGAGCTTGGGGCTGAGGAGCGAAACACGGTCCTTGTTGCCCTTGCCCCCTCGGATCAGCACCTGCTTCCGGTCCCGGTGGATGTCAGTGAGTTCCAGGTTCAACAGTTCGCCCAGCCGCAGCCCGGCGGAGTAGATGAGCATGAGCATGCATCGGTGCTTGAGATTGGTGGGCGCTCTGAGCAGGGTGGCCACCTCTTCCTCGCTGAGCACAGAGGGCAGTTGCCGCTCCTTCCGCGGCCGCTCGATGGACTTCACCCGTGTGACATCGCCCAGTACATCTTTGTAGTAGTACCGTACCGCGTTCACTACCTGGTTCAGGTAGCTATTGCTCTTGCCGGATGTGGCCAGGTGATGTTGGAAGGCCTCAATGTCCTCGGTGCGGATGTCGTTCGGGTGTTTCTGTGCGAACCGGAGGAAGAGTTGCTTCACCGCGTTGAGGTAGGTCTCAATGGTCCGCGGGCTGTATCGTCCGATCTCCAGTTTGCGCCGCATGGTGGCCAGCACATCCGCCTGAACGTTGGACAGAACGGGCGCTGGGGGCGTTGGCCGTGCTGTGGCCGGTGCGGTGGCCGGGGGCTTCGCTCCATGGGCCACCCGGGCGCTTGCTGCAGGCGGGGTCGCCGATCGGGCGGGTGCGTCGGTTCCGGTGTTCTTCCGCAAGCCGTTCATGTCCACCCAGGCCCGGCCCTTGAACGCCGTGAAGATGGCCTGGATATGCTCCGGCGCGTTGGGCGTGTACCAGCAGCGGTGGGTCCTGCTCCATCGGGCGCCGGCGTGCTTGGCGGCGGCGATCAGTTCGGCGTCGTAGGGGAAGTGCAGCGCGATGCAGCGCCGGGCGTGATGCACCAGGTGCTCCAGCTGCACCGCGCGATCGATGGCCTTTTCGTCCATGGCGGAAAGGCAAGATAACGGTGCACGGGACTCATCCGTGGTCGCGCCAAGGTGCGGAACGAAGCCGCCGAGCGGGTGCCCGTGCCCCGCGTGCTATCGCTTGCTGCGGTCCACCTCTTTCACCAGCTTGCCCTGCTCATAGTGCAGTTCGCGGTAGATCTGACCATCGGGGCTGTAGTCGTAGTGGATGCCGTGCTCCAGGCCGTTCTCCCAGCTCTCCAGGTACTTCCTGGTGCCGCTCTCGTAGTAGTAGGTCCACTGGCCGTGTTCCACCCCCTTGAGGAAGTGGCCGGTGTACTCCAGCTGGCCGTTGGGGTAGTACACCTTCTCCATCACCTTCTCGGCCTCCTCGCCTTGGCCCTTCATGAAGATGACCACCTCGGGCTTGCCGTTGGGGTGGGTGGAGGCCACGAACTTGTGGGTGCCACAGGCGGCCAGCAGGGTGGCCAGGAGGAGGGGGAGGAGTGCCCGCTTCATGCTCCGGCGAAAGTAGGGCACGGCGGCCGACCGCCGGCGGGTCGTCAGAACCAGGCGATGAGCTTCACGTTGAGGCGGCGCGGGGTGAGGTTGTCCGGGATGGCGTAGAACCGGCCGCTGACGTCCTGCACCCAGGTGTAGTCGATGGTGTTGTTGATGTTGAGCAGGTTGAAGACCTCCACGCTCACCCACATGTCGTTGATGTGGCGCAGGAAGCCCTTCTTGTCCTGCCCGCGCGCGCCGAGCAGCTGCTTGCTGAAGCCGATGTCGACCCGGCGGTAGAGTCCGGTGCGGAGGGTATCGCTGTAGCGGTCGTCGTTGGGCGGGCCGAAGGGCAGGCGGGTGCCGAAGACCAGGTTGAGGTGCACCTTGAAGGTGGGCCAGCGCGGCATCTCGTCCTGGAAGTAGAGGGCGAAGTTGACGCGCTGGTCGGTGGGCTTGGGGATGTAGCCCGGCTCGATGCGCGTGGAGTCCACGGCCACCTGGTCGAAGGTGTAGCCCGGCCGGATGGTGTCGCCGGCGGCGTTGAAGCGCAGGTAGTAGAAGTCATCGACCAGGTCCTCCTGCACCGTCATCACGCTGACCCCGGCCCACGACTCGATGCCGGGGATGAGCTCGCCGTTGAGCTTCAGGTCGAGCCCCGCGGCGTAGGCCCGGGCGTTGTTGCGGCCGTAGTAGCGGATGCGCACGTTGTCCACCTCGTAGGGGATCACGTGGTCCATGTGCTTGTAGTAGGCCTCGGTGGTGAGCTTGAAGGGGCGCTGGAAGATGCGCAGCTCGCGTTCCCAGCCAAGAAGGACGTGGATGCTGCGCTGAGCGCGGATGTCGGGGTTCAGCTGGCCGTCGAAGCCGCGCAGCTCGCGGTAGAAAGGCGGCTGGTAGTAGAGGCCTGTGGCGAACCAGAAGCGGTGGCGGCGGTCCACCGTGTCGCCCTTGTGGGTCACGCGCGTCCATCCGGGGGCGTAGGTGGCGCGCAAGCGGGGGCTCACCACGGTCTCCTGGTTGTAGCTCCACCAGTTGGCGCGCAAACCGGCGTTGAGGCCCCAGCTGCGGCCGGGACGGGTCTCCCAGGTCCACGCGTTCTGTACGTAGGCGCTGGCGCGGTAGCTCTCCAGCTCGGCGCGGCTCTTCAGCACGTAGCTCAGCTCCAGGTCCTCGCCTTCGCTCTGCGGGATGCTGTAGTCGGCCGAGTCCACCATGGTCCACTCGCTGAGGCGGTCACTGATGGTCTCGCGGCGGCCGTCGACGCCCCACTGCAGGTAGCTCTTGCGCAGCTGCTTGTAGCCGCGGTGGGCCACGGTGATCACCTGCGCGCTGAGGTCGTTGCGGGCGTGGTCGAGGTAGCCGCCCACGCCCAGGTTGCGCACCACCTCGCCGAACTGGTCGCTGCCCAGGTCACGGTCCAGCTCATCCAGGAAGTACTGGCCGAGCACGTCGAAGGTCTCGGTCTCGCGCGTGTCGAAGGCGCTGACGGTGAACTTCAGCAGGGCGTCCTTGCCAGCCTTCCAGTTGAGGTTGAGGGCGCCGGACCAGGTGTCGAACTCGGTGCGCTCGCGGCCCTCGAAGAACACCGTGAAGCGCAGAGCCTGGTTGAAGTTGCCGAACTCGGTCTGCCGGCTCTGGGGGCTCAGGCGGTACTGGTTGCTGGAGTAGAGGCCCAGGAAGCCGAGCTCCACCTTGTCGCTGAGGTCGTAGGTCCAGTACGATTGCAGGTCGAGGTAGCGCGGGTCGTACTCGCCCTTGGTGTCTAGGCTGCGCAGCAGGTAGGCGTTGGTGCGGTAGCGGAAGCCGGTGATCTGGCGCAGGCGCTTCTTCAGCATGGCGCTCTCCAGGTGGATGGCGCCGCCCTGCAGGCTGGCCGTGGCCGAGCCGGCGAAGCCCTTGGGGCGCTTGTAGGTGATGTCGAGCACGCTGCTGAGCTTGTCGCCGTAGCGGGCCTCGAAGCCGCCGGCGCTGAAGTGGATGCGCTCGATGAGGTCGGGGTTGGGGAAGCTCAGGCCCTCTTGCTGTCCGGCGCGCACCAGAAAGGGGCGGTACACCTCGATGCCGTTGACGTACACCAGGTTCTCGTCGAAGTTGCCGCCGCGCACGCTGTAGCCGGAGCTCAGCTCGTTGCGCATCACCACGCCGAGCTGGCCGCTGAGCAGGGCCTCCACGCCGCCCATGGGGCTGGGCATGAAGCGCGTGAGCTTGGCGTCGAGCACGGTGATGCCGGCGTCGCGCTCGCTGTCGCCGCTGCGCACGTCCACCTGCCCCAGGGTGTTCACGGGCAGCTCCACGTCCAGCCGCTGGCGCTCGCCGCCGCGCACGGTGACGCGGCGGTCCTGCGTGCTGCCGGCGAAGCTGAAGCGCAGCAGCAGCTCCACGCCGGCCGGCACCTTCAGCTCGTAGCGGCCGTCGTCGGCGGTGGTGGTGCCGCGGGCCATGCCCTCCACGAAGACGTTGACGAAGGGCGCCACGCGGCCGTCGGGCGTGCGCACCGTGCCGTAGAGGGTGCCCTCCTGCTGTGCGAGGGCGGAGAGCACGGGGAGCAGGAACAGCGCGAGCAGGGCGGTGCGCAGCATGGGCGGCAAAGTAACGGTGCCCGCTTCAGCTTGGTATGCGGCTCAGCGGGCGTGCAGGGCGGCGCGCACGGCGGCCAGCAGGTCCGCGGCGCTGCGGTAGCCGCTGCTCACCGGCCTGGGGCTGCCCTTCACCACGACGAACACGGCCGGGAAGCCCTGCACGCCGAGCTCGCCGGAGCGCCGGATGTCCGCCTCGAAGGCGAGCTTGGCGGCCGGGTCGGCCAGGGCTGCAGTGAGCTGGGCGCCGTCCACGCCGTGGCGGGCGGCGAGGGTGGGATAGAGGCTTCGGTCGTTGAGGTCGAGGCCGTCGCGGAAGTACGCGTGCTGCACCTCGTGGGCGAAGGCGACGGTGCGGTCGGGGGCCAGGGCGCGGAAGGCGGCGATGGCCAGGCACGGCGGCACGCTGCTGCTCCAGCGCGTGCCGAGGCGCAGCTGGTCCTTGTAGGGCTCGCCGATGCGCACGCCGGTGTATGACTCCAGCCGGGGGATGGCGCTGAGGATGTGGTCGGCCATGTCGCCCATCGGTCCCTCGCGGTCGCCGGTGACCATGCCGCCCAGCACCAGCTGCACGTCGATGCTGTCGGCCAGCTGCGCACGTACGGTGTCCAGCTCGTGGCCGAAGGCGTAGCACCAGCCGCACAAGGGGTCCATCACATAGAGCAGCACGGGTCGTTCAGCGGGCATCGCGGCGGGTGCGGGTGGGTCATGGGGCCGTGCGGAGGACCCGGTACAGCCGGAAAGCAGGACGATGGAGAGGAGGGCGGGCAGGGTCTTCATCCGGTGGCCAGGGCCGCGCGCACGTTCTCCAGCAGCTGCTCGGGGCCGCCGAAGTGCTCCAGCAGGCGGATCCCCCGCGACGCGCAAAAGGCCCGCAGCTCCTGCCGGGGACCTTCCTCGACGCCGCCGCCGAGAATGAGGAGTCCGGTGGGCCCCTGCTCCAGCCGGGCCATCAGGGGCGCATCCTCCATGAAGCCCTCCGCGGCATGCCCCGCACTGCGAAGCTGGTGATGCACCAGCGCCATGATGCTGGCGTTGCGGCCGAAGTAGACGATGGGCTCGCTCATGGGCGTGGCCTAAGGTAAGCAAGTGACATGCAGCCGCGCTGGGCGTGGATGAACCCGCCATGGGCGTCGATGGAGGCCGGGCATCGGTCAACGGACGGAGCGTCTGTCGGTCGATGCCGATCCGGTACGCCCGCTTCACCATCACGCACGCGGGCCCGGCCTGGCTGGAGGCCGTGGAGACCGACGGCATCCGTGTGGTCCGCGTCGCGGTCGCGTTCGAGGACGATGGCGAGCTCACCACGGTGAGCGTGCATGTCACGCCCGTCCAGCCCATCACGCCGGCCATCCTCATCGCCTGTGGCTATGCCGACCTCTGGGAGGAGCGGCTGTACGCGCTCACCGATCAGGTGATCCCCTGAACCCCTTGCCCACACCCTGACCCATGCCCACCTCGGCCCTCTTCCACTTCATCGTCGACAAGGCCGATCGCACCATCACCGTGGAGCGTTCCTTCCACGCCCCGCTCGATCGGGTCTGGGCCGCCTGGACCGAAGCGGAGCTCCTCTGCCAGTGGTGGGCGCCGAAACCCTACGCATGCGTGATCACCGCGCTCGATCTGCGTCCGGGCGGGCGTTGGAGCTACACCATGCAAGGCCCTGAAGGCGACCGCCATCATGACTACTTCGCCTATGAGAAGGTCGAGCCCAAGACCTGCTTCTCCGGCCGGGACGGTTTCTGCGATGAGCAGGGTCGGATCAACATGGACATGCCGCGCGTGCGGTGGGAGAGCCGGATCGGCCCGCACGGGAGCGGTACCTTGGTGCAGGTGCGGATCGACCTCGACACCCCGGAGGACCTGGAGCGGATCGTGGCCATGGGCTTCAAGGAGGGCTTCACCGCAGGCCTCGACCAGCTCGAGGACCTGCTCACATCCGGAACGCGATGATCCGTCCGGGCCGAAAGGGACCAGAACACCATGCGACAGGCTGGAAGCCTGTCGCACCATCGAACAAGGACCCATGAGCACCCGCATCACCGTATCCGCCCTGGTCAACAGACCCGTGTCCGGGGTCTGGACGATCTGGACCGACCCGGCCCACATCATGCGATGGAACGCGGCCAGTGATGACTGGCACTGCCCACGGGCCTCGAACGACCTGCGGACCGGTGGGAAGTTCAGCAGCACGATGGCCGCGCGCGACGGCAGCTTCAGCTTCGACTTCGAGGGCGTGTACGACGATGTGCAGGAGCACCGGCGCATCGCGTACACGATGAGCGACGGACGGACCTGTGATGTGCGGTTCACCGAGGAAGGCGGAGGGACCCGCATCACCGAGACCTTTGACGCCGAGACCATGAACAGCGAGGACATGCAGCGGGCCGGCTGGCAGGCGATCCTGGACCGCTTCAAGATGCACGCTGAGTCACAGGACTGAACCATGGCGCGCTTCGATCCAGCCACCACCACGCTCCTCGATGCGCACCAGCATCCGCTCCGCAAGGCGATCGACGCGTTGCGCGCACTGATCCTCAGTGTGGATCCGTCGATCGTGGAAGGGGTGAAGTGGAACACGGCCAGCTACAGGACGACCGACTGGTTCGCCACCTTGAACGGTCCGAGGCATGTGAAGGAGCCGATGATCATCCTTCATGCGGGTGCGAAGGCCAAAGGCGTCATGTTAAAGGATCGCATTCCCGACCCGGAGGGCATGTTGAAGTGGATAGGCAACGACCGGGCGCAGGTCGTATTCAAGGACGCGGCGGACATCAAGGCGAAACAGAACGTGCTGCGGGCGATCGTCAGCGCGTGGATCGAACTCGTGTAACGGCCGGGAACGTCAAACCCCAACAATGATCAGCACGCCCGAAGTCACCACCACCACGGAACAGGCCACCGCCACCATCCACCTGGTGATCCCGTGCCAGGAGATGGGCCGCCACATGGACCCGGCGATCCGGGAGATCATCGCGGCCATCAACGGCCAGGGGCTCCGGATCACCGGTCCGATGTTCTGCCATCACCATCGACGACCCACCGACAGTTTCGACTTCGAGATCGGCTTCCCGGTGTCGGGTCCTGTGAGGGAGGACGGGCGCGTGCGGAACAACAGACTGCCCGCCGTGCAGGTGGTGCGCGCCGTGTACGAAGGGCCGTACGATGGGCTTGGTGGGGCCTGGGGTGAACTGCAGGGCTGGGTGCGCGCACAGGGGATCCCGGAGACCGGTCGGTTCATCGAGCGCTACCTGAACAACCCGGATAAGGTGCAGGACCCGAGCGGATACCGCACTGAACTGAACTGGATCATCGGCTGAAGCATGCGGGCCACGGACGACTACCTCGCGGCCTTGCCGGCCGATCAGCGCAAGGCCTTGGTGGTGCTGCGGCAACGTATCCAGGCCGCCGTCCCCGGCATCGAGGAGCACTTCGGCTACGGCATGCCCGCGTTCAAGTTCCACGGACATCCGTTGGTGTACGTCGGTGCGGCCAAGGCCCATTGCGCGTTGTATGGCACCGTGCCGAAGGAGCTGGCCGAGGCACTGAAGGGCTTCCGGACCAGCAAGGGTGCCATCCACTTCACCCCGGAGAAACCATTGCCTGCGGCGCTGGTGAAGGCGCTGATGAAAGCGAAATGCGCGGAGATCCTGGCCCGGTGGCCGGCGACCCGTGCCGTGCCCCGCGGATGAGGCCGTACCTCGACGGGCTCAGTTGTTGATGATGATGACCGGCGCGTTCTGGATCTTCTTGTCCGAGCGCGACACGAACCGCATCACCACCTCGCCCTTCTTCTCCTTGATCGCGTACACCGCCGCCACAGGCCCTTTGGGACCGGTGCCGGGCTGGGCGATCTGCAGGTTCTTGCGCTCGATCGTCGGGATCGAGGGGTCCGCGAACCGGGCGATGACGGTGGCGTAGTCGAAGTTGATGTTCGAGGCCGTGACGCTGGTCGCCGGTTCCGCATTGATCGCCTGGCCGTTCACCAGCAGGGTGAAGGGAAGGCCATCCTCGGAGTACACCGTGAGGTCGTGAGCGATCTGGGCCGAAGCGGACAGGGTGGTGAGAACAGTGACCAGGACGAGCGTGCGCAACAGGAGGTTCATGAGGATGGTATGGGGTGCAAAGGTATCCGTGCGGGCGTGCGGGCCCGCGCCAAGTGGTGCTACTTGCGCAGCAGCTTGAACGCGTGGGTCCACTGGTTGCGGATGAAGCCGGGGATGCACCACAGGATGCACAGCGGCTCGATGGCGCGTGCGCCCTCCGCGCCGCCCATGTCCTCGGCCTCCCAGCCGAACTGATCGAGGATGGTGACCACCTGTTGCTTGGCGCCTGCGTCGTTGCCGCAGATGAACATGGTGGGCCGGGTGTCGCCGAAGTCCGGGTCCACCATGAAGGCGTTGCCCACGCTGTTGAACGCCTTCACCAGGTGCGCCCTGGGATTGGCGCGCTGCAGCCGTTCCATCAGGCTGTCCTCAAGCGTGGTGAAAAAGCGCAGCACCCCGTTCTCGGGCGGAGCATCGGCGATGGGGTTGGTGGTGTCGATCACGGTCTTGCCCGCCAGGTCGTCCGCGTCGCAGAGCTGCAGGGCGGCCTCTGCGGCCGTGCCCTTGCTGCACAGCACGATCACATCGGCCCAGGCGCCCACCTCCTTGTGCGTGCCCACGCGGCCGGTGGGATGCTTGTCCAGCCAGCCGGCCACCTTGTCCGGGTTGCGCGTGGCGATGGTCACATCATGTCCGTGCTTCAGGAAACCGGAGGCGAGCACCTGGCCCACCATGCCCGTACCGAGGATGCCGATCTTCATGCGTCGAGGGGTTGTCCCTCGAAAGGTAGGTCGTGCAGCCTCTCCCATCGCACCTTTGCGGCATGAACGCCACCGACCCCCGGGCCGCCGCCTTCCTGCGCCTGCTGACCATCATGGACGAGCTGCGCACGGGCTGCCCGTGGGACCGCAAGCAGACCATGGCGACCCTCCGTCCGCTCACCATCGAGGAGACCTACGAGCTGGGCGACGCCATCCTGGAGGAGGACCTGGACGGCGTGCGCAAGGAGCTGGGCGACCTCATCCTGCACATCGTGTTCTATGCCCGGATCGGGTCCGAGCGCGGGGCCTTCGACATCACCGAGGTGCTGAACGGCATCTGCGACAAGCTCATCCATCGGCACCCGCACATCTACGGGGACGTGAAGGTGCAGGACGAGGAGGAGGTGAAGGCCAACTGGGAGCGGATCAAGCTGCAGGAGAAGGGTGCCGCGGCATCCGGGGAGCGCAGCGTGCTGGAAGGCGTGCCCAAAGGCCTGCCCTCCCTGGTGAAGGCGGTGCGCGTGCAGGACAAGGCGCGGGGCGTGGGCTTCGACTGGGAGCACCGCGACCAGGTGTGGGCGAAGGTCCATGAGGAGCTTGCCGAGCTGAAGCGCGAGGTGGACGCGGGATCGGAACGCCGTGCCGACGAGGTGGGCGATGTGCTGTTCAGTGTGGTGAACTACGCGCGCTTCGTCGGGGTGGACCCGGACGAGGCGTTGGAGCGCACGAACCGCAAGTTCATCCGGCGCTTCCAGTTCCTGGAGCGCGAGAGCCGCAAGGACGGGCGTGAGCTGGGCGCGATGACCCTGGCCGAGATGGACCTGTACTGGGACCGTGCCAAGGAGGAGGAGCAACGCTTCGGGGTGCAGTGAACGGCGTGGAGCGCGAACGACCCGTTGTGATCGTCGGGCGCCGGGGTCGGAGCGCCGATCTTTGCACCGTGCTCCGCGGACCTGCCCTGCTCACCTTGGTGCTTTCGCTCGGTGCCGTCCTGACCGGACGGGCGCAATGCGTGAACCCGATCGCGGCCTTCCCCTACGGCGAAGGGTTCGAGAACGGGCCGCAATGGACCGCCGGCGGAATCAGCAGCGATTGGGCGTGGGGCACACCGGCGCATCCCTCGATCAACAGCGCGGGGGGCGGTGTGCGCAGCTGGTGCGTCGGCGGGCTTACGGGCACCTTCTACAACTACGGCGAGCTGAGCTGGTTGGAGAGCCCCTGCTTCGACATGTCCGCGCTGGATCACCCCTGGATCTCCTTCAAGATCTTCTGGGAATGCGAGCGGCAGTATGATGGCATGACCTTTCAGCTGTCGCTGAACGGCGGCCAGACCTGGAGCAATGTGGGGGCCTGGGGCGATCCGGTGGACTGCCTCAACGACAACTGGTTCAACGCCGGCAACATCACCAACCTCACCTCGGCCAGCCCCAAGCACGGCTGGAGCGGGCGCAGCGGTTCCACCAGTGGCAGTTGCCAGGGCGGTTTCGGCAGCGGCGGCTGGGTCACGGCGAAGCACTGCATGCCGGCGGCCGCCAACCAACCGCAGGTCATCTTCCGCTTCCTGTTCGGCGCCGGCACCCAGTGCAACGGCTACGACGGCATCGCCATCGACGACATCCTCATCCAGGAGGCGGAGGGCGCCATCGCGGATTTCACCTGGACCTGCGCCGGAGCTTCGGCCTCCTTCACGCCGGTGGCGGGCGGGTGCCCCACGTCCTGGACGTGGGACTTCGGCGATCCGGCCTCCGGCGGGCAGAACAGTTCGTTCTCCCAGAACCCGTCGCATACGTTCTCCGGTCCGGGCACGTACTCCGTCACCCTCACCACCGACGGACCGTGCAGCGACCCGGTGAGCATCACGCTGCCGGTGGTGGTACCTGAGGTGAGCGTGGACGTCATCGATGCGGATTGCTCTGGCGTCCTGGGCTCGGCATCGGCGGTCGTGGCCACAGGCACCATAGGCATCACGTACAGCTGGTCGCCGGGCGGCGGCAGCGGCGCATCGATCACGGGCCTTGCCCCCGGCACCTACACGGTGACCGTGACGGAGGCGGGCGGCTGCTCTTCCACGGCCACGGGGGTGGTGAACGGACCGGTGCCAGTGCAGGTGCAGGCCATGGCCGACACCATCGTGTGTGAGGGCGCGGCGCTCACGCTCCTCGCCACGAGCACCGGGGGCACGGGGGCCGTGCAGTTGACATGGTCGCCGACCGGGCCGGTGTTGAACCCTGCGGTGGCCGGCACCTATTCCGTGGTGGCCGTCGATGCCGCCGGGTGCACGAGCACTGCGGATGATGTGGTGGTGGGGGTGGCGCCTCTTCCGCAGCCCACCGTGCAGGTGGACGCCTTGGCCGGCTGCGCACCGCTCTGCGTGTCGCTGGCCGTGCAGGGCGTGGGGGCGGGAACGACCACCTGGGACCTCGGCGATGGCACCACCGCGAGCGGGGCCACCGTGCAGCATTGCTATGCGCAGGAAGGGAGCTTTGTGCCGACGGTGGCGCATGAGGTGCTTCCCGGCTGTGCCGGAACAGCGAACGGTGCACCGCTGATCGTGAACGCACCGCCCGTGGCGGCCTTCACCGTGCCCGCCGTGGTCCAGGAAGGGTCGGGTGCGGTGCCCATCGTGGACGCCTCGCTGGATGCGGTGCTCTGGTCATGGGACCTGGGCGACGGCAGCACGGCGAGCGGTCCGCAGCCTCAGCACACGTACGCCGACCTGGGTTGTCGTACGATCAGCCTGGTGGTCACCGATGCGGCGGGTTGCACGGACGGCACCTCTGCGGAAGTGTGCGTGGAAGGCGACTATGCGTTCCACGCGCCCAACGCCTTCACCCCGGACGCGGACGGGATCAACGATGTGTTCCTGCCGCGCTCCACGGTGCAGCGCCCGCAGGCCTACGAGCTGCGCATCCATGACCGCTGGGGCGCCTTGCGCTTCCTTAGTTCCGAACTGTCCGAGGGCTGGGATGGCGAGGGTGAGCCACAAGGCGTTTACACCTGGACGGTGATGCTGCGCGATGGGTTCGGCACACGGCACCTGCACCGAGGGCACGTGTCGCTGCTTCGCTAGGCCGATCAGCGAGCCCAGGCCTGGGGATCCTGCACCGGTGTCGTTCCGGGGAACGTTCCCCGCTTGCGCTTGCGGCCCGCGTGCATGCCCCAGTTGACCGACAGGCAGATCAGGTTGGCATGGAGCCCCGCGTAGGGGAAGCGCTCCACCCCGTCGATCACCTCGCGGTAGGCGGTGTTGTGGAAGTTGGTCAGCACGTACTTCACCGACACGTTGAAGCCAAGCGGGGCCTGCACCCCGAGCATCACGCTTTGGAAGAAGGGCTGTGTCCGGTCGCTGAACCACACGTTGAACTTGTCCTCCTTCTTCTCGTTCGCGTAGCGCTTCTCCTTGTAGTTGAAGGGCAGTTCCAGTTCGTAGCCGGCGAAGACGAGCACGTTGTGCATGCGGCCCAGCTTGATGCCCAGCGGAAGTCCGAGGGTATAGGTGCGGTACTTGTATCGTTCGTTGCTCCCGGGCACATCGTAGATGAAGCCCAGGTTGCGGATGCCCAGACCGCTGAAGAAGCCCACGTGCGCACCGGCGTCCCAGTGCACCAGCACGCGCGGGTTCACGAAGGGGGCGAACCGCACGATGCCGCCCTGACCGGATGGCACCGAGTCGCGCGACACGTTGAGCACGGGGAAGGAGAACACCCACTCGCTGCCGTTGGTGAGGTAGAACGTGCGTGGGTCGGGTCGCTGGGGCGGCGTGAGGGGCGAGGTCTGCGCGAAGAGGGCCCCTTTGATGAGGAGCGGGATGAAGGTGGCGAGGAGGCGGGTGCTCATGGGCGTGGCGCGGCAAGGTCGCGCAGGGCCAGGTAGACCCGGTGCATGGGGAGGCCCATCACCGTGTAGAAGCTGCCTTCGATCCGGGCCACGGCGGTGTAGCCGATCCAGTCCTGCACCCCGTAGGCGCCGGCCTTGTCCAGCGGGTGGTGGCGTTCCACGTAGTAGGCGATCTCCTCGGGCGCCAGGCTGCGGAAGGTCACTCGGGCCACATCGCTGAAGCGGATCCGCCGCTCCGCGGAGCGCAGGCAGACCCCGGTGACCACGCGGTGGGTGCGCCCGCTGAGCAGGCCGAGCATACGCCGGGCGTCCGCATCATCCAGGGGCTTGTTCAGCAGCAGGCAGGTGCCGGGTTCCTCGTCGAGCAGGACGGTGGTGTCGGCGGTCACCAGCACCTCGTCGGCGGCGAGCGCGGGCGTGAAGGCGGTGGCCTTTCGGACGGCGAGGTGTTCCGCCACCTCGTCCAGTGGCAGGTCTCCCGGCGGGGTCTCATCCACGTCGAGGGGCACCACGCGCAGCGGCAACTCCAGGCCTTCCAGCAATTGGCGCCTGCGGGGCGACGCAGAGCCGAGCACGATCCGCCAGGGGAGCAGGGGCCGGGCGCTCATGACAGGTCCAGCACGAGCGGCACCAGAAGGCCGTAGCCGACGGCGAGCACCATGGCGACCTTCATCACGATGCCGGCGCGGACGTGGGCGGCGCGGTCGTGGGCGTTCCAGGTGAGGCCGGCGCTGACGAGCAGGGTGAGGATGAGCACGGCGATGGTCCAGTACGAGAGGCGGTCGTCGAGGAAGGCACGGCGCAGGAGCAGCAGGGCGGCCACCAGGACCAGGGTGTGCACCAGCACGATGGCGCGGGCGGCGCCCATGCCCCACACGATGGGGATCGTTCGACAGCCCAGGGCGCGGTCGCCGGGCACATCGGCCATGTCCTTCTGCAGCTCGCGCACCAGGGTGGCCACGAAGGCGAAGCCCGTGAAGGCGAACACCCAATACCAGATCACGCGGAAGTAGAAGTGAACGGCGGCCTCGTCGTTGAAGGCGAGGAGCAGTTCGCCGGCATGCAGGCGCTGCGCGAGGGGGATCTCGTAGAGCCCGACGGTGAGCGGCACCAGTGCGGTGAGGGTCGCCACCAGGCCGTTGCCGATGATGAGCTGGCGCTTGAAGGAGGTGCTGTAGGTCCACAAGGCGCCGACGGCGAAGGGCGGGATGACGGCCAGCCGCCACAGGCCGGTGTGCGCCGCCACGGCCCACCCGCAGAGGAGGCCCAGGCCGCTGAGCACGAGGTGGGCCACCATGGCCTTGCGCCGGGGCACGGTGCGCCCCACGATGAGCGCGTCGGGCTTGTTGATGCGGTCGATGCGTGTGTCGAAGTAATCATTGATGATGTTGCCTCCCGCGGCGATGAGGACGGTGCTGCACACCAACAGGATGAACCAGGACGTTCCCAGAGCGAGGGTGAGCCCGCTCGCGCCGAGCAGACCGCCCACCACACCGTGGCGGATGACCACCATGGTGCCCGCGATGATGAACAGGTTCACGGGGCGGGTGAGGCGGAGGAGGTCCAGCATCGCGTCACCAGGTGTGTGCCCCGTCCGTCAGCCAGCGTCCCTGCACCTTCAGCGTCTGCTCCAGCACGTCGCGCACGCAGCCCCCGCCGCCGGGCAGCCGGCTCACGTAGTGGCTGATGGCCTTCACCTCTTCGGCGGCATCGGCCGGGCAGCAGGCCAGCGCCACGCGCTGCATCACACGCAGGTCAGGGATGTCGTCGCCCATGTAGGCGGAACGCGCGGGATCGAGCCTCTGTTCGGTGATGAGCCGCTCCACGAGCTCCAGCTTGTCGCGGGTGCGCGTGTGCACCTCGGAAACGCCGAGCAGTTGGAAGCTCTGCACCACGCCGTCGCTGTGGCCGCCGGTGACGATGACGATGCGCAGGCCCTCGCGCACGGCATGCTGCACGGCGTAGGCGTCGCGGGTGTGGAAGGTGCGCACCGGGTCCAGGCCGGGCATCAGCAGCACGCGGTTGTCGGTGAACACACCGTCCACGTCGAACAGGAAGGTGTCCAGCGCTGCCAGGCGTTCCTTGTAGGTGGGTTCAGCGGGCATCGGGCGTTCGGGGATGCCGCTTCGCGATCAGGTCGGAGAGCAGCGCATAGGTGCGGCGAAGGTCGGGATCGCCCGCCAACGCGGCGAGGTGGCGGTCCAGGGTGCCCTGGTCGCCGCGGCGTGCCGGTCCGGTGAGGGCCTGGTCGGGGCCCACGGCTGCGGCCTTCGCGGCGGTGGCCTTCCACAAGGGGGTCAACAGGTCGGGTGCGATGCCCCCGTGCTCCAACAGCACGCGGGCCTCGGCGAAGAGCGCCACGGGGAAGTTGGAGGCGAACACCGCGGCGAGGTGCACCAGCCGGCGTTGGTCCAGGGGCAGCTCCACCACCTTGCCGCTGAGGCTGCGGGCCAGGTCGAGCAGGGCGCGGCGGGCCACGTCGCCGTTGGCGTCCACCACCAGCGGCACATGGCTGAGGTCCGCGGGTTCGCCCGGGCTCAGGCTCATCACGGGCCACAGCACGCCGCGGTGCGCATGGGGCAGCAGGCGGTCCATGTCGGAGGCGCCGGAGAGGTGCGCCACCACACCGTCCCGCGCACTGATGCGGGCGGCCACCGGCACGATGGCGTCATCGCTCACCGCCAGCAGGGTCAGCGCCGCCGGCGGCAGCGCCTCATCCAGCCCGAACGGCGTGGTGCGCAGGGCGAGGGCCAGCGGTTTGGCGGCGGCGGCGGCACGCCCCGCCACGCCGGCCAGCGGAAGTCCGGCGCGGGCGATCGCGTGCCCCAGGTGGTGGGCCGCGCGGCCCGTTCCCACCAGCAGGATGCCCTCGCGCAGCGGCATGGTCAGGGGGTGCCGGTGCGATCGCGCAGCCGTCGGCGCACGGCCATCAGCGTGCCCAGGAACATCAGGATGCAGCCGGTCCACAGGATGTTGATGCCCGGGAACACGATCGCCTGCATCACCACGTATTCGCGCTCGAAGACGTTCAGGCCCACGCGGGCGCCGTCCACCGTCGCCAGCTCGAACTTCACGCGCAGCGGGTCCACGTCGAAGCCCTTGCCGGCCACGGGACTGCCGTCGCGGTAGATGATCACCGGGTTGGCCTCGAACCAGCGCTCGCGGTCGTAGAGGTCGCGCACGCGCATCCGCAGGGCGTACACCAGGTAGTCGGGGCCGAGCATGCGGATGGTGACGCTGTCGCGCACCGTGCGCAGGCTGTCGATCAGGATCAGGCAGGTGGGGGTGACGATGGTGTCGCCGAGCTGCTTCTCGTAGAGGCGGGGCGGCATGTAGTGCACACCGGCGCTGTCCTCGGCCTCGTCGGCGGCCAGGTCGGCATAGCGCACGTGGGTGTAGAGGTCGCGGTGCGGCCAGTGCTTGGTGCTGGGCTCGGCCACGTTGCCGAAGCGCGGGTTCAGCTGTACGAAGGGTTCCAACGTGAAGAGCGGTCCACCGGCGCGGGATGCGGACCAGGCCTTCGCACGCCACAGTGCACGGCGCGGGAAGTCCTCGATCGGGGTCCAGTGCGCGGGCTGGTCGACCAGGAAGGTGGCGGAGGCCGTGTGCGCGGAGCGGCAGCTGAAGAGCATGTCGCCCACCTTCACGGTGTCGCCGGGAACGTAGGTGGCGGGCACGGTGCTGAAGTACTCCGTCACATAGTGCAGGTTCACCCCTTCGGGACGCTTGGCCGCATAGCGGACGAAGTACTCGCCCATGCGCACCGTGTCGCCGCGGTAGAGCAGGATGTCCGTGCTGTTGCTGAACTCCTCGTTCAGGAAGCGCAGGTCCATGCCCTGCGTGTTGCGGCTCATCTCGTTCTGCCGGCTGGTGCTGATGAGCGCGCCGAGCAGCACCAGGGCGAAACCCACGTGGGCCACGGAGGGACCGGCGTTGGTGAGGCGGCCCTTCAGCACGGTGCGGATGTGGTCCAGGTTGGCCGCGGCGGAGAAGGCGGTGGCGAAGAAGAGCAGGATGAGGTTGAGGTCGGCCACGCGATAGTCAAGCAGCACCACGCCGAGCGCGGTGAGGAGCAGGGCCACCACCAGGGAGAGGGCGATCGCGCGGCGGAAGCGCTTCATGTCGGTGGACCGATAGCGCAGGTATTGCGCGAAGGCGCTGAGGAGGCTGACGATGAAGGCGAAGGGCACCTGCCACTTGTTGTAGTGGGCGATGGCCTCGCCGGGAGGAGCGAGGCGGGCCCGGGCCACCTGGCGCAGCCGATCGCTGTCGAGGGCGTCGGCCAGGGCGGTGAGCGGTACCTGGAAGGGCTCCAGCAGCAGGTTGAGCACGGGCACCGAGGTGCTGAAGGTGATCTGGGCGGCGCTCAACAGCAGCACCAATGCGCCGATGAAGAGCCAGAACTCGCGGCTCCACAGCGCCTCCTCCTCGTTGGGCTGCGGGAAGTCGCGCCGCTGCGCGATGAACGTCCACACGGCGCTCACCAGCAGGAAGAGGAGGATGGCCGGCACCGGTTGCTTCAACGCGGTGCCGATGGCGAGCAGGGCCACGGCCACGATCGTGTAGAAGCGCTGCTGGCCCCGGTCGGTGTGGAGCATCACCACGGCCAGCCAGATGAAGAACAGCATGAAGAGGGTGAGCCCCGGCATCATGCCATCGCCCGTGAAGCTGTGCACGCTGGTGTCGCCCAGCACACCGCTGCGGGTGAGGAAGGTGCTGTACAGCACCAGGTGGAAGGTGACGAGGGTGAGCAGGAAGGTGGTGTAGACCGACGTGGGCCGATGGCGGTTCACCAGCATCAGGTGGCCGGCGGCCACCAGGGTGAGCCAGGGCACCAAGGAGGCGTTCTCCACCGGGTCCCAGGCCCAGAAGCCGCCGAAGCTGAGCGCCTCGTAGGCCCAGGCGCCTCCCATCAGGATGCCGGTGCCGAGCACCATCACGCCGAAGAATGTCCAGGGCAGGGCGGGGACGATCCAGGCCTGCAGCTCGCGCCGCCAAAGGCCCGCGATGGCGAACGCGAACGGCACCAGGGTGGCGGCGAAGCCCAGGAAGAGCGTGGGCGGATGGATCACCATCCAGTAGTTCTGCAACAGGGGGTTGAGGCCGCGGCCGTCGGCGAACTGGGGGATGCGCGTGAGGTAGTCGCCGATGCGCGTCCAAGGCAGGCCGAGGTTCTCCGGCAGCTCGCGGATGAGCAGGAAGGGACTGGAGCCGATGCGCACATCGCCGAGGTGCACGCCCAGCAGCATGCTGGCCAGGAAGAGCTGGACAAGGGCCACGACGGTCATCACCGGGGCCTCCCAGGTGCCGCTCCGACGGATCAGCACCAGGCCGATGCACACGTGCCAGAAGGTCCACAGCAGGAAGCTGCCCTCCTGGCCTTCCCAGAAGCAGCTCAGGATGTACTTCAGCGGCATCTGCCGGTTGCTGTGCTTCCACACGTAGTCGAACTCGAACCAGTGGTTGAACAGCATGGTGAAGAGGACCACCACGATGCCGAGCACGGCCGCGGCATGCAGGGCGAAGCCGGTGCGTGCCACGCTGCGCCAGGTGTCGTCGCGGCGCCGGGCGCTCCACCAATAGGCGCCGGAGGCCAGCAGGGCCCCGGCGAAGGAGAGCAGCGTGAGCAGGTGGCCGAGCTGGCCGGCCCAGGTGTGTTCGCCCGTGTAGGTCATCGAGGTGCCTCCCGCTCCATGGGCGCTACACGCCCACCTGGTTCTGTTCGTTGTACTTGCTGGGGCACTTCATCAGCATGTCCGTGGCGTGGAACTCGCCGCCCTCGGTGGCCTCGCCGATGAGCACGAGGCGCTCGCTGCGCTCGAAGTCCTGCGGCTTGGCCTTGGCCAGCTTCACGCGGCAGCTACGCCCCTGCAGGTCCTGCATGGTGAACTCCGTCAGGCTGGCGTTCACGCTGGGTTCATAGACGATGGCCTGGCTGCGGTCCAGCACGCCCACCACGTGGTACTCGCGGCCCGGGTTGGCCAGGGCCTCGTCGAGGTCGGCGTAGGTGCTGCTGTCGCTCAGGGAGCCGATCAGGGCGGCGATGGCCACGGCGATGATGGCGATGGCGATGAGGTGGCTGCGTTTCATGCGTCGCGGTGGGGTTCGCGGCGTTGGCGTTCCAGGCGGGAGAGGCGTCGGTCGAAGGCGGCCATCCATGCGGCCAGGCCCAGCAGCACCACGGCCACCACGGCGATCACGGCGTGCATGCGGCCCGACCCGTACAGGGTGTCGGCCAGCCAGGAGGGCGCTTCCACGGCCGCAAAGGTACCCAGCGGGAAGAGGGCGGCGATGAACAGGAACGTCAGGCGGCGGTCACGCATGGTCGTGGAGGCGTTGCAGACGGTCCAGACGTCGGGCCAGCGTCCATGCCCAGGCGCCCAGCAGCATCCAGCCGAGCACCGCAGGGTAGAACACCAGCCGCAGCCGGTCGTCCAGGTCGTATTGGTTGAAGGCCGGATTGCCGCCGTTGCCCGGATGCAGCGAGTCGCCGAGGCGGGGCAGCACCATCAGGAAGACCATCATCAGCACGTAGGCGAAGATGTTGTACACCGCGGCGAGGCGGGCGGCCTTGTGCGGGTCGCTCACCGATCCGCGCAGCACCAGATAAGCGGCGTAGACCAGGGTGGTGACGGCCGCGCCGTTGAGCTTCGTGTCGCTGGTCCACCAGCCACCCCAGGTCACCCGCGCCCAGATGCTGCCGGTGATCAGGCCCAGCACGGCGAAGAGCAGGCCCACATGCACGGCGGCGAGCGCAGCGCCGTCGTGGTCCAGCGAACCGGTGCGCAGGTGCCGCACGCTCATCACCACGGAGATGGTCATCAGCAGCATCATGGTGAACCACATGGGCACGTGGAAGAACAGGTTGCGGATGCTTTCGGTGAGCAGGCTGCGGTTGGGGAAGCGGAAGCCAGGGGCCTGTGAGCGGACGGCGCCGGTCGTGCAGGGGCTGTCGGCGATGCCCGCACCCCGGCCCTCGGTCCAGAACGCGTCCAGCAGGACCAGCGTGTCGCCGTCGGGCGGAAGCACCGCCAAGTGGGTGAGTTCGGCACGCAGGCCGGCAGGAACGTCCACCGTGGCGCTTAGGTGTGTGGCGTCCTCCACCATGACGCGGGACGCGCACACGCGCTGCCCATCGTTGCTGATCCACACGTGCGGAGGGTCGGCGGGGGAAAGCTTGGTGCGGTAGGACGTGACGCGCAACTCCACCGGCCCGGGGGCGATGCGCTCATGGTCCACATGCACGAGCGCGGGGGCGATGTCGACACCGAGGCCGAAGCACACCACGGCCAGCAGCAGCGCGATGCCCAGGGCCTTCCACCAATGCCTCATCAGTCGCGCCAAAGGTAGGGGAACAGCAGGTAGGCCAGGGCCACGGTGAGCACGTCGATCAGCAGCAGCCAGAGGAGGTAGGTGCCCGTGATGTTGAGGCCGATGCCGTCGAGGGCGAGCTTGCTGGCGCGCAGGGCGCTGAGGAGCAGCGGCAGCACCAGGGGAAGGCCCAGGACGGCGGTGAGCCCCACGCCGTTGCCGGCGCGCGCGGCGATGGCGGAGATGAGCGTGAGCACCGCGGCGAAGCCGGTGCCGCCCAGGGCCACGGTGAGCAGGAAGAGGGCGACGTCCGCCTCACGCAGGGCATGGCCGCCGAGCAGCAGGATGTAAACCGCCACGGTGACGAGGGCGAGGGCCAGCATCAGCCCCATGCTGTAGAGGGTGCGCGCGATCACCACGCTGCGCGGGTCGGCCAGGGTGTGCAGGTAGAGCTGGCGCCCGGCGTCCTCGCGCTGGAAGGCGCGCGTGAGGGTGTTGAAGGCGGCGAAGAGCAGGATGATCCAGAGCAGCGCGTTCCACACCGGGGTGGCCGTACCGGTGCGCAGGGCGAGGAAGCCGATGTAGCAGGCGCCGACCGAGTACAGCAGCAGACCGGCCCACGCGGCGCGCTGCCGCAGGTCAAGGGCGAGCTCCATCCGCACGATGGCGGCGATCTCCGAGGGGCGCATGCGGGGCCAAAGCTACCCGCGGCGCAGCGATCACTTCCTGCGGGAGGCTTTCACCGACACGGCGCTCTTGGCGTACACCAGGTAGATGTCCACGTAGGGCCGCATGAGCTTGGGCATGGACTTGTTCTTCTCCACCGGCACGATCAGCACCACCTTGTCGTCCCAGGTGGCGCCCACGAAGGCCTTGTACTTGCCGAACTGGCTGATGAGGGCGCTCCGCTCCTCGTAGGTGTCGATGCCATCGGGCCAGTTGCGTTCGTGGCTGCGGAAGGTGACGGCCTCGATCTCCGGGGTGCTCATGCCGGCATCGGACAGCGCTTGCCGAGCCACGGCGTCGGCGCCCAGATCATAGGTGGCGTACACCTCGGCCGGCTTCAGGATGATGGCCTGGTCGCGGTCCTTCCAACGCGGACCGCGGCTGATCTCGGGCCGCTGGCGCGCGGGCGCCGCGTCGGCCAGGCCGGCATTGGCCACGGCCAGGAAGAGGTCGGCCGTGGGGCGCAGCTCCTCCGGCATGTGGATGTTGTCCTTGGCGGGGACCATCACCACCGTGAAGGGCACGGTATCCTCGTGGAAGCTGAACATGCGGTAGGCCACGTAGTTGCCGATGTAGGGGGCGCTGGCCTGCCGGGCGCTGTCGTTGGAGAGGGCCACGGGCCAGAACTGGGGCCCGCTGTTGGCCACCACCAGCGCCTGCTGGTCCTCCGGCAGTCCGGTGGCCTGCAGCGCGGCCTTGGCCGAGCGGCCCTTGATCAGGTCATTCCCGGTGCGTATGGCGTCCCAGCGGGTGATCCGCACCTGTTGCTGGGCCTGAAGGGCGAGCATGGAGCACGCCGCGAGAAGGGTGAAAAGGGACCTCATGGGGATCGATCGGCACCTTCCTACGGAGAAGGTCGGCCGAAAGGTACCTCCGGCCCGGACCGCGAACGATCCGCACCTTCGCGTGTTGCTTTGTCACCATGCTCCGAACCATGCTCTCCGGTATGTTCCTGCTCTCCCTCTTCGGCTGCGGCCGTGCGCAAGGGCCCATCGCGCCCGTGACCCCGGTCGCCCCGTTCCATGCGCTGAAGGCCACCGACATCACGGGTGCACCGGTCGACCTGTCGGCGTACAAGGGCCATCCCGTGCTCATCGTCAACACCGCCAGCCGCTGCGGCCACACGCCGCAGTATGCCGAACTGCAGGAGCTGTACATGCGCTACGAGGCGAAGGGCCTGGTGGTCCTGGGTTTCCCCAGCAACGATTTCCTGCGGCAGGAGCCCGGCGACAACGCCGAGATCGCCGAGTTCTGCACCAAGAACTACGGGGTCACCTTTCCCATGATGGCCAAGGTGGAGGTGAAGGGCGAGGGCCGCGACCCGGTGTACCAGTGGCTCACGCGCAAGGACCTGAACGGGGCCATGGACAGCAAGGTGAAGTGGAACTTCCAGAAGTACCTCGTGGACGGACAGGGCCGCTTGATCGGCGTGTTCGATCCCGGCACCGACCCGCTCGACCCGGGCATCACCACCCTCATCGACGCCAACCTATGAACCGATGCGCCCCGCTGTTGCTCTCCGCGCTGCTGGCCTGTGGCGCACCGCCCGAGTCCACCACGGCCCCCTCGTCCACCCCGACGGAAGCCCCCTCGACCATGCCTGAGTTCCACACCCTCGCCGCCACCACCATCGATGGCAAGCCCTTTCCCTTCGAGCAGCTCAAAGGGCGGAAGGTGATCATCGTGAACACGGCCAGCGAGTGCGGCTACACGCCACAGTATGCCGAACTTCAGGAACTGTACGCTGCTCACAAGGACAGAGGGCTTGTGGTGCTCGGCTTCCCCAGCAACGATTTCGGCGGCCAGGAGCCGGGCGCCGAGGCGGAGATCGCAGCCTTCTGCGCCAAGAACTACGGCGTCAGCTTCCCCCTGATGAGCAAGGTGCGCACGACGGGCGCGGAGCAGCACCCTGTGTACGCATGGCTCACCCACAGCGACCGCAACGGCGTGCTGAACACGGAGGTGAAGTGGAACTTCCACAAGTTCCTCATCGACGAGCAGGGTGTGCTGCAGAAGGACCTGCCGAGCAGTGTCAGCCCGCTGGATCCGGCGGTGCTGGCGTGGGTGGAGGGGTGAGGTCGGCGTTCGTGCACGTCTCCGGATCATCTTTGCGGCACCATGCACGGCGGACCGGTCGACATCCTCTGCATCACCGCGCACCCCGATGACGCGGAGATCTCCTGCGCAGGCACCCTGATGCGCCAGATCGAGCTGGGCCACAGCGTGGGTCTGGTGGAGCTCACCGCCGGCGAACTGGGCACGCGCGGCAGCGCCACCCTGCGCAGGCAGGAGGCTGAAGCGGCCATGAAGGTCATCGGCGCGCGGTTCCGGTATGACCTGGGTCTGCCCGACGGCTTCTTCCGCTCGGAGCGCGAGGTGCTGCTCAAGGTCATCACCGTGCTGCGCCTGCACCGGCCGCGCGTGGTGATCACTAACGCGGTGCGCGACCGTCATCCCGACCACGGCCGGGGTGCCGATCTGGTGCGGGAGGCCGTGTTCCTCAGCGGCCTGCGGCGCATCGACACCATCTTCAGCGGCAAGCCCCAGGAGCCCTGGCGGCCCACCACGTTGATGCACTGCGTGCAGGACAACTGGATCGATCCCGACGTGGTGGTGGACATCACTCCCTTCTGGGACCGCAAGATGGAGGCGCTGATGTGCTTCCGTTCGCAATTCTACGACCCCACCAGCACCGAACCGGAGAGCCCGATCGCCACGCGGGAGTTCCTGCCTTTCCTGGAAGGGCGACATCGGGCGATGGGGCGCATCATCCACGCGTCGTACGGCGAAGGCTTCACGGTGCAGCGCGCGCCGGGCGTCCGCGATGTGATGGAGCTGGCGTGAGGCGCGCTCATCGACCCACCAGCCGGAGCAGCCGATCGAGGTCCGCACGGCCCGGCCGGTGATCGCGGAGGCGTGCACCACTGAGGGTCGCGAAGCGCCAGCCCTGGTAGGTGGCGTTCACCAGGTAGGCCAGCGAGGCGGTCAAGGCCGCGCCCGCGGTGCCCCAGGCGGGCACCAGCACCAGGCCGGCGCCGATCGTCACCAACAGCCCGAGCCCCGAGCCCACGGCGTTATGCACGTTGCGGCCCACTCCGCTGAAGTAGTGGCTGTAGGCCTGCGAGGCGGCCATGCCCACGATGCCGGGGGCCAGGCAGGCCAGCAGGGGGCGCACACCGGTCACCTCGGCCCCGAAGAGCAGGGCGTACACCGCGTCCGGCAGCAGCAGCGCCACCAGCAGGGCGCCGGTCGCGGCCGCCACCGAGGCCTTGAACACCGTGAGGGTGAGCGCGCGCTGCCGCTCGGCGGCGGGCTCGTTGCTCACCGCGCTGTACAGCACCATGCCCAGGCTGCGCGGCACCAGCCAGGCACCCTCGGCCAGTTGCGTCGCCACCGAGTACACGCCCAGCGCGGCCAGCCCCTGGAAGTGTTCGATCAGGTAGTAGGCGAAGCGGTAGTTCAGCAGCTGCATGGTGTTGGCCCCCTGCACGTGCAACCCCTGCAGCACCATGCGGCGCAGCAGGCCATCCGCTTCGGGCGGTGCGGGACCCCGTGCGCGCTGTACCAGGGCCCATGCGCTGAGGCCCACCGTGGTGGCGAAGGCCGCGTAGGAGGCCTGCACATAGGCCTGCACCGAAGCCCCGCCCGGCATGCGCACCAGGGCAGTGAACACCATCAGCAGCACCAGCCCGTGCAGGGCGGTGATGCGGTTGTAGGCCGCGATGCACTGCCGGCCGAGCAGCACGTTCAGGTGAATGGTGTAGAACGATTGCATCAGCGCGAGCACCACGACGTGTCCGGTCAGGCCAGTGGGCACCAGCGGAAGCATCTTCAGCACGGCGAAGGCGACCAGGGCGGTGAGCACGGCCCAGCCGTAGGCGGGCCGGAGCAGGGCCGGCAGCGGGGCGCGCGGCACCAGGTGCACCAGCGCGCCGCCACCCACCACGTTGTTCAGCAGTTGCACGAGCGTGATGGCGAGCACGATGAGGCTGATGGAGCCCAGGCCCTCAGCGCCCAGCAGGTGGCCGGCCACCATGATCACCAGCAGGTTCGCCAGCGTGGTCCACGCTCGGGCGATCACCGAACCGATGGCGGGGCGGATCATGGGCGCAGCCTGGCGAGGAGGGTGGACAGTTTCCGCTGGCGTTCGCGCGCGGCCCGGTCGGGCACCCGCAGAAAGCGCTTGCCGTCGACGAGCGTCACATCACCTACGGCGCTCACGGTGTGCAGGCCCTTGGAGTAGGCGCTGTTGGTGATGGGGCCCACCGTGCGCACGGCCTCTTCCCGGAAGGCCGTGGGGCTCAGTTCCAGCACCCGATGGAACACCACGCGGCCCCCGTAGGTGAGGCTGCTGTCCTGCCCGGGGCGGTACAGGGCGCCCTGATGCACGAAGGGCGTGCCGGCCGGCCGCGCGGAGCGTACATCGGTCTTCACGGGGTTCAGGGGATGCGGCAGGTAGGGCCCGTGGAGGTCCGCGGCGTGGTAGAGGAAGAGCTCGGTGTTGGTGAGCGGCGCCTTGGTCCCGAAGAGCCACCAGCGGCCGTTCCAGTGCACTGGCGTGGGGTCGAACAGCGGCTCCTCCAGCAGGGTGGCCACAGGCTCCATCCGGGTCATGGCCTCGTCGAGCTCGTAGAGCTGCACCCGTCCCAGCGCCGCCTGCTCGGGGATCACGCAGGTGCGGCCTTCATGCGTCAGCACGAACGGGTAGGAGAGGTGCTCCGGCAGGTCGAGCAGGGTGCGCGAGCGCTTCAGCACGTTGTCGCGCTTGGGTCGCAGACGGGCGATCTCGCCTTTGGCGCGCGCATGGTCGTACTTCTCGTACAGCACATGCAACTGTCCCTCGGCGTCAGTGAACCCGAAGGGATCGGCGCGGAACGAGCGCTCGGCGGGCGCCGGTAGCCAGCGCACGTTGAGGCTGGGCTTCTCCTCCAGCAGCCGGTGGATCGGCTGGTTCAGCACGCCGATGTTCCACTCCTCGTGCCGCGTGAGCGATGCCCGGTGGAAGCGCAGCTTGTTGCGCAGCTGCACGAAGAGGAAGCGCAGGAAGGTGAGGTTGCCGGGATAGCGCAGGATCGGTGCGGTGGTGCCGCTTGTGTGGCCCTGGGCGGCATCCGGGTCACCGGCCAGGATGCGACGCATCACCAGCGAGGGCCAGACGGCGCTATGGCGGAGCACGGTGTCCACCGTCTCCCGCAGGGAATGGTCCACCACGCCGAACCAGCCCTTGTGCAGGATGCGGCCGCCGTCCAGCTTCTCGGTGAGCCGCTGCAGCACGGCCCCCATCACCGGTTCGCCGCGCAGCAGTTCCCAGAGGCCCGGCGGGCCGCCGCGGTAGTGCTCCTCATCGCCGTGGTGGAAGCTCCACACCCCGTGGGTGGCCACCTCCAGCACGTCGCCCCGCAGGATGTTGAAGCCGAAGCGTAGCAGCATGTCGGGGCGGTGCGTGCGGATGCGGGCGATGTCCTCGGCGCTGAAGTACTGGCCATGCCCGCGGCGTTCCACGGTGCACTCGATCGCCGGCACGTCGCGCAGCAGCGCGCTCACGTCCTCGGGCGCCATGGCGGCCGGCCTGAAGTGCTTCCGGCGGTAGCGCAGGTAGAGCGCGATCCGCCAGGGATGGCGAAGGAGGCGCTGCCCAAGGCTTCGCGGTGCAGGCCGGGTGGGTGTGGGCCGCACCACGAGCACCAGGTCCACGCCATCCACGGCCAGCACGTGGCGCAGGCATTCGGCCTGCCAGCGTTGCAGCACGGGTCCGTCGCACAGCAGGCCCACGCGGAGCCGGGGTTCGGTGGCGTTCATGGGGCCTGTTGAAGCGCGTGCAGCAGGGTCCGGCCCACGGCGTCCGGTCCGTAGCGGTCGTTCACCCCGGCGCGGATGGTGTCGGGCCGGTAGCGGTCGGCCTCGCGGGTGAGCCGCACCAGCGCGTCGGCCAGCGCGGCGTCATCGTCCACGGGGATCAGCAGGCCGTTCATCGCGGTGATGAACGCTTCGGGGCCGCCGCAGCGTGTGGCGATCACCGGACGGCCCTGGGCCAGCGCCTCGCCGGTCACCACGCTGAAGGTCTCCACCCGGCTGTTCACCACCACGGCGAAGGTGCGGGCCATGTGGTCGAGCACGGCGCTGTTGGGCAGGCGGCCGAGGAACCGCACATGGTCGCCTAGGCCGAGCGCGCGCGTCAGCGCCTCCAGGTCGGCGCGGTCCGGGCCATCGCCGATCACGGTGAGCCGGAGCGAGGGCTCATGGGCACGGGCCTGGGCCAGCGCGCGCAGGGCACCGCTCACCCGCTTGATGCGGTCCACCAGGTCGGCCACCATCAGGAAGTGGCCGGGCGGGCCGGCGGGCGGCAGCGGGCGGTCGAGCCCCGGGATCGTGTTGGGCACCACCACCGGCTCGGTGCACAGGCCGTGGCGCACGAGGGCCGCACCCAGGTGGGGGCTCACGGCGATGAAGGCGCGGGCGCGGCGGGCGATGGCGCGGACGAAGGCCTTGAAGAGCGGGCCTTTCCGCGCGAAGGTGCCGTCCAGGTATTCGCTGCTCTGCTCGGCCAGTACGAAGGGGATGCCGCGCCTGCGCAGGCGCAGGGCGGTCAACGCGGGCCGCACCAGGATGTAGGCCAGCACCAGGTCCACGGCCGGGCGCTCGCGCTCCAGGACCTGCAGTGCGCGTGTGGCGGAGCGGAGGTGGCGCCACAGGTTGACGGCCTTGCGCAGCGGCGCCAGCGGCCAGGTGCAGGCGCGGTACACGGCGCGCAGCTCCCACAGCCCGTCGACGGTCCCTGACGTGATGGCCATCGGCGCGTGGGCGTCGGGATCGGCCTGCACCACCAGCACGCTCACCGGCGTATGGCGGTCCAGCGCGAGGGCTTGCTTGCGAATGAAGTCGCCCAACTGCGGGTCGCGGGGACCGGGGTACCACTTGGGGATCAGGAGCACATGCATCGCCCGGCGCAAGGTAGGCAGCCCCTGCGGGCCGATCGGAGCAACGGCATGGCGGCGTATATTTGCGGCCCCGTTGCTCCCGCGATGGGGACATGGTGGATGTAGCTCAGTTGGTTAGAGCGTCGGATTGTGGTTCCGAAGGTCGCCGGTTCAAGCCCGGTCTTCCACCCGAAGCAGAAGCGCCCCCTCAGGGCGCTTCTGCGCTTGGGGTGGAAGCGATCACGCGGAGCGTGGTCAACGCTGATCGCGCAGCTACTCCTTGATCACGCGCACCTGGAACGACCCTTGGCCGGTGGTTCCGTCGATGAGGTAAGGACCGGGAGGCAGCGCGCTCAGGTCGATGGTGCGATCAGGGGTCTCCAGCCGGCCGGAACGAACCACGGCACCCAGGAGGTTGAACACGGAATAGTGGACGAGCGGTCCGATCTGTTCGGTGACGTGGACCAACCCGTTGGTCGGGTTCGGGATGGCGATCGGGTCCGGCAGGTCCGAACCTGATGGCACACCTGTGGCGAGATCCTCTTCCCCGAGTTCGATCATCCAGACGTCGCGCACGCCGATGAAGTTCTGCACATCGCCATCGGCCGATTGGGTATGGCCGACGATCATGGATCGTCCATTCGACATCACCTCCACGGCGTCGCCGCCGTCGAAGTCGGTTCCGCCCATGGCCTTTTGCCAGAGCAGAGTTCCCTGATCGCTCAGCCGGGCCACCCACGCATCCATGATACCGTGGTTGCCGCTCACATCACCGTCCGTGGAGCGCGAATTTCCTGTGAGGATGAAGCCACCGTCAGCAAGCTGGTCGATGTCCAGGGGAATGTCCAGTCCGGTACCACCGAGGCAGTTCTGCCACTGGATGTCGCCGTTCGCATCAAGCTTCACGATCCACATATCCTGATCGCCGTGCTGACCCAGGACGTCACCGTCGCTCGAGCGGGTCTCAGCAGCGAAGAGGTATCCGCCATCGGAGGTGGCCAGCAGGTCCCTGGGCGATTCCGACCACGTGCCGCCCAAGGTCTTCTGCCATTGGATGTTCCCTGCAACATCGATCTTCACCAACCAGACGTCGCCGGAACCTAGGTTCACTGTGATATCACCGTCCAGGGACCATGTGCTTCCGGCAAGCAGATAGCCCCCGTCCGTGGTGTTGATGATGGCCCAACCGTCGTCATGACCTGATCCTCCAAAGCAGCGTTGCCATTGCATGGCGCCAGCGTTATCCAGTTTCACGACCCATGCGTCGGACAGGCCGTGATTGCCCGAAACATCACCGTCGTTGGAGGCGGCCGAACCGGCGACGATGCAGCCTCCATCCGATGTGGCGGCCACATCACGGGCGGTCTCGTTGCTCGATCCACCAAGGTCGACGCTCCATACCACGTTCCCCAGACCATCCAGTTTCACGGCGGACACTTGAGAGTAGAGGATCGGATAGGGGGTCATCATGCCGGCCAGGAAGAACCCTCCATCCAGTGCTTGCGCAAGGCCATGGGCGTTGTCCCAGCTCACCCCGCCGACAGTGCGTTGCCAGATCAGTGCTCCGGTACTGTCGGTCTTGAAGGCCCACGTGTCATGGTCACCATGCTGCCCTGACACATCCCCATCGACCGATGTCGTGAAGCCAGCAACAACGAAGCCGTGATCGGAGGTGCGCACGAGACGATGGCCGACCTCGTCGGCCGAACCTCCGTAGCAGTTCTGCCAAGTGATGGTCGGGGCCACCTGTCCGTTCAGCCCGATCTGCGAAAGGAGCACGGCGCCAGCGATCACGGAACCGCGGGTCATCACGGAACACCAAGGTTGCATGATGCAATGTATTCCTTTTGATCCACGTCCTGGTCGTTCCGTTCGGGCGCGATCTTGTCGCGGATGGAGAACGCGAACGCCCCGCACGAGGCAGGGCGCTCGACAAGATCCGTTCCGCTCAGGCCAGTTGCTTCTTCGCCAGGTAGAAGTCCACCTTCTCCAGGCTCTCGTCCTTCAGACGGGCATCCAGGTCCTTCAGGGTCTTGGGCGGCGGGATGATCACCTTGTCGCCCTTGCGCCAGTTCACCGGCATCGCGCAGGCGTGGGCATCGGCGGTCTGCAGGGCCTCCAGCACGCGCATGATCTCGTCCATGTTGCGCCCCACGTTCAGCGGGTAGTACATGATCAGCCGGATGGTGGCGGCCGGGTCGATGACGAAGACCGCCCGCACCGCCGCCGTGTTGCTCGTGTTCTCGTGCAGCATGCCGTACAGCTTGGACACGCGCATGTCGATGTCGGCGATGATCGGGAAGTCCAGGTACACCCCGGTGCGCTCACGCACGTTCTGCACCCAGGCCACGTGGCTGTGGATGCTGTCGATGCTGAGGCCGATCAACCGGGTCTTATGCTCCGCGAACCAGGCGCCGTGCCGCGCGAACTCACTGAGCTCCGTGGTGCACACCGGGGTGAAGTCCGCCGGATGGCTGAACAGGATGGTCCAGTGGTCCTTGATGTACTCGCTGAACGTCAAGGGGCCGTGCGTGGTGTTGGCCTCGAAATCGGGGGCCTTGTCGCCGATGCGCGGCATGCTCGGGATGGTGGGTTCCATGGGTCGTTGGATCTTCGGCGGCGAAGCTACCCGGGCCTTTTCGGTGAGGAGGTGATGCGGGTCACCGAGGCCGGCGTGTTCATCCCGCCTTCGGCGGTGCCGATCCGGTCCATGTGCACGACTTGTCCCGCCTCAGCGGGATGAGCACATGGGCGCATGACCACTTGCGCATCGGTTCACGCGCCGTGCTTGCGGTTGCTCAGCACCGTGTCGATGCTCCACGGGATGCGTTCGGCGAAGGGCGCTTTGCGGTGGGGGCAGCCGTCCAGCGCGCAGATGCGGCAGCTGGTGGGGATGCAGGGGTCCATGTGGATGAAGAGCTCCACGGTGCGGTCGAGGCGTTCGTTCACCACGGCCTCGATGGCGCCGATCTCGCGGTGGGCCTCCTCCAGGCTGTGGTACCAAGGCAGGGTGACGTGGCAGTCCACATGCAGCACGCTGCCGTAGGCGATCATGCGGAAGTTGTGGACGTCCACCCAGGAGGGACTGCGGTGCTGTTCGAGCACGGCCACCACGCGTTCGCCCAGCTCCAGGTCGGCCTCGTCCATGATGCCCGCCACCGAGCGGCGGAACACGCGCAGGCCGGTGAACAGGATGTAGAGGGCGAAGGCGATGGCGAAGACCTGGTCGAGCCACAACAGGCCGGTGAAGCGGATGAGCACGAGCCCCACCACCAGGGCCACGGTGCTCCACGCATCGCTCAGCAGGTGGGCGCCGCCGGCCTCCAGGGTGATGGAATGGCTGAGGCGGCCGCGGCGGCGCAGCACCAGCCCCATCACCAGGTTGATGGCGCCGGCGGCGATGGCGAGCCCGATGCCGGTGTCGATGTCGTGCAGCGGGGCATGGGTGAGCAGGCCCTGCACGGCGCGGGCGATGATGAGCAGCGCGGCCAGCATCACCAGCCCGCCCTCGATGCCGGCGCTGATGAACTCCACCTTGCCGTGGCCGTACGGGTGCTCGCGGTCGCGCGGTTTGGCGGACAGGATGAGGCTGTACAGTGCGAAGCCGCCGGCCACCACGTTCACGATGCTCTCCAGGGCGTCGCTGAGCAGGGTGGTGCTATGGGTGAGGTGCCAGGCCAGGAACTTCACGGCCATCACGGCCACGCCGATGCCCAGGATCCAGGACTGCAGGCGGATGTTGGCGCGGCCCCCCTCCATGGGGCAAGTTTACGCGGCTATCTTGGGGCCATGGATGAGCTGGCCCAGGCCATGAAGGCCATGCCCGCCCTGGAGGGCGAACTGGTGCGCAAGATGATGGCCGATGGCCGCGTGGTGGAGGTGCCCGCCGGCACCGAGCTGTTGCACGAAGGGGCGTATGTGCACGAGCTGCCGATCCTGCTGGAAGGCCTGGTGCGCGTCTTCATCGGCCACGAGGACAAGGAGCTGCTGCTCTACTTCATCGAACCGAGCGACAGCTGCGTGATGAGCTTCGCGGCGATGACGGGCCGTACACCCAGCCGCATCAACGCCGTGGCCGAGCGCCCCAGCAAGCTGCTGATGGTGCCCGAGGTCAAGCTGCGCCAGTGGATGCGCGAGCACCCCTCGCTCAGCGAGCTCTTCTTCCAGCAGTACCACGAGCGCTACAACGACATGCTGCACACCGTGGAGCAGGTGGCCTTCGGCGACCTGCCCACACGCCTGATGGACCACCTCAAGCGGCTGAAGGGCGTGACGGGGGATGAGCTGCTGGACGTGCGCCACGCGCGGCTGGCGCAGGAGCTGGGCTCGGCGCGGGAGGTGATCACGCGCACGCTGCGCAAGCTGGAGGACGAGGGCCGCATCCGGCAGCTGCCCGGCGGCATCCGCGTGCTCGGGTGACCCAGGTCACCGGCACTTGCGCGCAAGAGGCGTCACATTCGCCGCATGGCCGCCCTGCCGAAGTGGTTGAAGCTGGTGCTCGTGTGCATCGCGTGCGTCGGCATCGCCGTGGGGGTGGCCCTCGTGATCCGATCATTCACCACTCCAACACCCTTGACGCCATGATGAAGAAGAACGTCGGCAACATCGACCGCATCGTCCGCATCCTGCTCGCCCTCGTGTTCGGTTACCTGTACTTCTCCAACACCGTGACCGGACTGGTGGGCACCGTGCTGCTCGTGCTGGGCGGCATCTTCGTGCTCACCGCGCTGGTGGGCACCTGCCCGATCTACAGCGCCCTGGGCATGAGCACCTGCCCGGTGAAGCAGAAGGGCTGAGGGCCGGTCCGTTCGCATCGACCAGGGCCGCTCCCGCAGGGGGGTGGCCCTGTGCGTTCCTCGGGGGCTGCGTAACCTTGCGGCCCATTTCCGAGGCCATGCTCTACCTGCTCATCGCCCTGATCTTCATCGTCGGCTATGCCGGCATCGCTCTGGAGCACCCGTTGAAGGTGAACAAGGCCGCCAGCGCCGTGCTCACTGGCATGCTGATCTGGACGGTGATCATGCTCGGGCATGACGAACTGTTCCCCGGCGCCGAGGGTGGCCACGAGCACCTGCTGCATCAGCTCTTCGAGCACATCAGCGAGATCGCCAGCATCCTCTTCTTCCTGCTGGGGGCCATGGCGGTGGTGGAGCTGATGGACGCGCACGAGGGCTTCCGTGTCATCACCGACCGCATCCGGAGCACCAACAAGCGGGCCCTGCTCTGGGTGATCGGCATCCTCACCTTCTTCCTCAGCGCCGCGCTGGACAACATGACCACGGCGATCGTGATGGCGGCGCTGCTGCGCAAGTTCATCCGCGACAAGGACGACGTGTGGACCTTCGCCGGCCTGGTGATCATCGCGGCCAATGCCGGGGGCGCCTGGAGTCCGATCGGCGACGTCACCACCATCATGCTGTGGATCGGTGGGCAGGTCACCACGGCCAACATCATCCTCAAGCTGTTCCTGCCGAGCGTGGTGTGCCTTGTGCTGCCGTTGCTGTGGTTGTCCGTGCGGGCCAAGGGGCGCCTGAACCTGGTGGACCTGCCGGCGCAGCAGGAGGAGGGCTCCGCGGCGCGCTTGAGCACCCGGGAGAAGTACATGGTCTTCTTTCTGGGCATGACCACCCTGCTCGGCGTGCCGCTGTTCAAGTCGGTGACGCACCTGCCGCCCTTCATGGGGCTGATGCTCGGCCTGGGCGTGCTGTGGGTCTTCACCGAGCTCATCCATGAGCGGCACCCGAAGTGGAAGGAGCGCAAGCACATGACCGTGTCGTCGATCCTCTCGCGCGTGGACCACAGCAGCATCCTGTTCTTCCTGGGGATCCTGGTGGCGGTGGCAGGCCTGCAGGTGGCGGGTCACCTCACGGACATGGCGCACCTGCTCGATCGGTCACTGGGCAACATCTACGCCATCAACACGGTGATCGGCGCGATGAGCGCCATCGTGGACAACGTGCCGCTGGTGGCGGCCGCCATGGGCATGTACCCGATGACGCAATTCCCCGTGGACCATGAGTTCTGGGAGCTGCTGGCCTACTGCGCGGGCACGGGCGGCAGCATGCTCATCATCGGCAGCGCGGCCGGCGTGGCCGTGATGGGCATCCTGGGCATCGACTTCATGTGGTATGTGCGCCGCATGACGGTGCCTGCCGCGCTGGGCTACGTCGGCGGCATCCTCACGTTCTGGCTGCTGTGGCACTGAGGGCCTGTTCGAAGCGATCCCGAACAGGCTCCGAGGCCCGGCCTCACACGGTGGGGATGCCGTGCAGCTTGCACAGCCACCCCAGGTGTCCGATGTGGCTGCCCTCGTGCCGGATGGCGTGCATGATCACGTCGCGCACCTGGCCCGCGCCGCCGAGCGGAAGCCCGGTGGGGTTGGGCGCGCTGAGCGCCTCCTCGCCCAGGGTGGCCACATGCGCGATGGACTGGCGATGCACCTCGTGGAACATGTGCAGGACCTCCTCCACATGCGGCCGTTCATCCTCCGGAGCGCCATGGGCGCCCAAGGTGTAGTGCTTCGCCCAGCTGAACTTGATCACCGGGCCACCGGTGCTGCGCAGCAGCAGACCGTTCTCGCTGGTGGCCAGGTGCGCCACCAGCCAGAAGGCCGAGTTGAGGGCCTTGCCCTCGCACATGAACCGCTTATGCAAGGTGCCGTTGGTGCCATCGGGGTCGGCCTTCAGCAGGCGGCCGAGGTAGTACATCGTGTAGTCCCGGGTGCGGTCCATCATGGCCGCCAGGAAGCGTGCTTCATCGATCATGCGGGCAAGGTAGCGCGACGATCAGCCCTTCGCGGCCAGCAACTCCTCCAGGTGGCGCCGCAAGGTGAGGCCTGTGCTGTTCCAGTTCAACCGCTCATGGTGCTCGTTCAGCGCGCCATGGGCCAGTGCGCGGTACCGCTGCGGCTCGATCATCAGTTCGGCGATCGTTGCGGCATAGGCGTCGGCATCGGCATCCAAGGGCAGGGCCATGCCGTTCAGCCCGTCCCTGACCGAGCTGGGGGTTCCGCCCACGGCGGTGGTGATGCAGGGCACACCGAAGGCATTGCATTCGCTGAAGACGATGGGCGAACAATCGGCGCGGGTGGGCAGCAGCAGGACGTGCGAGCGCTGGATGAGGTTGGTGATGCGGCGCTGCCCGGCTGCGGTGTTCTTGGCGATGAAGGGCACCACCTCGACATACGGCGGGAGCTTCGCCTCGGGAGGCGTACAGCCCACGATGGTGAGCCGCACGTCGAGACCCTGCGCGTGCAGCCGCTCCGCCGTCCGTAACGCAAGGTCGCCGCCCTTGCGCTCCCAGCTCACCGCCAGGAAGAGCAGTTCGCAGCGCTCCATCGGGCGGCTGTCGATCACCTGCTCGATGCGGGAGCGCGCCGGGATGCGGTCGAGGTTGCAACCGAAGGGCACCACGCGGATGCGCGACGGATCGGCATCATAGTGCTCCACGGCGGTGCGGGCGGCCCACTCGCTTGAATAGATGGCCAGATCGCAGCTGCGCAGCGCCTCCCGTTCCAGGTCGTGCCCCTGCTGCAGGTAGCGCTTGGGGTAGTTGCGGTACTCCGGGTACAGGTCGAGGATGCCGGCGAAGGTGGCGTCGGTGTAGAACACCTTCGGCCGGTCGCACCTCAGCAGGGCCACCGGGATGCTGCTGGGGGAGAACACCACGTCACAATCGCTCTCGGCGAGCGCTTCGCCGATCTGGCCGGCGAATCGCTCGGCCATGGTGGTGGTGCGCTCCACCGGGAAGATGCTGTCCGGCGAGATCCAGTGCTGGACCTTGTTCACCGCCTTGCGGAGCAGCACGCGGGTGCGCTGCAGATCGCCGAGGTAGCGCATCTGCACCTGTTGGTCCTCCAGGCTTTTCGCAATGAACCGCACCGTACCGCTCCAGGCCCGGACGTCGGTCGGGTCCATGCTGGTGGCGTACATCAACCGCAAGGAGGCGGGGTGTGTCCGCAGGTCACGGACCTTAACGTGTTGCTCGCGCACGGATCTGGAGCGGCGTGGGCCGCGGTTCGGACAAAGGTGATCAGTCCGGTCCCATATCGTCAACCGCCTTCGACGGCTCCATGGTTCGGAGCGATCAACTCCTCGAGCGGCCCGGCGGGTCGGGTACCTTTGCCGCATGTCCGGCAACAGCACGGGGAGGATCTTTCGGCTCACCACCTTCGGCGCCAGCCACGATGCGGCCATCGGCGGGGTGGTGGAAGGCTGTCCTGCCGGTCTACGCCTGGACCTGGAGGCCGTGCAGCAGGAGCTGGACCGCCGACGCCCGGGCAGCACCGCCTTGGGCACCGCCCGCCGCGAGGGCGACCGCGTGGAGCTGTTGAGCGGCGTGATGGACGGCGTGACGCTGGGCACGCCGATCGGTTTCCTGATCCGCAACACCGACGCCCGGCCGCAGGATTACGAACACCTGAAGGACACGTACCGGCCGGGTCACGCCGACCTCACCTGGGAACAGAAGTACGGTGTCCGTGATCACCGCGGCGGCGGCCGCAGCAGTGCGCGGGAGACCGCCTGCCGCGTGGTGGGCGGCGCGATCGCGCGGCAGCTGCTCGCCATGGCGGGGGTGCGGGTGCAGGCCTGGGTGTCGCAGGTGGGCGAGGTGCGGCTCGGCGGGGTGCCCTTCGATGCCGCCGACACCTGGTCCAGCCCGGTGCGCTGTCCGCACGCGCCCACGGCCGAGGCCATGACGGCCCTGATCGAGGCGGTGCGGGCCGAAGGGGACAGCATCGGCGGCTGCGTCAGCGCCCGCATCAGCGGAACACCACCGGGCCTGGGCGAACCGGTGTTCGACAAGCTGCACGCCGACCTGGGCAAGGCCATGTTGGGCATCAACGCCGTGAAGGGCTTCCAGCTGGGCACGGGCTTCGCTGCGGTGGCCATGCGCGGTTCGGCGCACAACGATGCTTTGGAGCCCGATGGCGCCGGTGGCATCCGCAGCGCCACCAACCGGGGCGGTGGCGTGCAGGGCGGCATCAGCACCGGGGCCGACATTCTGTTCGAGGTGGCCTTCAAGCCGCCCGCCACGGTGATGCGGCCGCAGGCCTCCGTGGACCGCGAGGGGCGGCCGGTGGTGCTGGAAGGCCGCGGCCGCCACGACCCCTGCGTGGTGCCCCGCGCCGTGCCCATCGTGGAGGCCATGGCCTGCCTGGTGCTGGCCGATCATCTGCTTCGGCAGCGCTCGGCGCGCATCTGACCCACCTTCCATCCACGATCGTTGTTCGCAACCCGAACGGTTCACGGCCGCGGTCGCCCGGCCACCGCATGATCTTTGCACCCTCATCCCGAACGCACCATGGGCAAATGGTTCAAACGCATCGTCATCGCCGGGGGCGTCCTGGTGGTGCTGCTGATCGCCGCCATCATCCTCATCCCCGTCCTGTTCAAGGACCGCATCGAGGCCCTGGTGAAGGAACAGGTGAACGCCACCCTCAACGCCACGGTGGAGTGGGGTGAGTGGGACATCACCCTGCTGCGCAGCTTTCCCGACCTCACCGTGGAGGTGGCCGGTGTGAAGCTCTGCAACAAGGCCCCCTTCGAGGGCGTGTGCCTGGCCGACATCGGCTCGCTCACCGCCACGGTG
Organism: Flavobacteriales bacterium; assembly: GCA_016713875.1. NCBI lineage: Bacteria > Pseudomonadati > Bacteroidota > Flavobacteriia > Flavobacteriales > Flavobacteriales bacterium. The sequence continues at coordinate 631,593 of JADJOI010000003.1, forward strand.
GACATCAAGAGCGTGTTCGGGGACAAGGTGGACATCAAGCGGATCGGCCTGGTGCGGCCGCGGATCCATGCCGTGGTGCGCGCCGATGGTAAAGCGAACTGGGACATCACCCTGCCGGACAGCAGTGCGGCGGAAGCTCCGGCCGACACGGGCGGCGGCTTCTCCATCGGCCTGCGCGAGTACTGGATCGAGGACGGCCGTGTGGTGTACGACGACAGCACCCTCGCCTTCCGGATGGACCTGCTGGGCCTGGACCACAAGGGCACGGGCGACTTCACCCAGGACCTCTTCACCCTGTCCACCACCACGCATGTGGATACCGTGGACGTGCTCTTCGATTGCGTGCGTTATCTGCAGCGCGCGGTGGCCGACATCCGCGCCGACCTGGACATGGACATGGCAGGCATGAAGTTCACCTTCAAAGAGAACGAGGCCGTGATCAACCGCCTCACCCTGGGCTTCAACGGCTGGCTGGCGATGCCGGCGGACGACATCGACATGGACATCACCTGGGCGCTGAAGAAGAACGAGCTGGACGCGCTGCTCTCGATGGTGCCGGCCACCTTCGCCAAGGACCTGGAAGGGGTGGACATGAGCGGCAAGGCGGCTTTCGGTGGCTACGTGAAGGGCACGTACAGCGACCTCACGATGCCCGGCTTCGGCCTCGACATCGCCGTGGAGAACGGCCGCTTCAAGTACCCCGACCTGCCCGAGAGCGTGGAGCGCATCCAGGTGAAGGCCTCGATCGTGAGCCCGCAGGGCAACGACCTGGACGGCATGGTGATCGACGTGCCCGTCTTCGCCATGCAGGTGGCCACCAACCCGGTGAGCGCGCGGCTGCACCTGGAGCGTCCGATGAGCGATCCGCGCGTGGACCTGGCGGCGCAGGCCAAGCTCGACCTGGCCAGCCTGAAGCGCGTGGTGCCCTTGGAGAAGGGCGACGAGCTGAACGGCAAGCTCGATGTGGACGTGAAGGTGAAGGGCGCCGTCAGCGACATCGAGGCGCAGCGCTTCGAGAAGTTCACCGCGGAAGGTCGCGTGCTGCTGAGCGGCATGACCTACCGCAGCGACTCGCTGCCCTGGCCGGTGGGCATCACCACCCTCGACCTGGCGCTCAGCCCGCGCTACCTGGCGCTGAACGGCTTCGACGGCACCCTGGGCGGCAGTGACGTGCGCGCCAAGGGCCGCTTCGACAGCTACCTGCTGTGGTGGCTGAAGGACAGCACCCTCACCGGCACGTTCGACGTGGCCAGCCGCCGTTTCGACCTCAATGAACTGATGGGCCCCGAGGAGCCCGCCACAGCGGAGAGCGCTCCGGCCGACACGGCCACCATGACCGTCATCGAAGTGCCCGCGAACATCAACTTCCGCCTCAGCGCCGAGGTGGGCGAGGTGCTCTATGACGACCTCACGCTCACCGGGCTCAAGGGCGGGGTGCACATCCACGACCGGCGGGTGGACCTCAACAAGCTGGCGTTCGGCCTCTTCGAGGGGCGTGTGGGGCTCGACGGGTCCTACGCCACCCCGGAAAAAGGCACGCCGGTGGCCGAGCTGCGCTACGACATCCGCGACATGGACATCGAGAAGACCGTACAGTACGTGGAGACCGTGCAGAAGCTCGCGCCCATCGCCAAGACCTGCAAAGGCAAGTACAGCACCACGCTCAGCATGCGCACCGAGCTGGATGCGGCGATGAGCCCGGTGATGGAGAGCCTCACCGGCCAGGGCACGCTCAGCACGCGCAACGTTCGGGTGGACGGCTTCCAGCCGCTGGTGGACCTGGCGAAGGCCTTCAAGGTGAAGGGCATCGAGAACACCACCCTGCCCAGTGTGGACTTCAGCTACGAGTTCCGCGATGGCAAGATGATCACCAAGCCCTTCGATGTGAAGATCGACCGGATCAAGGCGAACGTGGGCGGCAGCACGGCCTTCGCCGACCAGGCCATCGACTACGACCTGAAGGCCAAGGTGCCCACCGACATGTTCGGCGCGCAGGCCAACCAGCTGGTGGCCGGCTGGCTGGGCCAGGCGAACCAGGTGCTGGGCAGCGGGTTCCAGATGCCGGCGGAGATCGCGGTCACCGCGAAGATCACCGGCACCATCGACAAGCCGGTGGTGAAGCCGGTGTTCGCCGGTGGCGGTGGCAACCTCACGCAGACGATCGTCACCGAGGTGAAGCAGGAACTGAACCAGCAGATCGACAAGGCCAAGGAAGAGGCCATCGCACGGGCCCGGGAGGAGGCCGCCAAGCTGCTGGTCGAAGCGCAGAAGCAGGCGGACAACCTGAAGGCCACAGCCCGGCGTGAAGCGGCCAACATCAAGGGCCAGGCGTACAAGGCGGCCGACGACGAGCTGGCGAAGGTGACCAATCCGCTGGCCAAGCTGGCCGCCAAGGCCGTGGCCGACGCTGCCAAGAAGGAGGCCGACAAGCAGGAGCAGAAGGCCATCGCCGAAGCCGATAAAAAGGCCGACGGCATCGTGGTCGAGGCCCGCAAGCAGGGCGATGCCCTCATCGCCAAGGCCGAGCAGACCAACACCACGATCAAGTAGCGAAGGGGCATGGCCCTTGCGGGGGCGCTGCGAAGACGAACGGCATGAACGACATCACCAAGGCCGCCCTGACCGTTGCGGCGCTATTTCTCAGTGCGCCTGCGGTGGCGCAGGACGGGGAGATCGATCCGTGCGGCGCGCCCACGGACAAGAAGGTGCTGAAGCTCCTGGACGAGGCCGCCAAGGCCAAGGACGGCGCCACGCGCCACCAGAAGCTCAAGGAGACCCAGGAGGTGGACCCCGATTGTGCCGAGTGCCTCTTCCAGCTCGGCATCTCGGCGTACAAGCGGGCGCGTGAAGGCGGGGCCGACCTCAAGCCCGCCATCACCTACTTCGAGCGCCTGCAGGCCCGCTGCCCCGACCGGCACAGCGATGTGCACTACTACCTCGGCGCCGCGCACTATGCCAAGGGCGAGTACGCTGAAGCGGCCAAGGCCTTCCAGGCCTTCCTGAAATTCCCCACCGAGGACCAGAGCAAGTTCAGCAAGGACGTGGACAAGAAGACCGCCGATGTGGAGGAGCTGATGCCCGAACTGCGCTTCCACATGGACTTCTACCGCAACACCGCGCCGCTGGACCCCAGGCCGCTGCCCAACGTGTGCACGGCGGCGGACGAGTACCTGCCCATGCTGAGCCCGGACAACGAACTGCTCTTCTTCACGCGCAAGAGCAAGTACCAGGCGAAGGGCGACCTGGTGGCCAAGGACGTGGAGGAGCTCACCGAAAGCCGTCGTCCCGCCGACGCTAAGGACCACGACAAAGGCCGCGCGCTGCCCGATCCGTTCAACCTCGGCGACAGCTACGGCGGGGTCACTATCAGCGTGAACAACCGTGAGATGTTCGTCACCGTGTGCGGCGCGCCCGATGCGAAGGGCTACCGCAACTGCGACCTCTTCCGGTCGCACTACAACACGCACATGGACTTCGGCAGCGGGCAGCAGAAGTGGGAGTGGACCGGCCTGGAGGACCTGGGCCCGGCGGTGAACACGGTGGACGGCTGGGAGAGCCAGCCCACGCTGAGCGCCGACGGCCGCACGCTCTTCTTCGCCACGGTGAGGCCGGACAGCAAGGGCACCGACATCTACTTCAGCACCCGCGACGATCAAGGCGTGTGGAGCAAGGCGCAGCCGGTGCCGGGCCCCATCAACACGGCGGGCGATGAGAAGGCCCCCTTCCTGCACAGCGACAGCCGCACCCTGTATTTCGCCGCGCGGCCGGCGGTGGACGAGAACGGCGAGGCCCAGGAGGGGCGCGGTCACCGCGGCGTGGGCGGCTACGACATCTTCTTCAGCCGCATGAAGGACGACGGCAGCTGGGACACCCCCCGCAACATCGGCCACCCCATCAACACCGAGCAGGACGATCACGGGCTGATCGTGAGCGCCGACGGCCGCACCGCGCTCTTCGCCAGCAGCCGGTTCCGCGGGGTGGGCGGGCTGGACATCTACGGCTTCGCCCTGCCCACCGATGCCCGCCCGGAGGACATCCTCATCGTGAAGGGTGAGGTGCGCGACGAGAACGGCGAGGTGGTGTCCGACGCCAAAGTGGAGATCACCTACATGGACACGCGCCGCACCGAGGTGCTGCAGGTGGACCCCACCGACGGGCGCTACGCCACGGTCGTCAACCTGCGCAAGGGCGCCGATGTCATCATGACCGTCACCAAGAAGGATCACGTGTTCGACTCGCGCGCCTTCAGCCTGGCTGACACCGTGCGCGGGGTCACCGCCGAGGTGGACATGACCGTGCAGCGCATCGAGGTGGGCCGCAGCTACAAGGTGAACGACATCACCTACGCCACCAACTCGGCCGAGATCACCAAGGCTAGCGAGCACATCCTTGACCAGCTCATCGACTTCCTGAAGGACAACCCCACGGTGAGCATCCGCATCGAGGGCCACACGGACAACGTGGGCAACGATGCCGATAACCTGGCCCTCAGCAACGACCGCGCCTTCACCGTGATGGGCTACCTGCAGGCCCATGGCATCGCCGCCAAGCGCCTTGCCTTCAAGGGCTACGGCGCCGGCAAGCCCGTGGCCTCCAACGACATGGAGGCCGGCCGCGCGCGCAACCGCCGCACCGAGTTCGTCATCATGGGGCGTTGATCCGGATTTGGAACTTGTTCACAACTGGATACTTTTGTTCATAACTTTTCTTGACATGCGCTACCCGCTCGGGGTGACCCTTGTCCTGCTGGCCTCGGGCGCTCATGCCCAGGTTGCCCACGGCGGCGCCCCTCTGAACTGGGGAGGTACGTCGGGCCATCCCGCGTCCATCCCGAGCGTGCAGCTGCCCGCCCTGGACAGGGCCGTGCTGGTGCAGCAGGAGGCGGACAGCCCGGCCGTCGGTTTCCGCTACGGGGTGCAGCGCCCGGTGGCCGCCGATCTGCCGGCGCAAGGCCAGTGGATCGGCACCGGCGACGACCGCCGCGTGTGCCGGCTGATGATCGAGAGCCCCGGCGCGGTGATGCTCAGCGTGCAGTTCAGACTCTTCGACCTGGTGCCCGAGGCACGGGTCTACCTCTACGACCGGGACCGGCAACGCTATCTCGGTGGCTTCACCGAGCAGAACGAACTGCCCGATGGCGGCTTGGCCACCGCTGTGCTACCGGGTGATGCGGTGGTGATCGAACTGGTGGAACCGGCGATGTCCCGGGCCACGTCCCGCATCGAGGTGGGGAGCATCACGCACGGCTATCGCGACATCTTCCACTTCGGGGAGCAGGGCCTGCTGCGCGATTACGACCCCGGGTTCCAGAGCGCGGCCTGCAACGTCAACGTGGCCTGTCCGGAGAGCGCCGGATGGGAGCAGCAGATCCGGTCGGTGGCCATGTTCCTCCGACCTGATGGGAACGGCTGCAGCGGATCGCTGATCAACAGCACGGCGCAGCAGGGCCAGCCCTACTTCTACTTCGCCAACCACTGTCTGGTGCCGGCCACCATCGGCCAGTGGGTGTTCTACTTCAACTACCAGGCGCCCGGTTGTGTGGGCACGGTGGGCAATACCAACCAGACTGTGACCGGTGGTGTGCTGCGCTCGGCGTACTACTATGACGACTTCGCGCTGCTGGAGCTGTTGAACGCGCCGCCCACTAACTACGGGGTGTTCTATGCGGGCTGGGACCGCAGCGGTGCGGTGCCACAGTCCAGTGCCCTGATCCACCACCCCAACTACGACGTCAAGAAGTTCAGCCGCGACAACGACCCGGGCGTCGGGTATCAGGACGCCAACGGCATCAAGATGTGGCGCAGCGAGTGGGACCTCGGCGTGAGCCAGGCGGTGAGCAGCGGCGCGCCGCTCTTCGACCAGAACAAGCGCATCGTGGGGCACATGACCGAAGGGGCATACAACTGTACGGACCCGCAGCAGAACTGGGCCGGCGCGGCCAAGTTCAGCGAGAGCTGGGACGGGGCCTCGGCCTCGACGCGCTTGCGCGACTGGCTCGATCCGGCCAACAGCACGGTGACCTTGAACGGCTTCGACCCGCAGAACACGCCGCAGCCCACCCTCCAGGTCCGGCTCAAGGCCTTCCTGCAGGGACCGTACAACAGCGTGGCGTTGACCATGAACGGCACCCTGCGCGCCAATGGCCTGGTGCCCCTCACCGAGCCGTACACCGCGCTGGGCTACGCGCATGTGGCGGGCGGCGGCGGCGAGTCCACTACGCAGGCGGTGCTCAACGTCACGGGCACGGCCTCGGTGGTCGATTGGGTGGTGGTGGAGCTGCGCAACAAGACCAACGCCTCACAGGTGCTGGCCAGCCGCAGCGCCCTGCTGCTGCGCAACGGCAGCATCGTGGCGGTGGACGGCACCTCGGACCTGAGCTTCCAGCTGCCCGTGGACGACTACCACATCGCGGTGCGGCATCGCAACCACCTGGGCATCATGACGCAGAACCCGCAGCCGGTGGGCACCACGGCGGTGCTGCGCGACCTCAGCAACGGCTCGGTGCCGCTGAACGGCGGTGCCGCGGCCACGGTGAACGTGGGCGGGGTGCAGTTGATGCCGGCCGGTGACGGCACGCGCAACGGGCAGATCAAGTACACCGGCGGCGGCAACGACCGCGACCCCATCCTCACGCGCATCGGTGGTACGGTGCCCACGGCCACCACCACCGGCTACCATCCGGAGGACCTGAACCTGGACGGGGTGGTGAAGTACAGCGGGGGCGCGAACGACCGCGATGCGGTGCTGCAGGCCGTGGGGGGCAGCACGCCCACCGCGGTGCGCAACGCTCAGTTGCCCTGATCGCGGAGCTTGTCCTCGTTGCGGCGCATCCGCAGGTTGAGGCCCTCCACCAGGATGCTGAAGGCCATGGCGAAGTAGATGTAGGCCTTGTTGATGTGGCTGCCGGTGCCTTCCATCAGCAGCGCCACCCCGATCATCACCAGGAAGGCCAGCGCCAGCACCTTCACCGTGCCGTGCTTGTTGACGAACGCGCTGATGGCGTCCGAGGCGATGAGCATGATGAACACCGCGGCGATGACGGCCAGCACCATGATGAGGATCTCGTTGCTCATGCCCACGGCGGTGATCACGCTGTCCAGCGAGAACACGATGTCGATCAGCACGATCTGGGCGATGATGCCGGCCATGCGGGCGGCCTTGCGGGTGGCGCTCTCCTTCTCCCGCTTGTGCTCCACCTTGGCGTGGATCTCGACGGTGGCCTTGTAGATCAGGAAGAGGCCCCCGAGGATGAGCACCAGGTCGCGGCCGCTCACCGTGTGGTCCATCACGGTGAAGAGCGGGTCCTTGAGGCTCATCACCCAACTGAGGCTGAGCAGGAGCAGGACACGGGTGATCATCGCCAGCGAGAGGCCGATACGCCGGGCCTTGCGCTGCTGCTCCGCTGTGGGCAGCTCACCGCTGAGGATGGAGATGATGATGATGTTGTCGATGCCCAGCACGATCTCCATCACCGTGAGCCAGATGAGGGCGATCCAGCCGTGGGCGGTGAGGAAGACCGAGGGGTCGAGCTGGGCGAGGTCGATCATGACCGGGAGGGCGGGCGCGAAGATATCCGGACCATCACTGCGGCCCGGTGCGCATCACGGTGATGGTCTCGTTGCGGTTCACCGGGTTCAGCCAGTGCACCACGCGGTCCACCAGGCCGGGTTCGGCCACCGCCACGCCCTCCAGCGGCCCCAGGATCGCGGTCATGCGCGCTTTGCGCGCGTCCAGGTCCTCCTGCCCGATAAAGAGCACGGCGTCCGGGCGTTGGTCGGTGGGCAGGCGGGCGATCAGTCCGGCGAGGTCCTCCGCAGGGTCGGCGTAGGGCAGCTGGCTGGCCCGCCACCGGCCCAGGTAGTACATGGGCATCCAGGGGGGCTCGTGTTCCACGGTGTCGTCCACCACCAGGCCGTGCACGGGCGCTCCCTCGCGGAGGGCGAGCATGGCCTCCACGCGGCTGCGCTTGCTGTAGGTGAAGGTGATGGCCACCAGCAGCACGGTGTTGAGGCCCCAGGTGAAGCGCATCACCCCGCGCCAGAGGCCGGGCCGCGCCTGCCACCAGGCCGAACCGGAGCGGAAGGCCTCCCATGCGGCGAAGCCCAGCACGAAGGCCAGCGGCACGATGGGCAATAGGAAGCGCTCCTGCTTGTTGGGGAACCAGGAATGGATGGCCAGGAAGAGCATCACCGGCAGCCAGAGGAGCCAGGGCCGCATGCGGCGGAACAGGCCGAACAGCACCGCCAGGCTGAAGGGGGGGATGAAGATGCCCCCCAGCAGCAGCAGGTAGTTGTACCACGGCTGGTCGAAGTAGGTGGTGGTGTTGGCCAGGTTGTACCGCACATACTCGGTCATCTCGGCGAAGGGGCGGCCCCAGATGAAGAGGTCGATTCCGCCCTGCAGCAGGACCAGCGGCAGCAGCACGCCGGCGCCGTAGCGCAGCCCATCGGCCCATCGGCGCATCGCCAGCAGCACCAGGCCGGGCCCGGCGGCGAAGAAGATGGTCTGGAAGCGGATGTTGATGGCCATGCCGATCCACACGCCGGCCAGCAGCACCGCGCGCGGGGCCGGGCGCTCGTCCTTCACCAGCTGATAGGCGGCCAGCATCAGGAAGGGGATGCACACCACCTCCACCAGGTTGCGCACGGCCAGGAAGGGCATGAAGTAGAAGAGGGCGAGCAGCAGCCCGCAGTTCCAGGCCGCCTGTTCGCCGCCGAGACGCAGGGCGATCCGGTACCCGGCGCGCACCACCACCAGGCTCCAGAGGGCGTGCAGCAGGCGCACGAGCACCATGTTCACCTCGGGGTCGTCGGCGCCCAGGGCCGACAGGCCACGGAACAGCAGGTAGTGCAGGCCCACGTACACGAAGCTGTGGCCGCTGGGGGTGGCGTCCGCGCCCTGGTTCCAGGGCAGCCAGGTGTTGTAGTCGGCCGCGTCCACCCAACTGCGGGCGGGCTCGATCACCAGGAAGTGGTCGTCGTGGGCGAAGTAGCCGGCCGAGAACACGGCGGCCAGCAGGCGGGGCACCAGGGCGATGAGCGTGAGGGCCGTGAGCGGGTCTCGCCGCAGGGTCGCCAGGTCCATCGGGCGCCAAGGTACGGCCGGGCGCAGCGCACTTTTTTTCACGGGCCCTTCACCGTGGGGCCACAGGCCGCCCGCTAGCTTTGGGCACCCGCCACCGGTCATGAACATCGTCATCCTCTCGCGCGACGGCAAGCTCTACTCCACCCGCCGGCTCGTCGAGGCCTGCGAAACGCGCGGCCACACCGCGCGCGTGGTGAACCACGTGAAGTGCGACATCCTCATCGAGCGCCGCAATCCACAGGTGACCTACGGCGGGCAACCCCTCACGGACGTCGACGCCATCATCCCACGCATCGGCGCCAGTGTCACCTTCTACGGCACGGCCGTGGTGCGGCAGTTCGAGATGATGAAGGTGTTCACCACCACCGAGAGCCAGGCGCTGGTACGCAGCCGCGACAAGCTGCGCAGCCTGCAGATCCTCACCCGCAGCGGGGTGGGCATCCCCAAAACGGTGTTCACCAACTACAGCAAGGACGTGGGCAGCATCGTGGACAGCGTGGGCGGTGCGCCGTGCATCATCAAGCTGCTGGAGGGCACCCAGGGCCTGGGCGTGGTGCTGGCCGACACCAAGAAGGCGGCCGTGGCCGTGTGCGAGGCCTTCAACAGCCTCAAGGCCCGCGTCATCGTGCAGGAGTTCATCAAGGAGAGCCGCGGCATCGACATCCGGGCCTTCGTGGTGGACGGCCGCGTGGTGGGCGCCATGAAGCGCACTGGCAAGGAGGGCGAGTTCCGCAGCAACCTGCACCGGGGCGGCACGGCCCAGCTCATCGAGCTCACCCACGAGGAGGAGGTGACGGCCATCAAGGCCGCGAAGGCCCTGGGCCTGCACGTGGCCGGGGTGGACATGCTGCAGAGCGACCGCGGCCCGCTGGTGATCGAGGTGAACAGCTCACCCGGCCTGGAAGGCATCGAGGGCGCCACCGGCAAGGACATCGCCGGCGAGATCGTGAAGTTCATCGAGCGGCACGTGTAGGCCGCCCCGCTCAGTCCACCAGCCCGAAGGCCTGCGCCACCAGCCAGGTGCTGTGCAGGTCCACATCGCGGCTCACCCAGCTGCGGCGTCCGCCCTGATCGGGCCGGTCGCCGGGATCGATGGGCAGCTGGTGCCCGAGCCCCTCGAAGCGGACCAGCGTCACCACCGTGCGATCGCCGGCGCGGTACACGCGCCGCTCCACGTGGGGCAGCCCGCGGAAGGCGAGGTCCACCGCGTCGGGCACCGTGTCCGCTCCGGCCACGGTGGCCCATTGCGCCACTAAAGCCAGGCCGTGGCCGTAGTCCACCACCTGGTCCCGCGTGCCGTGCAGCACCAGCAGGGGCGGGTAGGGGGCGTGGCGGTCGGGATGCAGGCGGGTCACCTGCTCGGCCCAGGTGGCGGGCGGCAGCACGCGCGGGTCGCGGATCACCAGCCGGGCGTCCAGCGTGCTGTTGGCCGCGCGGTAAGGGGCACCGGCGAAGATGGCCACGTGGGCGAAGAGGTCCGGCGCGCAGGCCATGAGCGCTGCGGCCAAGGCGCCGCCGCTGCTCACGCCGTAGAGGTACACGCGTTGGGGGTCTGCGCCCAGGTGCTCCACGGCGTGGCGCACCATGCTCGTCACCGAGCCCACCTCGCCCTGCTCGGGCAGGATGTCGTCCGGCCTGAACCAGTTGAAGCAGCGGAGGCTGTTGTTGATGGGGCGCTGCTGCACGTACAGCACCAGGCATCCGGCGCGGTCGGCCAGGTCGTTCCAGCCGCTGAGGGCGGCGATGCGGCGCGCGCGTTGCGTGCAGCCGTGCAGCACCACCACCAGCGGGCGTCGCGCGGTGGCCGTGCCCGCCGCACCGTGCACGAACATGCGCAGGTTGCCCGGGTCGGGGCCGAAGTCCTTCACCTCCTGCAGGCCGCTGCCGGCGAGCGCAGGTGTGGCAAGGAGCGGGAGCAGGGGCAGGAGCAGGCGCAGGATGAGGATGAACGGACCGCGCATGGCGCCAAGCTACGGAGCCGGGTGGGGGAGTGGATGGTGCCTGAACGACGCCCTTCCGTACCGTCCTCGCGAGCGGCCCGAAGGGATGCGTGGCGATCGCCCTGAGGTGGACGGGAGCCAGCCGTGATCAAGCCCCCTCCTGAGCAGCGAACGCTCGCTGCTCCGCACAAGGAGGGGCACGGGGAGGTTTCGCTCCGATGTGATCCGGGGTGCCTGAGTTGCCACCTCCCCCAGACCCTCCTTGCCCGGCGCGTGGAGCGATCCACGCGCAGGAGGGGCGCTCATCCGGCAAGGATCTCCCTGATGCGGACACGATCACCTTCCCCTTCGACCCGTACCTTGGCTACCGGCGTGTACACCGCCGTGCTGGAGGCTGATGGCATCCGGATCGGTGTGGCCAAGTTCGAGTTGGTGAAATGAAGCACACCGGGTCGCTGGTAGCAACCACCGCAGGGCTCCTGTTGCCCTTGACGATGTGTACCGCACAGGAGTTCCAGCGCAGGTATGATGCCAGTGGGCAGGCACGCGCTGATAACGGATTTGGGATCGAACTTGCAGACACCGCGGGGGCCGTGGCCTTCGGAGGAACCCAATGGAGTGATGGACAGGTCGTGTATTCTTCGGTGGTGTACACCCTTCATCTGAATGAAACCGGTGCACCGGTAGATACGTTCGTGGTGGTTACACCCTGCTGCGCGACCTATATCGGGTGGGCCAACTCATGCTTTCCCCGACAGGGCGGTGGATACGGCCTTGGCGGGAGTCAATTGGACACCCTGGGAAAATCGAGCGCTGTCCTGTTCCTCTTTGCCCCCCATGGTGCTCTTGACACCTTGATCCCGTATATCCAGCTGCCCGAGGATTGGGCAGGTCGTTGTGGCAAGCAGACCCCCGATGGGGGGTATGTGATCACAGGCGAGACCAACGCCAGCGGCACCAGCTTGGACGGTTTTCTGCTGAAGTTGGACAGCCTGGGGAACCAGGAGTGGGTGCAGACCTATGGGCTGACGAACCGGACAGAGTACCTGACGACCGTGGACCTGGCGCCGGGGAACGGCTATTACCTGGGTGGCCAGCTGAACGCCGGTGGAGGCAACTACGACCAATGGCTGCTGCGGGTGGATAGCACCGGACAAGAAGTGTGGCAGGAGACGTATGGGACCGTATACAATGACTTCCCCAATGCCCATGTGACCAGCCTGGCGGATGGCGCTGTGGTGTTCGCGACCAGCTTTACCCTGAACGTGGACGAGGATCAGGTGCTGGCGCTGGTGAAGGTGGACCCCGGCGGTAGCACCATATGGAGCAAGGCGTACGACGGAGCCCAATACAACAACGCGCTGTTCGCCGTGAAGGAGGTGAGCCCCGGCGGCGACCTGATCGCGGTGGGGCAGAGCTCGTTGCCCAGCCTGTTCAACGGCGTGCTGTTGCGCACCACGGCGCAGGGCGACAGCGTGTGGATGCGGTATTACCAGTACGCGGATAGTGTATGGACACAGGGCCACGGGACCTTGCGCGATGTGGTGCCCACCGCTGATGGAGGATTCATCGCAGTCGGGAGGGCGATGGCCAGCAGCAACAACCCGAACGACCCGCCGATCTACGGACAGGACACGTGGGTGGTGAAGGTGGACAGCATGGGCTGCCTGGAGCCGGGCTGCCACCTGATCACGGGCCTGACGAGCCAGGTGACGAACCTGCGGGATGCGCTGCGGGTGTGGCCGAACCCGTTGCTGGCGCAGGGGCAGGGGCAGGTGCAGGTGACGTGGGACCTGCCGGAGGCGGTGACCGGGTCGGCGCAGCTGACGCTGGTGAGCCTGGCGGGACAGGTGATGGGCAGCTGGCCGGTGGCGCTGGCGGAGCAGGGGCATACCCTGGACCTGGGCGGCACCGCGGCGGGCCTGTACCACGTGCACTTGGTGGTGGAGGGGCGGTGGGTGAGCGGGGCGAAGGTGGTGGTGGAGTGAGGGAGGGAGACGGGTAGCGACCTGACGGCAGCGGTGGACGTGGCCTCCAGCTTCCGGCCACAAGCCACCAGCCACTAGCCTCCAGCTTCCGGCCAAAGGCCTCCAGCCGAATGCCATGAACCACAGGACCTGTCCCGCCCCTGCGGGATGAACGCCGATGGACACAGATGCGCGCTGACGCTTGTCTGAAGGCTCCAGTCACTAGCCACCAGCCTCCAGTCACTAGCCACTAGCCTCCGGCTTCCGGCCACCAGCCACTAGCCACCAGCCACTAGCCACCAGCTTCCGGCCACAGGCCACCAGCTTCTAGACTCCAGCTTCCGGCCGCAGGCCACCAGCCGCTAGCCTCCAGCTTCCGGCCACAGGCCTCCGGCTTCCGGCTGTGGGACGCCTTCGCAAGGACCTCGGCGCGCGAGGGGAGATCGCTTCAGGCGGAAGTCCGCCTTCGCGAAGACGGTGGGGTGATGATCGGACCGCGGTGCAACCGCATCCGTGGCGACATGGTGAGGCGCGTGATTGACCATGTGCCCATGTGCTCATGTGCCCGTGTGACCATGTGACCATCCCGCTATGGCGGGACAAGTCGTGCCCATGTGACCATGTGCTCATGTGCACTGCGACGAGGTGCGCTTGCGAACAGGCCTTCGTCCTCCTCCGTTCCTTTGCACCCCATGCGCCGCACCATCCTGCTCCTGCTGGTCACGCTCGTGCTCGTGCCCGTCGTGTCCTACTTCGCCGACGCCCCGCTCACCGTGCTGCAGCGGGAGACGCTGGGGGTCCTGCTCCGCATCTACATCGCCAGCGCGCTGCTCACCTTCGCGGTGGCCGAGCTCACGCGCAACTGCAGCCAGGTGGACAAGCTGTGGAGCCTGATGCCGCCGGTGTACGCCTGGGTGATGGCCGACGCTGCCGGCTACACGCCGCGCGCGCTGCTGATGGCGGCGCTGGTGACCGCCTGGGGCCTGCGCCTCACCTACAACTTCGGCCGGCGCGGCGGCTACAGCTGGCGCTTCTGGGCGGGCGAGGAGGACTACCGCTGGGAGGTGCTGCGCCGCAACCCCATCCTGGCCAAGCCCTGGGTGTGGCGCCTCTTCAGCCTGGGCTTCATCTCCTTCTACCAGCTGGGGCTGGTGCTGCTCTTCACGCTGCCCATGCTGCTGGTGGTGGACGCCCCCGGCGCGCTCGGCGTGGCGGACGGCGCGCTGGCCGTGGCGATGCTCGCCTTCCTGGTGATCGAGACCGTGGCCGACCAGCAGCAATGGGAATTCCAGCGGGAGAAGCACCGCCGCCTGCGGGCCGGCGAGCCGCTCACCGGGCGCTATGCGGAAGGCTTCGTGCACGATGGGCTGTGGGCCATCGTGCGCCACCCCAACTACATGGCCGAGCAGGCGCAATGGCTGGTGTTCTACGGCTTCAGCGTGGCGGCCACCGGGCGGTGGGTGAACTGGAGCCTGTGCGGCGCGCTGCTGCTGGTGCTGCTGTTCCAGGGCAGCGCCGACTTCAGCGAGGGCATCAGCGCCGGCAAGTACCCCGGCTACCGCAACTACCTGGCCCGGGTGCCCCGCTACCTGCCCTGGCCCAGGCCCGGCGCGTGATCCCCTGCGGGGATCTCATCTGTGTTCATCCGTGTCCATCCGTGGTTCGATCCTGTCCGGACCGCAGCGGGGATCGTTTCTGGGTTCATCGGTGTCCATCCGTGGTTCGATTCCGGTTGAACCGCATCGGACCCCATCGGGTCATCGTATCCGTGTTCATCTGTGGTCCACCCCTCCTGAACCACCGCCGATCGCCGTACACTCGCGGATGATGCGCCGTTCCCTCCTTGCCCTGCTCGTCGCGGCCACCACCCCCCTGGCCGCGCAGGACGTCACCGCCTTCCTCGACTACCGCGACCGGCTGGTGGTCTTCGACAAGGGCACCTTCTCGGTGGTGGAGGGGGTGCGCCCGGCCGCCTTCCAGGTGGGCGGCAACTACGTGTCCTACCTCAACGCCATCGGCGACCTGAAGCGGCACGCCAACGGCCGCACCACCACCCTCGACCGGAGCACCGGCGCGCAGATCACCGTCACCGACCACCTGCTCGGCGTGAAGCTGGCCACCGCGCTGAAGCTGCACGACGGGCGCGAGCTGCGCACGGTGTGTGTGAACACGGGCCTCTACGTGGTGGAGGACAGCCTGGCGGCGTGGGTGGACGAGGCGCAGCGCACCATCCACATCTGGTACAACGGGCGCGACGAGGTGCTGGCGGACGGGCTGGCCATCGGCGCGGTGCAGGACTGGAAGAGCGGGGACAACCTGCTGGCCTGGGTGAGCACCATCGAGCGGCGCTTCCGCATCTTCCACCGGGGCGTGGTGTACGATGCGGCCGATGTGTACGACGCGGGCATCGACTTCCAGGCGGGCGCGGACCTGGTGCTCTACCTCGATCCGCAGGGCAATGGCCTGAAGGCCTTCCACAAGGGCAACTTCTACGACCTGGAGCCCATCGCCCCGCAGCGCTACGCGGTGGGCAAGGGCATCGGCGCCTGGCTGGACCGCACGGGTGCGCTGAAGGTGCTGGAGGACGGGCAGATCTACACGGCCACCGATTTCGCGCCCACCGAGTTCCACGTGCGCGACAGCCTGGTGGTGTTCCGCGACCAGGACATGCTGAAGGTGTTCCAGGCCGGGCGGGTGCACGAGGTGGAGCGCTACTGGCCCGAGCGCTGGGACGCCAGCTGGGGCATGCTGGCCTACACCGCGGTGGACGGCACGGTGCGCGTGTGGCGCAAGGGCCGGGGCGAGGTGGCGCTGCGCGAGCGAACGGCCACGGGCTTCTCCCTGCAGCGCGGCCTCCTCACGGTGACCATGCCGCTGAACGCCGTGCGCATCTGGTGGAAGGGGCGGGTGTACACGCAGTGACGGCATGCGGCATCGGCCACCCACGGGCGAGTACGACGCGCTGGTGATCGGCGCGGGCATCAGCGGCCTCACGGCGGCGGCCATCCTGGCGCGGGCGGGGCTGAAGGTGTGCGTGCTGGAGATGGACGCCCGCCCCGGGGGCTACCTCGCCGGGTTCCGCCGCAAGGACTTCCGCTTCGACAGCGCCATCCACTGGCTGAACCAATGCGGCCCCCGCGGCTACGTCACCCGGGTGTTCGACCTCATCGGTCGCGACCACCCCGTGGCCCGTCCGCAGCGGCGGATCCGCCGGTGGAAGAGCCCGTCGGTGGACCTGCTGCTCACCGACCGGCCGGACGACCTGAAGGCCGAGCTCATCCGCCGGTTCCCGCATGAGCGTGCCGGCATCGAGCGCTTCTTCCGCGACGCCTGGAAGCTGGGGCGTTCCTTCGACCGCAGCAGCGGCCTCATCCGCGCGCAGGAGACCATGGGCCCGGTGGAGCGCGTGAGCTACATGCTGCGCCGCTTGCGCTTCGCCCTGCCCTTCATCAGGCACCTGGGCTACCAGGGCGATGCCGGCGTGAAGAAGGGCCTGGACCGCTACTTCACCGACCCCGGTCTGCACAAGCTGTTCAGCAGTGAACAGGAGCTGCTGGCCTGCCTGGTGCCCATCGGTTGGGCCTACTTCGGCGACTACCAGAGCCCGCCCAAGGGCGGCAGCCAGGTCTTCCCCGAATGGCTGTCCCACGTGGTGACGCGCCTGGGCGGCGAGCTCCACTACCGCTGCCGCGTCACCCGCATCCTGCTGGAGGGCGGCCGCTGCGTGGGCGTGGAGGGCGACCAGCGCGGCACCCCCTTCACCCTACGCGCCCGGCAGGTGATCGCGGCCTGCGATGTGGAGACGCTCTACGAGCGCATGCTGCCGCCCGAGGCGGTGCCGGAGAAGCTGAAGGCCAGGCTGCGCGAGGCGGTGCTCTACAGCAGTTCGGTCACCGTGTCGCTCGGCCTGGACGTGCCCGCCGAGGCGCTGGGCTTCAACGAGGAGCTCATCTACCTGCACCGCGACGATGTGCCGCGCGATGCGCACGGTGGCACGGACCCCGCGCAGAGCGGCATCAGCATCCTGGCGCCCAGCCTGCGCGACAAGAGCATGGCGCCGCCGGGCATGGGCACCCTCACGCTCTACATCCCCGCCCTCTTCACCGACCACGGCACCTGGGCCACCGAGCGCGACGCCTCGGGCGCCATCGTGCGGGGCGAGGCCTACGAACGGCTGAAGCAGCAAGTGGCCGACGCGCTGATCGACCGCGTGGAGCGGGCGCTGGCACCGGGGCTGCGCAGCCACATCGTGTACTGCGACGTGGCCACGCCCATCACCCACTGGCGCTACACCGGCAACCGCAACGGCAGCATGATGGGCGCCAAGCCCGGCAAGGAGAACTTCAAGGCCGGCATCGCGCACTACCGCACCCCGGTGCCGGGCCTGCTGCTGGGCGGCCATTGGGCCGACCTCGGCGGCGGCGTCCCCATCGCCGTGAAGTCGGGCGTCAACACGGCCCTGATCGTGCTGAAGGACCGCCGCCATGCCGCCTTCGCCACCTGGCGCGACTACCTGGACAAGGGCCTTGACGTGGAGCGCGTGCGCACCGGTCCGGGGCTGGTGCCCTATGCCGAGGACTGGGTGCAGGCGCCCACCCCGGCGGAGAAACGAGCGCTGCGCGGCGAGGCCGGTGCGGAGGAGGAGGGGTGATCAGCCCAGGACGTCCTTGCGCGACACGTCCACCACGAAGCGGCCGCGCAGGAACTTGCGGCCCAGCAGCACCTGGTGCTTCATGTCGCTGCGGTCGAACAGGGTGAACTGGGTGCGCACCGTGTGGCCGTTGAGGCGCACGCGGGTGCTGATGAGGTAGCGGCGGGTGGTCTGCCCGGTGCTGCTCTTGACCGTCACCCGCTTGAAGCGTTTGAAGAGCTTGGTGCGTCGGCGGCCGCCCATCTGGAAGGTGACGGCGAGCATGGGCACGCCGTCCACCTCACGCTTGCGGACGCGCTGGTAATGCAGGGCGCTGCGGTAGGCGCCGGTGTCGATCTTGGCCTGCACGCGGGCGATGCCCAGGCCGGGCAGGGCGATGTGCTCCAGCCGGCCGATGAGCACCGGGGGGCGGTGGGCCATGGCGCGAAGGTGGCCCATCCGGCGGCGGGTGGCGGGCGCGGCCCGTGGGAAGTTCCCATGCGTGGCTGTTGATGGGTGTGGCACGACCCTTGCCGGACGCCGCCGCGCCGGTCGGGGCCGTCCTTCACCTGACGGATGGCAGCTCGCCGCACCGGAAAGAACCCGATCTTTACACCCAACGCACATAACCGCCCGCGCCGGGCCATCGGCGCATGCCATGAAGAACCTGTACACCCTGAGCCTCGCCGCCGCCCTGATGCTGGGCGCGGCCACCGCCCACGCCCAGACCCCCGCCCGCAACGCCTCCGGCGCCCCCGTGCCCATGGAGAGCTACGGCAAGGCCATCACCCCCGACGGCGCCATCGGCGCGCACGACCTGCTCGACCGCATGAAGAGCAGCGAGAGCGTGACCGCCAAGGTGGCCGTGGAGGTGCTCACCAGCTGCGCCAAGAAGGGCTGCTGGATGGACGTGGCCCTGCCCAACGGCGAGGTGATGAAGGTGCGCTTCGTGGACTACGGCTTCTTCGTGCCCACCGAGGGCCTCACCGGCAAGCGCGCCATCCTGCAAGGCGTGGCGAGCAAGGAGGTGATCGACGTGGCCACCCAGCGCCACTATCTGGAGGATGCCGGCAAGAGCAAGGAGGAGATCGAGAAGATCACCGAACCCAAGATCGCCTACACCTTCCTGGCGGAGGGTGTGCTCATCGGTGACTGAACCGCGCTTGAACCTGAACGTGCGGCCCGGGGCGATGCTCCGGGCCGTGCTGTTGGCGGCCGTGCTGTGGGCGCCGCCGCAGGCCGCGCACGCGCAGCGGGTGCACACGCTCGACCCCGGTCGCGAGGCGGCCTTCGTGGGCGCCGGCCTGGTGCTGAACGGGACGGCCCTGCTGCTGCCCGCCGACACGGCCGGGCTGTGGGCCCGCCACGGGGGCCGCGACCGCGCCACGCTGTCCGGCTTCGACCGTGCGGCGGCCTTCCGCTGGTCGCCGCCGGCGCACCGGGCCAGCAATGCCCTCTTCCTGTCGGCCCTGGTGCTGAGCGCGTTGGGCCCGGCGCTGGCGTATGCCGACGACCGGCCCGGCGTGCCCATGGCCCTGGTGGGCGAGAGCTTCCTGCTGTCCGCCGGACTCACCGGCGTGGTGAAGGCCGTCACCCACCGGCCGCGGCCGCTGGTCTTCAACCCCGATGCGCCGATGCACGAACGGCGCGAGCGCGACGCCTACCGTTCGTTCTGGAGCGGCCACGCGGCCAACACGGCGGCGCTGACGGTGAGCGCGGCCATGCTGGTGGACCGCGCCGACGTGGACCCCGCGGTGCGCACGGCCACCTGGGCGGGCGCCGTGGCGGTGCCGGTGGTCATGGGCTGGCTGCGGGTGCGGGCCGGGAAGCATTTCCCCACGGACGTGTTGGCAGGTTGCCTGGCCGGGGCCGTGGTGGGTTGGGCGGTCCCCTACTTTCACCGCCCCGAGAACCTGCCCTGACCATGTCCGACGCCCCCCGCTTCGCGCTCGCCATCCATGGCGGCGCCGGCACCATCGCCCGTTCCGAGATGACCCCCGCCCGCGAGAAGGCCTACCGCGACGGGCTGGAGCACGCCCTGCGCATGGGCGGTACGGTGCTCCGAGAAGGAGGTTCGGCCCTCGATGCGGTGGAGGCCGCCGTGCGCAGCCTGGAGGACTGCCCGCACTTCAACGCGGGACGCGGCGCCGTCTTCAACGCCGACGGCCAGCACGAGATGGACGCCTCGGTGATGCGCGGCGACACCCTGCAGGCCGGCGCCGTGGCCTCCGTGCAGAACGTGCGCAACCCCGTCACCCTGGCCCGCCGCGTGATGGAGAAGAGCCCCCACGTGCTCATCAGCGGGCTGGGCGCCTTCGAGTTCGCCCACCGCGAGAAGATCCTGCTGGAGGACGACCAGTACTTCTTCGACCAGTTCCGCTACGACCAGTGGCAGCGCACCAAGGGCACCGACACCTACCAGCTGGACCACAGCGACGGCGAGCACAAGTACGGCACCGTGGGCGCCGTGGCCCTGGACGTGCACGGCCATCTGGCCGCGGCCACCAGCACCGGCGGCATGACCAACAAACGCTGGATGCGCATCGGCGACAGCCCGCTGATCGGCGCGGGCACCTACGCCAACGACGCCACCTGCGCGGTGAGCTGCACGGGCCATGGCGAGAGCTTCATCCGCGCCGTGGCGGCCCACGATGTGCATGCGCTGATGGCCTACAAGGGCCTGTCGCTCGCCGAGGCGGTGCGCGTGGTGGTGCACGAGAAGCTGCCCTCGCTGGACGGCGATGGCGGGCTGATCGCGGTGGACCGCACGGGGCAGGTGGTGCTCGACTTCAACTGCACGGGCATGTACCGCGGCCACCTGGCGGCGGACGGCACGCCGGTGACGGCGATCTTCAAGGACTAGGTCCGGCGGAGTGCCCCGCGCAGGCGGGAGTTGGGCGCGGGGGTGGGCGGCGGGCGGGGGGGGGCGCGGGGGGGGGGCCCCCCGGCCGCCCCGCCCGGGCGGGGGGGGGGGGGGGGGGGGGGGGGGCGGGGGGGGGGGGGGGTCCCGGCCCCGACGCAGAAGCCCGGATCAAGGCCACAGGCTTGGCGCGGGAGTTAGGCGCGTGGGGCATCGTGCGGGTAGACCGTCCCCCGTGCCCCACGCAGAGGGCTGGCGGGGAGTAGGGGCGGGGGGCATCGGCGGGTAGCCTCCTGCCCCGACGCAAGCGCACAAGGCCCGGTCTGGCGCGGGAGTTGGGCAGGCCCCGCCACGCAAGCTCGGCACAGGCCATCTGGCGGGGGGTAGGCGGGCGTGGCATCGTGCGTGGTAACCCTCCGCCCCACCAGAAGTTCCACGGCACGCCCCGCTCATCCATGCGGGGGACCGGTCGCCCATGCCGTGAGGTCCGATGCGGACCACCGTGCCATCTTTGCGCCACATCCAGAACCGACCATGAAACGCCTTCCCCTCCTCATCGGCCTCGGCGCCATCGTGCTCATCGCCCTGTGGGCCATGGGCTTCTACAACGGCACGGTGGGCCTCAACGAGGACGTCGCCAAGCAGTGGAGCAACGTGGAGAACGCCTACCAGCTGCGCGCCGACAAGACCAAGAACATCGTGGAGATCATCAAGGGATCGGCCGAGTTCGAGAACAAGACGCTGCGCGAAGTGGTGGAGGCGCGGGCCAAGGCCACCAGCATCACCCTCGACGGCGACAACCTGACGCCGGAGAACATCAAGGCCTTCGAGCAGGCCCAGGGCCAGTTCACCGGGGCGCTCTCGCGCCTGATGGCCACGGTGGAGCAATACCCCAACCTGCAGACCACGGCCGCCTTCCGCGACTTCCAGGCCCAGTACGAGGGCATGGAGAACCGCATCGGCGTGGAGCGCCGCAAGTACAACGACGCGGCGCGCAACTTCAACACGCGCATCAAGCGCTTCCCGGGCAACCTGCTGGCCGGCCTGTTCGGCTTCAGCGCCAAGGGCTACTTCGAGGCCCAGGAAGGCACCGAGAACGCGCCTGACATCTCCTTCAAGTGAGCCGCACCGCACCGGTCGCTGATGACGAACTGCTCGCCGAGCGCTTCCTCACCCCCAAGGAGCGCGACCGGGTGCGGGCCGCCATCGCGGAGGCCGAGCGCGCCACCAGCGGCGAGCTGCGCGTGCACCTGGAGGACCGCTGCGAGGAGGATGTGCTGGACCATGCCGCCTTCATCTTCGATGAGCTGGGCATGCACCGCACGGCCGCGCGCAACGGTGTGCTCATCTACGTGAGCGTGGGCGACCACCGGCTGGCGGTGATCGGCGACGCCGGCATCCATGCGGTGGTGCCGACCAATTTCTGGAACGATGTGCTGGGCGTGCTGCGCCTGCACTTCGCCGCCGGCCGCCAGGCGGAGGGCCTGTGCGAGGCGGCCCGGATGGTGGGCGAAAAGCTGCGTGCCCATTTCCCCCGCCGCACTGACGACGGCAACGAACTGTCCGACGACATCAGCATCGGATGAGGCTTCGCGCGCTGCTCTTCGCCCCGGCCCTCTGCGCGGCGCTGCTCCCCCTCGGCGCGCAGGACGACCCCTGCCTGCCCAAGGCCCCGGCCCGGGCCGAGCAGGACCGGCTCGTGTTCCAACTGGCGCCCTTGCTGAGCGAAGGGGAGGAGGAGCGCCTGGACCGCAAGCTCACGCGCTTCGCCCAGGAGACCAGCAACCGGATCCTCGTGCTGGTGGTGGACACGCTCTGCGGCTACCCGGAGAGCGACTATGCCTTCGCCATCGGCGAGTCGTGGGGCATCGGGGCCAAGGGCTTCGACAACGGCGTGGTGGTGCTGATCAAGCCCACCGGTCCTCCCGGGCAGCGCAAGGTCTTCATCGCCACCGGCTACGGGCTCGAAGGCGCCATCCCCGACCTCACCTGCAAGCGCATCGTGGACAACGAGCTGATCCCCCGCTTCAAGCAGGGCGAGTACTACGCGGGGCTGGACAAGGCCACCGATGTGCTCATGGGCCTGGCCAAGGGCGAGTTCGACCATGCGAGCTACGACAAGCGCAAGGTGCCCTGGCCCGTGTTCGTCGTGCTGGCGCTGGTGCTCCTCGTGATCATCATGGGGTTGCGCAGCGGCGTGAAGCGCTATGCGCGCACCAACGACGTGGACTTCTGGACGGCGCTGTGGTTGATGAACCAGGCGAGCAAGCAGCACAGCGGACGCTGGGGTGGCTTCACCGGTGGCGGCGGCTGGCGGGGTGGTGGCGGTGGTTTCGGTGGGTTCGGTGGCGGCAGTTTCGGCGGTGGCGGTGCGGGCGGCAGCTGGTGAACCATGAGCTACTCCAAGTGGATCGCGGGTGGACTGGGCTGGGCCTTCGGAGGTCCCATCGGCGGGCTCGTGGGCTTTGCGGTGGGCGCGCTGGTGGACGGCATGCGGGGCGGCGACGCGCCCCCTGCGCCAGAACCCGGGCGGCCCCGCGTGCAGCAGCAGCGCGAGCGGGCCGGCGCCACCACGCAGGGCGACCTGGCGCTGAGCCTGGTGGTGCTCACCGCCGCCCTCATGAAGGTGGACGGCCGCGTCACGCGGGCCGAGCTCGACCTGGCCCGGGCCTTCTTCCGCAAGCACTTCGGCGAGCCCCAGGCCCAACAGCTGCTGCTGGTGTTGCGCGAGGTGCTCAAGCAGCACATCGACCTGCACGGCGTGTGCGACCAGGTGCGGCGCCACATGCCGCACGCCGCGCGCCTTCAGCTGATCCACTACCTGGTGGGCCTGGCCCATGCCGATGGGGCGGTGAGCCGCGCCGAGGTGGACCTCATCCGCCGCATCGCCCACCTGCTGAACGTGAGCGACAAGGACCTGGAGAGCATCAGCGCCATGTTCGGCCGCAGCGACCTGGGCCATGCCTACCGCATCCTGGAGGTGGATCCCGCGGCCAGTGACGACGAGGTGAAGAAGGCGTACCGGCGCATGGCCATGAAACACCACCCGGACAAGGTGGGCACCATGGGCGAGGAGGTGCAGCGCGCCGCCGCCGAGAAGTTCAAGAAGGTGCAGGAGGCCTGGGAGCGCATCCGCGGGGCGCGGGGCATCGCCTGAGCCGGTGGACCGCTCCGGCCGATCCGGCTATCTTCGGCATCGATCTTGCCCCCGACACGCACCATACCCGCATGAAGCACCTGATCGCCGCCGCCCTCTTCGCCGCCGGAACCCTTGGCGCCAGCGCCCAGAAACACGTGTACGAGGACCTGCTCGTGCTCTACGTGGATGAGAGCTACGAGAAATGCCTCGGCAAGGCCGAAGGCTATACGCTGAACGACAACACCAAGAAGGACCCCTTGCCCTACCTCTACATGAGCATGTGCCTGTACGAGATGAGCAAGATCGAGAAGTACCAGGCCGACTATCCGAAGGCCGCGCGCGATGCGGTGAAGTGGGCCGAGAAGTACCGCAAGAAGGACAAGAACAAGGAGTTCTTCGGCAACTACGAGGACTACTGGGCCGAGCTGAACAAGCTGAGCATGGAGCAGGGCGAGAACTTCTACGAGGAGGGCAGCTACAGCAAGGCCAAGTCGCTGTTCGATGGCATGGTGGGCTACTACCCGGAGAACCCCGGGGCGTGGATCATGCTCGCCCTCTGCCAGTACAAGAGCAACCTGGTGAAGGAGGGCGACCTCAGCATGAAGGAGTACGCCAAGGCGGCGTTGAACGCGGACACCGGTTCGTTGCCGGAGGACCAGAAGAAGCTGCTGAAGAACGCCCTGATCCGCTACTCGGAGTTCCTCAACACCAAGGGCATGCGCGACAGCGCCCGCACCACCATCGGACTGGGGAAGGAGCACTTCATGGAGGACCCCGATTTCAAGCTCCAGTACGACGAGCTCAACTGAGTGACGGAACGCCCCCCTTGCTCGTGGCACGGCCGAAGTGATCGGGGCTTAGGAGGGGGCTTGACGGGATGAACTCCCCTCCTGCGCGTGGAACGCTCCACGCGCCGAACAAGGAGGGGCAGGGGGAGGTAGCGGCTCAGGCACGCCCGGACCTTCTGCGGATCGAAACCACCCCGTGCCCCTCCCTGTGTACCCGCAGCGAGCGATCGCTGCTCAGGAGGGGACTTGATCGCATGAACTCCCCTCCTGCGCGTGGAATGCTCCACGCGCCGAACAAGGAGGGGCAGGGGGAGGTGGCAACTCAGTCACGCCGGAAAGCTCACGAAGTGGAAACCTCCCCGTGCCCCTCCTTGCGCGGAGCAGCGAGCGATCGCTGCTCAGGAGGGGACTTGATCGCATGAACTCCCCTCCTGCGCGTGGAATGCTCCACGCGCCGAACAAGGAGGGTCCGCCGTCGCTGTGCTATGGCGGACAAAGTTGGGGGAGGTGGCAACTCAGTCACGCCGGAAAGCTCACGAAGTGGAAACCTCCCCGTGCCCCTCCTTGCGCGGAGCAGCGAGCGATC
This sequence comes from Flavobacteriales bacterium, assembly GCA_016713875.1. Classification (NCBI taxonomy): domain Bacteria; kingdom Pseudomonadati; phylum Bacteroidota; class Flavobacteriia; order Flavobacteriales; species Flavobacteriales bacterium. Next base: position 656,587 of record JADJOI010000003.1, read on the forward strand.
GCTGCTCAGGAGGGGACTTGATCGCATGAACTCCCCTCCTGCGCGTGGAATGCTCCACGCGCCGAACAAGGAGGGGCAGGGGGAGGTGGCAACTCAGTCACGCCGGAAAGCTCACGAAGTGGAAACCTCCCCGTGCCCCTCCTTGCGCGGAGCAGCGAGCGATCGCTGCTCAGGAGGGGACTGATCGCATGAACTCCCCTCCTGCGCGTGGAATGCTCCACGCGCCGAACAAGGAGGGTCCGCCGTCGCTGTGCTATGGCGGACAAAGTTGGGGGAGGTGGCAACTCAGTCACGCCGGAAAGCTCACGAAGTGGAAACCTCCCCGTGCCCCTCCTTGCGCGGAGCAGCGAGCGATCGCTGCTCAGGAGGGGACTTGATCGCATGAACTCCCCTCCTGCGCGGGGAACGCTCCACGCGCCGAACAAGGAGGGGCAGGGGGAGGTAGCGGCTCAGGCACGCCTGGATCTTCTGCGGATCGAAACCACCCCGTACCCCTCCTTGTGCACCCGCAGCGAGTGATCGCTGCTCAGGAGGGGACTTGATCGCATGAACTCCCCTCCTGCGCGTGGAATGCTCCACGCGCCGAACAAGGAGGGTCCGCCGTCGCTGTGCTATGGCGGACAAAGTTGGGGGAGGTGGCAACTCAGTCACGCCGGAAAGCTCACGAAGTGGAAACCTCCCCGTGCCCCTCCTTGCGCGGAGCAGCGAGCGATCGCTGCTCAGGAGGGGACTTGATCGCATGAACTCCCCTCCTGCGCGTGGAATGCTCCACGCGCTGAACAAGGAGGGGCAGGGGGAGGTAGCGGCTCAGGCACGCCCGGATCTTCTGCGGATCGAAACCACCCCGTACCCCTCCTTATGCACCCGCAGCGAGTGATCGGGGCTCAGGAGGGGTCTTGACGGGATGAACTCCCCTCCTGCGCGTGGAACGCTCCACGCGCCGAACAAGGAGGGGCAGGGGGAGGTAGCGGCTCAGGCACGCCCGGATCTTCTGCGAATCGAAACCACCCCGGGCCCCTCCCTGTGTACCCGCAGCGAGCGATCGCTGCTCAGGAGGGGGCTTGACGGGATGAACTCCCCTCCTGCGCGTGGAACGCTCCACGCGCCGAACAAGGAGGGGCAGGGGGAGGTAGCGGCTCAGGCACGCCCGGATCTTCTGCGGATCGAAACCACCCCGGGCCCCTCCCTGTGTACCCGCAGCGAGCGATCGCTGCTCAGGAGGGGGCTTGACGGGATGAACTCCCCTCCTGCGCGGGGAACGCTCCACGCGCCGAACAAGGAGGGGCAGGGGGAGGTAGCGGCTCAGGCACGCCCGGACCTTCTGCGGATCGAAACCACCCCGTACCCCTCCTTACGCACCCGCAGCGAGCGATCGCTGCTCAGCAGGGGGCTCGATCGCGTGCCCCCCAAAAGCAACGAAGCCTCCCGAAGGAGGCTTCGCGCAAGCGGTCGATCCGGCTTAGCGGGCGAGGGGCAGCTTGTAGGTGCGGCCCTGGTCGGCGGTCAGGAGGCGGACGAGGATGACCCCACCGGCGACATGGTCCACCGGGATCCGTTCGCGGGTGCTGCTCATGCGCGCGCGGCGCTCGGCCACCACACGGCCTGCCCCATCGAGCACGGTGATCACCACCTCATCGGCGCGCTGCTGCTGCAGGTCCACCACCACATGCTGGTCATCCAGCCACACACGGGCCAGGTCATCGGCCACCGGAGCGATGCCGGTGTTCACGTCCACCACCACCTCCTGGGTGCTCACGGCGGTGCAGCCATCGAGCGTCACCGTCAGGGTCACGGTATACACGCCCGGCACGGTGTAGGTGTGGGTGGGTTCGGTGTCCGTGCTGCCGGTGCCGTCGCCGAAGTCCCAGTTCACCTGCGCCCCCCAGGTGCTCAGGTTGAAGAACTCCACGGGCTCACCGGTGAAGGTGCTGGTGGTGCTGGGCAGGAAGGCGGCGTTGGGCCCGTTGCCGGTGGCCACGGTGGCTTGCAGCGGAGCAGTGGTGCAGCCATTCGCATCGGTCACCGTCACGGTGTAGGTACCGGCGGCGACGTTGGCGATGTCCTCGCTGGTGGCGCCGTTGTCCCAGGCGAAGGTGTAGGGGCCGGTGCCGCCCATCACGGTGAGGTCCACGGCGCCGTCGGTGGTGGCGGCGCAGGCGGTGCCGGTGGCGGTGAGCGCGACGTCGAGCAGGGCGGGCTCATCGATGCGGAAGGCGTGGGTGAGGTCGCCGCAGCCGGCCTGGCTGCTCACCGTCACCAGGTAGTCGCCGGCGGGCAGCTGGGCGATCTGCCCGGCGCCGTTCACCTGCGTCTGGCTCAGCAGCACGGTGCCGCCGTCGGTGGCCCAGGTGTAGTCCCAGGGACCCAGGCCGGCGCCCAGCGCGCTGGCGTTGCCGTTGGCCGCACCCTGGCAGGTGACGTCGGTGGCGGTGTGCTGCACCGGCGCGCTGGCATGCACCACGAAGCGGGCGGGGAGCACCGGATCGTTCGCATCGGCGGTGAAGGTGTAGGTGGCGCCTTCAGTGAGGGCCGTGCTCTGCCCGGTCTGGAGGTCCTCCAACACCAGGCAGGTCTGGCCCATGATGCCCAACGCGTCGTGCACACGCAGTGTGTAGCTGCCGGTGACGCCCACGTCGATGGGCACCTCGATGCTGGTGGCGCCGGTGAGCGGGCCCCAGGCGTTGAGCGTCATGTCCTGGCCGTCGCTGGTGCGCGTCATCACCTGCGGGGCCTCGGGGTGGCTGAAGGTGAACTTGACGAGGTCGTGCGTGTCGCCGCTGGTGGGGCCGCCGGTACCGAAGTGCACCAAGGTCTCGTCGAAGAAGGCGTTCATCGCGTTGCTCAGCTCCAGGCGGAACATCGGAGCGGCGCCCTGCTGGCTGCCACCGAAGAGGCCGCCGCCGTTCAGGTCGAGCACCTTGTCGGTCTCCTCCACGGTGACGACGGGGGCGGCGGTGTTGGCCTTCACCCAGAAGCCTTGGAAGCTCTGGATGTTGCCGTTGAGCGAGCCTCCGGGGATGCTGACGCCGAGGCCTTCATCCCACGCGGCGTTGTTGCCGCTCACCGGGTCGAACACATAGTAGAAGTTGTCCACGTTGGTGAGGGCCAGCAGGCTGAAGTCGATGGGGCTGGGCACCGGGTTGCCCACCAGGTTCCAGCCGTCCACCAGGGCGTTGCCCGTGTTGGTGTACGTCACCGGCAGGTTCAGCGGGGTGAGCGCGTTGCGCACGCCGCTCCGCAGGTCGATGGTGAAGGGGCTGGTGGTCACCAGGCCGGTGCCGCTCCAGGCCGCGAAGCCCTGGCCCATGGCCATCACCATGTTGTCGCCCGTGGCGCCGATGAGGCCGTCGATCAGGGCGGCACCACCGTTCGTTTCATCGTAGGTGCGGATGCTCGGCCACAGGATGTTGCTGCCGGGGGGATCGTCGAAGAGCGGGAAGTGGCTGCCCGGGTAGCCGGCCGTGATGAAGTCGTCCTCCAGGCTGCTCAGCTGGTTGTTGTTGGTGGGCGCGCTGATCAAGCGCCAGTTGGTGACCCCGCCGGGCACGTAGCGCTCCATGTCCACCTGACCGGTGAAGCTGGGGCCGGCGCTCATCGGACCGATGCGGCCGGTGCCGGTGGCATCGCTGTGCAGTTCCAGCACACGGGCCGGGTTGCCGATGTTGTTGGCGTTGAAGGTGCCGCCGTTGGTCATGTCCAGTGTGCGGCGGATGCGCAGCAGGCTGCTCGTGAGGGTCACATCGGCGTTGTTGGCCGTGACATCATACAGGTCGTAGGTGCCGCTGCCGCTCATCGTCACCGCGCCGGGGTTGCGGAAGGTGACCGCGCCGGTGCCGATGGTGAAGCTGTTGTTGTTGGTGAGGGCCGTGCCGTAGTGCTCCAGGTTGGTGGTGCCCATCACCACGCTGCCGCCTGCCTCCACATCGAGGTCGTACACCGTCCAGGTGGCGCCGGTGGCCGTCACGGTGTGGCCGTTCTGTACCACGCCGGTGGCGTTCAGGTCGAAAGTGACGGCCGTGGCTGTTCCAGTGCGGGTGGTGCTCCAGGTGGCGGTCGTCTGGTCGCCGTTGGCGCGGGTGTAGTAGATGGGACGGCAGAGATCGCCGCGGACTTCCACATCCTCCAGGGCCCACACCTCGTTCGCCGAGTTGTTCAGCGCGATCGCGCGGAAGGCCACCGTGTTCGTGCCGCCAGGGATATTGATCTGGATGAAGGTGTACCCGTCGGTGGTGCGTGCGCCGCCACCGGCCGGAGCCAAGCTCACGGGCGTACCGGCCGTGGTGCTGGCCGTTCCCGTGCCCGTGCTGTAACCCCAATGGGCGTTGCCGTTCCCGGCCACGGTGATGTCCGCCGTGCCTGGGAATCCTCCGCTGTTGAGGTCCACGAAGAACTGCACATTGTCACCTGCATCAGCACCGTTCCCACCTCCTCCAACGGAGAGGCTGGACATCCTGGCGCGGATCACCACGTTCGAGTAGGCGCTCACGTTCACCGTACCCAGGTCCAAGGTCACGTTGCCGTTGTTCACCTGCCAGCTCTGGGTGCCGCTCAGGATGCGCTGGTTGACGGGGACGTCGGTGCCTCCGGTCGCGGCGCTGATGTTGCCTGCCCCGGCGCTGATCGCCCACGTGTCGCTGCCCAGGCCATCAAAGGCCTGGCGGGCGATCAGCTGGTTGGTGACGAGCTCATTGTCCGTCAGCGTCAGGTTGAAGGAGGAGGGGCTGCCCGCGGTGGCGCTGTTGCCGCCGGCCACGTTCTGGAGTTGGAAGGTGAAGACCTCGTCGCCGTCGCAGGCGCCGTTGTCCGTCAAGGTCACCGTCACCGTCTGGTTGGCGCTGCTGCCGGCGGGGAAGGTCACCGTCTGCGTGGTGTAGTTGCCGATGCGGCTGGCGGTGCCGGCCGTCAGCACCACGTCTGCCGTGGTGGCGTTGATGGCGTCGGGGTTGGTGATGCTCACCGTCAGCGTCGTGCTCACCCCGGTCTCGCTCACCGAGGCCGAGGAACCCGTGAACTGTACGGTGGTGGTGGTGCAGGCGCTCGGCACGTAGAAGTTGTCGAAGCGGGCATTGTCGGTGCCGCTGGTGGCGTGGTTCCACAAGCAACCAATGTTCGGTGCGCTCACGCCGGTATATGTGGCGTCGACAGTAGACCCGCCACTTGTTGCTGCCACAAGTGGATCACCAAAAGGGCCTGCTGCCCCGTTGTCCGTGTAGAAAAGCTGCCATCCATCGGTCAGAGGGTTATACACGACCCGCACATCCAAGTAGTTGTTGGTGACGTTCGGCCCGGTGATGATGGTCGTTAGATTCGAGTTCGCGTCAAGTCCACCCGTGTACCGCACAAGCCTCAACGGGTCAGGAGTGCCTGTATTTCCAAGCACAACGGCATAGCCGTCACCCAACGTGAAGTCGGCATTCGTGCCCGCTATGACCACGGCCACTCCGTAGTTGCCTGCATCGAAGCCCGAAGGAGCCGTGCGGGACTGACGCATGTTGAACGCCCACGTCATGTTGCATGTGTTGTTCGTCAGCGTCGTGTTGTACGTCCCGGGGGTCGTCTGGGCGACGAAATCCCGGCCTGAGGTCGTACCTCCCATCAGCAGCTCGTTGCTGGAGACCTGGCAACTGCTCGTGCCACTGCTCTCTGTCTCGGTCCACCCGCCGCCCACCGTGGTGTTGTTGGCGCGGTTGAAGTTGTCCACCAGCACCTGCGCGGCCAATGGTCCGGCGAGCAAAGTGGACAAAGAGGTGAACAAGAGGGAACGGAGAGTAGCGTAACGCTGGGCCATGGGGCGTTGGGTTGGGCGTAAGGGCACTGGGCCGGAGGGTTTTCCGGACCGTGCAAACCTACCAAAAGCCCCCGCGCGGCCAAGGGGTGTGTGGGGGCGACTTATCAACGTCCGTCCGGCGATGGTGCGGGGCAACCTACCGGGTGCCGGGTCGTCTACCGAGCATGCGTGCGCGCTACTTCGCTTCCGTGCTGATCACGGGGTTCCTCTGGGCCCCGCTGCACGCCCAGATCACCACGGTGTTCACGGAGACCTTCGAGACCAACGGCCAGTACAGCCTTTCGCCGGACTGGGTGTGGGACGGCAACGCGCCGGTGGCCCGTCCCGCGTGCACCGGGGGGGGATGGTCCGCGAAGAAGGACGTGCACGGGCCCAACGACACCTTCTGGGGGGGCTTCGGTGCGCGCTGGATGTTCCATCCGCTGCCGGTGGACCCGCTGGCCCTGTACGACGTCAGCCTGCAGGCCGAACTGGTGGGGCCCTGGGGCGACTCGGTGAGCGTGTACGCGATGGTGTTGTGGTGGGACACCCTACAGGGCAACCCCTGGCTGGGCGGGGGCGGCGACTTCACCCATGTCTTCGGCTGCACCCCGGCGGGCCAGGGGTTCTACCTACCGCCGGCCGGGCCGCCCGGAAGCCAGCTCGGTGTCCTGATCTACGCGTTCACGTGGAGCAACGTGCAGATGGCCATCGACCAGGTGGTGGTGCGCAAGAAACCGTGGAAGGCGCAGTTCTCGGGCTCGATGATGCTGGCGGGGCCCTACGATCCCCTGACGCAGACCATGAGCGACGCGCTGCGGCAGCAGGGGCTCATCCCGCTCACCGAGCCCTACAGCGCGCTCGGCTGGCCGCAGGCCAGCGGCGGGGGCGGGGAGACCACGACCACCGCCGTGCTGAACGCGCAGTACGCCGGTGGTCGCGTGGTGGACTGGGTGCGGTTGGAGCTGCGGAAATTCAACGACCCCACCGTGCTGATGGCCACGCGGCAGGCGCTGCTGTTGCAGAACGGGTCGGTGATCACCGGGGCCGGCAGCCCATCGGTGCTTTTCGACATCGCGCCGGGCAACTACTACGTGGCGGTGCGCCACCGCAACCACTTGGCGGCCATGACGGCCTCGTCCTACACGGTGACCTATCCCGGCGGCGGGATCTGGACCTATCCGTTCGACCTGGTGAACTGGCCGACGTACGGCAGCAACGCGCGGCAGATCCAGGGCAACAAGGCGCTGCTCTGGCCTGGGAACGCGAACCCCGACGGTGCGCTCAAGTATGCGGGAAGCGCCAACGACCGCGATCGGATGCTGGTGGCCGTGGGGGGCAATACGCCCACGAACACCATCACGGGATATCACCTAGAGGATGTGAACCTGGACGGCGTGGTGAAGTACACCGGCGCTGTGAACGACCGCGATCGCCTGTTGCTGGCCCTTCCGGGTCAGGTGCCCACGGCCACACGGGTGCAGCAGCTGCCCTGAGCCTGCGGCCGAGGCCGCAGGAGCAAGCCGGCCGCGCCCTTTACGCGGTTGAAGGTGGCAGCCTGCGCAGCAGCAGGAAGCCGATGCCCCCGGCCAGTAATGAGGCCAGCAGGATGCCGAGCTTGGCCTCTTCCCGCAGAAGTGGATCGGTGAAGGCCAGTTCGTTCACGAAGAGGGACATGGTGAAGCCGATGCCGGCCAGAAAACCCATGCCCACCAGGTGCGCCCGGGAGATGCCGGTCCCCAGGCGCCCCACGCCGAGGCGCACCAGCAACAGCACCATGAGCACGATGCCCAGGGGTTTGCCCAACGCCAGGCCGATGCCCACACCGAGGGCCACGGGCGAGGTGAGGGCCCCGAGCGGATCGTCGGGCAGTTCCACCCCGGCGTTGGCCAGGGCGAAGAGCGGCATCACGCCGAAGGCGACCAGCGGATGCAGGGCCTTCTCCAGGCGCTGGAGCGGGGTGGCGGCCCGTTCGCAGTCGGCCTCGATGTGCCGGATCACTTCCAGCTGGTCTTCGCTGAGGGTGGGCTTGCCGTTGGGCTCCAGGTCGGCGAAGGCGGCGATGTGCCTTTTGATGCGGGCCACGAAGGCGGGCTCGTCCATGCGCGTTTCGGCCGGGATGGTGAAGGCCGCGAGCACACCGGCGATGGTGGCGTGGATGCCGCTGAGCAGGAAGGCGGTCCACATGCCGGCGATGCCGAACACCGCATAGAACCAGGGGTTGCGCACGCCCAGGCGGTTGCCGCCCCACAGCACGGCCAGGAAGGCCATGCCGATCAACAGGTTGTCCAGGCTCAGTTCGCTGGTGTAGAAGAAGGCGATGACGAGCACGGCGCCCAGGTCGTCGGCGATGGCCAGGGTGGTGAGGAAGACCTTGAGGCTCGTGGGCACGCGGTCGCCCAGCAGGCTCATCACGCCCACCGCGAACGCGATGTCCGTGGCCATGGGGATGCCCCATCCGGCGTGTGCGTCGCCGCTGTGGTTGAAGGCCAGGTAGAGCGCAGCGGGCACCAGCATGCCACCGAGCCCGGCGGCCACCGGCAGCAGGGCATCGCGCGGGCGGCTGAGCTCGCCGCCCACCACCTCGCGCTTCAGTTCCAGTCCGACCACGAAAAAGAAGAGGGCCATCAGACCGTCGTTGATCCAGTGGTGCAGGGTGCCGCGCAGCGTCAGCTCGTCGAAGGTGAGCGTGACGGTGTGCTCCCAGAGGTGGTGATATCCCTCCTTCCAGGGGCCATTGGCCCAGACCAGAGCGACCACCGCCGAAGCGAACAGCAGGATGCCCCCGGTGCTCTGGTGGTGCAGGAAGTCCGCGAAGGCGCGGCGGCGACGGGAGCCGGCTTCCAGATGCATGGGCGGGGTCAGCGGTACTGGCGGTGCTTGTGCTTGCGGCGCGTGTGGCGGCGCTGGAGGTACACGCCCACCAGGACGAGGGCGAGGACGGCGAAAAGGGGCCAGAGGAGTCGCATGACCACGGCGTGTTGAACGGCCAAGATAGGCCACGCACCACCCATCAGGCGACCACGCGCACCGGCCGCTTGCGCAGGATCAGCAGCACCAGCAGCGGCAACAGCAGCAGTTCGCTGAGCAGGGCCACGCCGAGGGTGATGCTGATGAGCAGGCCCATGTAGTGCACGCTGGCGAAGTCGGAGGCGATGAGGGTGATGAAGCCGGCGCAGAGCATCAGGCTCATCACGATCACGGCCTTGCCGCCGCTGAGGTAGGTGCGCTTCATGGCGTAGGGCAGCCCACGCCCCTTGGCCAGCTCGATCCGCAGCTTGCCCAGCAGGTGGATGGTGTCGTCCACCGCGATGCCGAAGGCGTTGCTGAAGATGATGGCGGTGCTCACCTTGAGGTCGATGCCCACCAGGCCCATGAGGCCGGCGATGAACACCATGGGCAGCACGTTCGGCAGCAGGGCGATGAGCACCATGCGCGGTTCACGGAACAGGAAGGTCATGATGGCGGCGATGAGCAGGAAGCTGATGCCGAGGCTCAGCAGCATCTGTTCGCTGAGCCGTTCGTTGTTGCGGTCGATCAGGAAGGCCATGCCGGTCTGGTGGAAGTCCACTGCCGGAGCAGGTCCCAGTCCCTTCACCAGGCCGTCGAGCGCGGCGTTCTTCAGGCGGTGGGCGGCGCCGCCCTCGTCCACCATGCGACCGCTCATGCGGCCCGTGAGGCCATCGGCGGAGGCGATGGTGGCCAGCCCCTGGCGGCCCAGGAGGGTACGGGCCAGACGCGCGGCGCGCTGGGTGTCGGCCGGGTCGTCCGGCAGGCGGTACCACGCTGGGTCGCCGCCGTTCAGGGCCATGTTGGCCGCACGCACCACCGTCACCGGGCTGGTGATGTGGCGCACGCCGTAGGTGCGTTCCAGGTGGTCCTGCACGATGGCCGTGCGGTGCAGCACCGCGGGATCCCAAACGCTCAGTGCCGTGTCGCGCACGGCGATCTCCAGGTCGAAGGGGCGCACCCCGCCGAACTGCCGCTCGAACCAAAGAAAACCCTGCTTCTGTGGGTCGCTGTCGGGCAGGTCCTCCAGCAGGAAGTTGTTCACCGTGATGCGCGGGATCAGCAAAGCGCAGCAAAGGGTGACAGCGCCCGCACCGAGCAGGATGGCGCGCCGCCGCCCGAGCACCGTCTGCAGCAGGGCATGCACCACCCGGTCCCATAGCGAGGCCCGCACGGTGCGCTCGGCGGGCACAGGTGTGGGCAGCAACAGCAATACGGCAGGCAGAAGGGTGAAGGCCAGTGCATAGGCCAGGAAGACGCCCATGGCCGTGAACAACCCGAACTCGCTCATGGGTCGGATCCCGCTCGTGACCAGCGTGGCGTATCCGATGGCCGTGGTGAGCATGGTGATGAAGGTGCTAAGGCCCACCTCATCGAAGGTGATGGCAAGGGCGCGGGACTTCGGATGCCCGTCGCGCAGGGCCTCGATATAGCGCTCGATGATGTGCACGGAATCGCTCATGCCGACCACGAACAGGATGGTGGGCAGCAGCATCGTGAGGATGCTGAGCGGCTTACCGAAGGCGGTCATGAGCGCTACCTGCCAGAGCACCGTGAGGGCCACGACGCTGATGGGGGCGATCACGCCCCAGGTGGTGCGGAACGCAATGGACAGGAAGATGACCAGCAGCACGGCCGAGGCCAGCATGAAGGTGATGAGCTCACGCGTCATCAGTCCGATGTAATGTCGTTGGCCATGGATACGCCCGGCGATCCTCACCTCGGGCAGGCCGCTGGCGTCCACGGCGGCCTCGATGCGGTTGAGGAGGCTGTCGCTGCGGGCCTTGCTGAGGCCCTGCTCGGTATGCATCACGAGCAGCAGCGCATCACCCCGGTCGTTCACCAGTGGGCGGGCCACGGGGTCCAGGCGCAGGCGGGTGCTGTCCGCGGCCAGCGTGCTGTCGTGGTCGAGGCGCAGCACGGGCACCTCGAACACCCCGGCCGGCGTCCAGCGCGGCATGCTGAGGCGGGTGGGCGACACCACGCGGCGTACATCGGGCAGGGTGGCCAGGCGGCCGGCGAGGCTGTCGGCGCGCCGCAGCACGTGGAGGTCGAACACCGACGGCCGGTGGCCGATGCCGAAGAGCACGTATTCGTTGTCGTGCCCGAAGCGGTCCCGGAAGGCCAGGTAGCGGTCCAGTTCGGGGTCGTCCGTGGGGAAGAACTTCTCGAAGTCGTAGTCGACGCGGACGTGGCGCAGGGCGAGGAGCGCCGGCACGGTGAGCAGCACCAGCAGCGCGAGCGCCAGGCGGGCGTTGCGGCGCGTGAGCAGCCGTTCGATGCGGTGGAGCCGCCGCTGGCGCCGGTCCATGAACAGGGGGCTGGGGATGGGGTGCGGCAAAGGTGGGGGCTGGCCGCATTCGGTGCGGCTACCTTTGGAGGCCGATGGACAACAGGTTGGTGCGCGCCCTTGTTCTGATGCTCGGGCTGGGGACGGCGGCGGTGGCCTCGGCGGGCAAGCTGGAGAAGGCGTTCGAGGCGCTGAAGGTGTACAACTACTTCCTGGCCCGGCAGCTCTTCCAAGGCCGGCTGGCCAAGGAACCGGCGGCGGCCTGGTACGGGTTGAGCGTGATCGCCGGTCGGGCGGACAACCCGTTCCATCAACCGGATTCGGCCTACACGTACCTGGTGCGCGCCGAGGCGGCCTTCGCGTTGAGCGACGAGCGCACGCGGGAGCGGATCAAGCCGCTGGGGGTCGACACGGAGGCGCTGGCCGCTCAGCGCGCCTTTCTTCACGGGCTGGCGTGGGACCTGGCCCGGTCCACCAACACCCTGGAGGGCTATGGCCGGTTCCTCGATCGGTATCCCACCGCCCAGCAGGCCGCCGATGCTCGAGCGGTGCGCGATCACCTGGCTTTCCAACAGGCCCGTGAGCGCAACACGGCGTCGGCCTACCGCGCGTTCCTGGACGCCTATCCGGGTGCGCGGCAGGTGTACGAGGCGCGTGGGCGGCTGGAGGAGGCCGTGTTCCGCGAGGCCACCGCGGACAGCAGCATCGGCTCCTACACCCTGTTCATCGAGGAGCACGGCGAGAGCGCGTATGTGAAGCAGGCCGAGGACGCGGTCTACCGGCTGAGCACACCGCGCCGCACGCGCGACGAGCTGCGCCGGTTCATCGCTGCATTCCCGAAGAACCACCGCGTGCCCGATGCCTGGCGCGAGCTGTACGCCACGTACGCCCGTGACCTGGACGCCGCGGCCATCACACGCTTCCTGCAGGAGAACCCGGACTACCCCTTCATCCAGGAACTGAGCGAGGACTACCGCGTGGCCAGCCTGGTGTTGCTGCCCTTCCGCCGCGATGGTCTCTGGGGATTCATCGATGAGCAGGGCATGGAGCGCATCAAGGCCGAGTATGAGTGGGTGGAGCCCTTCCACAACGGGCAGGCGTTGGTGGGCCGGGCGGGGCGCACGGGCACGGTGAACAAGAGCGGTGAGGAGGTGATCCCCGTGGAGCACGATGATGTGTCCGAATACAGCGAAGGCCTGGCGGTGGTGGAGCGCGCGGGCAAGGTGGGGGTGATGGACCGCACCGGCACGCTGGTGGTGCCCATGCGGTTCGAGGAGGTGGGCGAGCACCACGAAGGGCTCGCGTACGCCGCCCTGGACGGGCGCTACGGCTACATCGATGCGCGGGGCCATACGGCCATCCCCTTCTCCTTCGATCGGGCGGGCACCTTCCACAATGGCCTGGCAGTGGTGGAGCGGGATGGTCGAAGCGGCGCTGTCGATATGCGCGGCCAGGTGGTGGTGCCCTTCGTCCACGACTGGATCGAGGGCTTCGACCGCGGGGTCTCGCGCGTGCGTCGCGATGGGCGCATGGGCCTCATCGGGCCGTTCGGCGACACGGTGCTGGCCCCGGTGCACGCACACGTCGGCAGCTTCGTCGGCGGGCCCGCTTTGGTGGTCGATGGCGACCGTTGCGGCTATGTGGACAGGCCAGGACGGTGGGTGGTGGCCCAGGAGCTCGAGGCCGCTGAGGGTGTCATCAGCTGGGGTGAGTTCCGCGACGGTGTCGCCGAGGTGCAGGTGAAAGGCAAGCGCGGGGCCATCGACACCACAGGACGTTCCATCATTCCCGCGCTGTACGTGGACGTGGGCGCGTATGCCGGCGGCCTCATCGCCGTGAAGAAGAAGACCAAGTGGGCGTACGCGGACCGCTCGCACAAGCTGGTGACGGAGGCGAAGTACGATCAGGCCTGGCCGCTGGTGCAGGGCTTGGGGCGTGTAGTGGTGGAGAACCGCTGGGGCGCGATCGACAGCGCGGGCCGTGAGGTGATCCCGCCACGCTACGAGGCGCTGACCGATGCCGTGCACGGGATGCTGGTGGCCCGGGAGGGTGGCCGCAGCGGCGCGGTGAGCGGAAAGGGCGCGGTGCTCGTCCCCTTCGAGTTCGAGCAGGTCGAACCCCTCGCCGCCGACCTGGTGCGTGTGGAACGCGCGGGTCGCATGGCCTACTTCAAACCGTCAGCCGGGCGGATGATCTGGAAGGAGGAGGGCTTCGACGTACCGGCGTCACCGCAGTAGCGTCACGTGCCCGGTGAGGCGTTCCTGCCGCACGCCGTCGCTGCTCATCGCCTTGTAGCGCAGCACCCAGGGATACACGCCGTCCGGCGCAGGCAGGCCGCTCACAGTGCCGTCCCACGAAAGGTCGTCGAGCTCGCGTGTGATGATGCGTTCGCCCCAACGGTCGAAGATGTCCAGGGTCACCTGCACCAGGTGGCCTGTCACGCTCGGGACGAACACGTCGTTCATGCCGTCGTTGTCGGGCGTAAAGGCGTTGGGCACATAGATGTAGGGACCGCAGTCGCTGATGATCACGCGCACGCTGTCGGTGACGCTGCCGCAGGCGCCTTCCACGGAGGCCCAGTAGAGGCCGGGTCCGTTCACTGCGATCGAATGACCTTCGGCACCCGTGCTCCACAGCACGGTACCTGACGCCAGCGCTTCGAGCACCACCTGCTGGCCCTCGCAGGCCTCCACATCGCGGCCCAGCTCAAGCGACGGAACAGGCTCGGTGCTCACGGTGATGCTCTCGGCGAAGGGGCAGCCCTGGAAGGTGGCGGAAAGGGTGTATGTGCCGGGCTGCGTGGCCCAAAGCGTATCCGTGGTGGCCCCGGTGGACCAGGAAAGGCCGGTCAGGCCCGAAGGTGCCACGAGGACCAGCGTGTCGTCGGCGCAAAGCACGGCATCGTCGCCAAGGGTGTTCTGCGGAACCGCCACCACGCTCACCTGCGCGGCGTCCTGCCGGGCGCATCCGCCCAGGCTCGCCGTTACGACGACGGTGCCGGCGGTGCTGGTGGACCAGCTGGGGTTGGAGCTTCCATCCGGCCAACTGATCGTGGCGCCCGGCACGTTCACGGAGAAGGTGTGGACCTCTCCCGGGCAGAGCGTGACGTTCGGGCCGAGCTCCAGGGCGCTGAGGTCGATGAAGGTGGCGGTGATGGTGTCACTGGCCGAGCAGCCGTTGGCCGTTGCGGCGATCCAGTAGGTGCCGGATGTGTTCACGGTCAGCGAGGGCTGCGTGCTGCCGGTGCTCCACAACACCGAGGCAGAGCCCACGGACGGTGCCAGCACCAACGATCCCCCAAGGCAGAGGCTGGTGTCCAGGCCGAGCTCCACGTTGGGCAAGGGCACCACCGTGAGCGTCATGGCATCGGTGTTCATGCAGCCGTTCTGGAGGACGGCCACCGAGTAAGTGCCGGTCGTGGTCGCGCTGTAGGTGGGGCCCGTGCTGCCGTCCTGCCACTGATAGGTCGCACCGGGAAGGGTGGCGTCCAGGCTGACCACCGCGCCGGCACAGAGCGTCTGGTCGGGTCCGAGGTCCACCGCCGGCAAGGGGATCACGGTGATCACCGCAGCGTCGCTGGCGGCGCAGGGCCCGAGCGTCACCGTCACGGACACGGTGGTCGCCGAAGTGGTGGTGAAGGTGGGCGCGGTGGAACCATCGTGCCACAGGTAGCTCGCGCCGGGCGTGGTGGCGTCGAAGGTGGTCGGTGTGCCGTCGCAAAGGGTGAGGTCGGGGCCCAGGTCGACCGCTGGGGTGGGCAGAAAGGTGAGGGTGATGGTATCGCTCACCGAGCAGGAGCCCTGCGACACCTGCACCCAGTAGAGGCCGCTCGCAGTGGCTGGCAGGGTGGGAGCGGAGGTTCCGTCGCTCCAGAGGTAGGTGGCGCCGGGCAGGGTGGCATCGAGCACCAACGTGCTGCCTGAGCAGAGGGTGGCATCGGGCCCAAGGTCCACCGCGGAAGGGGTGGCGATCAGCACGTCGATCGCATCCTGGGCAGTGCATCCATTGGCGCCGGTCACCGTGGCGCTGTACGTGCCTGTCGCGGCCGTGGTGTAGGTCCAGCCGGTGGAACCATCCTGCCAGACGATGCTGGCGCCTGAACCGGTGAGGTCCAAGGTGATCAGCTCACCCGGGCACAGCGTGGTGTCGTTGCCGAGGTCCACCGTCGGGGCGTTGATGGCGTTCACCGTGAGGGCATCATTCGCGGAGCAACTGCCGATGCTAACGGTGACGGCCACGGCACCGGGGCCGATGGCGGTGAAGGTGGGGCCGGTGCTGCCGTCGTGCCACAGGTAGGTGGCTCCCGGCGTGGTGGCGTCCACGAGCGTTGTGGCGCCGGGGCACAGGTCGATATCGGCACCAAGGTTCACCACGGGAGCGGGCGCCACGGTGAGCACGAAGTCGTCCGCCGCACTGCAGCCATTGGCGGTGGCGGTCACTGAATAGATGCCGGCCGTGTTGACGGTCCGTGTGGCGCCGGTGCTGGCATCGTCCCACAGGTAGGTGCAGCCTGTGCAGGTGGCGTCGAGCACCAGTTGGTCACCGGCGCAGATGCTCTGGTCCGGGCCGAGGTCGACCGTCGGCGCGGGGCTCATCACCACCTGGACGGCATCCGAGCCGCTGCAGCCGTTGACGGTGATGGTGCAGCTCACGGCACCCGCGCCGGTCGCCGTGTAGGTGGTGGCCGTGCTGCCGTCGTGCCACAGGTAGGCGGCACCGGGCGTGGACGCATCGATCACCGCCTGATCACCGGGACACAGGGTGAGGTCCGGCCCGAGGTTCAGCACCGGGTTCGCGATCACGGAAACGGTCGCCGCATCGCTGGCGGTGCATCCGTTCACGGTGACGTCCACGCTGTAGGTGCCGGCGATGTTGACCGCGCGCGTGGCTGTGGTACTGCCGTTGTCCCAGAGGTAGGTGGCGCCGGGGGTGGTGGCGTCAAGCGTCACTTGATCACCGGCGCAGAGGGTCACGTCCGGACCGATGTTGACCGCGGGCAACGGGTTCACCACCACATCGACCGCATCACTTCCGGCGCAGCCGTTGACCGTGACGTCCACGCTGTAGGTGCCGGCGGTGTTGATCGTGCGCGTGGCGCTGGTACTGCCGTTGTCCCAGAGGTAGGTGGCACCGGGCGTGGTGGCATCGAGGGTCAGCTGGTCGCCCGCACAGAGCGCGACGTCCGGACCGATGTTGACCACGGGCAAGGGGTTCACCACCACATCGACCGCATCACTTCCGGTGCAGCCGTTGACGGTGACGTCCACGCTGTAGGTGCCTGACGCGTTCACCGTGCGTGTGGCGTTGGTGCTGCCATTGTCCCACAGGTAGGTCGCACCGGTTGTGGTCGCGTCGAGGGTGATCTGATCACCGGCGCACAAGGTCACGTCCGCGCCGAGGTTCACATTGAGCGCATTGCTCACGATGACATTGACGGCGTCACTGGCGGTGCATCCGTTCACGGTCACATCCACGCTGTAGGTGCCGGCGGCGTTCACGGTCCGGGTGGCGGCCGTGCTGCCGTTGTCCCACAGGTAGGTAGCGCCGGCCGTGGTGGCGTCCAGCAGGGCCTGCGTGCCTGGGCAGAGCGTCAGGTCCGGGCCGAGGTCGACGGTGGGCAGCGGGTTCACGAGCACATCGATCGCGTCAGTGGCTGTGCATCCGTTCAAGGTGACGTCCACGCTGTAGGTACTGGCGGTGCTGACGGTGCGGGTGGCGCTGGTGCTGCCGTTGTCCCAGAGGTAGGTGGCGCCTGCGGTGGTCGCATCGAGGGTGACCTGATCACCGGCGCAGAGGGTCACGTCCGGGCCGAGGTTGACCGTCGGCAGGGGGTTCACGAGCACATCGATCGCGTCACTGGCCGCGCATCCGTTCACGGTGACGTCCACGCTGTAGGTGCCGACGGCGTTGGCCGCGCGGGTGGCGCCGGTGCTGCCATTGTCCCAGAGGTAGGTGGCGCCGGCGGTGGTCGCATCGAGGGTGACCTGATCACCGGCGCAGAGGGTCACGTCCGGGCCGAGGTTGACCGTCGGCAGCGGGTTCACGAGCACATCGATCGCGTCACTGGCCAAGCATCCGTTCACGGTGAAGTCCACGCTGTAGGTGCCGGCGGCGTTGACGATACGGGTGGCGCCGGTGCTGCCATTGTCCCAGAGGTAGGTGGCGCCGGCGGTGGTCGCATCGAGGGTGACCTGATCACCGGCGCAAAGGGTCACGTCCGGGCCGAGGTTGACTGTCGGCAGCGGGTTCACGAGCACATCGATCGCGTCACTGGCTGTGCATCCGTTCACGGTGACGTCCACGCTGTAGGTGCCGGCAGCGCTGACGGTGCGGGTGGCGCCGGTGCTACCATTGTCCCAGAGGTAGGTGGCACCGGCGGTGGTCGCATCGAGGGTGACCTGATCACCGGCGCAGAGGGTCACGTCCGGGCCTAGGTTGACCGTCGGCAGCGGGTTCACGAGCACATCGATCGCGTCACTGGCCGTGCATCCGTTCACGGTGACGTCCACGCTGTAGGTGCCGGCGGCGCTGACGGTGCGGGTGGCGCCGGTGCTGCCATTATCCCAGAGGTAGGTGCCTCCGGGCGTTGTGGCGTCGAGCGTGATCTGGTCGCCTGCGCAGAGGGTCAGGTCCGGGCCGAGGGTGACCGTCGGCAGCGGGTTCACGAGCACATCGACCGCATCGCTGGCGGTGCATCCGTTCACAGTGACGTCCACGCTGTAGGTGCCGCTGGCGCTCACCGTGCGGGTGGCGTTGGTGCTGCCGTTGTCCCACAGGTAGGTGGCACCGGCCGTGGTGGCGTCCAAGGTGACCTGGTCCCCAGCACAAAGCGTCACGTCCGGCCCGAGGTTGACTGTCGGCAGCGGGTTCACCAGCACGTCGACCGCATCGCTATTGCTGCAGCCGTTCACGGTGACGGTGACGCTGTAGGTGCCAATGGCGCTCACCGTACGTGTGGCGTTGGTGCTGCCGTTATCCCACAGGTAGGTGGCACCGGGTGCGGTGGCATCGAGCATCACTTGATCCCCGGCGCAAAGCGTCACGTTCGGCCCAAGGTTGACCACGGGCAACGGGGTCACGTTCACCACGACGGTATCGCGCAGGTTCACCGTGCCGCTCAGGCTGATGTCATCGATGCCGAAGTCATTGCCCACGGCCCAGTTGGAGATGACCCGCAGGCCCAGGTCGATCGCGGTCTGGTTGGGTCCGGTGGTGATGGTGGTGGTGTAGGTGTTCCAGACCGCTTGCGCAGCGGGGGCGGTCCATTGGGCCATGGAGGTGGACCAGTCGGTGATCAGCTCCACGGTGGCCGGACCCTGGTTGGCCAGGTTCATCATTCTGAAGCTGAACGTATAGGTCTGGCCGGGACAGACCGTCACGCCCTGGCTCCAGAAGTACCACCATTGCTGGGGGAAGCCGGCGTTCACCATCAGGAAGTTGCCGTTGCCGGTGCCCTGTAGCTGGGGGTGGTGGTTGTTGGCGTTGGTGCCTACGAAGTAGCGGCCTTCGCCCTGGAGGTCGCTGTTGTTCGCGAACTGGGACCAGAAACCCAAATTGCCGCTGTTGAAATCGCCGTTGTTCACGCGGTTGCCGGAAGGGTAGCTCACCTGCCCCCAGTACGTGCCGGCGATACCCGTGGTGAGGCTCTGGCCAGCGGCCCCGGTGCTCCAGAGGTAGGTGGAATAGCCGGCCGGCAGGGTGAAGGTGGCGGTCTGTCCGGCGCACACGGTGGCGTCCGGCCCCAGGGAGATGGAACACGTGGGCTGGGCCCACGCCGGTGCATGGACCATCCAGGCGACGGCCAGGGTCGCAAGGGTGGTATGGGTGCGCATGGGGCTCAGGTCGCGCGCTGGGTCAAATTTCGGACCATCCGCTGGAATTCAGCATGAGGGGCGTCTGAAGCTATTCACCGGGCGATGAACACCCGGTTGACGCCTTCCAAGGTCAGTTCCTCGACGGCCTTGAACCGAAGACGTAATCCGAGGCCGATCCGTTCGCTGCGGAGGCGTGACATTTCGTCATGGGGGATCGTGTTCACCACAAGTAGCCCTGTGCGGGCCGTCAGGCGGCGGAGGTCGTCCAGGAACGGATCCTCGTCCGCAGAGGCGGGGACATCGAGTTCCACGAACAGGTCGACCACGACCAGCGCAAAGGGCTCGTCCCTGCATTCCCGGGCCCAGGCGAAGGCATCGGCCTCCTCCAGGATCACCCGGCTCCGATCGAACGGCCGGCGTTGCGTGCCGGCCAATTTGAGCATCAACGGTTCGCCCTCGACCCCGACGATGCGGACCGGATGATGCAGCTCATGGTGAAGGATGCTCGCTACGCTACCCGCGCCGAAGCCGAGGACGAGGGCCCTGTCCGGCCCCTGACCAGGGGGCAACACATGGCCGAGCACCTGCTGCCAGAGACGATGGAGGCTGCCCCAGCTCTGGTTGGCGTGCCGGCTGTTCACCACGGGCCGGCCCATCTCGTAGGTGAGCTCCAACGGCTGGTACCGCCCGGCCCATCGGTTCACGCGCACGGGCCAGATGAGGCTGAGCAGTCGCCACAGGGCATCGGTCATCCGGCAAAGATGCCGCAGGGGGAGCCGTACTTTCGCGCGCCGTTCCGCCATCGATGACCAGCATCACCCGCTATAAGCTGCGCAAGCTGCTGAAGTATGCCTTGGTGAGCCTCGGGGTGGCCTGGGTGCTCAACCTGTTCAGTGGTCGTGCCTGGCCGGATTACCTGGGTGCCTGGTTCCTGCTGGGCCTGTGGACAGGTGTGCTGGAGGAGTTCCTGTTCGGGCGCCGGTTCCGCAGTCTGGTGGTGCCGTTGCAGTTCCTGGGCAAGGTGCTGGCGGTGAACCTGCTCACCATCGGGCTGCTGGCCGTGGGCTGGGCCTTCGACCGCCAGGCTGACCTGCCCGGAGGGACCGCCGAGATGGGGCACATGGGACAGTTGTTGTGGACCAACCAGTTCCTGCAACTGGTGGTGCAGGTGGTGGTGGTGACCTCACTGGCCATCCTGGTGGTGCAAGTGGAGGAGCTGATGGGCCGGAGGATGTTCCTGGGTTTCCTGCTCGGACGGTACGAGAGGCCGAAGCCCGAGGAACGCATCATGCTCAGCATCGACCTTGCCGGCAGTACGGCCTTGGCCGAGAAGCTGGGTGACCTCAAGTACTTCCGCCTGCTGAACCGCACCTATTCGCTGATGACCGATGCGGTGCTGCGCAATGAGGCGGAGATCCATAAGTACGTCGGGGACGAGGTCATCTTCACCTGGCCGATGCACGTGGGCACCCGGGGGCTGAACTGCCTGGACCTCTACTTCGACATCGAGGAGCGCATCCGCACGCATGCCGGAGAGCTTGAGAGCGAGTTCGGCGTGGTGCCGCGCTACAGGGCCGCAGTGCATGGGGGGCGGGTGATCAGTGCCCAGATCGGCCACATCAAACGGGCGATCGAGTTCAGTGGCGATGTGATGAACGCCGTGAGCCGCATGCTCGGCCTCTGCAAGGACCTCAACGCTGGTCTGCTCGTCAGCGCCGAACTGCTCGGTCGCCTGGAGGACGTGGACGATCGATTCACCATCGGTCCGCTGCAGGTGGTGCCGGTGAAGGGCCGCCGTCGCGAAGTCCATGTGCACGCCGTGTCCCGCATCCGCAAGGCATGAGCGCGCCGGACGTTGGCATCGGTGAACGCGTTCGGACGTGCTTGTTCGCCTTTGGTCTGATCATCGTGTCGCTTCCCCCCACGCGTTCCTCGGCTCAAGGGGTGGCGCCCTTTGTGACCCCCTCCGGCAGGTTCGTGCTCTTCGATCAGGGGCGCTTCCAAGACCTGGCCACGGAGGCCCCCCGCGATGTGGTGGTGGCCGAGGACAAGGTGGTCTATGTGACCGCCACGGGCGAATTGAAGTTGGTTCAGAACGGCAGCGCTCACACGATGCAAGCGACACCGCCCGAGAAGGTGCGGAGCGCAGGGCGCCTTATCGCTTACGCGGGCGGGGGCGAGTTGAAACTGGCCGAGCCCACGCGGCCGCGCGAGCTGTCGGCAGCGGTGGGCCGCTTCATCGTGCGGGACAGCCTGGTGCTGTTCCATGACCGCACGGATGGCACGGTGAACGTGCACTGGAAGGGGCGCACCTTTCCCCTGGCCGGCCTTCCGGACACGCTGGATGTACCGGAGTCATGGGTGGGTTCCAACACCGCGGTGCTGTTCGACCGGGCGGCGCGCACGGCCTACCGCTTCCATGGCGGGGCATTGGAGCCCTTGGTGGACAGCACCGATGCGGTGACGGTGGCCGCTGGAGGCGACCTCATCGGCTTCAGCGACGACCGTTCGCGCAGCCTGCACGTGTGGTACAAGGGGCGCATCATCGCATTGGAGCCGCTTGTTCCGCAGGGCATGCAGGCGGGGGAGGGCCTTCTGGCCTATGTGAGCGGTGGCGGGTCGTTCAAGTGCTGGAGCGAGGGTCGCGTGCACGCGCTCCTGGACCATGCGCCGACCGCATGGATGGTGCGGGACAGCGTGCTGGTGGTGGTGGACGCGGGCACCTTGAAGGTGTTCCATGATGGCGCCCTCCAGGTGGTGGAGCGCTACGTACCCGAGCAATGGGTGGTGCAGGGCGGCGTGCTCACCTACCTCGACCTCAACCGCGAGGTGCGGCGGTATGAGCACGGTCTGCGGACCGCGGTGAGCCGTGAGGCCGGGGTCACTCGCTTCGATGTGTTCGGCGACACGGTGGTATACCCGGGTGACGACGGGTCGATGAAGGTGTGGTGGCGCGGCGAGACCTACACGCGCTACTGAGCCTCTGCGCTGGCCGCGTGTCGCTTGGATCCGGTCGTCCGTTCGACCGGTACCAAGGTCCACAAGCTGACCTCATCCCGTTTGCCGCGGAGGGCGATCTCTCCGATGGGCCGGGCCTCGTAGAGCTGTTCGGGCAGGCGCAGCACATCCAGCAGGTCCTTGCTGAGGAGGATCTCCACCCCGTAGGTGTTGCAGCTGTTCTGGATGCGGGCGGCGGTGTTGACCACGTCGCCGCTGAAGATCCGCTCCTTCTTCACCAGGCCCACCTCGCCGGTGGTGACCTCGCCGTAGTGGAAGCCCGCCTTGAACTGAGGCACCAGGCCGAAGCGCTGGCGGTAGTGGTCTGCCCTTTCGGCGAGTTTGCGTTGGATCCCGAAGAAACAGCGGATGCAACGATGGTCCTTGAGCCCTTTCCGCAGCGGCCAGCTCACGCTCACCTCGTCGCCCACATACTGATACACCTCGCCGCCGGTGTACACGAGCGGGTCCGTGATGTCCGCGTAGACGTCGTTGAGCAGCTCGAAATAGCGCACATGCCCCAGCTTCTCGGCAATGGCGGTGCTGCTGCGCATATCCAGGAACATGAAGATCCGGAGCTCCTGATGGGGCTTGTCGTAGCGGCCGGCCAGGTAGTTCAAGGCTCCGCTCCCGTACTGGTCCGTCAGGCGGACGGCCAGCATGGTGGCGGCCATAAGCAGCGCCCAATAGAGATATTGCCCCAGGAAAGTGAGGGATAGCAGGTCGTTGGCCCGTGGCGGGTCGGCGAGCGCATTCCAGGATGAGCGGAGGCCCGCCAGAACGATGAGCACAAGCAGGGTCATGATCCCGACGGCAGGCAGGTAGGCGAGGTGTCGCAGACGATCGCGCAACAGGAAGATGTAGATGCCGCCGCCGAGCAAGCCGCCGAGGAGCGCACGCCAGACGTGTTGACCAAGCTCGTCGGCCACCCCTGCAGGTACACCGTATTCGCGGAGCACGGCGGTCTCCACGAATGCCGCGACAATGCCTACAGCGACCCACGCGCCGGTGATCCGCAACACCCGCCTGCTGCGCAGTGCCGTGCGATCGATGCGATCGGAGGACGTGGACATCATGACGACAAAGGTAGCGGCGGACGCAGGGGTCATTCCGCTCCTCCTCGGCCCGTGCGGGGACGCTCGAGCACGTAGTACCAGAGCACGCAACTCATGCCCAGTGCGAACAGGACGATCGCCGGTGTGCGCAGCCGATCGTCGAAGAAGAACTCGCCCACCATCCATGTGCTGTTGGCGCTGATCCAGAACACGGTCGCCAAGGCGTGCGCGCGTTCGTAGGCCTCATGCCGGTGCTTCCAAGCGATGAAGACGGCCACGGCGATGGTGGGCAGCACCATGGCGGTGGCCGGCACACCAAGGTCCATGGCCCAGCAGGTGTCCTTCACCAACCAGAGCACGATGTGGAAGTTCTCGCCCGAGCGGACGTCGAGCAGGTGGCGGGCCATGGTGAGAGGGCTTTTCGACCGGCGGCAAAGCTCGCCGAAGGACGGGAAACGGAGGGAGGATACCTTTCGGCCCGTGGAACGTGACGGACCGACCGTGCCGCCCGGGTCGATGGTGCTGAAGCCCCCAAGGAGCACGGGGGACCGAAGCTTGAGGCCTGTGATGCTGCTGGTCGTGCTGCTGACCTGCGTGTCCGTGCATGCACAACGAGACCGTTTTTACATCCGGCTTTACGGCCTGGTGACGGAATACTTCACCGGGAACCCGGAGAAAGGGGTTCTGGTCCGTGTGCTCCGCGATAGCATCCCGTTGGATGAGACAGTGACCAAGAGCAACGGCACGTACGAGTTCCTGCTCGACCGTGGGGCTATCTATACAGTGTGGTTCTCGCGCCAGGACCTAGTGACCAAGCATGTGCGCATCGACGCACGCGAGATCCCTGTCTTTCCGGACGTCCCGTATTATGAGATGGACGTTCAGATGACCATGATCCAGTGGGTAGAGGGCGGGGACTATCAGGTGTTCGACATGCCATTGGGCGAGGCGTTGTACAAGCAGTCCGTACGCAACCTGAGCTGGAACGTGGAGTACACCGAACGGATCCGGCCGCAGGTGGCTGAGGCTATGGATGCCTATGAGAAGCTGGTTCGGAAATACCGGCCTGCGGAGAAGCGAAGGCCACCGGTGGATCGGTTGTGAAGGGAGGAGGTGAGGATCCACGTGACATATGTATGGCCATGCATATGTTCAGTCGAGGGCCCTTTATTAGGATCAATCGGATCGTCGTACGTTTAAGTTTCTGAACGTGAGGTTATTGTGGAAGATGGGTGCACTCTGTTCACCTTAGAAGTATGTATGGCCATACATATATTCTTTTGCATTCGGTCACATGGACTCAAGGTGGGTACTTTAAGTAAGTGATAGATAATCAATGAGTTATGATAAGAAGATCTCTGGAGAGGACTGCTTAGGAAGCATGTATGGCCATACATGCTTCCGGGGTCGATCAGTCTTTCCAATGGGTGATTTAACTCGCAATCATTTGTTATTCAATCAGATATGCTCCCGACGAACGATGTGCTTCGAGGATATGGACATATGTATGGCCATGCATACGTTACATTCGGACCATGCCAGCCCCCCGTTCCCCCTTCCATACCTGCCTCTACTTCACTTCCGCCGCCCTCGCCCGCACCTTGGACCGCTCCGCACGCGAGCACTTTGGCGCCGTGGAGCTCAGTCCCACGCAAGGATTCATTCTGATCAGTGTGCGTTCCGCGCCGGGGATCTCCGTCAGTGACCTCGCTGCGCTGCTGGTCCTCGATCAGTCCACCGTGACCAAGACCCTCGACAAAATGGTCTCCAAAGGCCTGGTGCAGCGCGAGGTATTCGGGCGCACCGTGCGGGTCTTCCTGACCGGTCGTGGAGAGCGCCTCGAGACGGATGCCAAGGCAGCTTGGAAGAAGGTCCAGTTGGCTTATCAGGCGCTTGTGGGGGAGGGCGAGGTGAAGCACCTGTGTGCCACCATCAACCAAGCTCAGGCGAAGCTGACCGAGGTCGAAGGGTAACACGTGCGCGGGGGTCGCATCGATGGCCGGTCGTGCGGTCCGCTCAGATTTGACGGGACTCGTCCTGCAAGCGGCCTGTTAGCTTCACCACTTCCGTGGCTTCGAGCACATCATGCACGCGGAGGATGGCCGCACCGCCGAGCACTGCAAGGGTGTTCAGGATGGTGGTGCCGTTCAGTGCGGTAGCAGCAGTGGTGCCGAGCACCTCAGTGATCATGCGCTTGCGCGAAACGCCCACGAGCACGGGCGCGCCCAGGCCCGCCAGCCGCGGCAATGCGCGCAGCAGCGCGTAGTTATGGTCAGTGGTCTTTCCGAAGCCGAAGCCCGGGTCGATGATCACATCGGCTATCCCGGCGTCCTTGCAGGCCCGGATGCGTCCGCTCAGGAATAGCGTCACTTCCCCGGCGACATCCGCGTAGGTGGGGGACAGCTGCATGGTGGCCGGGTTGCCCTGCATGTGCATGGCGATATAGGGCACGTGCAGCGTGGCCACGGTGGGCAGCATCTCTGGATCCAGCAGGCCTGCGCCGATGTCGTTCACCAGCCCTGCGCCGGCGGCCACCGCTTCGCGGACAACGGCGGCGCGCGACGTGTCCACGCTCAGCAGGGCCTCGGGGAAGCGTGCGTGCACGGCCGCGATCACGGGCACCACGCGGCGCAGCTCCTCGGTCGTGTCCACCTCAGCGGAGCCGGGACGCGAGCTCGCCCCGCCGATGTCGAGGATGGCAGCGCCTTCGATCAGCATCCGTTCCGCCAGGCGCAGTGCCGAGCTGACATCCACGCGGCTTCCCGGGTGGAAGGAATCCGGCGTGGCGTTCAGGATGCCCATCACACACGGTGCGGGTAACTGCTTCAGCCGGTCCCCGATGCGCCAGGTGATGGGGCGTGAGATCATGCGGCGAAGATCGTTCGGGCCGGGATCCGCGACCTTTGCCGCATGGCGCGTCCGCAGGTAGTGGGGCTTTTCATGTTCCTCCTTTTCCTGGATCCCCTTCAGGCCCAACAGGACAGCCTCCTCCGCATCTGGAAGGACCCGGACCGTCCGGATACGGTGCGGATGCAGGCGGCCGGAGAGGCGCTCCGCACCTTGATCTACCAGCACCCGGACAGCGCGTTGCGGCTGGCCATGGATGTGCATGAGACCGCCACGGCCGTTGGGGACCGCAGGCGCCAGGCCTTCGCGCTCAACTTCAAGGGCATGGCCTACGTGCTGATGGGCAACTTCTACCCGGCGGTGGTGACCTACCGGGAGATGCTGGCCCTGTACGAGCAGTTGGATGATCAACGCGGGGTGGCCGGAGCGAACAGCAACCTGGGCGCCGTGTTCCACCAGCAGGGCGATCTGGTCAGGGCCCTCGAGCACTACGAGCGGTGCGTGCCGGTGTTCGAAGCGTTGGGCGATCGCCGCGGGCAGGCCATCACGGCCAGCAACCTCAGCGGCATTCACCGGGAGATGGGCGATACGGCCGCCGCACGGCGGATGCTCGAACAGGTGCTGCGGACCGCGGAGACCGCGGATGATCGGCCGGGGCTGGCGGGAGCCTATGGGAACCTGGGCCTGCTTGCCCAGGACAGGGGGGACCTCCGGGGGGCGCTGATGCTCTATTTCCGAAGCCTGCGATACCGTGAGCAGGTGAACGATCGGTCGGGCAGGGCCCTGATGCAGCATGACATCGGAGAAGTGCACCGCGTGCTGGGGCAGCTCGACAGTGCACAGTACTGGATATCGGCCAGCATCGCCTTGCGCGACTCGCTGGGCGACGAGCCGGGGTTGGCCCAGGCCTTGATCAGCCTGGGGCTGCTCGCGCTCGATCGGGACCGACCTGCGGACGCCATCGGCCACTGCGGAAGGGCTGCGCGCTCAGCGGCCGACCTGCAGCTCCGGAACGTGGAGGAGAAGGCCTGCGCCTGCCTGGTGCGGGCTTGCGAACGAACAGGCAACGAAGGTTGTGTGCAGTGGAACACGGAGCGCAGGGCCGTCCTCAGTGACAGCCTACAGCGCCAGCAGGCGCGGGAACTGCTCGCCCGTGTGGAGTTCCGCAAGAGCATGGTCGCGGACAGCGTTCAGCGTGCATCGGCGCCCACCGAGCAAGGCACGAGCACCGGCTCCAGGTCTTCCTGGCCCTGGGTCGTGGGTGGTCTGTTGGCCGCAGGACTGGGCCTCTGGTGGTGGCGGAGGCGCTCCGCACAGGCCTGATACCTTCGCCGCCGCATGGAACGCACCTTGTCCGAGTACGACGCCGTCACCGGCGAGTGCATGGCCCTGTTCACGAAGAAGGCGCACGACTACGGGACGGCCTGGCGCGTACTGCGCGTACCGTCCCTCACGGACCAGATCCTGATCAAGGCGCAGCGCATCCGCACCCTGCAGACGGTGGGGGAGAGCAAGGTCGGCGAAGGCATCCGGCCGGAGCTCATCGGCATCATCAACTACGCGGCGATGGCGCTAGTGCAGCTGGAACTGGGCGTGGTGGATGCGCCCGACCTGGATGCGGCCTCCGCTTCGGCGAAGGTGAAGGCCGCCCTGCACCAGGCGCGCGACCTGATGCTCCGCAAGAACCACGACTACGGTGAGGCCTGGCGCAGCATGCGTGTGAGCTCCCTGGTGGACCTCATCCTGATGAAGCTGCTGCGCATCAAACAGATCGAAGACAATGCCGGCTCCACGTTGGTGAGCGAGGGCATCGATGCGAACTTCCTCGACATCATCAACTATGGCGTTTTCGCCATGATCCGGCTCGATGAAGGTGCCTGATCCGATGGTGCGTTAACGAAGTGTGAACGGCCGGAGGGCGGACGGCGGCCCCGCTAACTTGCGCCCCGCCGTCGACCCCTGCGGAGCGGCTTAGCGACCATGCGCACCCTGATCCTCCTCTGCCGCATCCTTGTCGGCGCCACCTTCATCGTATCCGGCCTGGTGAAGGCCAACGACCCGCTCGGTTTCAGCTACAAGCTGCAGGAGTACTTCGCGGAGAGCGCGCTCAACATGCCCTGGCTCGAGCCTTGGGCCCTTGCGCTCGCCATCCTGGCGTGCCTGGGCGAGATCGTGCTGGGCTTCGCTGTCCTGGTGGGTGGCCGCATGAAGCTGGCCTCATGGGCCCTGGTGCTGCTCACCCTCTTCTTCGGCTGGCTCACCGCCTACACCGCCACCTGCGACCCCAACGACACCTACACCGTGCTCGTGAACGGTGTGTCAGAGGAACGCGGCGTGACCTGTGTGACCGATTGCGGCTGCTTCGGCGATGCGATGAAAGGGTCGATCGGCAGAAGCCTCACACCATGGGAGAGCTTCACCAAGGATGTGATCCTGCTCGTGCTCGTGCTGCCCATCTTCTTCGCTGCCGTCCGCCGTCCGGGCATCCCGTTCAACTCAACGGCGGAGGACAAGGTCCTGCTACCCGGTGGGCTCATCGGTGTGGCCGTCTGGAGTTGGGTCTTCGGTTCATTCTTCTACCTCGCGTTCACGGTGGTGGGCCTCCTGGGCTACTGGATGGTGAAGCGGTACACGCAGGGCGCGCGTGCGGAATGGACCACGGCCGGCTGGATCTCCCTGCTGGGTGCGGTCTTCATCTGGTGGTGTTACGCCCATCTGCCCTGGATCGACTACCGCCCGTACGCGGTCGGCAAGAGCATCAGCGAACAGAAGACCATGGGGCAGGCACCCGAGCAGGTGATCTACATGACCTATAAGAACCAGTCCACGGGTGAGAGCAAGGAGTTCGATACCCGCGGCGCCTATCCATGGGACGACAGCACATGGGTCTACGTCGACCGGCGCGTGGAGGTGCTCAAGGCCGGTATGGAAAGCCCGGTGCAGGATTTCGGGCTCACCGATCGCGATGGCAACGACATCACCGCCGATGTGCTCGGGGACCCGACACCCGTGCTGCTGGTGATGGTGTACAACGTGGAGAAGGCGGATCTCGCCTGTCTGCCGGGGATCAACACGCTGGCCCAGGCGGCCTTCAACGCCGGTTGGTATGTGTACGGGGTGTCCGCCAGCCCGTTTGAACGGATCGAGGACTTCCGTCATACCCATCAAACCCCTTTCGACTTCGTGCAATGCGATGAGAAGACCGTGAAGACCGTGGTGCGCAGCAATCCGGGCACCGTGCTGCTGCAGCAGGGGACGGTCCGCGGACAATGGTCGTGCAACGACACCCCCGGACTGGACGAGGCCAAGGCGAAGCTGCACTGACGCTCAGGCCTTGAAGCGCCGCTGCACCAGATCGGCGGTGATCCGCGCGCTGAACAGGCAGAGCGGGATGCTCGCCCCGGGATGGACACTGCCGCCGCAGAAGAAGAGGTTATCGATCCGACGGGTGAAGTTCGGATGGCGCAACAGGGTCGCGAGGATGCCGTTGACGCTGTTGCCGTAGATCGCACCCTGCGGGCTGTCCGTCAACGCCTCAATGGTGCGCGGGTCGGTCACCGCCTCGCAGGTGATGGAGGATGCGATGTCCGAGCCGAGCATCCGTGACAGCTTGGCGTGCACATGGTCCCTGGTCCGCTCCACCAGCGCATCCCAGTCCTGACCGCTGTGGTGGGGCGCGCTCACCATGGCGAACCAGTTCTCCTGTCCGGCCGGGGCGTCCTGCGGGTTCATCTTGCTGCTGATGTGCACGTACACCGATGGATCATCATGCATCGTGCGGTCGCGGAAGATGCGGTCGTACTCCTGGCGGGCATCGCCGCTCATGAACATGTTGTGCAGCCCAAGCGTGGGATGGAGGCGCTTCATGCCCCAGTGGAACACGATCACCGAGCTTGAGCGCGGCTGGGCCAGGGAGGTGCGGGGCGCGGCCTGGTCCTTCAGCAGGGTGCGCCAGGTGCGCAGCACATCCGCGTTGCTCACCACCGCATCAAAGCCCTCGGTATGGCCGCCCACCACCACGCCGTTCGCCCGCCCGCGGACCACGGCGATGCGCTCCACCGGCGCGTTGTAGTGGAACCTCACGCCCTGTCGTCGGGCGAGGTCCTCCAACGCCCGCGCCACCGCGTACATTCCGCCCTCCGCATGGAAGGAGCCCAGGGCCAGTTCGAAGTAGGAGATGAGGTTGAGCGTGGCGGGTGCCTGGTAGGGGTTCGCGCCGTTGTAGCTCGCGAACTGGTTGAGGATGGCCGCTGCCTTCGGCGCGCGCAGCAGGGCGGCGTTGCTACGGGCCATGCTGGTGAGCGGTTCGATCCGCCCGAAGCGGAGCAGGCCGGAGAGGGTGGAGGCGTTCAGGTAGTTGCCCGGCACATGCAGTGAGCGTTCCAGGAACACGCGCTGGGTGATGTCCAGCTTCTCCCTGGACCGCTTCAGGAAGGTGAGCATGCGGTCACGACCGGCGCCGGTGCGTGCGGCGAATTCCTCAGCAAGGGCATTCTGGTCCGCCCATGTGCGCACCACCGTGCCGTCCTCGAAGTGGTAGTGGAAGCCCGGGTCGAGCCTTTGGTATCGCCAGTGCGCCCTTGGATCCTCTCCGCACAGCGTGAAGAGGGCGTCGAGGTGGTGCGGCACGGTGAGCACCGTGGGCCCGCGGTCGAACCGGTGGCCGTCCATGCGGAGCTCGCCCATCTTCCCGCCCGCCATCGGCCCTCGTTCAAAGACGGTGACGGCCCAGCCCGCATGCGCCAGACGGATGGCGACGGCCAGGCCGGCAACGCCAGCGCCGATCACGGCACATCGGCGGTCGGTCACTGAGGGCATGGGAGCGTGTAGGGGCCGAAGTTCGGGATCTCTGGCCGCCGTCGCACCTTTGTGCCGACCATGCTGCTCCTGTTCCACATCGGCTGCGTCATCGGGGCCTTCCTGGCCATGGAAGGCGTGGCTTGGGCCGCGCACAAGTACATCATGCACGGTGTGGGGTGGGGCCTGCACCGTGATCACCACCAGCCCGTGCCGGGTCACCGCTACCAGCGCAACGACTGGTTCGCCCTGATCTTCGCCGTGCCCAGCTGGCTTTTCATGCAGACCGGTGTGATGGGCGGTTGTGACTGGCGCCTGTTCGTGGGGATCGGTATCCTGCTCTACGGCATCGCCTACGTGTACGTGCATGAGGTGGTGATCCACAACCGGCCAGGCAGGCGCCGCAAGGTCCGGGGGCGTTACCTGCAGGGGCTGGCCCGGGCGCATTTCGCGCATCATAAGCACAAGGGTCCAGAACATGGCGAGTGCTTCGGCATGCTGCTGGTGCCCCTGAAGTACTTCCGCGCCTCCGTGGATTGATCCCAGGGGGCTGTTGATATCGCGACCTGCGAGCAGGGCGGGTCTCCGGAGCGGCCGCCCATCTTTGTCCGACCGCCTGTCAAACGGGGCGGCTCGACCGCATGCGCACGGTGATCGCCGGCAATTGGAAGATGAACAAGGACCGGTCCCAGGCCCTTGATCTGCTTGGGCATCTGGCCCAGGCCATCGGGGAGCTGCCCACCGGAGTGGAGGTGATCGTAGCGCCGGCCTTCCCCTTCCTGTCCCTGGCGGTGGAGCGGCTGCAGGGCACTGCGGTCGCGGTGGCGGCGCAGCACTGCCACGAGGCGGTCTCAGGCGCCTTCACCGGCGAGGTGAGCGCGGCCATGTTGGCCAGCTGTGGTGTGAAGGCGTGCATCGTGGGGCACAGCGAGCGGCGGCAGTACTTCGGAGAGACCGATGCGGCGGTGCATGCCCGGATCCAGGCGCTCCTCGCCGTTGGCATCACGCCCATCTACTGCTGCGGAGAGATGCGCGCAGACCGCGAGGCCGGCCGGCACCAGGAGGTGGTGGGCGCCCAGATGCACGACGCACTGACCGACTTGTCCGGCGAAGCCATGTCGAAGCTCATCGTGGCCTATGAGCCCGTGTGGGCGATCGGCACCGGCCTGAACGCCACGGCGGCCCAGGCGCAGGAGATGCACGCGTTCATCCGTGGCCGGCTTCGTGCCCTTGCCCCGGGCCATGCCGAAGGGATCCCCATCCTCTACGGCGGCAGCTGCAAGCCCGAGAACGCCGCGGAGCTCTTCGCCGGTCCGGACGTGAACGGCGGGCTCATCGGCGGCGCCTCCCTGGATGCAGGGGCCTTTCTGGAGCTCGTGCACATCGCCCACCGCATGAAGAAGCCCAAGTGACGCCATGCCCTGGACCGAGATCGATCTGCTGATCCGACCGCTGGAACCCTGGCGCGACCTGCTGATGGTGGAGCTTGCCGAGCTGGGGTTCGACAGCTTCGAAGAGACCCCGCAGGGCGTGAAGGCGGCGATCCGCTCTGAGCGGTACGATCGGAGCGCCGTGGATGCCGCCATCGCCCCCCACCGAGCCCACATGCAGGTGGGTATCGAGGAACGTCAAGTGCCGGACACCAATTGGAACGCCGTGTGGGAGGCGAGCTTCGAACCGGTGCGCGTGGGGAGGCAGGTGCTCATCCGGGCGGGCTTCCACCCCGCCGAGCCCGGCTTCGGCACGGAGATCGTCATCACCCCGCGCATGGCCTTCGGCACCGGCCACCACGCCACCACCCGGTTGATGGTGCAGGCCATGCTGGCGATGGACCTGGCGGGAAAGACCGTGTGCGACATGGGCTGCGGCACGGGCGTGCTGGCCGTCCTGGCCGCACGGCGCGGGGCCACCGATCTACTGGCGGTGGACAACGACCCGCTGGCGGTCGACAACGCCCGCGAGAACCTTGACGCCAACGGCTGCGCGGGGTGGCCGGTGGTGCGCGGGGACGTCAACGACCTGCACCCCGACCGTTGGGACCTGATCCTGGCCAACATCGAGCGCAACACCTTGCTTCGCGGCATGCCGGCGCTGGCCAAGGCGCTGCGGCCGGGCGGCACCCTCCTCCTCAGCGGATTCCTGGCCCCGGACACGGACGCACTGCGCGCTGCGGCGCGCATGGCCGGCCTGCGCGATGGCGACGCCGCGCATGACCGTGAATGGACCCTGCTCGCCTGCCACCGACCATGATGAAGCTCCGCTCGAACACCGTTCCGCGCATCGTCCTCGCCCTGTTCGGCCTGGCCGCCGTCCCGCGTCCGGCCTTGGCGCAGACGAAGGCCTTCTCCCAGGACCCCGCGGCCTTCCTGCAGGAGATGAGCGCCCTGCTGATCGAGGCGGACAAGAAGGAGGGCAAGGCCTTCATGGAGACCGTGTTCACCCCGGTGTGGAACGGCAGCTACTACCAGGACGGCCAGCGCAAGCGCGTGATCGACATCGCCAACGCGATGCAGAAGAAACGGTTCGAGGCCTACCCGCACTTCAAGGACTACCTCGGAGCGGTGGCGGCCTTCGCCAATGGCGGGCGCAGCGCGGCCCGAGTTCGATGCCTGGATGACCAGCTTGGACGAGCTGGTGAAGAGCGGCCGCAAGAAGAACTTCAGCAGCTACATCACCATGTGCGCCGGGCTGTTCCGCGACCGCACCATCTACGAGAGCGCCAGCACCCGCTGGCAGGCCGCGGGCACGGGCTTCACCTTCGCCTACGACACGGTGCCGAAGGTGGTGTTCGAACGCACCGACCTGCGCTGCTTCGCCAAGGGGGACAGTGCCGTGATCATCGGCACCAGCGGCACGTATTATCCCACCCTGGAGCTGTGGCGGGGCCGTGCGGGCAAGGTCACCTGGCAACGCGCGGGCCTGAAGCCTGCGGCCACCTTCGCCGAATGGAACGGCCCGTATGAGGTCCGCATGAAGAGCAGCACCTTCGAGGTGGACAGCGTGCAGTTCAACGACCCCTATTTCGAGCGCACCCTGCTGGGCCGGCTCACGGACAAGGTGCTGGCGAACGTGGATGAGGACAACGCGAGCTACCCGCGCTTCGAGAGCTACGACCGCCGGATGAAGATCCGCGACATCGTCGACGGCATCGACTTCGAGGGCGGCTTCAGCATGCAGGGCGCCAAGCTGCAGGGCTATGGCACGCGGGAAGAGCCCGCCTACCTCACCTTCTACCGCGAGAAGCGCCCCTTCATCATCACCCAGGGGCTGGCCTACAGCATCGAGCCCGAGCGCATCACCAGCGAGGATGTGGGCGTTCGCCTGGTGGTCGACAAGGACAGCATCCATCACCCCAGCGTGAGCCTGCGCTACCTGAAGGACAAGAAGCTGCTCACCCTGATCAAGAAGGACGAGGGCCTCAGCAAGGCCCCGTACTACGACACCTACCACCAGATCGACATGTATTTCGAAATGCTCACTTGGAAACAAGGCGATCCGGTGGTGCATCTGGGCAATTTGCAAGGCAGCACCCAGGACCGGGCGAGCTTCGAGAGCTTCAACTACTTCAAGGAGAAACGCTACATGGCCATGCTCGGCATCGACGCCATCCATCCGTTGGTGCGGTTGAACGACTTCACCAAACAGGCCGGCATGGACTTTTCCGCGCAGGAGTTCGCCAGCGGCACGCGCATGCAGAAGGACCAGGTGGTGCCCCTGCTGATCGACATGGCCAACAAGGGCTACCTGGACTACGACCCCGAGACCGAGGATGTGCACGTGAAGCCACGCCTCAAGCAGCATATCCTGGCCAGTGCGGGCAAGCTCGACTACGACGTGCTGCAGTTCAACAGCAAGGGCCAGGACGGGGTGAACGCCACGCTCAACCTGCTCAATTGGGACCTGGCGCTGGTGGGCGTTTCGCGCATCATCCTCAGCGATTCACAGGACGTGCGGATCTTCCCCAGCGAGCAGAAGATCACCATCAAGAAGGGCCGCGACTTCACCTTTGGCGGCATGGTGCAGGCCGGCAAGCTCCAGTACCATGGCAAGGAGTACTACTTCCACTACGATCCCTTCTCCGTGGACCTGCTGAACGTGGACTCGGTGAGCTTTTACGCCGACAGCTTCGAACCCGATGAGAACGGGGAGACCGGCTGGGTGCGCGTGCGGAACGTGCTCGAGCAGGTGAGCGGGACCCTCGAGGTGGATGCGCCCACGAACAAGAGCGGCCTGCAGCAGAAGAACTACCCCCAGTTCCCCAAGTTCAACAGCGCCAAGGAGTCCTTCGTGTACTATGACAACCCCCGCATCCAGCAGGG
Organism: Flavobacteriales bacterium; assembly: GCA_016713875.1. Lineage (NCBI taxonomy): Bacteria > Pseudomonadati > Bacteroidota > Flavobacteriia > Flavobacteriales > Flavobacteriales bacterium. The sequence goes on from JADJOI010000003.1 coordinate 691,482, forward strand.
TGTCTACGACCGCGATCGGTTCTACTACCGCAGCGATCCCTTCCAGCTCGACAGCCTCGACAACTTCACCAACGCGGGTCTGTACTTCCCAGGCACGCTCGTCAGCGCGGGCATCTTCCCGGACATCAAGGAGCCGCTGCGCCTTCAGCCGGACTACGCGCTCGGCTTCGTCCGGTCCACCGGCGACGGGGGCATGCCGCTCTATGGCAAGCGGTCCAAGTTCGACAACACCATCACGCTCAACTTCAACGGCCTGCAAGGCGACGGCGAGCTGGCCTACCTCACCACCATCGCCAATTCCAAGTCGTTCGTCTTCTGCCCGGACAGCACCTTCGGGGTGGCCGACACGCTCCTCAACGCCGCGAGCACGGCCGCGCTCAACGTGCCCAGTGTGAAGGGCGGGCAGGTCTTCGTGCGCCTCGAACCGAAGCGGGAGAACCTCTTTGCCGCATCCACCCGCGCCCCGATGGTGATGTACGAGGGACAGGCCTACCTGCATGGTCACACCGACCTGGGGCCCAAGGGCATGACCGGGGCCGGGCTGGTGGACTTCACCAACGCCACGCTGCGGGCGGACCTGTTCGACTTCAAGACCATGCAGCTCCACTCCGATACGAGCGACTTCCGGCTCACGGAGGGTGATACGGCCAGCATCGCCTTCAAGACGGACAACGTGAACGCCACCGTGAAGCTTGACGAGCGCCTCGGCGAGTTCGTGAGCAACGGCGACGAGACCAAGGTGGAGTTCCCGGTGAACCAGTACATCTGTTACATGGACCGCTTCAAGTGGTACATGGACCAAGGCGACATCGAACTGGAGAGCGACCGCACGGCCGCAGCGGCCTCGGAGGACCTGCAGCTCTCCGGATCGAACTTCATCAGCATACGGCCGGACCAGGACTCGCTGGCCTTCATGGCACCCAAGGCCCGGTACGACCTCAAGCGGCACCTCATCACCGCCAACGATGTGCAGTACATCCAGGTGGCCGATGCGCTGGTGACACCCGACAGCATGCGCGTGCGCATCCGCCGCAACGCCGAGATGGACCCGCTCACCAACGCGGTGATCACGGCCAACTTCGTCACCAAGCACCACCGCATCTACAACGCCACGGTGGACATCCGCAAGCGGCGCGAGTACAGCGCCACCGGACAGTATGACTATGTGGATGAGAACAAGAAGACCTACACCATCCGCCTGCAGAACGTGAACGTGGACACGGCCTACCAGACCTATGCCCGGGGCCGGGTGCTGGAGGATGAGGGCTTCCAGTTGAGCCCCGCGTTCGACTTCTTCGGTGATGTGCTGCTGGAGGCCAGCATCAAGGAGCTCACCTTCACGGGGAGCACCCGCGTGCAGCACGGTTGCACGGGCCTGGAGCGCAACTGGATGCGCTTCAGCGGGCGCATCGACCCCTTGGAGGTCTTCATCCCGGTGAGCGACTCCCTGCTCGACGACAAGGGCCAGGCGATCGGCAACGGTGTCTTCCTCACCACCGAGGACCCCTTCGCCACCTACGGCACCTTCCTGAGCCGCAAACGCGACCGCAAGGATGCCCCGGTGATCACCGCTCAGGGCCTGCTCTTCTACGACAAGGCGAAGAAGGCCTATGTGGTGAGCAACAAGGAGAAGATCCGCCAGCGCAGCCTGCCGGGCGACCTGGTGAGCCTGGGCACGGAGGACTGCCTGGTGCAGGGCGACGGCCGCATCCGGCACGGCCTGAACCTGGGCCGCGTGGTCGTGGACAACGTGGGTTCCCTCGTGCACCGACCGGACAGCACCACCGCCCGCGTGGTGATGATGGCCGACTTCTTCTTCCTGGAGAACGCCCTGGAGCGCATGACCACCGAGATGCTGGCCTATCCGGACCAGAAGCAGGTCGACATCACCAAGACACCTTATGAACGCTCGTTGCGCGAGGTGCTCGGCCTGGAGAAGAGCGACAAGCTCATCAGTGAGCTGAGCCTGAAGGGCGAGATCAAGAAGCTGCCCGACGAACTGGTGAAAGCGCTCAACCTGTGCGACGTCAACCTGTATTGGGACGAGGTGGAGCAGAGCTGGCTGAGCCGCGGGCCGATCGGCGTGGGCACCGTGCTGAAGAAGCCCGTGTTCCGCTATGTGAAGGGCAAGGTGGAGCTGCAGCGCAAGCGCAGCGGCGACGCGATGACCATCCTGCTGATGCTCGACGACCAGACCTACTACTTCTTCCAGTACGCGCGTAACTACCTTTATGCCTACAGCAGCGACCAGCAGTTCAACACGATGCTGAGCGAACTGAAGGACGACAAGCGGGTGCTCGAAAGCAAGAAGGACGAGCCCGCCTACCAGTTCATCCTCACCAACAAACGCAAGGTGGACGAGTTCCGCGACCGTTTCGGACTTTGAACCATGGACTTCCCCTGGGTGTACGGTGCGTTCAGCGTGATGCTCGCCTACCTCATCGGCAGCATCCCCACCGCGGTGTGGTGGGGCCGGGCCTTCCATGGCATCGATGTACGCGAGCACGGCAGCCGCAATGCCGGGGCCACGAACACCTTCAGGGTGCTCGGTCCGCGCGCCGGTGTGCCGGTGCTGCTCATCGACATGCTGAAGGGCTTCCTTCCGGTGCGTGTGCTGCCCAACTTCTCGGGCCTGGAGGTGGACGGGGAGGGCTGGATGTGGCTCCGTGTGGTGCTCGTCCTGGCCACGGTGCTCGGCCATCTGTATCCGGTGTTCGCCGGTTTCCGCGGCGGGAAGGGCGTGGCCACCTCCCTGGGCGGGGTGCTCGCCGTACATCCCGGTGCGGCCCTCATCTGCGTGGCGGCTTTCGCGGTCGTCTTCAGCGTATCACGGTACGTCTCCCTCGGCTCCATGACGGCCGCTGTCGTCTATCCGCTGGCGGTGGTGCTGGTGTTCCACGAGACCGGTCCGGTGAAAGTGGGCTTCGCCGTGGTGCTGTGCCTGCTGGTGCTGTACACCCACCGCCAGAACATCGGTCGCCTGTGGCGCGGGGAGGAGAACCGGATGAACCTGGCCGGCCGGAACGCCGGAGGCCCATGAAACCGCCGACCCCTGCAAGCGGTACAAAGGCGCGCTCTTCGATGATGACCCGCCTCGCGGTGCTCCCGCTGTGGCTGTGCGCTGCCTTCCTCGCCCACGGACAGGGTGACAAGCAGCTGCGCGCCAAGGCCGACGCCCTCTTCACCGAGGAGCGGTTCGCCGAGGCCCTGCCGTTGTACTCGCAGCTGGTGAGCCTGGAGCCCGGCGACCGCCGGCTCAACTACCACTACGGCACCTGCGTGCTGCATGGCGGCGGCGACCGGGAAAAGGCCATCGGTTTCCTGAAGTACGCGGCGGCGGACCCGTCCATCCCCGCCCTCGCCTGGTTCTGGCTGGGCCGCGCCTACCACCTCAACTACCGCTTCACCGACGCGCTGAACGCCTACCAGCGCTTCCGCGGCACCGGCGACGCCAAGGCCATCGCCGCCCATCCGGTGGACGCGCTGGAGCAGCAGTGCCGCAACGGTCAGCAGCTGCTCAGCAGCCTCAAGGAGATCACCGTCAGCAGCAAGGTGGAGGTGGAGGACCGCGAGTTCTTCCGCTACTACGACCTGGAGGGCATCGGCGGCCGCATCGTGGTGACCCCGGACGAACTGAAGACCCCCTTGGACAAGAAGTTCACGGGCCGTTCCCTGATCCACCTGCCGGACAAGCCGGGCCCGATCTACTTCGGCAGCTATGGCAAGGACGGCAAGAACGGCCGCGACATCTACCGCACGGAGATCCTGCCCAACGGCACCTTCGCCGTTCCGGTGCGCCTGGCCGGCTTCATCAACACCGACCAGGACGAGGACTTCCCCTTCATGCATCCCGATGGCAAGAGCTTCTACTTCGCCAGCAAGGGGCACAACAGCATGGGCGGCTACGACATCTTCAAGAGCGCCTACGACCGCGGCATGGACGTCTTCGGCCGTCCGGAGAACCTCGACTTCGCCGTGAACACGCCCGATGAGGACCTGTTCTACATCGTGGACGGGGAGGGGCGCCAGGCCTGCTTCGCCTCGGCGCGCAGCAGCAGCCAGAACATGCTGCATGTGTACCGCGTCAGCACCGAGCAGGTGCCGGTGGTGCTCACCGTGCTGAAGGGCACCTTCGCCTCGGCCTTCGATGCGGATGACCGCAAGGCGCACATCATCGTCGAGGACGGCCTCACCCGCGAGGTGGTGGCCGATGTGCGGACGGACATCAACGGGACCTACCTGATCAGCCTGCCGCGCAGTGGCCGTTACCGCTTCCTGGTGGAGGCGGGTCCCACGGGAAGGAAGCACGCCGGTATCGTGGAGGTGCCGCGCAGCGATGGCCCTCGCGCCTATCGCCAGGAGCTGAAGCTGGAGGACCAGGGCGGTCAGGAGCGGTTGGTGATCCGCAACTACTTCGAGGAGGCGCTGGAAGGCGACCTGGTGGCCATGGCCCTGGAGGAGATCAAGCGGCGCGCCCGACTGGACGTGGGGCAGGCCGCGGCCGCACCGCCGGTGGCCCAAGAGCAGGCACCCCGCAGCACCGACCAGCTGATGAACGAGGCCGGCTTCACCGGCGACCGTACAGCAGCATCCGTGGTGGCCGATCTGAAACGTAGTGCACAGCAGGACGAGCTACACATCAAGGACCTTGGCGATGGATCGGGCGCCGCCTTCACCCTGGCCCAGGAAGCGGTGCTTGAGGCCGAGCGCTCGGCCTCGGTCGCGGATGACCTCGTGAAGCAGGCCGTACTGATCACCGACACGGTGGCGCGCGAGCGGCTGATGCGTGAAGCGGCGTTGGCCCGTGCGCGTGCGACCGATGCCAACGCCAAGGCCCGCGCGGCCATGCGCACCGGGCAGGACCTGGATGCCGAGCGGATGGCCACCGCCCAACGGTCCCAACGGACCGCCACCCTGGCCACCGAGCTCGGCGATGCGCTGAACGCCAAGCAGGCCGACCGTACCCTGCCCTTGCTGGTGAAGGCCCGCGAGCACGAGGAGGCCGCGAAGGGCTCCGGCGCCGGCCCGGACCTGGTGGAGCGCGTGCGGCGGGAGGCCACCGAGAAGGAGCTGGAGGCCACCCGCACCATGGCGGCGGCACGCAGCAAGAGCAGCGAGGAGAGCGAACTGCGGGACCGCATCGGAAGGCTCGAACGCGAGCTGGCCACCGCGAAGGGCAAGACCAGACAGGACGAGATCACGCGGGAGCTCACCGAACAGCGCGAGCAGCTCGGGTACCTGGGGCAGGAGGTCACCAAGGCGTACGCGCGGGCCCGCGCGGCCGAGGCCGAGGTGGCCACGATGCGCACCCGCGGCCAATTGGTCGCGGGCCTGGTGAAGCAGCCCGACCTGCGCCCGGCCACCCGGCTGGACGCCTCCGCGGTGGAGGCCCTCGCCGGGCGCATCGCGCAGAACGTGCAGCGCATCGGTGGTCTGGCGGTGGACGAACGCTACAGCGGGGCCGCGGCAGAGCTGCTGGCCGAGGAGCCTGCCGCACGCTATGACTGGCAACTGGGCGAGGCCCTCGCCGCAGCGGAGCCGCGCGCTTCCACCGCGGCGGCGGCCACCGAACGCGTGACCGCCGAACAGGCCGCCGCACGCACCATTGCCGCACCGACGGGACAGTCGCAACAGGCCGCGCCGGTGCAGGTGGCACAGCCGGAAGGCATCACTGCGCAGGAGGGTGATGCCCTCGCCAGCGAACGCCCATCGGCATCCGCCAACGGAGCGGCGCAGGTGCCTGCTGCGCCACAGGTCGTCGAGGAAGCCGCATCCGCCGACGGCGCCGCGCTCCCGAACGGAACGCTCGCACAGCCCGATGCCCCGACCGCCGGGCAGGTCGTGACCGGTGGCGCCGATGCGACGCATGGCGCGGACAATGCTCGACAGGAGGACGCGACGACCTCCACCTCCGGGGAAGGGGTGACGTCGCGCGATGGAACGGAGGGAACGCAGCCTGTGGTCCAGGTACCACCGACCCCGCAGCAGATCCGGGAGGACACCCGGGTCGCCGACCAAGGCCAGGGCACCCTGGATGCGGTGCCACCGACCGTGAGCGCCGAACAGCAGCGGTTCGTGCTGGAGAACGAGGTGGCCGAGCTGCAGCAATTGCGGGCCGCCACACGCGACCGTCAGGAACGGGAGCGCGTGACGGCGCGGATCACCGAGGTCCGCACGCGCATCGACAGCCTTGATGCGGCCATCGCCGCTGAACGCATCGCCGCGGAAACGACCGCGCAACCGGTGGACAGCCCCGAGGTGGTGGTGATCTCCGGGACGGCGCTGGAGCTGCCGGCAGGGCTCTCCGACGAGGAGCTCATCGAACTACTGACCCCGGGTCATGCGGCCGATGTGTCGCGTCTGGAGGCGGTTCAGGACCTGGATGAGCGGGTGGCCGCGTTGAGCGACCTGAGCGCGATCCTGGTGGACAGCATCGATGTGCAGGTTCAGCGTCAGTTGAAGCTCATCGAACGCGAGCCGGCCCGTTCCACCGAGGTGCTGCCACGCGTGGACCGCCTGCGCAACCTGAAAGGCGCCGAAGAGGCCCGGGCCGAACGCCTGCGCTCGGAGGCCATGCGCAGCGATCTGCTCGTCACCGCGGCACCGGGGTCGGGCATCGATCGCGGGCCCATGCGTTCCGCGGGAACGATCTCCGGCACGGAGGCCGCCCGCTACGTGGCCATCGCCGGCCGCCCCACAGCGGTCTATGCCAGCAAATTGGAGGTGCGTTCCAACGAGGTCGGCGAGGCCGTTGCGCTGCGTGACAGGGACCTGGGGGAGATGGACCTGTTGCAGGTCCGTATCGATTCCTTGGAGGCGATGCTGGATACCGTTCAGGGAAAGACGTACGACCGCATCCGCAAGGACGCCGACCGCGCCATCGATGATCAGCTGATCCTGCGCACGGAGATGGGCCAGCGCATGGCCTTCATCACCCGCGAGGAGCTGAAGGCCGGGCGTGACAGCCTGAAGGAGCTCGGGGCGCAGGTGGCCCGGCTGGGCCTGGCGCCCGATGAGCCGGTGCTCGCCCTGGCGCGCTCCGAGGAAGGCAGCTCGCGCACGTATGCCGCCGAGGGCGATCGCCTGCGCAGGCTCGCCGACCGTAAGGAGGACATCCTGGCCCGCGACAGCCTCTATCGCCTGGCCTACACCGCCGAGCTGCAGGCGCTGGCCGCGCTCGATCGGGCCATCACCGCGCAGGCCTACATCTCCGGAGACCGGTTCCTACGGGGTGAAGCGCTCACCATGGCGCAGGTCGAGGAGCGCATGTTCGGTCCGGCCACGGCCGTGGCGCAGGTGCCCGCGCCGGAGCGGCCCGGAGGCGCAGCCGATGCGGCCGTTGCGGCCCCGGCGACGGAACCGGTGCGAACGGACGGTGTGACGCCGGAGGCTCGCGCGGAAGCGCCGACCACTGTTGCGGCGGATACGCTGGTGCACGTTGACGAAGCACCCGTCGCCGTCGCCGATGGCCCGGGCACCGGACCCGCGGCCGATGGCGCGAAGCCTGCCAGCAGCGCTGGAGCGGACCAGGGCTCGACAGCGGCCGTTCCCGGAGGCGCGGTCCCGCTCGACCCGGCGGGCCAGGTCCGGTACTCGGCCTTCCTCACCAGCGACACGCTGCTCACCGATGGTATGAGCGAGCTCCTGCAGGAGGATGAAACGGTGTTGCGGGATCGCGCCAAGGGCGCCATGGACCGCTCCGCCAGCGATCAGCAGCTGTCCGTTGCACTGGCCGACCGCGCCGTGGCCGTGCGCGACAGTGCCCTCACCGCACGGAAGAAGGCCCGGCCCGAACTGGAGCGCGAGGCCGTTCGCCTGCAGACCCTCTCGGATTCGCTGCACCAGGCTTCGCTGCTCACTGCGGAGGAAGCACGCTCCCTGGAGCAGCGTCAGCGCGAAGTGGCCGAGGCCAAGGCCTTCGCCGAGAAGCTGAAGGCCTTCTACTACCTGAGCAGCGAGGAGCATCTGCTGGTGATGGACAACGCGGACCACAGCCGGTATTTCCAGGCCAAGGTGAAGGCCATGGAGCAACAGGAGGCCGGCACGGCGGCAGCGGAGGAGGCCGCGGGCATGAAGAAGTTGGCCGAGGCGTTGGTCACCGAAGCGGACCAATTGGAACGCACCGCGCAGGTAGGTCAGGAGGCCGCTGCACGCGAACAGGTGGCCACCCTGCGCGCCCGATCGACCCTGCTCGCCCAGCGCGGCGATTCGCTCAGCGCGGCATCACAGCGCCTGCGTGGTGCGGCCGCCCTCAACGACGGCCAGGCCGCGCTCTACCTGCAGCAACTGAACGACGACCGGGCCACCGGCATCATGGCCCTGGAGCAGCGCACCCGTCGCACGGATCCCTTGCTGGCCGAGGTGCGGGCGGGTCAGATCCCGGGTCCCGTGACCGCTCCGGGCGCCCCCCCGCGCGAAGGGGCCGGTGCCCTTGCCGATGCGACAGCCATCCCGACCGCTGCGCCGGCGCCGGTGACGGCCGCTCCTTCGCCGGATGGCACCCGCGGGCTGGAGATCACGGCCGAACCATTGCGCCGGGATGTGTTCGACATGGCGGCCGTGCCCCTGCCCCGGGCCACGCCGATCCCCATGGAGCAGCCCTTGCCCGCCGGGCTGGTGTTCAGCGTGCAGATCGGGGCCTTCCGGGACCCGGTGCCGCAGCAGGTGTTCAGCGACCTGTCGCCGGTGACCGGCGAGCGCACCACCAGCGGGCTGATCCGCTATACGGCCGGTCTCTTCACCCGCTTCGAGGCGGCGGATGAGGCCAAAGGCACGGTGCGTGGACGGGGGTACACCGACGCGTTCGTGGTGGCCTTCTACAATGGCAAGCGCATCCCGCTGGCCGAGGCCCGACGCATCGCCCAAGGTGGAGGAGACCTGGCCACGACCTCGCCCGCTGCTCGACCCACCACGGAGCCGGCGGTCCCGTCGGCCACAACGCCCGCACCCGCTCCTTCGTCCACGCCTGCCCCTGCCCCTGCGGCCACCGTCCAGCGCCCCTCGGAGCTGCAGCCTGTGCCCACCGCTTCCGGTCAGGAGTTGGCGAACTATCCGGCCACGGCCGCCGAGGTGATGGCGCAGTTCAACCCGCCGGTGGACGCCACGGCCTACTACAGCGACCCCATGGCAGCACCCGCCAAACAGGTGGAGACCGTGAAGGGCCTCTTCTTCACCGTCCAGGTCGGCGTGTACTCCAAGCCGGTCGCGCTGGACAAGCTCTTCAACATCACCCCGCTCAACAGCGAGGCCATCGCCGGCGGCCGCATCCGCTACACCACCGGCATCTTCCGCGATCTGGACGTGGTGCGGGCACGCCGCGAGGACGCGGTGACCAAGGGGGTGAAGGACGCCTTCATCACGGCCTACCTCAACGGCAAGCGGATCCCTGTGGCCGAGGCTCGGGCGCTGCTGCAGCGGTTCGGGACCGAGGTGCTGGTGGATCCGGCGCTGGTGACGCCGTAGGGCGGTGCGACCGCTTATTTTCGCGCCATCCCGACCCCGATGGCGCACGTCACCGAACCTGAGGAGGCCCTGCTCGTTGAGCTGCTCTGCGAGCATGGTCCGCAGCGTGAACTGCTGCTGCACAACGACGATGTGAACACCTTCGACCATGTGATCGGTTCGTTGGTGGCCGTCTGCAGGCACGACCCGATCCAAGCCGAACAATGCGCCTGGATCGTGCACTACAGCGGCAAGTGCAGCGTGAAGCGCGGCACCTTCGACACGCTGGAGCCCATGTGCGTGGCCCTGCTGGACCGCGGCCTCTCCGCCACCATCCAATGACCATGGTGGTGCCCCGCGCTGCAGTCCTCACGGCCCTGGTGGTCGCATCCGGATGTTCTTCGGTGCCCATCACCGGCCGAAGCCAGCTGAACCTGCTGCCGGAGAGCGAGATGATGGGCATGTCGCTGACGGCCTATCAGGAGTTCCTGCAGCAGAACCAGGTACTGTCGGCCACCGACGCCCGCGCGGCCCAGGTGCGCCGCATCGGCGATCGGCTCGCCCAGGCCGCTACGAGCTACCTCTCAAACGTGGGCGCCTCGGACCGGGTCGCCGGGTTCCAGTGGGAGTTCAACACGGTGAACGACCCCACGGTGAACGCCTGGTGCATGCCTGGCGGCAAGGTGGTGGTGTACACCGGCATCCTGCCGGTGACCCAGGACGATGCCGGACTGGCGGTGGTGATGGGGCACGAGATCGCTCACGCGATCGCCCGCCACGGCAACGAACGGATGAGCCAGGCCCTCGCCATCCAGGGGGCGGGCATGACGTTGGAGGCGCTGACGGCGTCGAAGCCTGGGCTCACGCGGGACATCTTCCTCCAGTCGTACGGCATCGGCAGTCAGTTGGGCATGCTGGCGTACAGCCGCAAGCACGAGACGGAGGCCGACAAGATGGGCCTGGTGTTCATGGCGATGGCCGGTCACGATACGCGCAGCGCCCCGGCCTTCTGGCAGCGCATGGCGGCCGGGGGCGGTGCCAAGCCGCCCGAGTTCCTCAGCACCCACCCGAGCGACGAGACCCGGGTGCACGACCTGGAGGCGTACATGCCCGAGGCGCTCAAGTATTACAAGCCCTGATCGGGGTTCTCCGGATCCGTTATCTTCGCAGCCGCTTTTGCTGGACCCGTAGCTCAATTGGATAGAGCATCTGACTACGGATCAGAAGGTTTGGGGTTCGAATCCCTACGGGTCCGCCGATCGATGAGGGCGCCTTCGGGCGCCCTTCTTCGTTGGGGACCGTTCAAGCAGGGCCGGCGCCCTTGCGGACCAGCAGCCGGTAGAGCCCCGGCAGCGAGAACAGCACCCAGGCGCACTCCAGGATGATGAATCCCCATTGCACGGCCCGGATCGCATCGACCGCCAGCAGCAGCGCGCCCAGCAGGTTCAGAAGCAGGTAGGTGGGCGAATCGCCCTTGATCCGGCCGGTCTGCGACAGGGCGTAGGCCGCCAGCAGCAAGGCGGCACCGATGAGCTGGGGGAGTTGCGACATGCCGCCAAGATAGCCGGGCGTGCGAAGGGGCTATCTTCGCGCGCCTTTTGAACGACCATGGGACTGAAATGCGGCATCGTCGGCCTGCCTAACGTGGGCAAGAGCACTCTGTTCAACTGCCTCAGCAACGCCAAGGCCCAGGCGGCGAACTTCCCCTTCTGCACCATTGAGCCCAACGTGGGCACCATCACCGTGCCCGACGCGCGCCTCAACAAGCTCGCCGACCTGGTGAAGCCCCAGCGCATCGTGCCCACCACGGTGGAGATCGTGGACATCGCCGGCCTGGTGAAGGGCGCCAGCAAGGGCGAGGGCCTCGGCAACCAGTTCCTGGGCAACATCCGCGAGTGCGATGCCATCCTGCACGTGTTGCGCTGCTTCGACGACCCCAACGTGGTGCACGTGGACGGCAGCGTGGACCCTGTGCGCGACAAGGAAGTGATCGACATCGAGCTGCAACTGAAGGACCTGGAGACCGTGGAGGCCCGCATCAAGAAGGTGGAGAAGCAGGCCCAGATCGGGGAGAAGGAGGCCAAGCGCCGGTTCGAGCTGCTCACCCGCATCCGCGAGGCCCTGTTGAAGGGGCAGAGCGCCCGCACCGTGGTCACGGTGAACGATGATCCGGCCCTGCTGAGCGAGTTCCAGCTGCTCACCACCAAGCCGGTGATGTACGTGTGCAACGTGGACGAGAAGAGCGCCACCACGGGAAACCGGTATGTGGATGCGGTGAAGACCGCCGTGGCCGACGAGAACGCCGAGGTCATCTTCGTCACCGCCGCCATCGAGGCCGAGATCGCCAGCCTGGAGACGCCGGAGGAACGCGAGATGTTCCTCAAGGACATCGGCCTCGATGAGCCCGGGGTGAACAAGCTCATCCGCGCCGCCTACCACCTGCTGAAGCTGCAGACCTACTTCACCGCCGGTGTACAGGAGGTGCGCGCCTGGACCATCCACCAGGGCGACACGGGCCCCAAGGCCGCCGGCGTCATCCACACCGATTTCGAGAAGGGCTACATCCGCGCCGAGGTCATCGGCTTCGACGACTACATCACCCTGGGCAGTGAGCCCGCCTGCCGCGCCGCCGGCAAGCTGCGCACCGAAGGGAAGGAGTACATCGTGAAGGACGGGGATGTGATGCACTTCCTCTTCAACGTGTAGGAAGTCGAACAGGCGTCCCGCCTGTTCCTGGTCACAGCCCTCCCAAGGCAGCCCTCCAGCACAGGGCCATGGGGATCCTTGCCCGCGTCATCTCCTGAACGAACGCCACCTTCAGCACGAGCACCGTTCGTCCCGTGACGGGTGCAGTTTCGCTGCGGTTACCTTGCGGTCCCTTTGATGGAACCCATGTACAGAACCCTTCCCCCGATCGCGGCCCTGGCCTTGCTGGCCGCCTGTTCCCAAGCCCCCGAACCCACCACGAGCACCATGGAGACCGCCGTTTCCGACGCGCTCCTTGAGCGCAGCGACCTGCCCTTTTTCGCACCCGCCTTCGACAAGGTCACCGATGCGGAGTTCCGCCCGGCGATCCTGGAGGCCATGAAGCGACACCTCGCCGAAGTGGACGCCATCGTGAACGATCCGAACGCGCCGACCTTCGAGAACACGATCGTGGCCCTGGAGCGCGCCGGTGGGTCCTACACCCGGGTGACCAACTGGTTCTACAACATGACCGGCAGCGCCACCAACGACAGTCTGCAAGCGGTGAAGGCCGACCTGGCGCCGCGGATGGCCGCGCATGCCGATGCGATCACCTTCAACGACAAGCTCTTTCAGCGCATCAAAGCCGTGTACGACCAGCGCGCCAGCATGAGCATGGAGCCGGTGGACGCCCGTCTGCTGGAGCGTTACTACGCGCGCTTCGTGCGCGCAGGCGCCCTGCTGGACGCGGCCGGCAAGGAGCGCATGAAGGCCCTCAACGGCGAAGAGGCCGAGCTCACCACGAAGTTCGAGGACAACATCCTGAAGGAGCGGAGCGCGTCGGCCATCGTGGTGGACGAGGTGAAGCAGCTGGAGGGCATGAGCCCCGAGGGGATCGAGGCGGCCGCGGCCGCAGCCAACGCAAAGGGACATGCAGGCAAGTGGCTCATCGACCTGCGCAACACCACCACACAACCGGCCCTGGCCGAGCTGAAGGACCGCGGCCTGCGTGAGCGGATCATGAAGGCCTCGCTCGCCCGCAACGGCCGTGGGAATGAGTTCGACAACAAGGCCATCATCGCCCGCCTCGCCCAATTGCGCGCTGAGAAGGCGAAGCTGCTCGGCTTCCCCAGCTGGGCGCACTATGTGATGGACGACCAGATGGCCAAGAGCCCGGACCGCGCGCTGAAGCTGATGGCCGACATGGCCCCGGCCGCCGCCGCCAACGCCCGCAAGGAGGCCGCCAAGCTGCAGGCCATCGTGGACAAGCAGGGGGGAGGCTTCACCGTGGCCTCCTGGGACTGGGACCTCTATGCCGAGCAGGTGCGCAAGGCCGAATACGACCTCGATGAGGCGGCCGTGAAGCCCTACCTCGAGTTCGAGAGCGTGTTGCAGAACGGCGTCTTCTTTTCGGCTGAGCGCCTGTTCGGTCTGCGCTTCAAGGAGCGCAAAGACCTGCCGGTCTACCACCCGGATGTGCGCGTCTTCGACATCATCGACACCACCGGCGAGGTCATCGGCCTGTTCTACGGCGACTATTACGCCCGCGACAACAAGAACGGCGGCGCGTGGATGAGCAGCTTCGTGGACCAGAGCACCCTGCTGGGCCAGCAGCCCGTGATCACGCAGAACTGCAACTACGTGAAGCCCGCCGCCGGCCAGCCCTGCCTGCTGAGCTGGGATGACGTGACCACGCTCTTCCACGAGTTCGGCCACGCGTTGCACGGCATGCTGAGCGCAGAAGTACCCGAAGTTCGCCGGCACCAACACCAGCACCGACTTCGTGGAGTTCCCCAGCCAGGTGAACGAGAACTGGGCGCTGGTGCCCGAGGTGCTGAACAACTATGCGAAGCACTGGAAGACCGGGGAGGCCATCCCTGCCGCGCTGGCCGATAAGCTGCGCAAGGCCAGCCGCTTCAACCAGGGCTACGCCACCACCGAGTACCTGGCCGCTGCGCTGCTCGACCTCGAATGGCACAGCCTGCCCGCCGATGCCCCACTGGTGACCGATGTGGAGGCCTTCGAGAGAACGGCGTTGCAGAAGTACGGGCTCGATATCGCCGAGGTGCCGCCGCGCTACCGCAGCTGCTACTTCAGCCACGCGTGGACCGGCTACGCCGCCAACTACTACGCCTACCTGTGGAGCGAGGTGATGGACGCCGACGCCTACGCCTGGTTCACCGCCAACGGCGGCATGACCCGCTCCAACGGCGACCGGTTCCGCCGCACGGTGCTCAGCCAGGGCGGCAGCAAGGCCGAGGCCGAGCTCTACCGCGACCTCACCGGCCGCGACCCCGGCGTGGAGCCGCTGCTGGTGAAGCGCGGGTTGAGGTAGGGCAGCGAGTTCCGGTCGAAGGTGATCGGGCGCTGAAGGCCCGGTTGACAGCCTCCATCTATGCAGGACGCGGTTGGCCCCGCCCACCGTGTACCTTGCTTCCATGTTGCCCGCCATCACCCACCGCATCGTCCTGTTCCTCCTGGTTCTGCTGCTGCTGACTCAGGCCCAGGGCCAGCGCTGGGGTGGTCACGTCGCGGCGCGGATCCAGGCCTTGCAGGATCGCGGTGTGGCCTTCACGCATGTGGGCCTCGTGCAGGAGCTTCAGGTGGACGACCGGACCACGGCGCGCTGGCAGGAAGCGACCGCCCGGGCCACCGTGCTATCGCTCCACGCGGAGGCGGTGACGCAGGTGTTGCGCGGCGCGGCCCACACCATGGCGGTGACGCTTCCCACCCCCGACGGACCGCTGACGCTGGAGCTGGAACGCTGGCAGCCTTTGGCCGATGGCTTCACTGTGACCACGGCCTTGCGCGGCGCCATGCAGGTGGAGCCGGGCGTGCACTACCGGGGTCGGGTGCGGGGCGAGGCGGCTTCGGTCGCGGGTCTGAGCGTGTTCGATGATGAGCTGATCGGCGTGGTGCGCGATGCGCAGGGCACGCTCGTCCTGGGCCGTTTGAACGGGGCGGAGGCCGGTATGCACGTGGTGTACCGGGAGCACGACCTGCGGCTGCACCGGCCGATGACCTGCGGTACGACGCACGACGGCGATCCCTACCACGCCAGCGAGCTCCAAGGCGATCCCGACGACCGCAGCATCCGCTGCGTGAAGTTCTACTGGGAGGTGGACCATCCCATCTTCGTGGACAAGGGCGGCGTGGTGGCGGCCACCAACTACGTCACGGGCCTCTTCAACCAGAGCGCGATCCTGTTCGACAACGACGGGGTGGACGTGCAGCTGCAGGAGGTGTTCGTGTGGGACGTGACGAGCCCCTACACCGGGCCGTCCACGAGCAACTACCTGAACCAGTTCGGGGCGTACCGCACCAGCTTCAACGGCGACCTGGCGCACCTGCTGGGCTACAGCGGCAACGGGGGCATCGCCTGGATCAACTCCTTGTGCGGAGGCACCTCCTCGCGCATGGCGTACAGCGACATCAACAGCAGCTACAGCAACGTGCCCACGTACAGCTGGAGCGTGGAGGTGGTGACGCACGAGCAGGGGCACAACCTGGGCTCGGCGCACACGCATGCCTGCGTGTGGAACGGCAACGGTACGGCCATCGATGGCTGCGGTCCCACGGCCGGCTACACCGAAGGCTCCTGCGCCACGGGTCCGTTGCCGACGGGCGGGGGCACCATCATGAGCTATTGCCACCTGGTGGGCGGTGTGGGCATCAACTTCACCAATGGCTTCGGTCCGCAGCCGGCGGCGGTGATCCGCAACCGGGTGAACGCGTCCGCGTGCCTGGCGCAATGCGGCAGCACCTGCGACCCCCCGGGTACGCTGAGCGTGACGAACCTCACCAGCAACGCGGCCACCTTGAGCTGGTCGAACCTGGGCGTGGCGGCCTACACGCTGCGCTGGAAGCCCCAGGTCGCCCCCACATGGACCACCATCCCGGGGCTGACCACCACGACCTATGCGCTTACGGGGCTCAGCCAGACGACCGCGTACGAGTTCCAAGTGCAGAGCGACTGCGGAGCGTCCACGTCCGCGTTCAGCGCGAGCACCGTGTTCACCACGCCGGCGCCCTGCCCGGATGCGTTGGAGCCGAACGAGACCTTCGCCACTGCGGCACAGGTGGCGCTTCCAGCGAACATCAGCGCGTTGATCGCCACCACATCGGACGCCGATCACTATGGGTTCAGCATCGCGGCCACGAGCACGATCACCATCTTCCTGTCCGGGCTGCCGGCGAACTACAATGTGCGGCTGCTCGGATCCGGAGGGAATCAGCTGGCCTTGGCGCAGAACAGCGGTACGAACAGCGAGTTCATCAGCTATGCGAATGCGGCGGCCGGGGCCTATGTGGTGCATGTGTTCGGCGCCAATGGTGCCAGCGACCCGGTGGCTTGCTACAGCCTCTCGATAGCCGCCCAGGCCAGCACCTGCGATCGTCCCCTGAGCCAGTCGGTCACCAGCATCACGTACAACAGCGCCATCCTCAACTGGGCGGTGGTGCAGGGCGCGTCCGCGTACGACGTGCAGTGGAAGGAGAGCGCTGCACCGGCGTGGACCCTGGTCACCGGTGTCACGGGCACCAGCTTGCCGTTGACCGGCCTGTCGTGGGGCACCGCGCATCAGTTCCAGGTGCGCACGGTGTGCCAGGGCACGGTGGGCGGTCAAGGGGGCACATCGCTCTGGTCGCAGCCCACCAGCTTCACCACCGGCACACCGCCCTGTGAGGTGGCGCCGCCTACGGTGCTCGCGGCAACGGTGCTGTTGGACGGTGCCTGGCGCAGCGCGGCCAACCTGATGGTGGACAGCCTGCGGCGGCAGGGGGTGCTCCCGCTCACTGAGCCGTACTCGGCCGCCGGGCATCTGCTCACCGGGGCCACAACGACCACGGCACAGGTCTTGGCCGTCACCGGGGCGAACGCCATCACGGACTGGGTGCTGGTGGAACTGCGATCGGCCACCACGCCCGCTCAGGTTTTGGAGGCCAGAGCGGCGCTGGTGCAGCGCGACGGGGATGTGGTGGCGGTGGACGGCACTTCGCCGCTGGGATTCTGCCTGGCGGCCGGCAGCTACCACGTGGCGGTGCGGCACCGCAACCATCTGGGAGTGATGACCGCGCAGCCGATCGCCCTGAGCGGTACGGCCACGGCGTTGGACCTGAGCGTGGCCACCACGGCCACCTGGGGCGCCAACGCGCGCAAGAGCGCCAACGGCCGCACCCTGTTGTGGTCGGGCAATGTGGTGGGCGATGCACAGGTGAAGTACACCGGTGGCAGCAACGATCGCGATCCGATCCTCACGCTCATCGGTGGCACCGTGCCCACGGCCACAGTGCCCGGTTATCACGCGGCGGATGTGACGCTGGACGGGCAGGTGAAGTACACGGGCACCGGCAACGACCGCGACCCCATCCTCAGCAACGTGGGTGGCACGGTGCCGACGGCGACGGTGGTCCAGCAGTTGCCATAATTTCCTGAGCGGCGCAACGTTCAGTGTGCATGTCCAAGCGGTGCCGAAGTGCCCTCGTCCGCGGCGGTGCCGTGTTGCTGGCCGGGCTGCTGGCCGGGCGGATCTCCGGGCAGTCCGCCATGCTGCTTGAGGTGGGTGGGCGCTACGTCCAGGGCGGGCTGCCGGTGGAGTACACCGAAGGGACGAGCCGGACGATCGAGCAGGTGGACCGCCGGGGCTCGGCCGGTGCTGGGTTGGACCTGGCCGTGCTCATTCGCGGGCGTTCGGACCGCTTCGGTGTGCTGCTGGGTCCCGCCGTACACATTGGCAGTCAGCGGGCCCAGGTGCGCTCCGTGAGCAGCTCCTACCAGCCCTCCGGCCTGGAGAGCACCACGGGCACCTGGACCGGGACCTTCAAGGCGCCCGCCCTGTCGATCGGCATGGCCCTGCACGCCTGGTGGCAGGCCGCACCTCGGTTCGCGGTCACGCTCGGCCCTCGGTTCGGTGTGGTCCACCTGCCCTCGGCGCGGGAGGAGGGGACGGTGCGCACGGTCACGGTCCGCTATGATCCCGGGTGGAACCCGGTCTCCACCGAAACCGAGGAGTCCTCGTACGTCTTCGATGTTCCGGTGCGGCAGCGCACCCTGGCCACCGCGGGAGTACAGGCCGGGGTCCGTTTTCTGCCCCTGCCCGGGCTGGTGCTCGGGCTCAGCGGGGGGGCGGAGTTCGGGGTGACGAACCCCTACCACCCAGGCGCCCAGGCCTTCGGGGCCGTGTCCGTGGGGTGGATGTTGCCGCTTGGGACCTCGCCTCCGGCTGTTGAAAACTGAGGGCGATCGTTGAAAACCGTTCCCCGGATCGGCCGACCGGGGCTGCGGGGGCTGGTCTACCTTCGTGGCGCCCCGCCGGAACCCTTGTCCCTGTTGGATCTCCGGCGTTCGGGCCCGGGTGGCCGCCACGTTGGATGCCGCGTTCCGGGTCCCATGGGCGGTGAAGCACGATGAGCGAGACGACCTACAGTGAAGAGCATATCCGGTCGCTGGACTGGAAGGAGCACATCCGTCTGCGGCCGGGCATGTACATCGGCAAGCTCGGCGACGGCAGCAGCTATGACGATGGTATCTACATCCTGCTCAAGGAGGTGCTGGACAACTGCATCGACGAGTACGTCATGGGCCACGGCAAGAAGGTCGAGGTCACCATCGACGGCGGACGGGTGGAAGTGCGTGACTACGGGCGGGGTGTGCCGCTGGGCAAGGTGGTCGACGTGGTGAGCAAGATCAACACCGGCGCCAAGTACGACAGCAAGGCTTTCAAGAAGAGCGTGGGCCTGAACGGCGTGGGTACCAAGGCGGTGAACGCGTTGAGCGCCTACTTCCGCATCGAGAGCGTGCGCGACGGGCAGGTGAAGCGGGCGGAGTTCGACCGCGGGGTGTTGCGCAAGGACGAGAAGCTGCAGGCCAGCACCGAGGCCAACGGGACGCGCGTGGTCTTCGAGCCGGACACCGAGATGTTCCGCCACTACCAGTACCGCGACCAGCACATCGAGCGGCTGCTGTGGAACTACTGCTACCTGAACACGGGCCTCACCATCGTGTACAACGGGCAGCGTTTCCAGAGCAAGAACGGCCTGCTGGACCTGCTCACCACCAAGATGGACGGCGAGCCGCTGTA
The DNA here is from genome assembly GCA_016713875.1 of Flavobacteriales bacterium. Classification (NCBI taxonomy): domain Bacteria; kingdom Pseudomonadati; phylum Bacteroidota; class Flavobacteriia; order Flavobacteriales; species Flavobacteriales bacterium. Next base: position 710,687 of record JADJOI010000003.1, read on the forward strand.
CCCCATCATCCACCTGGTGGGCGACGACATCGAGGTGGCCATGACCCACGCCAACCACTACGGCGAGGAGTACTACAGCTTCGTGAACGGCCAGCACACCACCCAGGGCGGCACGCACCAGGGCGCCTTCCGCGAGGGGGTGGCCAAGGTGATCAAGGAGTTCTTCAAGAAGGACTGGGAGGCCGGCGACATCCGCACGGGCATCGTGGCGGCCGTGAGCGTGAAGGTGATCGAGCCGGTGTTCGAGAGCCAGACCAAGACCAAGCTGGGCAGCCTGGAGGTGGAGCCCGGCGGGCAGAGCATGCGCAGCTTCGTGGGCGACTTCCTGGCCACCAAGCTGGACAACTTCCTGCACAAGCATCCGGAGACCACGCAGGCCCTGCAGGCGAAGATCCTCGAGAGCGAGCGCGAGCGCAAGGAGCTGAGCGGCATCCGCAAGCTGGCCCGCGAACGCGCCAAGAAGGCCAGCTTGCACAACCGCAAGCTGCGCGACTGCCGCGTACACCTCAGCGATCCCAAGGTCGACCCGCGCAAGCAGGAGACCACCCTCTTCATCACCGAGGGCGACAGCGCCAGCGGCAGCATCACCAAGAGCCGAAGCGTGGAGACGCAGGCCGTCTTCAGCCTCAAGGGCAAGCCATTGAACAGTCACGGCCTCACCAAGAAGGTGGTGTACGAGAACGAGGAGTTCAACCTCATCCAGGCCGCGCTCGACATCGAGGACGGCATGGACGGGCTGCGCTACAACCGCATCGTCATCGCCACCGATGCCGACGTGGACGGCATGCACATCCGGCTGTTGCTGATGACCTTCTTCCTGCAGTTCTTCCCCGACCTGGTGAAGAACGACCACCTCTACATCCTGCAGACGCCCCTGTTCCGGGTGCGCAACCGGAAGGAGACGGTGTATTGCTACAGCGATGAGGAGCGCCAGAAGGCCCTCGCGCGGCTGGGCCGCGACCCGGAGATCACCCGCTTCAAGGGCCTGGGCGAGATCAGCCCCGACGAGTTCAAGCACTTCATCGGTCCCGACATGCGGCTGGAGCCGGTGATGATCACCAAGGACGCCGCCGTGCAGCAGCTGCTGGACTTCTACATGGGCAAGAACACACCCGAGCGGCAGGAGTTCATCATCGGCAACCTGCGCGTGGAGAAGGACGTGGTGAACGGCAAGCCGGAGGATCCGGTGAAGGCCATCGCCCGCAAACTGGACGAAGTGGAGGAGGAGGTATGAGGACCATGCACACGATCAGCAGGACACTCGTGATGGTGGTCGGATGGGCGGCCATCCTTCCAGCGGCCGCACAAACCCCGGGATCCGTTGCGTCCTCGGGAACGGAGGTGCGCCTGCTGGTGAACCCGCGGGCGATGGTGCGCGCCAAGGTGGACGGCGAACTCCTTCAGCAGGGCACCGTGGGTGTTCGGCTTCAACCCGGTCCGCACCGGCTCGCGTTCTGGGCGCCGGGGTTCGCGTTATTGGATACCACCGTTCAGGTGGGATCCGACACGCTTTTCTTCCGGCGCACCCTGCGGGAGGATCCGGCGCACAAGGTGCACCGGGAGGCCTGGGGCCGGGTGAAAGCGGGCCGCACCCTCTGGCGCTACGGCACCGCGGCGGCCTTCGTCGGCACGAGCGTCTGGGCGGTGCTGGCGCATCAACGGATGAAGGACGCGCACCAGGCGTTGGCCGATGCCGAGACCACCTACGCGACCTCTCAGTCACCTCAAGAGATCGTCACCTTGAAGGAAGTGCGGATCCCGGAGCTCAAGGAGACCTTCGCGGACCGGCGGACGGGCTTCACCATCGCCGCCAGTGTGGCCGGTGCCTGCCTGGCCACCACGGTCTACGGGTGGGTCCGGGCCGGGCGGATCGAGGACCCACCGCACTTCGAGGACCGCGAAAAGGTCCGCTTCGATGGCATCGCATGGCTGCCGCCGTTGACACCGGGCGGTCCCTGGCTCGCCACCTTGAACCTGCGACTCCCATGAAACGGGCCACCCTCGCCACCGCGCTCTTCGCCGTCCTGTCCACGGGATGCTTGAAGGATGAGCTTGATCCGGCCTCTCTTACCGACAATCCGCTCGACCCGGAGAACACCGCCGTCGAGCTCCTGTTCGTGGACTCCATCACCACGGTGAGCTACGCCCAAGGGCAGAACCTGCGGCACGATGTGCACCTGCGCGTGAACATGGATGTCGTGCCTTCCGCTGCGGCCTATAGCATCATCGCCCGGCAGAACGGCCAGGACCTGTGGCTCGATCCCGCCTCGGAACCCGCGGAGCACCGCTACATCTATCGCCGATACCTGGTGCAGGATGGTCAGACCTACCGCTATGACCTTCGCCTGCGTCTGGAAGGCTACGACATCGATGTGCGGACCCCTTGCGCGCTGGCCGAAGAATGACCATGACCGCCATGCCCCCTTGGACAGGACCCTGGATGATGCAGTTTCCGCTGCTCCTCGTTTGTGCGCTCCTACCACGCGAGCAGATGGCCCAGACCACCGGCCAGCTACGGCTGGTGGTGGATCCGGGGCACGACTTCCAGGTGATCCTCGACGGTACCCATCGCCTGCAGGAGCGCGTGCTCGAGCTGTCCGAAGGCAACCACCGCCTCCAGCTATGGGCGCCCACCCGCCGCATCGTGGACACCACGGTGTACGTCCGCGCGGGCAGCAGCCGGGAGCTGACCGTGCGCCTGCCCTTCTCTCCGGAGTTCCTTGCCCACCAGCAGGAGGTGAAGCGATTCCGCGAGCGACTATGGCTGAACAAGGCGCTGCCCACGGTGGCCACGGTGGGCGCCGCAGCGTGGACCACCGTCTCCTATCTGAATTACAGGAAGGCCGGCCGGCAGCTTCAGGAGGACAAGGACCTCTACAACACCAGTGCCGACCCCGGCGAGATCGCCGAGCTGAAGGACGAGCGCCTTCCCGCGCACCAGGACGATTTCCGGCGGGGCAAGGTGATGCTGGGCGTGAGCACCGGTGTGCTCGCCGTGGCGGCCGCTTACACCATCTGGTCGTACCGCCGTGCGGACCGGACACCGCTGCCCATGTTCGACGACAAGGAGAAGGTGCGCTTCGACGGGCTGGTGTGGCTGCCGGGCCCCGATGGACATGGGGTGTGGGCGGCCGGATTGACGATCCCTCTGCGATGAGACGCCTGCGCCATCTGATGCTCATGACCGCCCTTTCGCTGGGGCTGGCCGGCTGCTACAAGGACGACATCGATCTGGCGGAACTGACGAACAACCCCTTCGACGCGGACTACGCAGGTCCCGCGATCTTCAGTCTGGACACCATCTACGTGGAGCAGGTGCTCGGCCCGCCGAACTTCTTCCGCCAGGTGGTGCAGTTCAAGGTGAACGCGAGTCTCTTCCTGGCATCCGCGAGCTATCAGGTGGAGGTGCATGACCTGATCGAGGGTACGCGGACGCTCGTGGGGCAGGTGCCGCCAGGGTCGCACACGCTCCGTTTCTACCGCCTGGAGTACCAGCCCGGGCAGGGGGTCTGCCTGGAGATGCGGCTCACGAACAACAATGCATTCGGTCGTCCCGAGACGATCTGTGGAACATGGCCATGAACGACGAACAGGACGGGTCGGAGGAGCGCACCGGGGCGGAGGAAGGACCGGCGGAGGGTGCGGGGCAGGAGGGCGGTGAGCGCGGTGTGCCGGGCCTTGCGCCGGGCAGCGGCGCTGCCTTCAGCGTGAGCGGCATGTACCGCAGCTGGTTCCTGGACTATGCCAGCTACGTGATCCTCGAGCGTGCGGTGCCTGCGCTGTATGACGGCCTGAAGCCGGTGCAGCGTCGCATCCTGCACGCCATGAAGGAGCTCGATGACGGCCGGTACAACAAGGTGGCCAACATCATCGGGCACACCATGCAGTACCACCCGCACGGCGACGCCAGCATCGGCGATGCGCTGGTGCAGCTGGGCCAGAAGGACCTGGTGATCGACTGCCAGGGCAACTGGGGCAACACGCTCACGGGGGACAGCGCGGCGGCGCCCCGCTACATCGAGGCCCGCCTCAGCAAGTTCGCCAAGGACGTCGTCTTCAATCCGAAGACCACCGAGTGGCAGCTGAGCTACGACGGCCGCAACAAGGAGCCCATCTTCCTGCCGGTGAAGTTCCCACTGCTGCTGGCGCAGGGGGCCGAGGGCATCGCCGTGGGCCTCAGCTGCAAGGTGTTGCCGCACAACTTCAACGAGCTCATCGACGCCAGCATCGCCGTGCTGCGCAAGCGCTCCTTCGACCTGGTGCCCGACTTCCCCACGGGCGGCCTGGCCGACGTGAGCAACTACAACGAGGGCGAGCGCGGCGGCCGGGTGCGCTGCCGGGCGCGGATCCGGAAGGAGGACAACAAGACGCTCGTCATCACCGAGATCCCCTTCGGCACCACGACCACCTCGCTGATCGAGAGCATCATCAAGGCCAACGAGAAGGGCAAGATCCGGGTGCGGCACATCGAGGACAACACGGCCGAGAACGCCGAGATCCTCGTCCACCTGGCCGCGGGCGTCAGCCCGGACACCACCATCGACGCGCTCTTCGCCTTCACCGACTGCGAGGTGAGCATCGCGCCGAACGCGGTGGTGATCGAGAACGACAAGCCGCGCTTCGTGGGGGTGAAGGAGCTGCTGCGCATCAGCACGGAGAACACCCTGCGCCTGCTGAAGCTCGAGCTGGAGATCCGCCTGGAGGAGCTGGAGGCCCAGTGGCACTTCAGCTCGCTGGAGCGCATCTTCATCGAGAAGAAGGTGTACCGCAGGATCGAGGAGGCCGAGACCTGGGAGGAGGTGCTGAGCTTCATCGACAAGGGCCTGAAGCCGCACACCAAGGAGCTGCGCCGCCCGGTGACCGAGGACGACATCCTGCGCCTCACCGAGATCCGCATCAAGCGCATCTCCAAGTTCGACAGCTTCAAGGCCGATGAGCACATCCGTGGCCTGGAGGACCAGATCGCCGAAGTGAAGGACAAGCTGGCCCACCTGGTGGACCATGCCGTGGAGCACTTCAAGGAGCTGAAGAAGAAGTACGGCGCGGGCCGTGAGCGACGCACCGAGCTGCGCACCTTCGACACCATCGTGGCCACCAAGGTGGCCGTGGCCAACCGCAAGCTCTACGTGGACAAGGCGGAGGGCTTCATGGGCTGGAGCCTGCGCAACCACGAGTTCGTGGACGAATGCTCGGACATCGACGACATCATCGTGTTCCGCGAGAACGGCACCATGCTCGTCACCAAGGTGGCCGACAAGAAGTTCATCGGCAAGGGCGTGCTGCACGTGGGCGTATGGAAGAAGAACGATGAGCGCACCATCTACCACCTGGTGTACCAGGACGGACCCAAGGGCGCCTATTACATGAAGCGTTTCGCCGTCACCGGCATCACGCGCGACAAGGAGTACGACCTCACCAGCGGTGCGCCCGACAGCAAGGTGGAGTACTTCAGCGCCAACCCCGACGGTGCGGCCGAGGTGGTGCAGGTCACCCTGCGCCCGCGGCCCAACCTGCGCAAGACCAAGTTCGACGTCGACTTCAGCCAGTTGTCCGTGAAGGGGCGAGGCAGCAAGGGCAACCTGCTCACGCGGTACATGGTGCAGAAGGTGGTGCTGAAGGAGCGCGGTGGCAGCACGCTCGGTGCGATCCCCATCTGGTTCGATGAGACGGTACGCCGCCTCAACGACACGGGTCACGGGCGCTACCTGGGCCGCTTCTCCGGCGATGACCGCATCCTGGCCATCATGCGCGACGGCAGCTACCAGCTCTTCCCTTTCGTGCTCAGCACCCACTTCCCGGACAACGCGGTCACCGTGGTAAAGTGGGATCCGAAGGCGGTGGTGAGCGCGGTGTATTGGGAGGGCGAGAAGCAGCAGTTCCAGGTGAAGCGCTTCCTGGTGGAGCCCTCGCGCGAACCCATGTCCTTCATCACGGACCACCCGGAGAGCAGGCTGACCATGCACAGCCTGGTGGGCCATCCGCGCGTGCGGGTGAGCTTCGACAAGCGCAGCAGCGACCGGCCCGACGAGGAGGTCGACCTGGAGGCCTTCATCGCGGTGAAAGGGGTGAAGGCCCTGGGCAACCGCCTCACCCCCTTCAAGGTGAAGGACCTCGAACTGCTCGACGCCGTGTTCATCCCGATGACACCCGAGCTGGAGGAGGTGCAGGGCATGCTGATCAGCGATGAGGAGATCGGCAACATGGAGGCGCCCGAGGAGGAGGGCCTCGAGGAGAGCCCTGTGAAGCAGTTCAAGCGGCAGCAGGCCATCCAGGAGGTGGAGCGGTCGCCGGAGGATCCCCTCATCGGCTACGAGCCCGGCAAGCAGATCACCCTGGGGCTGGACTGATGCGGCTCTTTGTACTGGCGGTGATGTGTGCCATTGCCAGACCCGTGTCTGGCCAATTGACGATGGTCGTGGACACCGTGAGCGCCGTGCGGCCCTGGCCACCGAACGAGACGTGGACATTCCCACGGATCGGGCTACCTCAACGGCCTGCCGTAGCTGCACGGATCGATCGCGACCTGTGCATCGAGTTCCTCGAGGTGGACCCGGACACGGCCGGAGGTAACCTCTTCGATCTGGTGTGGGGCGATGCCGAGGACCGGACCATGCCGCGCCTCCGGGATCTGGAGTGGAGTGTGAGGCAACCCTTCCCCGAAGTGCTGGAGGTGGAGCTCAGTGGCGAGGGCTGCGGTGCCTATTGCGAGGGTTTCACCAAGCGATACCAGTTCGACCTCCGAACGGGGCGCCGGCTCGACTTCGACAGCCTCTTCACCCCGGAAGGCATCACAGCGATCAACGACACGCTTCTCAAGGCATGGAATGCCCTGCTCAATGATCACATCGCGAGCATGTTGGACAGCCTGACCGATAGCGAGATCGATCCGGAGTATATGGATCAGTACCGGGCGGAGGTGGAGATGTACGCCCGCTGCCAGGCCGAGCGCACGGACGACCCGTACGTCGCTGACCTGAAGCTCGATGCCCAGGGATCGCGGTTCTTCATCGCCCGATGCGCAGCGCATGTGGACCAGAACCTCGATGAGCTGGATCCCGTGAGCTTCGTCCTCGCGTACGCGTGGTGCGGCCGCTGGATGCGACCGGAGCTGCGCCCGCTTTTCCAACTGCCGCGAAATGGCTGAACCCGGTCCAGGATGGGTCCGGGTCCGGAAGCGATGAGCCCATTGGCTTTGGTGCTGGTTCAGCGGGCGCTTGCTCCATGCGCCGGCGCTCCAGAGGGATCATCGGTGGCCTGGGTCATGATGGATCGTCAGTCGCACCGCCCGTCCTCATCGCACCGGATGGTACGGGCGCCGTTGTAGTTTCGGCGCACAAGCCGGACCCATGCACGACCACCATCGTTCCCTGCTCGCAGTCTTGCTGACCTGCTGCGGCGCCGTCGCGCAGCTCTCCGCGCAGAACCTGGTGAACACACGAAAGACCGAGGTGCACCTGCTGTGCCACTGGCGGCCGGGCACCGAGTGCCCCGGCGATGTGCTGAAGGAGACCGCTGTGATCTACACCGTGCCGGCGGACAGCGCCATCGTGCCCATGCGCCCCGGCGGCGGCGACCGCTGGGTGCTGAACCGCGTGGAGGTGTGCTGCGATGCGCGCTGCCTGGTGCGATCCGAGGCGATCGTGACATGCAGCACCTCCAACGACAAGGGCAAGTGCGGCAAGGAACCGGTGAAGCTCATCCGCGAGGAGCGGCGCTACACGGTGGAGTGATCACGGCCTGATCACCACCAGCGGCAGCCTGTCCGTGCGATCGCCGCGGACCACGTCCACCTGATACCGCCCCGGCGTCAGCGCGTGGATGTCGAGCGCAAGCGGCAGCAAGGCTCCCACCGGCCCGATGACCAGGCGTCCGGTGGCATCGTGCACGCGAATTAGGGCCCGCTGCGGGAGCGCCTCGATGAGCGATCGGTCGGTGGCCGGGTTCGGCCAGAGCCGCAGGGACGTGGCCGCCAGGTCCTGCCCCAGGCCGGTGTCCTCGTCCACATGGATGCTGTCCACGGCGATGCCGGTGCAGGTCCCGTCGCTCACCGCGTACTGCACCGACACCCAGCCGAGGCCGTGCTGCTGGGGGTCGAAGCTCGTGACGACCTGGCCATCGATCGTGTACGTGCCGCCCACGGGAGCTCCGCCGGTCAAGGGCAGCGCAGGTTGATGCAGACCAAGGGTGTCCATCGGGAGCGTGAGCGATGCGACCGGTGCAGCCAGCACGACCACCTCGATGGAGTCAGTGCCCGGGCACTCGTTCGCAAGCGAGGCGGTGAGCGTGATCGCGTGGGTGCCGGTGCCGGCGGCCGCAGGGTCGAACTGCCCGGTGGTGCCGGATCCGCTGGCCGCACCGCCCCAGTCACCCGCCGGTGATCCGGTGAGCTCCACCACGGGTCCGTTGTCACAATACGGGCCACCGGCCATCACCTCCGGAACGGTGCGCGCCTGCACGGTGAAGGTGCGGGGCAGGTTGCTGCATTGTCCACCGGTGGCATCCGTGAAGGTGTAGATGGCGATGCCGTCGAACGGGAGCGGCGCCAGGAAGGTGGGGTCGAGCGTGCCGTCGGCCCCGTTCAGCGGTGCGGACCACAGGCCGCCCAAGGGCAGGGCGTGATAGTCCTGGATGCCGTCGTCCGCGCAGAACACCGAGCCGTCCGCCGGGCCGAACACCGAGGGGCGCCGCAGCGCGGTGATGGCCTGTGACGCCGTGGTGCTGCATCCCTGGGCATCCGAGTAGGCATAGTGCAGCAGGTAGTTGCCGAACTGGTGGGTGCTCACATCGAAATGCCCGCCCAGCACACCGAACCCGCTCCAAAGCCCGCCGGAGGGCTGCGCATGAGCGAGCGGGTAGGGCCCCGAACTGCTGCACAGGGTATCGAACGGAGCAAGGACCACCTCCGGTTCGGGATGCACCGTGATCCAGGTGGTGAGCGTATCGGGACAGAAGGCGCCGGCATCAGCCGTGGTCACCAGGGCATAGCTGCCGGGCCCCAGCGCCGGATCGAACTGCACGGCCAGGATGTGGGGCTGCACGTACTGCACGCCGAACACAGGCCCGTCCAGCGTGACCGTTCCTGGTGACGCTCCGCTGAGCACGATGGTCTGCGGGGTCTCGTTCGCGCACATGGCCGTGTCCACCAGCAGGCTCATCGGCGCGGGTGCGGGCAGGTCGAGCCAGAGGCCTTCGCTGGCACAGCTTCCCCCGGCGGCATCCTGCAGCACGAAGATGGCCTCGCCCAGGATGGGCCGTTGGTCCAGGGCCACCAGTCCGGTGCTGTCCACCGCGCCGAACCAGATGCCGGTGGACGGGCGGGCGATGAGCTGCACCGGCGCGTCCGGGCAGGTGGGGATGGGCGCCACCACGGGGTGCACGGTGGGCGCCGCCACCACGAGCAAGGGTGCATCACCGGAGACGGGACAGCCCGCAGTATCGATCACGAGATGCTGCAGGACATAGGTGCCCGGTGCTGCCATGAACGCTTTGAACTGGCCCTGGTCCACCAGCGGGCCGGACCAGAGCCCGGTCGCCGGCAGCGGCGGAGGAAGCGTGTAGCTGCCACCATACCAGCACAGGGTGTCGAGCGCGGGCATGCTCAAGGACCAAGATGGCGTTGTGGCCGGCAGCTCGCTCCGGTACCACCCGAACGCATTGGGATAGATGACCAGGAGGTCGTCGAGCCCATCCCCGTCGAGGTCGGCCCAGAGCGCGAGGTCGCCCTTCAGCACGTCGTTGAGGTCGACGGCCGCTGTGGATCCGATGAGGCCGCTGCGCAGCTGCCGCCAGCGCGTCGGTGCACCCGGGTCGGTAGGGAAGTGGACCACCGAGGCCGAAGCACCGCATCCCGGACGACCGTACGCCGCTTCGCCGCCTTCGCTCCCCGATGCGAACGGCAGCACGGCGAAGGCCGGCCATGGGCCGTCGTTGCGCGCCCATTGCAGCACCGGTCCGTGCAGGCCGATGTCGAGGTCGCCGTCCCCGTCGATGTCGAGCACTTCCGCTTCGTGTTCAATGTCAGCGAAGGTCGTGAAGGCCGGGACCGCCATCCAGACCGTGCCATCACCAGCGCTGTTCTCCGCCACCACGTAGTGGCCTTGGAGGTCATGCAGCAGCAGGTCCGCATCGCCATCGCTGTCCATATCGCCTACGACGAATAGCCCGGAACCGATGCCGGGCAGCACGTCAGGCAGGGACTCCAGCGGGCTGAAAGCGCCGCCGGTGTTGGTGCAGCGGAACACGGTGTTGTGCCCGCCGAAGAGCGCGAGCACCTCGGGAAGACCATCGCCGGTGAGGTCCGCGAGGTGGAGGGCGGTGAAGCCCCTGGGCAAAAGGCGGGCGGGCATGGTGGCGATGGCCTGTGGTGGGCCGAAGGAGCCCAGACCGTTGAGGTTCGCCAGCAGGTAGAGGGTGCTGTCGTTGTCCCGCGCGATCACGAGGTCGGCATCGCCGTCGCCGTCCACATCGCCGGGGCGGGCCATCAGCCGCACGTTCGGCGGCTGTGGAAGGATGACGTGATGCGGACCGAAGCCGCCCTGCCCATCCAGGTTGCGGTACCATTGCAGCCCGTCATCCTTGGTGACGAGCAGGTCCAGGTCCGCATCGCCATCCAGGTCGCAGGCCTGTACGTGCCGGACGGCACAGCCATCCACTGGCTCGTAGCCCCCGAACTGGGCCACGGCCGATCCGGTGCTGATGAACACCACAGGAACGACCAGGTCACGGAGGAACCGCATCGGGCTCCACAAAGGTAGCCCCGCGAAAAGGGTCAGTGCGCGCAGAGCACCGGGATCGCATGCTCGTTGACGAGCAGGCGCTCCTTTTCGGCATCGGCGAGGTAGCGGTACTCGTCGGAGGCGTCGGCGATGATGGCGAACCCGTGGGCGTCCACACTGTGCGCGTAGCGGATGGTCTGTTCGGCGAAGCCGACGGAGAACACGGTGAGCGGTTCGTTCACTTCCACGGTGCGCACCCCGGCCTGTTCCAGATGGTGAAGCATGCGCCGTTTGTTGGTGCGCAGTTGTTCGGAAGGCTCTTCGTTGGGGCGCATCACTTGGTAGACGTGCACTTCGGTGCCGTCGAGCTTCGCCAGCCAGGTGACGGTGTCGAGCAGGCGCCCGATCTCCTCATGGCCGGACACGGGCATCACGAGTCGTTCCACGCGGTGCGCCGGACTGTCGCGCTGCATGATCCAGCTGGGCAGCCCCACATGCCGCACCAGCTTGAGGATGTCGGCGCCGAAGAGGTTTTGGCGCAGGCCGCGGGGCCCATGGGTGCCGGCCACCATGAGCGCATGTCCTGCGGCGGCCTCGGCGGCGATCTCCTTCATGAAATTGCCATCGCGATAGATCACCCGCACCGGGGCACCTCCGGCGGTCCGCTGCACCAGCGCGTCCAGCTCGGCGCGCACCTGGTCGCCCACCGGGCCTGCCCGCTCATGCTTGTCGCGCACATGCAGCAGGGTGACCGATGACTCCGAAGCCTTGGCGAGCCGCACGGCATGGGCCAGGGCGGTGGCGCCCAGTTCGGACATGTCCACGGGGCAGAGCAGGTCGCGCATGGTTACCGGATGGGGCGGCAAGATAGAAGCGATCCACGGGTGCGCACGGACGACCATCCGTCGGTGTTGGATGCCCTTCCAACGATCGCTCCGGCCTTTCCGCGCCAGGGTCGGGGACCGGTGTGGTCGAACCCCTATCTTGTCCGCATGACCATACGTGCATACCGTGCGTTCACTCTTCTGGCCCTCGGCTTCAGCGTTGCGGCCACCACGGCCCAGGTGAACATCAGCCTCCTCGGCCAGTACGACTACCAGGCCGCCCGCAACAGCGACCTCAGCAATCTCTGGGGTTACACCGACGAGTTCGGCAACGAATACGCCCTTATGGGGGTGAACGGCGATGACAACGTGCAGAACTCAGGGGGCTTCTCGGTAGTGGACGTCACCGATCCGGCGAACCCCGTGGAGGTGTTCTTCACCCCCGGCCCGAACAGCATCTGGCGCGAGATCAAGACCTGGGGGGACCATGCGTACATCACCACGGAGGCGTCCGCAGGCCTGCTGATCGTGGACCTCAGCCCGCTTCCGCAGAGCACGGCCCTTCCGGTGACCCTGTTCCAAGGCGACAACTGGGACACCTCGCATTCGCTCTTCATCGACGAGAACGGGAGGCTCTACCTGCACGGGGCCAACCGCGGCAACGGCGGCGTGATCATGTACGACCTGACGCAGGACCCCATGGCGCCCGTGGAGGTGGGCGTGTTCGACAACTGGTATTGTCACGACAGTTTCGCCCGGGGCGACACCTTGTACTCGGCTCACATCAACGACGGGTTCTTCAGCATCGTGGACGTGAGCGACCCGGCGAACCCCGTGCTGCTGGGCACCCAGCCCACGCCCAACACCTTCACGCACAACACGTGGCTGGACGACAGCGGACAGTACCTCTTCACCACCGATGAGCGGGAGGACTCCTACGTGGGGGCCTATGATGTGAGCGATCCGGCCGACATCCAGTTCGTGGACAAGCTGCAGAGCGACCCGGGCAGCAACACCATCCCCCACAACACCTACTGGTTGAACGACTACGTGGTGACGAGCTATTACACCTACGGGGTGGCCATCTACGATGCCACGCGGCCCTGGAACCTGGTGGAGACAGGCAGTTTCGACACCTCGCCGTTCACGGGTGGTGGCTTCAACGGGGCCTGGGGCGTCTATCCCTTCTTCCCGTCCGGGCGGCTGATCATCTCCGACATCCAGCAGGGGCTGTTCATCCTGGAACCCACCTACGTGCGCGCCTGTTGGTTGGAGGGCACGGTGACCGATGCGATCACCACGGACCCGGTGAACCTCGCCGCGGTAACGATCACGGGCCTTCCGGCGACGGACACCACCGCCTTCGACGGCGAGTATGCCACGGGCACCTTGGCCGCGGGCACCTACGATGTGTTGGTGACCGCTCCGGGCTACTTCCCCACCACGGTGACCGCGGTGGTGCTGGTGACCGGGCAGGTGACCTTCCTGGACATCGCCCTACAGCCGATGGTGCCCTTCAGCGTGATCGGCCAGGTGGTGGAGGCCGGCACAGGTGATCCGGTGCCCGGTGCCATCGTGGCGTTCGACGGGCTCATGGCCGATGCGCAGACGGTGGCGGATGCCAACGGTCAGTTCACGATCCCCTCGGTCTTCGCCGACTCCTACGCGGTGACCGCCGGCCGCTGGGGCTGGCATACGGCATGCCTCCCCGCCCAGGCCATCGATGCCAACACGCCGGCCCTCACCATCACGCTCGACCCCGGATATGCGGACGACTTCGCGCTGGACCTCGGCTGGAGCACGGTGAACGCGGCCTCCAGCGGGGCCTGGGAGCGCGACAACCCCATCGGCACGGCGTACCAAGGGGATCCCTGTGCCCCCGGTGCCGACGATCCGGAACGACTGCCACGGTGCGGCCATGGTCACCGGCAACGCGGGCGGCAATGCGGGTGATGACGACGTGGACGATGGCTCAGTGCTGCTGAGCTCGCCGGTGTTCGATGCCACCGGGCTCAACGTGCCTGCGGTGCGCTATGACCGGTGGTTCTTCAACGATGGTGGCACCGGTGGCGCGCCCAACGATGAGCTGCTGGTGCTGCTCACCGATGGCACGGACACCGTAACGGTGGAAACGGTGACGGCGAGCAGCCCCGGCATGGGCAGCTGGCAGCCGGCCCAGTGGGCGATCGCCGATCACCTGGCGCCCTCGGCCACGATGCAGGTGCTGTTCCGCGCGGCCGACGACCAGCCCGGCCACCTGGTGGAGGCGGGCATCGACGTGTTCGAGGTGGTGGAGACCTCCTTCGATGCCATCGCCGAACAGGGCCGCCCTGTTTTCCTGATGTGGCCCAACCCGGCGGAGCGCGCCTTCGAGGTGCGAGTTCCGGGTGCGGGGCTGGAGGCCGTGGAGGTGCGCGATGCGCAAGGACGGGCGGTGCACGTGCAGCGGTCGGCCGGCGAGCGCACCACGGTGGAGGCCGCCTGGGCCCCGGGTGCGTATGCGGTGACGGTGCGAACGACGGACGGCCGGTCGGCCACCTCCACCTTGCTCGTGCGGTGATCAGCGCCGGTTGGGCACGGCACCGCAGTGCTCCTGGATCAGCGCGTCCACATCGCTGACCCCGCCAAGGATGCGGGCCAGGGAGAGGTCGGCGCAGGCCTTCTCCAGGTCGCCTTTCCGCAGGCGCAGAAGCGCTCGTGTGCGAAGGGCGAACGAGTTGGCCGGGTAGAACCGGAGGCTCCGTTCCACATCCTTCCACGCCTCCTCGTTGCGTCCCAGGTTCAGGAGGGCGTAGGCCCGGTTGCTGAGCGCCACGGGCTCGTCGCGGTCGATGGAAAGGGCCTGCTCGAACATGGCCAGCGCGTCGTTCCAGCGGCCCAGGCGCGAGAGCTCGAAGCCGCGGTTCGTCCAGTGCCCCGGGTTCCGGGGCTCCAGGGTGCACAGGCGTTCCAGCACCACCAGGGCCCCTTCATGATCGCCGGTCTCGTCCAGCATGCGGGCCAGTGTCCGGTTGGCCTCCAGGTCATCGGGGATCACGGCGAGGCCGTCGCGCAGGTCGGCGATCGCCATCTCGGGTCGGCGAAGTTCGGCCAGGGCCTCACCGCGGGCGAGCAACAGCTGGGCGCGGAGACGGCCCTGCGCACCGTGCCGGATGCCGCGGTCGCTGTACCGCTCCGCGGTGCGGTAGTCCTCACCGCGGAGGGCGTACAGGCCGCGCTGGTAGTTGGCCTCCGGATGGGTGCTGTCCGCCTTCAGGGCCTGGTCCACATCCAGTAGGAAGCGGTCGGCGCGGTCCATGGCGTACCAGGCGCGGGCACGGGCGGCATAGGTGTCGGCGGACGGCCGTGCTGCGATGGCCCGCGAATAGGCGTCGATGGCTTTGGAGTAGCGCTCCTGGGCCACCAGACTATCCCCTTCGGCCATCAACTGCTCCACCGACTGGGCCGATGCGGCCGTGCAGGCCAGCAGAACGACCGCGGAGGGGACCAGGAGGAAGCGGGCCATGAACGGCAAAGGTAGGTTCTGGCCCCAAGGCCTTCAACGCTGGGGGATGCGCGCCAGGGGCACCACCTCCAAACCCGCCGTGCGCCCCGCGCGCAGCAGCAGGTCGCCGGCCATGGCCACCATCGCCGCGTTGTCCGTGCAGTACGCGAAGGGTGGCATGTGCACCGTCCACCCGTGCCGGTCCGCCAGCTCCATCAGCCGGCCACGCAGGCCCCGGTTGGCGGAAACGCCGCCCGCGATGCCGATGCGCGTGATGCCCGTGCGCTCCACCGCCAGCGTCAGCTTGGCGAAAAGCTGGTCCAGGATCGCCTGCTGCAAGGTGGCACAGAGGTCGGGCACCAGGGCGGGGGGAAGCTGACCGTCGCCATCGCGCAGCGGAAGCAGCAGGTTGCGGAAAGCGCTCTTGGTGCCGCTGAAGCTGAGGTCCAGGTCGGGCACAGCGGGGCGGGGGAGCCGAAAACGTCCCGGGTCGCCCTGTGCGGCGAGCGCATCCACCTGCGGGCCGCCGGGGTAGGGCAGGCCCAACAACTTCGCCCCTTTGTCGAAGGCTTCGCCAGCGGCATCGTCGAGCGTGCTGCCGATGGCCACCATGTCCAGGGCGGAGCGCACCAGCACGATCAGGGTGTGGCCTCCGCTCACCGTCAGGTTCAGGAAGGGGAATTCCGGCACGGGACGCGGCTGGTCGTCGCGGATGAAATGGGCCAGCACATGCGCCCGCATGTGGTCC
This sequence comes from Flavobacteriales bacterium, assembly GCA_016713875.1. Classification (NCBI taxonomy): domain Bacteria; kingdom Pseudomonadati; phylum Bacteroidota; class Flavobacteriia; order Flavobacteriales; species Flavobacteriales bacterium. Next base: position 726,458 of record JADJOI010000003.1, read on the forward strand.
ACGGCCAGCAACGGAAGTCCCAGGGCCTGGGCGAAGGACTTGGCGTAGGCGGAGCCCACGTGGAGGGCTCCGATCAGGCCGGGACCCTGGGTGAAGGCGACCGCGGTGAGCGCGTCAGGCGCCAGGCCGGCTTCGCGAAGGGCGGCCTCCACCACGGGCACAATGTGCTCCTGGTGGGCCCGGCTGGCCAGTTCGGGCACCACGCCGCCCCAGGCGGCATGCACCTCCTGCCCGGCCACGACGTTGCTCAGCACGCGGCCATCCTCCAGCACGGCCGCGGCGGTCTCGTCGCACGAGCTCTCGATGCCCAGGATGCGCGAGGGACCGGTCACCGGCTGTTGCTCCGCTATTTTCGCCATCCGGGCCCGCGATCTGCGTGTTCGCGCCCAAAACTACCCGCTCCTGAGCAGCTCGCCTTTCTTGAAGTGGTCCGGCCGCGTGGTCCGCGCGATCGCCTGGGTGCTGCTCGCGCTGGTGGTGGCGGGCATGCTGGGCGTGTTCGCCCTGCGGCTGCCCTCGGTGCAGACCTGGCTGGCCGGCCGGCTCGGGGCATACGCTTCCGAAGCCTTGGGCAGCTGTGTCCAGGTGGACCGCGTGCACCTCACCTTCACCGGTCCGGCCGAACTGCGCGGTGTGCTGGTGTGCGACCTGAAGGGCGACACGCTGTTCGCGGTGCGACGCCTGAACCTGCGCCGCTGGCGCGTGAGCACCGAGCGGCGGCAGGTGCACCTGCGCGGCGTCATCGTGGAAGGGGTGTGGTGGCACCTGCGGCAGGGTGTGGACGACCCCACGAGCAACTTCACCCAGTGGATCGCCGCCCTGTCCTCCGGGGACACCACGGCGCCTGGCGCACCGTGGGCCATCCAGGCCGACGCCTTCACCATCCGCGACCTGCGGTTCACGCACCACAAGGACAGCTCGCCCGTGCGTCCTTTCGGGGTCGACTTCGACCATGTGGACGTATCGGGCGATGTGCTCGGCCATGACCTGCTGGTGATCGAGGACAGCATCCAGGCGGTGCTCGACCACATCTCGTTCCGCGAGAAGAGCGGATTCACCTGCACAGGCCTGCAGGGCCGGGCCACCGTCAGCGGGCGGGGCATCGCGGTGGAGCACCTGGAACTGCGCACGCCGTTCAGCACGCTGCGGGGCCGGTATGAGATGCGCTCCGCTTCCTGGAAGGACTACACCGATTACATCGACCGGGTGGAGATGCTGGCCGAGCTGGACAGCTCGGTGGTGGACCTGCGCGACATCGCGTGGTTCGCTCCTGACCTCGAAGGGCTTTCCGCCCGGGTCGGTGTGAGCGGCCGGGCGCGCGGCACCGTGCGCGAGCTCAAGGCCCGGGACCTGAAGTTGGACTACGGCCGGCACACCCACTTCGAGGGCTCCGTGGAGATGAGCGGCCTGCCCGACCTGGCCGCCACCTTCGTGGTGGTGGACGCACGCACCTTGCGCACCGACGCCACCGACCTGGCCACGGTTCCTGTTCCTCCCTTCCCGGAGGGTCGTGCGCTGGAGGTGCCCCGTGAGCTTGCCGCGCTAGGGCCGATGGCGTTCCGCGGCAACTTCACGGGCTTCGCATCCGCCTTCACGGCGTACGGCACTGCGAGCACGGCGTTGGGCGTGCTGTCCACCGACCTGTCCTACGAGCGGGATACCGTGAGCGACGTGTTCGGGTTCCACGGTGCGTTGGCCACCACCGGTTTCGACCTGGCGCCGCTGGCCGGCGACCCCACCGTGGGGCCCATCGCCTTCGATGTGAAGGTGAACGCCAAGGGGCGCGATCTGGCCACCATGCAGGCGGACCTCGACGGGCGCGTGCCCCTGATCACCATCAACGACCGGCCGCTCACGGGGATCACCACCTCCGGCCGCCTGCAGCGCCGCTTGTTCAATGGACGCCTCACCTGCGACGACCCCAACGTGAAGCTCCGCTTCGACGGCCTCGCCGACCTGCGCGGAAAGTGGCCGAAGGTGGACTTCACCGCCGAGCTGGAGCGCGCCGACCTCTTCGAACTGAACATCGCACCGGAGCTGCACCTGGGCGAGGTGAGCGGCATCGTGCGCGCGGAGGGTGAGCTGGCCCCGGACAGCCTCAAAGGGCGGCTGGCGATCGAGGGCCTCACCTATTGCGACGACCAGGGCGCGCTGGAGCTGGGCGATGTCGAGCTCGCGAGCGCACGCCGGGACGGGGAGCCGGTGCTGTCCCTCCGCTCCGACCTCGTCGACGCGGACGTGCAGGGCCGATTCCTGCCGACACGCCTGCCCGATGCCTTCCTGAGCGTGGTGTACAGCGTGTTCCCCGCGTTGGCGGACCGCGCACGATACGACCAGGAGGAGCAGCGCTTCGTGTTCGATGTGCACGTGAAGGAGGCCAAGCCGCTGCTCATGCGCGTGGTGCCGCGCTTGGATCTGGATCCGGGGGCGCGGTTCAGCGGCATGTTCGACACGCGCACCTTCGACATGGCGCTCACGGCCGATCTGCCGCGGATCGCATACGGCTCCGTGGGTGGCGATTCGGTGCATGTGATCCTGGACAAGACGCTGGACCTGCTGGTCTTCAGCCTGCGGAGCGAGCGCCAGCAATTGACCGACAGCACCTTCCTGGAAGGGATCGACCTGTCGGGCAAGGCCTATCAGGACGAGCTGGAGGTGCGCATGGTGTGGGACGGCAGCACCCACGACACGCGGGGCGACCTGCATCTGGCCGGCCTGGTGAACGGCTGGACCGACGTGGAGCTGGACCTGCTCCCCAGTCGCCTGCACCTCGGCCTGGGCGCCTGGAGGAATCCCGAACCGGTGCGGCTGCACTACCATGAGGGCGGCCTCGAGGTCCGGCAGTTGGAGGTGTGGAACGACGATGAGCGGATCACCCTGGACGGATGGCTCTCCGCGGACCCGGAGCGCCCCCTGGCCTTCGATGTCAACGGCGTGCGGCTGCGGCACCTTCGTCCCTTCTACAAGGGCCCCATGCTGTTCGGATCCGTGAGCGGTGAAGGGCGGGTCTTCGACCTGCTCGGCGACCCCAGCCTGATCAGCTACCTGTGCATCGACTCCCTGAAGGTGGACAAGCATCCGGTGGGGGACATCACCTTCGCCGCCACCTGGAAGGACGCACGCCGCGAGATGGAGGTGGGCGGCACCATGCAGCGCGGACGGTTGAAGGCGTTGGAGTTCAACGGGCGCATCGCCCCCGCTTCGGAAGTGGAGCAGCTCGATCTCGTGCTCGAGCTCGACTCCTTCGACCTCGCCTTCATCGACCCGTACCTGCCCGAAGGGGTGAGCGACATCCAGGGCCGGGTGACGGGCGACATCCGGGTGGGCGGCACCTTCGCGGAACCGCGGGTGGAGGGCACCGCCCTGTTGGACGAGGCCGGCCTTCGCATCGACTACCTCAACACCTTCTACAGCCTGAGCGACCGGGTGCGGATCCTGCCGGACGGCTTCTGGCTGGACCTGGTGCGGGTGAAGGACCAGGAGGGGCGCACGGCCAAGGCGGTGGGCACCATCAACCACAAGGGCTTTGCCAACTGGGACTACGATGTGATGCTCGAGCTCGACCGTTTCCTGTGCCTGAACACCACGGTGAACGACAACGAGCTCTTCTATGGCAAGGCCTACGGCACGGGCGACCTGCAGGTGAGCGGGTACGAGGACAACCTGGAGGTGGTCTTCACCGGTCGCACCGCCCCGGGCACCACCATCAGTCTGCCCTTGGGCACCGCGCGGGACCTGAGCGGGATCGACTTCGTGCGCTTCCATGCGGGCGGCCTTGAGCTGGACACGGCACGGACCCCCGTGGACCTGAGCGGGGTGCGGCTCGACCTCAACGTGGAGGTGACCCCCGATGCGCGGTTCGAGCTCATCTTCGATCCCACCGTCGGCGACATCCTCAGCGGGCGCGGCAAGGGCAACATCGAGATGACGGTGAGCCCCACGGGCAACCTGTCGATGCGGGGCGACATGGAGGTGGTCGACGGCACCTACCTGTTCACCCTGCGCAACGTGGTGAACAAGCGCTTTGACGTGGACCCTGGTGGGCACATCACCTGGTACGGAGACCCCTTCGATGCCCAGCTGGCGCTGAACGCCGTGTACAAACTGCGCGCACCGCTGGTGGACATCATCCCGGCCGAGCGGGCCGAGGGGCTGGGCAAGCGGGTCCCGGTGGAGGTGGTGATGCGCCTCAAGGACCGGCTGGCCAACCCGGACATCGGTTTCGATGTGCGCCTGCCCTCGGTGGACGAAGGCACCCGCACGCAGGTGAACAGCGTGCTGAGCGAGCCCGACGAGATGAACCGCCAGGTGTTCAGCCTCATCGTGCTCAATCGCTTCCTGCCGGTGGACCGGCTGGGCGCGGCGAACGGTCCCACGGGTTCCCGGGGCAACGTCGTGGGCACCTCGGGCAGCGAACTGCTCAGCAACCAGGTGAGCAACTGGCTCAGCCGCCTCAGCAACGATGTGGACCTGGGCTTCAACTACAGGCCGGGCGATGCGCTGACGCAGGATGAGCTCGAACTGGCGGTGAGCACCCAGCTGTTCGACGAGCGCCTGGTCCTGAGCACCAACGTGGGTGTGCAGTACGGTTCGGGCGCGTCCCAGCAGAGCAACCAGCTGGTGGGCGACTTCCAGTTGGAGTACCTGATGACCAATGACGGGCGGATCCGCCTGAAGGCCTTCAGCCAGAGCAACGATCGCAACCTCAATCAGGCGGACCAGGCGGCCACCACGCAAGGCGCCGGTATCGCCTATCGCGAGGACTTCGACACGCTCGGCGAGCTCTGGCGCAACTTCACGGGCATGCTGGGCTTCCGACGGCGGGCGCCCAAGGTGACCCCGACCACCGCGGGGCCGGCAGAGGGGGAGGAGGGGCGCTGATCAGTCGCGATCGCCCAGCCGCAGCAGGTGGCCCAGCTTGTTCTTCTTGGTGCGCAGGTAGTGCTCGTTGTGCGGGTTGGCGGCGATCTCGATCGCCACGTTCTCCGCGATCTCGAGCCCGTAGCCGATGAGGCCGGTGCGCTTGCGCGGGTTGTTCGTCAGCAGGCGCATCTTGCGCACGCCGATCTCGTGCAGGATCTGTGCGCCCACCCCGTAATCGCGGGCGTCCATGTCGAAGCCGAGCATCACGTTGGCCTCCACGGTATCCGCACCCTCCTCCTGCAGCTTGTAGGCTTTCAGCTTGTTGATGAGGCCGATGCCCCGTCCTTCCTGCTGCATGTAAACGATGACGCCTTTGCCCGCAGCGTCGATCATCTCCATGGCCCGGTGCAACTGTGGGCCGCAGTCGCACCGGCAGCTTCCGAAGATGTCGCCGGTGACGCAACTGCTGTGCACGCGCACGAGCACGGGCTCATCGGGCCGCCAGGTGCCCTTCACCAGCGCCAGGTGTTCTTCGCCGGTGTTGGTCTGCCGGAAGGCGACGAGCTCGAAATCGCCGTGCGCGGTGGGCAGCTGCACACGCACCTGCCGCTCCACCAGGCTCTCCGTGCGCATGCGGTGGGCCACCAGGTCGGAGATGCTCACCAGCTTCAGCCCGAAGGTGTCGGCCATGCGCCGCAGTTCGGGCAGCCGGGCCATGGTGCCGTCCTCGTTGAGGATCTCCACGATGACGCCGGCGGGTTCGAAGCCGGCCAGACGGGCAAGGTCCACCGCCGCCTCGGTGTGGCCGGTACGCCGCAGCACTCCGCCGTTGCGGGCCTTCAGCGGAAAGATGTGGCCGGGGCGCGCCAGGTCGGAGGCCGTGGTGGTGGGGTCGATGAGGGCCTTGATGGTGGCGGCCCGGTCCTGCGCCGAGATGCCGGTGGTGGTGCCGCGGCCCTTCACGTCCACGCTCACGGTGAAGGGGGTCTCGTGCAGGGCGGTGTTGTCGTGCACCATCAGGCCCAGGCCGAGCTGCTCGCAGCGCTCCTCGATGAGGGGGGCGCAGATGAGACCGCGCCCGTGCTTCGCCATGAAGTTGACCACCTCGGGGGTGGCGTTGCGTGCGGCGGTGAGCAGGTCGCCCTCGTTCTCGCGGTCCTCATCGTCCACCACGATCACCACCTTGCCGGCCCGGATGTCGGCGATGGCCTCCTCGATGGGGTCCAGACGGATGTCGTTCATGCACCAGGTCGCCGGGCGCAAGGCCGCAGCGGGCGCGAAGTTAGCCGATCGGCAGGGGGGAGGCCGCACGGACGGGCGCGGTGATGAGGCCGTCCAGCGTGTCCACCGCGCGCGCCCAGTCGAAGGTGGCCAGCACATGGCGGTGCCCGTTCCCCGCGATCCGCCGACGTTCCTCCTCGTCCTTCAGCAGGCGCAGGATGTGGGCGGCGTAGCTCGCCGGGTCGTGGCCGATGAGGATGCCCTCCCCGGGAGGAGCGCCCACCGCGTTGTTGGCCAGGGCCGAGGTGATGCACGGCATGCCCATCGCCATGGCCTCCAGCAGCTTGTTCTGCAGGCCGGTGCCGATCTGCATCGGCGCCACGAACACGCGCGCCGAGACGTAGCTCGTCCGGATGTCCTTCACCCAGCCGGTCACCGTGATCAGGGGGTCCTGCTCGGCGAGCTGCCGCACCCGCGGACTGGGGTCCACGCCGCTGATCAGGAGCGACACATCGGGCCGCTCCCGGCGCACCAGCGGCAGCACCTTGTTCACCAGGTACAGCACGCTGTCGATGTTCGGCGGGTAGTTCATGTTCCCGGTGAACAGCAGATCGTGCGTCAGCTCGCCGGGGATCGGATGGAAGAACGTGGCGTCCACACCGTTCGGGATCACCGTCATCCGCGCTCGTTCCGGGTGGTAGAGGTAGTCCCGGTCCTGCGCCGAGATGATGATCCGGTGGTCGAACAGGTCGAACATCAGGTTCTCATAGGCCTGCAATCGGCGGGTCTCCGTCAGCAACAGCGGCCGCAGCAGCGGGCTGCTGTTCTCGGTGCGACGCTCCATGCCCTTGCTCAGCGTGTCCATGTAGTCCAGCGTCTTGGGCAGGGAGAGGTGCCAGCGCACGTATTCGGTCGTGCGCACGAGCTGGCACAGCACATGGTCGGGGGCGAACCGGTCGATGAGCGCATCCACGCGCCGCTGCGCTGCGGCATGGTGGAAGTAGGCGACCTGGAACGGCATGCGCGAGAACACGGCGGTGATCAGCTTCCACACGATGCGCCAGCGCGGCAGGTGGATGACCTCCAGGTGGTGGCAGAAGCTCCGCAGGTGGTCGAGGTGGTCCTTGTGGATGCGCTGGTCGTTGAGGCAGCAGAGCAGCACCTCATGACGTTCGGCCAGGCGTTTCACCAGGTGGTAGGCGCGGAGCTTGTCGCCCTTCTCCAGGGGATAAGGCACGCGGGAGAGCAGCACCAGCAGCCTCATGTGCGCTTGAGGCTCCGGAGGAAGCCCACCAGGTCGTGGATGATGCGGGCATCGCTGTAGTGGCCCACGATGGTGGCCCTTGCGTGGGCGCCGATGGTGGCCACCAGGCCCGGTTCGTCCAGTGCGCGGCCCATCTGTCGGGCGAAGGCCGCGGCGGTGTCCGCCAGCAGGATGTCGTGGCCGTCGGTAACGGAGATGCCTTCGGCGCCGATGGTGGTGCTGATGACGCAACGGCCCATGGCCATGCCCTCGATGATCTTCACGCGCATGCCTCCTCCGCTGTGCAGGGGCACCACCATCACATGCCGGTCGGCGATGTACTGTTCCGCGCTCTTCACGCGGCCCTTCACCTGCAGGCCGGGCAGGTCCAGGTGCAGCAGGTCATCGGGCATCCGGTTGCCGGCCAGGTGGAGCCGCGCGTCCGGGTGCCGGGCGATCACCCGCGGCCACACCTCGGCCACCAGCCACCGCACCCCTTCGAGGTTCGGCTCCCAGTCCATGCTGCCCAAGTGGAAGAACACCGGCCGTCCGCCGGGCAGCGGCCGGTCGTGCTCGGCGGGATCCACCCCGAACGGAATGGTGGCGATGGGTGTGCGCGCTCCGTGCGCCTCGAAGTGCGCGGCATCGGCGGGGCTGATGGCGGCCACGCCGTCCACCCGGTCCAGCACGGCCATCTCGTACTCCTTCAGCTGGCGGGCGAGGAAGCGGCGGTAGGGCCGTTTGATGAAGTTGCGCTCCCCGCTGGCGATGCGCTCCTGCAGCACATGCTCCAGGTTGTGCGAGCGCAGCACCACCGACGCATCGGTGTAGCGGCGGATGGTGGCGATGTAAGGGGTCATGAACAGGCTCTCCAGCAGCACCACGTCGAAGGGGTGGGCGCTGAGCACGCGGATGAGCGCGATGTCCATGTCCGGCGAGAAGAACCGGCTGATGTTGTAGTTGTCGGCCGTGATCAGGTCGGTGAAGGCGTCCACCACGTTGAGGCTCGTGTCCACGAACACGCCCTGGATGTCGGTGGCCCGGGTGTACGCCTCGGGCAGCGCGTCGATGTCCAGGGGGTGCTTGGGGGTCCGGATGCACATGACCTTCACCATGTGGCCATCCGCCAGCAGGCCGCGCGTGAGGTTGTGCATGGCCTTGCTGCCGCCGTCAATGGGCGGGAAGGGGGGCTTATGGCACAGTTGAAGGATCCGCATCTCGCCGGCCGCGCAACAATGACCTGAGCCGGTACCAGCCGCGATAATAGGCATCGCGGTCCAACAGGGGGCTGTCGGTGGCGGCCTTCCACGTGAGCCAGATGCCGATGGGCAACAGCACGAGGCTGCTGATCCACATGCCGGGCCAGGGGGCCAGCTTCAGGCTGATGACGAGCTTCTCGGTGCTGAAGGAGACGATGTGGAAGATGAGGAAGAAGACGATGGCGAACACCGTGGGCAGCCCCATGCCGCCCTTGCGGATGATGGCCCCGAGCGGCGCTCCGATGAAGAAGAAGATCAGGCAGGCGAAGGCGAGCATGAGCTTGCGGTGCCACTCCACGCCGTGCCGGGCGATCTGCTCCAGGCTGCCTTTCCGCTCCTCATCGGTGCGTTCCAGGAAGTTGATGGTGGCGCGTGCCATGTCGATCGCCTGGTCATGCACCGCCGGTGTGGGCACCGCCCCGGTGGCCGACGTGGGCAGGGGTCGGTCGACCGAATGGCTGTCGCGCAGAGGGCGGAAGGAGTTGTGCAGGTAGCTCATCTGCATTGTCACCCGCTCACGGAACGCGCTGGCGAGCGAGTCCTCGGTCCGCGCCAGCTGCCCGATCGTCTGCATCTTGTAGTTGTCCTTGAAGAGCTCCTCGTCGGTGCGTTGCAGACCGAGGCCGCTGAGGTCGAGGCGCACCACGTCCGTGGCGAAGGTGCCGTGCACCAAGGCATCCGTCCGACCCTTGCGGCCGGAGGGGTCGCGCGCATCGTAGAAATGGCCGTCGCGCAGCGTCAGCAGCAGGCTGCCGCCATCGGCGCTGCGCTGCATGGTCCCGCTGCGGGCACGCACCACGGTGCGGTTCCCTTGGAACGGTTCACGATGGTCATAGATGAGCACATCCGCGAGGGTGCCGTCCTCGGCCTTGTCCCGCACCCGGATGCTGAGGCCGTCGATGCCGTTGTAGAACACGCCGGGACGCAGGTTCATCGCGGGCTTCTTGCGCGTCACGTCCCACAGCAGGCTGTGGAAGCGGAGGTTGGCCACCGGCAGCACGTTGTTGCTGAAGAGGAACGACAGGCCGGAGAGCAGCACGACCAGCACCACCAGCGGCCGCAGGATGCGGAAGAGGTGGAGCCCCGCCGAGCGCATGGGCACCAGCTCGCTGTTCTCGCCCAGCCCGCCCATGGTCATGATGGAGCTCAGCAGCACGGCCAGGGGCAGGGCCAGCGGCACGAAGCTCGCCGTGGCGTACACCAGCAGTTCGGTGAGGGTGTACCAGGGCAGCCCCTTGCCCATGAGGTCGTCGACGTACTTCCACAGGAACTGCATGCTCAGGATGAAGAGCACGATGCCGAAGGTGACCACCAGCGGACCGAGGTAGGCCGCGATGATCATGCGGTGCAGGCGCTTCATCCGGATGGGGAAGGCGGCGGGGCCGCCGGGCGCAAAGGTACCGGCCTCAGGAGCCGATCACCCGCATGAGGTGCGCCACCTGCGAGGCCCAGAGCTGACGCGCGCGCTCCAGGTCCTGCGGCCAGGCATGGTCCGTCACCACCAGGGCCACATCGTTCGTCATGGGGTCGATGCGGATCCGCAGCTCGAAGTAGGCGCCGGGGTCCTCGTCCTCCAGCCATCGGAAGCGCATGAGCTCGCCCGCCCGGCGGCCGATGCACAGGGCTTTCTGCACCTCACCGCCCCACTCGAAGGCGAACTCGTCACCGCGCACGTTCACGTCGTCGCAGAACCATTCGCTGAAGCCGCTCGGCGTGCTGATCAGCTCGAAGAGCACATTGGGCGTGGAACGCATATAGAACTCCGCCTGGTATCGCTCCTTGATGGGACGTTTCAGGACGCGTGCCGGCTGTGCGGCGGGTTCCACGCCCATCATCACGGCCTGGATCGGGGCCGCGGGCGGCTTGTTCGCTGGAGCGCCCTTCTGCTTCGGGCTTGTGAGCGGTGGGGCCTGCTGCGGCGGAGCCGGCTTGGCCGGAGCGGGTTTCGGCGCGGCCTTGGGGGTCGTTGGTGGCGCCTTGGCGGCCGTGGGCTTGGTCACCACCTTGGTCGGTGCCTGGGCTCCGCTCGGGCCGGTACGGGGTCTTGATGCCGGTTTCGGCGGGGCTGCGGCTTTCCGTGGTGCGGGAGTTGGAACGGGCTTCTTCGCAACCGTCCTTTTCGCCACTGCGGACCTCACGGGCTGCTTCGGGGCGGCTTTCCGCACCGGGGTGGCGGCCTTGGGCTTCACCGCGGATCCCTTGGCCGGCGCCTTCTTCACCGGCTTGCGCGGCAGAGGTCGCGTGGTCTGCTTCTTCGCGGGTTTGCGCACCGCGATGCCGCCGGTCCGTTTCGAAGGCGGCGCAGCCGTCCGGCGTTCGGCCGGCTTGCTCGTGCGCGCCGCGGTCGGCTTCTTCGGGGCGGCCTTCCGTGCCTTCGCAACGGATGCGGCCTTTCCTGAGGCAGGACGGCCCCCTGGTTTCTTCTTGGTCGCCTTCTTCCGGTCGTTGGAGGCCGCTGGCCGTCCCTTGCCGGGCGCCGCTTTCCTCGGGGCGGGCCGGGCCGATCGGCGCGTTGGTTCAGGGTTCTTGCGGGACTTGGCCATGGTCCGGGCAAGGTAGAGATTCCCCACGCCTGTGCAAGAGGAGCGCGCCTCGGACCCGATCGGGCCTCCTGCTATATTTGCCGCCCCTTTCGCCCGGCGCAGGCCTGGCCAAGGCCCATGGCGCGGTAGCTCAGCTGGTTAGAGCGCAGGATTCATAATCCTGAGGTCGAGAGTTCAAGTCTCTCCCGCGCTACGAAGCCCCCTTCCCGGGGGCTTTTTCGTACCGGACCCATGATCAGCGCACCCGTTCGAACGGCCACCCTCGCCCTTTCCGTATGGCTGATGGGCTGCTCCGCGGAGGAAAAGGACTTCCGCGAGGTCGAGGTCAGGTCCGCCATCACCCACGTGATGGCCGAGCAGGAGGCGGCCTGGGACCGGGGCGACATCCGCGGCTTCATGGCCGGCTACACCGAAGCGGCCTGCTTCATCACGGCGAAGGAGCGCACGTGCGGGCGCGAGGCGGTGACCCAGCGCTACCTGAAGCGGTACCCGGACAAGTCGGCCATGGGCGACCTGCGGTTCGGCATCTCCGAGGTGCTCGCCGTGGGCCAGGAGCATGCGTGGTGCACCGGCACATGGACGCTGGTGCGGTCCGCCGACACCTTGAGCGGTGGATTCAGCCTGTTGTGGCAGCGGGAGACTGATGGCTGGCGGGTGGTCCGCGACCACACCTATTGAGCCGCTACTTTCGCCGCCATGTCCGCCACGGTGGTCATCCTGGCCCTCACCGTCCTGGTGTCCGTGCTGGCGTTCCGCGATCGGCGCCTGTTCGACACGCTGGCCTTCGAGCCGTTCGTGGTGCATGCCCGGAACGACCTCCATCGCTTCGTGACCCATGCCTTGGTGCATGCCGACTGGCCGCATCTGTTCGTCAACATGTACGTGCTGTACGGGTTCGGACCCTTCGTGGAGGGCTACCTCACCGGGCTCACACCGCTGCCCGGTTCGTGGTTGTTCGTCATTCTGTACGTCACGGCCGCCGTGGTGGCCTGTGTACCGGGCTACGGTCGCCACAAGCACGACCCGCGCTATCGGGCGGTGGGGGCGAGCGGGGCGGTGTCCGCCGTGCTCTTCGCGCACATCCTCATCCTGCCGACGGCCGAAGTGGGCCTCTTCCTGCTGCCGTTCGGGCTGCCTTCGGCCGTCTTCGGCGCGCTCTACCTCATCTACGAAGGCACCATGCACCGGCGCGGTGGTGATCACGTGGCGCATGACGCCCACCTGATGGGGGCGCTGCACGGCGTGCTCTTCGTGGTGGTGCTGCGTCCGGCCCTGGTGCCGGCCTTCTTCCATTCGCTCACCGAACTGCTCCCCGGATGAAGCCACGACCCGCGCTCTTCCTGGACCGTGACGGCGTGGTGAACCGCGAGCGTGGCGAGCATACCTGGCGTCTGGAGGACTTCGAGGTGCTGCCCGGTGTGGCGGAGGTGGTGGCCGCGTTCAACCGCAAGGGCTGGGCGGTGGTGATCGTGAGCAACCAGAGCGGCATCGGGCTGGGCCTGTACACCAGGGCCGACGTGGAGCGGCTGCATCGTTATCTTCACGACCACCTCCACCAGCACGGGGCCCACGTGGACGACATCCTCTACTGCCCGCACCACCCCTCGAAGGGGCGTTGCCTCTGCCGGAAGCCGTCGGCCCTGCTGATGGAGCGGGCCATCGCGCTTCACGGCATCGACCGGGCGCGCTCGGTGATGGTGGGCGATCGGGAGCGCGACATAGAGGCGGCGGCCGGCGTGGGGGTGCGCGGTGTGCTGATCCCCTCCAACGCGGGCCTCGCTGCGGCCCTGGAACACGCCGGCATCCCGTGAGCATGGAGCGCTTCGTCGACCTCAACGGAGAGCTGCTGCCGGCGGACCGGCCGGTGATCACGCTCGACAACCGGGCCTTCCACTATGGCGACGGGCTCTTCGAGAGCATCCGTGTGGTGAACGGCCGCCCACGCTTCCTCGACGCGCACTGGGCGCGCTTGGTGGAGGGCTGCAAGCTGCTGCGCATCGACCTGCCCGCCGGGTTCGACCGCGATGCACTGGAACGCGCCATCATCCGGCTGGCCGAACGTAACGCCGTGCGCAGCGCCCGCTGCCGGCTCACCCTTTTTCGCGATGCCCGTGGCCACTACCGGCCGGACGGGCATCGGGGCGGTTACGCCATCGAGGTGACCCCGTTGATGGAGGAGACGTACACGCTGAACGAGCGCGGGCTGATGGTCGACATCTACCCCGACATGCGCAAGCCGGTGAACGCGCTGGCCGTGCACAAGACGCTGAACTGCCAGTACTACGTGATGGCCTCCCTGTGGAGCGAGGCGCGCGGGCTGGATGATTGCCTGCTGCAGAACGACAGGGGCAACATCATCGAGAGCAGCACCGGCAACCTCTTCATCGTGAGCAACGGTGTGCTGTACACGCCGTCGCTCGCGGATGGCTGCCTGGGCGGCGTCATGCGGATGCAGGTGATCAACCTGGCCCTGGCGAACGGCATCAAGGTGTACGAATGCTCGCTGAACCCGCAGAACCTGCTGGCCGCCGACGAGCTCTTCTTCACCAACGCCGTGCGCGGGTGCAGTGGGTGGCCACCTACCGCACGAAGCGCTACACGCACCGCATGGCCCAGCTGGTGATCGACCTGCTGGCGCGCAGCGTGGTCAATTGAGGGCCGGGTCGTCGGGAAAGTTGGCCAGCGGGGCGAAGGCCTTGCCCATGGCGCGCAGCGAATCGCCCCAGAGGTCCTTCACCTGGGTGTTCATCACGTGCCGCTTGGTGGCCTGGGCCACGATCCACGACCGTTGGCCCAACTCTTTCTCCAGCTGCTGCTCGCCCCAGCCGGAATACCCGACGAAGAAGCGCACGTGGCGGGACAGCCGCGGGTCGGCGGTGAGCAGGGCGCGCAGCTGGTCGAAGTCGCCGCCCATGTGCACGCCGTCCATCACCTCCAGGCTGCCCTCCACACGGGTACCGAAGGTGTGCAGGTAGTAGAGGTTGCCGCTCTGCACGGGACCTCCGATGCTCACGCGCGTATGGATGGGCGGCATGTTCTCCATGAGGTCGCCGATGTCCATGTCGAGGTAGCGGTTGAGCACGAAGCCGAACGAACCCTCTGCGTTGTGCTCGCACAGCAGCACCACCGTCCGCCGGAAGTAGGGGTCCGGCAGGTAGGGTTCGCTGATCAGCAGACGGCCGCGCGCCGGGTCCACCGTGCTCTCCGGATCAAGGTCGAGGAGGTCCCTGCCCATCGTGTGCGGTGGTCAAGGTAAGGTCGAACGGATCGCTGCGCATCGTGCTACGGCCATGAACGGATATCTTCGACGCCATCAAACGGGAAGCATGGAACGCGAGCGCTCGGTGGACCATCGGATCGATTACAGCAAGGCCGTCCTTCTGGAAAGCGAAGCGGCGGACGATCCCTTCGCCCTGTTCGGCCGCTGGCTTCGCGCCGCGGAGGAGGAGGGGATCCCCGAGCCGCATGCCATGACGCTGGCCACGGCGGGCTCGTTCAGCATCAGTTGCCGCGTGGTCCTGCTGCGGTCGTTCGATCCGCAGGGCTTTCTGTTCTTCACCAACTACAACAGCCGCAAGGCCATGGACCTGGAGCGCGACCCGCGTGCGGCGCTCTCCTTCTTCTGGCCACAGCAGGAGCGGCAGATCCGCATCGAGGGCAAGGTGGAGCGGGTGAGCGCCGAGGAGAGCGACCGGTACTTCAGGGAGCGTCCGCGCGAAAGCCAGGTGGGGGCGTGGGCCAGCGACCAGAGCCGGATGGCGGACGACCGGTCGCAGGTGGACGAGCGCTATGCGCGGTGGACGGAGCGGTTCAAGGACCAGGCGGAGGTGCCGCGCCCTTTGCATTGGGGCGGCTTGCGTTTGCGGCCGGTGCGCATCGAGTTCTGGCAGGGCCGTCCGAGCCGCCTGCACGACCGCATCATCTTCGAGCACTTCAGCGACGGCACCTGGAGCCGCATGCGGCTTCAGCCCTGAACGACGAAGCCCCCCGCGGTGCGGAGGGCTTCCTGGTGTTGCGGATCGATCACTTCTTCGGAGCGGCCTTCTTCGCCGCGGCCTTCTTCGGGGCGGCTTTTTTGGCGGCGGCCTTCTTTGGGGCCGCTTTCTTGGCGGCCTTCTTCGCCGTACCGCTGCCCGTCGCGCGGGTCGTGGTGGCCTTCGCACGCTCGCTCGCGCGCACCTTGCGCTTGCTCGGCCGGCTCTTGCCGTGACTGCCTGCCCGCCGCTTGCCTTTCTTGGATCGGATGTCGCCTTTGCCCATGGAGGGTGTTGTTTGGGTTCGCCGCGAAACTACCCGGGCGCGCACCGGAGGCACGAGCGCATGCACACGCACTTGTCCACGCGCGGGTGTTCAGAAGGGCGGCGGTCAGTGCGCCGCATCATCGCGAAGGCGCTGCTCGATGGCCTGCGCATCCTGTAGCGCGGCGCGCGTCCACTGCAGCTTCAGCGCGTTCACGTCCTGTTCGTCCAGCCTCCACGGCACTGCGCTGGCGCGCAGCCGCTGCATCACCGTGTAGAGCACGATTCCAGCGGACACCGAGATGTTGTAGCTCTCCGTGAAGCCGTGCATCGGAATGCGCAGTGCTCCGTCGCAGGCCGCGATGAGCTCGTCGCTCAACCCCTGGAGCTCGGTGCCGAAACAGAAGGCGATGGGCCGGTCGATGGGCACGTTCTCCGGTGTCCAGGCGTCGGCATGTGGTGTGGTGGCCACGATCCGATGACCACGGGCGCGCAGGCCGGCGATGCACTGAAGGGCGCCCTCCGGACCGCCGTAGCGGTGCACCGTGGTCCACTTGTCGCTGCCGAGCGCGATCTCCCGGTTCGCGGTGAAGCGGTTGCGCGCCTCGATGGCGTGCACGTCCTGGATGCCGAGCAGGTCGCAGGTGCGCAGCACGGCGCTGGCGTTGTGGGCCTGGTGCAGTTCCTCCAGCACCACCGTTACGTGGCGGGTGCGCTCGGGTGCGAGGCGGTCGAACAGCGCGCGCTTGTGCGGGGTGACGAAGGCGCCGAGCCGGTCGAGCAGATCGTGGTCGTCCATGGGTGCAAAAGAAAAGGTCCCTCCGAGGAGGGACCCTTCCGAAGATGCACGGGGGAGCTTACTTCACCTTGTTGGAGAGGTCGGCACCGGCCTTGAACTTCACGACCTTCTTGGCCGCGATCTTGATCTCCTTGCCCGTCTGGGGGTTGCGGCCCTTGCGAGCGGCACGCTTGGAGATGGAGAACGTTCCGAAGCCCACGAGGGCCACGCGATCACCCTTCTTGAGGGCCTTGGTGGTGTTGTTCACGAAGGCATCCAGAGCGCGCTTGGCGTCGGCCTTGGAGATCTTCGCTTCAGCGGCGATCGACTCGATCAGTTCAGCTTTGTTCAGTCCCATGTTCGTTAGGAGGTTTGTGTGAGTGTTTGTGTGAACTCGTCGCAAAAGTATTCGGAGACCCGCGCCTGTCAAGGGTTTCCGGATGGGTGCCCGGGAAATGTTGAAAAATCAGGGGTTTTGTTGATAAGTGCGCCTGAATCCCGCCCCCAGCAAGGGTTTGCGGAGAGGGCCTTGGGTCGAGGGGGTCGAGTCGTTGGTTCAACGCTTTCCGACGAGGCCCGCGCCCAGGGCTCACTTCAGGCGGATCGCCTCCCGCAAACCCGCGCGGAACGCGGCTCCGGCCATTCTGCGGCGCCCTTCGGGCTGCACGTCCACCAGCCGCAACACCCCGTCACCACAGGCCACCAGAAGGTCCGTTCCATCTTGCAGCACCGTGCCGGGATCGGCGTTCGCGGCGAGGCCGGTGCGTTCGGTGCGCAGCACCTTGAAGTGCTCCGAGGTTCCATCCGCGCGCACCTGTTCGGTCCACGCGCCCGGTACCGGGGAGAGCCCGCGCACGTGGTCATGCACCTTCACTGCCGGCCACGACCAGTCGATCCTGCATATGGCGGGGCTGAGCTTCGGAGCCTCGCGCAGGGCAGCCCCGGTGGACAGATCATCCTGATGTGTCGGAGCGAGCGCGCCGTTCGCCAAGCCGTTCACCGTACGCACCAGCAGCACCGCCCCCAATGAGGCCATGCGGTCGTGCAGCTCCCCGGCGGTCTCGTCCGCGCCGATGGTCAGGGTCTCCTGCAACAGCACGTCACCGGTATCGATGGCCTGTTGGAGCAGGAAGGTGGTGAGGCCGGTGCTGTGCGCGCCGTCCATCACGGCCCGGTTGATCGGCGCCGCACCGCGATACTGCGGCAACAGCGATGCATGCAGGTTGATGGTGCCCAGCCGGGGCATGCGCCACACCACCTCGGGCAGCATGCGGAAGGCGACGACCACGAAGAGATCGGCACCGCAGGCCCGGAGCTCCTCCAGGAAGCCTTCATCCCGCAAGCGTTCCGGTTGAAGCACACGCAGCCCCAGGCGTTGCGCCGCCTCCTTCACCGCCGAAGCGCGCAGCTGACGGCCGCGGCCCGCTGGCCGGTCCGGTGCGGTGACCACGGCGGCGATGGGGATGCCCGCGGCGTGCAGGGCCTCCAGCGAGGAGACGGCGAAGGGTGGCGTGCCCATGAAGACGATGCGGGGTGCGCTCATGGCGCGAAGGTCATCACAAGCGCACGATGCGGAAGCGATAGGGGAGCAGCGCGTCCGTTCCGGCGTGGTCCACTCCGATCCGCGGACCGATCGCGATGGCGCGGGGATCGATCACATGCCCTTCATCGGCGATCCAGATGCGGCGCCCCAACAGGTCCGTTCCGTCATGCATGCGGTGGATCCCCAGCGCCTGTGCCGCGGTACCCGGTCCGTCCGTTCGCGCGCCGGGCCTTCCTCGACGGACACCGGCGACGGTCCGTCCTTCGAGGATCCGCACACCGCGCAGCAGCACCGCGTGCGGCACCCCGGCGGAATGCGTGACGATGTTGAACAGGTGATGGATGCCGTAGCAGATGTACACGTAGGCGGTACCGCCCCGCGCGTACATCGAAGCGTTGCGTTCGGTGCGTCGTCCTGCGTAGGCGTGCGAGGCCCGGTCGTCCACACCGGCATACGCTTCCGTTTCGGTGATCAGGCCCGAGACATGCGCACCGTCGATCCGCGTATGCAGCACCATGCCCAGCAGCTCGCGCGCGATGGCCACCACGTCGGGCCGCTCATAGAAGCTCCGCTCCAGCCGCATCGATCACGGGTGGTCCTGCTGCCAGCGCAGCAGTTCCGCATCGGGTCCATCGACCGCGTCGGCATCGGCGTGGTGTTGTGCGCGGCAGCGGTCACAGCGGCCGCATGCGGTCGTGCCGTTCTCTCCGAAGTAGCCGAGCAGCGTGCGCTCGCGACAGCCGGCGCCGGGGGCGAAATAAGCGGCCATGGCGTCCACGCGCTCCAGGGCGCGGTGCAGCCGAAGGTCGAGGGCTTCGGGGTCGAGGGTCAGGCGCTGCGCATCGCGTCGCGGGGTCATCAGCGTCAGCAGCGGGTCGTCGGTGCGCGGGGTGTAGCGCAGCACCTCGAGGCGTTGCAGTTCGCGGAGCCCGTCGCGCACGGCGGATGTGGAGGAGGAGAGGACCTGGGCCACGCGTTCCTCCTCGATCAGGGCGGGCGCCTCGAACAGACCGCCGTACAGGCGCAGCAGCGCTTCCAGCAGCGGACCGAGGCGCGCATCGTTCAACCGCAGGCCATGCACGGTGGAGGGGCCGCAGCTGAGCATCACGCGCGACGGGGTATGCACCCCTTCGCTGAGGACCAGGTCCTCGTTGAGCTCCAGCGCCTTCAACGCGCCGAGCACGGTGGCGGGCCGCAGACCGCTGCGGCGGGCGAGGTCGCGCAGATCGAGGCTGTACGACTCGTGCAGGCCGCTGCCCAGGGCGATGCGGTGCGTGTCGGCGAAGGCCTGGTAGGTGCGGCGCACCTCGGCCGTGGTGGGAAAGCCGCTCTCCACGCGTTCGCGCAGGCGTTGCGCGTCGGCATCGTCCACCAGCAGGAAGGCGTACGAGGGCCGTCCATCGCGGCCCGCGCGACCGGCCTCCTGGTAGTAGCTCTCCAGATCGGGCGGCGGGGCCAGGTGCACCACGGCGCGCACATCGCCCTTGTCGATGCCCATGCCGAAGGCGTTGGTGGCGGCCACATAGCGCAGGCGGCCCTCCTGCCAGTCGCGCTGCACGCGCTCGCGCTCGGCATGCGGCAGTCCGGCGTGGTAGGCCTCGGCCGTCACGCCCATGCGCTGCAGCACGCCCGCCAGTTCCACGGTCCCACGCCGGTCGCGCATGTACACGATGCCGCTGCCGGGCACATGCTGCACGATCCGCTGGAGGCGGGCCAGCTTGTCCTCGCCGCGGCTGCACCAGAAGGTGAGCTCGGGGCGGTGGAAGGCGGACCGCAGCACGTTCGGCACGCGGAAGGCCAGGCGCTGCTGGATGTCGTCCACCACGGCCGGGGTGGCGGTGGCGGTGAGGGCCACCACGGGTGCGTCGGGGAACACGGCGCGGAGCTCGGGGATGCGCATGTACGCCGGCCGGAAATCGTAGCCCCATTGCGCGATGCAGTGGGCCTCGTCCACGGCGATGAGCTTCACGGGCATGCGGGGCAACCGGCCGCGGAACGCATCGGTGCCGAGGCGTTCGGGCGACACGTAGAGCAGGCGCAGCCGGCCCAGCGCGGCATCCTCCAGGGCGTTGTCGATCTCGTAACCGGCCATGCCGCTCATCACGGCCATGGCAGGGATGCCGCGACGGCGGGCCTGGTCCACCTGGTCGCGCATCAGGGCGATGAGCGGGCTGACGACGATGGTGAGCCCGGCGAATGCCAGGGCGGGCAGTTGGTAGCAGAGGCTCTTGCCGCCGCCGGTGGGCAGCAGCGCCAGCGTGTCGCGGCCGCTCAGGACGGACCGGATGACCTCCTCCTGCATGGGGCGGAAGGCGTGGTGCCCCCAATGGCGCTGCAACAGGTCGTGCAGGACCGCTGTTGAAGCGTGCACGCCCATGGCCGGTCCTCCGCCCTCGCGGTTGGTTACCTTTGGACGCACCAACGGATCCTGCTGCATGATCACCACCGGGCAAAAGATAGCCATCCACCGCACCGAGCGCTCGCGGCTGCCGGGAACGGACCTGGCCCACGTGAAGTTCGGTCGCGTGTTCAGCGACCACATGTTCGTGATGGAGTTCCAGGACGGTCGCTGGCAGGATGCGCGCATCACGCCCTTCGCCGACCTGGTGATGAGCCCGGCCGCGCTGGTGCTGCACTACAGCCAGACCATCTTCGAGGGGCTGAAGGCGTACCGCACGCCCGAGGGCGGCGTCAACCTCTTCCGGCCGCAGGCCAACATCGCGCGCATGAACCACAGCGCGCACCGCATGTGCATGCCGCAGCTGCCCGAGGAGCTCTTCCTGGAGGCGCTCGTGGAGCTCGTGCGGCTGGACCGCGATTGGCTGCCCACCGACAAGGAGGGCTCGCTCTATATCCGCCCCTTCATGTTCGCCAGCGATGAGTACATCGGGGTGAAGCCGAGCGACAGCTACAAGTTCATCATCTTCACCTGTCCGGCGCAGGCCTACTACCAGGAACCTGTGCGGTGGAAGATCGAGACCACGTACAGCAGGGCCTTCTTGGGCGGCACCGGCGAAACGAAGTGCGGCGGCAACTACGCCGGAGGCCTCTATCCCGCCAAGCTCGGCCAGGACAAGGGTTTCCACCAGTTGGTGTGGACCGACGGGCTCACCCACCGGTACATCGAGGAGAGCGGCACCATGAACGTGTTCTTCAACATCGATGGCACGCTGGTGACGCCCTCGCTGGACGGCACCATCCTGAAGGGCGTGACGCGGGACAGCATCCTGCGCATCGCGCGGGACCAGGGCGTGCCGGTGGAGGAGCGCCGCGTGAGCGTGGAGGAGGTGGTGGCGGCGGCCCGTGCGGGCCGCCTGCGCTCGGCCTTCGGTGCCGGCACGGCGGCCACCATCGCGCACATCGCCACCCTGGCGCACGGCGACGAGGTGTTCGAGCTGCCCGCCCTCGACCAGCGCTCGCTGGCCAACGACATCGGTCGCGCGCTCGATGACATCCGCCGCGGCCGCGTGAGCGACCCCTACGGCTGGATGGTGCCGGTGGCCTGAGCGATCAGTGCAGTTTCGGGAAGTCCTCCCACAGGAGGCGCGCCGTTCCGCGGCCCACATCGGCCCAGCGGTCCACATCCAGTTCCAAGCATACCGTATGGCAGGTGGCCATCTCGCCCGTGGCCCCGCATAGGTCGTAGGCAAAGGCGCTGATGCCCGGATTGTGGCCGAAGAGCATCACAGTGTCGGCAGCGTCGGGCAGCGCCTGCACGATGTCCAGCAGGGTGTCCTCGACGGCGTGGTAGGCGTTGGGCATCGGCACGATGGCCCGTTCGGGGATCCCCAACGCAGCGGCGAAGGCCTGTGCGGTCTGCCAGGCGCGGCGCGCGGTGCTGCTCACCAGCAGGGGAGTGGGCGATCCGCGATGCACGAAGCGCTCCGCCATCGTCGGGGCGTCGCGTTCGCCGCGCGGGTTCAGCGGGCGGTCGAAGTCGCTCTGCCGCGGATCGTCCCAGCTGCTCTTGGCGTGGCGGGTGAGCAGGAGCGTGCGCATGGCGCGGGCGATCAGTGCGCGTGGTAGCGCTTCAGCCCCTCCACCAGGCCGTTCAGCAGCAGGGTGTGGTCCATGCTGGGGCGCAGGGTCACCTGCACGGCATGCGCATCGCTGAACTGCGTCAGGCGGCGGCCCGCCTTGGAGATGGTGAGGTGCAGCGTGTCCGGGTAGGCACCGGTGAAGTGCAGGTCCAGCGGTTCGCCGCCGGCCATGCGCAGCACGTAGTGCGGGTAGTGGTTCACGGCGTCCTTCCAGCTGTCGTCCTCCTCCAGCACGTGGCCCTGCTCGCGCAGGTCGGCGGCCCATTGGTCCATGACGAAGAGCAGTACATCCTCCACGAACACCTCGGGGTCGGTGGGGAGCTGGTGTTGGCGGTGGTCGATCGGGGCCAGCAGGCGCGAACGCGTGCGGCGCAGGGTGGTGGACAGGTCGTCCAGTTGGGCGGTGAAGGTCATTTCGGATGTCGCTCGCTCGGTCTTCGGGGGGCAAACTAGTCCCGTCGGGGATCGCACGACCTGTTGGACGTCCCGTTTTTTTACACGATCGATCGCGCGATCCGCTGATCCTCAACCGGTGGACCTGTGGATGATCGACGTTCGGGGCGGGGCAGGTGGAGTGGTGCGATGGTGCGGAGGCGGAGTTCCCCGCACCCTTACACGTATGGCTCCCCGTAGATCCAGCGAAGGCGTTCTCGCTCTTTCGCACCCTTAACCTTGTGCATGCCCACCGCCTACACGGTGTACGTCATCGAGCTCAGTCGGAAGGTGTACACCGAGCACTGGAAGTTCCGTGCCGCCAACCCGCAGTACAACGGCGCGCTGGAGTGCCTCTACGTGGGCATGACCAGCAAGACCCCGCGCGAACGCTTCGCGCAGCACAAGACCGGCGCGCTCAGCAGGAAGGGCCACGACCTCAGCAGCGCGATCGTGAGGAAGTACGGGCGCTACCTGCGCCCCAGCCTCTGCCAGCACATCGGTCCGCTCAGCCGGGCCGAGGCGCTGGAAGTGGAGAAGGGGCTGGCGTTGGAGCTTCGTCGGAAGGGGTATGCGGTGTGGACGAATTGAGGGGCTGGCGAACGCGTGGGGCTGACATGCGAGCGGCCCCGATCGGGGCCGTTACGCATTTCACGTGACGGTTGGCTCACGCCTCCGCCTTTCTTGTCCGCCAACGACTCAGGCGGCGGCGGGCGCCTTCCTCTTGCCATTCCCGTTCTTCTCCTTCTCGTCGATGGGTTTGCGGAACACGATCTTCCCGTCGAACACGTCGATCACCTGGGGCTTGCCAGGCTCGAGCGTGCCGGCGATGATCTGGCGGCTCAGCTCGTTGAGCAGCTCCTTCTGGATCATGCGCTTGATCGGACGCGCACCGAACTGGGGGTCGAAGCCCTTGCGTGCTGATGTGGGCGATCAGCTCCTCGCTGGGGAGCAGGTGGATGTCCTTCTCCTCCAGCTTGTGCAGGAGCATGTGCAACTGCAGCTTCACGATCTCGCGCACATCCTCCTGGCTCAGCGGACGGAACATGATCAGCTCGTCCACGCGGTTGAGGAACTCGGGGCGCACGGTCTTGCGCAGCAGGTCCATCACCTCGCGCTGGGTCTTCTCGATCACCTCTTCGGCGTCCTTGCGCTCCAGGTTCTCGAAATTCTCCTGGATGATGTGCGAGCCGATGTTGCTCGTCATGATGATGATGGTGTTCTT
Source organism: Flavobacteriales bacterium (assembly GCA_016713875.1). Classification (NCBI taxonomy): domain Bacteria; kingdom Pseudomonadati; phylum Bacteroidota; class Flavobacteriia; order Flavobacteriales; species Flavobacteriales bacterium. The sequence continues at coordinate 749,843 of JADJOI010000003.1, forward strand.
GAAGTTGACCACCCGGCCCTTGTTGTCGGTGAGGCGGCCATCGTCGAGCACTTGCAGCAGGATGTTCCACACGTCGGGGTGGGCCTTCTCGATCTCGTCGAGCAGCACCACGCTGTACGGTTTGCGGCGCACGGCCTCGGTGAGCTGGCCGCCCTCGTCGTAGCCCACGTAGCCGGGAGGCGCGCCCACCAGGCGGCTGGTGCTGTGGCGCTCCTGGTACTCGCTCATGTCGATGCGCGTCATGGCGTGCTCGTCGTTGAAGAGCACTTCGCTGAGGGCCTTGGCCAGTTCGGTCTTACCGACACCCGTGGTGCCGAGGAAGATGAATGAACCGATGGGGCGTTTCTCATCGCCCATGCCCGCGCGGCTGCGGCGCACGGCATCAGCCACGGCATGCACGGCCTCGTCCTGACCGATCACGCGCTTGTGCAATTCGTCCTCGAGGTGGAGCAACTTGGTACGCTCGGCCTCCAGCATCCGCGTCACCGGCACGCCGGTCCAGCGGCTCACCACGGCGGCGATCTCCTCAACGTCAACCTCTTCCTTGATCATCTTACTCTCGCTTTGGAGCTTCAGCAGCTCGTACTTGGCGGCGGCCAGTTCCTTCTCGGTCTCCTGGATGCGGCCGTAGCGGATCTCGGCCACCTTGCCGAAGTCGCCCTCGCGCTCGTACTGCTGCGCCTGGTGCTTCAGCTCCTCGATCTGGTCCTTGGCGCTGTTGATGCGCTCCACCAAGGCGCGCTCGCTTTCCCACCGTGCCTTGAAGCCGTCGCGCTGGCCGCTGAGTTCCGCGAGCTCCTTGTTCAGCTCGGCGAGCTTGGCCTCATCGTTCTCGCGCTTGATGGCCTCGCGCTCGATCTCCAGCTGCATGATGCGGCGGTCGATCTCGTCGAGTTCCTCGGGCTTGGAGTTGATCTCCATGCGCAGCTTGCTGGCGGCCTCGTCGATCAGGTCGATGGCCTTGTCCGGCAGGAAGCGGTCGGCGATGTAGCGCGTGCTGAGTTCCACGGCGGCGGTGATCGCGGCGTCCTTGATCAGCACCTTGTGGTGGCTCTCGTACTTCTCCTTCAGGCCGCGCAGGATGGAGATGGCGTCCTCGCGGGAGGGCTCGTCCACCATCACCTTTTGGAAGCGGCGCTCCAGGGCCTTGTCCTTCTCGAAGTACTTCTGGTACTCGTTGAGCGTGGTGGCGCCGATGCTGCGCAGTTCGCCGCGTGCGAGGGCGGGCTTCAGGATGTTGGCGGCGTCCATGGCGCCTTCGCCTCCGCCAGCGCCCACCAGGGTGTGGATCTCGTCGATGAAGAGGATGATGTTGCCTTCCGCGCTGATCACCTCCTTCACCACGGATTTCAGGCGCTCCTCGAACTCGCCCTTGTACTTGGCACCAGCGATCAGCGCGGAGATGTCGAGGCTGAAGACCTGTTTGCCCTGGAGGTCCTCGGGGATGTCGCCGCTCACGATGCGTTGCGCGATGCCTTCGGCGATGGCGGTCTTGCCCACGCCGGGCTCGCCGATCAGGATCGGGTTGTTCTTGGTGCGGCGACTGAGGATCTGCAGCACGCGGCGGATCTCCTCGTCGCGGCCGATGACCGGATCGAGCTTGTTGTCCTTGGCGAGCTGGTTGAGGTTCTTCGCGTACTTGTTCAGCGCGTTGTAGGTCTCCTCTTGGCTCTGGCTGGTCACCTTGCTGCCCTTGCGCAGGTCCTTGATGGCCGCGATCAGGTCCTTCTTGGTGACACCGCTGTCCTTCAGCAACTGGCTCACGGTGTCGCCGCTGTCGAGGATGCCGATGAGCATGTGCTCCACGCTGGCGAACTCATCGCCGAACTCTTTCAGCGCGGCGAGGGCCTTGGTGAGCGCATCGCTGCTGTAGCGCGAAAGGCTGATCTGCCCGCCGCTCACCTTCGGGTAGCCCTGCACGATGCGGTCGAGCGCCTGCGTCATAGCGGGCACGTTGACGTTGAGCTTCTTCAGCAGGAAGGGCGTGACGTCGGGGTCCACTTCCAGGATGCCCTTGAACAGGTGGCCGTTCTCGAGCATCTGTTGGCCATATCCGGTAGCGATGGTCTGCGCCTGTTGGATGGCCTGCTGGGAGCGGATGGTGAATTTGTTGAGGTCCATGGTCGAACAGGCTTCCAGCCTGTTTGGGATTTGGTTGTGTTCTATTCGTTGCCGGTCACCGCTAACGGAGCGAAGCGGTCTTGTGGTCTGCTTCGTGAACGCTCCGGACCCATCAACCCCCGCACCGCCGCACGATAACGGCGTTTCTGGCAGGTGAAGCTCACCATGGGCGCCAGAATGTCAAAGTGTATGGGCCCGGGCTGAAGGAATGGCGGACGCGCTATCCTTGCGCCATGCATGCCGCAGGACCGTGGATACCACCCTTCGAGGTGCCCGACGACCCGAGACGCATGTGCCTATTGCATGTGCGGAGCTTCCGGACCGGCGAACTGCGCTTGTTCCTGGCGAAGCACGTCCGCAGCAAATGGGTTTTTCCGGACCGCAGCTGGCTGAGCAACGAATGGGAGGTGCTGCGCTGGGCCCTGGTGGAGGTGCCTGCAGCGGAGTGAGCATGGCGCGATCCCAGTTGGACCTGCAGCCTGGGGTGCTGCGCGAAATGATGTACGGCCTACCTTCACCTTGCCATGCCGAGCCCGCTGTTCCGCTCGATCCCGGCCCTGGTGTGCATCCTCACCGTGTGTGTGGCGAATGCGCAGTCGCACTGGTCCCGAACCATCGCGTCGCCGAGCGTGGAGCACGTGGAGGATGTGGTGGTGTCCCCGAACGGTGACCTGTTCGTCACCGGTGAGTTCAGCGGCTTGGCGACGATCGGGGGCCAGACCCTGCTATCCGCCGGATCCACCGATGTCTTTGTCGCGCGGCTGAGCGCTTCGGGGAATCCGGTCTGGGTGAAGCAGGCAGGAGGCCCCGGCCTCGACCGCGGGCTTCGGCTCGCCTTGGGCACCAACGGCCGATTGATCGTCGCGGGCCAGTTCATGGCCACCGCCGACTTCCAGGGAACGGTGTTGAGCTCGCAAGGCGGTTCGGTGGACCTGTTCGTGGCGGACCTGGATGCGGGCACCGGTCAGCAGCAGTGGGTGGTGCAGGGCGGAGGGCTCACCGGCTTCGACCGGCCGGCGGGCGTGTCCGTGGCGCCGAACGGCGATGTGGTGGTGGTGGGCGAGTTCCGCGAGACCTTCACGTTCAACGGGGCCACGTTGCAGAGCACCGTCGATCCGCAGACCCAATTGCCCGGCACCGATGTGTTCATCGCGGCCATGACGGCCACGGGTGTACCGCTCTGGACCAAGCAGGGCGTGGCCCCCGCGGACGATGCGGCCACGGCCGTGGTGCACGATGCAGGCGGTTCCGCGTACGTGCTCGGCCAGTTCACCGACACCATCGCGTTCGATCAGCCCTACCTCAACACCTGGGACGATGCGATGTTCCTGATGAAGGTGGACGGCAACGGACAGGACCAGTGGTTCCGGCGGTGCGGAGGGGCGGCCTTGAACCGCGGTGCGGACCTACGGTGGCGGTCGGGGGATGGGCTCTTTGTGCTGGGAGAGCTGCAGGGGGTGATGAGCTTCGAGGACGGCGCGCCGGATCAGGTGAGCGAGCTCGCGCCCGAGGGGTACTTCATCCTGCGCGCCGATGAACAGGGCCAGTTCATCGCCTCGGCGGGCAGCGGTTCCGCCCATGCCGTGGAGCCAGCGCGATCGGCCTTGATCGGGGACACCATCGCCGTGTACGGCAGCTTCAGCTGCCAGTTCACCGACCTGGCGCAGCCCTACGGGACCGGTGTGTTCCTTGCGGTGGGCGCACCCGACCTGTTCATCGCCCGGCATGCGGTGAGCGACCTGACGCTCCTTGATGCTCAACAGGTGGGAGGGGCGGGGGAGAAGCGGGCGGGCGGCATCGCCGCACAGCCGAACGGCCAGCTCGTGTTCACCGGCTCGTTCGATCATGTGCTCGTGATCCCGTCGAACGCGTCGTTCGATGCATCTCTGAGCACGCCGAATGGTCTGGTCGTTTCCCCGCAGCCTCCCGGGTATTGCGGCGATCCGCACTACGGTCGTTATGCGGGCGAGGCCAGCGCCGGCATGCTGGATGGCTTCATCACCCGGGGTTTCGTCAGCGGCCGGTCGCCCTACGACATCTGGGAACGATCCGGCGGCGGCTGCGACCGCAGCGCCGGGTCCTTGTGCGTGGGGACCTTCGATCCGCTCCAGCAACGCATGACCGATACCTGCTTCACGGCGCACGGACAATGCGGCGGCTTCTGGCTGGGCATCGACACCACCTTCAGCGTGACCGTGGAGGACTTCGATGGTTCCTTCGACATCGGCCCGGTGGTGCAGTACCAATGGAGCACCGGCAGCAGCACGGACAGCACCTTCGTCGGCACGAGCGGCCCGGTGTCGCTATCGGTGAGCTTCGCCAATGGCTGCTTCTCGATGGGGGAGACCGTGGTGGCCGAGGTGCTGGCTTCGCCGGATACGCCCGTTATCAGCGACTCGAAGGGCTTCAACAGCACGGCACTGGTCACCACCACCATCGAGCTCTGCACGGGTGACACCGTGACGATCACCTGCGACAACTACACCGGCGGCCCCTTCTCGTACTGGACCGATGGCGACACGGTGATCGAGGCACAGTCCATCGTTACGGACACCGTCGGACAGTGGACCTTTCTCGTGGTGCAGCCGAACGGCTGTGTGGCGCAGAACAGCGTCCAGGTCGTCATCGTGCCGTACGACCCGCTGCCTGCCCTGGCGCTCGACCTGGTTTACGACTTCCCCCAGGACCTGGACGGCAACGACAGCCTGGTGCTCTGCGGGCTTGGGCTGCTCGACCTCGGCCTGGACCTCACGTGGACGGAGAACGGGCAGCCGTTCGCCTACGACCCGACGCTGAACTACACCCTGTCGACCCTCGGCTTCCTGCAGCTGGTGCTGTTGGACACCAACGACGTGAGCACAGGCCTCTTTCCGCCGCAGCAGAACGGTTGGTTCGTGTTGCACACCAGTGTGGTCGTCACGAACCATCCCTGTGCGGACACGCTGGCCTTCCTGTTCACCGACAGCATCCACCTTACGTTCGCCAGCCCTGGTCCGCCCGCGCTGACCCTGACGGCGCCGCCCTTCCTCTGCCCCGGCCAGTCGGCGTGGCTGGTGGCGGAGTGCCCCACCTGCTTCGATTGGCTGTGGATCGGCCAGCAGTTCCTGGCGATCGACCAGGACAGTGCGCAAGTGTCGCAGCTGGGTTACTACGCGGTGCAGGTGACGGCCGTGGACAGCAACGGATGCCCGAGCCAGGCGTACGCCGATGTGTTCCTGGACGGACCGCCGCTGCCGGAGGTGCTGGCGGTGCCGGAGGTGTTGTGCCCGGACAGCGGGGTCACGCTCATCGGCACGGTACCGGGCGTGTACAGCTGGTTCGGTCCGAACGGCATGCTGCCCGACACGACCCTGATCGCCTATGCCACCGACCCGGGTCTTTACTACTGCGACGTGATGACCGACCAGGGGTGCGCGGTGCAATCACCGCCGGTGGAGGTCTTCCCTTACGCACCGCCCTTCCTGAACCTGCTGCCCGACTCCACCTTGTGCGGTCCGGCGGACAGCGTGTTGCTCCAAGTGGCGGCCGACGCGGTGAACAGCATCGTGTGGGCCGCGCCGTTAAGCGGCACTGATCCGCTCCAGGTGGTCGATCAGCCTGGCATCTATAGTGTGGATGTGACCTCGTGCGGGATCGTCACCACCTTGCAAGTGGAGATCGGTGGCGCGCCCCCAGTAGCCCAATTGCTCACCCCTGGGCCCTATGCCCTCTGCCCTGGCGACAGTGTGCTGTTGGCCGTGGTGCCTCTTGGCGGTGGCGCGGTGTGGTGGCCAGGTGGCGTGATCGGCGACAGCATCTGGGTGAGCCAGCCGGGCGGCTGGTCGGCCGTGGTCTTCGACGCAGGCGGGTGCACGGCGCTTACTGATACCGTGGTGGTGGATGCTGTGGCGTTCGCTGAGCCTGTGAGCGCGACGGATACCATCGGTTGTGTGGGTGATCTGTTGCAGTTGCTCGCCGCAGGCTCCGGCCAACTGACATGGTATGCGGACGATGCCGGCCAACAGGTGATCGGGACCGGGCCGACGCTCAGCTTCACGGTGCCACCGGGCGGTTCGGTGCTGTATGTCGGCCAGGAGGAGGGCGGCTGCATTTCGGACCTGGTGCCGGTGCTGGTGCAGGCGATCGCGGCCCCGCCGGCGCCAGTGCTCGACACGCCGTGGGTGTTCTGTTGGGGAAGCGAAGCGCTGCTGAACGCGACAGGTTCCGCAGGGGCCGGTTACACGTGGACGACCCCGGGCGGTCCGGCGAGCGGGCCCACGATCACGATCGACCCGGTGGAAGAGGATGCGATGGGCCTGTACAGCTGCGTGCTCACGGCGAACGGATGTGCGGGCCCTGCGGCGACCGGCGAACTGGTGGTGCTCCTCGGCAGCATCATCGACTTCCAGCCGCTCATCGGCTGCTCCGGCACACCGGAGGTGGTGGTGCTGGGTCCGGAGTTCACGGACATTGTGTGGAGCACGGGTGCCGTGGGCGACAGCCTGCTGGTGACCGTGCCGGGGCTCTACTCCGTGATCGCCACGGGAGCGGACGGCTGCTGGGCGAGCGGCACCATCAGCGTGGACTTCGTGCCGTGCGACCTCATCGTGCCGAACGTCTTCAGCCCGAACGGCGACGGGGTCAACGATGCAGTGGTGCTGGACGCGCCGTGGGGTGGCACGCTCACGTTCCAGGTGTTCAACCGATGGGGGCAGCGCGTGCACATCGGCTCCGCCGCGCATGTCGAGTGGAACGGGCGCAGCAGCTTCAGCGGTGAGCTCGTTCCGGAAGGCACGTACTTCTACACGCTGGACGTGGACAGCTACACGGGGGAACGGCGCAGCCAGCAGGGGACGTTGCAGCTGTTGCGCTGAGATCGGACACCCTGCGCGCCGCGCGCATTTGTTGACGGAGGTGTCGCTGGGACGCGGGTATTCCGGATCTTTTTTCAACCACAGGCAGCGGGATCGGTCGTTCGGATATCTTTGAGTAAACCCCACGACCATGGCTCGGACATGCGAGCGGTGCTGGCTTGTTGTGGTGTTCTTCACGATGTCCGTCGCGATGACGGCGCAGCCTCATTGGGCCTGGAGCCTGGGAGGAACGGGGAACGATCATGTGGCGGACATCCTGAGCGATGCCGCGGGTCATCTATACATCACCGGGGAGTTCAGCGGGGTCATCGTGTTCGATGGCCAGGGTTTCATGGCCGGGGGAGGCACGGACCTGTTCGTGGCGAAGCTCGATCCCAACGGCGGGCTGATCTGGTGGCGGCAGGGGGGCGGGCCCGGCATTGATCGAGGGGTGAAGCTTGCGCTCAGCGCGGCGGGCGAGCTTGCGGTCGTGGGGGAGTTCATGGGTCAGGCGGACGTGCTGGGCACCCCCGTACAGAGCGCAGGAGGCACCCCGGACATGTTCATCGCTGAGCTCGACGGAGCCACCGGGGCGACCAACTGGGTGCGGCATGGCGGTGGCGCGGACGGGGCCGACCGACCCTATGGGGTGGGCTATGCACCGTCCGGCCAGGTGACGCTGGCCGGCGAGTTCAAGGGCACGGCCACATGGGACGGTGTTTCCCTGGTGAGCACCCTGGAGCCGCTGACCATGGTGCACAGCATGGACATCGTGGTGGCCTCCTATTCGGGGCAGGGCAACCTGCTCTGGCTCCAGCAAGGTGCCGCCGAGTTCACGGACCGGGCGATCGACCTGGCCACGGATGCGGCGGGAGCGATCTATGTGTGCGGACAGTTCAGCGACACCATCGCCTTCGACCAGGTGCATGAAAACGCCATGTACAACGCGTCGTTCCTGCTGAAGCTCGATCCCGCCGGGAACGAGGTGTGGTTCCGTCGGTTCGGTGGCGCGGTGTACAACCATGTGCGCGACATGCAGATGGCCGGTGATGGGCACCTGTTGATCGCCGGTGACCTTCGGGGAACGATGATCTTCCTGGACAGCGTGCCCGATATGGTGGCGTCCGTCACGGACCACGCGTACTACCTCCTCGAGGTGGATACCGCGGGGCAGTACGTGCGTCATGCACGCAGCGGTTCCGATGAGCTCATCAGTGCGCGCAGTGTGGTGGAACGCAACGACACGATCGCGGTGCTCGGGCATTTCGAGTGCAGCTGGACGGAGAAGGCCGCCGTGCATGGTGCCGGGCGTTTCCTGGCGGTGGGTGATGAGGATCTGTTCATCGAACGCTTCACCCTGGACAGCCTCGCCCCGATCGATGCGCAACAGTTCGGTGGGTCCCAGGAGAAACTGGCCGGCCAGATGACCCTGCAGCCCGATGGGGCACTGGTGTTCAGCGGTTCGTTCGAGCGCGGGCTGGTCTTCCCTGCGGACGACTCACCGTTCCCCACCACGGCGCCGCCGATCGGAGAGGGCCGGGATCTGGACGGCAATTCCATTCAGGCCTGCCAGGACAGCTTGATGGGGTCCTATGTCGGCCTGGTCAGTGTTGGACTGAAGGACGGCTTCATCGCCAAAGGCTTCGTGGAGGGCCGTTCGCCGTACGATGCCTGGATAAGGAACGACACGGTGTGCGCGTTCCCGCTGCTGGACGCGTGCATCTGGTCCAACTACGACTGTCAGGACTCCATCCGGGTCTGTGGTACGGCGCACCTGTCGACCCGCATACCGGTGCGGACCACCTGGCCTGGCCTGCTCACCTTGGGCCCTGAGGTCGATATCCTGTGGCCCGATGGAGGCACTCGACCGGATACGGTGGTCAACACCAGTGGCTGGTATTGGGTGCAGGTCAGTTGGCGCAATGGGTGCATCGTGTGGACGGACAGCATCCACGTCATCGTCGATCCCGTTCCGCCCAAGCCGTTGATCTCCGATGATGTCGTGGTGAACACGGCCGCCTACCATCCACTGGACCTTGTTCTGTGCTCACCTGATACGGCCCTGATCTGGGTCGCGAACCCGGTGCCATGGGCGGACTATGTCTGGACGAACACGGCCGATTCGAGCATCACCCTCGGCACCTCGGTGCAGGCCGACACGACCGGGTGGTATGTGGTCGTGGCCACCACCGTGGAGGGCTGCAGCAGCGTGAACCACCTCCACGTGCAGCTCTGGCCGAGCGACAGTCTGCCCGCCCTCGATGCCACGATCACCATCGACTATGGCGCGGACACGTTGTGGCTCTGTCCGCAGGAGCAAGGCAACCTGGGATGGACCATCGCCTGGTCGGTGAACGGTGTACCGTTCACCCCACCGGACTGGATGGACCTGGCTGTGCGGGTGAATGGAGGTCCATGGGGCTCCAATTACTCGTTCACGATGGGATCGGAACAGTTCACCCCCACCGGCAACGGCGTCCACACGCACGTGATCGAGTGGCGGCTCACCAACGGCCCTTGTGTGCCGGATACCTTGTACTTCAGCGCGGGCGACTCGGTGGTCGTCGTCATCCACCCTGCGGTACCGCTGAGCTTCGCCGTCTCGGGCCCCGGGATCGCTTGTGAAGGCGACACGGTCCTGTGGACGATGCAGTGCGTGGGGTGCAGCTCGGTGACCGCTTCCTGGGGGGTGAGCCTTCAAGGCGATTCCGCGTGGGTATCGGTGGCCGGGCTCCACGTCTTCCAAGCCACAGCGGTGGATACGACCACCGGGTGCTCGGCGAACCAAACGGTCTACAAGTTCCTGGTCAACCCCGGGATACCCGAGCTCCAGGTCCTGCCTCCGGATGGCGTGATCTGCCCTGGCGATTCCGCGCTCATCAGCACCCCGGTGCCCGGCACGGATCACATCTGGTACGGTCCGATGGGTCCACAGCCCAACGGACTGCCCTTCGTGTACACGAGCGTGCCTGGTGAGTACTACATGACCATGATCGACACGCTGGGCTGCTTCCTGGCGTCCGACCCTGTGCTGATCACCGGCTACGCCACCCCCTTCCTCAACGTCACCCCTGACGGCGTCCTCTGCGCGAGCGATCCGAACGATGAGGTCACCTTGCAGGTGGTGACCACCGGCTACAACTCGTTGATCTGGGACGCTCCGCTCTCCGGGAACAACCTGGTGCAGGTGGTCGATCAGCCCGGTACCTATGGGTGCTCGGTGTCCGCCTGTGGCATCAGCACCGTGCTGAGCGTGGATGTCGTCGCCGGGGTCCCCGAGGCCATCGTGCTCGCACCGGACACCGTGCCGTTGTGCCCCGGCACGCCCGTGGTGTTGGAGGCCGCGCCGGGGCAGGCCCTCTATATCTGGGAGCCAGGCACGGTCTACGGCGCGCAATTGACCGTCACGGCACCAGGGGCCTATGTGTTGACCGTCATTGATGCCAGCGGCTGCACAGCGACCTCGGACACGGTGTGGGTGATCGAGCACATGTTCACGCCGGCGACGGCGACCGGCGATACCGTGTGCGCCGGCTCGGATGCCGTCCTGACCGTGACCGGCTCCGGCACCTTCCTGTGGTACGCCGACCCGGGGCTCGATTCGTTGCTGGGTTCCGGTCCGCAGCTGGTGTTGCCGGCACTGACCACGACCACGACCGTTCTCGTGCAACCACTGGACACCGTGTGCGGGGGCGTGGCCCCGATCCCGGTGACGGCTGTGGTGCTGCCCGTGCCGGGAGGTGCCATCGATGCCCCCGTAGCGGTCTGCCTGGGGCAACCGGTCCTGTTCACGTTCGGCCCCACGGATGACGGAAGCGTGCTGTGGGTCACACCCGGCGGTGCGTTCCAAGGCGACAGCCTGTCCATTCCGTCCGTTCAGTTGTCCGATGCCGGGATCTACAGCGCTACCTGGATGAACACCTGCGGTGTCGCGGTGGACACGGTGCTGCTGACGGTGCTCGGCCCCGCCTCGTTCTCGTTGGGTCCGGATACGGCGATCTGTCCGGGTGAGGTGGTGGAGTACACGTTGCCCGTGTGGGCTGTGGATGGCCTGTGGAACGGACAGGTCCAAGGCTCTTCCTTCATCACCGGCGCTGAAGGTGCGGTGATCGCATCGGCTTTGGATATGCAAGGCTGTGCCGTGGCTGATACGGTCATCGTGGATCTGCTGTGGCCGGACATCCCCTTGGTGGTGGACGACGTGGAGGTCTGCGCCGGAGCTGCCGTGGTGTTGACGGCCCAGGGCAGCGGGTACCTGAATTGGTTCTCCGATGGGGTGCTCCTTGGAGTCGGACCGCTCCTGGACCTTGGCGTGCCCGTGGATTCCCTCTTGATCACGGTGGATCAGGTGCAGTATGGTTGCACCACCACCGTGCAGGTCCAAGTGTCCGTCACACCGATGCCGATGCAGGCGAGCCTTGTGGGCCCGACGACCGCGTGTCTGGGTGAACCGTTCACCTTGGAGCTGGTGGGTGGTCCGGGGATCACCGGTACATGGACCGGCCCTCAAGGGAGCAGTTGGTCAGGGCCGGTCTGGTCCGTGCCGGCCGCTTCATCGGCGGACAGTGGTGTGTACGAGGTACTGCCGGCCATCGGCCCCTGCGTCGGGGACACGTTGATGTGGACCCTGGCCGTGGTCGAAGCCCAACCGATGGACCTTGGACCCGACACGACGATCTGCCTGGGGTTGTTCGTGACGCTCACCGCACCGCCGTGGGCCGCATCGCCGATCTGGAGCACAGGAAGCACCGCGACCGCGATCATCGTCGGTGCCGCAGGGGTGTACAGCCTGGAAGCGTTGGACGCCAATGGCTGTACGGTATGGGACGACATGGAGGTGTTCACGATCGAATGCGAAGGGGAGCCCCCCACGGTGTTCAGTCCCAACGGTGATGGCATCAACGACCATTGGCACCTCATCGGTGTGGGCGGGCAGCAGGTGGAGGTGCGTATCCTGGACCGGTTCGGAGCGGTGGTGCATGAGGGCGTCCTCGGGCGCATGGGTTGGGATGGGACGCACTTCCGCACGGGAACCCCGGTACCGGACGGTACCTACTTCTACATCGTGGAGCAGCGAAGGGAGAGCGGTGAGCCGATCGCCAGGACGGGGCACATCACGCTGCTGCGGTGAGCGTCCGACAGCGCCCGGCTAACTTGCCGGCCCATGCTCCCCGCGGAAGTCGTACCGGTCGCCGCCGGTGACCGCGCCGCCTTCGAGGCGCTCTTCCGCCTGCACTATGGGCCGCTGTGCGCCTTCGCTCGGGGCTATGTGAAGGACGCGGACCAGGCCGAGGACCTGGTGCAGGACCTGTTCTTCCGCCTCTGGCTGGACCGGGAGAAGCTCCACATCACCACCAGTGTGAAGGCCTATCTCTACGCCTCGGTGCGTAACCGGTGCCTCAGTGCCGTGAAGACGGGCGCCCGGGTGCGGGCCCTGAACGAGGACCGCGACGACCGAGGTCAGCAGGAGGAACGGACGGAGGATGAGCATGCCGAGCGGATCGCCCGTGTGCAGGCCGCCATCGAGGCGCTGCCCGAGGAACGCCGCAGGGTGTTCAAGCTGAGCCGCTATGAGGGATTGAAGTATCAGGAGATCGCGGAGCGACTGGGCATCTCGGTGAAGACGGTGGAGAACCAGATGGGCAGCGCCCTGAAGACCCTGCGGGCGGAACTGGCCGACCTCGTCCCGCTGCTGCCCTGGTTGTTCTGGCTGGGCGAAGGATCCGGATAGGGGGAATGAGCATCATGATCGTCACATCCATGAACACATGACCCCGGACCCGTCCATCGATAGCGACCTGCTGGCCCGCTACCTCATGGGCGAGGCGGACGACGCCCAGCGGCGTGCGGTGGAGGACTGGTGCGCCGCAGCGCCGGAGAACGCCCGCGAACTGGAGCGCATGCGCGTGGTGTGGGACCTGGGTGGTGAGGCCACCACCATGGACGGACCGGATGTGGACCTCGCCTGGCAGCGCCTGGAGGCGCGCATCTCCGCAGCGGAAGGCCGCGGCAGGGTGCGCGGGATCGCCGGCGGTCGCCTCTGGCGCTGGATGGCCGCAGCAGCGGTGCTGACGGGGCTCGTCTTCGCCGTGCGCTGGTTCGCGCGCCCGACGCCGATCGAGCACCTCGCCAGGGTCGAGGTCGTCCAGGTGCTGCTGGCCGATTCGAGCCGCTGCGTGCTGGCTCCCGGCTCCCGGATGCGGGAACGCATGGGCGAGCGGCGTGAAGTGCAGCTTCAGGGCAGCGCCTACTTCGAGGTCCGTCGCGATGAGCAGCGCCCCTTCATCGTGGAGGCCGGTGATCTGGACGTGACGGTGTTGGGCACGGCGTTCGAGGTCAGCGCGCACGATACGGCCATGCTCATCACGGTGCGCGTGCGCAGTGGCCGGGTGCGTGTGGAGGCGGATGGAGCATCGTTGGTGCTAGGCGCACACGAACATGCGGTGTACCACCGCGGCGGTCATGTGCTGGAGCGGAGGCCTGCGCCTCCGGCGGAGTCATGGGGCGTGCGGGTGCTTCACTTCGAGAACGCCTCGCTCGATCAGGTGGCCGCCCATCTCGAACGGTCGCACGGGGTGCGGATCATGCTGATGAACGATCGCGTCGCTGCGTGCCGTCTCACCGCCGAGTTCGACGACGAGCCGATCGACAGCATCCTGGAGGTGATCGCAGGCACCTTCGGGCTGGACGTGGAGCGAGCGGCCGATGGCACTTACCTCGTGCAGGGTGATGGGTGCTGATGGTGTGGCGGATCGCGGCTCGCGGAGGAGGAGCGGGATCGAACGGCTCCTTTGCGTCCTGGTCCCCTGCGGATTCGCCTTGGCGCTGCAGGCGCAGCCCCTGCTCGAACGACGCGTGAGCATCGAGGCCGACGGCGTACGTCTTTCGCGCGCTTTGGAACTGCTGGCCAAGGAGGGCGGGTTCAAGCTGAGCTACGATGCGGCCGCGGTGCCGGCGGACAGCGTAGTGGTGCTGCGGGCGGACCAGGAGGTGGTGGGCCGGGTGTTGCGCAGGCTGCTGCCCCAGGGAGTGCGATGGAGCGTGAGCGGTTCGCACCTCATCATCACCGGCGAGGCCGGACGCAAACAGCCGTTCACCTGTGCGGGAACGGTGGTGGACGCGGTCGGCGGCATGGGCATCGCACGGGCCACCGTGCTGGATGTGCGCCACGGTGCGTTGACGAACACGGATGAACAGGGGCTGTTCCGCATCACCCTTGTGGCCGAAGTGGAGCGGATCCCGTTACGCATCGCACGCACCGGATACCGGGACACGATCGTGTACGTGGATCGAGGCACTGATGCCGGACGGATCCGGGTGCAGCGGCTTCCCGCACTGGAGCGCATGGACCCCATCTGTTCGTTCGAGCGGTGCGGCGTGGAGGACCTGGGCGTGGCCCGCCTGTTGGTGTCGGACGAGCGGATGGAACAGGCCGCCAACCTGGGGCTGGACCGCGTGCGGGGCATTCAGCTCTCCGTCGTTCCTAGCGTCAGCACCAATGGCGCGGTGGCCGCTTCCACGGTGAACAGGATCTCGGTGAACCTTCTGGGCGGCTACGCGCGCGGCGTGCAGGGCGTGGAGGTCGGTGGTGCGGTGAACCTCCTCAGCCGCGACATGAAGGGCCTTCAAGTGGGCGGGCTCGCGAACCTCGTCGGCGGCCGCACGCGTGGTGTGCAGATCGGTGGCGCCATCAATCATGGCATGCGTTCGCTGGAGGGCCTTCAGCTGGCCGGATTGGCGAACACGGTGTGGGACACGCTCGCCGGGGTGCAGCTGGCCGGCGGTGTCAACGTGGTGAAGCGCGGCATGACCGGTGTGCAGGTGAGCGGTGCGGGCAACGTGGCCCTGGGCGACCTGGACGGCGTGCAGGTGACCGGTGGCGTGAACCTCGCGCATGGTGTGGTGAACAAGGCCCAGGTCGCCGGTGTGGTCAACTATGCCCGGGGCGTGCGCGGCGGACAGGTGTGCGCCGGGGTGAACGTGGCCTTGGGTGAAGTGGGTGGCGGGCAGGTGGGCTTCGCCGCCAACTACGCCCGGCAGGTGAGCGGCGGGCAGTTCAGCTTCGGGGTCAACGTGGCTCCGGGCGAGGTGAGCGGTGGCCAAGTGGGCTTCGCGCTCAACTATGCGCAGCAGGTCGCGCGCGGTCAGTTCAGTTTCGGCGCCAACATCGTGCCCGGCCGGGCGGGCGGAGCGCAGGTCGGCGCCGTCAACCTGGCGCGCACGGTCGACGGAGCCCAGGTCGGCATCGTGAACCTGAGCGACTCGCTGGGCGACGGCGCCGTGGGGTTGCTCACCATCTCGCTCAAGGGCTTTCACCGGATCGAGCTCGTGACGGGCGATGTGATGCCGTTGAGCCTGCAGGTGCGCACCGGTACCCGTGGTTTCCACAATATCCTCGGTGGTTCGCCACCGGTGACCGCCGACCGGCGTTGGAGCGTGTTGTACGGCATCGGTTCGGAAGCCCGCCTGGGGGAGCGCTTCGTCCTCGATATCGACCTCACCGCCGAGCAGGTGGTGGAGCAGGAGGCGTGGGTGGACGCGCTCAATCTGGTCGGCCGGTTCAGCCTCAGCCCCGGCGTGCGCTTCGCCAAGCGCTTCCATGTGGGTGCTGGTCCCGTGCTCAGCGCCTTGGTGACGACCTGGCGCGATGCCGACACCGGGGCCTATCGCAGTGCGCTGGCCCCCGCATCGGCCCTCCTGAACGAGGAGAGCGATGAAGCCTTGATCGGCCTGTGGGTGGGCTGGAAGGCCTCGGCCGGCGTGGTGTTCTGAGCCCTCCCCTCAGGTCACTGGCCGTGGGTAGCAGCGCCACTTGCCCGCCTGTGACGGAACGTTCCATCCATCGGATAGGGGTTTTCCGCGGGTGCGCTGTCACAGGGCAAACAAGACGAACGACCATGCGATGCCCGCTTCTCCCTTTGTTCCTCGCTCCGCTCCTGATCGCCCACGCCGCGCACGCCCAACAACCGGATGACCGTCCGGCGCGCACCCTGCTGGGAGGAGAGCGGCCGATGCATCACGGTGGCTGGGCCGCTCCGGAGGCCGCGTACACGCGCATGTTGGATCAGGACGTGATGCTCGTGGGGCTCCGCGCCGGGTGGATCATCGATCATCGCTTCACCATCGGTCTCGCGGGCAAGGGTGCGGTGACCGACATCCTGAACGCGGACTACGACCTGCAGCTGGTCGAGGCCGGGCACGTGATCCGCAAGCCCAGCCGCTTCCGCATGGGCTATGGCGGTCTCTTGCTCGAACCGGTGATCGCCTACCGCTCGCCGGTGCACATCAGCCTGCCCATCCTCATCGGCGCTGGCGGGGGCGGGTATGAGACCTTCATGCCACCGGTGCAGGATCTCGAGCATCAGTATCACTGGGATGATGCGCAGGCCTTCTTCGTGGTGGAGCCCGGCATCGATCTCGAGATCAGCATGATCCGGTTCGTGCGCATCGGGTTGGGCGTCAGCTACCGCTACACCACCGACCTGGACCTGCCCGCCACGGCCAAGGACGCGCTGCATGGGATCAATGCGGGGCTCAGCCTCAAGCTCGGTCGCTTCTGAACAACGCTCCGGAACCGACTTCAAGCCCATGCCGATGCAAGCCTTGATCGCCCTGAACCACCTGCGTCCGATCATCCGCGGAGCGCTTCTTCTGCTGAACCTTGTGATGCTCGTCGCTCCGGCGGCGGCGCAACAACGGACCCAGGCCGTGCGCGGCACCGTGGTGGACGCCGACACCCAGCTTCCCTTGGTCGGTGTGAACATCGTGCTCGAAGGTGCCACTACGCCGATGGCCACCACCACGGACCAGGAGGGTCGATTCGTCCTGGACCACGCCCCGGTGGGGCGGATCACCCTGCGCGTGTTCATGCTCGGCTACACCGAACAGACCCTCGCGAACCTGCTGGTGAACAGCGCCAAGGAACTCGTGCTCGAGGTCCGTTTGCAGGAAGCGCTCAACCGCTTGCAGGAGGTGGTGGTGAACGATGACAGGCGCCGCGGCGAGGTGCGCAACGACATGGCGATGCTGAGCGCCCGGATGATCTCTGTGGAGGAGACCTCGCGCATCGCGGGCGGCATCAACGATCCCGCGCGCATGGTGAGCGTGTTCCCCGGCGTGGCCAACGATCCCACGGGGAACAACACGATCATCGTACGGGGCAACTCGCCGACCGGTGTCCTCTGGCGCCTGGAGGGGATGGAGGTCCCGAACCCGAATCACTTCGCCGATGATGGCAGCACCGGTGGGCCCATCAACGTGCTCAACAGCGATGTGGTCGCCAACAGCGAGTTCTACACGGGGGCCTTCTCCGCTGAATACGGCAACGTGACGAGCGCCGTGTTCGACATGCGGCTGCGCGATGGCAACGACAGGCGGCGCGAACACACGTTCAAGGTGGGCGTGCTCGGCACGGACCTCACCACCGAGGGGCCGCTGCCCGGGTTGAAGGGCGGTTCGTACCTGGCCAACTACCGGTACAGCACCCTCTCATTGCTGGACGCTGCGGGCATCGTGGACTACCAGGGTGTGCCCAACTACACCGATGCCGCGTTCAAGCTGAAGTTCCCCCGGACGAAGGCGGGCACCTTCACGGTGTTCGGCGTCGGCGGACGCAGCAGCATCCGGCAGCGCGATGAAGGCGTCACGGGCGACACCTTGTTCGCGGAGAGCACCTTCGGGTCGCGCGTGGGCGTGGTGGCCGTGACGCACACCGCCTCCATGGGCGACCACAACTACCTGTACAGCACCGTGAGCCTGAGCGGGAACGGAAGCGGAACGGTGTACAACGAGGCCGGGTCGATGGGGGAGACCCCGTTGGAGCTCCGGCATGAGGATGACCTGGCCCGCTGGACCATCCGCGCCGCCAGTACGCTCAACACCCGGATCTCGTCGGCGCACCGGCTGCGGACGGGGATCATCGTATCGCTGGACCGGTTCCGGATGTACGCCAACAGTTACGACCGGGAGCAGGACCGGATGAACGTGGAGCTGGACCAGCGGGGCGCGGCCACCACCGTGCAGGCCTTCGCGAGCTGGAAATGGCGGTGGAGCGAGGCCTGGAGCCTCACCAGCGGAGTGCATGTGCTGCACTTCGGCCTCACCGGCCGCACCAGCGTGGAACCCCGAGCGGCCGTTCGGTACCAGCAGAGCCCTGCACGGGCTTTCACCGTGGGGGGAGGGCTCCATGGCCGCCGGATGAGCCTCATGGACCACCTGGCCTGGAGCACCGATGCCGAAGGTGAACGGACCCAGCCCAACCGGGACCTGCGCTTCTCCAAGGCCGCCCACGCGGTGCTGGGGTATGAGCAGCATCTGGCGGAGGACGTGCAGGTGAAGGCGGAACTGTACTACCAATATCTCTACGAACAGCCCGTGGAGGATCGCGTGGGCAGTGCCTTCTGGCTGGGCAACAGCGAGGCGTGGTACACCACGAAGGACCTGGTCAATGAAGGCATCGGCCGCAACATGGGGGCCGAGGTGAGCGTGGAGAAGTTCTTCACCCGGGGCTGGCATGCCCTGGCCACGGCCACCGTGTTCGAGAGCCGCTACAGGGCCATGGACGGCACCTGGTACAACGCACGCTTCGGCCTCGGTGTCGTCGGGAACGTGCTCGCCGGCAAGGAATGGAAGGTGTCGGCCACCAAGGACAAGGTGATCCTCACCGGTGTCCGCTACAGCGTGCAGGGCGGGCAATGGCGCACCCCGATCGACCTGGAGGCCAGCATCGTGGCCGGCCAACAGCAGGAAGGCTCACCGGCCATGGGCGTGAAGGGCCGACCCATCCACAAGGTGGACATGGTGCTGGCCTACCGCATCGGGCGGGCGAAGGTGAGCCACGAACTGAAGGTCGATGTGCAGAACGTGCTCAATGCCCGCACCCCGGTGCAGGAGTATTACGACCAACGCACCCGAACGATCCGGAGCGTGGACCAGCTGGCCATCCTGCCGGTGCTCCAGTACACGCTGCGGTTCTGATTGTGGGGCGATCGCCCCTAGGGATCGCACTCGGTGCGATCACGCCTCCACCTTGCCCGGCTCGCTGGTTGGATGCGCCTAGGTCGATCGTCGCTGTGGAGCCCTTAGTGGAACATGCTCACGGCGAGCACCACGATGGCCAGGCTCGTGAGCATGACCAGCCTGCCAAGCAGCACCGCGCGGGGCAGCACCTCGGTTCGCCCGCTGCGGGCTTTGCGCGTCAGGCCCGTGAGCAGGCCCACCATCCCGGCCAGCGCCACGTACAGCAGCAGCTTCGCGATCAGCAGGGGGCTGCTGCCCAAGGTGCTCCAGTAAGGCGTCATCAGGTATCCACCGGAGAGCAGCAAGAGCACCAGCCCCCAATGCCCCATGCGGCCCAGCAGGGTGGCGTTCAGCATGAACTCCTGGCCCTTGGCCGGCTCCATGTTCCGGCTCGCGATGCCCAGGAAGAGCATCGCGAATGAAGTGCCCAGGCCCATCGCCAGGCCCAGGAAGTGGATGATCAGCATCGCGTCGCGCATCGGCAACTGGTATTGGTGGGCCCTAACATAGGCACGATGCCTTGGATGGCGATCGCCGCGGCCGTCAAAGGCGCCGTGTGCTCACAGCACCCTTCGCATCGCCTTCAGCTTGTGCGTGTAGCGCGCCTCCTCGGCGTTGTCCGGTGCAGCTCCAGGCGATGTGCTCGACTCGGTTCGGCCTGCCTACTTGGTTGTCGGGTCTAGCACGATTACGTGCAGTTCATGGTCCAAGCGCTTGAAGCCCTTGTCGGCCGTGATCAACGGAAGTCCCAGCGAGATGGCGGTGGCACCGATCAAAGCATCGGCGAGTTTCATCCGGTACTCGCTGCGGAGGCGGATGCATTGGTCCTTGATGGAGCTGCTCATGTCCCAGAGGGCGAGAGCGTTTGGCGGATGACCTCCTCCGAGGCGGATCTCAGCCGGCTCATGGTGCGCCGTTCGATCTCGGTGACCACTGAGATATGCACTTCGGCATCGAACAGCACCCTCCCCGAAGGTGCATGGCCTTCCATGAACAGGATGAGCGCGCTCGTATCAGCGACAAGCGCGGAGTCACTCATCACGGAGCTCTTTCAGCAGGGGGAATGCCCAGGCGCTCATGCCAGGCAAAGCGCCGAAGAGGCTCCGGTTGCTGAAGACCTTGCCCTTGGGGCGTTGTGCGGCTTGCTTGAGCCTGCCGCTGCGGGGCGGCTTCGACTTGGGCGTTTTGGCCTTGCGGGCAGCGGGTCGCTTCGTGGTCTTCGGCCTGGGCATGAGGCGACGCTAACCCAAGCGCTACAGAACCCTTCGCATCGCCTTCAGCTTGTGCGTGTAGCGCGCCTCCTCGGCGTTGAAGATGCCTTGCTCATCGAGCTTGTCGATCCGCACGCGGCCGCTGGTGTGGATGATGCGCAGCTCATCGTCGTCGTTGCGGGTGAGGACGATGCCCATGGGGATGATGCTCTCCACGATGGTGATGACCTTGAACTGTTGGGCGGAAAGGTCGATCGCGGTGACGGCCGACAGAAGGAGGGGGAGGAGGATGCGCTTCATGGGAACGGGTTCCGTGTTGGAGTGGTCGGGATGTGTGATCGGTCGGATCACGCCACACGTTTCACCAGGCGGAGCTTGTGCGTGTATCGCTTCTCCTCGCCGTTGAAGATGCCCTGTTGATCGAGCGCATCGATCCGCACGCGGCCACTGGCGTGCACGATACGCCGGTCGCTGAGCACGATGCCCACATGGATGATGCGCCCGTCCTCGTTGTCGAAGAAGGCCAGGTCGCCGGGCTCCGCGAGCTCCACGAACTCCACCGGGTCGCCCTCCTCGGCCTGCTGGTGGGCATCGCGCGGCAGGTAGATGCCCATGAACATGAAGAGGGCCTGGGTGAAGCCGCTGCAGTCCACGCCCCACGGCGTGCGTCCGCCCCAGAGGTAAGGCGCGCCCAGGAAAGGGTGCATGTAGGTCTCCACCAGTTCGCCGCGGTCGCCGCTGCCGTCGAGGGTGTTGGTCACGGCGTTCACCGGTACGCGATGGCCTTGGAACAGGATGCTCGCCTCCTTGAAGAAGGGGAGGACCGCTCCGTACGGTAGCATCACCTGCCGTTCGCCCAGGTCGACGATGGATGTGGTGTCGATCACCCGCAGGTCGGGCTCGGTGTTGGGCTTGTCGCAGGGAAGGAGCTGCTTGTTATCCACCCAGCCTTCGTACCCGTCGTGGTCGAAGCAGAGGCGGCTCCATTTCTCCGTGCGCTCCAGCACCTCGGCCGTTTCACCGAAAAGCCATTGGGTCACCATCTCGGCGCGGTCGCTCGGGTCCTTGCGGACCGGGACGATGGACAGGGGGCAGATGACGGAGGGCATGGGCGTTGCTTGTTGGGTTATTGCGCGTCACGTGTTGGGGCGTCTTCAACGCGCAACACGTAACGCCCCAACACGCAACGTGGGCCCGTAGGTCAGAGCGCTTCGATCACCATCGCGCTCGCGCCACCGCCACCGTTGCAGATGCCGGCGCCGCCATACTTCGCTCCGTTCTGGCGCAGCACGTTCACGAGCGTCACGATGATCCGAGCGCCGCTGCAGCCCAGGGGGTGGCCCAAGCTCACCGCGCCGCCGTTCACGTTCACCTTGGCGGGGTCCAGGCCCATGAGCTTGGTGTTGGCGATGCCCACCACGCTGAAGGCCTCGTTCAGTTCCACGAACTGGAGGTCGCTCATCTTCAGGCCGGCCTTCTCCACGGCGCGGGGCAGGGCCTTGGCGGGGGTGGTGGTGAACCACTCGGGGGCCTGCTCGGCATCGGCGTAGCTCAGGATCCGGGCCAGCGGCTTCAGGCCGAGGGCCTTGGCCTTGTCCGCGCTCATGAGCACGAGTGCGGCCGCACCGTCGTTGATGGTGCTGGCGTTCGCGGCGGTCACTGTGCCGTCCTTCTGGAACACGGGCTTCAGGCCAGGGATCTTGTCGAAGCTCACGTTCTTGTACTCCTCGTCCTCGCTCACCACCAAGTCGCCCTTGCGGCCCTTCACGGTCACAGGCACCACCTCCTCCTTGAACTTGCCGGCGGCCCAGGCGGCGGCGCTGCGCGTGTAGCTCTCGATGGCGAAGGCGTCCTGCTCCTCGCGGCTGATGCCGTGCTCCTTGGCGCAGAGCTCGGCGCTCACACCCATGGCGGTCTGGTGGTACACGTCGGTGAGGCCGTCCTTCACGATGCCATCGACCAACTGGCCGTGGCCGTAGCGGTGGCCGTAGCGGCCCTTCTCCACATAGTAGGGGGTCTGGCTCATGCTTTCCATGCCACCGGCCACCACGATCTCGGCGTCGCCGAGCAGGATGTCCTGGGCGGCCATCATGATGGCCTTCATGCCACTGGCGCACACCTTGTTCACGGTGGTGCAGGCCACCTCGTTGGGCAATCCGGCGAAGCGGGCGGCCTGGCGGGCGGGGGCCTGGCCGAGGTTGGCCTGGAGCACGCTGCCCATGATCACCTCGTTCACGTCCTCGGGCTTGATGCCGGCCTTTTCCACCGCGGCCTTCACGGCGGTGGCGCCCAGCTGGGTGGCGGGCACATCGGCCAAGGCGCCGCCGAAGCTGCCGATGGGGGTGCGTACTGCGGAAACGATGACGACTTCGCGGGCCATGGATGGGATTCGTTTGGGGCGGCAAAGGTAACCGGGGGTCGTGGTGGATCGGGATGGGCTTCTATCTTTGCCGCCCCGGTCCCGGCCGGGTGTCGTTAGGAACCACCTGGAGAGGTGGGTGAGTGGCTTAAACCAGCAGTTTGCTAAACTGCCGTACTGGGTTTACTGGTACCGGGGGTTCGAATCCCCCCCTCTCCGCCAAGCCGCCCCGCGCAAGCGGGGCGCGTTCGTTCCGGGCAGCGGGACGAGCTTGCTCGGCCGAGCGGACCGGGACGAACACCAGCTTGCGCAACGGGCGCGGCTTGAAGCCTCCCCGAACGGGATGCGCAGCCCCCCCCCTCTCCGCCAAACCGCCCCGCGCAAGTGGGGCGTTCTTATTCGGTGCGGCGAGGCGAGCGTGCTCGGCCGAGCGGACGAAGGTGTACGGCAGCCTGCCTGCTGGCTCGATGAGTGGCCACTCTCAAGATGGCCCGTCCGGCCGAGCTCTTTCGGCTTTTTCACGCCATTCCTGCCCGGGAGGGCATGGGCGGCTACCTTTGGCGCCCCTCGGGGTGTAGCGCAGCCCGGTTAGCGCACCTGGTTTGGGACCAGGGGGTCGTGTGTTCGAATCACACCACCCCGACAAGGGATGATCCCGCCTCGCGGCGGGATCGTTCTTGTAACGCCCCCTCCATGATGGCCCGCGCAGCGGGCGATCCACCATCCCGACAAGGGATGGGGCTGTCTCAAAAAGGCAGCCCCTCTTCGGTTCTCTCGGATCGCTGCCCGACCTGGCTTGTCGAATACCCCAGTCTCGAACGCCTCGGCGACCTGGGAGACGGCCCCCGGCCGTTGGTTCGGCTCCTACCGGGATGGCCCGGCGCGGTTCCTCCGGGGAACCTGGATGGAATGGAGGCGCACAACGACCGGCCAGCCTGCGTTCGCCACCTTTGCACGATCCGATCCCGTAGCTCAGTTGGATAGAGCACCTGCCTTCTAAGCAGGTGGTCGTTGGTTCGAATCCAACCGGGATCGCAGCAGACCTGGCCGGCTTGCCGGTGCCCGAAGGTCGCCTGTTCTCGACCTGCCCTGGCTGCACCTGGATCGGTGCGGACGCGGTCGTTCCACCCGATCCAGCCGCTTTTCCGGGCTGTACGTGGACGCGCTCGGCAGGGCGTCATCCGCGTCGGTCGGGTGTCAGGGGTGACTGGTCGAATTGTTAGATCCTGAGGGCCTTTCAGGGGCGTACCGATGGAGGCTGGTGGGCAATTTCGCGCCACCAAGAACCCGCCGGAACCCATGCGCACCACCCTGACCTCGATCGCCACGGCGATCGCCATCGTCCTCTCCGCGGAAGCATGGGCCGTCACCTACTACGTATCGCCGACCGGCAACGACGCCAGCGCAGGAACGTCCACCACCTCCGCCTGGCGCACGATCGACCGGGTCAATCAGCTCGGCACGGCTCTGAACGCCGGCGACCAGGTCCTCTTCCAACGGGGCGGCGTATACCGCGGCAAGCTCACCATCTCCGACAGCGGGGTGTCCGGCAATCCGATGGTGGTGGGCGCCTACGGTACCGGCGCCGATCCGGTGATCGCAGGAAGCGTGGCCGTTACCGGATGGACGGTGTACAGCGGCAACATCTGGCAGGCCACCGTGAGCCAGGATGTGAAGTACGTGTACTTCAACGGCACCCTGCAGAACCTGGCGCGCTACCCGAACACGGGCTGGCTGCGCACGGACAATGCGGCGAGCACGAGCACCGTGGACGCCGCCCTCACTCAAGGCAGCGGCTATTTCACCGGGGCCACGATGGTGCTGCGGACCACCAACTGGAGCTATGACACCGCACGCGTGACCGCGCACACGGGCACCACGCTCACGCACACGAGCACGGGCAACACCATGGGTGCCCAGCAATGGGGCTACTTCCTGCGGAACAAGCTCAGCCTGCTGGATGCCGCCGGCGAGTGGTTCTACGACAAGGCCACGGACAAGCTGTACATGTGGTGCCCGTCCAACGCCAACCCGAACAGCAACCTGGTGGAGGCGGCCGTGCTGGACAACGGCATCTACATGGGCTGGCAGCGCAACAACTGGCGCATCCAGAACATCCAGTTCAAGCATCACACGGACGCCTCCCTGCGCATGAGCGGCACCTACAACGTCGAAGTGGCCAATTGCTCGTTCAGCGACACCTACCAGACCATCCGCAGCACGGGTTCGCAGCAGAACTTCCATCACCTCACCATCACCCGCACGTATGGCACGGCGGTGCTGCTCCTGGACGACAACAGCACGTTCACCAACTGTTCCATCGCGGACGTGGCCCTGCAGCCCGGGCTTGGGGAGAGCAACTGGGGCTACTTCGGCATCCGCTCCACGGGCAGTGGCATGGTCTTCTCGGACAACATCGTCACCAACGTCGGCTACATCGGGATGGTGATCGAGCAGAACGCCCTGATCGAGCGCAACGTGGTGACCCAGCCCCTGGCGATCCTGAACGACGGCGGCGGCATCGCGATCGACAATGCGGATGGTCTCATCATGCGGAACAACCTGGTGATGAACATGGTGGGCAACACCGAAAGCGTCGCGCCGGAGCACACCAGCTTTTTCCCCATCTGCCACGGCATCTATTTCGGCAACATCAGCATCAAGAACACCCTGATCGAGAAGAACACCGTGGCCAACTGCGCCAGCAGCGGCATCCATGTGGATCATACCATGGTGAGCACGGGCAACCAGATCAAGGACAACGTGCTGTACAACAACGGGGTCCAGCTCTCCATCTCGGACTACAGCAACTACAACGGCCCCGGCGCGACCGCCCCCTACCATGTGCCTGCCTTCAACACGGTGTACTCCGGCAACACGATGTACTGCCTCACCAAGGACCAGTTGTGCATGAGCCAGCTGCACGTTTACAACGCCAACAGCTGGGTGGACTACGGGGCCTTCAGCAACAACTACTACTACAACCCCTTCAATGAGCTGAGCGTCGAGCTGTTCAACACCAGCGGTGGGGTGCGGAAGTTCTTCACGCTGGAGCGCTGGCAGACCGAGCGGGCGGAGGACGCGACCTCCATGCGCAGTCCGCTCCGCCAGAACGCGTGGAGCACCACCGCCGAGCTCACGGGCAACCTGGTGGTCAACGGCACCTTCACCAGCAACGTGACCGGTTGGGGCGGCTGGCCCACCAACGCCACGGCCACCCACGACATCACCCGGCTGGACAATGGCTGCCTGAAGGCCTACATCCCCAACAACAGCGTCTATTGGGAGTACAGCATCCAGAACCCGGACCAGTTCGCCATGACGAACGGCCAGTGGTACCGGATGCGCTTCAGCCTGCAGAGCACCGCCCACGGTGAGGTGTACGCCGGGGTGAAGGGCATGTCGCAGATGACCAGCGCGAACCAGATCTACGGTCGGGGCTTCCCCTTCAGTCCGGAGCGGCGCGAGGTGGAGTTCTACTTCCAGAGCAACCTGACGGATCAGGCGCTGGTGCGCTTCCTGAACCACTACACGGAGCCGCTGTACTATATGGACAACGTGCAGCTGCACCGCGTGAACGTGGCGGCCGTGGACCCCACAGTGGAGCACAAGCTGCTGGTGAACGAGCAGGCGACGGCACAGACCTTCACCCTCAGCGGCACGTGGAAGGACGTCACCGGCACCGTGCAGGCCTCGACCGTCACGCTGCAGCCGTACACCTCCAAGGTGGTATACCGCACCAGCACCACGGGCGGCACCACCGGCACGGTCGGCGCCAAGGTCTTCCTCGACGGACCGATGAACTACACGGCCGGCACCATGGCCACCACCTTGCGCACCCAAGGAGTGCTTCCGCAGGCCGAGCCCTATACCGCACTGGGGATCACGGTGGCCAATCCGGGTGCGACCGCTGCTTCCAGCGTCTGGAACGCCACGGGCAGCACGGCGGTGGTGGACTGGGTGGTGCTGGAGCTGCGGAACGCGGACGCCTCCTACTCGGTGGCCGAACGCCGGGCGGCCTTGCTCCGTGCCGACGGCAACGTGGTGGATGCCAGCGGAGGCACGCAGGTGACCTTCAGCACCACCACGGTGGGCAAGCGGCTGGTCATCCGCCATCGGAACCACCTGTCGGCCATGGTGAACAGCACCATCAGCTCGAACGGCCAGGTGATGGACTTCACGCTGACCAGTGTTGGGCTTTACGGAACCAACGCCATGCGGGTGAACGGCAGCGTGCGGGCCCTTTGGGCGGGCGATGTGTCGCGAAATGGCACGGTGAGCTACACCGGCTCGTCCAACGACCGCGACCCGGTGCTGGTGGCGGTGGGCAGCACGGTGCCGACGGCCACGGTGAGCGGCTACCGCATCGAGGACGTCAACCTGGACGGCATCGTGAAGTACGTCGGGAGCGGAAATGACCGCGACCACATCCTGACCACGGTGGGCGGCACGGTGCCCACGGCGGTGCGTGTGGCGCAGCTGCCGTAAGGTGGCTCAGAACCTGTTTGCAATACCCGCATTTGGCTGCGCGTTGGTCTTTAACGACCATACTTCGCCGCGAGAACAGTCACGTAGCTCCGGCTATGCTCCTATTCTCGCGTCTCGTCTGGTCGCCAAATCCTCAGCGCTCGCTTCAAAAGGGGGTATTGCAAACAGGTTCTCAGATGGCTTGCAGCGAAGCGGCGGGCATCCAGCCCACGTTGCCGTTGGCGAGCGTCACCTCCACCCATCCGGAACGCTCGGTTCCGAGGCTCACCTTGGTGCCCGAATGCAGCATGAACAGTGTGGTGGACCCGTCACGCGGTTCGCTGCGCACATCCACCCGCGGCTGCATCACGATGGCCGCCGCCGGGTGCTCCACGGCGCGAAGCCTGCGCGCGGCGAGGCCCACGGCCATCAACGAGAAGACCGCGCTCGCGGCGGCGAGGGCAAGTCCAGCTGTCCTGAGCCCCCCACGCAGGAGGAGGGCGAGCGCGGCGATCACGAAGGCCAGGCTCCAGCCCCAGAGCGCGCGTCGGGCCCACTGGTCCACATCACGACCACCGAGATAGCGCTCCCACGTGCCGCCCAGCCGGAAGGCCGGCAGCTCGTTCACGCGGTCCATGGTCCGCTGCCGGGCCAGTTCCAGGTTCGCCTTCACGTCCTCCGCTCCGGGCTCGAGCAACAGGGCCCGCTCATAGTACACGAGGGCCTCGGGCACATGGTCCAATTTGAAGTGGCAGTTGCCGATGGCATAGGCCAGGCCTGCGCTGCGCCAGTGCTGGTACACGGAGTCGAACAGGGCGAGCGCACCGGCGTGGTCACCGAGCGTGTAGGCCACCGTGGCGCGGCCCACGAGGGTGTCGGCCGTGGTGCGGTCCATGGCCGGAGCGATACCGGGAAACAGGCAGAAGGCGAGGGCGATGGTGCGCATGGTCAGGGGCGTTCGAGGCGTTGCACCAGGGTGATGGCCTCCTCGTACAGGGCCTGCCGGGGCTTCACCTCCAGCGGGGCGTAGCGCGCCATGTCGCAGGTGGCGATGAGGTCCGTGGCTTGGCGGGCGAGCGCAGCGGCATCGGGCCGCTCGCCGAGGGCGCTTTCAAGGGCGGCCGCGTTCAGCTCGGCGGCACCCAGCCCGAAGCGGTCGGCGAGGTAGCCGTGCAGCGCTTTGTTCATCGCGGTGTAGAAGGGCTCTCGGGCATCGCGCTGCAAGGCGTCGTGCGCATCCTTGAAGCGACGCCGCGCCACCTTGTCGGCCTCGCGGCGGCGGCGGCCCGCCGGGTCGGCCGCCAACCGGTCCTCGCGCCGGCGCCACACCGCGAACACCGCGAAGGCCAGCACCGGGGCCACCATGCCCGACCACCAGGCCCAGGAGCCGAGCAGGTGATGGCCCGCCGGGCGCAGGTCCAGGTCGCCGGTGCGCAGGAAGCGGATGTCGGTATCCAGCACCTCCACGTCGGCCTTGCTGGGGCGTAACAACTGGGCCTGCCCACCGCCGTTGCCCGGGGCCACGCGCACGGTGAACGGACCGGCCTGCACGGTGCGGTACGCATCGGCCTCTGCGTCGAAGTAGGAAAGCTCGAAGGGGCCCAGCACCAGGTCACCGGCGTGTCGGGGGATCAGCAGGTAGGTGAAGCTGCGGGTGCCGCTCATCCCGCTTCCGCTGATGCCGATCCGGTCGTTGATCTTCGGGTCGTAGCGCTCCACGTCCGGCGGCAGGTCCAGCGCGGGCGCCTCGATCAGCTTCAGGTTGCCGCTGCCGTTCACCGTGAGGGTGAGATCCAGCGCTTCATCGGCGCGCAACTGGTCGCGGTCCAGCGCGCCGGAGAAGGTGAAGGTGCCCACGGCGCCCTGCATGCCCGGTGGGGCGTTCGGCGGCAGGGGCAGCACCTGGAGCTCGGTGGCGTTGCTCATGGCCTCCACCTGACTGCCGCGGTTGAAGAAGGAGCGGTTGACGACGCAGGTGATGCGCAGCGGTTCGATCTTCAGGCTGCCGGCGCGCTGCGGGAAGAGGAGCTGCTTCTTCAGCACGGCCACACGGTACTGCAGGCCGTTCACCGTGCGCAACTGGTCCTCCCAGGTGGTCTCGCCTTGGTCGATCTCCTCGGCCCAGAAGCCGTTCAACGCAGGCAGGTCGTACTTGCTCAACTCCAGATTGGGGTAGCGCGAGAAGAGCGTGTAAGTCGCCACCACCTGTTCGCCCACATGCACCTTGGACTTGCTGAGGCTGATGGTGACGAATAGGTCACGGTCGCGTTGCTGGCCATCGTTGAGCAGCCGGTCGCTGGTGGCGCCGGAGCCTTTCTCCACCTTCACGGTGATGGGCTGGGTCTGCAGGGTGCCACCGCCCACACGGGCGGATGCAGGACCGATGGTGTAGCTGCCCGGTCGTGTCGCGGTGATCACATAGGTGCGGCTCACTGTGCTGCTCATCCGTCCGTTCACGTAGTTGAAGCTGCTGCTCTCGAAGGGCCCCTGCACCACGGTGAGACCGCCCAGATCAGGGTTGGAGAAGCTGCCCTGTGCGTTGGCCAGCGTGATGGTGAGGCGGATCGACGCGCCCACCTCGAAGGTGCTGCGGTCCACACGGGCGTCGAAGGTGATCTCCTGGGCGGCCACGAGCAGCGGCCAGACCAGCACGGACAGCAGGAGGGGAACGACGCGTCGCATCATCACCAGTCCTTTTCGATGGGTACGCGCACGGGTACACGGAGCTTCTGACGCACCTTGTCCTGCACGTCGCGTTCCTGCCGGTCCAGAGCGTCCAGCAGTCGTTCCGCCTCCTCGCGGCTCATGCGCTGCGGTTGTTGGGACTGCTGCTGCGGTTCCTGCCGGCCCTGCTCGCCGGGCTTCTGCTGTTGTTGCTCCTTCTCCTGCTGATCCTGCTCCTGCTCCTTCTTCTCCTGGCCCTGCTGCTGTTCGTCCTGCTCCTTCTTCTCTTGATCCTCCTGTTTCTGCTGATCCTTGTTCTGTTGCTGCTGCTGCTGTTGCTGCTTCAGCATGCGTTGAGCGTAGGCGAGGTTGTAGCGGGTGTCCTCATCGCTGGGATCGCGGCGCAGCGCTTCCCGGTAGGCGGCGATGGCCTCCTTGGGCCGCTGTTGGGCCAAGTGGCTGTTGCCCAGGTTGTGGAAGGCGCGGGCCTGATCGGCCGGGTCGCTCGATCCCTGCGCACTGCGCTCGAACTGCTGTTGTGCAGCGGCCGGGTCGCCCTGGCGGTAGAGCGCATCGCCCAGGTTGAAGGTGGGTCTCAGATCGGCGGGGGCCAGGGTGCCGGCGCGCTGATAGGCGGCGGCCGCACCGGCATGGTCGCCTTGTCGGTAGCGCGCGTTGCCTTCGCTCAGGGCGGCATCGGCCTTGCGCTCCTGGGCGCAAGCCCCGGTCGCCGCGACGGTCAGCAGGAGGACGAGGATGCGCGGGTTCATGGGCGGAGTTCGATGAGGCTGTTCCGGACACGACGCCGTTCGGGCCACAGCATGCCGATCACCAGCAGCAGGCAACCGGCCGCCAGCGGGATCTGGAAGCGGTCCTCATGGCCGGCGAAGCGGTAGGTGCCGATGTCGCGCTGGTCCATGGTGCGAAGTTCGTCCACCAGCTCGGTGATGCCGGCCGATGCGCTCGTGGCGCGCACATAGGCGCCCTTTCCTTCCGCCGCGATGGCCTTCAGCATGGGCTCGTTCAGCCGGCTCACCACGGTGGACCCGTCCTTGTCCTTGCGGAAGCCCATCAGCTGACCGCGCCGCTTGATGGGCAGCGGACCGCCCTGCGGGGTGCCCATGCCGATGGCGTGCACGGTGATGCCGGCCTCGGCGGCCGCACGGGCGGCCCCTTCGGCGTCGTCCTCGTGGTTCTCGCCGTCGGTGATGACGATGATGGTGCGGCTGCCGGCCGCTTCTTCCCCAAAGCCTTTGCGGGCGAGCTCGATCGCAGCGCCGATGGCGGTGCCCTGCGTGGGCACCAGGTCGGGGCCGAGGCTGGCCAGGAAGAGCTTGGCGGCGCTCCTGTCCGAGGTGAGGGGCAGCTGCACGAAGGCCTCCCCGGCGAAGACCACGATGCCCAGGCGGTCGCCGCGCAGGCGGTCCACCAGCTGGCTCAGCGCGCGCCGCGCGGCTTCCATGCGGTCCGGGCGCAGGTCCTCGCACAGCATGCTGTTGCTCACGTCGAGGGCCACCATCACGTCCACGCCCTTGGCGCGCACTTCCTCCAGGCGGGTGCCGAACTGGGGGGCGGTGAGGGCCAGGGCCACCAGGCCAAGGCCGTGGCGGAAGGCCAGGAAGCGCACCGTGGCGTGGCCGAAGCTGACGGCGGGCGCCATGCGGTGCAGCGTGGGCGCCTGAGCGAAGCGCCGCAGGGCCGCGCCGGCGCCGCCACAGGTCGATGGCGAAGAGCAGCACGAGCACGGGCCCCACCGCCAGCCCCCACAGCATCTGCGGACGTCCGAGGCGGAAGGCGGGCTCGCCCTGCAGCACGGTGAACCAGAGCGCGGCCAGCACACCACCGACCAGCAGCTCCAGCAGGAGCACCGTCAGCAGGGCGGGCCAGAGGCGAAGGCGGTTCATGGCGTGGTGCGCAGCAGGTGGCGGTCGGTGACGAAGGCGAAGAGCAGCAGGCAGGCGCCGGCCAGCGCGTACGGGAAGTACTCCTCGTTGCGGCGGTTGTGCTCGGTCACCTTGATGCGGGTCTTCTCCAGCGTGTCGATCTCGGCATAGATGCGGGCGAGCGACTTCTCGTCAGTGGCTCTGAAGTAGCGGCCTCCGGTGAGGGTGGCGACGCGCTCCAGCATGGTCTCATCGATCTCCACGTCCACCAGGTCGTACTTGTACTGGCCGTTGGGGTAGATGGCCACCGGGCTGAGCGCCTTGCCGCGCGTGCCCACGCCGATGGTGTAGATCCGCACCCCCAGCTCGGCGGCGATCTGCGCGGCGTCCTCGGGCTGCACGGTGCCGGCGTTGTTCACCCCGTCGGTGAGCAGGATCACCACGCGGCTGCGGGCGTCGCTCTCGCGGAGGCGGTTCACCGCGGTGGCCAGGCCCATGCCCACGGCGGTGCCGCCATCGATCAGGCCGGAGCGCGCCTGCTTGAAGAGGTCCTTCAGCACGTCATGGTCGCTGGTGAGCGGGCACTGGGTGAAGGCCTCGCCCTCGTACACCACGAGCCCGATGCGGTCGTTGGGCCGCGCGTCGATGAAGTCGGCGGCCACGCGCTTGGCGGCCTCCAGGCGATCGGGCTTCAGGTCCCGCGCCAGCATGCTCGCCGAGATGTCCACCGCCATCACGATGTCGATGCCCTCGGTCTCCACGTCCTGCCATGCGTCGCTGCTCTGCGGGCGGGTGAGGGCGGTGAGCAGCAGGCCCAGGCCGAGCAGCGAGGCGGCGAAGGGGAGGTGCCGCAGCGGGACGGTCCATCCGGTGGGCAGCCGGCGAAAGGCGTGCGCGGTGCTGAGGGTGAGGCTGGCGCGCTGGGCGTTGCGCCGCCACAGGTGCACCGCGGCGATCACCGGCAGCAGCAGCAACAGCCAGCGGAGACCGGGCTTCGCCGGCTCGAAGCGTTGCAGCATGGTGTACACCACCGCCGCCGTGCCGGCCATCGCCAGCAGGCTCCACGCCAGGCCGCTGTTCAGGTCACCGGGTCTGCGCATGGGCGGGTTCGGGGGTGGGGGACAGGGATGCGGTGCTGTCCAGGATGAAGCGTCGGGCGGCAGGTACCGATGCTTCGTTCTCGGTAGGTGACGGGGTCAGCTTGGCGAACTTCACCAGGTCGGCGAGCCGCAGGATGTTCGCCAGTTGTTCGCGTTGGGCCGGGAGTAGCGCCGTCACGCGAAGGGCCTGCGCCAGTTCGTCGGTGGTGCGCTCCATCGCGGGCACGTTCAGGCGGGCCTCCACATAACTGCGCAGGATGTCGGTGAGGGCGATGTAGTGGGCCTTCACCTGGCCCTGCTGCCAGAGCCGTTGCTGTTCAAGCGCGTCGAGCCTGGCCAGCATGGCCTCGTGGAGCGGCAGGGGCGGCGGCGGGAGGTCATCCTTCGTGCGCTTGCGGCGCAGACGTTGCACCAGGGCGGCGCCACCGCCGATGAGGCCGAAGGCGGCCCACAGGCCCACCAGCCACGGCCAGTGCTCCTCCAGCCAGGCCAGCAGGCTGGGCTGTGCCTCGTAGATGTCCTTGATGTCGCGGAAGGCCTGTGTGGTGTCCACGGCCACGGTGCGTACCTCCAGCAGCAGCGGCGCGGTCTCCATCGTGTCCCCGTCGATGCGCAGCCGGAAGGGGGGGATGGCCCAGAAGCCGCTGTCCCAAGCGGTGATGGTGATGTGCCGGCGCTGCACCAGCAGCGTGGGGTCGGCCTCGTCGGCGCGGGCGGTGTCCACGCCGCTGTCCCACACCACCTCCACCTGGCGGGTGAGCGTGTCGCCGATCGCGGGCCACTGCACCTCCGGGGCGCCGTCGCGCTGGGTGCGGTAGAAGGCCTCGATGTCGATGACCACCTGCTCGCCGATGCGGACCACCGCGCTGTCCAGCGTGGCCCGCACGGCGGGGGCCTGGGCGGTGGCGCCGTGGAGCGCCGCCAGCAGCAGGGTGGTGGTCGCCAGGGCCCTCATGCACGTTCGCGTTGGCGGAAGAGGTCCATCAAGGGCCGCACATAACCCTCGCGGGTGCCGATCACGGCGTGGTCGATGCCCGAACGGCGCAGCAGGTCGCGCGTGCGGGCGGCATGCTTGAGGGCCTCGGTGCGGTAGGCCTTGCGTACGCGGGCGCTGCCGGTGTCCACCCAGTGGCGTTCGCCGGTCTCGGGGTCCTGCACCAGCACCAGGCCCAGGTCGGGCAGCTCGCCTTCGCGGGGGTCGGCCGTGCGCAGCACCACCAGGTCGTGGCGCCGGTCGGCGATCTTCAGCGCATCCTCATATCCGGTGCCCATCAAGTCGCTGATCAGGAAGGCGATGCTGCGCTTCTTGATCACGCTGTTGAGGAAGCGCAGGGCCCCGGCGATGTCGGTGCCGCGCTGCTGTGGGGTGAACTCGATCAGCTCGCGCACCAGGCGCAGGATGTGGCTGCGGCCCTTCTTGGGCGGGATGTAGCGCTCCACCGTGCCGCTGAAGAGGATGAGCCCCACCTTGTCGTTGTTCTTGATGGCGCTGAAGGCCAGCGTGGCGCACACCTCGGTGATCAGCTCGCGCTTGGTGCGCTCGGTGCTGCCGAAGTCGGCCGATCCGCTCACGTCCGCCACCAGCATCACGGTCAGCTCGCGCTCCTCCTCGAACACCTTCACGAAAGGGTGGTCCAGCCGCGCCGTCACGTTCCAGTCGATGGTGCGTACCTCGTCGCCCGGCATGTACTCGCGCACCTCGCTGAACGCCATGCCCCGGCCCTTGAAGGCGCTGTGGTACTCGCCGCTGAAGATGTGATCGGTGAGACCGCGCGTCTTCAGCTCGATCAGCCGCACCTTCTTGAGGAGCTCCTTGGTGTGTTGGGCGGTGCTCATGGTTCAGGGGCAGGGGCAGGGGCAGGGGAAGGGGCAGGAGTATTGCGGCCTGCTCCTGCCCCTGCCCCTGATCGCTCAGGGTACCTCCACCGTGTTCAGCACGCGGTCGATGAGCTCGCCGACGGTGATGTTCTCGGCTTCGGCCTCGTAAGTGAGGCCCACGCGGTGGCGCAGCACGTCGGGGCACACGGCGCGCACGTCCTCGGGGATCACGTAACCGCGGCGCTTGGTGAAGGCCAGGGCCTTGGCGGCGAGGGCCATGTAGATGCTGGCGCGCGGGCTGGCGCCGAAGCCGATCAGGCTCACCAGGTCGCTCAGCTTGTGCTGGTCGGGCTTGCGCGTGGCGTGCACGATGTCCACGATGTAGTGCTCGATCTTCTCATCCATGTACACCTCGCGCACCAGCTGCCGTGCCGCGAGGATCTCCTCGGACCGGACCACCTTGTGCAGTTCGGGCTGCGCGCCGGGCCGCACGTTCTGGCGGATGATCAGCTTCTCCTCCTCCTTGTGCGGGTAGTCCAGCACCACCTTCAGCATGAAGCGGTCGGTCTGCGCCTCGGGCAGCGGGTAGGTGCCTTCCTGCTCGATGGGGTTCATGGTGGCCAGCACCAGGAAGGGCTCGGGCAGGGTGTAGGTCTGCTGGCCGATGGTGACCTGGCGTTCCTGCATGGCCTCCAGCAGGGCGCTCTGCACCTTGGCCGGCGCGCGGTTGATCTCGTCGGCCAGGATGAAGTTGCTGAAGATGGGCCCCTTCTTCACGCTGAACTCCTCGTTCTTCTGGCTGTAGATCAGCGTGCCGATGAGGTCGGCCGGCAGCAGGTCGGGCGTGAACTGGATGCGGCTGAAGCCCACGTCGATGGTGCGCGCGAGGGATTTGATCGCCAGCGTCTTCGCCAGGCCGGGCACGCCTTCCAGCAGGATGTGGCCATCGGCCAGCAGCGCCACCAGCAGCTTCTGCACCATGTCCTTCTGGCCCACGATCACCTTCTCCATCTCGCGCTCCACCAGGTCCACGAAGGCACTGGCGTGCTGGATGCGGTCGTTCAGCTGGCGGATGCTCTCGGCCGTCACCGGCGCGGGGGAAGTGCTCAGGGGTTCCATGGCAGGGGAGTGGGCCGCAAAGGTGTGCCGCAAAATTGACCGGAGCCCTTGGCCGTCAGGGACGACCCGCAGTTAAAGAGTGTTAACCGTTGGGCCCTGGATCGGTGCAGGCAGCCCATGCTTCCGGAGCGTCCCATCGGTGCGCGCGAGGTCATGTTCGCGCAAGCTGACCCCTGGCGGTGTGACCAAAAGGGTTCCAACGGTCCACCGCACCCCGCCACTAGCCTCTTCTACCTTCGGCCACATGAGCGACCGTTCCGGACCCCTGACCCTGGCCGAAGCCATCGGCCATGTGCGCACCTTCCACGACGCCTTCGGCATCCCGAACGCGCAAGCACCGGCCGGCTCGATCGGCGACCGCGATGCGCTGCTGCGCTACAAGCTGATCCGCGAGGAGAACGAGGAATACCTGGAGGCGGCCCTGCGCGGAGATCTTGTGGAGGTGGCCGATGCGCTGGGCGACATCCTCTACATCCTGTGCGGCACCTTGCTCAAGCACGGGCTGGAGCACAAGATCGACGAGGTGTTCCGCGAGATCCAGCGGAGCAACATGAGCAAGCTCGGCGCCGACGGCCGGCCCATCCGCCGCGACGATGGCAAGGTGATGAAGGGACCGGCCTATTTCCCTCCGGATATCGCGGGGATCCTTGGACCACAGGAGGGAGAAAGGAGCAAGTAGGAAGAAGAAAGAAGAAAGGAAGGAAGAAAGGACGACCTGGATCAACGAACCCCTGCGCACCATGCATCTGCCCACCTTGCTCCAGAAGGCCCGCACCTCCTCCTTCACGCGCTGGCAGCTGAACGCCCTGCTGCCGTGGATGATCCCCTTCAACCGGCCGCACGGCTTCAAGGTGGTGCCGTTGAAGGAGGGCGGCATCAGTGTGCGCATCCCGTACTGGCGCATCAACCGCAACCACATCAAGGGCATCCACGCGTGCTGCCTGGCCACTGCGGCCGAGATGTGCAGCGGCCTGTCGGTGCTGGAGCAGCTCGATCCGCGGCAGTACCGCCTGATCATGCGCAGCCTGCACATGGAGTACCGCTACCAGGCCCGGCAGGCCGCCGTGGCCACCTGCGCACCGGCCGCCGAGCACCTCGCCGACACCGTGGTGCGGCCCCTGGCCACGCAGGAAGCGGTGGACCACACCAGCACCGTGGAACTGCACGACCGCAGTGGCAACCACCTGGCCACCGGCACCATCACCTGGCAGGTGAAGAAGTGGGACAAGGTGCGGACGAAGGTGTGAGCGCCGGTCACCGCCGCATCGCCCGCTTGGCCGCGCTCCAGAGCACCATCGCCAGCACGGCCCCGCTGAAGGCCAGCGCCATGTCCTTCTGAGCGTCCCAGATGTCGCCCTGCGAACCCAGGTAGGCATGGCCCTGCGCCGGGAAGAACACGTCGGCCACGGCCCATTCGATCAGTTCATAAGCGGCGCTGAAGCTCATGGTGATCTCCACCGGCAGCACCCAGCACACCCAATTCGGCCATTGGAAGTGGTTCTTGAAGTGGTCGCGCATGGGGTAGGCCAGCAGGAAGCCGAAGCTGAAGTGCACGATCCGGTCGTAGTGGTTGCGTTCGCTGTGGAAGAGGTCCTGCAGCCAGTAGCCCAGCGGGTTCTCGGCGTAGGTGTACATCGCGCCGTAGACGTGCAGCAGGATGTACACGAACATCAGCGTGTAGCTGAGGTCGCTGAAGCGGAAGCGCCGGTGGGTGAGCGCGAGGCCGCCCACGAACAGGATGGTCAGTGCGTTCTCGGTGATCCAGTTCGCGCGGTCGGTGGTGCCGATGAAGGTCCAGGCCCAGATGACGACGAAGGCTCCGGCAAAGGCCTTGAGCAGGGCGTTGTCCGCGAAGGGCGTGCGCGTGGGGGAGGAGGCGGTGGTAAAGGTCATGGGAAGGGTTCTGGCGGATCGGTACGGGTCACTTGCGCTTGTCACCGTCCTTCTCGTAGTAGTCGTCCTCCGCAGGTTCCTCCTCCTCCGGCTCATCGGCCTTGGGCTTGGGGCGGAAGCGGAAGGTGGCGTGCAGGCCGATCACCAGGTTCTGGCGGCGCACCACCGTGTCGAAGGGCGTGATGCTGTTGGTGCCGCGCACCTCCAGCTCGAAGGGGCCTTTCTCGAAACCCAGGCCCAGGCAGATGCTGAACTGCGTGCGCCGGATGTTCTCGGTATTGATGCCGCGGTCGATCAGCTCCTGTCCGTCCTGCGTCACCTGCTCGCGACCGCTGAGCAGATAGCCCGGCACCAGGCCCGCGCCCAGGAAGAGGCCCTGCGGGTTCTTGTTCACCGACACCTTCAGCACGAAGGGCAGCTCCACGTAGTGCAGGGTGGTGCGCGTGGTCTGCCGGAACTGGGCCGCCTGCACCAGGCTGCCCTTGGCCACGTACATCGGCTCCACCATCAGGCTCACCTGCCCGTTCATCTTGAAGTCGAAGCTGTAGCCGCCGATGGGGCCGAACTTGGGTAGACCGGTCCACGCGAGGAACTGCCCGGCGTTCACCGTGGCCATGCCGATGCCCAGCCGCGGGCCATGCCAGGTCTGGGCGTGCAGCACACCCGCGCACACGGAGGCCAGGACGAACAGGGGAATACTGTGCATCGCTGCGAAGATGCGAACCGGGCGATCGGTGTTCGTCGAAGAACGTCCTATTTCGTCGATGAAAAATGGCCATTCGTCTTGACATGGGGTGTCTTGGTCGGTCATCTTTGCCCCCGCATGGCCGCCGCTCCGGCTGTGCAGGCAACGGACCGCTGGGCGCTTGGACACCCCCATTAACCCCGTTCGCCGAACATGTGGCCCGTA
Source organism: Flavobacteriales bacterium (assembly GCA_016713875.1). Taxonomy (NCBI): domain Bacteria; kingdom Pseudomonadati; phylum Bacteroidota; class Flavobacteriia; order Flavobacteriales; species Flavobacteriales bacterium. The sequence continues at coordinate 788,238 of JADJOI010000003.1, forward strand.
CAGACCCTGACGCTCCTGCTCTGCCTCACCGACGAAGAGCAGCTCTTCGCGATGCGCCTTCCGGAACCGGCCCCCGTGCTGGTCGAGCAGGAGGCGCCGGCCACCCCGGAGGAACCGGCGTGCGCTCCGTTCGAGCCGGTGGAGGAGGCCGCCTGAGCCTTGCGGTTACCTTCGGGCTCCGTCGCCGGAGGCCGTCGCGCCGACGTGCACGGGTGCCCATGTCCTCCATCCTCCGATCGCTCCTTCGATCCTCGCTGTTCGCGTGGTGTGTGCTGGGCGGCCGCTTTGTGCAGGCCCAGGCCTGGACCTTCACCGGTGATTCCACGCCCACCTGGGAACAGGTCATCGACAGCTACCGTGCGCTGGCCGAAGGACGCCGCTCCGCACGCTTGATGGAGATCGGCCGTGACGATGGCGGCCAGCCCATCCATCTGTTCGTCATCAGCGATGGAGGCCCCTTCGCACCCGACAGCATCCGTGCGCGCGGCCGCAGCGTGCTCTTCATCGTCAACGGCATCCATCCGGGCGAGCCCGACGGTATCGACGCCAGCCTGCTGCTCGCCCGGGCGCTGCTCGACAGCGATCAGTTGATGGGCCTCACGGCCAACACGGCGGTGTGCATCGTGCCCATCTACAACGTGAGCGGCGCGCAGCAGCGCGACACGGTCTTCCGGGTGGACCAGAATGGCCCGGTCGAGCACGGACAGCGGGCCAACGCGCGCAACCTGGACCTGAACCGCGACCTGGTGAAGGCCGACGCCCGCAACACGCAGGCCCTTGTGCAAGCGCTGCATCGCTGGGATCCCGATGTGCTCATCGATACGCATGTGAGCGACGGCGCCGACCACCGCTACGTGATGGAGCTGCTCACCACCCGGCGCGAGAAGTTGGATCCGGGCGTGGCGCGCTTCATGGATCACGTGCTGGTGCCCGGTCTGCATCGCTGGATGGATCGCAAGCGCATCGCCATGTGCCCCTACTTCGAGACGATGGCACAGGTGCCGGACAGCGGGTTGATGGCCTTCTTCGATGGACCGCGCTACACGTCCGGCTATGCCGCTCTCTTCAACACGGTGGCCATCCTGGCCGAGAGCCACATGCTGAAGCCTTACGCCGACCGGGTGAACGCCACTTTTCAGCTGATGCTCGGCGTGCTGTCCGTGTTGGATGAGCACGGCGCCGACCTGCGCAGGGCCCGGGCCGATGCTGCTCGCCACACGGCCGAGGCCACGGCCTTCCCCCTGCACTGGCGGCTCGATAGCACCCGCGTGGAACGGCTGCCGTGGAAGGGCTATGCGGCTACGTGGGAGCCCAGCACGGTGTCCGGCCTGCCTCGCCTGCGTTACGACCGCACGCGTCCGGTGGACATCTCCGTGCCGTGGTACGACACCTACGTGCCCGGACCGGTGCGGACCAAACCCGCGGCCTACCTGGTGCCTCAGGCCTGGCGCGAGGTGGGGCAGCGGCTCGCCATGGCGGGCGTGCGCTTCGAGCGGATCATGCGCGACACGGTGCTGCGGGCCGAGGTGCACCGGATCGCCGACATGCGCACGGCACGCGAGCCCTACGAGGGGCACTACCTGCATCGCGACATCGAGATCAGCACCCTCGAAGAAGAGGTGATCGCGCGGTCCGGCGACCTGCTCGTTCCGATGGGCACCCGCCACGACCGGTTCCTCATGGAAGTGCTGGAGCCCGACGCACCGGACAGCTATTTCACCTGGGGATTCTTCGACGCCATCCTGCAGCAGAAGGAGTGGTTCACGGACTACGTGTTCGAGGATGTGGCGGCGGACCTGTTGAAGCGGGATCCCGCGCTGCGCGCGGCGCTGGAGGAACGCCGCGCTGCCGATCCGGAGTTCGCCGCTGATGGCTGGGCGCAGCTCGCCTTCGTGTTCCAGCGTTCGCCGTACATGGAGCAGGCCTACCGCCGGTACCCGGTGGCGCGTGTGCTGCGCTGAGCGGTGGCCGACGATCTTCGCACCATGGCGTTCCGCACGAAGGCACAGCGCACCGAGGATCCAGGCATCGGCTCCTCCTTCGACCGCACCCTGGACCGGCTGATGAGCACGGACGGGAGTTTTCGTGTGCGGCGGGCCGGCGCGGTGGGGGGGCTTCGCGAGGCCTTCGTTCATCTGGTGAGCATCAGCGTGGGCCGCCTGGTGCTGACGCTGCTGGCCGGCTACCTCGGGCTCAACCTCGTCTTCGGCGCCCTGTTCATGCTCGTCGGCGTGGAGCAATTGGGCAATGCCGACCTCAGCAGCCCGGCCACCCGGTGGATGTCCGCCTTGGGCATGAGCATCCAAACGCTCACCACCGTGGGCTACGGCAGCATCTACCCCAACACCTCGGCCACCTGGCTCATCGCCGCCGTGGAGGGGGTGTTCGGGATACTGGGGTTCTCCCTCATCAGCGCCATCCTCTATGCCCGGTTCGCACGGCCCACGGCGAGGCTAGCCTGGGGGGATGCCGCGTTGATCGCCCCCTTCCGCTCCGGCTGGAGCCTGCAGGTGCGTCTGGCGAACCGCCGCAGTTCCCTGCTCACCGAGGTGGAGGCCCGCCTCATGCTCGTGATGGCCGATGTGGACGACCAGGGCGAACGGCTCAATTACTTCAACCTGAAGCTGCAGCTGGACCGCGTGAGCTTCCTGCCCTTGAGCTGGACGCTGGTGCATCCGATCGGAGAGGACAGTCCGTTGGCCGGTCTGTCCCATCAGGACCTCCAGGACCGGCGTGCGGAGTTCATCGTGATGATCAAGGGGGTGGACGAGGCGTACATGCAGCAGGTGATGACCCGGCGGTCCTACACCTTCCGTGAGCTGCACTGGGGCGCTCGTTTCCAGCGCGTGTTCAGCGCGCAGGACGGGGTGATGCACCTGGATCTGGATCGCTTGAGCAGCATCCAGGGCACCGAGGCCCCTGTTGTTCTTCCGCCTGCGGGGTAAGCCGACGCAGGTCAGTTCCACGGCGGATCATCCGTCCCTTACTTTGCCGGCACACATACAGTGCACCATACTCCTATGGACCGAACGAGCATGAAGCAGCAGGTGATCGACGGCGCTCGCCGTCGATTGCAGGAGGCGATCGCCGAACATCGTGAGCGACTGGAGGACCTCCGGTCGGTGGCGATGGACGCCGACCTGGCCGAGACCGCGAGCCAGAGCGAAGGCCGACGCGGGGCCGAGGTGGAGCTGATGAACGGGCTCGGCGATCAGCTAGAGCACTTGGAGCGCGACATGGCCCTGCTGGGACAAGTGGATGCCGGCGCAGCGCACGAGGTCGTGTCCTTCGGTTCGGTGGTGCATACCGACCGGCGCGACCTGCTGATCGCCACCAGTGTGGAGGAGTTCGAGGCCGCCGGTCGGACCTACCTCGGGCTGTCGGTGCGTGCACCCCTCTACCAGGCCCTCAGCGGCAAGCGGGTGGGCGAACAGGCCACCGTGAACGGCGTTGCCTACATCATCCGCGACGTTCTTTGAGCATGGAACTGCATGACATCAGCATCGGGGCCCGCGTGAAGCACCCCACGATGGGTGTGGGCGTGGTGTACGACATCGATCCGCGCATCGTGCACGTGTTCTTCCGCGAGCACGGCGAGCAGCCCATCAGCCGCAGCTTCGAGGGCCTGGTCACCATCGCACCCGGCGTGGAGATCGGCCAGGAGCCGCTGGACATCGAGCACGTGAAGGACGCCCTGCGCGAGGTGCTGGAGGAACTGCAGACGCCCCAGCGGCCGGTGAGCATGGCCCGCCGCTACGAAGGCGGGGTGATGGAGCTGCGCCCCAAGGACCCCGCGCTGAAGAGCAAGGAGGTGCCCGTCGACGACTTCTTCCACAAGATCGTCATGATCCGTGACCGCTTCCGCGTGCTGGAGCAGAAGATCAACGCCCACGCGGCGCTCAGCGAGGCGGACAAGGTGGAGCTGCAGCAGTACATCACGCGCTGTTATGGCAGCCTCACCACCTTCAATATCCTCTTCGAGGACAAGGAAGATCACTTCGTGGGGCAGAAAGGGGAGTAGGAACATCTGCACATCCCGCAGGGCGGGACAAGTCGTGAGCATGTGTCCATGGGGACGTATGCCCGGGACAGGGAGCGATGGTCGGCCCGGTGGCGGCTGTGTGGGGCGGATGATTTTTCAACCGATGGTTGCACGAGGCTGCCTGTGCGGTATACATTCGTACCGCAGACGCGTTCTTTCTCAGCCGTGCGCTGATCAACGACCAGCCCACACAGGCCTATAGTCTCAGAACCAACATTATTTGCTCAGGGACGGAAGATCCAAAGGGCAAAGGCGGGCCGCGCATCGCCTCCGGGCGATGATGCCTCCGGGCACACCGCGGATTACTGACCCCTTTCTGTCCGACCCGCTCATGTGATCCATGGGTTCTTTGAACTTCGGTCCTGTGTGGGCTTTTTTTGTCCTGCCGTGAACTCCTTTCCCACCACCCATGCGGATCCCGCCGTGGCCGCGACCTACCCGGTGATGGAACTCTTCCACACGGTGCAGGGTGAGGGGCTGTTCAGCGGACAGGCGGCCTGCTTCATCCGGCTCGGAGGTTGCGACGTGGGTTGTGTGTGGTGCGATGTGAAGGAGAGCTGGGACGCATCCGCGCATCCCCGGCGTTCAGCGGCGGACCTGGCGGTCGAGGCGGCCTCCCAGCCTGCCCGCATCGTGGTGGTCACTGGCGGCGAGCCCCTGATGCACGACCTGAAACCGCTGACCGATGCCCTGCGCGCCCGCGGCCTTCGCACCCACCTGGAGACCTCGGGTACCCATCCCCTCACCGGCGATTGGCACCATGTGTGCTTCAGCCCCAAGAAGTTCAAACCGCCCGTGCCCGGGTTCCACCAACACGCCGATGAACTGAAGGTGATCGTCGTCAACCGCCACGACCTGGCCTGGGCGGACACCCACGGGGCGCTGGTGCGGCCTGAATGCGCGTGTTTCCTTCAACCCGAATGGGACCGCCGCGAGGCGGTGATGCCCTTGATCGTGGTTCGCCACCCAAGCCCAACCCCCGGGCGGCTACACCACCAAGGAGAGCAAGGCGATCAAGCTCTATCAGGACGGACTGGACGCCATGCACGCGCGCAAGTGGGACGCGGCGGAGACCGGCCTGAAGAAGGCGGCCGCCTTCGACGAGCGGTTCGTGGAGCCGCGCTTCGCGCTGGCCGAGCTGTACGACATGAAGGGCAACGACCCGGAGGCCATGAAGTGGTACCGCGAGGCCATCGGCATCGCCCCGAAGTTCTTCCCCAACGCTTACCTGCACCTGGCCGACATCGAGTTCCGCCACCAGGACTTCGCCGCAGCGGAGGGCCACTACAAGAGCTACCTGGAGCTGGAGGACGAGCCGGTGCGCCGGCAGCGCGCCAAGCTCGGGGTGGACAACTGCACCTTCGCCGCCGAAGCCATCCGCCAGCCGGTGCCCTTCGAACCCGTGAACCTGGGCCCTGCGGTGAACTCACCGAACGCGGACTACTACCCCTGCGTCACCGCCGACGACCGCACCCTGCTGTTCACGCGCGACCTGCCGGATGCGGCTTCACCGTGGGGTCACCAGGAGGACTTCTACGTCAGCACCCGCGACGAGAACGGTGCGTGGACCCCGGCCCGGCCGGTATCCGGCGTGGTCACTCCCGCGAACGAAGGCGCCGGCACCCTGTCGCCGGACGGTCGCTTCATCATCTTCACCGCCTGCGCGGGCATCGATGGCGACTACGGTGCGGGGCGCAAGGGGTTGGGCAGCTGCGACCTCTTCATCAGCCGGCGCATCGGCAACCGCTGGAGCCCGCCGGACAACCTGGGCACGCCGGTCAACTCGCGCAACTGGGAGAGCCAGCCCAGCCTGGGCAGCGATGGCCGCACGCTCTATTTCGTGCGCGGCATGCAGGCGCGGGACGGCATCCAGAACATGGACATCTTCGTCACGCGGTTGCAGGAGGACGGCACCTTCAGCACGCCCGAGAAGCTCGGATCGCAGATCAACACACCCTTCCAGGAGGAGAGCGTGCAGATCCACCCCGACGGGCGCACGCTCTACTTCAGCAGCAACGGGCATCCGGCCTTCGGCGGGCTGGACATCTACGTGAGCCGCATGGGTGACGATGGCGTGTGGGGGCCTGCGCTGAACCTGGGCTGGCCCATCAACAGCGGGGGCGACGAGAACAGCCTGCTGGTGAGCGCCGACGGCCGCATCGCCTACTTCGCCAGCGACCGTGCGGGCGGACAGGGCGAGCTGGACCTGTACAGCTTCGAACTGTATCCCGAGGCCCGCCCCGAGGCCGTGTCGTACATCCGGGGCGTGGTGAGCGACATCACCAACGGCAAGCCGGTGGAGGCGGATGTGGAGCTGTACGACCTCGGCACAGGCAAGCTGGCCACGGCGGCCTACAGCGATCCGAGCACCGGCGAGTTCCTGGTGTGCCTGCCTACGGGCCGCGACTATGCGCTGAACGCCACCGCCGAGGGCTACCTCTTCTTCAGCGCCAACTACAGCGTGGCCGTGGCGAAGGACGGCGTGCCGCCGGCGCTGGAGGCGAAGCTGAGCCCGCTCACCAGCGGCAGCAGCATCACCCTGCGCAACATCTTCTTCAACACGGCCAGCGCCGATCTGCTGCCCGCCAGCAACACCGAGCTGGACAAGCTGCTGCGGCTGATGAAGGCCAACCCGGCGATGCGCATCGAGGTGGCGGGCCACACCGACAATGTGGGGGCCGATGCGGACAACCAGCGGCTGAGCGAACAGCGCGCAGCGGCGGTGGCCAGGTTCCTCACCAGCTACGGCATCGATGCGGCGCGGGTGACGAGCACGGGCCACGGCGAGAGCCGGCCGGAGGCCACCAACGACACGGAGGAGGGGCGCGCGCTCAACCGGCGGACGGAGGTGCGCATCCTGTGAACCGCTCCTACCTCCGCGACGGCCGCGCGCCCGTGCCCACGGACCCGCGCGTGAGCGCCACCATGAGCCGCGGCATAGGTCCGCGCTGGCCCGTCGGCAGCTGGATTCGGTATCTGGCGTGAACTGTCTCCCTGTTCAAACAGCCGAAACCCCGGATGCGGCTCGTTCCATCGGTGCAGCGCACCTTGAACCGAAGTTCTAGGAGAGGCCATGTTGACATGTGCCTTTGGGATAGAGGTCACCGGCGCCAACAAGCCCAGGATTGAGAGCCTGTTCACGATTGTTCGGAGACCAGCTCGGCGATACATCGACGGTCGTTCACCGAAAGATATTGAGCGGCGATGCGTCGCTCGGGGTGCCGGTCGAAGGTGTAAAGCACGAGCAGGAAGATCCACTCCAGAGGCTTCATGGCCACATGCACCACGTCCGATACCCACTTGCGGTCCAGTAGGTGGTAATGGCGCTCCACCTGCTCGCCCACACTGTCGTAGTACTTGCGGATCATGCCGTGCAGGCTCGGCGCCCGTTGCTGCACCAGTTCCTCGAAGGCGTTGGCCACGAGCAGTTGACGGTTGCAGATGATGGTGTTGCCCGCACGCACACCCAGCCGTTGCGGACGCACGACACTTGCATGCCCTCGCGCCGCCACCGTGCAGAGGTAATGTCCGCCGCAGACCACCCCCGCGCATTCGTGGTCCAGTTGCGACAGCCCGTGCCGATAGGTGTCGGTGAAGGCCCGGAGGAAGCTGTCCGGTCGCTGACCGAAGAGTAGCAGGGCGCAGGCGATCAGCGCAAGCACCGGCACGCACAGCACTAAGAGCAGGGGGTACTTGGTCCATGGATACGCGTGGAGCAGTTGCCAGCATTGGTGCTCCAGTATCGACGCGGGCTCCAGGGTGTGTGACTGAGCGAGGAAGAGTCTGTGGTTGCGTACCAGCACCATCAGGAAGAGCAGGATAATGGGCACGTGGAACAGGGCCAGCGCGCGGCCGAGGTCCTCGTCCTTGTGGTGGATGACCACGACCCCGTTCACTACCACGCCAAGCACAAGCAGCACGTTCACCAGGACTTCGGGAATTGGTGGGAGTACGCTCTCTCTTAAAGAGCTGAAGTAGTATGCGATCACGCAAAGCGAGATCAGCACGTAAACGGACATCCTATGTTCTGGGGAGAAAAAGGCGGTGTCGTTACAGCAGTCGTTCAAGGCGCCGTTATCTCCGACGGCGAGGAATACAAGCGGTAGCGCTACAAGGCTCATGAACTCGGCATAGCGAAATAGGTATGGATGCCACCTTCTTCCCATCGCATTCAACAGGGGGGCGGAGAGGACCACTATCCCCGGTGAAAGGAGCAGGAACACCTGAGCTCCGTAGAACACGGCTATTCCCAGTTCACTGCTCATTGGACCAAGGCCACCATCACCCCAAGCACGCCGTCCAACTGCTTCAGCCCTTCCTCAGGGATATAGGCGCGGCTCACGGCGCCGTCGAAGTAGAGCGCGTTGGTGCAGCCCTGCTCCTTCAGGTGCGTGGCGAGGTCGAAGAAGTTCACCGGTTCGCGGCTGATGGTGAAGAGGAGCCCGCCATCGGGTCGGATGCCCACCGCGTTGCGGATGTGGAGGTTGCTGCTGCCCTGCCGGAACTGCGCGTTCACCACGCCGTCCACCAGCAACATGGGGCCGCTCTGCGTGGCGTGGCGCGGGGTGGGCGCCTGCTTCATGGCCTGCGTGGTGCGTACGAAGGCGGTGCCGTCCTGCTCAATGCCGAACACGCCGTTGGGCTGCATGGTGAAGTTGCCCGTGCCGGTGGAGGCCGTGTTCAGTTTGTGCAGGGTGCGGCCGTTCTCCACGTAAAACCCCACTGGCACCTGCTGCGGGTCGTACATGCCGCCGTTCATCGCGAAGCGGAGGGTCTTGCCCGTGCGCGTCACTTCCTGTTCCAGCGCACCGATGTTCCCCATCACGCCTCCTTGCGCATCCTTCCAATGCACGGTGATGGGTTCCTTCACCGGGTCGACCCAGCGGTCGGCGAAGCGTCCATCGGGCATTGGCCGCAAGGCCAGGAGCGCTCCGGTCGCGCCGATCAGGAGCAGCGCACGAGGGAAGAGGGGCACGACACCCGTGGTTCTTCCGCTGTGCATGCGCATGTCCGAAAGCTACGCCTGCGGTGCAGCTTTGCACCGTGCTCGCCCGACCCTACCTCCGCGACGGCCGCGCGCCCGTGCCCACGGACCCGCGCGTGAGCGCCACCATGAGCCGCATCCGGGCGAAGCACACCGGACCGGAGCTGCTGGTGCGGAAGGCCCTGCGCGAGCGCGGATCCACCGGCTATCGGCTGCACTACGTCAAAGCGCCCGGCAAGCCCGACATCGCCTTCGTGGGACGCAGGGTCGCCGTGTTCGTGCACGGCTGCTTCTGGCACGGCTGCCCGCATTGCCAGCCCCGCCGCCCCAGGACGCACAAGGGCTTTTGGAACGCCAAGCTGGACCGCAACCAGGCCCGCGATGCCGAGAAGGCGAAAGCGCTGAGGAAGTCGGGCTGGACCGTGTTCACCCTGTGGGAGTGCCGGGTGAAGGAGGATGTGCGGAAAGAGGTGGGGCGGGTGGTGCGCAGCCTGGACGCCGCAACGCACCTTCAGCGGTCGCGCCGCCCGAGCAGCCGCCCGAAGAAGCGCTTCTCAAAGTCCCAGAAGAAGCGGAACTGACCGAAGAGCGCGCCGTAGGCGAGCAGCAGCAGGTTGTACATGGGCAGGATCAGCAGGTAGTACAGCGCGGTGAAGACCGCGCGTTGCTCGCCACCGGTGAACCAGGCCACCACCGGCCGCTTGAGGAACATCACCGTGAAACCGGTGCAGGCGAAGACCAGAAGGATGACCAGGACGCGCGATGGCGAGACCTTCCACCGCTCGGCCAGCCGGTCCACCCAGCTTTTCCGCTCACCCGTTGTCACGGCGCGAAGATCGACGCGATTTCCATGCGCGCGACCTGTTCCGCTCCAGCGGGATGGGCACATGCTCAAATGAGCACATGCCCATATGAGCACATGGTCTCAATCCTTCCACTCGGCCAGGAAGAGGTTGGTGTCACGCGTGCCGCCGTTGTACCGGTTGCTGCTGAACACGAGGTGCCGCCCGTCCTTGGTGAACACGGGGAAGGCGTCGAAGGTGTCGCTGGTGGTGAGGCGCTCCAGGCCGGTACCGTCCACGTTGATCATGAACAGGCTGAAGGGGAAGCCGCGCTCGGACAGGTGGTTGCTGGCGAAGATGAGCTTGGTGCCCGAGGGGTGCCAATAGGGGGCCCAGTTGGCCTTGCCCAGCGAGGTCACCTGCCGCGCATCGCTGCCGTCCGCGTTGGCCACGAAGAGCTCCATGTTGGTGGGCTGCACCAGGCCCCGCTTCAGCAGGTCGGTGTACTCCTTCACGTCCTCCGGGGTCTTGGGCCGGCTGGCGCGCCACACGAGCTTGCTGCCGTCCGGGCTGAAGAACGCACCGCCGTCATAGCCCAGTTCGGTGGTCACCCGCTTCACGTCGCTGCCGTCGATGGCCATGGTGTAGAGGTCGAGGTCGCCATCGCGTACGCTGGTGAACACGATGCGGTCGCCTTTGGGGCTCACGGTGGCCTCGGCATCGTAGCCCGGGCTGTTCGTCAGCTTGCGGCGGATGCCGCCTTGCAGGTCGCTCACGTAGATGTCGAAGCTGTCGTAGAGCGGCCAGACGTAGGGGCCGCCGTGCTTCCGTTCGGGCACAGGCGGGCAACCGGGGCCGGCCTCGTGCGTGCTGGCGAAGAGCACCAGGCTGTCGCCCGGCAGGAAGTAGCTGCACGTGGTGCGGCCGCCGTTCACGCTCACCTTGGTGGGCGGCCCGCTGCGCAGGTCGTCCGTGAAGGGGTTGAACCAGCGGATCTGGTCGCAGCTGTCGCCCCAGGCCTTGTTGGTGACCTGGAACACGAGCCGGTCGTTGGCGAAGTTCCAATACGCCTCCGCGTTGTCGCCGCCGAAAGTGAGCTGCTTCAGGCTCTTGAAGTGCGTTTCACCGGGCAGGATGAGCGCGGTGTCCGCGGCGGCGGTGAGGGTATCGGCCGTGGTTGTCGGGTGCTTGTCGGTGGGGGCGGTGCCGCAGCCGAAGGTGGCCAGCGGGGCGAGCAGAAGGAGGCGCTTCATCAAGGGGTGGGGTCGAAGGGGCCGCGAAAATAGGCCGGGGGGATCGAGGGCCGTGTCACCCTTCGGCAAGGCCCATTACCTTCTGACGCGATGGATGACGGGATGTTCGTCAAAGGCCGCGGGGCCGACCGCCAGGTGGCGAACCGCTTCCTGCAGCGGCACTACGGGGTGGTGGAGCCGACCGGGATCGACGAGCCCGAGCTGGGGGTGGACCATGCCACGCAGGTGCTGCCCACTTTCCCCCGCACCATCCTGAACCGGGTGGACAGCCCCGACCTGCCCTTCACCTGGAGCCTGAACCCGTACCAGGGCTGCGAGCACGGCTGCAGCTACTGCTATGCACGACCCACCCACGAGTACTGGGGCTACAGCGCGGGCCTCGACTTCGAACGCGTGATCCTCGTGAAGCGCGAGGCGGCCGCGCTGCTCGAGAAGGCCTTGCGCGCCCCGGCCTGGGCTGGCGAGCCGATCATGCTCTCCGGGGCCACCGACCCCTACCAACCGGTGGAGCGCCAGGAGCGGCTGACGCGCGCCTGCCTGGAGCTGTGCCTGCGCTTCGGCCAGCCCGTGAGCGTGATCACGAAGAACGCGCTGGTGACGCGTGACATCGACCTGCTGGCCGAGCTGGCCCGGGAGCGCCGCGCCGCGGTGGCCATCAGCCTCACCACGTTGAACGAGGACCTGCGCCGGGTGCTGGAGCCCCGCACGAGCACCGCGGCGAACCGCCTGAAGGCCATGGAGCTGCTCGCGGCGGCCGGCGTTCCGGTGTTCGCCATGATCGCGCCGGTGATCCCCGCGCTCAACGAGCCCGAGATCCCTGCGTTGCTGCGGGCCGCCCGGGAGGCCGGAGCGGTGGGCGCGGGCTACACCGTGCTGCGCACCAACGGCCCGGTGGAACCCCTCTTCCGCGCCTGGCTGCAGCACCACTTCCCCGACCGGGCCGCCAAGGTGATCGCGCAGACCAGCGCGTTGCACGGTGGCCGCATGAGCGATGGCCGTTCCGGCGTCCGCATGCGGGGCGAAGGAGCCTTCGCGCTGCAGATCAACCGCCTCTTCACGGTCATGCGGCGGCGGATCTTCGGACAGAGCGCCTTCCCCGCGCTGGACAGCAGTGGCTTCAACCGCCCTCCGCAGGGGCAGCTGGAGCTGTTCCCGCCAGGGGAAGGGTGAGCAGCGGCGTGTACCGCAGGCCTTCGGACGTGCGCCGACTTTCGTACAGCGCCAGCCGGTCCACCACCAGCTCACCGGGCAAGGGCCGTGCGGCGACCGCCGAATGGTGTGGCACCGCGGCGCGGGCCAGGGTCACATGCGGCCAGAGTGGTTCGCGATCGTCGGGCGTCAGGCCGAGCGCGTGCGACAGCCGGTGATGCAGATCGCGGTGGGCCGGGTGCGGCGCAAAGCGGGACCAGATCATGCGGGGGCGGTCATCAGGCATCGAGCAGAGAAGGGCCTCGTGGAGCGCGTACGGAGCGGTCGTTGCACAGACGGTCCGCAGCGATGCGTGGATCGTGCCGAGCTCGTCCGCTGCGCGCTCACCGATGAAGCGCGCGGTGAGGTGCCAGCCGTCCGGGTCCGTGGCGGCCCAGCCCGTGAGGTCCTGTGCGGCGAGCGCGTCGTGCAGGAGGGTCGACCACAAGGCCGGCAGGGGAGCGGCGATGAAGAGGCGCATGGGTCAACGCACGATGGGGAACCCGGCGCCGTGCTCTGGAGGCTCAGGGCGAACGGTCACCCGGGTCACCCGGGCGAGCGGCGGGCCGCTGCGGCACCAGGCCACGAAGCGGTCCACCGCATCGGGCGACCCTTCGGCCGCGGCTTCTACACCACCGTCGGGCAGGTTGCGCACCCAGCCGGTGAGGCCCAGGCGAAGCGCTTCCTCGGCGGCATGCTTGCGGTACCACACGCCCTGAACGGTGCCTTCGATGTGCAGGCGAAGCCGGATGGTGGGGGGCATGGGACAAAGGTCGCTTGACAGGTGGTGGGGTTCCGAGGTAGATTCGTCGACATTTTCGATGTACTGGTCGAAGAAACTCGCACAAGCCTCCACCTCATGAAGCACCCCTTCCACCGCCTGATGATCGCCGGTTCCGTAGCGTTCACCGCGCTCTGCACGTCGGCCCAATCGGTGCCCTCGGGTTTCGCGGACGTGCTGGTGATGGGCGGATGGGTGGCCCCGCAGGGCGCCGTGTGGGATGCCAACGACCGCATGTACGTGTGGGAGAAGGCCGGCAAGGTGTGGATCGTGGAGAACGGCGTGCGGCTGCCCAGCCCGTTGATCGACATCAGTCCCGAGGTGGGCGACTGGCGCGACCACGGGTTCCTGGGCTTCGCGCTGGACCCGAACTTTCTGACGAACGGCTACATCTATCTGCTCTACGCCGTCGACCGGCACCACCTGATGAACTTCGGCACGGGCAGCTACAACGCCAACACGAACGAGTATTTCAACGCGACGATCATGCGCCTGGCGCGCTACACCGCGGTGGGCCCGACCTTCAACACGGTGAACTATGGCAGCCGTCTGGTCCTACTGGGGGAGAGCCCCTCCACGGGTGTGCCGCTGCTGCACGAATCGCACAGCACGGGTACGATCATGTTCGGCACGGACGGCACGTTGCTCATGAGCCTGGGCGATGGCGCGAGCTATACGAGCACCGATGTTGGCAGCGCTTCGGAGACATATTATCAGCAGGCCCTCACTGACGGGATCATCCGTCCGGCCGAGAACGTGGGTGCGTTCCGTTCGCAGATGGTGAATAGCTTCAACGGGAAGATCCTTCGGTTGGACCCGGCCACGGGGAACGGCCTGCCGTCGAACCCCTTCTGGAACGCGGCCCAGCCGCGGTCGGCGCAGAGCCGCACCTGGGCCCTTGGCTTGCGGAACCCGTACCGCTGCACCCTGCGGCCGGGCTCGGGGAGCGTCGATCCGGCGGCCGGTGACCCGGGCACCATCTACATCGGCGATGTGCAGTGGAACACGTGGGAGGACATGAACGTGTGCTACGAGGGCGGGATGAACTTCGGCTGGCCCCTGTTCGAGGGCATGACCCCGCTGACGAGCTACACGAACGCGCTGACGTACAACATGGACGCGCCCAACCCGCTGTACGACGGCATCAACTGCACGCTTCCTTATTTCCGCTTCCAGGACCTGTGCAAGCAGGACACGCCGATCCACCTCAACGGCCATCCCAACCCATGCAACAGCGGGGTGCAGATCCCCAACACCGTGCACAAGTTCTACCACGCGCGGCCGGCGATCGACTGGCGCCACGGGCAGAACTGGGCGCGCACGGCCACCTTCAACGGCAATACGGCCACGGCCACCGATCTCAACGACCCGAACTCGCCGGTGCCGGGCCCCATGTTCGGTGGCTACGCCTCCATCGGCGGCACCTGGATCAGCGGCACCGGATGGCCCGCCGGCTACCAGAACGTCTATTTCCATGCGGACTATCCCGGCGCCTGGATCAAGCGCTTTGTGTTCGACGGCCAGGATCATCCGGTGAGCGGCCATGACTTCGGCGCGAACCTGGGCGCCATCGTGTGGGTGGGTGAAGGTCCTGAAGGGTGTCTTTACTACTCGAACTACGCGACGAACGAGATCCGCCGCATCTGCTACACATTGGCGGTGAACCTGCCGCCCGTGGTGGCGGCCTCCCAGAACGTGCAGTACGGACCGGGCCCGTTGGCCGTGCAGTTCACGGGGAGCGCCTCCTACGATCCGGAGTCGGGTCCGCTCACCTATCTGTGGAACTTCGGCAATGGCCAGACCAGCACGGCGGTGAACCCGAGCCACGTGTTCACCGCACCGCCCAATACGCCCACGAGCTACACGGTGACGCTCACGGTGACCGACAACAACAACCAGACGAACCAGACCTCGCTGTTGGTGAGCGTGAACAACACCCCCCCCGTGGTGACCATCACCAGCTTCGCCGATGGCGGCACCTACCCAGTGGGGGTGGACACCACTTACCTGCTGGAGGCCGCGGTGAACGACCTTGAACATGGACAGGCCCAGCTCACCTATGCCTGGCGCACCACGCTCCACCACAACACGCACACACACCCTGAGCCCATCGATGCCGCGCCCGTGACCAGCACGGTGATCAGCGGTGTGGGGTGTGACGGAGAGACCTACAGCTACCAGATCACATTGACGGTGACCGACGCCGGCGGACTGAGCACCACGGACACGCATTGGTTGTACCCGCGCTGCAACGCGATCGCCCCGACCGCGGTGATCGGGACGAACGTCACGGTCGGGACAGGGCCGCTCAACGTGCAGTTCAATGGCGAAGCCTCGCACGATCCCGGGACCATCGTGAGCTACTTCTGGGATTTCGGCGATGGCACCACGTCCACGCAGATGAACCCGGCGAAGACCTTTACGGACACGGGCGACCGGACCGTGATCTTGACAGTGACCGATAACGATGGGCTCACGGGCCAGGCCACGGTGGTGATCACGGTGATCACGCTGGACCCGCCGCAGTGCATCGGTGCCTCGGGCAGCGTGCTGCGCCACTACTGGAGCGGTATCTCGGGATCAACGGTCTCCACGCTCGTGTCCAGCCCCAATTATCCGGACAGCCCGACGAGCACCAGCTTCCCCACGAGCTTCCAGGCCAACTCCGTGGCGTATGGCAACAACTACGGCACCCGCATGCGCGGCTACATCCTGGCGCCGACAACGGGCACCTATGTGTTCACTGCGGTCTCCGACGATGAGTCCATCGTGTACCTGAGCCCGAACGCCGACCCGCGTTACAAGCAGCAGATCTGTTCGGTGCCGGGCTGGACGAACGAAGCGGAGTTCACCAAGTACCCGCAGCAGACCAGCGCAGGGATCACCCTGCAGGCCGGCATCTACTACTATGTGGAGATGCTGCACAAGGAAGGCTCCGGCGGCGACCACCTTGCCCTGTACTGGCAGACGCCGACGAACAGCGCGCGGACCATCATTCCGGGAAGCGTGCTCTCGCGCTGGCAGGACTGCCCGCCGAGCGTGAACCTGCGGGCGGTGCTACAGGGCGCGTTCGACACCCAGGCCAACCTGATGCGTGATGCGCTCCGCAGCAACGGCCTGATCCCCGGCACTGAACCCTTCACTGCGCTCGGGTTCACGCATACGGGCGGCGGCGGCGGCGAAACGGTGGGTGCCGGCGTGCTGGCCACCACCGGGGCGAACGCCGTGGTGGACTGGGTGCTTGTGGAGCTGCGCAACAAGAACAACCCGGCCCAGGTGGTGGCCACCCGCAGTGCGCTTCTGCAACGCGACGGCGACATCGTGGGCACGAACGGGCTTCCGCGTCTGCTCTTCAATGTGGCCGCTGACAACTACTATGTGGCCGTTCGGCACCGCAACCATCTGGGGGTGATGACCGCCACCAGCACCCTGTTGAACAAGGACCAGAAGCTCGTGGACCTGTCCCTGGGGACAACGGCGGTGCATGGAACAAATGCGCGCGCCGTGCTGTCGAACGGTAAACGGGCCATGTGGTCCGGGAACGTGTTGCGTGACAGCCAGTTGAAGTACGCCGGATCCTCCAACGACCGGGACCCGATCCTGGTGCGGATCGGGGGTACGGTGCCCACGGCCACCGCCAGCGGATATTGGAGCGAAGATGTGAACCTGGACGGCGTGGTGAAGTACGCCGGCTCGTCCAACGACCGTGATCCCATCCTGTTCAACATCGGAGGCACGCTGCCCACCGCAGTGCGGCTGGAACAGCTGCCCTGAGCTCAGCGACCTCGCCCGGAACGGTGCTGTGCCAAGGCCATGAGGTAGGCTTCGAGCCGCTGACCACGCTGTTCGACCAGCACACGGTCGAGCACGCTTCGGGTCCGGTGGTCGAGGATGCGGCGCACGGAACGGTCGCCAGTGCGATCGGTGTAACGTTTTCCGGTGGTGGACATGGCTTCGTCGGTTGAGGCGAAGGTGCTCGTCCGCACAGGCCGGTTCCAATACCACGATCGGGGGAGCGGGCGCCCGAACGATGAACCGCGGATCGTGGACGATCGCCGGTCAGAGGCCCTGGCCGTTCTTCCGCAGTACCAACAGCTGTAATCCCAAGGCGTCGAAGGTGCGGCCCACGGCCCAGATGCCCGAGGCGTCCTCGAGGAGCCGTGCGATCCGCTCCTCCTGGCCCGTGTCGTAGCGGCGCTCCCAGACCGGCGCTCCGAGCGCCGTCCGGCGCATCAGCATCGCATCGGTCGAATGGTCGAGGCCCACTTCACCGGCCACGAGCAGGTCGCCGTTGGTGGCTTCGGTGAGCCCGTAAGCCGAGCGCGCATCCAACGTGTCGCCGACGGCCCATGTCCAAAGCGTATCGCCGTCGCTTTCCAGCGCCATCAACCACACCTGGTCCTTCCGCCGTCCCAGCTGATCGGCGATGCCGTAGCTGCGTGTGGTGCCCGCCATCACATAGGTGCCGTTGGAGCGTCGGATCAACGCGTGCCCGAGGTCGTTCGCCACGCCGCCCCAGCTGGAGGACCAGGACACACTTCCGTTCGCATCCACACCGATGAAGAGGGCATCGCTCTCCCCGCTGAAGTTCATCTGCCGGCCGGTCACCATCGCGCCGTTGGCATCCCCGGCCACGGCCAGACCCTCTTCGTCGAGCGGCCCGCCCTCGACGGTCGTCCACAGCAGCACCCCGGCCGTGCTGATGCGCCCGAGCAGCACATCGTGCGAGCCGCTGGCGTTGTCGATGCCCGTGATGTGGAGCCCGGTGCCGCCCGCTTCGGCCGCGGCCAGCACCTGCTGATCGTGCGGAAGCGCCTGGGTCACGATCCACTGTACCGCGTTCTGCGCGTTGATCCTCACCACCAGCAGGTCGTGGTCGTCATGGCCGTCAGGAACAAGGCTTCCCACCAGGTAGCCACCGCCGCCCTGCGCAGGCACGAAGGCCTGACCGAACACGCGTCCCGCCAGCGGTACGGTCGTGGTCGCGGTGACCTGTCCCGAGCCGTTCACGGTCACCAGGGCGGCCGCGCGGCCTTCATCGCCGGTCCATGCTGAAACGGCGGCCACGACGCCCGATCCCTGTGGGACCGGACCGAGACCGAAGGTGCCGGCCGCTCCCCAGCGTGTCTCGAACGACTGGGCTGGCAAGGACGCTGCTCCCAAGAGGCACAGGAAAGGGGCGAGGAGGGAGGGGGAACGCATGCCCGAAAGTAGCACCGGAAGGCTCGGTTAGTTTTGGCGCATGGACCGCACGCGGAACGTCTCCGCTTTCACAGGCACTGCACTTGTGCTTGCACTGCCGGCGGTCATCGCCGTGTGGCGCACTGAACAGGTGTCGTTACATGCCGCAGTGAACCGCTGGCACGCCCCGTGGAGCGATGCCCTCCTGAGCGTGGTCACACATCTTGGGGATGGGCTGGTCCCCACCGCGATCGCCGCGGTGCTGCTCTTCGTAGGCACCTGGCGGACCGTTCTCCTGTTGGGGCTGAGCACCGGGTTGAGCGCGATCCTGGTGCAGGTTCTCAAACGGCAGGTCTTCTCGGATCATGACCGCCCGGCGATGTACGCTCATGACATGCCCATGCTGCACTTGGTGGACGGGGTGACCATGAACCACCATTTCAGTTTCCCTTCGGGACATGCCACGTGTGCCTTTGCCATGTGCCTGTCGTTCGCGGTGATGGACAGGGGTGAAGGCCGCGCTGCTGCCTGGGCGGTGGTGGCTGCGGTGCTGGCGTTCACACGTGTATACCTCTCGCAGCACTTCACCGAGGATGTGCTGGCCGGAGCTGCTTTGGGGGTGGCCACGGGTGTGCTGATGTGGTTCATCCTGTACCGTTCAACATGGGCCCGTGCCGCCTGGCTCGGACGGCGGCCCTGGCCCACAGGGCGCACCGCATGAGGGTGTCTACACCGGTCTCACAAGATGAAAGAGCTGCTCGGTACTGGCAGGGTCCAGGCTGGTGACGGCTTCGGCCCAGGTGCGCACAAGACGTTCACCGAGCAGGGTCTGTGCATGTTCCTCCACCTGCCGGTACAATAGTGCTTTGGTCATGCCGCTGAGATGGATCAGCGGTGTGTCCATGATCGCATCATCCCGGAGCTCGATCTCGGTATGCGCTTCGATGGTGAGAAAGAGGGCCAGTTTGGCGCTATACAGCGCGCGCGCCAGTTCGATCGCGTCAGCGCGCTCACGGGTCAGGAAGGAGATCCTCAGCATGGTCAGGGGGTTCGTTCGGACAGAGAGCGCCACAGGATACCGGCTTCCAGGTCGGTGGCGAACCAGGCCTTGCGCAGTTTCGATTCCAGTTCCACCTGCTTGATGCGGGATTCAAGCAGGGCCACTTCACGGGCGTTCACCAGGAACAGGGAGCTCTCACCCACTTCGAAGCGGCGGTTCTCCCCGTCGAGCAGGATGCCGTAGTTCCGCACGGTGAGGGCTCCCAGATCGGTCTGTTGGCGTAAGGTGCCCGTTTCGTTGGCGCGCTCCGCTACGCGATTGGCGATCACGGTCCGGTCCCGTTCCAGGGCCAGTTCAGCGTCGGTCACGCGCAGTCGGGCCAGGCTGAGCTCGCCGCGCTCTCGGCGCAACAGCAGCGGCATGCGGAAGCCCACTCCCCACTGCTGGTCGCCACCATCGATCCAGGCACCACCCTCACCACTGAACCGCTGCGCATCGCCCAGCACCATGTACTTCAGGTCCAGCTGGGGACGGAGCATCTCGGCACGGAGCCGGCGGTCCACCTCGAGCTGGTCGATGCGCGCCTGTGCTTGGAGGAGCAGAGGGTGCGACTCTTCGGCCCGGAGCACAAGGCTGTCCATGGACGGCGCGCCGTCCGGACTTTCCAGGTCGCGTTCCATAGGGCGCGTGGCCGGATCGAGCTCAAGCGGGCGAAGGGCTTGGTCCCACAGGTGGTTGGAGAGGCGCAGGGCCGTGTTGCGGACGTTCAGTTCGGCCTGGGCCAGCCGCATCTCGCGATCCTGCAATTGAAGAAAGGCCTCAAGCGTATCGATGGCCGGCCGGTCGCCACCGCGCCAGCTGCCGCGCACGAAGTCGTTCCGTTGTCGGGCCAGTTGCACGGCCTCCTGCGCGATCCGGAGGGCCTGATGGGCGGCCACCCAGTCGACGTGATCGGCGAGCGCTGCGTACAGCAAGGCGTTCAACATCTGCTCCTGTTCGGCCGTTGCCGCGTCCTGGAAGGCCTGGGCCCGACGCAGCGCCGCCCGCCGTTGATCCATGAGCAGCCCCTGGCCCAAGGCGAGGCTGACGCCGGCCTTCACGAGCCCCTCGATAGGCGTCACCAGCATGGGGTCCAGCAGATCGCCTGAGTTGTCCTGGTAACCAGCGAGCACTTCGATGCCCCACCAAGTGGGCACCTTCAGTCCGACGTCGAGCAAACGGAAGTAGTCCTTCTGATCGAAGGTCTTCTCGTCCAATTCGGCCTGCAGCACCGGATCGAAACCGCCCCGCGCGCTGCGCACGGTGGCGGACCCCAGTTCAGGACGCAACGCGGCCTGGCGTGCCACGGGATGATGATCCAGCACCAGTCGCACCAGGGCCTCGCGGGACAAGGTGGGGGCGACCTCCTGGGCGGACAGCCCCAGGGGGATCAGCAGACCGATGGCGAGGACGATGCGCATCACTTGCTCGCTTCCGCCGAGGCGGTCCCCGGTCTGTTGGATGAGGAGTTGGAGGGGGTGGAGGGTTCCAGGTAGAGGTCAGGCGGAAAGCCGTTCAGCTGCCGCCAGAGCTCGTACCAGATGGGGACATCCTGAAGCAGGGCGAAGCCGATGGCGCCGCTGCCCACGCGCAGGGCCTCGGGCCAGGCGGTGTCCTCTGGGTCGGGGCCGATCAGGATGCGGTACTTGCCGTTCGGACTGATGGAGTTGTCGATGGCGACCACCCGGCCGCCGAAGGTTCCGTAGCTCGTGTTGGGCCATCCACTGAACACGATGCTCGGCCATCCGTCGAACATGAACCGCACCGTGCTGCCCGTGCGGATCAGCGGCATGTCCATCGGACGCACGTAGAGCTCCACGGCCAGGTCGAAGCGCGCTGGCATCAGGGTCACCAAGGGCTCGCCTTCCTTCACCGTCTCGCCCAAGCCCTGGCGCACGGCCTTGGTGATGTAGGCCCGCTGAGGGGCGGTGATGTAGTAGAAGCCGGAGCGCACGCTGTAGTTGGCGAAGTCGTTCTGGAGCTTCGTCACTTCTCCTTCGGTGGTGTACATCTGGCTGAGGCTGGCGTACTTCTCGCTCTCCGCTTTGCTCAGCTTGTCCCGGTAGTCCTGGCGGATCCCATTGAGGTCGAGCTGGGCGTTGAGCAGTTCGTTGCGGCTGTCGAGCAGCTGGTTCTCGGCATCGATCATGGTGGCATTGGCCCGCTGTTCGTTCACGCGGCGGCGCTCCAGCTCCACCATGCTCACCAGGCCTTCCTTGAACTGCTCCTCACCGCGCAGCAGCTGGTCCTTCGCCACCTTGATCTCGGTGCGCGCCGCCACCACCCGGATGCTATCGCTCTGCACCTTCAGGACCGCCTGCTTGATCTTGTTGCGGGCTTGTTCCAGCTTGATGGTGAGCGCGCCGCTCAGGGCGTCGATCTGGGCATCGAGGCTGTTCACCTTTTCGGCGTAGCTGCGGGCCGTGGCCTCCTTGGCGAAGATCTGTTCCTGGGTGCGGTCCAGCAGCTTGGGGTCCATGTACTCGGGCCTCACTTCGCTCAATCGGAGGATGGTGTCGCCTTGTTCCACCAGCTGGCCTTCCTGCACGTACCATTGCTCGATGCGTCCGGCGATGATGCTCGGGATGGTCTGCGGACGCTGTTGGGGCGCCAGGCTGGTGACCACGCCGCGTGCGCGGATGTTCTGGGTCCACGGCAGGAACAGGCCGGTGATGAAGAGCACGAGAGCGAGCGCGGTGAGACGGCCGAAGAACTTGCCGGCGCGTGCGGGCAGCACTTTGCGGAACGACTCGAAGCTGGTCCGGTCCAGCTCAGGCGTGGCACACTCGGGGGCGGGAGAGATGTTCAGCATCGCGGATGTGCTCAGGCGTGGCCAAGTTCGTGGAGCCTTCCGTCATCCAGGTGGACATGTCGCTCGCAGCGCGCCTGGACGGAAGGGTCGTTGCTCACGAGCACGAGCGTCCAAGGAGCCCCCCGCGTGGTGAGCTCGTGAAGCAGCGCATCCCGATCGGCCGTATCGAACATGGCCAGGTCATCCTCGATCAGGAGCAGCTTCGGCCGCGAGGCCAGGCATCGAGCAAGGATGACGCGCTTGACGAGCGAGCGCGGTAGGCGCGTGCCGTTCGGGTCCAGTGGGGTCATCAGGCCCAGGGGAAGGCGGGCGATCTGCGCGGCGAGGCCGGTGCGTTCCGAGGCGATCCGCACATCCTCGGTGGTGACCCAAGGTCGGCCCATGGTGATGTTGTCCTGGATGGTCCCACTGAACACCTCGTCCTGGTTCAGGCTGTCGCCCATCATGCTGCGCGCGTGGTCGAGGTCGAGGCTGCCCAGGGGATGACCATCGAGCACGACCGTGCCGGAGGTCGGGCTCACCAGGCCCCCGATCATCTGCAACAGGGTGGTCTTTCCGCTGCCATTGGGCCCACTGAGACAGATCTTCTGGCCCGCGGCGATGGTGAGGTCCACGCCGCCGATCACGTCCTGGCCGGTCCATGGTGACCGGAACGTCACACCGTGGAAGGCGACCTCCATCCCGGCCGCGCCATCGGCCGAAGCGGGGATGTGCACCTGTCCTCCCTGTTCGAGCGGCAGGTCGGTCACGTTCCCGATCTTCTCCAGGGCGGTGAGCACGTCATAGATCGCTTCGATGCTGATGGTGAGCTTCTCCACCGCGGCCATCACCAGCAGGATGATGATCTCCGCGGCGACGAACTGGCCGAGGTTCATCTGTTCGCCCATCACCAGAAGCCCGCCGAGGATCAGCAGGCTCAAGGTGATGATGACCTTGAAGAGCACCATGGCCCCGTACTGCTGCAACAGGACCCTGAAATGGCCGTTGCGCGCAAGGATGTACTTCGACGTGATCTGGTCGGTGCGGTCCAGGGCCAGGTGGGTCCGTCCCGCCAGTTTGAAGGTGTTCATGTTGCGCCCGAGCTCCTCGAGCCAGAAGGCCACCTCATACTTGTACTTCGACTCCTCCAGACTGGTGCGAAGACCGCGCATGCCGGTCCACCGGAAGATGACGTAGAGGAGCGCGACGAGGAAGAGGCCGAAGGCGATGAAGAAGGGGTGGTAGAACGACAGCAACACCAGACTCAGGACGATCTGCAGCGATGCCACGGGCACGTCGATCAGCACCTTGGTGAGGCCTTTCTGGATGGTGAGGGTGTCGAAGAAACGGTTGACGAGCTCTGGCAGGTACCGCCCCTGTACCGCCTCCGAGCGCAGGCGGGGCAGCCGGTAGGCGAAGTCGAAGGCGCTCCGGGCGAACAATCGCTGCTTGATCGTCTCGCCGATGGTGAGCTGCAGGATCTGCATCACGCCGGCGAAGGCGACGCCGATGGTGACGAAGGCGATGAGCACTCCCCAGCTGGTGGCGATCTGCCCCCCGCTGATCAGGTTGATGATGGCCTGAATGCCCAGCGGCAGCGTGAGGTTGATGGCCCCGCTGACCAGCGCGTAGAGGTAGATGTAACCCAGCTCGCGCCGGTCCATGCTCAGAAGGCGCACCAGCCGTTGGAACGGGGTGATCACGGTGCTCATGAGCGGGGGCGGTGGGTGATGGACGACTGGGCGAGGTGGACGAGGAAGTCGGCCGTCCGGTCCTTCCGACCGAACCCGGAAAGCCCCGGGATGTGCTCGTGGAAGAAATGCTGGTCGAGCGAACCCTCGGCGAGGGTGCAGGCCAGGGCGGCCGGGAAGGGATGGTCGCGCCGCACGAGCACGATCAGCTCGCGCAGCCGGTCGCAGAGCCGGCCGAACGAGCTGAAGTGACCGTCGCGCCCACGGGCATCGACCTCCTTCACCAGGTAGGCCTTCGGGCTTTCGGCCTTGGCGATGCGGTACAGCGCGCGAAGGTCGACATGGCCGAAGGCCCCGCGCTCCTCCACGGGCTCGGCCAGGGAGCGGATGGCACGCTCCAGGAGCTGCTTCGGGTCCGGGATGTTGGCCGTGTCGAACACGAGCTTGTACTCCCGCCAGCTCCAGTACCATCCGATGAGGTAGACGAGGAGGAGGTGCTTGTTCTCGAAGTAGCGGTAGATGGAGCTCTCGGCGGTCCCGAGCGCCTGGGCCAGCTTGGCGAAGGTCAATCGCTCGAACCCGAGCTCATCGATCAGGGCGATCGAGCGCTCGATGATGCGCCGGCCGAGATCGGTGGTGGACGGATCCTTCAGGAACACACGTTCCTGGACGTGCATGTCGAGCTGGGCAAGTCGTTGCATCGGGGTGTGATGTGGACAGTCAGCTATCAACGAACGTGCCAAAACTATTGTTCACGAAATAAATACAAGTGATACTGATAGTAATACTATCGAACTATGGGTCGTTGTACGACACGCGGTAGATCCGATCGGTTGCATCGTCGCTGATGAGCACGCTCCCATCGGGGGCCTCCAGCACGTCCACCGGCCGGCCCCAGGCGCTGCTGCCATCCAGCCAGCCGTCGGCGAAGACCTCCGTGCGGGCGGTGCCGTCGGGTCGGGGAAAGGCGGCCACCACCCTGTAGCCCACCGGGGTGCTGCGGTTCCAGCTGCCATGCTCGGCGATGAGGATCGCGCCCCGGTATTTCGGCGGGAAGGAGGTGCCCGTCAGGAAGCACATGCCCAATGGGGCGACATGGGCGCCAAGACGGGCGGCAGGGGCGGTGAAGCTGCTGCAGGGCCGCTGGTCACCATATTCAGGATCGGGGACGTCGCCTGCATGGCAGTACGGATAGCCGAAGTGCAGACCTCGGGTGTCCAACCGGTCCAGTTCGCAATCCGGAGCGTCATCTCCCATCCAGTCGCGCCCGTTATCGGTGAACCAGAGCTCCCCGGTCCCGGGCCGCCAGTCGAACCCCACGGTATTGCGCACGCCATGAGCCTCGATGCGCAGGTCCTTGCCGTCCGCCGTCATGCTCGTGATCGTCGCGAACAGGCTGTCCTCGCTCAGGCAGTTGTTGCAGGGAGCGCCCACCGGCACGTACAACCGGTCATCGGGACCGAAGGCGATGAACTTCCATCCGTGGTGGTCCTCTGCAGGGAACATCTGCGGCAGCACAATAGGCGCCGGTGGGTCCTCCAGGCGGTCTTCGATCGAGTCGTAACGAAGGATCCGGTCCACGGCGGAGACATAGAGCGATCCTTTGCGGAAGGCCACGCCCGCCGGCATCCGCAGGTCCCTGGCAATGATGCGATGGATGTCAGCCTGTCCGTCCCGGTCCGTGTCCGTCAGCGCATGAACCACCCCTTCGGCCCGACTTCCCACGAAGAGGGTGCCCCGATCCCCCCAACACATGGCCCTCGCGTTGGTCACGCCTTCGGCGAACACGCCGATCCCGAAGCCTTCGGGCAGCTTGATGCGTGCAAGCTCCGGCGGGCCGGAGCGGATGGTCGGCGCACAGACTCCTCCAAAAAGCAGCCAGCCGGAGCAGATGACGACGAGCGTGCCGGTGCCTCGTGGGCTCATTCCGTGACGGTTGACGGGACGATGAGCAGGGGAGTGCGGGTGGCGGCCAGGACCTGTTGGCAGACGCTGCCCACGAAGAGCCGATGCAGGGCTCCGTGTCCGTGGGATCCCAGAACAACAAGATCGGCATTGATGCGTGAAGCCTGGTCCAGGATGGTGGCCACAGTGGGGCCTTGGACGAGCAATGCCCGGGCGTCGACACCATGGGCGGAGCGATCCAGGGCGATTTGTTGCAGTTCCTGATGCTCATCGCGCAGTTCGTGCGCGCGCTGATCACGGATATGCTGCGGGCCGGGTTCGAAGCCGACCAGGTCCGGATCCGGAGCGGCCACATGAACGATCCACAAGGTGGTCTGGTGAACGAGGGCCAGATCACCGGCGATGCGCAGGACCTCGTGTGAGATGGGGGACAGGTCGATGGCGGCGAGGATGTTCTTCATGTGCATATCCGAAGGTAAGCCACGGACCGGTCGCCCTGAATGACGAAGGGCGGCCCATCGGCCGCCCTTCTTTCTGAGATCAATCGGATCAGCGTTCGATGACGAGCTTGTCCAGATGCGAGGGACGCAGCTTTCCGGTGCTCTTGAAGAACCAGTCCTTCAGGCCGTAGTGGTAGCCCCGCTGGAGTCCGGTGCGGTAGGTGCCCAGAAGGCCGCGCCGTCCGCTGAGCTTCTGAAGCGCGCGCGTGAGCTTGGCCTCGGTCTCATCCGCAGTGGTCCCGGGTTCGTTCTTGGCGGCCCACTTCTTCACCACATCGTAGAGCTGCTGTTTGGTCATCATGCGGTTGTTGTTGGTCACGGCCGTCATGATGGCAGTGTCCCATCCGCTGAGCCGATACCCACCGCCCGTGATCGTCCGCTTCTTCCGACGGCCCGGTTTCCGCTTGCTACCGGCGGCTGCTTTACGGGTGGACTTCTTGTTGTCCTCGGGGACAGGTTTGCCGGCGCGAAGGGCCCGAAGTTCGCGGAGGGCCTTCTTCACGCCTTCCAGCTGGTAGGCCAAACGTCGGCGTTCGCCGCGGTAATGTTGCAGCAGTTGATGGATGTCTTTTTCAGAGAAACGCTTCGTTGCCATTCCTTTCGTGTTTAAGTGAGGCGTTGTGGAGCAGAAAACAGGGCGAACTTAAAGCATTCCTCGGCAAACCTCACAGGAACCGCTTCATCGGCAATGTGCATCCATCAGTGGATCCGAATGCCGGGCGGGCCTTGCGCAAGCATGCCGATCCGCTTGGCCATGGTCCCGGTGCGCTCGATCATGCGTTGTACGTCCTCCACAGCGCTTGGATCGATGGCGATCAGCAGGCCGCCGTTCGTCTGGGGGTCCGCGGCGAGGATCATGCGTTCCATGGTGTTCGCGCCCTCGACGTGGGCATGCACGGACCTCCAGTTGCGCATTCCTCCGTCGGCGTAGACACCCTTGGCCAGAAGATCCGATGCGCCTTCGATGATGGGGATGGCGTCCCATTCAAGTTCTGCGGAACAACCCGATCCCGCGCACATTTCCCAGAGGTGCCCCAACAGACCGAAGCCGGTCACATCCGTCATGGCGTGCACGGAGTCGACGGTCCCCAGGATGCTGCCGATCCGGTTCAATTCGGTGAGCCGTGCGGTGAGCGCTTGGAGGCCCACGGGGTCCAGCTGGCGGCGCTTCAGGGCAGTGGCCAGCACGCCGGTACCGAGCGGTTTGGTGAGCAGGAGCACGTCTCCGGCCCGGGCGGTGTCGTTGCGTTTCACGTGCGCGCGCCGAACCGCGCCGGTGACGGCCAGGCCGAAGAACGGTTCGGGGGCATCGATGCTATGGCCGCCCGCGAGGGCGATCCCCGCGTCGTGGCACGCATCACGCCCGCCCTCGACCACTTCGGCGGCCAATTCGGGCGGCAGCTTGTCGGCCGGCCAGCCCAGCACCGCGATCGCGAAAAGGGGTGATCCCCCCATCGCGTAGACGTCACTCAGGGCGTTCGCCGCGGCGATCCTGCCGAAGAGACGTGCGTCATCGACGATGGGGGTGAAGAAGTCCACGGTGCTGATCAGGGCCTGGTCGCCGTCCAGGTCATAGATGGCGGCGTCATCCTTGGTGGCCGGTCCCACGAGCAACCGGGGGTCGACGACATGGGCGCGATCGCTGCGAAGGATGCGGTCGAGCAGGTCGGGCGCCAGCTTGCAGCCGCAGCCGGAGCCGCGGCTGAACTGCGTGAGCGGTATCGGGGATTCAGCGGAGTTCGGCGCGGACATGGTCGGCGAGTTGTTGGGCGAGGCCGCGAAGATCGGTGCCACGTCCCGGGACGGTGCGGACCCGCGCGGGGCCGCGTTCACCCGCGCCATGCAGGTAGGCCTTGTCGTAGTACTTCAGGGTGATCCGCGCCACCTCGGCGAGGTCTCCGCGGTCCAAGGCCTCCAGCGCAGCCTTGCAGTGCTGCGGGCCCAATCGCTTCTCGATCCGGCGAACGGGCTCGCGGAGCTCCTCCACCGGGGTGGCGCCGTAGTCCATCACCAAGCGTTCCACCCTGTCCTCGACCGGCATGTCCACGAAGAACAGGTCGCTGCTGCGCATGCGCGCGTGGAACACGTCCGGTATGCGCACCCGCCCGATCATCAGGCTCTCGTCCTCGACCCAGACAGGTCGTTGCGGGTCCAAGGCCCCCAACTTCAGCCAAAGAAGATTCTCGAAGTGCTCGGTGCTGGGCTGCGGGCCCTGCCCGAGCCCACCGAAGGCCGAACCCTTGTGTTGCGCGAGCCCCTCGAGGTCCACGACCTGCTCACCCAGATCCCTCAACAAGGCCAGCAGCTCGGTCTTGCCGCTGCCCGTGTAGCCACCCAGGACCCGCAGGTCCCAGGGCCGGGCGAACCGATCCTGGATGTGCCCACGGAACGCCTTGTATCCGCCGCGAAGCGTGCGCACCTCGGCGAATCCGGCCTTGTCGAGGAGCCAGGCCACGCTGCCGCTGCGTTCTCCTCCGCGCCAACAATGCACGGCGATCCGACCATCGGTCGCGATCGCGCGGGTACGTTCCACCAGATCGCCCAGCCGGGGACCGACAAGCCGAAGACCGAGCAGCACGGCCTCATCACGCCCACGTTGTTTGTAACAGGTGCCGACCTCAGTGCGCTCCGTGTCCGAGAACAGCGGAACGTTGATGCTGCCCGGGATGTGCCCGCGGGCGTGTTCTGCAGGGGAGCGCACATCGATCAACGGAACGCGGTCCTCCTGCACCAACAGGTCAGCGGGTGGGAGAGGACGGATCATGGCCGAAGGTATTCGCGGGCGCCGACGGGCTGATGATCTCCACCAGGACATCGGCCAGTACGGCCTGGCCGCGGTCGTTGAGGTGGATCCGGTCGGTGTACAACGCGCTGTCCATGCGTCCGAGCAACGGCACGACGGGAACGTTCCACGCCGAGAGGGAGTCCAGGATGCGTGCGCCACGGTCGTCGTACCGGCCCATGGCCAGTTCGCCCAGCTCGGGATGAAGGACCACGGTGAGTGGCAGATCTCGGACGACGGCAGTGTCCCGAAGGTCGCTCCAGCCTGTGGCGAATCCATAGTGGCTTCGTGGTGGTCTCCGGTCCCTGAAGCAATGCGTCCTCCTGTGCAGTTCGGCCGAGAGAGCGGATCGCGGGCGCTCGGCCGGATAGGAGGGGTGATGACCGACCACAGGCTCGAAGGTCATCCTGTCATAAGCGTCGTGGCTGCTTAGAACGATGACCACGGCGTCCGCCTGCAGCAGGCCATTTGCTCGGATCCACGCCATCGCGTTCTCGGTGCCCCAGCTGCCTGCGCTGAGGTTGATCAGGTCGATCCCTGTCCGCCGTGCGGCCCGCTCCGTGGCCAGGCTGTCCTGGGTGGTCTGCTGTCCCCCGTTGATCACCGAATCGCCGATGATGAGCACGCGGCGGCCGCGCTTGGGACCGATCGGCGGCGACCGAAGCCCGAGCGCGTTGGTCACGTAATGGATGGGCCCGCACCACACATCCTGATCGGGGCGCATCAGGTACTCGTACCGGGGATCGGCCACGAACAGGGGATGGTCCAGCCGGCCCAGGCCCCTGAGCACGATCTCTGTGATGGCCAGGCTGGTCAGGAGGACGATCGTCAGGAGCACCCCTCTGCGGCGCATGCGTCGAAGATCGCACCGTCCGGCCTGAAACGAGGAAGGCGGGCTCGTGCCCGCCTTCAGTTCGCGTTCCGGCACCGGTCAGTCCACCACCACAGGTGTGAAGTCCGGTGCGATGTCCGTTTCTCCGCCGGCGTTGCTGATGTCGCCGTTGGATACGCCGGGTGCCGCCTTGTCCGGTTCGTGGCGAAGGGTGAGCAGCATGGAACCGGCGCTGGAGGCGCCGACCGTCCAGATCGAGCGAAGACCGATGGGGCGGCCGTTCACGTCCGCATCGTCGTAGGCGACGGTGATGTTCACCCCGGTGGGTTGGAAGAAGAACTGGTGCTCGGCGCCTTCATCTTCGATCTCGTGGGTGATGGTGTCCGCCGGGCTGGCGCTCTCATCGAGCACGTCGATCTCCACATGGTACACGGAATCGGCCGAAAGGGTGTCCACCTCCAGAACGGGGTCGTTGCCACCGGGGCCGTCGATGTCCCGGTAGGTCCAGTGTTTATGCTCGGTGCCGCCCGCCGAGTGGAAGTGAAGGCGAACGGTGGTGATGAGCTCTTCTTCGTTGGCCGGAGGGCCACTGGTCCCGGGTTCGTCCTTTTTGCACCCGGGCAAGATGAAGGTGAGGGGAAGGAGGAAGGCCAGGCCGCGCCGGGCGGCGTCGAACGTCGTTGTCATGGCAAGGAATGATGTGGCGCAGTGCGCCGGTGGGTTGATGGTCGGAACTGCACCCGGCTCTGGATGACGCCGGGTGTGAGGGCCTCTCTCAAAGCCCTGGGCTGCACGGACCGGTCCGGTCCGGCGATGGATCAACCGCGCAGTGGAGGTCCCCGATCGGAAGGGATCCGCGCCGGATCCGCCAGCTTGGAACGCTCGCAGGCGTTCACCGCTTCCCAGGCGAGCGCCACAGGAGGCTGGATGACCGCTGCGACCGCTGCGAGCGCGGTGGGAAGGCCTTCGGAACAGAGCGAACAGGACTCGGAGAGCGTCGGCCCCTGGCCGGTATGCGTCACATCGTCCGCATGAATGGCCAGATGCCAGCCATCACGCCCCACACCGCCCAACAGCAGCAGGGCGATGAGGACGAAGGCACGCACCGGGCGCAAGCGCTCCATGCCCGCAAACCTAATCACGAACGCACCGGACCGGCTCAGACCTGGGGGATGAGCGCCAGCAGGCGGCTCATGTAAGTGCGGCCGATGGGGATGCGCTTGGCGCCCCCCTCCAGGACCACATCGCCGTCGTCAATGCTCTCGATCCGGTCCAGCCGCACGATGTGGGAGCGGTGGATCCGCATGAAGTCGCGCGTGGGAAGCATGGTCTCGAACTCCTGCATGGTGCCGTGCACCACATAGCGGCGGTCCTTCAGGTGGAAGGAGGCATAGTCCTTCAGGGCCTCGACGTGCTCGATCTCGCGGAAGGCGACACGCATCGCGCGCCCCCTGTGCTTGATGAACACATGCTCATCATCCTGGCCTTTGCCCACCGAGCGCTTCAGCCGGTCGCGTTCCATGCGGAGCTTGCTCTCCTCGCCCCCCTTGAAGAGCGCGATCTCGATGTTGGAGCGCAGGGCCGCCTCGGTGAACGGCTTCACGATGTAGCCCAAAGGTTCGGCCAGCTTGGCCTCATGGAGGGTGCTGTCCTCCGAGAACGCGGTCAGGAAGACCACGGGGATGCCCATGTTGGTGCGGATGACCTTGGCGGCCTCGATGCCGGTCATGGCGCTCCGCAGCCGGATGTCCATCAGTACCATGTCGGGTCGTTGCTCCATGGCCAGATCCACCGCTTCCGCAGCATCGCCGGTGCTGCCTGCCACATCATAGCCCAGCAGGGTGAGGCTGCGTTCGATGTCCTTGCGGATGAGGGCTTCGTCCTCGACGACCAGGATGCGGGGATGGTTCATGGGGCGAGGGTTTGAGCCGTCGGACCGACACCGGTCGAGGCTTACAACGATACGTGCCTCCGGACCGGTTGTTGTGCCGATCTCGACGAAGCGGGTCGGATGAGCGATGTAGCGGGCATCCAGGACGAGGGATGCCCGCTCATCGAAAGGCTCAATGCTTCACCAGACGGATGGTGCCGGCCCCTGCGATCCGGATGAGGAAGGTGCCGGCGGGGAGGGCGTCGGTGGCCATCGATGTGCGGCCGTTGCTCACCGTCGCACGCTGCACGTCCACGGTCCTGCCGGTGGCATCCTCCACCAGCAGCGTCGTCGGTCCATCGGGCAGGCCCCCGATCGTCACCCGGCCCTGGCTCACCGGGTTGGGAGCCACCACCAGGCTGAGCTGCGAGCCTTCGGGCACACCTGTGGAGATGCCCGTGGGGAAGAAACCGTTCGGGTCGGCACCATGGTCAAGACCGGTGAAGCTCGGGTTCTGGGCGCTTAACGTGAAGCGATAGTACCCGAGCATGGGCAGTCCAGGGTGGTCGAACACCACGCGGTATTCCCCGAAGGGTACGTTGACGAAAGCGAAGAGCCCATTGGCATCCGTGCGATCGAAAGCGACCGGTTCGTGGGAAGGCCACGCTTCGAGGAAGACGCTGACCCCTTCCCAAGGGGTGCCCTGCTGGCTGCGTACGATGCCGAGGTCGCCCAGATAGCCGCTCACATAGCCCGTACCGGCCAGGTTGCCCACGCCCACCAGCGTGATGTCGGCATCGATGGTGGAATCGCATACGGCGCTCAGCACCTCGGCGAAGTCCCAGTAGTGGGTGTTCAGGTGATAGGAGGTGGCGTGCCCCGGTGTGTTGGTGGAGTCGGGAATGGCGCGCAGGATGTACTGGCCGTTCGGCTGGCCGGAAAAGCTGTACTCGCCCTGGGCGTTCACCGGGGTGGTGCCGATCAGCGTGGAACTGAGGCTGTTGAGGCCGTATTCCCAGAGCTCCACGGAGCCGCTGCTGACCGCGGCGCCTGTGGAGTCCATCACGGTGCCCGTGAAGCCGAGCACGGCCGAGGGGCAGCTCACCACCCAGAGCTGCACCTCGCGCGTCGTGCTGCCGATCCACACTCCGTTCCGGTACTCATCGATGCGATAGCCTACGACCCAGGCTCCGGCAGTCGTGGGGATCGCGCAATGGTTGCCGCCCGCCACGTCGAAGGCATGGCCGTTCACGGTCGGGAAGGGGTCCGTGGGGCTGAACGGCGGGTTGTACGAGGCCGGTCCGAGCGTTCCGTTCTGCACCGGCACCATGCTGAAGAGGAGCGAATCCCCGTCCACATCGAAGGTGCTGTTGTCCTGGCAGAACATCACATTGGAGCAGATGAACGGCATCTGGAGCTCCTGGTACACCGGCGCGGAGTTGCAGGGTGCGTCCACGGTGTTGAGCCCGGCATGGAGGTAACTGTTCAGTTGGTCCGGCGTCACGAGGTTGGAGATCGCCGCGTTCCTGCAGCACGTGGTCCACGTGAACTCGTAGTCCGGGCACGCCATGGGCAGCGAGATCGTGTCGCGGTAGACATAAACCTCCATCCCTGGGGCCTGTCCACCATCACAGGTCGACAGAAGGCCCGAACAGGGTGACGCGATGGTGGCCGTGTCGACCAAGTACACCGTCAACGATTGGCTGTAGCCGCATGCGCTGGAATTGATGTTCACGGTCTCCTGGGCCGAGACGGGAATGCCGGAACAATCCCTGTACAGCACGAGGCTGATGAGGTAGTCCGAGCCGCCGAGGCAGCGGTAGGTGAGCTCGCCGCCCATGATGTGCGAAGCGCGGACCTCGGGACCGAGGCCGAGCATGAGCAATAGAAGGAAGGTGGAGAATTGGCGCATGAGTGGTCCGGTTTAATGGTTGACGTCATGGGCTGCCGAGCAGTTGCCCACGGAGTGAAGATAGCGGCCCCGTAGCTTCGTGCGATCTGACCCTCGATCCATGCGCCCGATCACCGCCGTTCTGGTCCTCTGCATTCTTTCGGCCGTCCACGCACAGCCCTACCGGATGGGCTGCCGGATCCTCCACGAGCCCTACCGTCCGGGTCCCGAGTTGAGCCCGCTGCAGCGCACCCAGATCGACCAGACCATCGCGCGCAGCGATACGTTCGACATCCTGCACTACGACATCCGGTTGGACGTGACCCGTGTCCAGGACCAGTGGATCGGCGGCGTGTGCGCCGTGTCCTTCGCTCCACGCCTGGCCGGGCAGAACAGCATCCGGTTCGACCTGTACGACCTCACGGTGGATTCTGTGACGAGCGCACTGGGTGTGCATCCTTACAGCTATGACGGAGAGTTCCTCACGGTGGACATGCTGAGCGTTCCGACGGTGGGGGAGCAGCGCACGTTGACCGTGCACTATCAGGGAACGCCGCACCGCGATCCCGACTGGGGCGGCTTCTACTTCGAGAGCGGATACATCTACAACCTGGGCATCGGCATCAGCACCATCCCGCCCAACTTCGGCAAGGTGTGGTATCCCTGTTTCGATTCGTTCGTGGAACGGGCCACATACACCTATCATGTGAAGAGCGCGGGCACCTACCGCCTCCGGGGCCAGGGCGACTTCCTGGGCGAGGTGCAGCTGGGCGGCGATACCGTGGTGCGCTCGTATGGCATCGGCCGTGCATTGCCCACGCACGTTTCCGCGGTCGCGGTATCCAACTATGTGGACAGCACTTACCTGCACACGGGCGCGTACGGGGCCATCCCGGTGACCCTCACTGCCAAGCCGGCGCAATTGGCGGGGATGGTCTCCCGGTTCGGCGATCTGGGCGGGGCCATTGACGCGTGCGAGCACTGGTACGGCCCGTACGGCTGGGGCCGGGTGGGTTATGTGCTGACGACCGACGGGGCCCTGGAGATCCCCACCAACATCGCCTATCCCCAGTTCATGACCGGGCAGCCGGTATCCGACAACCGGCAACTGCTGAGCCACGAGCTGGGGCACCATTGGTGGGGCGACATCGTGACGCCTTACATCCACAACGACATGTGGCTTAAGGAAGGTCCCGCCGAGTACAGCGGCCACCTCGTGGATGAATGGGTCTATGGCCACGATCAGTTCATCACCACGGTGCTGAACAACCAGTACGATGTACTGAAGAACAGTCACCTCCAGGACGGCGGTTTCCAGCCCCTGTCACCGATGCCCGATCCGTACATCTACGGTCACCACACCTACTACAAGGGGGCGTCGGTGATGCACAACCTGCGGGGCTATCTGGGCGACACGCTGTTCCGGCAGGCGATGAGCGGCGTGCAGGCGGCTTTCGCGGACACGGCCTTGGACGCGGCCGACTTCCGCGATGCGTTGGAGCAGGTCACCGGGACCGACCTCGACCCGTTCTTCGACGCCTGGGTGTTCGCGCCAGGCTTCAGCGTGTTCGTGGTCGATGCGCTGAGCGCCGTGCCGCAAGGCGGGTCCTGGGCGGTGGACCTCACCCTCCGCCAGCGGCTTCGCGGTACGTCCACCTTCCATCAGCAAGTGCCGTTGGATGTCACCTTGATCGGTGCGGGGTGGCAGCGAAGCGAGCACCAGGTGCTGGCCGACGGGGAGCTCACCACGGTGACCCTCCTGGCGCCATTCGAGCCGGTGATGGCCGTGGTGAACGGTCACCGGCGATTGAACCAGGCGCGCATGGACCACGAGTTCGTCATCCGTCCGGGTGAGAGCTTCAGCTCAACGCTTCCGCGGGTGGACTTCCGTCTGTTCCCGGAGGCGGTCACGGATTCGGCCCTGTTCCGCATCGACCACAATTGGGCCGCACCCGAAGCATCGCAGACCACTGCGGAGGTGGAGGCCATCAGTGGCACGCACTACTGGGTGGTGGACGGGTTGTGGCCGGCGGGCACCCACCTCTCGGCCCGCATCAACTACTACGGCGCTTCGGACAGCCAGCTGGACTTCGACCTCTACGACGCCACGGAAGCCGGCGCCGCCGTGCTGTACCGCGCACATCCCGGAGCGCCCTGGACCACCTATCCGCACCAGGTGGTGGTGGCCGGGTCGCTCACCAACGGCACCGGCTACATGGAGCTGGACTCTCTTCTCGCGGGGGAGTATGCGCTGGGCAAGAGCGGGGCGATCGCTTCCATTCCGGGCGAGGGGACGGGCCAGGTGCAGGAACTCGTCGTTCACCCCATGCCGGCCGCGGAGGAATTCCTGGTAGAGGTGCCGGTCGGCTCCTGGGCGGAGGAGCTTTTGCTTGTGGCCGCGGACGGGCGGCTGCTGCTGCGGCAGAAGACCACGCGCGAGCCCGTGCAACGCGTGCCCGTGGTCGGACTGCCTGTCGGCGCTCATGTATTGGAAGTCCGCATGCGCGATGGCGGCATCCTTAGGACTCCTGTGATCATCCGGCGTTAGTCGTTGTCGAAAAGTTCCCCCAGGGACCACCGGTGAGGAGAGGTGCCGTCGGTTAGTTTCGACGCCTCAACACCCACACCCATGATCAGACCTTACGCGATGAGCGTGGCCTTGGTGATCCTGGCCCTACCGGCCCTGGACGCTTCCGCGCAACGGACGAAACAGGACATTGAACGGAACCCGGTCGCGCGCAAGGCGAGCACCGACCGTGCGGCAGCCCCCGGGGAGAAACAACTGCATGTGCATTCCGGAGCGGCCCCCAAGTCACTTCGCCCGGCGAACACCGGGATGTTCCGGGGTGGTGCACCGGTGAACGACAACTGCGCCGGAGCCATCAACCTCACGGTGGGCGCCACCTGCAACCCGGTGACGGGGAATACGGCCGGAGCGACCAACAGCCTGGCCGCCATCTCGTGCAACACGTTCACTGGCGATGCCGATGATGATGTGTGGTACAAGTTCACCGCCACGGCCACCGCACTCACCGTTCGTGTGGATGGTTCGCTGGACTTCGATGCCGTGGTGGATGTGCGCAGCGGGGCCTGCAACGGCACCAACATCGGTTGTGCCGACGCCACCGTGGAGGATGGCATCGAACAGGTCTCCCTGGCCGGCCTCACAGTGGGCGCGACCTACTACGTGCGGGTGTACGACTACTACACGGGTGCCGCACCCACGACGGATCTCACCATCTGCGTGTTCGGCACACCGCCACCGCCCTCCAACGACCAGTGCGCCAACGTGGTGGCCCAGAACCTGACCATCGGCGGAACGCTGACGTTCACGGGCAGCACGGCCGGAGCCACGGTCACGAATGACGCCGTGGTCGGCGGCGACTACGACGATGCGACGCCCAAGGTCTGGCATCGGTTCACTACAAGCACCTGCGCGAACGTGACGTTGGACTACTGCGGCACTACCCCGTTGTTCGATCAGATCTACATCGCGCTGGCGACCAGCTGCCCGGCGGATGCGGGCATCCTCGGCACGTTCGACTTCACCACGTGCGTGGACGGCAACGGTACGGTGGTCTTCGCGCAACTGCCGGCCGGCAGCTATTACGTCCCGGTCGGCCAGTTCGGCGCAGGGAGCACGGGCCCGTATACCATCGAGTTGAACGCCACCGCCTGCGCCGCTCCCCCCGCGAACAACGAGTGCTCCGGCGCCCAGCAGCTCGCGGTGAACACGACCTGCACGCCAGTGACGGGCGACGTGGCCGGTGCCACCCAGTCCATCGCCGCGATCACCTGTGCCACCTTCACGGGGGATGCCAACGATGATGTATGGTACAGTTTCGTGGCCACCGCCGCGTCGCTCACCATCGAAGTGGATGGCTCGACCGGCTTCGATGCGGTGGTGGACCTGCGCAGCGGAGCCTGCACGGGAACCAACCTCGCCTGCGCTGACGCCACCGTGGCCGACGGTGTGGAGACCATCCAGGCCACTGGGCTTTCCGTGGGTCAGACCTACTACGTGCGTGTGTACGACTACGCAGCAGGCTTC
The DNA here is from genome assembly GCA_016713875.1 of Flavobacteriales bacterium. NCBI lineage: Bacteria > Pseudomonadati > Bacteroidota > Flavobacteriia > Flavobacteriales > Flavobacteriales bacterium. Next base: position 825,801 of record JADJOI010000003.1, read on the forward strand.
CCGGCCACCACCACCTTCACCATCTGCGTGTACGGTGGCGGGACCGCTCCCGCGAACGACCAGTGTCAGAACATCGTGCCTCAGGCGTTGAACGTGGGCGGCTCGCTCAACTTCACAGGGACCACCGTGGGCGCCACGACCACGAACGATGCGGTACCCTTGTCCGACATGGACGACGGGATCCCCAAGGTGTGGCATGCCTTCACGCTCAGTAGCTGTGCGAACGTCGTGGTCTCCTACTGCAACACGACCCCGGCGTTCGACGAGATCTACATCGTGTGGACGGACTGTCCGGCGAGCACGTTCAACCTGGGCACCTTTGACTTCACCACTTGTGTGGACGGCAATGGCACGGTGTTCTTCAACGCGCTGCCGGCAGGCACCTACTACCTGCCCATCGGCCAGTTCGGTGCCGGAACCACTGGCGCGTACACGGTGCAAGTGGCCGCTACGGCCTGCGCCGGTGTTCCCGCGAATGACGACTGCGGCGGGGCTACGGCGCTCACGGCGGGCACCACCTGCCAGTACGTGACCGGTGATGTGGCCAACGCCACGGAGTCGCTGCCTGCTCTGACCTGCAACGGCTTCACGGGCGACGCGAACGACGATGTCTGGTTCAGCTTCGTGGCCACGGCGGCACAGCTCACAGTGGAAGTCGCGGGGTCCGATTCGCTGGACGCCGTGATGGAGCTGTTCTCGGGCGGCTGCGCGAACCCAACGAGCCTTGGCTGCGCGGATGCCACCCTGGAAGGCGGTGTGGAGGTGATCCAGGCCAGCGGGCTCACGGTCGGCCAGACCTATCACGTGCGGGTGTATCACTACTTCACGGACATCCCGGCCACGACCACCTTCGACATCTGTGTGTTCGGCGGCGGTGCGGCCCCGGCGAACGACAATTGTTCCAACGTGACGCCGCAGGCCTTGGCTGTCGGTGGGACGGTGAACTTCACCGGCACCACCGTGGGCGCCACCACCACCGGCGACGCTGTCCCAGGCTCCCCGATGGACGACAACGTGCCCAAGGTGTGGCATGCGTTCACGCTCGCTGCCTGTGCGGATGTGACCGTTTCTTACTGTGGGACGACCCCCGTGTTCGATCAGGCCTACATTGTGTGGACGGCTTGTCCGGCGGACACGTTCTATGCGGGAACGTTTGAGTTCACCACGTGCGCGGACGGCAACATCACCATCGAGTTCGTGAACCTGCAAGCCGGCACCTACTGGCTGCCGGTGGGGCAGTTCGGCTCAGGGACCACGGGTCCGTACACCATCGCGGTGAGCGCCGTGGCGTGCGTCGGCCCACCCTCGAACAACGACTGCGCCAACGCCATCGGGCTCCCGGTGTGGGCGACGACGGACTGCCCGCAGAACAGCGCGCAGGGGAACAACGTGCAGGCCACACAGGATGCCGGCGATCCGACCTGCGACACCACCACCGGTTCCTACCTCGACATGTGGTATGAGTTCAACTCCGGACCCAACAATGCCGTGACCATCACATTCAACAATGTGAGCATGGGCGATGCCGTGGTCGTGGTGTACGATGGGTGCAACGGGGCGGAGCTCAGCTGCGACATCAATCCTACCGCACCTTACGACGTCACCGTGGCCCCGAACACCGACCATGTGGTGCGCGTGTACTCCAACACGCAGTTCGGCGGCGGGGGCGATTTCGAGATCTGCCTGTCCGCGGCCATCAGCACCGCGGTGGCCGAGTCCGTGGTGAACGGCTGGACGGTGTTCCCGAACCCGACCGCGGGCAGCGTGTCCGTGGTCTGGCCCACGGCGGCGAGCGATGCCCGACTGGAGCTATTCGATGCCACCGGCCGGGTGGTGTGGAGCGACCGGCGCACGCTGAACACCGGGATGAACCTGGTGCGTGATGGCGCCGAAGCGCTCATGGCAGGCACGTACATCCTGCGCGTCAGCACCGACGACGCGATCAGCGAACAGCGCCTCGTGGTGCAGTAAGCCGTTCGATCGAGCAGGAGCGGGGCGGTCCTTCGGGCCGCCCCGCTTCCTTTTCCAGGCTGCGCGGTTGTGAACAGAGGGCTGTTGATCGATCGTCCGGCCCGGAGGCCAGGGAGCCTTGGATCCCGTTGGTCGCGCCGATAGTTTCGCCGCCCGGTCCGCGCACCAGCCGGACCACCGCACACATGGGACGTCTGCGTGACCTGATGCTGCTGGCCACCGTTCTGCTGACCTGGACCGCGGAGGCGGCCCAGCTCAGGATCGTCGGCACGGTGACGGACAAGTTCACGGCGGCTCCGCTGGCGGACGCCCAGGTGCGTGTGTACCGCAATGGCGAGCGCGTGCGGACCCTGACCACCGGGCACACCGGGCGGTACGAACTGCTGCTGGACAACAACGCGGACTATGTGATCCGCTTCGTCCTGCCCGGTCATGTCACGAAGTGCTTCACGGTCACCACCCACGGGCCGATCTGGGAGGGGGATCACAGCATCAAGGAGGTCTTCATCGAAATGACGCTGTTCGACCGGGTGCCGGAGTTGGACCTGACCTTTTTCGACCTGCCCATGGGCATCGCCCGGTTCGACCCATTGGACGGGCGGATGGACTGGGACGAGAAGTACGACGGCCGTATCCGAGGAGAGGTGGCCGCGCTGATGGAGGAGGTGACGCGGGCCCTGGCCGCCCGAGGAGCCCTGGCGAAGCTGAACTGATCAACCGCCCGAGCGTCCCCGGGCCCGGGGATGATGCTGCAGGATGTTGCTGCGCAGGTATTCGCGGTCCAGGTGCGTGTAGATCTCGGTGGTGGTGATGCTGGCGTGGCCGAGCATCTCCTGGACGGCACGCAGGTCGGCACCGCCCTCCACGAGATGCGTGGCGAAGCTGTGCCGGAAGGTGTGCGGGCTGATGACCTTGGCGATGCCGGCCTTGGCGGCGAGCGTGCGCACCAGGTTGAACACCGCCACCCTGGAGATCGGCCCGCCGCGGGCGTTCAGAAAGAGCGTTTCACCGGCACGGGGCACCGCGGGCAGATGCACGCGTTCATGCTCACGGTAGTCCCTGATGCGATCCAGCGTGAGCGAGGCGATGGGCACCAGACGCTCCTTGTCGCCCTTGCCCAGCACGCGGATGAAACGTTCCTGGTCATGGATGTCGCTGAGGCGAAGGCCGCACAGTTCGCTCACGCGAAGGCCGCATCCGTACAAGGTCTCCACGATGGCCCGGTCACGATGGGCGAGGGGTTTGGACAGGTCGATGGCCGCGATGATGGCGTCGATCTCGGTCACGCTCAGGAACTCCGGCAGATGGCGCCCGAGCCGAGGCGCCTCAAGCAGTTCGGTGGGGTCCGTCTCGATGCGCCGATCGACGAGCAGGGCGTGATGGAAGGCGCGGACGGCACTGAGGAGCCGGGCCTGGCTCCGCGGTCCGAGGCCCTGCTTCACGGTGTGCATGAGGAAGGCCTGAAGATCCTCCAAGCGCAGGGCATCCGCCGCCAGGGCCGGGGAATGGGATTCGGCGAAGGAGCGCAGCTTGGCCAGATCGGAGAGGTAGGCCTCGACCGTGCGGTCGCTCAGGGAGCGTTCCAGCTTGAGGTGGGTGCGGAACAGGGTGAGCGCGCGGGGCCAGTCCACCGCACAAAGATGCCATCGGGCGGGCCTTTCGTTACTTCGCCCGCATGGCGGACATCCTGGTGGTCAACGGCCCGAACCTCGGCCTGCTCGGGCGTCGCGAGCCCTCGATCTATGGCAGCACGGACCTGGATGGCCTGATCGCCGGGTTGCGAGCGGCGTTCCCCACGCACCGGATCGATCACCGTCAGAGCGAACTGGAGGGGGAGCTGATCCGCTGGGTGCATGAAGCGGACGGGGTGTACGCCGGTGTGGTGCTGAACGCCGGCGGGTACAGCCACACCTCGGTGGCGCTGCGCGATGCGGTGGCGGCGGTGTCCGTGCCCGTGTTGGAGGTGCATCTCTCCAACCTGCTCGCGCGAGAGCCCTTCCGCCACACATCCCTCGTGGGAGCGGTGTGCGCGGGCAGTATCATGGGTCTTGGGGCCGAAGGCTATCGCCTGGCCGTGGACCACTTGCTACGCCGCGTGGGCACCCTCTAGGCGCGTTTCACGAAGGCCTCGTCGGGCAGGTCGCTGAAGCGGTCGTGCTTGAGGATGAACCGGTCGAACGCGATGTTGCGCGTGTACATGCCGGTGAGGTCGGGCTCCCGATCTTCCCGCATGAGCCTTGCGCGCTCGCGCAGCAGCGTGGGAAGGCGACCGAGGAAGTGGACGTGGGCGCGGGCCACCTGCCAGCTATGGGCACCGTGCCCCTCGAGCAGGAATTTCCAACCGGCCGCACCGTCCAGCAGGAAGCGGCGAAGCAAGCGGCCCGGCAGCCAGCCGGTGTGCAGGTTCTTGGTGAGCACGATGAGGCTGTTGCGGAAGTTGAGGTAGGTCTTTCGCGGGCTGCCGTACCCGAGCGCACCACCGCCAACGTGCAGCACGCTGGCGCGAGCCGTATAGCCGATGCGCCAACCACGCCGCCGCAGACGCCAGCACAGATCGATCTCCTCCATGTGCGCGAACAGGGAGGCATCGAAGCCGCCGGCCTCGCGGAAGGCCTGAGCGCGCACCATCAGGCAGGTTCCGGTGGCCCAGAAAACCTCCCGATCATCGTTATACTGGCCGTGGTCCGGTTCGGTGATCTCGAAGATCCGGCCACGACAGAAGGGATAGCCGTTGCGGTCGATGTATCCGCCGGCAGCGCCAGCATGCTCGAACCGCTCCGGATGGGCATGGGCCAGGACCTTGGGCTGGCAGGCCGCCATGCGCGGGTCGGCATCCAGCATGGCCCGCATACCGGACAGCCAGCCCGGCAGGACCTCCACGTCCGAATTGAGCAGTACGAAGTAGGACGCCCGCACCTGCTCGAGAGCGGCATTGTAGCCACCGGCGAAGCCGAGGTTCCGCTCCAGACCGATGGTGCGTACGGCAGGCATGGACGAGCGCAGCCAGTCCAACGAACCGTCGGAGCTGCCATTATCGGCCACCACCACTTCGGCACCCTCGGCGGCCCGCACCACGCCGGGCAGGAAGCGTTGCAGCCAGGTGAGGCCGTTCCAGTTGAGGATGACGATCGCCGTATCGCGCATGGGGGCTGCGTGCGGCGGCAAAGATGGACGTGGTGCCGGGACCGTCAGCGCGGGTTCAGGAAGAACTCGTCCGAACGTTCACCGCTCAGGGAGTTCACCGAGCCGGGCTGCACGTTGTTCATCGGCGTGTCGCGTGAGTGCAGCACCTGGTTCCAGCGTGGGTTCTGGATCTCGCCCGGGACCTCCGAGTGCAGAAGCTCGTAATCGTTCGTCACCATGTCCGGCAGGTAGAACACGAAGCGACGGTCGGTGTAACGGCCTGCGCGGTAGTAATGCCAGATCTGATACGGATACACGCCCATGTCGCTGGGGCGGTCGACGATGGTGTTGGGTGCCCCGTACTTCAGGTGCACGTAGCCGCGGTCGGTCTCATAGCCCCGCTTGATGCGCGAACCGTAGATCCGGTTCACGCGGACCACCTCCGCCCGGTAGGCTTTCCACGCTCCTTCCGGGTCCAGCCCGTTGCGGTTGAACCAGAAGCTGTAGAGGAAGCGGCGCATGAGGTCCATCTCGCGGTCCTTCCAGCGGTCGTCGATCATCTTGCGCTCCAGGTCGTCCGCGATGGGGCGCAGGCAATGGATGAACTCGGCAAGGCTGTCGGGCTCGGTGATCCGATCGGCGAAGGTGCCGCCCATGGCCACGGTGGACAGGTCGTCCATGCGATAGGAGATCGGGTTGTTGCGCTGGAGGAACCGTTCGGTGCGGGCCAGAAGCTGCCCGGAGCGGTCGCGCGCCTCCAAGGCCAGCACGTAATTGCCGCTGGGCAGCGAACGGATGTCGAAGCCTCCGAGAACGGGTTCCACCTCGCGCGCCTTCACCCGTGCCGCCGCCCGGAACGCACCGACCGGGGTTCCCGTTCCCTGGCCCTCGATCTGGTAGCTCAGGAGATAAAGGCTGTCCCGACCAAGGCGGGCATCCATGCCGTATAGCTCGGCGTACAGGTCCAGGCGTTCCACCGCGCTGGGGTAATAGGCCCCCACGAAGGGGATGAAGGTGCGGCCTGCGTGGGCGTGCCCGGAGGAGCCCTCCTCTCCGGTACCGGAGATCAGCAGCACATCCGAGAAGGTCGGTCCATCGGGCATGGCCGGCACCATCAGCGGGCGGCGTTCCGTCCGTACCGAGTCCGGACCCTGCAGGTCGCGCACCTGGACCTCCAGTGTGTAGTCGCCGGGCGGAAGGGCGAAGGCCGAGGTATACAGCAGATCGGGTGGGACCTCGGAGGTGCGCGGCGGGCCCGTGAGCTCCACTTTCCGATGATCAACGATGGCGCTGGCCTTCTCGATCAGGGCCACCAGCTCCAACCGGGCCTGGGATAGACCGGCGGTGGAGTCCTCGTGATGGACCGAAGCCCCGAGCACGGCCACGCTGAGGTCCACGAAAGGCCCCTGCTCCGGCACTTCGAAGCGTCTGACCTCCACGAGAAACTCGGGCAGCGATTGGGCTCCGATGGGAAGGGCGAGGGGCAGCAGGACCAGCGGAAGGATGGAGCGTGACATGATCTCAAAGGTACTTCGGCCGCCGGGCGGATCACCACCGTTCCTTGGCATGGTGCCACCGTTCCCACGGTCCATTCCGAGCGGATCGAGCGGAAGGGTCGAGGGGTGGATGGGCATCCCGCAAGGGGGCAAACCCCCGGGTCCGCTCGTCCGAGCAAGCTCGCCTCGCTGCCCGGAACGAACACGCCCCGCTTTCGCGGGGCGGCTTGGCGGAGAGGGAGGGATTCGAACCCCCGTTACCCTTGCGGGTAAAGCGGTTTTCAAGACCGCCGCATTCGACCGCTCTGCCACCTCTCCGAGCGGTGGCGAAGGTAGCGCCCGCCGATCGGGTAATTTGCGCACCGCTCATGCGCTTCACCTTCCTTGGAACGGGCACCAGCCAGGGCGTGCCGGTGATCGGCTGCCGATGCGCGGTGTGCACCAGCACGGATCCACGGGACCACCGGCTGCGGACCGCGGGCTGGATCCAGGTGGGCGGGCGGTCCATCCTCATCGATGCCGGGCCCGACCTGCGACAGCAGAGCCTCCGCGCCGGGATCGATCATGTGGATGCCGTGCTGCTGACCCACGAGCACATGGACCACATCAGCGGCATGGACGAACTGCGCAGCTTCAATCACCGCCAGCGCACCGTGATGCCGGTGCATGCCTCCGAGGCCACCCTGACCGCGGTGCGTCGGATCTACGCCTATGCCTTCGAGGCCGTCCGCTACCCGGGAGTGCCCGAACTGGAACTGCACCCCATCTCGGCCGGTCCCTTCAACGCCGCGGGTACCGGGTTGGAGGCCGTGGACGTGCTGCACCTGGGCATGCCGGTGCTGGGCTTCCGGATCGGTGGCCTCACGTACATCACCGACGCGAAAGAGCTGCCACCATCGACCAAGGAGCGCGTGCGTGGTTCCGAGGTGCTGGTGTTGAACGCGCTGCGCCACGAGCCGCACGCGGCGCACCTCAACCTGAAGGAGGCCCTGGACCTGGCCCGCGGATTGGGCGCGCGGCGCACCTTCTTCACCCACATCAGCCATTTGCTCGGCCTTCATGCCGACGTGCAGCGCACCCTCCCGGAAGGGGTGGAACTGGCCCACGATGGCCTCTCCGTGGAGCTGCCCGACCCCTCCTGATGGGCTTCCACGCACAAGGCGGGGGTCGGAGTTGTTCCGTTACCGACGGAGCACGACCTTCGATCCTCCAACCCGTTGCGCAATGCGTCACATCCTCCTTGTCGCCGGTCTGATCGCCGGCACCCTTTCTGCCATGGCCGTTGAAGGCGGCCGTGATGAGCGGAGCATCACCTTCATCCGCGATCCACGGCGCACACCGGACATCGCCTGGCAGGCGGAGCTCCGCGCTCGTCCTCAATGGCGGAGTTTCGTCGCCGAGCACGGTACCTGGTGGGCGGAGTTCAACGAGGGAAGCGGGTTGCCCCACCGGGCTTTCGGCAAACCCATTGCCGCGATGGGCGCTGATCCCGTGTCGAAGGCATGGGACTTCCTCCAGCACCAGCTGGCGGGCTTCAACCTGCCATTCGCAGAGGTCAGCGTGCGTTCCGTGTACCCCACCGCCAAGCACACCTATGTGCACTTTGCCCAGACCCATGCCGGCCTGCCCGTCGTGTTCGGCCAGGCAATGGTGAAGCTGGACGCCCAAGGCCGGGTGATCGCGTTCGGCACCGATCTGTATCCGGGGATCCAGGTGGAGACGCAGCCGGGCATCAGCGAAGCCGCCGCGGTGGTGAACGCGTCGAGCGGATTGACCGGTATCGTGGGATCCGTGGTCAACGGACTGCGCATCCTACCGGTCCCGGGGGATCGCACCGTGGACCACCGTCTGGTGCATGAAGTGATCGTCAACACCATGGAGCAAGGCGTTCCCGGTCGCTGGTCGTGCTGGGTGGACGCCCATTCGGGCGAGCTGTTGTACCGCCAGGACCTGGTGGTCCATCATGCTCCGCCGGCCTCCGCGGGCGCCGAGATCGCCGCTACCGGCGAGGCGTACACGGTGAACCCGTATGTGCCGGCCACTACCGAGGTGCTGCCCGACCTGCGTGTGGTCGTGAACGGACTGAGCCAATACCTGGATGATCAGGGCTACCTGAACACGGGCGTCGGCGGTCCGGTGAACGCCACCTTCTTCCTGGACGGCCGCTGGTGCAACGTGAAGACGGGAGGCAGCACGCCGAGCTTTCAGACCACCTTGCAGGAAGGCCCGAACGCCATCAGCTTCAACGCGAACTCCACCCTGCGTGAGCGGAGCGCCTACTACCATGTGAACGTGGTGCACGACCACATGAAGTCATGGCTGCCCAACTTCACTTCGATGGACATCCCGTTCACCACCAACGTGGATGTGGCGGGCAACTGCAACGCGTTCTACGACGGGGGCTCGATCAACTTCTACCAGGAGGGCGGGGACTGCCAGAGCTACGCGCAGATCGCCGAGGTGGTGTACCACGAGTATGGACACGGCATCAACGACAAGTTCTATGGCACGCTCCTGAGCCAGTTCACCAACGGGGCCATGAACGAGGGCTACGCGGACGTGTGGGCCCTATCGATCACCGAGGACCCGATCCTGGCTGAGGGAAGTTCGCTGAGCGACCCGGACGATTTCATCCGTCGCTACGATGAGAACCGTAAGGTGTACCCTTTGTGTGGAGGCCTTCCCTGGTCTGCAGGCGAACACGGTGAACGGAAATGAAGGACAGGCATTCCGCGATGTGCTGCTGGATGTGCTGCAGGCGGACGACACCGACGGGGACATCACCAACGGTACACCGAACGCGGGAGCGATCGTGGAGGCGTTCGCCCTGCACGGGATCACCCTGCTGAGCAACGCGACGCTCGTACACAGCAACCCGGAGACGGCCCCGGAGGCCCAGGGGATCGAGCTTGACGCGCAGCTGATCCTCGACCTGAACTTCCTGCCCTTCCTCTCGCAAGTGAAGCTGTTCTACCGGGTGAACAACGGGGCGGTATGGAACACCCTGCCGATGGTGGACTTCGGCAGCAACGATTACCATGTGACCATTCCTCCGCAGTCGGCGGGGACGGTGGTGGCTTACTACATGGGGGTGGAGGACAGCTTCCAGCAACTGAGCGCGGTGGTGCCGATCGGTGCGGCCGAACCCGACCCGAACGTGCCGTACTACATCATGGTGGACTTCGGCCTTGTGGCCACGGACGACGCGGACAACAACACCCAGCTCGGGAACTGGGACATCGGGCTTCCCACGGACAACGCCACCACCGGCGAGTGGGAGTTCAACATGCCCGTGGGCAGCTATGCCACGCCGGGTGACCTAAGCACCGTGGTGCAGCCCGGATACCAGCACACGCCGGGCGGCGAGATCTGTTACGTGACGGGCAACGCCTCGACCGAGCTCGCCCAGCTGGGGGAGAACGATGTGGACGGCGGCACCACCACGCTGCGGAGCGCCGCGCTCGACATGTCGAACATGCAGGAGCCGGCCATGTCCTACTGGCGCTGGTACGTGAACGATCCCCCGAGCGGCGCCAACCCCGGCGCGGACTGGTGGCAGGTGTGGTTGAGCAACGATGGCAACAACTGGGTGCCCGTCGAGAACACGAGGACGAGCGATCGTAGCTGGCGCCGGGTGGCCTTCCGGGTGGGCGATCTCGTGAGCCCGAGTTCCACGGTGTACATCAAGTACAACGCTTCGGACAGCATCCGGCCCGGACAGAACCTGGACGGCGGCAGCCTGGTGGAGGCCGCGGTGGATGACATCCAGTTGTGGGACCTGGCCGATGGCATCGGCATCGAGGAGACGGCCACGGTGGAGCTGCTGGTCTTCCCGAAACCGGCACAGGACCAGTTGCAGGTGCGCGGGGCCATGGGCGATGCGCGCTCGGCGGACCTGGTCGTGCTGGACGCTGCGGGCCGTGTGGTCATGCGTCAGCAGGTGGGTGGCGCTGCGCTGCGCGATCGCATCGTGCTGAACGTTGCGGACCTGGCACCGGGCAGCTACGTGCTGCAGGTGATCACCGACCGGGCGCGGGGCGAGGAGCGCTTCCAGGTGGTCCGTTGAGGGTCATACCTGCTGCGAACGCCCCGGGGGATCCTCCGGGGCGCTCGCGTTCAGGGGGTGGCCACGGGGTGGGCGAGCAAGGCCTGGAAGCTGCCCACGATCGCCTCGGTGACATGCTTGTCCATGCGAAGGCCATCGGCCGAAGCGAAGCGCTGGTTCACCTCAAGCTCGATCCCGGCATACCCCACGGGGTGGGAGGCCCGGATGGCGGTGGTATGGCCATCATCGGTACCGAGGTAGGGCTCGTTGTGGCGGACCACGAGGTCCGGTGCCGCGATGTGCAATAGCTGCTCCCACGCGTCGACCAACGCCCGTTCCCAAGCGCGGGCAGGGTCGCACAGCAGGCCGATGTCCATCGGACGCTGCACGCCGTCCAGCTCCGGGGTGAAGGTGTGCATGCTGAGGTGCAGGACACTCTTTCGGTCGGCACGCCAGGTGGCCACGGCATCGGCGGCGGCCGTGCGGAAGGGGGTGTAGTGCTCGTCGATGAGGTGGCTGCGCTGTGCGTGCGGCAGATCGCGCGTGAACGCGGAGAACAGGGCCGGGCTGTCGAGCGAGCGGTTCAGCTCCACCACCAGGCGGGAGGTGGTGCCTTCCAACGCGAGGTGCGCCAGCGGACGCAAGGCCGTGAACAGGTCCCGGGCGCCGGGGTCCCAGCCGCGGTGGGAGCGCAGGACCTCGTCGGCCCCTGAGAACAGGGCCCGCAGCTCGGTAGGCACCTCATGGCCGCCGTGCTCGCAGGTGAGCAGCACGGCGGTCATGCGAAGAGCCGGTCGTCCTGTAGGCAGGCGGCGAGCTCGGCGTAGACCTGCCGGATCCTGTCCGCCGACGGCTTGCGGCCGGTGCGGGCGAGGATGCGCTGGGCCAGGCAGCCCTTGGCGAGCAGATGATCGATCACGGCGCGCGCCTCCTCGCTCAGCTCGCCGCGCAGCTCCTGCACGATGTGCTCCCACAGGCGTTGGGCGGTCATCCGCTGCTCTTTCATCACGCCGAACATCAGCAGGTAGTCCTTATTGGCGATGACGGCTTTACCGGCGTCCTTGATGGTCTGCAGGAAGATGGGCAGCAGGTCGGTCTCGCCCCAGGCGCGCTGCAGGTAGGTGCTGGTCCAGCGGCCCTTGGTCATGGCGCGGCAGAGGGCCACGATCAGTTCGGCGATGGCCAGATCGGCCCCCGGGCATTCCTGGATATCGATCACGCGCAATTCGATGGCACCGCGGTCGAACCGGGCGATGGCCCCGCGCGAGTTGGCGAAGTGGTGGTCCATCACCTGTTCGGTGTCGAAGGGGGCGAGGGCGCGGCCGATGGGGTCGAACACTTCGCGGTAGTAGTCCTCCTGGGTGAAGACCGCTTCGGGGATCAGGGAGCCCATGAGGGCGGGGAGGCGCTCCTGATGGTGCAGGTAGGCTTCCATGCGCGAGTCGAGGAAGCCGGTGGGCTTGCCATCGAGCAGGGGCGAGCTGGCGGTGAGGGCGGGGATGATGGGAAGCACCATGCGCACGGCGGCGTGCAACTTGCCGAACTCCTCATCGGTGGCGAAGGGGAGGTTGAGGTGGGTGCTCTGGAGGTTGCTCCAGCCGTGGCCGCGGCAGTCGAAGATGCGGTTGTACAGCGCGTACACCTCGTTGTACTCGTGGGGCCAGATCACCGTTTCGGTGAAGGGGTCCATGAGCGGATGGGTGGCCGTGGGCAGCAGCATGGCGTCGTGTGCGGCGAGGGCGGCGTTGATGGCACGCACCTCACTGGCGAACTTCCGTCGGAAGGCCGGGATGCGGCGGGTGGGCCGGGCGGTCTTCAGTTCGACCACGTGGCTCACGAGCTCGTTGCTCCATTCCACGTCGCCGCGCTCCACGTCGCTGGTGATGCGGCCGACGACATCCTTGAACAGCTGGTCCACGATGGGCATCACGCGCAGGGTGCTCCGGTGCACCACCATGTACTCCAGTTCGATGCCAGTGACCTCGAAGAGCTTGAAGGCGTTCCGCTTGGGAGGGGTCATTTGCGTTGTGCCGGCGCGGCCGGTGCGGCGGTCGGTCGGATGCCGATCCTGCGTTCGATGCGGTGTTTCAGGGAGCAGATGATGGCCTCGTACAGGGCTTCGCCCAGAACGACATCCTCCACGCCATGATCGATGTTGGGGCACTCGTTCACCTCGATCACATAGGGGCGCCCGTCGCGCTCCTTCACATCGACGCCGAAGAGGCCCTGATCGCCCACCACGGCCAGCACGGCCTTCACGGCCGCATCCACGATGGCCTTGGGCGCCTGGTCGACCGGCAGGGTGGCGAAGTCGCCCGTCTGGTCCTTCTTGGTGCCGCTGCTCCAGTTGTAGATCTGCCAATGGCCGCGGGCCATGAAGTACTTGCAGGCGTACAGCGGCCGGCCATCGAGCACGCCCACGCGCCAGTCGAAGTCGCTGGGCATGAACTCCTGGGCGATCACCAGATCGCTCTCGCTCAGCAGCTCGTCGAGTTTCCGTTCCAGCTCCTCGGGGTTGTGCGCCTTCGTGACCCCCCGGCTGAAGGTGCTGTCGGGGAGCTTCAGGACCACCGGCAGGCCGAAGCGTGCGATCACCTCCTGGCGGTTCTCGGCGTGCACGATCAGGGTCCGCGGCGTGGGCACATCGTGCGCCTCCATCACCTCGGCGAGGAAGACCTTGTTGTTGCACTTGAGGATGGCGTCCGGGGCGTCCATCACGGCGAGGCCTTCCTTCTGAGCCTTCCGGGCGAAGCGGTAGGTGTGGTGGTCCACATGGGTGTTCTCTCGGATGAACAGCGCGTCGTACTCACCCACGCGATCGATGTCGTCGGGGCCGAGGATATCCACCTTGAAGCCGAGGCTCTCCGCGGCCTGGCGGAATTTCACCACCGCGCGCTTGTTGCTGGGTGAGGCCTGGTCCTCGGGGTTCACCAGGATGGCCAGGTCGTAGCTGCTGTGGTCCTCGCGGGCGCGGTCGTAGCGTTTCTTGGCGAAGTACTCGCTGGCGAAGCGCCGAAGGAACGGCAGGTGGTCCTCGGGGATGTCGTTGTACGGGATGGGGCGGATGGTGCGCAGCTCCCATTCCCCGCCGGTGCGCTGGAAACGTGCGCGCAGCAATGGCGATCGGAACACCTTGTAGAGCTCGTGCGCAAGGCGATCGTACCTGCGGTTGACGTTGCGGCCGAAGTAGATGCTGAGGTCGAACTGGTCCTTCTTCTTGTCCGCCAGCTGCTGCTGGATGAGGCCGTGCAGGTCGCGTCCCAGGACCTTCACCAGGCGTGGCGAACGAAGGTCGAGGATGCTCTTCGCGTCGGGGATCACCTTGTGGCCGCGGGCCTCGGCCAGAAGGCTCACGTAGTATCCGCGGCTCTGGTAGCTGTAGCTGCGGGCCAGGTTGAAGATGCGCACGTTGCGCAGCGCGGCATAGGTGGGGTCGGTGAGGTAGTCCTTGCTGGACACCACCTCCACACCGGAAAGGCCGAGGTGGAACTCACGCGGCTCGCGCACCACGATGATCTTCCTCATGGGCTCACGGAGGGGTTCGGACGCTTCGGGGCGCGCTCCTTCACCAGCGGCGGTGGAAGGGGCGAGCGCGACAGGATGAGCATGTTGGCGTCGTAGGTGACGATGCCGAGCATGATGGAGTTGATCAAACGGCCCACGTGCACCGGGTAGTGATGCTCGCGGCTGTAGGGGTTGTCCATGTACGGGTCCGCCACATGCACGGTCTTGCCCTCCATGGAGGTGAGCACCACGAAGTGCCCCATGGGCTTTCCGCGGAGGTCATCGAAGACGCTCTGCCCGTTGGCGCCGGGGTGTTCGCGCTTGCTGCGGTAGAGGTAGGTGGCGCTGAGCCCGGTGAGGATCGGCAGGTCCCGGTCCAGGTAGTCGCGCAGGAGGTCGGGGGTGGGGTCATCGAACCGGACCTCGCCGCCCATCTTCAGGAAGCGGGCGTAGGCCAGGCAGGCCGCGGTGAGCTTCTTGCCGTCCTTGAAGCGGGTCTGGGCCACGAGCTTCTTCCGTAGGACCTCACCCGGAAGGCCCTCCCAGGTGGGGTCGAACACGCGGAGGTTGTAGCTGTGGATGCGCGCATGGAAGCCCTGTTTCAGCGCGTGCAGGCCCAGGAAGACCGCCAGGGTGCCGCCGTCCTCCAGGGCGTGCACTTCCTGGATCACCTGGTCCAGCGGCATGTCGAGGCCCAAGTGCGCATAAACCGCCTGCAAGGCCGTGGGCCCGCAGGTGTTGTCATCGGGCTGGGGGAGGATGCGGAGCCTGGGCATGGAAGCCGGTTGGGCGGATCGTGCAAAGGTGAACGTGACCGGGTCGCGCGCGCGATCGGGCGACGGCCGGCCATGAACAGCCCGCCGTTCATGGCGCCTTAGAACCTGTTTGCAATACCCGCATTTGGCTGCGCGTTGGTCTTTGGCGACCATACTTCGCCGCGAGAACAGTCACGTAGCTCCGGCTATGCTCCTGTTCTCGCGTCTCGTCTGGTCGCCAAATCCTCAGCGCTCGCTTCAAAAGGGGGTATTGCAAACAGGTTCTTAGGGCAGGAAGAATCCGCGTGTCTTGAACATGCGCGTCAGCTCGCGCGAGGGGTCGAACCGCATCTTCGATCCGGGGTCGAGCGAGGTGGTACTACCAACCCCGACCAGCCGGTGTAGATGCTGACCGCGATGGGCGCGCGGCCATCATCGAAGCTCACTTCCAGTCCGTAGTCGGGGTTCAGCCCGGCGATGTTCACCGTGTCCGCAAAGGCCTGGGTGCGTGAGCGGACAAGGGGGGCCAGATAGCCGTCCACCTTGCTCTGATCCGCGGTATCGGCGTCCACCATCCACATGTTGCCTATACGCTCCACCACGAAGGCGGTATCCATGGAATAGCTGAACCGGAGACGCTGGATCCGCGCGGGATCACCGCGTACCAGCCACTTGGGCCGCCATTCGGCCAGGGGTTGTTCCGCCAGCATGCTCATGGTGCCCTCCACCGAGAAGACCTCGTCCTCGCCCGGGAGGTTCACCGTGGACCACATGCCCACCTGGCCGGGTGCGAAGGTGTTCCGCCCGTAATGCACGGTGCGCTCCGGACCGTCCACCAGCCTGAACACGGCGGTCTCGCGAAGGCTGTCGGTGAGGTCATAGCGCTCCTTCACCAGGTCCATGAAGCCCGTGAGCCGCTTGCTGCGCATGTGGGCGTGGCCTCCGAGGAACTCGCGGACACGTTCATCGTCAGCGCGATGGGTGCGGCCGTCCAGGCTCACCGTCCATCCATCGGGGCTGCGGTCGAAGTGCAGTTCCGCGGGCCGCATCGCGCTGGGGAAGAGGGAGAAGCCGGTGACCGCGGCGGTGTCCAGGGTCATCACCACATCGCGGAAGCTGCGGTCCTTGGCGCGCGGGCTCCACAGGTTGGAGATGAGGAAGAGCAGGCCGAGCACGCCGATGGCGATGAGCAGGGCCCGGGTGCTGAGGTTACTCCACATGGCCGGGGGCCGTTCGGGCCTTTCGTTGGCGGCGTCGCCACTGCATGCGCAGCACGCCTCCTGCGATCACGAGCAGGATGGGGAGCAGCAGGTTGGACCACTTGAGCGTGCCGCGCTCGGCATCGCTCAGCTCATCGAGCGGCCTGTAGTTGACGCCCTTGCCGCGCAGGTCGATGAGTCCGGTCTGATCGCTCACCCAGTCCACGGCGTTCACCAGCAGGTTCACGTTGTCCGGGTTCAGCTGGCCGCCTTCCGCGCCCGTGGCGAAGTTGCCGTTGCCGATCACCACGAGGCGTGCGCCGGGTCCATTGCCGAAGGGCCCTTCAACGGCGAAGGCGAGGTGGCGAGGGGCCTGGGTGAAGTCGGCATCGGTCCATTGGCGCTGCAGGTCGACCTCGTGCGGAAGGGCCACCGAGCCGGTGCGGTCGCTGGTGGAGAGCAGCGGGGTGTAACGGTAGGTGCTGTCGCCGGTGACCGTGAACGAGCGGGCGAACTGCATCACGACGGCCTCAAGGCCTGAAGCCACCGGATGCTCACCGAAGCGGGTCACCAGGGGGAAGTAGGGGAAGGCCATGGCCGTTTGCAGATTGAAGAAACCCCTCTGCTGCATCACCTGCACCTGGCCGCACTGGGCGTCGGTCACCAGGTCGAGGTCGGCGCGCAGGCCGTGGCGTGCGAGCCACGCGTCGATCCCCGTGTAGCGCAGCTCCACGAGGGGCGTGCGCTGCAGGTCGGCGGCGGCATTGCTGAAGGCGACGACCACCCCTCCGCCGCGCGCCATGAACTCTTCCAACCGCTGCAGCGCCATGGGGCTGATGGTGTCCGCAGGGTCGATGATGGCGATGGTGCGGAAGCGGCCGTGCACCGGCATGGTGTCGTAAATGGTCATGGGCTCCACGCTGTAGAGGACGCTGAGGCCCTGCATGGCCTGGGCCATGGCGTTCACCGAGGGTTCGCCGTGCCCCTGCATGATGCCGACCACGGGCTTCTCCTGCACGCTCACTTCCTTGATGCGGGAGCTGAGCTCCCACTCCATGGGCGATCCGGGCTGCACAACAGGGATCACGGCCTGCTGCTCGCCCATGCGCACCACGGCGCCCATGAAGGCCTTGATCTGCTCGGCCTTGTCCTTTTCCCGCGTGTTGACCAGAAGAGGGCGGATGCCTGTCTCCAAGGCCTGTTGTTCCAGTGAGTCGGCCGTGGACGGATCGATCATCTCGTACACCACGTTGCCGCCGGAGCGTTCGGCGTACTCCACGAGCAGGTCGCGGAACTCATCGCGGGCCACGGCCAGGTCCGGAGGCAGGTCCTCGGTGAAGTAGCCGGTGATGGTGGCGGCCTCGGGGAGGTCCTTCAGGATGTCGCGCGTGGCTTTGCTCAGCGTGTAGCGCTGGTCGCTGGTGAGGTCGAGACGGACGTGGTACCGCGAGCCGACGAGGTTGAGCAGCACCAGCACGGCGGCGAAGAGCAGCCCGAAGCGGATCATGGCGGCCTTGGTCCTCATGGCATCAGCGCTGCAGTCCGCGTTTGGCCAGTTGAAGTTCCGCGCCGACGAGCCCTGCTGCGGCGATGCTCAGGAAGTAGAGCACATCGCGACTGTCCACCACGCCGCGCGACATGGAGTCGAAGTGGACGCCCATGCCCAGGAAGTCGAACACGCGGCCCATGGATCCGGTGAGCGACGCGGCCACGATCCCGAAGAGGAGGTGGAAACACGCTCCGATGACCAGGGCGATGAGGAAGGCCACGAGCTGGTTGTTGGTGATGGAGCTGGCGAAGACCCCGATGCCGATGTAGCTGGCGCTCATCAGTAGCAAGGCCAGGTAACCGCACACGGCGGCGCCATGGTCGATGGGCCCGATGCGGGCCACGGTGATGTAGTAGGGCAGGGTGCAGAGAAGGGCCGCCGCGATCAGCAGCAGGCAGGAGGTGAACTTGCCGAGCACCACCTGCCAGTCGGTGACGGCTTTGGTGAGCAGCAGGTCGAGGGTGCCGGTGCGACGTTCCTCGGCCAGGGTGCGCATGGTGAGGGCGGGGATGAAGAAGAAGAGCGTCCAATAGGCGATGTTGAAGAAGCTGCCGAGGTCGGCCTGGCCCTGCATGAACACATCCGCGCCGAACCACCAGGTGAAGAAACCGCTGATGCCCAGGAAGACCACCAGCAGGATGTAGGCCATGAGGGAGTCGAAGAAGGAGGCGAGCTCCCGGCGGGCGATGGTCCAGGTCGTACGCACGGTGGATCAGTTCAGCGTAAGGTCTCGGAAGACATCCTCGAGGCGCGAGCCCGGGGAGTGCAGTTCGGTGAGGGTCCAGCCCCGGTCCACGCACAGGCGATAGACCGGGCGGGCGATGTGGGCGTCAGCAGCGGCTTGCAGGAGGAAGGCCCCGTCGGCCGCGACCTCCATGGCCTCCACGCCTGGCAGGCCGCGTAGGGCCGCGGCCGGGGCGCCAGGGGGAGCGTCCTCGATCCGCACCCGCACCAGCGGGCGGCCTTGGGCCTGCCGTCGCAGATCGCCCGGCGTGCCATCGGCCACGATCCTTCCCTTGTTGATGATGAGGATGCGGTCGCACGTGGCCTCCACCTCGGGCAGGATGTGGGTGCTGAAGATGACCGTCTTGGCCCGGCCCACTTCCTTGATCAGCTCCCGGATCTCCACGATCTGGTTGGGGTCCAATCCGGTCGTGGGCTCATCGAGGATGAGCACCTCGGGATCGTGGACCATCGCCTGGGCCAGGCCGACGCGCTGGCGGTAGCCCTTGCTAAGCTCTCCGACGCGCTTGTGTTTCTCGGCATCGAGGCCGCACACGCGCACCATCTCGGCCAGGCGCTCACGGATCCGGCCATCGGACAGGCCCTGCACGCGTGCCGCGAAACGCAGGTGGTCGAGCACGGGCATGTCCTCGTACAATGGGTTGTTCTCCGGCAGATAGCCGATGTGGCGGCGGACGGTCTGGAGCTCGCTCAGCACCGACCGGCCTCCGATATGGATGCCGCCCGCATCCGGTGCGAGCAGGCCGCAGATCATCTTCATGGTGGTGGACTTCCCGGCGCCGTTGGGACCCAGGAAACCGAGCACCTCACCGGGCCGCACCACGAAGCTGATGCCATCCACCGCGGCCTGCGGGCCGTAGCGCTTGGTGAGGCCTTCGATGCGGATGTCCATGTGAGCGGCGCAAAAATATCCGGCCACGTGCGGCGGCTTCGGGTGGTGTGCGAAAAAACGTTAACGGCCTGGGTGGGTCAACGGGGTGGGTCGGAGAAGAGCTCCTTGGGCAGGGCCCCTTCATGCTCCAGCAGCCATTTCTTGCGCCAGAGCCCGCCCACATAACCGGTGAGCAGCCCGTCGCTGGCGATCACCCGGTGACAGGGGACCAGGATGGGCAATGGGTTGCTGCCGCAGGCGTGCCCCACGGTGCGTCCCAAGGCGCGGCCACCGATGCGTTCCCCGATGGCCTGGTAGGTCAACGTGCGGCCGTACGGGATGTCGTCGATCGCAGCCCAGACCAACCGCTGGAAGCGGGTGCCGAGCCGCTGTAGGGGCAGGTCGAAGGTCCGCCGCTTTCCGGTGAAGTAGTGGTCCACCTGGCGCGCGGCCTCGGAGAGCAGGGGCGGGGTCTTGCTGCGATTGCCCGTGATGGCTTCGTAGGATACGCGGGTGATCAGTGCTCCATCGCTCTCCAGGAAGACCTTGCCGAGCGGACCATCGACGGCAAGGACATGGAGCGGGGCGAACAGCTCAGGTGCGCGGGTCCTGCGAGCGGCCGTGGGCATGGGCATTGGATTAACTTCCGCGCAAAATAGGCAGCCATGGCGTGGTTCGGTCCGGACTTCAACCGCTTCTTCAAGGAGCTTGCGGCCCAGAACAACAAGGAGTGGTTCGACGGGCAGCGCAAGCGCTATGAAGCGAGCGTGAATGAGCCGTTCACGGCGTTCGTCGGCGAGCTGATCGCGCGGGTTGGCGCGCTGGACAAGCGGGTACGGATCACCCCGCAGGAAGCGATCTTCCGCATCAATCGCGACGTACGCTTCAGCAAGGACAAAGCACCCTACAAGCTGGCGTGCTCGGCGATCATCTCCGCGGCCGGACGCAAGGACCATGGTGTGCCCGGCATGTACATCGAGCTGGGTCCAGAGAAGGTGGCGATCTATGGCGGAAGCTACCAGCCGGAGAAGGAGGCGCTTCTTACCATCCGGGAACGGATCGCTGCCAAGCCGGCCATCTTTCGATCGCTGTACACGGCCAAGCCGTTCACCAGCCGGTTCGGAACGATGCTCGGAGAGCGGAACAAGGTGCTTCCCCCGGACCTGCGCGAAGCGGCCGAGCGTGAACCCATGCTCTACAACAAACAGTTCTACTGGTGCGCCGAGCTGCCTGCATCCAAGGTCACTTCGCCGGACCTGGCCGACGTGATCATGGAGCACTATATGGCCATGCGACCCTTGAACGAATTCCTTCTGGGCAAGACCTGAAACGACGGAAGGCGACCCCGGGGGTCGCCTTCCGCGCAACTTGATCCGGGCTTATTGCCCCTTGCCCACCAGCGACACCACGATCTCGATGTCGTCGCTGAGCACCATGTCCTTCATCGGGTTGGCCCAGGACACGCCGTACTTCTGGCGGTTGAACACCAGCTTGCCGCTGGCGTTGGCCATGCCGTTCTCCTCGCTGATCACGATGTCGGTGACGGTCTCGGTGGCCATACGGCCGCGCACGTTCAGTTCGCCGGTGGCGGTATTGCCGCTCACGGAGGTCACCTTGAAGCTGGCCGTGGGGAAGCTGTCGACCGCGAAGAAGTCAGGGCTGGCAAGGTGGCCGGTGAGCTTCTCCTTGGTGTAGTCCTTGTTGTAGTTGGTGTCGACGGGCATCATGCTCTTCATGTCCACCACGAAACCTCCGGAGACGAGCTGGCCGCCCTTGGCCGTGAAGCTGCCCTCGGTGAAGGCCATGGTGCCCTCGTGGTACTTCACACCGATCATCACCCCTTTCCAAGTGAGCTTGCTGGCCGCGATGTCCACAGCGTAGGTCACTTCCTTGGCCGCCATGGAGGCCGCGCTGTCGATCGCACCTTCGCCTTCGGCGGTGCTACCGCCGCCGCAGGAGGCGAGGGTAAGGGCCACCATGGCGGTGGCGCTGAACAATTGGAGCTTCATCGGTTCTATCGTTGGGGTTTGGGGCGGCAAATGTAGCCTTGAAAACATCCCATGGAAAATAAATGATCGACGATCGGATGTTGGATCACCCATGGAAGGTGCGACCCTCGCGGACCATCCTGCGCAGCAGGGGGGAAGGTCGATATCGGTCCTCCCCATATTCGGTCTGCAGGCTTTGCAGCATGGACAAGCAGCGGTCCAGGCCGATCTCATCCGCCCACCTCAGCAGGCCCTTGGGATAGTTGACACCCTTGGTCATGGCCAACTCCAGGGCGTCGCGGTCGGCGATGCCGTGGTAGAGGGCATCCGCAGCCTCGTTGATGAGCATTGCAAGGATCCGGCGGAAGATCATGTCCTGCAGTTCCGGATCGTTCTTGGGCGCGGGAGGGGCGGTCGTGCCGCTGTGGTCGTAGTAGCCGCGCCCGGACTTTCGTCCCAGGCGACCGCTCTCCACCTGGCGCTGCTGGGTGAGGCTGGGCCGGTAGCGGGGATCGAAGAAGAAGGCCTCGAACACGCTGCGGGTGACGGCGAAGTTGACATCGTTGCCAATGAGGTCCATCAGCTCGAAAGGCCCCATGCGGAAGCCGCCGACCGTGCGCATGGCATGGTCGATGGTGGCCATGTCCGCCAACCCCTCGTCGAAGATGCGCAGGGCTTCGCCGTAGAAAGGGCGGGCCACCCGGTTGACGATGAACCCAGGCGTGTCCTTACAGACCACCGGGACCTTGCTCCATTGCTCCATCCACATACTGCACCGTTCGGCCAGCCCCACATCGGTGACGAGCCCGGGTACCACCTCCACCAACGGCATCAAAGGTGCGGGGTTGAAGAAGTGAAGGCCGATCACCCGTTCGGGATGAGCGCAAGCCCCGGCGATGGCCGTTACGCTGAGGCTGCTGGTGTTCGTGGCCAGCACACAGTCGGCATCGACCACGGATCCGAGCCGGGTGAACAGTTCGCGTTTGGCCGACAGATCCTCCACGATGGCCTCGATGACCAGACCAGGACCGGCGAGCTCGGTCACGGCCCCCACGGCTTGCAGCCGCGCGCCGGCCTGAGCCGCTTCGGTAGGTGTGAGCCTTCCCTTGTCGGCCAGCTTGTTGAGCGTTTCGCGGATGGCGTCCACGGCGCGTTGCGCGGCCTCCGGCCGTGCATCCATCAGGCGCACCGGATGACCGGCCAGGGCAGCCAGCTGCGCAATGCC
Organism: Flavobacteriales bacterium; assembly: GCA_016713875.1. Lineage (NCBI taxonomy): Bacteria > Pseudomonadati > Bacteroidota > Flavobacteriia > Flavobacteriales > Flavobacteriales bacterium. The sequence goes on from JADJOI010000003.1 coordinate 848,271, forward strand.
GCTGCCCATCGCCCCGGCACCGATCACCGCCACGTTCATCGAGCTTTCCATGATCAACACCGCGTTGATGGCGGTCAAGGAGGCGAAGTTCGGGGCTGGCGGGGAACTGGCTGAGAAGCGAATGTCCCGGGAACATATGTATGGCCATACATGCTTTCTGTTGGTGTGTGTGTCGACCTCTACTCGATCCAGGGACGCACCTGGGAGCTCCACGCTTGTTAATCAGGCGGTTGATATAAGCGTGGGGATGGGGGCGCATGGCTCAATGCCGATATCCCGGACAGGAAGTATGTATGGCCATACATATTTCCATGAGGTTTTCTGAAACCAAGGCTTCGAAGGTCAGTGCGTGTGTGGTCAGTGAATGGGCGAAGGGACAGAGGATCAGTGCTGGCTTCGGAGCCGGTCGTCCATGTTCTGATGCGTTCTGAACGTATGTATGGCCATACATACTTCCGGATCGAGAGCTAGCGCATTACGCCTCGCGCTCGCCCGGCAGAACAACGTTGAATGCGCTGAACATCAGAGCCGTGCCACGGAGGGCGTTCTTTCGAACACGGCCCTCGGACCGGATCTGAGCGTCGTAACGTATGTATGGCCATACATATGTCGGCAGAACGCGGCTCCGACCAGCCTCTACCTTGCGCCTCCCATGCGCCATCGCACCATCATCCGCGACCCACGCGACCGGGTCCGCAACGGCCATCCGTGGATCTTTGACAACCAGGTGGTGCGTGTGGAGGGCGATCCCAAGCCTGGCGACGTGGTGCAGGTCTTCGATGACCGACGGCGACCGATCGGTCAAGGGTATTTCAACCCGGCCAGCAAGATCCAGGTCCGGATCCTGACCGCCGACCTTGACGAGCCGATCGACGATGCCTTCTTCTTCAGAAAGGTGAAAGAGGCTTGGGCTTTCCGCCAACGGATGGTGGATACCACCTCATGCCGGTTGATCTTCGGTGAATCAGATGGTCTGCCGGCTTGTGTCGCCGACAAGTTCGGCGACACCATCGTGCTCCAGACCTTGAGCTTGGGCATGGACCGTTGGAAGCACAGCCTGGTGGAAGCGCTCCGCGAAATGACCGGTGTGACCCGGTTCTACGAGCGCAACGACGTGCCCATCCGGGAAAAGGAAGGTCTTCAGCCGATCAAGGGCTTCCTCAGCGACGCGTTCACGACGCGCTTCCCCATTGTGGAGAACGGGTTGAAGGTGCAGGTCGATGTGGCGGAAGGCCAGAAGACGGGCCACTTCCTCGACCAGCGCGTGAACCATGCCGCCATCGCTCCGGTGGTCGCAGGCGCGCACGTGCTGGATTGCTTCACCCACACGGGGGGCTTCGCGCTGCATGCCGCCCACTATGGCGCGGCGCGGGTGGAGGGCCTGGACATCAGCCCTTCGGCCATTCAGGCTGCGGCGGCCAATGCCGAGTTGAACGGATCGGCCGACCGGTGTTCGTTCCGGGAGGCCAACGTGTTCGACTTCCTCACGGAAGCAGGGCGCACCGGTCGAAAGTGGGATGTGGTCGTGCTGGATCCACCGGCCTTCGCCAAAAGCCGTGCGACGGTCGCTGGCGCCACGCGGGGTTATAAGGAGATCAACCTGCGCGCCATGAAATGCCTGCCGCGCGGCGGGTTCCTGGTCACCTGCAGTTGCAGCCAGCACATGGCGCCGGACCTGTTCCGCGCCATGATCGCCGATGCCGCAAAGGACGCCCGACGGCAGCTGCGGGAGGTCTACTACGGGACCCAGCCGCCAGACCACCCGGTGCATTGGAGCATCCCGGAGAGCCTGTACCTCAAGTGCCTGATCTTGCAGGTGCTGTAGCACTGCTGTCCATGGCGGTCGGCCGAAGCAGGAGCTGGACCACGGGCAGCAGGGCTTTTGCACAGACCTCTCCGCCGGCTCCGTTCAGGTGGCAGTAATCGATCAGGAGCTGGCGTCCGTTGTGCGATGGGTCGTTGAACGGAACGTTCAGGTCGACCAACGGTACGCGCCAGCGTTGCGCCATGTCGTTCAGCTCCTCGAGCACCACTGGGTAGAGCGCCTTCACGTTCGGGTCCTGATGAAGGAACGCACGCTCCTCGGTGGCCAGTAGCGATGTATCGCGAAGTACCAGCATCGGTTGCAGGCAAAGCACGGCCTTCACCCCATCGCGCCGGAGCAAAAAGAGATTGGTCTCGATGGCCCGTAGGAATTGATCGCGGGAGATGGCCTTGTGATCGCTGACCGTGGTCGCATCGTCCACAAAGGTCGCCTGCCAGTCCACGCGTTCACCACACCGCACCGCATCGCGGATCATGCTCCAGGCCATGAATCCCCTGAATGCGGCGCTATAGCGCGAGAGCCAGTGGCCCAGGTAGGTGAACAGGCCGCCTGCGGAGGGCTCCTGTAGGCGTGCACGCCAGAACTGATAGCGGAAATCCTCCATATAGCGGTAGTCCGGGTCGTTCACATAGTGGTCGTTCGCGCCATCGAAGAAGATGACCATGTCGGGGTCATAGGACAACAGCTCGGTGAGCAGGTACTGGGTGTGTTGGAACACCTGGTAGCCGGTGACGGCCGCATTGATCACTTCGATCCGCGTCCCCGGCATCGCTTCGTTGAGCAGTCGTTCCAAGTGGGCGTCCACGGTCGCGGTCTGGTCCACATGAACCACCGGATAGGGTGCTGCGCTGCTGATCCCATGGGCTGCCGAGCCCCCTAGGAAGAAGATGCGGACGGTGCCAGGCGGCTTGGTCAAGGGCACATCCTCCGAGCGCCGGAACCCGTTCGCATTGATGGCCAACCGGACCCGATCGCCGTCGCGCTCCTCATAGCCGGGCACATGTTCGTACACCCGATAGGAGTTGAACCGGAACTTATTCTCGCTGGCCTTGTGCAGCACATGGCCCAGGTAGTAGCGCGCGCCCAGTTCCACGCAGGCGATGGTGAACACCAACAGGAAGAGAACGTACCCGATCCGTCCCCAGGAAGAGCGGCGCACGGGTGCTGTAGGGTTGGACATGTGGACCGGGTTGATCGGCGAAAGTACCCACCGCCGCCGACGGTACGGGACGATCGGATACCTTGGGTCGGTGGCCATGGAGCGATCATCGTTGTTCTGGTCCGGATGGCACTGCGCGCCCATGCTGCGGTTCGCTCTGCCGTTCGCCGCCGGCCTGGGGCTCGGGTCGTTGTTCTCCCTCTCCACGACCCTTGTGGTCGTCCTGGCGACCTTGGCCCTGACGTTGGTCGCTCTGCCAGCGTTCGTTCCGTTCCCCTTCCGCCTGCGCTGGCTGCCCTATGCGGCCGCGACGCCGGCTTTACTGATCACAGGTGTCTGTTGGTGGGCCCTCCGTACCGCGGACACGCGACCTCCACAGGGTGCGGAGGGCGCGCATCTGGTGGAAGTGGAGGTTGTGCATGGCGCATCGGCCCGTCATGTTCGGTGCGACGCAAGGTTGCTGAGGTCCTGGTCCGCGGATGGCACGGCCGCAACGAGCTCGTTGACCCTGTTGACACTCGCCAAGGACTCCCTGGCTCCCCTCGTCCGGCCCGGCGATGTGCTCATGGTCCATGCTGGCCTGAGCCCACCGACGCGTACGCCCGACCCTGGGGGATTCGATGTACGTGCCTGGGTCGGTCCGCGCGGGATCCATGACCAAGGCTTCGTGGAGGCCGGTCAATGGCGCCACCTCGCACATCGATGGCGATGGACGGACCTCTTCCTCCCTGCCCAGGAACGCGTGTGGCGATGGCTCGACCGCAGTGGACTTCCCGATCGGGAACGTGCCGTGGTGCTCGCCCTGCTGTTGGGGATCCGCAACGAATTGGACGCCGCGCAGAAGGATGCGTTCGCCCGAAGTGGCACCATGCACGTGCTTGCTGTGAGCGGAATGCATGTGGCGTTGATCTACTGGGTGCTCATGGCCCTGCTCAAGCCGCTGGGTGGAGGGGGCGTTGCGCGTTGGTCACGCGCTGTCATCGCGTTGCTGGTGCTGTGGGGCTATGCCGGTATCACCGGTGCGACGCCCTCCGTGTTGCGTGCCACGGTGATGTGCTCGCTGTTCGTCATCGCCGGCCTCTCGGAGCGCCGCTCCGCCACACTGAACACCCTTGCGGGGTCGGCCTTGCTGCTTCTTGTCTGGGACCCGCGGATGCTCTTCCAGCTCAGCTTCCAACTGTCCTTCCTGGCCGTCCTTGGCATCGTGCTCTGCTATGATCCCATCCGCCGCTTGTGGTCTCCGGGTAACGTGGTGCTGCGATATTGTTGGTCGCTCATCGCGGTCTCCCTCGCTGCTCAGTTGTTCACCACGCCCGTCTCCCTCGCCGTATTCAAGGCTTTCCCGGTCTGGTTCCTGCCGGCCAACATCATCATCGTCACGTTGGTCAACATCGGGGTCATTGGTGGTCTGTTGCTCCTGCTTACGCTGCCGATACCTGTCCTCGGTCCGTTCATCGCCGACGCCTTGGGCGGGTTGGTGCTGCTGTTGGGCAGAGTGGGCCGGTTCTTCGCGGATGCACCGTTCGCTTATCCCGATGTGCGTGTCACCGATGTCCAAGGGGCGTTGATCATGGCCATTGTCCTGGCCATCTGCCTCGATCGCCTGGGCGGTCAACGGCTTGGGCGCTGGGTGGCGCTCGCCATTCTGCCGGTGCTGGCGATAAGCATCTCAACCCAGGTCCTGCACACCTCTTCGGCGCGGGAGCTCGTGATCTTCGAGGAACGGGCCGGTCTGGTGATGGCTCTTCGCGAAGGCCCGCATGCCGTGGTGCTGGAGAGCGTTCCGGGGCTGGCGAACGCACGACAACGGATCGAGCGGTTCACCCGGTCAAGCGGTGCCAACGTATTGGACACGCTCTCGGTCATCGATCTCCACGCCGCGCAGCCGGTCCGGGCCGGTTTCTCCGCGGGTGGTAAGTGCGCTTGGTTCGGTGCGGGGATGAGCGTACTGGTGGTGGATGCCACCCCCTTGGCGAGCGGTGGACCCGCGTTCGATGTCCTGGTCTTCATCGCGGAGCAGGAACAGGCGGCCGACGCTGCGCTCGCTCGACTTCGCTCCGGAGGCCAGGTGGTCCTGTCCGGCTCCATGGATGGGCTGCAGCGCTGGCGTCTTCGGAAGCGCTGCACCGAGCTCGGGTTGGCCTGCCACGACGTACGGCGTGACGGGGCCTTTGTCCGCGTAGCGTCGGGGCCAGCCTAGCTCCAAGAGGGACCGGGCCCGGCCACGGCGCCGTGGAACCTACTGGGCCACAGCCGCGTTCAACGGTCCGCTCAACGGACCGACCCATGCGCTCTCTGCACCTCGTCTTCTTGTTCGCCACCACCGGCCTTCATGCCCAAGTGATCAACGGCTACGCGGAGATCACCGCCATCGCCGGGAGTACGCTCACGGTGGGCGCGACCAATGAGGCGGCTGCCCTGTTCCAAGCCGGGAAGGACATCGTCATCATGCAGGTGCAGGACAACGTCATCGGAACGAACACGGGCAACAATGCAGCCTTCGGCAACTTGTCCGCCATCCAGCAGGCCGGCCGGTTCGAGGTGCGTCGCATCGCCTCGGTGACGCGGGTGGCCGGTACCCTCACTAGCATCACCTTGGTGACGGCGCCGGGGATCACGTTCAACATCGGCACCAACGCGCGGGTGCAGGCCATCACGCACGAGCTGCTGGGCGCCGGAGGCAACTACACGACGACGGGCAACATCAGCGCCCTGGCCTGGAACGGCACCCTGGGCGGGGTGGTCGCGTTCCGCGTCGGTGGCACGCTGACCCTACAGCACAGCATCACGGCCGATGCTTCGGGGTTCCGCGGAGGTGCGCGGGACCGGTTCAGCTACTCGTTGCCGTGCAACACCACCGACTTCCGGTGGAGCAGCACGGCGGCCGGCACGGAGTATTTCGCCGAGAAAGGCGAGGGCATCTATCGCCTCACGAACAACAACTGGCGCGACGGCAGGGGCAAGATCATCAACGGTGGTGGTGGAGCGAACCAGGTGAACGGCGGCGGCGGGGGAGGAGGCAACTACACGGCCGGAGGCAGCGCGGTCCTGGGCTGGAGCTGTACGGCGGATGCTGGCGGGATCGGGGGCATCGCCCTCAGCGGTCACATCAGCGGGACGCGCGTCTTCATGGGCGGCGGCGGTGGTGGTGGCGAAGGCAATGATGACGCATCCACCAACGGCGCGAACGGAGGGGGTATCATCCTCATCGAGGCCGGCGGCATCACCACCACCGGTACCTGCTCGTTGGTGATCTCGGCCAACGGGGCCACGGCAGCCACTTCAGGCAACGACGGCGCCGGCGGGGGTGGTGCCGGAGGCACCATCCTCATCGATGCGGCCACCTGGTCCGTGGCGGCCGGGTGTCCGCTCACCATCCGCGCGAACGGTGGCAATGGCGGTTCGGTGAACTCCAGCACCCATGGCGGCGGCGGCGGTGGTGGCCAGGGCGCGGTGATCTTCAGCGGTCCGCAACCCACCACCAACATCACGACCAACACGGTCAATGGTCAGGGGGGCTGCAACGAGACCCCCTGCAGCACCTACGCCAACAGTGGCGCCGGCTCCAACAACACCGGGATCCTCACCGGGCTGTCCACACCAATGCCGGTCGAGCTGCTCAGTTTCCAAGCCATCCCCGTGAACGCACAGGTGCGGCTGAGGTGGGCCACGGCCACTGAGCTGAACAACGCATACTTCACCGTGGAACGCTCACCGGATGGACTTCTCTGGGCACCGGTCCTCATGGTGCCTGGAGCTGGTGACTCACAAAGCGAACAGCAATACGTCGCATTGGACGACCGGCCGCTGCCGCGCCTGTCATACTACAGGCTCCGCCAGACCGATCACGACGGCACCTCCACCACATCCGATGCAGTGGCCGTGCAGTTCGATGCCGCGAACGCCGGTGTGCACGTCTTCCCCAATCCGGCCAGCGACAGGGTGGTGGTGGTGCATGGGCCCCTGGCCCCGGCGGTGAAGGTGGAGTTGGTGGACGAACTGGGCCGGTCGATCCAGGTGCCCCTGAGCCTGGGCGATGGGGTCAGCGAGATGGATGTGTCGGCCTTGCCTGTCGGGGTCTACACGGTGATCGTCGCCACCACCGATCGACGCGAGGCGCAACGGGTCGTGGTGCGTCGCTGATGCGCGACGCTTACGCTCTCGCATCTTTGCCCGCATGTGGGTGGAGCGGATCCGATGGGCGCAGGTGGAGGATCCCCGGGCCCGTGCGCTCGCGCTGGACGCCCATCTGCGACTGACGGTCGATGGTCACGTGCTCCGGTTGGTGCGCACGGAGGCCGGGCTCTTCGCGTTGGAGGACCGCTGCCCGCATCAGGGTCGCAGCTTCGAGGGTGGATGGTGTGAGGAAGGCCGCCTGGTGTGCCCTTGGCACCGGTTCGCCTTCGACCCGGCCACGGGAAGGGCCCGGCATGGAAGCACCGTGAACGTGGGTACGCATCCGGTGGAACAGCGCCAGGACGGCTTGTATATCGGTTTCCCCTACACCACGTTCAGGCTGTTCGGCCTCGATCTGTGGTGATCAGGCGAGAAGAACGGCGGCGAGGGCCAGCAGTGCCGGAAGGCCCTGGACGAAGAAGATGGTGCGCTGTGCGCTGACAGCGCCGTAGATGCCGGCGACGGCCACACAGCCCAGGAAGAAGCAGGCTACGTTCCTCGCCCAGGCCGGATCGTCGATCAGCAGGCTCCAGAAGAGGCCCGCCGCCAGGAAACCGTTGTACAGCCCCTGGTTCGCGGCCAGCGCACGGGTCCGCGGGAAGAGGTCCGCTGGCATCGATCGGAACACCTTGGGCGCACGCGTGGTCCACGCGAACATCTCCAGCCACAGGATGTACAGGTGTTCGACGGCCACAAAGGCGATCAGCAGCTGGGCGACGAGGTGCATGGGTTCTCGGGTCAGACCGCGCTCAAGGGCAGCGCCTCCTTCAGCTTCACGCCTTTCTCCGTGCGCTCAAGCGTGGCGCATTCATTCATGTGGTCGTGCTCCAGGAACAGCACGAAGTCCCCGTCGGCCGCACGCTCCAGGAAGGCGCCCTTCTCCTGCATCGTGAGCAGCGGGCGCGTGTCGTAGGCCATCACCCACGGAAGAGGGATGTGGTGCACGCTGGGCAACAGGTCGGCCATGTAGCACACTGTGCGGCCCTTGTAGCGGATGTGCGGGATCATCATGGCGTCGGTGTGGCCGTTCACCACCAGCACGTCGAAACCGGGGAAGAGGTCCTGCACGATGCTGTTCGCGGTCGGGTCCGTGCGCCCGATGTCCACGAACTCCAGCTGGCCGCTCTCCTGGATGGGCAGGATGTTCTCCTTCAGGAAGCTGGCCTTCTCGCGGGCGTTGGGCTTGGTGGCCCAGTCCCAATGGTGCTTGTTGCTCCAGTAGGTCGCGTTCTTGAAGGCGGGTGCGAAGCCTTCGCCCCGGCGCACGATGCTGCCGCCGCAATGGTCGAAGTGAAGGTGCGTGAGGAACACGTCGGTGATGTCGTCCTTCGAGAGCCCCAGCTTCTTCAGCGATCCATCGAGCGTGGCCTCGCCGTGCAGGTCGTAGTGCCCGAAGAACTTGGCGTCCTGCTTGTCGCCGATGCCGTTGTCGATCAGGATCCGGCGGTCGCCATCGGTCACCAGCAGGCAGCGCATGGCCCAGGTGCAGAGGTTCTTCTCGTCGGGCGGATGGGCCTTGCTCCAGAGGGTCTTGGGCACCACGCCGAACATGGCGCCGCCGTCGAGCTTGAAGAAACCGGTGTCGATGACGTGGAGTTCCATCTTGGTGCGCCGAAGCTACGCCGCCGGCCAGCGGCGGTCGGTGCGCCGCTGCCCACACCCCCGTTGAAGCATTCCATGGGCACATGGGCGCAACATCGGTCGAGCACGTGCACCTTCGCGCCATCGCCTTCGCTTCAGCTTCGGCGAGCCAAGCATGCGCACCGTCCACTTCATCGCCATCGGCGGCAGCGCCATGCACAACCTGGCCATCGCGCTGCACCAGAAGGGCTACGAGGTCACCGGCAGCGACGACGAGATCTTCGAGCCCAGCCGCAGCCGCCTCGACCGTCTGGGGCTTCTGCCCGACAAGCTGGGCTGGGACCCGCTGCGCATCCACACCGGCATCGACGCGGTGATCCTGGGCATGCACGCCCGCGCCGACAACCCCGAGCTGGTCCGTGCGCAGGAGCTCGGCATCCCCGTGTTCAGCTACCCCTCGTACTTCCACGAGCAGACCAAGGACAAGACGCGCGTGGTGATCGGTGGCAGCCACGGCAAGACCACCATCACCAGCATGATCATCCACGTGCTGCGGCATGCGGGCGTGGAGTTCGACTACCTCGTGGGTGCGCAGCTCGAGGGCTTCGACTGCATGGTGCGCCTGAGCCCTACCAGCCGGGTGGCGATCATCGAGGGGGACGAATACCTCGCCTCGGCGCTGGAGCCCGTGCCCAAGTTCCACCTGTACCGACCCGACATCGCGCTCATCAGCGGCATCGCGTGGGACCACATCAATGTGTTCAAGACCTTCGAGAGCTATGTGGACCAGTTCCGGAGGTTCGTCCAGGTGATCGAGCCCGGCGGAAAGCTGGTGTACTGCACCGAGGATGCCGAGGTGAAGCGCGTGGCGGAGGAGCCCGAGGTGCAGGCCGTGCGCATCCCGTATGACGTGCCGGCGCACCGCATCGACGACGGCACCACGGTGCTGCTGACCCCCCGCGGTGAGGTGCCCCTCAAGGTCTTCGGCCGCCATAACCTGATGAACCTGGAGGGCGCGCGCCATGTGTGCCACCAGCTCGGCATCGGCGACAGCCTGTTCTTCGAGGCCATTCGCAGCTTCCACGGGGCGGCCAAGCGGCTGGAGAAGCTTGCCGAGCACGGGCGGAAGGTGGTGTACAAGGACTTCGCCCATAGCCCCAGCAAGCTGAAGGCCACGGTGGAAGCGGTGCGCGAGCAGTTCCCCGGCCGCAAACTGGTGGCCTGCATGGAGCTGCACACCTACAGCAGCCTGAGCGAGGGCTTCCTCGACCAGTACGCCGGCGCCATCGACCGGGCCGATGCGGCCATCGTGTTCTATGACCCGCACGCGGTGGAGCTGAAGCGGCTGCCGCCGATCCCGCCGGAACGCATCCAGCGAGGTTTCGCACGCGCCGATCTACAGGTGCTCAGCGATCCCATCCAGTTCATGGGCGCGGTGCGTGCGGCACAGGCCGACCCCGGCGTGCTGCTGATGATGAGCAGTGGCAACTTCGGCGGCCTCGACCTTCAGGCCTTGAGCGAGGCGTTCATCGCCTGATCCGCCCTGGTTCAGCTCATCCTGCGCAGCACCTTGTGCACCAGCAGGGTCGTGAGCAGCGTGTTGAACGCGCCCAACAGCAGGAGCAGGAAGAACGAAAGACCGGCGTAGTTGAACGGGGTGAAGAACCGCTCGAACCGCGCACGCGCGTCGGCCTCCGGATGGCCGGCGGCCACCGCCTGGTCCACCAGTGCGTTGATGTGCACCGGGAACGAGGTGACGTCCATCCAGGTGTAGAACGCCAGCAGGAAAGCGGCGGTGAGCAGGATATAGAGCGCCGAAGCCCTGAACCCCACGCGGAACAACTGCGGCATCCCGCTGCGTGGTTCACCGTGCAGTTGCGCCCGCGCCGCGATGAAGGGGATGAGCACCAGCGCGAGCAGATGCACCGGCATGTAGAACGGAGGATCAGGGGCCCGGCCTGCGCCCAGCAGCACCACGCGCAATACCATCGCGGCCAGGGCGACGAAGAAGGCGATTTTCATGAGGGTTGTGGGATCGCTGCGTGGAGTGGCGAGCATTGAGTGACGAGTGGCGAGTGAATGCGCCCTTCGACAGGCTCAGGGTGATACGCATTCACTCGCCACTCGCGACCCGCCGATCATCACGTTCCGGCGTTAGCCGTTCATCGATACCAGGAACTCCTCGTTGCTCTTGGTGCCCTCCATGCGGGTCTTGATGAACTCCATGGCTTCCACGGGGTTCATGTCGGCGAGGTGCTTGCGCAGGATCCAGGTGCGTTGCAGCACGTCCTTGTGGTGCAGCAGGTCGTCCCGGCGGGTGCCGCTGCTCTGGATATCGATGGCCGGGAAGATCCGGCGGTTGCTGATCTTCCTATCGAGCTGGAGTTCCATGTTGCCCGTGCCCTTGAACTCCTCGAAGATCACCTCGTCCATCTTGCTGCCGGTCTCCACCAGCGCCGTGGCGAGGATGGTGAGGCTGCCGCCGTTCTCGATCTTGCGTGCCGCGCCGAAGAAGCGCTTGGGCTTCTGCAGGGCGTTGGCGTCCACTCCGCCGGACAGGATCTTGCCGCTGGCAGGCTGTACGGTGTTGTAGGCGCGGGCGAGGCGCGTGATGGAATCGAGCAGGATCACCACGTCGTGCCCGCATTCGGTGAGGCACTTGGCCTTCTCCAGCACCATGCTGGCCACCTGCACATGCCGGCTGGCCGGTTCATCGAAGGTGCTGGCGATCACCTCGGCGTTCACGCTGCGGGCCATGTCCGTCACTTCCTCCGGACGTTCATCGACGAGCAGCACGATGAGATACACCTCCGGGTGGTTGGCGGCGATGGCGTTGGCCACGTCCTTCAGAAGGATGGTCTTGCCGGTCTTGGGTTGCGCCACGATGAGGCCGCGCTGACCCTTGCCGATGGGGGCGAAGAGGTCCAGCACGCGCATGCTGAGGTTCGGGTTCTTGCCCGTGAGGTTGAACTTCTCATCGGGGAAGAGCGGTGTGAGGAACTTGAAGGGCACCCGGTCGCGCACCCACTCGGGGTCGCGGCCATTGATGCGATCGATCTTCACCAAGGGGAAGAACTTGTCCCCTTCGCGCGGCGGGCGCACGAACCCGCTCACGGAATCGCCCAGCTTGAGGCCGGCCTGCTTGATCTGCTGCTGGCTCACGTACACATCGTCCGGAGAGGCCAGGTAGTTGTAATCGCTGCTGCGCAGGAAGCCATAGCCCTCGGGCATGATCTCCAGCACCCCTTCGCACTCCACGAAGGCATCGAAGGTGATCTGCTCACGCGGCTCCTGCCGGGGACGGTCGTGACGTTGCTCCTGTGGTCGCTGTCCCTGACCCTGTTCGCGAGGGCCGTCGGGGCGTCCCTGGTCATGCCGCGGTTGATCACCGCGGTCGCGGCGGTCATCGCGGCGGTCGCCGTTGGCCTGTCCACCGTCGCGCCGCTCGTCGCGGAAGCGCTCACGCCGGTCATCGCGCTCACCACCTTCGCGGGGCGGTGTCACCTGGTCGCCGCGCTCACGGCGCTCTCGCCGCTCGAAGCGTTCGCGCCGGTCGTCCCGACGCGGCTCGCGGTTCTCGCTCCGCACGACCTCCGGCCCGGGTGATGGAGAGGCTTCCGGCTTGGCTTCGGAACTGGACTTGTCGCCCGCCGTTCCGTCCTGATCCTCCTCCTCATCATCGTCATCCTCTTCGTCGCCCTCCTCATCATCATCGTCCCCGTCCTCTGCAGGTACGGGCTCCGGATCGGGGGTGGGGACGGGGTCCTCGTCGGCCACGGCCTCCAGGGCGATGGCATCGGTGTCCTGACGGGCTGAAGCGATGGGCGCTCCGCCCTGGGCCTCCACGATGCGGGCGATGAGGTCCTGCTTCTTCAGCGTATCGGCCTTCTTGATGTTGAGCTGCTTGGCGATCTCCCGGAGCTCGGCGAGCTTCAAGCTCTCCAGCGCGTTCTTGTCTGCCATGGGGTAGGGCTATGGGGCGTTGGCGCGTGCTGCGCCTTGGCGGAGGACCCGGAGGGGTCTCGTGCGGTTCGGAAAGGACTTCGGGTGGGGCGCTGGCCACCATGGGGGGGCCTGCGCGGAACGGTCGGCGCAAACGTAGATCATTCGGCGTGAACCGCAAGGGGGGAGGTGCCATCTTTGCCAGCCCATGATCCAGCGCAAGCAGACCCTGTTCCTGGCCCTCGCCGCCGTGGTGGCGGCCCTGGCCAACCTGTTCCCCTTCGCCACCTACACCGTGGGCGACCTGCACGTGGTGTTCCGTTCCACAGGCCTGTTCATGGGCGATGGCACCGCCCTGGAGGAGGCCAGCCCGAAAGTGCCGTTCGCCGCCGTGCTCGGCCTGCTGGCCGTGCTGCCGCTGGTCGCCATCATTTTCTACAAGGACCGGGGGCGCCAGCTCCGGTTGGTGCGCTTCACCTACCTCCTCGCGTTGGGAGCCCTGGCCTTCGGTGTCATCACCGACCGCTCGATCCAGGTGTACATGGCCGGGCGGGGTGCGGTGGCCGTGTCCTACGGAGCCGCGTTCGCCGCCCCCCTCCTGGTGCTGGTGCTGGCCTTCCTGGCCGAGCGGGGCGTCAAGGCCGATGAGGCGCTGATCAAGAGCATGGACCGGCTCCGGTGAACTGGGTTTTCTGGTCTCGAGTGGCGAGTTGCGAGTGGCGAGTGAACGGCCTTAGCGGCACTTCACTCGCCACTCGTCACTCAGTACTCGCCACTCGTCACTCAGTACTCGCCACTCGTCACTCAGTACTCGCCACTCGTCACTCAGTACTCGCCACTCCTCCCCGTTTCCCCAGCTCGACCACCTCCAGGTCCTTGAGCTGACCGGCGGATATGGTGAACCGCAGTATCGTGCGCACCTGGTGCCACCCGTGCCGACCGCAGGCGCCGGGGTTCATGTACAGCATGTTCAACGCCTCATCGAACCTCACCAGGCAGATGTGGGAATGCCCGCAGACGAACAGGGTGGGCGGGTCGCTGCGTAGCGCGTTGACGATCCCGCGCTCGTAGCGCGGAGGGCGACCGCCGATGTGCGTGATCCATACGCGGACCCCGTCCAGCTCGAAGCGCAGGTCGGTGGGGAAGGCCCGTCGCGAAGCGGCATCGTCGATGTTGCCCACGATGGCCCGCAGCGGCTTGTCCGGGTACCAGGACCGGATCTCGTCGGTGATGTGCAGCCCGCCGATGTCGCCGGCGTGCCAGATCTCGTCGCAGGAGGCGAGGTGGTTGCGCAGGCGTGGGTCGAGCCAGCCATGCGTGTCGGACAGCAGCCCGATGCGCCGGCCCGGTGCCAGGGTCGCGGACATGGAGGCGAAGGAACGCAGGCGACCGGACACCACCGAAGGCGGAGCTAGCTTTGCCGCCCGCCGGACCAGCAGAGGGCCCGAGCGCCTAGGCTTCGCATCGGGTCGTTCAGGGCCCACCACCGATGGAGATCATGCCGCGCTACTTCCTGGAGATCGCCTTCCTGGGCACGGCCTATCGGGGCTGGCAGCTACAGCCGGACCGGCCCAGCGTGCAGGCCGAGGTGGAGCGGGCCATGCGGTTCGCGCTGCACCGGGAGCGCGTGAGCGTGGTGGGATGCGGCCGGACGGATACCGGAGTGCACGCTTCCCAGTTCTTCCTGCACTTCGACCAGGGCGGCGAGGCCCCGCTGGACGTCCGCTTCGTGTACAGCCTCAACAGCCTGTTGCCCGACGATATCGGCGTGAAGCGCCTCATCGCCGTCCCCGATGATGCACATGCGCGGTTCAGTGCCATCGAACGCGGGTACAGGTACCGGATCCATCGCCGGAAGGACCCCTTTCTCGAAGGACGCAGCCATCAGCTGAGGCCGGCATTGGACGCCGAGGCCATGAACGAGGCGTGCGCCGTGCTCCTCGGTAAGCAGGACTTCAGCAGCTTCTGCAAGGCCGGCAGCGATGCGCGCACCATGCTGTGCGACGTTCGGCTCGCCCGGTGGACGGAGCACGCGAACGGATACGACTTCGAGATCAGGGCGGACCGTTATCTGCGCAACATGGTGCGCGCCATCGTGGGCACCTGCCTGCTGATCGGTCGGGGCCACCGCCCTCCAGGGCACATGGCGGAGGTGCTGGCAGCGCAGGACCGTGGAGCGGCGGGCAAGTCGGCCCCTGCGCGCGGGCTCTATCTGGAGCGTGTGGTGTATCCCTTCATCCCCGTGCCCGGATGAGCGGCCAGGCCAGGGCCTTCGACCGGCGTCTGTTCGTGCGCGTGATGGCGTTCGTGCGGCCGCACAGGACGTTGTTCCGGGCCACCTTCGGGCTCACGGTGCTGCTCAGCGCCATCGGTGTGGTGAGGCCACTGCTGATGGGCGACATGATCGACGGCTACGCGCTCACCGGCGACGGCGCCGGGCTGCTGCGCATGACCCTCATCGTCCTGGGGCTGCTCGTGCTGGAGACCCTGTTGAGCTTCCACCAGGCCTTCTGGACCAGCTGGCTGGGCCAGGCCGTGAGCTTCCAACTGCGCACCCGCCTCTTCGATCATGTGCTCGGCTTCAAGCTCCGCTTCTTCGACCGCACCCCGATCGGCACCATGGTCACCCGGGTCATCAGCGACATCGAGACCATCGAGGACATCTTCTCGCAGGGGCTGCTCTCCATCCTGGGCGACCTGCTGAAGCTCGTGGTGGTGGTGGTGGTGATGTTCGCGGTCAACTGGAAGCTGGCCCTGCTGAGCATGGCGCCGGTGCCCCTGCTGCTCTGGGGGACGAACATCTTCAAGAACAGCATCCAGCGCAGCTTCGAGGACGTGCGGACCTATGTGGCCCGGTTGAACGCCTTCGTGCAGGAGCACATCCAGGGCATGGCGATCGTGCAGGTCTTCGGGCGCGAAGCGCAGGAGATGCGCAAGTTCCAGGCGATCAACCGCGAGCATCGCGCGGCGCACATCCGTTCGGTGCTGGCCTATTCCATCTTCTTCCCCGTCGTGGAGATCCTCTCGGCCCTGTCGCTGGCCTTCCTGGTGTGGTGGGGCGTGAAGGACGCCCTGGCCGGAACGGCCTCCTTCGGTGACATCGTCGCCTACATCCTCTTCATCAACATGCTCTACCGGCCGATCCGCCAGCTGGCCGACCGCTTCAACGTGCTGCAGATGGGCATGGTGGGCAGCGAACGCGTCTTCAAGCTTATGGACACGGCATCCACGATCACGGACGAGGGAACGCGCGGTTCCGCGGCCGTGCGGGGGCACATCCAGGTGACGGACCTCTGGTTCGCGTATGGTGAGGTGAAGGAAGGTGAAGCGCCTGAGTGGGTGCTGCAAGGCATCGACCTGGACATCCCGGCGGGGACCACCGTGGCGCTGGTGGGGGCCACCGGATCGGGCAAGAGCTCGATGATCAACGTGCTCAGTCGGGCCTATGAGCACCAGCGGGGCCATGTGCTGCTGGACGGGGTTCCCGTGGAGGCGTATCGGCTCGGTGAGCTCCGGCGGTGCATCTCGGTGGTGCTGCAGGACGTGTTCCTTTTCAGCGGAACGGTGCACGATAACATCACCTTGCACGACCCCTCGATCACACGGGCGCAGGTGGAGGCCGCGGCCCGGGAGGTGGGGGCCGACGCCTTCATCCAGCGCCTGCCCCGGGGCTACGACACCGACGTGCGCGAACGCGGTGGCATTCTCTCCACCGGTCAACGGCAGCTCCTGGCCTTCATCAGGGCCATGGTGCATCGCCCCGCCGTTCTGGTGCTCGACGAGGCCACCAGTTCGGTGGACAGCGCCAGCGAGCAGCTGATCCAGGAAGCCACCGAGCGCATCACCAAAGGCCGTACGAGCATCGTGATCGCCCACCGGCTGAGCACCGTGCAGAACGCCGACCGCATCGTGGTGCTGGACAAGGGGCGCATCATCGAGCAGGGAGGGCATCAGGAACTGCTCGCTCTCAACGGAGCTTATCGTCGTTTGTACGATCTTCAGTTCCGGTAAGCGTTCGTATTTTTTCGACGTTCGGCAACGGCGGATCCGTTGGCCGCGTCTCTTCGACAACCCCATCAAGGAACCATGGACAGCCCCCTGTGCAGCCGGCTTGCGCGCCTGACGCTTCTCGTTCTTCTCCTGTCCGCCATCGGCCGGAACGCGTCCATGGGGCAGGGTATCGTGCCCACCATGGGCACCGAGTTCTGGTTGGGCTTCATGAAGAATTATCAGGGCAATCCGGTGCAAAGCCTCGACATCTTCATCTCGTCGCCCACCAACACCTCGGGGCTGGTGGAGATGCCCCTGATGGGGTTCAGCCAGGCCTTCACGGTCACGGCGAACGTCACCACCACCGTCACCATCCCGCTGGCCCAGGGCATGCACCAGGCGAGCGAGGTGGTGGAAGGCCGCTCCGTGCTGGTGCGCACGCAGGACACCGTGGCGGTCTTCGCGATCAACTTCGAGCAGTTCACCGCGGATGCTGCCGTGATCTATCCAGTGCAGTCGCTGGGGAGCGACTACCGCATCATGGCGTATCCGGGCCTCAGCGGCCTGCCCGAGCTGGCCTCCGAGTTCTTGATCGTGGCGCGGCAGGACGATACCGAGGTGGAGATCACCCCGACGGCCACCACCTTCGGCGGCCAGCCGGCGGGTGTGCCGTTCACCGTGATGCTCGACTCGGGCCAGACCTACCAGGTCATCGCCGCCAACGAGCTGGGTGACTTCACCGGCACGGTGATCCGCGGCACGCCTGGCAGCGGTGAGTGCAGGACCTTCGCAGTGTTCTCCGGCTCCGTGTGCACGAACATCCCGGATGGATGTTTCGCCTGCGACCACGTCGTGGAGCAGAACCTGCCTCGTCGGGCCTGGGGCACGCGCTACTACTCGGTGCCCTTCAGCACCACCACGCAATACACCTACCGCGTGCTGGCCGATCAGGACGGCACCCAAGTGACGGTGAACGGCGGTCCGCCCCTCAACCTGAACGCCGGCCAGTTCGTGGAATTGAACTCCTTCCCCGACGCCGCCTGCTTCGAGGGCAACCTGCCTTTCGTGGTGGCCCAGTTCATGGAAGGGATCACCTGCGGTTCCAACGGCGATCCGGCCATGTTGCTGCTCAACGCCGAGGAGCAGCGGATCGACCGCATCACCTTCGCCACGGTGGTGTCCACCGTGATCACGAACCATTACGTCAACATCATCGTGCAGCAACCGAACGTGGACGACGTGGTGTTGGACGGGGTGCCCGTGCCGTCGTCGGCGTTCACACCCTATCCCGCCTGCCCCACGGTGGCCCACGCCTCCCTGCCGCTCCCCGTCGGCAGCCACACGCTGGAATGCATCGGGGGCCTCACGGCCTACGTGTACGGCATGGGCAGCGCCGAGAGCTACGCGTATTCGGTGGGCTCCTTCACGCCGGAGCCCATCCTCCCACTGGACACCGTGCTGTGCCTGGCGGACACCAACACCACCATCACCCTGTCCATCCCCGAACCGCTGAACGATCCCTACTGGACCACCCAGAGCGACCCCAACACCGTCCTGTTCCAGGGGGCCACCTACACGTTCACGCCCACGGCCTCCGACGTGTACATCGTGACGGGCACTTCCGGCATCAGCGGGTGCGAGAAGCAGTTCTTCTTCAGCATCGAGCTGGCGATCCCGCCGATCATCCAGGCCTTGGCGAGCGGCGACAGCACCGGGGTGGAAGCCTGCCTGCTGCAGCCCGTGCAGCTGGGGGTGGACGTCTCGCCGCCTGGGACCTACGTCTACTCGTGGAGCCCGGGGGCCGACCTCAACGACCCGTCCATCGCCGACCCGGTGGCCAACCCCGCGCACACCACCTGGTACACGGTCCAAGTGAGCACCTTGAACGGTTGTGCGGTCATCACCGATAGCGTTCTGGTGACGGTGGTGAACGGGGATGTCCTGGCGTTGAACACCACCGCCGACCCGCCCTTGATCTGCTCCGGTGAACAGAGCCAGCTCGGCCTCACCGCCCAGCAGGTGATCCAGGGGCTGGACGTATTGGACGTGGCCCCTTCCTCCTTGTGGAACGGCATCCTGAACGGCAGCATCAGCAACGCATGCGGCTCGGTGGCCGGCAACGCCCTCTACTTCGATGGACCGGGCCAGCGCAGCGCCACGGCCGGACCTGTGGACGTGTCGACCGGCGGCACGGTGCGCTTCGCGATCAAGATCGCCACCGGTACGGCCCCCTGCGAGGATGCCGATCCCGGGGAGCATGTGGTGCTGGAGTACAGCACGAACGGGGGAGGGGCGTGGACCATCATGGACACCTACTATGAATATGCGCACCCCACCTTCACGGTGATCCAGGTGAACATCCCCGGCCCGGCGCAGACGGCCAACACCTTGTTCCGCTGGCGGCAGCTGGCGAACGGTGGTGTGGGCGAGGACAATTGGAGCCTGGATGACGTGGCCATCGCCACGAACACGGTGGGCGGGCTGACCTTCACCTGGACGCCGGCCGCCACGCTCAACGATCCGTCGATCGTGGACCCCTTGGCCACGCCGCCCACCGACCAGTGGTACGCCGTGAACGTGTTCGATGCCCAGTTCGGCTGCACCTACACCGATTCGGTCTTCGTGCAGGTGGGCCAAGCCTTCGACGTGCTACTGGTGGACGACACCACGATCTGCAGCGGTGGCTCGGTGGTGCTGAACGCGCAGCCCACCTCGGGCACCGGCCACTCCTGGTCCTGGTCGCCCGGCACGGGCCTCAATGCCACCTTCCTGCAGGCGCCGACGGCCTCTCCGACGGCCACCATCACGTACTTCGTGACGGTGACGAACGCCGAGGGCTGCGTGCGTACCGACAGCGTCACCGTGCAGGTCGACGTGCCTCTGGTGGTGGTGGCCTTGAACGGCACCGACCCTATTTGCAGCGGAAGCAGCACGCAGCTCACTGCCGTGGTGAGCGGTGGCCAGGGCGGCTACAGCTACACCTGGTCGCCCCCGACCGATCTGAACGATCCCTCGGCGCAGGCTCCGGTGGCCTCACCCGACATCACCACGGCGTACACGGTGACCGTGACGGACACCTTGTGCGCCACGAGCGCATCGGCCAGCGTGACGGTGAACGTGATCCCGGGCGTGACCGTGGACCTGGGCCCCGATCAGGTGCTGTGCCCGGGCGCCAGCACGGTGCTGTCCACCGGCCTCAGCGGTCCTGACCATGCCTGGAGCACCGGCGCCACCACGTCGTCCATCACCGTGGACCAGCCCGGCAGCTATTGGGTGCAGGTCACCCTTGCCCAGTGCGGCGGCACCGACACAGTGGATGTGTCGCTGGCCCCCGACCCTGGACCGCTCGACTTCGATGCGGTGGCCTGCCCGGGCGACAGTGTGCTGCTCATCATCCCCTATGAAGGGGTGTCCTACACCTGGTCGGGCGGTGCCACCACGCGCGGCATCGTGGTGGGCGAGGAGGGCAGCTATGGCTTCAGCGTCACCGATGCGTTCGGCTGCACGTATTCGGGCGTCGCCTCCGTGATCCCCGATCCGCTCGGTACGGACATCGTGGTGCCGAACGTCTTCAGCCCGAACGGTGATGGAGCCAACGACCGGTTCGAACCGCAGGCCAACGGCAGCCAGGACGTGGAGGTCTCCGTGTACGACCGGTGGGGGACCGAGGTGTTCCGCTCCACCAGCCTCGCGGTGACGTGGGACGGTAACAACCCGGACCGGAAGGCCAGTGAGGGGACCTACTTCTACGTGATCCGGTACACCCCCTCCTGCGATGACACGCTGCGCGAACTGCGCGGGCATGTCACCGTGCTGCGGTAGGGCCGTCAGTACCGGGTGATGAGCGCAATGCCGTCGTAGTCCTTCAGGCTGCCAGAGGGGAGCATGCGGACCTCCCCGCCATGATGCAGTTGCGCGGTGATGATCCGGTCCACCAGGTCGCTTCCGTCGTTCGGCGCATCGGGCTGAACGCGGCCTTCCACCACCACGCCGGGGATCACCAGATCGCGTTCCACCAGCAGGGTCTGCCCCCGGCCCTCCTGCACCCGGGCCCAGATGTCGTCGACGGTGGTCACGTGCTTGTCGGCCGGGGTGCGGGCGAGGATCTCCAGGTCGGCCATGTGCCGACGCTTCTGATCGTTGTAGGCCAGCGTCCACGCCTGCCGCACGAGCTCGGCCGGTGCGTCGTGCTCATGGTTGCCCTCGAGGTGCGCGATGAAGAGCGCAGCATGAGGTGCGGCATCCAGGAACGGGGCGTAGTGGGTGGCTGTGGTCGCGACCACCACACGGCCCTGAGGACCGACGGTGTGTTCCACCGCCTTCGCCACATCCGTATACCAATGGCGCGCCTGGTTGTCCTGTCCGCGGGAGGTGGTCACCTGTGCCGCGTCGGTGGTGTAGTGCCTGTTCTCCAAAGGCAGACCGCCGCGGACCTCAGCGACGAGGTGATCATCGGTGGCGGCGAATAACCGGGCCGTGTGCTGGCTGAGCGCGAGGATATGATAGTGGACCGATCCGAGCCGGGCGCGCACCACATCGCGCACCACATAGGCATCGCCCACCGCGACGCGCGGTTCGATGCTGAAAGGCAGCTTCACGGTTTCGGCGTGGTCGGTGGACGCGAAGAGCGCTAGGCCATCCATCTGGTGCTTGTGGTCCAGGGACCCGGCCAGTGTCTGCAGGTGCTCGACGATGGGCGCCATGGCCCGTTTCTCGCCCATCCCGGCCAAGCGTTCCCCGGCCTCCCGGAGGAGGTCCTTGAGCAGGATGATGTCCCGGTTCGCATCGGGCATCGTCCGGTGCGTGGGCAGGGTGATGGTGACGCAGGGGCCGGGGCGGGCCTCCATCAGGCGTTCGATCACCGGGTCGAGGAGCAGGGTGCGGGTGGTCATGGGTTGGTCGCTTGGGGACCTTGAAGGTCCGACACCATCGCTTGGGATAGGATGACGGGCGTCGATCCGGCCGGTGACAGGCGTCAGGCCAGCCGACCGCGGAGGTGGGCGCCGGTGAGGCTGGTGGGGTGAGCGGCCAGGGCCTCCGGCGTCCCTTCGAACACCAGCAGCCCTCCGGCATCGCCGCCGTCGGGGCCGAGGTCGATCACATGGTCGGCGCAGGCGATCACCTCCGTGTTGTGCTCGATGCAGATCACGCTGTGCCCGTTGTGGATCAGCATCTCCAGGGCCTTGAGCAGGCGGGCGATGTCGTGCACGTGCAGGCCGGTCGTGGGCTCGTCGAAGATGAAGAGGGTGGGCCGCTCCTCCTGGCCCTTCGTCAGGAAGCTCGCGAGCTTGATGCGCTGGGCCTCTCCGCCGCTGAGGGTGCTGCTGCTCTGCCCAAGCTTCACGTAGCCGAGGCCCACGTCCTGGAGGGGCTTGAGGCGCTGGACGATGCGGGCGCAGGCCGTTGGTCCGGACGCCCCGCCGAAGAAGGCGATGGCGTCGTCCACCGTGAGGTCGAGCACCTCGGCGATGTCGCGGCCCTGGAAGCGGACATCGAGCATCTCCTCCTTGAAGCGCTTGCCGCGGCAGGCTTCACAGGTGAGCCGGATGTCGGCCATGAACTGCATCTCGATGTGCACCTCGCCCTCGCCCTGGCAGGTCTCGCAGCGGCCGCCGTCCACGTTGAAGCTGAAGAAGGACGGTTTGTAGCCACGCACGCGGGCCACATCCTGGTCGCTGAAGAGCTGCCGGATCTCCTCATAGGCCTTCACATAGGTCACCGGGTTGCTGCGGCTGCTGCGGCCGATGGGGTCCTGGTCCACCAGTTCCACGGCCTCGATGCGCTTGAGGTCGCCTTCCAGGCCGCGGTGCTCGCCCGGGCGCTCGCTGAAGCCATCCAGTTCGCGGCGCAGGGCGGGGTGGAGGATGCGTTTCACGAGGGTCGTCTTCCCGCTGCCGCTCACGCCCGTCACCACCGTGAGCATGTGGAGGGGGAAGGCCACATCGATGTCCTTGAGGTTGTTGGCCCGGGCCCCGCGCACGATGAGCCGGTCCTTCACCGGCCGCCGGTGTGCCGTACGGGGTATGCGCAGGCGGCCAGTGAGGTACTGCGCCGTGAGGCTGTCGCTGGCGAGCAGGTCGGCGTGGCCGCCCTGGAAGACCACCTGGCCGCCGTGGGATCCCGCTTCCGGGCCCATATCGATGATGTGGTCCGCGGCACGCATCACCTCCTCATCGTGCTCCACCACGATCACCGTGTTGCCCAGGTCGCGAAGGCGCTTGAGCACACCGATCAGGCGCTGGGTGTCGCGCGGGTGGAGGCCGATGCTGGGCTCGTCGAGGATGTACATGCTGCCCACCAGGCTGCTGCCGAGGCTGGTGGCCAGGTCGATCCGCTGGGTCTCACCGCCGCTCAGGGTGTTGCTGCGCCGGTCGAGGGTGAGGTAGCCCACGCCCACATCGCTGAGGTATTGCAGGCGATTGCGGATCTCGGTGAGGAGCCTGGAGGCCACATGGCGGTCATGCTCGTTCAGGTCCAGCCCGCGGAAGAAGGCGAGCAGCTGATCGATGGGCATGCGCACCAGCTCGGTGATGGTGCGGTCGGCGATGCGCACGTAGGAGGCCTCCTTGCGCAGCCGTGATCCATCGCAGGTCGGGCAGGTGGTCTTGCCCCGGTAGCGGCTGGCGAGCACCCGGTACTGGATCTTGTAGCTTTTCTCCTCCACATAGCGGAAGAAGGCGTCGATGCCTTGCAGACCGCGAGCTCCCTTCCACAGCAGGTCGCGCTGCTCCGGCGTCAGGTCGCGATACGGGCGGTGGATGGGGAAGTCGTGGCGTTCGGCGCGTTCGATGAACGTGGCGCGCCATTCGCCGAGCTTCTCGCCGCGCCACGGGGCCACGCATTCATCGAAGACGCTCAGGCCCTGGTCGGGGATCACCAGGTCGTGGTCGATGCCGATCACGCTGCCGTAGCCTTCGCACCGGGGGCAGGCCCCCACCGGGTCGTTGAAGCTGAACAGGTTGGTGCTCGGCTCCTCGAAGCGGATGCCGTCGCGCTCGAAGCGGTCGTTGAGGATGGTGCGTCGCTCATCGCCGCGACCGTCGGTCCCCAGCACGTGCAGCTCGCCCTGGCCTTCGAAGAAGGCGGCTTCGGCGCTGTCGGCGATCCGGCTGTCGTTCTCGGGGTCATCGGGGTTCACGCTCACCCGGTCCACCACCAGGCACCAGTCGCCCTTGGGCAGGGATCGGAGGCTCAACAGTTCCTCGATGCGGTGCACCGTGTTTCCGTCGTGCACGCGGGCGAAGCCCTGCTGATGGAGCACATCGAGGTGGGCGGCCAGGGTGCGGCCCTGCGGCAGGTGGATGGGGCAGAGGAGAAGAACGGCCTCCCCTGGGGGATGGGCGTGCACTGTGCGCAGGACATCCTCCACGGTGTGGCGCTTCACGGGTTCGCCGCTCACCGGGCTGTAGGTGCGGCCGATGCGGGCGAAGAGCAGCTTGAGGTGGTCGTACACCTCGGTGCTGGTGCCCACTGTGCTCCGCGGGTTGCGGGTCATCACCTTCTGTTCGATGGCGATGGCCGGGCTGATCCCGAGGATGCGGTCCACATCGGGCTTCTCCAGCCGGCCCATGAATTGGCGGGCGTAGCTGCTGAGGCTCTCGACATAGCGCCGCTGGCCCTCGGCGTACAGGGTGTCGAAGGCCAGGCTGCTCTTGCCGCTTCCGGAGAGGCCGGTGATCACCACCAGCTTGCCGCGCGGGATGTCGACATCGATGTTCTTGAGGTTGTGGACGCGGGCACCCTGCACCCGGATCAGGCCGGCGGACCGGGGCGGGGCGGGGGGGGCACCGTTCGTTGGGGCGGGTGCTGCTCGTCGAGTGCGGGAGGGGGCAGGCAAGGGCGGCGCGAATTTAGGCATCGGTCCGCGCGACTTTGCCCGGGGATCACTATCTTCGCCTTGGTCCGACGAAAATTCCACCTGGTCGCACAATACGGACGATCAGGCAACGTTCTCTCCCCGGGCCACGTCTCATTCCCGAACCCGGCCGACAGGCCCGCACCTTCAAACCCCCTTCGCCCATCGCGTGACCACTACCCTGGATCGTTGATCCGAACCGGACTAAAGGGAAGGTCACATGCGTACGAAGGTGCTCACCGATACGGAGCTCGTGCACGCCTACACGGCGGGGAACGAGCAGGCATTCGAAACCCTGCTGCTGCGCCACAAGCGCAAAGTATGGAGCCACATCTACCTGATGGTGCGTGACCGGGAGGTCACCGAGGACCTCTTCCAGGAGTCCTTCATCAAGGTGGTCCACACCCTCAAGACGGGGAAGTACAACGAGGAGGGCAAGTTCCTTCCTTGGGTGATGCGCATCGCGCACAACCTGGTGATCGACCACTTCCGCCGCAGCAAGAAGATGCCTCTGGTGCGCGGAACGGAGGACCACGACGTGTTCGCCACGGTGGCCCGGCCCGAACAGAATATCGAGCAACAGCTCGTGAACGTACAGATCGACGAGGATGTGCGGAAGCTGATCGAGCATCTGCCCGAGGAACAGCGGGAGGTGGTGATCATGCGCACCTACCTCAGCATGAGCTTCAAGGAGATCGCCGAGCACACCAACGTGAGCATCAACACCGCCTTGGGTCGGATGCGCTATGCGCTGATCAACATGCGCAAGCTCATCAAGGAACACGACATCCATCTGGAGCGCGCATAGGCCTGCCAGCTGCATGTCCTTGAACGCCGGCCCGTAAGCCGGCGTTCGCATTTTCAGGGGATGATAATCGTCTGAACGTCAGGTGGTCGAGGAGTCGTTCGTGATCCTATGCAATAGCGAGGGATGCCCCGGCGTTCATCATCACGCACACCAACCATATGGCATGAAGCACACTACCCTCCGCCGGCGCGATCGCCGGTCACCAGTCCGCCGCACCACCATGGACCTTCAACCGGGTCCCCGTCCCGCCACCCTCCAGGCCATCCTCAGCTACAGCAAGGCCCTGTCCGTGGTGGAGGCACCTCCGCTGGGCACGGTGGCGCTGGTGCTCAACTGAGTCTGGGATCACCGCCCCGCGGTGAACGATTCCTTGCGCCCGATCACGCTGCAGATGGGGCACTTCCGAGGGTCATGGCCCTTGGCCGGGCAGTGCTCGCGCCCGAAGTAGATGATGCGCAGGTGCAGGGCGTTCCAGCTGTCCTCCGGGAAGAGCCGCTTCAGGTCGGCCTCGGTCCGCTCCACGTTGTGGCCCGTGCTCAAGGTCCAGCGGTAGGCGAGCCGATGGATGTGCGTGTCCACCGGGAAGGCCGGCACCCCGAAGGCCTGTGCCATCACCACACTGGCCGTCTTGTGCCCTACGCCCGGCATACGCTCCAAGGCCGCCATGTTCGCTGGCACCTTTCCTCCGTGCTCCTCCAGGATGATCCGCGAAAGACCATGGATCCCCTTGCTCTTCATGGGTGAAAGACCACATGGCCGGATGATGTCCTGGATCTCCTCCACGCTCAGCTTCACCATCTGCTGCGGCGTGCGCGCCCTGGCGAAGAGCAGTGGTGTGATCTCGTTCACCTTCTTGTCCGTGCACTGCGCGCTGAGCACTACGGCCACCAGCAGGGTGTAGGGGTCCGCATGGTCGAGGGGGATGGATGTGCGCGGGTAGAGCTCGGCGAGCTTGGCGGCGACGAAAGCGGCCTTTTCGGGGCGGGTCATCGGCGCGAAGGAACAACGCTCACCGGATCCGTTCGTGCAGGTGTGTGCAGCGGCCGTGGGCCTTCTCGATGTGCTGGTGGTCCTGCGGCCGCTGCCAGCGTCCGCCCCAGGTCCAGCCGTGCGGGGCCAGGTGCTTCAGGATGCGGGGGTGGGTGAGGGTGCCCGGGCGCCGCGGATCGTAGCGGCCATGGGCGGGCTCGCGCACCGTGCCGTTCGTGCCCGCGCGCACCAAGGGGTTCAACAGCGGGTTGATGTCGATGGCGATGCCCTGCGCGTGCTTGGAGGTCTCCGGCACGTGGGCCTTGCCGCGGAAGTTGAAGGCGCTGGTGTTGTTGTCGGCCATGGAGGCGGCATCGTCCCAGCCGGTGCTGTCGGCGTTGAGGCCGTAGCGGTTGATCGGGATCACATGCGCGATGGGGAAGCGGTCGAGCAGCAGCCCGTCGAAGATCGCCCGCACCTCGCCGGCCACGCACGCATGCACCAGCAGGACGCCTGTGCACAGGCGCGTGCTGTCGACCGCCGTGCAGCTGCTGTCCGTGAAGCCGTAGTAGGTGACCTCCACGGCCTGCAGGTGGTCGCGGATGTCAGCATCCAGCGGGCCCAGCTTGCGCTCGATGATCCGCAGGTCGGCCTCGAGCCCTGCCGTATCCGCCAGGGTGCTGTGGGCGATCAGGGTGTCGTGTTGGGCGGTCGGAGGCCGGATCGTGGGCTCTGGATCGGAACTGACCGGCCGGCATGCCACGGCCAGCAAGGGTATCAGCAAGAGAAGGGTTGGACGATGGTGGCGCATGACCGGGCCGACGCCTGCGAAGGTCGGGGCCTTCCGCTCACTCGGGTTTCTTCGAAAGGGGGCGCCAGCTGTAACTCTTCTGCACGATCCTCCACGAACCTTCGTAGCGGAGCAGCAGGAAGTAGTCCGTGAAGACCCGCCAGCCCGGCACCACGATCTCGGCTTTGGCCATGGCGGTGTTGTTCTCCACGTCGATGGAGATGATGCGGCCCTGGCGGTCGTTCCGTTCGCCCGGCTTGATGCCTGCGATGTACTTCTCCCCCGACCGTACCCACAGGCTGTCCTGCTCGTTCACCGTGTAGAGGTTGAAGTCGGGGTCGAACGCGCGGCGCAGGCGCTCCGGTTCGCCGTGCCCTCGATGTAGTCCATCAGGGTGGCGCGGACCTGTTCGATGTCGGAGGGCGCTGTCTGGGCGCACGTAGCCGCTGTGGACAGCAGTCCGGTGAGGAGGAGAAGTGTGCGCATGGGGGCGGACCAGTTGCGCTGCGCGCACAAAGCCTGGGCCACCCGTCCGCGGTTCATCCGCTGGGCGCGAAGACCCTTACGCCCGGCGCTCCGGCACCTGTGCCATGGCGCGCTCGGCGATGGCGGTGATGGTGAGGCTGGGGTTCACGCCGGGGTTGGCCGAGATGGCGCTGCCGTCGCACACCCACAGGTCCGCGTACCCGAACACGCGGTTGTCGCGGTCGATCACACCGGTGGAGGCATCGGCCCCCATGCAGGCACCGCCGAGGATGTGCGCCGTGGTGGGGATGCCCAGCAGCGTTTCCTGCATGAGCACCATGGCCTTGCCGTTCACGATGCGCTCCACGCGGTGCGCGATGTCCTGCGCCTGCGGGTTGAAGGCGGTGGGCGCGGGGCCCGACTCCAACGCGGTGCCGGTGCCGCCCAACGGTCCGCGCTTGAGCCGCAGGGTGGAGTCGATGGCCTCCATGTACAGCAGGATGTGCGTGCGACGGCTCCAGTCGCTCACGAAGAAGGTGCGCAGGTAGGTCCACGGCTGCTTCAAGGGCTGTACCACCATGTTCACCAGGCGCATCGGCCACGAACTGCCCTTCACCATCGGCGCCATCAGGATGCGCCAGATGCCGTTGCCCGGCGGGTACTTCACGGGTTCCACGTGCCGCTGTGCGTCGAGCTCCACGATGGAGCCGATGGCGATGCCCTCCGAGAAGGTGACGTCGCGGTCGAAGGTGGTGACGCCGATGAGGCTTTCGGAGTTGGTTCGCACGCCGTGGCCTACGCGGTCGGAGAGCTTCGGCAGGCTGCCGGCCTTCAACTTCAGGAGCAGGGGCAGGGTGCCCATCACGCCGCCGGCGAACACCACGCCTTTGGCGGTCACGGTGCGGATGCGCGGGAACCAGGCTGAAGGGTCGCGGTAGCGGATGCGGTAACCGACGCTGCCATCGGGGCTCAGGGGCTGCACATCGACCACCTCGGCGTTCGCGCGGATGCTGCAGCCGAGCTGTTGAGCCAGGTGGAGGTAGTTCTTGTCGAGCGTGTTCTTCGCATTGTGCCGGCAGCCGAGCATGCAGCCGCCGCACTGGATGCAGCCAGTGCGGTCGGGGCCCTTGCCGCCGAAGTAGGGGTCCTTCACGGTGACGCCCGGGGCGCCGAAGTGCACGGCGGCGTCGACGGTGTCGAAGCCCTGCGGGACGCCCATGTCCGCGGCGAGGTCGCGCATCACCCGGTCGCTGCGGCTGGTGTAAGGGTGGCGCTCCACGCCGAGCATGCGCCTGGCCAGGGCGTAGTAGGGGGTGAGCTCGCGCTCCCAGTCGCACAGGTCCTTCCAGCTGCCGGTGCGGAAGAAGGGCGTGCGTGGCACAGGCAGGGTGTTGGCGTACACGAGCGAGCCGCCGCCCACGCCGGTACCACTGAGCACGGTGATGTGCCGGAAGAAGCTGATCTTGAAGAGGCCTTTCCAGCCCGCACGCGGCCACCACAGCCAGCGGCGCAGGTCCCAGTTGGACGCGGGGAAATCCTCGGCCTTGTTGAACCACCGGCCCTTCTCCAGCACGAGCACGCGGTAGCCCTTCTCGCTGAGGCGCAGTGCCGCCACCGAGCCACCGAAGCCGCTGCCGATCACCACGTGGTCGAAGTCGTGCGTGGGCTCGGCCATGGGTCAGGCGAGCGCCCCGTGACCGGCGCGTTGTTTCAAGCGGTCGATCTCGCGGTCCATCACGCGGAACCAGAGGGGCGGCAGGAAGGCCAGCACCATCATGGCGGGATATCCGGCGGGCAGCTGCGGGCTCTCGTCGAAGTGGCGCAGGACCTGGTATTTGCGGCTGGCCAGGTAGTGATGGTCGCTGTGGCGCGTGAGCTCCAGCAGGATCAGCCGGCCGAGCGGGTGGTCGGAGTTCCAGGAGTGGATGGGCAGCGGGCGTTCGTAGCTGTCGCCGACCTTCCTCCGCCGGAGGCCGTAGTGCTCGATGTAGTTCACCGTTTCGAGCAGCAGGATGCCGATCAGGGCCGCACCCAGGAACCAACCCATCGCCTCCGGCCCGAACACGCCCGCAATGGCCGCCACCAGCGCGAGCTGGATCATCTGGAAGCGGAGCATCTCGTTGTGCAGGCTGAACACGGGCAGGCCCTTCTTCTGCAGCCGCGCCGCCTCCAGCTTCCACGCGCTGAGCCAGCTGCCCGCGATGGTACGCAGAAAGAAGGCGTAGAGCCATTCGCCGCGGCGGCTGCTCGCGGGATCCTCGTCGGTGCTCACGTGCTTGTGGTGGCCGCGGTTGTGCTCGATGAAGAAGTGCATGTACAGCGTGGTGAGCAGCAGCGCCTTGGCCATGAACTGCTCGTGCTTGGTGGCCCGGTGCCCCAGCTCGTGCGCGGCGTTGATGCCCAGCACTCCGCAGGCCATTCCGAAGGCGGAGGTGAGCCCCAGCTTCAGCATCCACGACAGCTCGGCCGCGCTGACCTGCACGAGGAAGAACAGCAGCAGCCCCCATTGGATGGGCACCAGGCTGAAGAGGATCAGGTCGTACAGGCGGTCCTCCTTCGCCAGAGCCTCATGCGCCGCGTCCAGGTTGCGGGGGTCGGGCTTCAGGATCAGTTCGAGCACCGGCAGGAAGCCGAAGATGAAGGCCACCGCCGCGAAGGACCATTCGTTCCGCACCGCGAGCGAGGTGGCGACCACCACGGGGACCAGGTACACCAGGCTGTACTTGAGGGCGGAGGGTCGCATGGGTCAGGCACGGGTGGAGGAGACCCGAAGGTACGGAGGCGTAGGGGGGACTACCTGATCCGGCCTGGCGGTGTATGACCCCGGAGGAAGGTGTGCGACCGCGTCATGGGCATCCCGCCCTCCAGGTGCACCAGGTACCAATGGTCGAGGATGATCAGCACGACCGGGACCACTGGCCGTGTCCCGGGTCATTCGACCACATTGCCGTCGCCGTACCGGTGATCCTTGTCCTCGGCATCGGCCTCACCGAGGTAGTGCGGATACACCTTGAACGTGAGCGGGTCGGCGCCGTGCACCCGTTGCATCCGGAAGTACACGCCATTGATGTCCACGGTGTACTTCTCATCCAGGATACGAAAGGTCGCGCGGTCCACTCCCTCAAAGGGCATATCGTTCACGTAGATGTGCCCCGTATCCTGCGCATAGAGCACCTCACCACTGGAGCGCTCGTTCTCAGCGAACAAGGTGAAGGTCGCAGGATCGGCGCCCGCGACATGCCGTCCGCGGAAGAACACGCTGCGACCGTCCCTGGCGTAGCCTGAGCCGAGCAGCACGAAGCCTTCGGGCAAGGCTCCCGGGATGCGCCGACCCTGGTGAAAGACATGAGCCCGGTCCACCGCATAGGTGTGGTCCAGAATGCGGAAGGTAGGCGGGTCACAGGGGATGGCGGCGACGGCCACCTCATTGCCGCTCCCCTGGATGTAAAAGCGGTGCAGCGTGTCGCGCGCATAGGTGTGATCGATGAGCGCGAAGCTGCGGCCGTGGCTCCCGGGGATGGGCTTGCGGTCCAGGTAGGCGCTCGTGTCGTCCTTCACGATCCGTGGGCTCAGGGCTTGCAGGCTCCGCAGGTCCTTCACCCGGAAAGGCTGATCGCGGTACCACGCCTGCCGGTCATCCTTGGCGTACGCATGGCCAAGCACTTGGAAGGATGCTGCATCGGCCCTATCCAAACGGTCGATCACGTGCTTCTTCGTAAGGAAGTAGTCGCGGCTTTCGCGGTAACTGTCGAAGTGGAACACGCGCCCCGAGTCCTTGCAGAACGACGCGTCCAGCACTTGGAATGAGCCGGCATCCACCCCGTCCAGGACCATGTTGTGGTACAGGATGCTGTCCCCACTTCGCCTGAAACCCTCCGGCAACCGGCCATGGGCATCGCCGTTCCGCGTGCAGTTGGACGAGCATGTCGCCAAGATGATCAGAACCGCCAGGGCGGGTGCGGATGGCCGCAGAGGTCGATGTGGACGGAGGTCAGCGTGCATGATCCGGGCTCACCACGCGAAGGTGTGCGGTGTGCTTCCCCGGATGAACGTGTGCGAACGCGTGGGCAACTTCTCGCCCTCCACGTGCACCAGGTTCTGCTGTTCGAGGAAGACGTCCTGCAGCAGGCTGTTCTGCACGAGCAGGTCCTTCGGTGAGGCGATGTC
Organism: Flavobacteriales bacterium; assembly: GCA_016713875.1. Lineage (NCBI taxonomy): Bacteria > Pseudomonadati > Bacteroidota > Flavobacteriia > Flavobacteriales > Flavobacteriales bacterium. The sequence continues at coordinate 879,998 of JADJOI010000003.1, forward strand.
GTCCACCTGCAGGTAGCAGTACAGCGTTTCGCCATCGAGCTCCTTGCCGACCCAGGTCCAGGTGAGCTGCTTGTCCTGCATGAGCATCAGATGCTGGATGAAGTAGGCGTTGAGCAGGCTGTCGGCCTTTGGGTGCTCCTTGTCGGAACCGAGCTTCAGCGGGGCCATGTTCTCCAGCGCGTGCTCGATGTCGTGCGCCGTGATGCGCCAGGTGAGGTCGAGGGTCTGCGTGGCCGGCGTATGGCGGATGGTGAGGATGGAGACGAAGAAGTCGTGGACGGCCAAGGTGCCGGAGGTCAGGAGGGCGAGCAACAACATGTGCATGGCACAAAGATGGCCTGCGGCCCGGCTGTACGGCACCGTCCAACTACTTCAGGAAAGGATCCGCATCTTTGATGCATGAGCACACCGTTACTCTGTATCTCTTGGATCATCGCCGCCAATGCGGCCGCACTTTCGCTCCTGGCCCAACCGGGATCGCTCGACCCCACCTTCGCCACCGCCGGTAAGTACGTGCAGAACTTCGGCGCCAACGATAACCTGACCTGCGTGAAGGTTCAGCCCGATGGGAAGATCCTGGCCGCAGGCACCGCCATCGACGCGAACTTCTCGGGCAAGTTGCTGGTGGTCCGGTTGAACCCCGACGGCACGCTGGACAGCGGTTTCGATGGCGACGGCACGCTGGTCGTCAACGCCTTCAACGAATCCTATGCGTACGACCTTTTCGTTCAGGCGGACGGCAAGATCGTGGTGGTGGGCACGCGCTATGATGGGAACTTCTCCGCCTCCATGCTGGCCCTGCGTCTGAACGTGGACGGGACACTGGATACATCATTCGGTACTGGGGGCTACAGCGAGCCGAACGTGAGCACCGGAGATGACTTCGCGTTTGCGGTGGCACCCCTGGTCAATGGGCAGTTCCTGTTGGCCGGATCGCGGATCGACGCCAACTTCAACAACCAGCCGGTGGTGATCCGGCTGAACGCGGACGGCTCGGTGGACAACACCTTCGGTAACAACGGCCTGGCCGAGGTCACGGTGAACCAGATCGAGAACCAGTTCTGGAGCGTCGGCGTGCAGGTGGACGGGCGCATCGTGGCCAGTGGCAGCTTCTCGCGCGACATCGGCGGCGGCCTCAGCGACCGTGATGTGCTGGTGGCCTGCTTCGATGCCAACGGTGTGCTGGACCCCGGTTTCGGCACGGATGGCATAGTGATCAAGGCGATCAACGCAGGCGAGCAGGAAGTGGCGTTCGGCCAGGCGCTCGACCCTGCGGGCAACATTTTCCTGTCCGGCTTTACCGAAGACCCCGACTTCTCTTTCGATGGCTTCCTGATGGAAATGGATGCCGATGGGGGCGACGTGCCCTCCTTCGGCACGAACGGCACCGTGCTGTTCAACACACCGGCGTTGCAGAACGTCTTCAACGACCTCATCCTGCAACCCGATGGCAAACCCTTGGTTTGCGGCACATCCGGCGGTTTCTGGTTCGATCCGCGCGACCAGGTCCTGGCACGCTACACTACAAGCGGTGCCCTGGACAACACGTTCGGCACGAACGGCTACGTGCTCAACAGCATCAATGGCGGATTCGATGAGGCCAATGCGCTGGCCTTGCAGAGCGATGGCGCGATCCTCGTCGCTGGCCGCGGCTACTCCGGCACGAACAACGACATCACGGTGTTCCGGCACATCAACGACATCAACACATCGGTCGCGGAGGCGGTCGGGCCGATTGCCTTGATGGCGCATCCGAATCCGGCGCGGGCGGGCATGCCCATCACCATAGGGTCGGTGGAGGATGTGTCGCTCGTTCGGTTGTTCGATGCGCGTGGGGCGGAAGTGGTGGTCGACGCGCGTTCACTGAACGGCCCGGTGCGCATCGTGGAGCTGCCTGCCGGCCTCGCACCGGGCACCTACCTGGTTCAGGTGGTCGGCGCTTCGGGCCGCACCTCGGGCGCACGGTTGGTGGTTCAGGACTGACCCGTGCCGAGCCCGCTGATGGAGCCCTGGCTCCGCATGGCGTGCCGGATGAAGGACTCGATCTCCTTGAGCAGCTCCACCATCCAGGAGTAGCTGAGGTTGTCGTTGGTGAGCCGCTGGTAGAACACGTCGGTCACCACGTGGAGCATTTCCCGGGCCGGTCCGAGCTGGCCCGGGATGCCCAAGGCTTCGGCCCAGCGCGGCATGATCCGCTCCACCACGCGCTGGTGCGCCTCCTCGAAGCAGCGTTGGAACGCCGCGTTGCCGCGGGACACCCGTAGCTGCCGCTGGAACAGCAGGTCAATACGGTGCTCCACGAGCAGCTGGATGAACCCCGGATCGAAACTGGCGCATGTCCCCGCCTTGGACGCGAGCACATCGGCCCGCAGCAAGTGGAAAGCAAGCAGCTGCTCGATGAACGCCGGCACGTCCTCGAAGTGATGGTAGAACGACGACTTGCTGATGCCCACCTGACGGGCGAGCTGCTCCACCTTCACGCCATCAGGGCCGTGGAGGGCGAACAGGCCGTAACCTGCTTCGATCCAGGGTTGTTCGGCGGTGGTCGGCATCGGCGCCAAGGTATCGCCCCCTTCCGCACGACCGGCAGCGGACCATCCCGGTCGGCGTGTGTGGGACGGTGAGGATCGAGACGAAGATGTCGGGGGGGGCTACCATGGTGTCCAGGAACGAAACCAGCAACAGGGACTTGATGGAGAAGCAGAACTGAGGAAGTGGATCGTGTTGGGATCCGAATGATCACCTTCAAGGCCGGAAGGCCCGGAGCGACTTCCGGGTCATTCCCTGATGAGCCGCTCGACAACCGTCCGTTCGCCGATCCGTATGTTCAGGAAATACACGCCGGCCTCCAGTCCGCTCAGGTCAAGTGTTGCTTGAGCGTCGGTCAGTGGCACCCGAAGAACAGTGCGTGAGCGCAGATCCAGAACACCGACGGAGCCGGCAGGTGCACCTGTCGGAATTTGCACGGTGACCAGGTCTTCCGCCGGGATCGGGAACACCCGGACCTCCGGGGTCGGATCGATCGAACTGATGCCGACGGTCCCAAGGTTGATCGCATGGTCCATGACGACCAGGGTCCGTGGTCCTTGCTCAAAGGCGTTAACCCTGATCCAGCCGTACAGCGTATCGATCCCGGCCAGCATCCGAAGCCCGATGAAATGTTCACCGATACCAAGCCAATCATTGATGATCGGTGCCATGGCCCAGCCGTAGGACCCGGACCATAGATAGACCTCATCTTGAACGAAGCTGTCCTGAGCGGAGATGGTATCTCCTATTCGGATCGTATCGGCCAGAAGCGCGATGTACTGCCCTGGACAGCATCCGTTCGATGTATCAAGATGAGCCATGATGGAAACCCACGGTTCCGGTTGAAGCTGGCAGCCTCCCGCTCCACCTCCCAAGCCACCTCCGCCGTAGGTGACGAATCGTGCATCGTACATCCCGTCGCTGTCCAGGTCGATCCGGAATTGCTCCCCTGGGTAGGGCGAAAGGTGAACGTTCAATTCGCTCAACAGGGTGTCCGGCACCACGTCGACATAATGGTCATCAAGGCCGACCATCCCTGCTGCGATCGACTGGCCAGAGGCAGCGCCGACGATCACGAGGCAAACAAGAAGGAGAACAGATCGGCGCACGTCCGGCGGATCGACCAAGAGGGCTATCCGGCACCTCAGCGGAGTCAGCGAAACCATGTCGGAGGATGAAAATGCCAGGCGGTTCCAACCTGGTGTGAAGTTAGGGGGTCGGACTGCATCGGTGGCTTGTTGATGTCCTGTGGTCAGGACGATCCGGTCACCTTTCAGGGCACCCTTTACCTTCGCCCAATGCTGTTGAAGCGCACTCTTCCCGTGCTCGGCCTCGTGGCCGGCCTCACCGCCCTCGCCCAGGACAGTCCCCGTTACGGCCGCGACAAGTTCCGCCAGCTCGACCAGGAACTGCCCACGCCCAACGAGCAGCGCACCGCCAGCGGAGCCCCCGGCCACGCCTACTGGCAGATGAAGGCCGATTATGACATCCATGTGGAGATCACCGAGCCGAAGGCCGGAGAAGGCGAGCTGCCCAAGCTCATGGGCTACGAGACCATCACCTACCACAACCAGAGCCCGGACAAGCTGGAGTACCTCTGGTTGCAGCTCGACCAGAACATCTTCGAGCCTGGAAGCGATGCGAACACCACGCGCACCGGCACCATGCCGGACAGCGTGAGCATTGACCAATTGGACAAGTGGGTACATCCCTTCGATGGCGGATACAAGATCACCGGCGTCACCGATGCCAGCGGCGGCAAGCTGAAGTACACGATCAATAAGACCATGATGCGTGTGGACCTGCCGAAGCCGCTCGCGCCCGGCGCCACCTTCAGCTTCAAGGTGAGCTGGTGGAACTGGATCAACGACCGCATGAAGTGGGGCGGCCGAGGCGGCTACGAGTACTTCCCCGAGGAGGACAACTACATCTACACCATCGCGCAATTCTACCCGCGCATGTGCGCTTACATGGACTACAGCGGGTGGATGCACAAGCAGTTCCTCGGCGCCGGCGAGTTCACCCTCGACTTCGGAGACTATACCCTCAGCATCAGCGTGCCGAGCGATCACATCGTAGCGGCCACCGGCGAATGGGCGAATGCTTCAACCGTACTCACCGCCACCCAGCAGAAGCGCCTCGCTCAAGCGCGCACCAGCGACAAGCCCGTTATGATCGTTACGCCACAGGAGGCGCTGGACAACGAGAAGGAGCGCAGCAGCGGCACCAAGACCTGGGTTTACAAGAGCAAGAACGTGCGCGACGTGGCCTTCGCCAGCAGCCGCAAGTTCATCTGGGATGCCATGAACCAGCCGGTGAAGACGAATAATGTCCTGTGCATGAGCTACTACCCCAAAGAGGGCAATCCGCTCTGGGAGCAGTACAGCACCAAGGTCGTTGCGCACACCATCAAGACCTACAGCAAGTTCACCGCGGACTACATCTACCCGGTGGCCATCAGTGTGCACACCGACCGCATCGGCATGGAATATCCCATGATCTGCTTCAACGGCGGAAGGCCGGAGAAGGATGGCACCTACAGCGAGCGCACCAAGTATGGGATGATCGGCGTGATCACGCACGAGGTGGGTCACAACTTCTTCCCCATGATCATCAACTCCGACGAACGGCAGTGGACCTGGATGGATGAGGGTCTCAACACCTTCGTGCAGTACCTCACCGAGCAGGAGTGGGACAAGGATTATCCCAGCTGGCGCGGCAAGCCCCGCAACATCGTCGATTACATGAAGGGCGACCCCAACGCCGCGCCGGACAAGGTGAAGGCGCGCATCGAGCCGATCATGACCAACAGCGAGAGCTTGCAGCAGTTCGGCAACAACGCCTACGGCAAGCCCTGCACGGCGCTCAACATCCTGCGCGAGACCGTCATGGGCCGCGAGCTCTTCGACCACGCCTTCAAGACCTATTGCGAACGCTGGAAGTTCAAGCACCCCACGCCCGCCGACTTCTTCCGCACCATGGAGGATGCCAGCGGCGTGGACCTCGACTGGTTCTGGCGCGGCTGGTTCTACACCACGGACCATGTGGACATCGACATCGCCAGCCTGCGGTACACGCACCTGCATCCGCGCGACCCCATCCTGGCTGAGAAGCTCCGCCGCGAGGAGAAGGCCCGCGAGGTGCCCGACCTGAGCCGCCAGCGGAACATCGATAGTGAGATCGACTTCGTGGTGGACATCGACCCATCCACGCGCGACTTCTACAACAGTTACGACCCGCTCACCGCCACTGAGCGCGATATGGCCGCCTATGAGAAGTGGAAGAAGGGCCTGAAGCCCGAGGAGCTCGCCCTGCTGAACGAGCAGCTGCACCTCTACGAGCTCCGGTTCAAGAACATCGGCGGGCTGGTGATGCCGCTGATCTTGGAGTGGGAGTACCTCGATGGTACCAAGGAGGTGGAGCGCATCCCCGCGGAGATCTGGCGCGTGAGCGACGACATCTCCAAGGTCTTTGTGAAGCGCAAAGAGGTGGCGCGCGTCACGCTTGACCCCTTCCTCGAGACCGCCGACTGCGACCTGAACAACAACAGCTGGCCGCCGAAGATGGTGCCTGCTCGCTTCGATGTCTTCAAGGAGCAGCAGTGGCGCCAGCCCAATCCCATGCAGCAGGAGCGCAACCGGATCACGGGTGGGGAGATGAAGGGGCAGTGAAAGGGATGCGGCCCTCGATCACCTTTATTGTCGCGATCGCGCTGTTGTGCTGTTCATGTGATCGAGAGGTCGGGCGCGGAACGGTTTGGAGCCACTACATGATGTACGCCTGCGGGACCTGTGCAGCGCAGTTTCACGTGGATCCGGTCAACTCAAAGGATCTGGAGGATATCACGGATCAGGATATTCGGGTGGTCAGGATACTGAATGGCGAAGAGCATGATGTGTCTGAAGAGCTTGATCGCTTGATCTGCCATGATTTCGTCACTCGCGACCGAGTGGTTCTGACAGCAAATGGCTGCACGATGATCGCGGATTCAGTTGTGACCACCTTGCGGGCGGATCGTTGTGACGAGTGAAGCTCAGCCCTGATCCTCCGCCCACGCCCTGAACCGCTGCCGGATCTTGGTGCTCGCTGAGTGCGGCGAGCCATATTTATCATCAGCCAAATATGACCTCCTGAGCCTACATTTGGCTGCGGATAAATTTACCTGCCACCATGCTCATCGGCCGTGATGAAGAACGCGCGTTACTGCTGGATGCCCTGGAGTCAGGGCATTCGGAGTTGATCGTGGTGCATGGCAGGCGCAGGATCGGTAAGACCTTCCTCATCCGCAGCGTGTACGAAGGGCAGGTGAGCTTCGAGTTCAGTGGCATGCACCGGGGCGCGCACAGGCAGCAGCTCAAGAACTTCCACATGGCCTTTCCGGCCAAGGCCCGGCCCAAGGCACCACCAGCGGATTGGATCGATGCCTTCGATCGCCTCGGCCGCTACCTGGACAAATTGAAGGGGAAAGCCAAGAAGGTCGTCTTCATCGATGAGTTCCCCTGGCTGGATGGGCACAAGAGCGGCTTCCTCGCGGCCTTCACCAACTTCTGGAACGGCTACGCCACCAAGCGCAACGACCTGGTGGTGGTGATCTGCGGCTCGGCGGCCTCGTACATGATCAAGCGGGTGATCAACAACAAGGGCGGGCTGCACAACCGGCTCACACGGCGCATCCGGCTGGCGCCCTTCAACCTTTGCGAGACCGAGCAGTTGCTGCGGCACAACAAGGTGCTCTTCACGCGCTACGACATCCTGCAACTGTACATGGTCCTGGGCGGCGTGCCCTACTACCTGCACATGGTGAAGCGGGGCGAGAGCGTGGCCCAGGCCATCGACCGCTTGTGCTTCGACCGGCAGGGCTTCCTGCGCGGGGAGTTCAACAACGTGTTCGCCTCGCTCTTCGACAATGCCGGCAACCACGAGGCCATCGTGCGTGCCTTGTCGCTCGTGCGCAAGGGTCTTACGCGTAATGCGATCCTCAAGAAGAGCAAGGTGCCATCCGGCGGCACGCTCAGTAACACGCTCATGGAACTGGAGGAGTCCGGCTTCATCGAGCACTATGCGCCTTACGATGCCAAGAAGGACCCGCTCTACCGCATCACGGATGAGTACACGCAGTTCTACCTGCGATACATCGAGCCTAGCACGCCCTCGAAGCGTGGCGTTTGGAGCAAGCTCAGTGGCACACCGGGCTTCAAGGCCTGGGCGGGCTTCAGCTTCGAGACCATTTGCATGAAGCATGTGGAGGGGATAAAGGAAGGCTTGAGGATCGGTGGTGTGCGGAGCGTGGAGGGCAGCTGGATCGGCAAGGGCGATGAGAGCGGCGCGCAGATCGACCTGCTCATCGATCGTGACGATAACGTGATCAACCTCTGCGAGATGAAGTTCGCGGGCGGATCCTTCACCATCGACAGGAAGTACGCGAACGAACTGATGACCAAGGCCGGGGCGTTTCGCACGGCCACGCGCACGCGCAAGAGCATCTTCATCACGTTCATCACCACGCACGGCCTGGCGCATAACGCGTACAGCCGCCAATTGGTGCAGAACGAACTGACGATGGACGCGTTGTTCACATCCGTATGAGCACTAACTACCGCAGCCAAATGTGCCTGCAGATGGCCACATTTGGCTGCGGATAATGAACAGGCCGCATCAGACCTGCTTCTCCGCCCACGCACTGAAGCGCTCCTGGATCTTCCTGCTCTCCTTCTTGAACGCGCCCGGCATCAGCAGGGCCATCACCTTCATGAAGCCGCGCATGCGGAACTCGTTGTCCGAATGCCAGACGGTCCGGGTGGGACCCGCCTCCTCGAAGGTGTTGCGCACCTCGTTCCACACACCTTGCGCCTCGTAGGTGCCGCTGAACTCCCGCGGGAGGTCGCGCTGGGTCACCGTTCCGACCATCTCGATCTCGCGGTTGCCCATCCTGTACCGCGACCGGCTCTTCGCACCCACCTGGCCGGGTGTGCCGCTGATCGGCTCGAAGCTGATGAGGGTGGGTTGCCACTCCTTCATCGTGGCCGGGTCGTCAAAGAGCTGGGTCATCCGCTCGCGCGGCAGATCGATGGTGATGGAGGTCCGGAACTTCATGACCACCCAGGTGATCGGGGGCGCCGGGCGTCACAACACGCTGGGCCGGGCGGTGGATCACCGCACCACCCACAGCCGCTTCGGCTCCAGCCGGAAGCGCACCTCGCTCCCGATAACGACGGGTTCTCCATCCAGATGGGCCAGTGATCCGGCCTGGTGCACCTGGGCCTCGCGCGTCACAAGGGTCTTCACGTACCTGCTTTTATCCGCACGGTTGGTGTACACATCGTAGAAGGCCTTCATCAGCGGGAGGAAGGACGGCTTGCTGACGAGCTGCAGCTCGGCCAACCCGTCATCGGGCAGTGAGCCGGGGCTGATGATGGCGCCATTGCCGAACTCGCGCGTGTTGCAGAAGACCAGCATGAGCACGTCGTGCTCCGTGGTGTCGTTGTTGGCCTTCACCACCACGCGCATCGGCTTCGCGCCCAGAATGTCCTTGAGGATGATGCGCATGTAATTCCACATGCCCCTGGCCTCGCTGCGGTCGAAGTCCCATGCCACGCGTGCATCGAAGCCGATCCCAGCGGTGCCCAGGAACAGCTTGTCGTTCAGGGAACACACGTCCATCAGTGTGGGCGTTCCTGTGAATGCGCGGCGCAGTGCTTCCTCCGGCTTCAGGGGCAGCCTCAACGACCGCGCGTAGCCGTTGCCGCTGCCCATGGCCACCACTCCGAGAGCGACCCTGGTGCCCACCAGTCCGGCGGCCACGGCGTTCAGGGTGCCGTCACCGCCCACACTGAGCACGCGTTCCGCACCGTTCCGCACCGCCTCCTGCGCGAGGGTGGCACCCTGGCCGGGCGCTTCGATCACCCGCACCTCCAGCGACCAGCCGAGCTCCGCGGCGATGCGCTCCGCGGCCTGCCGCACGGTGAGCGCACGCTTCCTTCCGGCGCGCGGGTTGAGCAGCAGCCAGGCCTTCATGGCACCTGAGGGTCCGCCGTGAGGCTGTTGTTCAGCAGGTGACCGTTGAACTGCTGGATGGCGGCCTGCAGACGGGTGAGCATGTCGAAGGCCACCAGGTCGCGCGGTTCGCCCAGCGGCCCGGTGCTGTCCGCCCCGAGCGGGTCCACACCGAGAAGGCGTTCGCCATCGTAGTGAAGGATGAAGCGGTCACCGACGGCATGGAAGACCTGGTTGTTCGCCATCACGGCATAAGGCGGGCTGGACGGCCGCAGGGCGCTGTGACCGAAGCTGAAGAAGGGTTTGCGGTGCCCGATGAGGTCGAGCACGGTGGGCAGGATGTCGATGTGCTGCGTCACCCGGTGCTGGTCACGTGCCGGCAGGTGTGCAGGCATATGGAAAAGTAGCGGCACCCAGTAGTCGATGGCCTTGCTGTAGTTCTGCCCGTCCCGATCCAGGTCGGCCGTGTGGTCGGCGGTGATCACGAACAGGGTGTTGGCGAACCAGGGCTTGGTGCGGGCCGTGTCGAAAAAGCGGCGCAGCGCCTCGTCCGTGTAGCGGAGCACGGGGTGGATCTTGTGCGTGCCTCCGCTGAACTGCGCGGCCAGGTCGGGCGGCAGGTCGTAGGGATGATGGCTGCTGAGGGTGAAGACGCAGCTCATGAAGGGCTGCTGCTCCCGGCTCATCTCCTCGGCGAAGTACTGCAGGAACGGCGCGTCCCAGATGCCCCAGTGGCCGTCGTAGTGCTCCTGCACGGGATACTCGTTGCGCCCGATGTAGCGGTGGAAGCCGGCGCTGCGGGCGAAACCATCGAAGCCCATGGTGCCGTTGTTGCCGCCATGGAAGAAGCTCGTGCGGTAGCCCTCCGCGGCCAGCACGCCGGCCAGCGAGGTGAAGGGCTGCTGGGCGTAGCGCGAGGTGATGAAGGCCTCGTCCATCAACTCGGGGATGGAGGCCAGCACGGCGGGGATGCCGTCGATGCTGCGACGGCCGTTGGCATAGGCGTGCGTCATCGTCAGGCTCTGGTCCATGAGCGCATCCAGAAAGGGCATGTGGCCCGGACCACCGGTGAGGCGGGCGCTGTACGCCGCGCTGAAGCTCTCCAGCACGATCACCACCACGTTGGGCCGGGCGGGGATGTGGCTGAACGGATCGGCCGGTGCGTCGAAGCGGTGGGTGACCGGCCAGAGCAGATCGGCCTGCATCGGCGCCATGTACGGACGTTCCTGCACCGCGGGCTTGCCGAGGGTCATCAGGATGGTGAACGGTGTGTTGAGCACCACCGGCACCTGGGTGGGCGGAGCGTAACGGGCCGCATCGATCACCTGCAGGGGGATCAGCTGCAGGCCCCCCCGGGAGGCGACCACGAGGGCGGCGATGGCGATGCCGGCGCCCGCCAGCCGTCTCCCGGTGCGCAGGGGGGATCCGTCGTCGAGCCGGGCCGCCCACCGGTAACCCCAGGCCAGCAGCGACAGCAGCGCCAGGTAGATGAGCACGATGTACCAGTAGTCGCGGGCGAAGGCCGGGGCCAGGTTGGCGGTGTCGCTGCCGGCGGTGAGGATGTGCAGGAAGTCGGCCGTGCTGCGCTTGAGGCTGAACTTGTAGTACTCCAGGTCGACGCAGGCGAAGAAGAGGGCCACGGCGTTCACCCCCAGGTAGAGGCCGGCCAGCACGCGGCGCCAGGCGTGCGCGGGACGTGGCATCGCCAGGCTGCCCACCACCCAGAGAGCGTTCAGCCAGGCCAGCGCGCTGAGGTCGAAGCGCAGTCCGCCCCAATAGGCAGCGGCCGGCGCGTCGGCGAACGACCCGGCATTGAGCAGGACGAAGAGGACGCGCAGCAGGGCATACACCCCGAGCAGCAGCCCGGAGCGCACCGCCAACACCGAGAAGGGACCGCGCAGCATCGCGCGAAAGTAACGGGGCGCCGGGAGCCCGACGAAAGGCGGCGCCGCGGATACCTTTGGGCCGCCGGACCGCCCGGGCGCCCGCCCCACCGGTGCATTCCATGACCCCATTGACCATCGAGGACCGCCAGCTGCGCTTCGAACGCGGCACGCGCGACGACGCCTTTCTGCTGGACACCTACACCAAGCTGGTGTACCCGCGCATCATCGAGGAGAAGATGCTGAGCCTGCTGCGGCAGGGCAAGATCAGCAAGTGGTTCAGCGGCATCGGCCAGGAGGCCATCGCCGTGGGGGCCACGATGGCGCTGCGTGATGACGAGTACATCCTGCCCATGCACCGCAACCTGGGCGTGTTCACCACGCGCGGCATGCCCTTCCGCAAGCTCTTCGCCCAGTGGCAGGGCAAGGCCACGGGCTACAGCAAGGGGCGGGAGCGCAGCTTCCACTTCGGCAGCCAGGAGCATCGGGTGGTGGGCATGATCAGCCACCTCGGCCCGCAGATGGGCATCGCCGACGGCATCGCCCTGGCCCACAAGCTCAAGAAGGAGGACCGATGCACGATCGTGTTCACGGGCGACGGCGCCACCAGCGAGGGCGATTTCCACGAGAGCGTGAACGTGGCCGCGGTGTGGGACCTGCCGGTGCTTTTCATCATCGAGAACAACGGCTACGGCCTAAGCACGCCCAGCAGCGAGCAGTTCCGCATGAAGAGCTTCGTGGACAAGGCCGTGGGCTACGGGATCGAGGGCGTGCAGATCGCGGGCAACAACATCCTGGAAGTGCAGGAGACGCTGGCCCGCCTCGCCGACAGCGTGCGCGAGAGGCCCCGGCCCATCCTGGTGGAGTGCATCACCTTCCGTATGCGCGGCCACGAGGAGGCCAGCGGCACCAAGTACGTGCCCAAGGAGCTCTTCGAGGAGTGGGGCCGCAAGGACCCCGTGGCCAACTACGAGGGTTGGTTGCTGAAGCATGGCGTCCTCACCATCGCCACGCGCGACGAGATCCGCGCCCGGTTGAAGGATGGCATCGAGGAGGACCTGAAGCACGCGTTCGAGGAGCCGGAACCGGTGCCGGTGATGGATGCGGAACTCGGGGATGTTTTTGCTCCGGACCAGTTGGCAGTCGGTAGTTCGCAGTTGGCCGTTGATCCCGGTTCCGCTGGAGCTCCTGAGAAACGCATGATCGACGCCATCCAAGAGGGCCTGGAGCAGAGCATGGAGCGGCACCCGCAGCTGGTGTTGATGGGGCAGGATATCGCGGAGTACGGTGGCGCCTTCAAGATCACCGAGGGCTTCATGGAGCGCTTCGGCAAGGACCGCGTGCGCAACACGCCGCTGTGCGAGAGCGCCATCCTGGGAGCGGCGCTGGGGCTCAGCATCAAGGGCATGAAGGCGATGATGGAGATGCAGTTCGCCGACTTCGTCAGCGAGGGCATCACCCAGATCTGCAACAACCTGGCGAAGGTCCATTACCGATGGGGGCAGCACGCCGATGTGGTGGTGCGCATGCCCACCGGCGCCGGTGTGGGCGCGGGGCCCTTCCACAGCCAGAGCAACGAGATGTGGTTCGTGAAGACGCCCGGCCTGAAGGTGGTGTACCCCAGCAACCCATACGACGCGAAGGGCCTGCTGATGACCGCCTTCGACGACCCCAACCCGGTGATGTTCTTCGAGCACAAGGCGATGTACCGCAGCATCACCGGGCCGGTGCCCGAACAGCCCTACGGCATCCCCTTCGGCCAGGCGCGCGTGGTGCGCGAAGGCTCAGCCATCAGCATCATCACCTACGGCATGGGCGTGCACTGGGCCGTGGAAGTCCAGCGGGAGACCGGTATCGACATCGACATCATCGACCTGCGCACGCTGGTGCCACTGGACGTGGGGACGATCCTCTCCAGCGTGAAGAAGACCGGCAAGGTGCTGCTGCTGCACGAGGACACGCTCACCGCCGGTTTCGGGGGCGAGCTGGCCGCGATCATCGCCGAGCATGCCTTCCAGCACCTGGACGCCCCGATCGTGCGCGTGGCCAGCTGGGATACGCCGGTGCCCTTCGCCATTCCGTTGGAACAGGGGTTCCTGCCGAAGGGCAGGTTGAAGGCGGCGGTGGAACGGTTGGCGGGGTATTGATCGTTCGTCGGCAACGCGCCGACGTTCCATCATGGCACCGGCAGCGTCGAACCTCCGCGCAGCCCGCCTCACTCCTTGACGAAGGGCCAGGCGCGCACCTCGGTCCCGCTCGACCTCCGCAGCCAATAACTGCCTGGCCGCAGGCCTGAGACGTCGACCCCGTTCCGCGCTGCGGTGGTGCGGAGGACCTCCCGGCCCAGGGCATCCAGGATGCGCAACTCGGCACCGGCCCATGGGGCGGGATCAGCGAGGAAGAGGCGGTCGGTGGTCGGGTTCGGGTACAGGTTGAGCGTGGTCCGTTCGGCATCGTTCAACCCCATGGGCATGGTGCCTTCCACCACCGTGAGCAGGGTGTCCGCCGCAGGCATCGGCACCACGTCCACGATGCCGCTGGGCCAACGGACGACGACCTGGTCGATGGCGGGGGAGGCGCCCAGCCCGAAGTGAGCATAGAGACTGCTCATGAAGCGTGCGCCCTCGCCGCTGCGGATGTCGCGGATCTGTAGGCCCTGCGCCGTGTGCACCTCCACCCGCGCGCCGATGCCGCTGCGGTTGCTGACGGTGCCCACGGTGCGCACGCGCAGCCAATGGTTCGCCGTGCCGCTGCTGAGCATCACCACGTTGTAACCGGTGAGGTCGAGGCTGCCATCGTTGTTGAGGTCGCCCACGGCCTCGGGCATCAGCACCCCGCCGCGCACGAACTGCATGTTGCCCATGCCATAATGCACGCGCCCGCCGCCCAGGATGTCCAGCCGACCGTCGTTGTTCAGGTCGTGGGTCACCCACTCCGAGCCCGTGGCGTGGAACACGTCCAGCCCGGAGCCCAGGATCACGTTGGTGAACGCGCCGTTGCCGTCGTTGCGCAGCAGCAGGTGGCGGAAGCTCCAATTGGGGCTGCCGCTCGCGCCCACGAAGGCGTCCATGTCCCCGTCGTTGTCGAAGTCGCCCCAGGCGCTGCTGCGGGCATCATGGTCCTGCACCACCACGGGGTCGTTCACCGCGGTGAGCACCAGGCTGCCGTCGTTGTGCATCAGCACGTCCTCCTCGGTGCAACCGCTTTTGGTGAAGTAGGCGTCCACCCGACCGTCGTTGTCCACGTCCGACCAGATGGACGCTTTGTTGCCGCAGATGGTGCCGTAGGTGTGGTTGGTGAACGCCAGGTTCCCGGCGCCATCGTTGTGCAGCAGCAGGTTGAGCGCCAGATCGCTCGTCACGAAGCCGTCCAGATGCCCGTCCGCGTCCACGTCCACCAGGTTGTTGCGAAAGGTGGCCCCGCCGAGGCTGATGGCGGTCGGGACGTAGCTGGTGCCGTTGGCATCGGCCATCATCACCTGGAAGCTGTTCTGCGCGCCGGCGTAGAAGAGGTCGGGCCGCCCGTTGTTGTCGATGTCGCCCACGGCCAGACCTTGCGAGGCCGGGTTGACGATGAGCCCATGCGGGGTCACCTGTGGCACGAAGGTGCCGTTCGCCTGCTGGTGATGCACGGTGAGCGCGAACTCCCCCGGCACAACGAGGTCGTCCAACCCGTCGTCGTTCAGGTCCACCACGCCCAGGATGGGCTGCGGGTCGTTCAGGCCGAAGCCGCTGAAGGTGACCATGTCCACCGGAGCGGATGGGTTGGCGAACTCGGAGAGCTCGAAGGCGCAGCCCTGGTTGCCGTTCGTGTTCTCGATGATGATCCGGTAGGTGGTGCCCTGTTCGGCGCGGAAGCTGAAGGCTGAGGTGAGGTTGGGACCCGAATCATCATCGCCCGTGAGGCAGCCCAGGGCGGTGCACAGCCCGACGGCCACACTGACGCGGGTATCCTGGTCGGGCTGGCCCTGCACATGTGTGACGATGCGCACATTGGTGTCCTGGGCGGCGGTGTAGGCGTACCAGGCGCTGGCCGAGGCCATCACGGCATTCTCGCTACAGACCAGGGTGGCCGGTGCGCCAGTGATGGCAGGCACCACGTGAATGCCAGGGCCGATGGGGAGCGCGGTGCTGCACGAGTTCTGGGCGGCCATGGACGGGCTCAGCACGATGGTGGCGAGGAAGAGGTGGTGGCGCATGGGCAGGACTGGTGGGAACATGACCGACGAGGATGCTTCGAGGTTGTCCGGCCACGGCGGCGCGCGTCCCATCTTTGCGGCATCACCCCCGACCATGCCGCAGAAGAGCAGACAGAACCGCAACCGAAAGCGCAAGGCCACCCTCAAGCTGGTGAAGCGCATGATCGCCCGTGAAGAGCGGGAGCAGGCAGCGCAGGGTGTGGCGGGAAAGGAGGCTCCCGGCAAGGAGGCGTGAACGGATGCCCGCCCACAGCGGGCGGGTTGTGCACAAGCAGCGGTGAACAAGCCGCGCGGATGGCGACACCGCTTGACGGCCAAGCGGATAGCACGATCGGACCCGTTCCTTCAAACGAGCCCTGTTGATGAACGCCGTGGGGCTGCCCATCCGAACGGGTGGTGCCGGCCTTCACTTTGGCACCATGAGCTCGGCCGTGTTCGATATCCGCTGGAACAGGATCCTCCGTGCCCGTGAACAAGGGCAGGAGGAACTGGACGATTTCCTCGGCCCCCGGGCCGATCGGGGCCCCCTGGTCCGCCTGGGGCTGATCCGCCGACGCGAGGTCAACGGCGAGTTCCAACGCTACCACGGTTACGTGCCCACGCCCAAGGGCAGCGAGTACCTGCTCCATATTCCCGAGAAGGAGCTGATCCTGGTGCGGCAACAGCGTGGGGCGGCCCTGATGGCCGAGCTGCGGAAGGACCCCGCCAGCGACGCGGTGTTCAAGCCCACCTATGCCGAGCCCACGCACGACCAGTTCGAGCTGGTGCGGCAGATGCGCGAGCAGGCCGGCCGCGACGTGTGGAGGGTGCAACGCGCCGATCACCTGCGCGATCGCCTGATGGAAGGCTTCATGGACTTCCGCTCCTTCACCAAACGCACCGGCATCGGCGAGGGTGCGTTGCTGCGCCACATGCTGTGCACGCCCCGCAATGAACGCGCCCATGAACGCGCGCTCCACCTGGAGCTCACCCCCTCGGGCGCCCGCTTCCTGGCCGTGGCCGACCCGTGGGAACTGTTGCTTGTGCGTCCGGGGATGGAGCTGCCGTTGTTCGAGCGGTGCGACCCCATGGCCGCGGCCTACCACTGTGCGCTTCCGTGAGCGCGACCGGTGATGCGCCGGTGCTGCCAGGCGGCCTCCACCGCGTGGAGGTGTTGGGTGCGGTCTTCCTCAACGCCACCGTCAAGCGGTTCACTCTCAGCCGCCCGAAGGGGTTCCGGTTCACCCCCGGGCAAGGCTGCATGGTGTCCATCGATAGGGACGGTTGGCGCGACAAAGCGCGGCCATTCACGTTCACTGCGCTGCCCCGGGCGCGCACCCTGGAGCTCATCGTCAAGATCTACGACGCGCACGAAGGGGTCACGCGGCAGTTACGCACGGTGGGGACGGGCGAGCACCTGTTGCTGGGCGAGGCCTTCGGGACCATCAGCTACCAAGGGCCGGGCGTCTTCCTCGCGGGTGGCGCCGGCATCACCCCCTTCCTGGCCATCCTGCGCCAGCTGCATCAGGACAAGGCCCTGAGGGGACACACGCTCATCTGGTCCAACCGTCGCGCGGACGATGTGTTCCTGGATGACGAACTGGGCCGGATGCTGGGCCGGCACTACCTGAAGACCTTCACCCGCGAGAGCGTCATCGGGTTCCGCGACCGCCGGATCGATCGGGATGACCTGGTGAGCGTGGTGCACGACTTCGACCAGCGCTTCTACCTCTGTGGTCCGGAGAACTTCGTGACCGACCTGAAGGTCCAGCTACTGGACCTCGGCGCGGCGGCGGAAAGCCTGGTGTTCGAGGCCTGAGCCCCGGTGTACACGGTGCGTTGTTCGTCGCTTGCGATGGACGGCCCGGCAGGGCGTTGGAGGCCCGGCTATGTTTGGCCGCACTGACCGCGATCACGGTCGAGCGCCCACCACCCATGAGCATGGACAACGCCTTCATCGCCACCACCTTCGACTGGGACCACCGCACGCCGACCGCGTGGCAGCTGTTCATGAACAAGGCCTTCCGCAAGCTTCGGCTGCCCATGCGGCTCACGCCCGCTCCGAGCGACATGGCCAACGTGGAGGCCCGCATGAACCTCTTCCACCTCCTGGAGCAGGTGATCGCCTACAAGGTGCCCGGCGATATCGTGGATCTGGGCTGCAATGCGGGGGACAGCACGATCGTGATGCAGAAGGTGGTGAGCGCGCTCGTTCCGGAGCGGCAGGTGCATGCCTTCGACAGCTTCGAGGGCCTGCCCGAGCTCACCGGCACGGACGTGGCCGACGGGGTCTACGGCAAAGGCTACATGGCCGCGCCGTTGGACCTGTTCAAGCGGAAGTTCGATGCGCTGGGCTTGAAGCAGCCCCACATCCACAAGGGGTGGTTCCAGGACACTGTGCCGCAAGGGCTGCCCGACCGCATCGCCTTCGCCCTCATCGACGGGGACCTGTACGAGAGCACCAAGCACGTGCTGCCGCACGTGTATGCCCGCATGGCGCCCGGAGCCATCGGCATGATCGCCGTGTACTACGATGAAAAGGTGCTGGCGCGCCGCGGGCTTTCCGGCGGATACCGCTCGCCCGGCGTGAAGCGGGCCTGCGATGAGTTCTTCGCCGACAAGCCGGAAAAGGTGCACGTGCTCTACGCGAACGAGTACTCGAACGGGTACTTCCGCAAGCGCTGAGCGCTCACCGCACCGCGATGCTGTCGAGCACCGCTGGCGTCCCCTTGTCGCATCCGCCCGAGTGGATGCGCGAGAGGGTGTAGGTGAAGCTCAGCTTCAGCCCCTCCTTCCGGAAGCGCTCGTCCAACCCGACGGGCATCAGGTGGCCGATCTCCCCGGGCGGCTCCAGCGCGATCAGCACCGCACAGCCCTCCGCGGCGTGCGCGAGGGTCACCGTGCCGAGCGTGTGCCCCTGCGGAGGTCCGCCTGTGCCGCCGGACGGGGTGCTTTTCCCGCCCGCGCAGCCGACCAGCACCGCGATCGCGGCCAGCAGCCCGTTCACACGCCGCCTCATGGCAGCACGATGCGTTGGACCTTCTGACCCGCAGTGTGGCCCACCCGCACGAAGTACACGCCGCCGGCGAGGCCCTCGGTGCTGAAGCGGCCCTGCCAACTGCCGGCCGGGGCGCTCACTTGCTGGGTGCGGACGATCCGTCCGTCCATGCCCATCAGATCGGCCACCAGGTCGTCGCCCGGAGCACCGACATACAGCACGCGGAGGTCCGTGCCGTCGAGCCAGGCGTTCAGCGTGCCCTGTGGGATCACCGCGTCCCCATCCAGGCCCACGGTGGCCACCAGGTCGAAGGAGGCGATGCGCGTGCGGGGCTGCCCGCTGGCGCTCAGGTACTCACCGGTGAACCAGAAGGTGGTGCCGTTGGGGTCCAGCGCGGTATGCGAGTAGTCGCCGTAGCGGTTGAAGCCCGTTTGCGATCCACCGCCGTCGATGATGGTCTGTTCCGGCACGGTCATCACGCCGGCGGGATCGTTGGCGTAGCGGCCCGTGTAGCGCAGCCCTGGGAACACGGACGTGCTGGCGTTGGTGTGGCAGTAGCCCATGCCGATGTTGCCTTGGTTGTCCATGGCGATGCTGGCCATCCAGCGGTTGCCGTTGTCGGGGGCCCAGGTGCCCTGCTGGTGGATGCTGAAGTTGCCGTCGTTGGCGTCGCGCAGCTCATACCAGCGGATGCCCGCGCGGTTGCCCCCGTTCACGTCCACCACATGGCAGAGCATCACGCTGCTGTGGCCCACGAAGCGCACGTGCTGGGCGCGGAAGTAGAGGATCTGCGCCACGGCGTCGAGCTTGTCCGAGGTGCCGGGCTGGCTGATGTTGCTGAAGCCGAAGCCGAAATTGGTGTCGAAGGGTTGGGTGTTCAGCGTCTGGCTCTGCACCACCTGGGTGTTCCCCGGAGTGGCCCAGTCGGTGGTCATCTCGTAGACCTTGATCCGATCGTCCGGCACGCCGCCCCAGGCGTCATCCTCCAGGTTGAAGAAGTAGCAGGGCGTGCCGTTGGGCGGCAGGTCGCCGTCGGCATCGGCGGGCAGCACCGACCGGAACCCGGCGTTGGAGGCGCTGGGGGCCGATAGCTGGATGCGCTGCGCCGGAAGGCCCTGCAGCATCTTCTCGCGCTCGAACACCACGGCTGTGTGGGTGCTGTTCGAGGTCATGTAATAGCCATCCCACCAGATGGAGAACTTGGGGTAGTCGGGGAATTGCGAGAACGACCACGAATAGGTGTAGTAGTCGCCTGTGGGGTCGTTGGTCTCGCTGACGGCGATGAGGATCTCGTTACCGCTCACCTGGAACTGGCTGACGAACCAGCGGTCGGCATGGCGGTCGTAGAGCACGATGGGGTCACCGTCGTTGGAGCTGCCGGGCCACAGGCTGGCCAGGCTGAAGGAGCCGCCGGCGCTGCCGCCGGTCTTGGTGAACGGGCGGCACGAGGTGTTCACGCACTGTAGATAGTGGTTGGGGCCGGCCGAACCGGTGGGGTCCGGCGGGATGCCCGAACCGTTCTGCCCGGCGAAGCTCACCAGGGGCTGGCGGGAGAGCCGCGAGGCCGCGCTCTTCTGCAGGGCCGGGTCCTCGCCCTTCGGCAGCGCCTCGGGGTTCACGGACTCGCGCTGCACCTGGATGTTGCGCGTGAGCTTGCGCTCGGCCGCGCTCAGCTCTTGCTCGGAGAGGGTGGGAAGGTCGCGGAGCGGACCCACCTTCCGGGCGGGCACCGGCGCGCTGATGGCGATGTGCTGCCCGAGGGCGTTCACCCAGATGCGATCACCGGGCAGCGCGTTCGGGACCTGGGCGAGGAGGGGAAAGGCGGACAGTACAAGGCCGCCAAGGGTGAGGATGCGAAGCATGGGTGGTCAACAAGGGTGCCCAAGGTAAGCCGGGCAACCGTCCGTCACCTCCGCACCGGACCGACCCTTCGCCCGGCCCGACGGAGCAGGCCCGTTCACCGACGAGGTGGGCGATCGCCGGGGCCCTTGCCCACCTGGAAGTCGCCGGCCTCGAAGCGGCGGAGCAGCTCGGCCACCCGCTTGGCCTGCGTAGCCTCGGTCTTGGCGCTGCCCACCCAATAGCACATGCTGCGCCGCATGCCGGGCGTCAACGCGTCCCACGCGGCCTTCATCTCGGGGAGGAAGTCGAGCGTCTCGGCCAAGGCTTCAGGCAGCTCCAGCTCATCCGGGTCCGGGTGCTTCCAGAACTCCACCTGGACGATGTCGCCCACACGCTTCAGCTTGGCCGCCCTCCGGATCTCACCGCCCAAGATGATGATGTGCACGCCGCTCTTCTGGGGCATCAGGGCGCGGTCCACCGCCACGCCGTTCACCGTGCCTTGCACACGTACGCGGCTGCGGGTCCCGAACTCCTTCTCCACGTCGATGGGCACCTCCACGTACATGAAGGCCATCTGTGCGTTCATCTTCTCCAGCGGAGCGGTGAAGCGGTAGGTCCTGAGGGCGGGTTTCCGGGCGGCCACGGGGCGAAGGTGGTTCACCGCCTCGTGATCCGCTGCAGCACCCCATCCTCCGCGCGGATCTCCCCCCCGCTGAATACGCCCAGGACCTC
Source organism: Flavobacteriales bacterium (assembly GCA_016713875.1). NCBI lineage: Bacteria > Pseudomonadati > Bacteroidota > Flavobacteriia > Flavobacteriales > Flavobacteriales bacterium. The sequence goes on from JADJOI010000003.1 coordinate 901,152, forward strand.
CACGCGAAGGCCCCGGGCAGCGCAGGCGGCCGGATCGATCGGTGCATGGCTGAGGACGTGCACACCGGGACGGGCGGAGCGTTCCGCCAGGTCGATGAGTTGCTCGGGCGAGGCTTCCGGCGTGGCCGGATACCACCGGGCGAAGCTGTGGAGCTGACCATCGGTGGCGAAGAGCACGCGGCGGCCCAAGGTGGCGCTGATCGCGGGTGCCAGCGACGGGCGGTCCACCGCGAAGGGCAGCTCGGCCAGGCCGTCCTTGCGCACCGGGTCCACCGCGGCGGCGGCCAGGGAAAAGGGCCGTTGTGCGAAGTGCCAGGAGGCCAGGACGCCGCCGGCCACCTGGAGGAGGAGCAGCGCTGCGACCAGGGCCCGCTTGACCGTGCGCCACAGGGGAGCCGGACCGGTGGCCGTGCCGTGCCTCCAGGCCACCGCGAGCGCCACGAACACCAACGGGCCGGCGTAGCGCATCGCGTGGAAGGGTGCGACCAGGGGAGTACGATTACGGCGAAGGCGCAGGCCGCGAAGCGCCACCGACCGGGGCCATGGACGGGCAGCAGGGCGATGGTCGTCAGCAGAGCGGCCAGACCGAACGACTCTGCGATCCACACCGGCGCGCGCCACATCCACGAGCTCCCCCACAGATGGGCTGCGGCCGGGTCGGGCCATGGGAACGCCACGGCCGTCAGCAGCCGCAGCAGCCGCGAGCGATGATCCGGGTCCAGCAGCCGGGCCGGGTCGGGTCCATAAGGCAGGGGGTCGGTGGGCAGGGCGCAGGCCAGGGCGAGCCCGCACGAGGCCAGCACGGGCAGCGCGTGCCGCACGATCCAGGAGGGGGAGCGCTGCTCCCACAGGTCCGCCGCGATCCAGGTGGCGGCCACCAAGGTGCCCCACAGATGGGTCTGGGCCAGTAGGACGAGCGCCGCAGTGCGCCACGGCGAACGCCGCTCCATGCCTGCGGCCACCAGGAGCAACAGCCCGCCCAGCGCGTAGTTGCGCGAGAGCGCGGCGAACTCGAACACGAAGAAATGGCCGAACACCACGGCGACCCGGACGAGCAGGGGGAAGGGAGCCCGGAAGAGCACGACGGCGACCGTGGTGCTGGCGATCACGCCGTGCAGCACCTGCATGCTCCAGGCGGGAAGGCCGCCCTTGGCCAGCGGGACCAGCAGGGCATACCAGAGCCAGGGATGGCCTTCGTTGCGCATGTTCCATCGCCATTCGGCCCAGGATGCACTGTCCCGCACCAGGCACCAGGCCTGCGCTTCATCCAGCCAGACGGCATGGTGCGCCAAGTTGAAGGCGATGAGCACCGTGGTGGCCGTCCAGATCGATGCTTCGAACCATGGCGAACGGGTGCTGGGGCGTCCACGAGCGGTCGACATCAGAATGGAAAGGTCGGACATCCAGGGCCGTGCCGGGCAGCCAACTAGGCTCCCGCCTGTTCCTATTTTCGCGCCGCAGAACTTGCATCAGATGATCCGTTCCCTCATCCACAGGACCGTTCTCACCCTTGCGATCTGCGCCGGGCCAGTGGCCGTCGCGCAGGAGGTGGCCCTCAGCAGCGCATACCTGGTCGAGCCGGGCAGTCCGTATCCCGTATTCGACGGAGAGAAGCGGTACTTCGCCTTCGGCGATGCGCTCATCGCCGTGAAGAACCGCGGTGCGTTATGGTACCTGCAGCGGTTCGATGTGAACGGGCTCCAGGAGACCGCCTCGCGTGAATACGATGATATGCCCAAGGACATGACGTTCGAGGGCGTGCGCCGGATGGGCGACCACCTGTTCCTGTTCTACTCCACCTGGGTCAAGGACAGGGAATTGGAGCAGTTGCACGTTCGCGAGATCGATGTGGCCACGGCCACGTTCGTGGATCGCGGTAGAATGGTGGTGGAGGTGAAGGGGAAGCTCAGCGGGGATCTGGTGCAGAAGGCGGGCATCTATCGGTACGCCGTCCAGAACAAGTACGCCTTCACCCCCAGCCTCGACCGGAAGTATCTCGGGATCAGTTGGTCCATGAAGCTGGACAAGAAGGAGGCGGAGCCGGCGAAGACCGCACTCCAGTCGTGGCCCATGGTGGTGTTCGACCAGACGATGACCGAGGTCTGGAAAGGCGAAGTGACCATGCCCTGGCCGGACGAGAACGTTTCGGTCATCGATGACATGGTGGACGCCCAGGGACGCCTGCATGTGCTCGCTTCGGTCTTCAACACCGAGAACGGTCGGCAGATCGCGGATACAGGCCGCTTCCTGTTCACCTATGATCATCTTACGAATGACTGGTCCCGGGTGCCCGCACCTTACGACGTGCGGTCCCAGGGGACCAACTTGATCGAAGGCGGTGATGGCTTGTTCCGTGTTGTCGGCTACTACGGGACCGAGGGAGACCCAAGCGTGAAGGGCATCTTCGTCGGGATCATCCGTCCGGGTGAGGGGCTCGTGGATCTCAAGGAGCATGCGATCCCCGATGAGATCCTCAGCATGTACTCCACACCCAAGGAACTGCGCAAACAGACCAGGAAGGAGGAGAATGGGGAGGAGGTCGGATTGAACGATGTGGAACTGGTCGGGAGCTACCATGACGATGATGGCAGCATGCTGCTGATCGGCGAGGAGCGCTACACCACCACACAATGCTTCACGGATTCCAAGGGCCGCACCCGATGCACCGACCGCTACCATGCCGACGATCTGGTCCTCAGCCGGTTGGACCCCAACGGGGAGCTGCGCTGGACCCGCCGGCTCGCAAAGCGCGAGATCAGCGGTGCCCCCATCGGGGGCGCGTACGAGGTCCTGGTCACGGACGGCTCCATCCATGTCCTGCACTATGGCTTCGGGGACAACTTGGACATCCGGCCGGAAGAGCCACCGACCATGAAGGGAGGAAGGTTCCTTGTGGTGGACCGGATCGACAATGCGAGCGGGGAGGTGGTCCGGGAAGCGGTCCTGAACCCGGCGAACGTCTCCGGGATGAAACTGGGCCAGTTCCATATGGACAGGGTGGTGCGGACGAAACGGGACCAAGCCGTGTTCGAGGCCTACATCGGGGGCAAGAAGGACGTGCTCTTCCGTATCGCCCCGACGCAGTGAGCGACCTCCGCCGCCGCGTTCGCACCATCCATGGTCCGATGGATCCGCGAGGGGGCCCCATCGGCGCTTGTTGATCGGAACCTGCCGTCACCGCAGTCCCGACCGGCACTGAGTGCCCAGGCCTCCAGCTCCTCCGGCGGCCCGCAGGCCTGCTGAAGGTGATCCACGATCGGTCCGTGAACCGGGGTCCAGGTCGGCAACGCACCGTTCAGCCGCTCGGAGGGCCAAGGAGGAGGGTGGCTGCATCGCGCGGCAAGAAGGAGCGGACGGCTGGACCCATGTGCGCGACTTGTCCCGCCCAGCGGGATGTTCACGACCTGTCCCGCCTCGCGGGATGGTCACGACTTGTCCCGCCCAGCGGGATGAGCACATGGAGCGGCAGGTAGCGGATGGATCGCATGGTCACCTGACCTACCCCCCCGCCTTCTTGGCCTTGTACCCCTTCTCCGTCAGGTAGGCCAGCACCTTGTCGCGGTGGTCGCCTTGCAGCAGGATCACGCCGTCCTTGGTGTTGCCGCCCACGCCGCATTTGCTCTTGAGCGTGCGGCCGAGGTCATCGAGGTCGCCGGGCTTGCCCACGAAGCCCACGATCCGCGTCACCACCTTGTTGCCCCCCAGGCGGTCCAGGTGGATGCGGAGGTCCTGCTGCTGCGGTGGCAGGGTGGCAGGCTCGCGTTCGGTGCTGAGGCCCTTGTTGGTGCTGTACACCAGGCCACCGAGGTCGGAGAGGGTGTGGCGTTTCTTCATACCGTGCAAAGATCCACCACAGAGGCACAGAGCGCACAGAGGGTGTGTTGAAGAACGTCGACCTCAATTGTGTTTTCTCTGTGTCCTCTGTGACTCTGTGGTGAAGCACTCACTTCCACCACGTAATGAGGGGCCTTGTCATCTCCAGCCCGAACCTCCGCGCTTCTTCCAGCTTGAACGGCCCGTGCATCTTCAGGTAGAGGTCGAAGGTGATGGGCCCTTCCTGGTCGGCTTTGAAGTTGGTGTGCCAGGTGTTGTTGAGGGCGTAGAGGTAGAGGGTGCTGCTGCTCTTCGCCTCGGTCTTCCACGCCTTGTACAGCTCCGGGTTCGTGCCTTTGCCAGGGTTCACCTTGCGTTCGTCCACCATGTCGCCGACCTCCCAGATCGCGCCTTGCGGGCATACGATGGTGACGCCCATGCTGTCGTTGCTCACATCGATCCAACGCTGTGCGCAGAAGAAGTCGTTGTTGCTGCCGGGGATGCGGCCGCTCTCGGGCGTCACGCAGGTATCACCGATACCGATGCGCACGATGGCGTTGGGGATGTTGAAGGGGAGGGCGAGGTGGCTCGAGTGCTTCGAACGGCTAGGGTTAGGGTCGATCTTGTAGTGAACATGCTGGTATGCTTCGTCCATTTCATCCTCTACCAACCCTCCAGCATCCTGTCTTCGAACCATCGTCGGATCCAATCCTTCGACGAAATACCAGTCAAACTCAGGCGGTAAAGCATCGATTGAATATCCAGTCATCGCCGCTGGCTTCACTCCACTCCGCTTTTCGAGCTCCATAAGATACCATCCCGCACTATCCGCGAACGCCTTCTTCACCCTCCATTGGTCCTTGGTGAAGTGCGCATCCGGATCGCTGATGCTGCACCACGCGCCCCAGGTGTGCTCGTGCCACATCACGATGCTGCGCTTGGCGCGGTAGAGCAGGTGCGGGTCGATGGGTTTGTCGAGGAGCTTCGCCGCTTCGATCAGGTTGCTGAGCCGCGCGCTGAGCACGCGCACATCGCCTTCCTCCTTCGCCGTGCTGTAGGCGCCATCCTCCCAATAGGGCGTGAAGTCACCGCTCCAGGTGGGGATCTGCTTCCCGTGCTTCTCTTCGAACTCTTGCAACATCGTGCCCGCATTGGCGAAGATCAGGCGCGGTGAGATGTACTTCTCGTTCCAGTCGCGCACGAAATCGCTGAGGGTACTGTCCACCGGACCGTTGTCGCTCACGATGTTGTAGCGCCACTGCACCATCTCGTAGGGATAGCCCTTCGCGGCGAGCTCGTCCATGTAGGCAGCGATCTTCCGCGTGCCGCGCTCCTTGATCGCCCCGGCGGTGTACCCGTGCCAGCCGCCGTAGCCCTGGCCGGCCGTCCACACGAGGATGCTGTCCCTGCCGGTGGTGCCCTTCCACCAGTAGGGCTTGTCGCCTTGTTCGCGCAGGGTGCTGCCGATGCGGTCGCCGCCGTCGGGCATGTCGGGGATGTAGTTCGGTCCCTGGCTCAGGTGGCGGATGCCGTGCGCGGCGTAGGCGTCCACCATGCTCCAGCTCATGCCGGGCACGTCGGTCTGCATCGCCATGGTGATGGGGAGGTCGTACCAAGCACGCAGCGAATCGGCGTACTCCACGATCCAGTGCATCTCTTCCGGGGTGCAAAGTCCGGTCATCAGGTTGGCGTAGTTCGCGCTGAGGGCGATGCTGCCCGACTTCACCGCCGCGATGAAACGTTGCTTGTCCTGCTCGCTGGCGATGCCCAGGAAATTCTCCACGGCCCAGAGGCTCTCCACGTTCCACACGAAGCGGCTGTCTTCGGGATAGTCCTTCGTGCGGTCGATCAGCTCCAGCGCCTTCCAGATGTTGTTGTTCTGGATCTTCTCCACCTCAGCCTGCAGGTGGCTGTAGCCAATGTCGGTGTGGCTGTGATGGACCAAATACACATTGCGATGGATGACAGGCTTTGTTTCGATAGTTGCGTCTATGAGAAGGCGCCCATCGATCCAAGCGCGAACCGACATACGCCCGGGACTACGCACCAATGTGATCGGCGTTTCGATGGTTTGAAGTCCATTCCTGATTTCGAATGTGCGCTCATGGAACGGACCCTCAACCTTCAGCTTCGACGGTCCCCCGAAGTGCATCACCGTAAGCTGTAACGGTTGTGTCTCCTTATCCGCGGCGCCATAGATGAACGGCAACACTTCCACCTCCACCTTCTCCTCGAACGTGTACCGGAAGGTCATGAACCAATCCGGACTGTCCTGCGCGTGGCCCACCACTTTCAATTTCACTGGCTCACCAAGCGTGATGTACTTCCTAGGTACTCGCAGATGCGCGAAGCCGTGCGCATCGCCGTGGCGGTCCGCCTTGATGAACTCGAAGAGGAGCTTGGTACTGTCCGCACCGGCTGCCGACCATGTGCCCGGCTTGGTGCTGTGGTGCGTGGTGAAGGTGAGCGCCTTCGCATCGTTGATGTAGAGGTCGAAGCTCCGGTCCCCACCGCTGGTGGTGCTGTTGTGCGCCGCGATCCAGCTGAAGTAGTAGTAGGGGACCGATTCGCGTTCCGAGAGCGGTGTCGCAGCCGTTTCCCACGCGATGGCCTTCTTCCCATCCGTGCAACGCGTGAGCAACGCCGTGGTGGCATGCTCGGGGTACACGCTGAAGTAGGAGAGGACCTCGCCCTCCCCGTCCTTCGCGTAGCCGTTGATCACCTGCTGCTTGCCGAAGACGGGCAGGTTGACCTGGGCGTGGAGCAGGGCGGGCAGCAGGCTGAAGGCGAGGGCGGCGTGCATGCGGGTGGTCGTGATCAACCGTTCGGCACCTCGGCCCGGGCGCTGGCGCGGGTGGGCACCAGGAAGCGCAGGGGGTGGCGCCGGGCATGCCGGCCGATGGCCAGCAGGATGGCGGACAGGTCGCGGTAGGGGATGGCGCGGCTGCGCATGGCCAGGGAGAGGCTGAGGCCGAAGCTCACCGCGAAGTTGACGAAGCCGATGAGGCCGATGCCCGCCACGCTCCACATCAGCACCCACGGGCCGAGCTGCCACCCGGAGCCGAACAGGCCGATGGCCAGGTTGCCGGCCGCGAAGGTGATGTGGCGGATGTCCAGCGGAAGGCCAAGGAACAGGCCGATGGCGGCGGTGCTGCCCATGAAGACGCCGAACCACAGGTTGCTGGCGATGCCCGCCCATCGGCGCGCGTACAGGTCGGCCAGGCGGCGGGCGCCCCGGGTGCCCACGGTCCGCTTCAGCCACGGGTGCTCGGCGATGCGCTCGGGGATCCGCTCGTGGCGGGTGGTGTTGGCCACGCTGCCGGCGATGAGGCCCGACAGGAAGAGGAAGACCCCGGCGATGGCGGCATGGGGGAGCGCCAGGGACGTGAGCGGGTTCAATTCGCTCACCAGCTTCAGCCAGATGTGGCCGCCGACGTTGAAGCCGGTGAGGGCGTGGAGGCCGGCCACCAGCCCCAGCGCCACGGGGAAGGCCAGCAGCACGTTGCCCATGAAGGCCACGAACTGCGAACGGAACAGGCGGGCGAAGAGCTCGGCGAAGGCCGCATAGTCACCACCCCGGTCCTCCTTGAGGCTGCGCACCAGCGTGGCGGCGGTCATCGCGGGCTGCTTGGTGGCCAGGGTGGCGCCAGCGAGGTAGATGAGGATGAAGCCTGCGGCGTAGTTGAGGCTGGCGAGCAGCGCCTTGACGAACAGCGGCGGGTGCAGCAGGCCGAGCATCACCTTCACGATGCACATGAAGGCCACGATGGCCCCGCCGCCTGCGGCGCTCAGGAACATGTGCCGGTACTCGGCGGCCGTGGACGTGATGTAGTGCTCGCCGGTGCGGCCCGTGTGCTGGGTGATCTCGAAGGACACCTGCTGGGTGCTGTCGGCCAGCAGGTCGCGGATGTTGTTGCGGCCGCCGTTGATCACCGCCAGGGTCCGTGCGAGGGCCACGGTGCGGTCCTCCGCATCGGCCTCCGGTGCCACGGCCGCCAGGTGGAGCAGCACGCGCATGCGCTCCAGCTGCTGCCGCATGCGCAGCAGGCTCTGGTTCACCCGCAGGCTGATGCCCTGGGTGGCGCTGTTGGCGAAGGCCTGGTCGATGGTGGCCATGCACTGGCCCAGCAGCACCAGCAGGTGCCGGTGGTCCAGGTCGTCCGTGCGGATGAGCTGCCGGTCGCGGTGCACCCGCTGCTGCAGGTCGTCCAGCTCACGCTGCAGGGCGAGGAAGGGGTTCTCGTAGCGGTCCAGGTCGGGCACCATGCGCAGCAGCTCGGGTTCCATGGCGCGGCCGGTGACCCGATGGCCCAGCACCACGGCCGCCTGCAGCACCTCGGCATAGGCCCCGTCGTCGCCGCCGTCCGCGCGGAAGGCCCGCCCGCCGAGCAGCCGGAACAGGGTGCGCGCATCGTCATCCGGGATGCGCGACAGCCAGCGGTCGTCGCCGCGCTGGTAGAAGAGCTGCACGAGCAGCCGTTGGATGGAGCCCTCCTCGGGCAGTTCGGGCAGCAGTTTCTTGCGCACGCGGCGCAACACCTCGCCGAAGAGGTCGCTGTGGGCCAGGATGCCCGGGTCGGTGAGGGCGCCGCGCAGGCTGCGGCCCTCCACCTGCGCGCGCAGGCAGGCGGCCAATGCGGCCCGGTGCGCAGGCATCTGCTCCAATAGCTCGATCAGGGCGGTGAGCGGCACGGGAGCCTCCGGTCGCCGCGGACGATGGCGGCGCAGGGCGTTCACCAGGTCCACCAAGGGGCGCAGCGGGTCCGACGCTTCGCGCCAACCGTCGGGCGCATCGAAGTGGTGCCGGAGCACGGCCTCCAGTGCGGCTTGCAGGGTGGGGGAGACGGCGGAGGGCGCGTGCACGGGTCGCGCCAAGATAGCCGCCGCTCAGCGCCCGAAGCGGTAGGCCAGCCCCAGGTTGGCCACCAGGCTGCGGGTGAGTCCGTCGGGCCGCACCGTGCGGGTCACCAGCGGCGAACCATAGCTCAGCTCCAGCGCCCAGCGATCGCTCAGGCGCCAGCGGGCATCCACCGTCACGTTCAGCGTGAGGCCCTCGGAACCGGGAACACCCTCTTCCACGGCGGCCAGCAGGTCATGGGTGAGCGTGGTATCGGTCGGTGTGGCCAGCCGACGGTCCTGCCCCAGGTGGACGATCGCGAGCAGGCCAGGCTGCACCGTCACGCGACCGATGGGCACGGCATATTGCAGGCGCACCACCGCATCGCTCGCCCGTTGGAGGAAGGCGCTCTCGAAATAGCCCGCGGCGCGCATGTCGTCCATCCAGACCTCGTGCGAGAACCGGTTCTCGTTGTGGTGGACGAGCACCTGCTGGTAGGCCATCGCCACGGTCCACCGGTCGTGCCGGTAGTGGATGCCGGCCAGCAGGTCGGTGGTGCCCAGGCTGGTCTGGTAGGGCATGGGCAGCGGTTTGCCGTCGTCGGTGGTCGCGTCGGCCTGGTTGCTGGGGGCCTTCACGCCCAGGAGGACATCCAGCCGTCGGGCCCCTCTCCACCGGATCTTTCGACCATCCATCAGGACCGGATCGCGGCGCCAGGCGGCGTAGCTGAGGGTCGCCACCGGGTCGCCGACGCCGCTGACGGAGCCGAGCTCACCGCTGGCCTGTTGGAAGGGCAGGCGCACGTGAAGGCCGAGCCGGCGGGTGAGGCCCAGGCTCAGCTCGGCCACCTCCTGGATCACCGTGGTGCCCTGCTCGCCCACCGCGTAGCTGAAGGTAAGGCGCAGGAGGTGGCGGGGCTCGTTGGTCACGGCCGCGCTGTCGCCCAGCAGCAACGGGGGTTCGCCGAGCGGACCTGCCGTGCACACGCCGGCATCGCTGCACCCTTGGGCGTAAGCGCGATGCATGGTGAACAGCAGGACGGGGGTGAGCAGGAGCGCGCGTTTCATGGGGTGAAGCTAACGCCGGACCCGGGGCCCTATTGTCGGCTCGCCGACAACGGGGCGACGGCCCTTGGCTGGCTACTTTCGCGGTCCCAACGACACGCAACCCATGCCCGGCACCGAACTTTTCGGCGAAGAGGAGAAGAAGGAAGTGATGGACGTCCTGAACACCGGCGTCCTGTTCCGCTACAACCACGATGCCCAGCGCAAGGGCATCTGGAAGGCGAAGGACTTCGAGGCCGAGATCGCGAAGTTCACCGGCGCGAAGCACGCGCTGGCGGTGAGCAGCGGCAGCACGGCGGTGAGCAGCATGCTCGCGGCCTGCGGCGTAGGTTACGGTGATCATGTGATCGTGCCGCCCTTCACCTTCGTGGCCACCATCGAGGCGGTGCTGCTGGCCGGCGCCATCCCCGTGTTCGCCGAGATCGACGAGACGCTCTGCCTCAGCGCCGAGGGCATCCGCAACGCCTGCACGCCACAGACCAAGGCCGTGCTGCTCGTGCACATGTGCGGCGCCGCGGCCGACATCGACGGCATCCTCGCTGTCTGCAACGAGAAAGGCATCATGCTCATCGAGGACACTGCCCAGGCGCTCGGCGCCACGTACAAGGGCAAGCACCTCGGCCTCTTCGGCAAGATGGGCAGCTTCAGCTTCGACTTCTTCAAGATCGCCACCTGCGGCGAAGGCGGCGTCATCATCAGCAACGATGAGCAACTGCTGAAGACCGCCGAGTACATGAGCGACCACGGCCACAACCACGAGGGCGACAATCGTGGCATGGAGCAGCACCCCATCATGGGCACCAACTTCCGCATCGGTGAGATCAACGCCGCCATCGGCCTGGCCCAGACGCGCAAACTGCCCATGATGGTGGCGAAGCAGCGCGCGAACAAAGCCGTCATCCAGGCGCGACTTTGGAAGATCCCTGGTCTATCCTTCCGCAAGCAATGCGACGATGCGGGCGACAGCGCCACCTTCTTCCACCTGCTGCTTCCCACGGCCGATGCGGCCTTCGCGCTGCACAAGGAACTCGGCGGGCAAGGCATCGGCACCATGTACTGGTTCAACAACATGTACCACTACATCAAGCAGTGGGACCATGTGAAGAACCTGAGCATGCCCTACAAGCTGGTGGCCCACGAGCTCGGTCTGCCGCAGGACCTCAAGACCATGACCTTTCCCAAGAGCGACGCCGTCATCAGCCGCTTGGTGAGCTTCAACATCCGCGTGACGTGGACCGTGGAGGAGTTGGATGCGTTGCTGGGGAAGATGGAGGGAGCAGTGCGGAAGGCGATGGAGTCCGCCTACGCTTAGGCTTCGGCGGATGATAGGGGTGGTGGTGTATACGCTTGAATAACGCTGAGATGAAGGTCTGGCGTATCGCAGCATGGGCAGGTGCGGCTGCGGTCCTTTTGACCGCTATTGCCTGGCTTGCTCTGCGCTTCGCCATACAGAGTGAGCGCGATCGCATCTACAGGACGGCTTGGATAACTACACACTTTGTGGAGCCCTTCGACAGTTTGGAATGTGTCAACTTCAGCTTTGGTGGGGAAGTTCACAACTACTCTGTCGAACAACTGTTGGACACCACCGGGGAGAACATGCTCATAGAGGACAAGCCGATGCCATTTCCAGTTCGGTTGACTTATCGTTTCATCGGCGGCCGCACTCGGGAGCTGGTCGCGGACAGCTTCGATTGCAGCAGGTGTTCAGGTGCCCATGAGTATGTGCTCTGGCGCCATTCAGTGAGCTACCGGTACCACCCTTGAACGATCGGATCCGAGTCGGCTGCACCGGTACTTTGAGGACACTACATGTCGCTACCTGCTCCCCTCCCTCACGCGGGCTTCTGAGCGCATCCAGTACAACCGCTCACTGAACCTGCCTGCTGCAGGCAGGGCCGCCTTCCTGCTCAAAGGTCTTGACCTTGCTGTTCAATTGGCGGTTCAGCAGCACGATCGCGGTGGCCGTGCGTGCAGGGGCGGTAGGAATGAGCACCGGCTGCGACCCCTTCGGGGTCGGAACCGGACCGGATGGATCATTCAACATGCTGCGACCCCTTCGGGGTCGAATACACGCATGCTGAACGCATGCTACAAGCTGTGCCCCTTCAGGGTCAAATGCCATTCGACTGGTTCGTGCAGCATGCTGCGACCCCTTCAAGGTCGTGTGGTCTGGGGCGTTCCTTGCTATGCGCTGCGACCCCTCCGGGGTCGAATACACGCATGCTGGTCGCATGCTACAAGCTGTGCCCCTTAAGGGTCAAATGCCAAACGGCTGGATCGTGCAGCATGCTGCGGTTCCTTCAGGGTCGTGTGGTCTGGGTGTTCCTTGCTATACGCTGCGACCCCTCCGGGGTAGAATACACGCATGCTGGTCGCATGCGACAAGCTGTGACCCCTTCGGGGTCAAATGCCATTCGACTGGTTCGTGCAGCATGCTGCGACCCCTTCAAGGTCGTGTGGTCTGGGGCGTTCCTTGCTATACGCTGCGACCCCTCCGGGGTAGAATACACGCATGCTGGTCGCATGCGACAAGCTGTGACCCCTTCGGGGTCAAATGCCATTCGACTGGTTCGTGCAGCATGCTGCGACCCCTTCAGGGTCGTGTGGTCTGGGGTGTTCCTTGCTATGCGCTGCGACCCCTCCGTGGTCGAATACACGCATGCTGGTCGCATGCTACAAGCTGTGCCCCTTCAGGGTCAAATGCCATTCGACTGGTTCGTGCAGCATGCTGCGATCCCTTCAGGGTCGTGTGGTCTGGGGTGTTCCTTGCTATGCGCTGCGACCCCTCCGTGGTCGAATACACGCATGCTGGTCGCATGCTACAAGCTGTGCCCCTTCAGGGTCAAATGCCATTCGACTGGTTCGTGCAGCATGCTGCGACCCCTTCAAGGTCGTGTGGTCTGGGGCGTTCCTTGCTATGCGCTGCGACCCCTCCGTGGTCGAATACACGCATGCTGGTCGCATGCTACAAGCTGTGACCCCTTCAGGGTCAAATGCCATTCGACTGGTTCGTGCAGCATGCTGCGACCCCTTCAGGGTCGTGTGGTCTGGGGTGTTCCTTGCAATGCGCTGCGACCCCTCCGTGGTCGAATACACGCATGCTGGTCGCATGCGACAAGCTGTGACCCCTTCGGGGTCAAATGCCATTCGACTGGTTCGTGCAGCATGCTGCGACCCCTTCAGGGTCGTGTGGTCTGGGGTGTTCCTTGCTATGCGCTGCGACCCCTCCGGGGTCGAATACACGCATGCTGGTCGCATGCGACAAGCTGTGACCCCTTCGGGGTCAAATGCCATTCGACTGGTTCGTGCAGCATGCTGCGATCCCTTCAGGGTCGTGTGGTCTGGGGTGTTCCTTGCTATGCGCTGCGACCCCTCCGGAGTAGAATACACGCATGCTGAACGCATGCTACAAGCTGTGACCCCTTCGGGGTCAAACGCCATTCGACTGGTTCGTGCAGCATGCTGCGATCCCTTCAGGGTCGTGTGGTCTGGGGTGTTCCTTGCAATGCGCTGCGACCCCTCCGGAGTAGAATACACGCATGCTGGTCGCATGCGACAAGCTGTGCCCCTTAAGGGTCAAATGCCAAACGGCTGGATCGTGCAGCATGCTGCGACCCCTTCAGGGTCGTGTGGTCTGGGGTGTTCCTTGCTATGCGCTGCGACCACTCCGGGGTCGAATACACGCATGCTGAACGCATGCTACAAGCTGTGACCCCTTCGGGGTCAAACGCCATTCGACTGGTTCGTGCAGCATGCTGCGATCCCTTCAGGGTCGTGTGGTCTGGGGTGTTCCTTGCAATGCGCTGCGACCCCTCCGGAGTAGAATACACGCATGCTGAACGCATGCTACAAGCTGTGACCCCTTCGGGGTCAAACGCCATTCGACTGGTTCGTGCAGCATGCTGCGATCCCTTCAGGGTCGTGTGGTCTGGGGTGTTCCTTGCAATGCGCTGCGACCCCTCCGGAGTAGAATACACGCATGCTGGTCGCATGCGACAAGCTGTGCCCCTTAAGGGTCAAATGCCAAACGGCTGGATCGTGCAGCATGCTGCGACCCCTTCAGGGTCGTGTGGTCTGGGGTGTTCCTTGCAATGCGCTGCGACCCCTCCGTGGTCGAATACACGCATGCTGGTCGCATGCTACAAGCTGTGACCTCTTCGGGGTCAAATGCCATTCGACTGGTTCGTGCAGCATGCTGCGACCCCTTCAGGGTCGTGTGGTCTGGGGTGTTCCTTGCAATGCGCTGCGACCCCTCCGTGGTCGAATACGCCATCGGAACCGATGCGCACGAATGACCCCGAAGGGGTCACAGCATGTAGCCCGTAGGGCGTTGTCACGTCGCGGGTATTTCGACCCCGAAGGGGTCGCAGCCGGTGTTCCCTACGGCAGATAGTTCGGATCGAATTCCACGCCCGCCTCGTTCAGCATGTGGATCAGTTCTTCACGGAAGGACGTGTGCCGATGATGGTCCTCCTGCCCAGCGATGTAGGACTTGATCGCATCCCGTTCGCGCCAACCGACGGAGAACACACCATAGCCTTCCTGCCACTGAAAGGTCTTCTCTCGTGTGTTCTGCCGCACCCATTCGGTGGATGCCTTCTTCAGTTCGCGCACCACATCAGCGATCACCTGCGTCGGCTTCAGGTCGATGAGCAGATGCACATGGTCATTCCATCCACCAACTCCATGCGGCACACCACGCAGTCCGCGAATGGTTCCGCCCATGTACTCCCATAGCTGTGGTCGCCAGGACTTGTCCAGGCAGGCCACCCTGTTCTTGGTGCCGATCACGATGTGAAAGTGCAGCTTGAAATAGGTGGACATCTCTGCTGGTATTGGTGCTTGGTGAATGTAAAACACCGGCTGCGACCCCTCCGGGGTCGTGTGTCTGCCGGCTCAGGACATGAACACCCACATCCCCCCCGCGCACAGCAGGAAGTAGGGCACCAGGCTCGCCGCCCCCGCATAGTCCTTCGCCACGCGCTGGCCGAAGAAGAGCATGGTGATCGCCAGGGCGCCCAACAGGCAGCCCCAAGCCCCGAGGGTGGCATCCCCATGGAAGGCCACCTGCACAAGACCGATCGCCGCACAGGACCCGGCGGACAGCTCCACCGCCGTGATCACCGGCAGCAGCAGCGGCACGGAGTCCTTCAACGGCGACTTCGCGAAGTGCCCCGTGAGCCACTCCAGGTTGCCCTTCCAGTTCAAGGCCTTGTCCAGCCCCGATTGCAGGAAGAGGATGGCCACCATAGCGGCGAAGGCCATGCGCAACAGGTCGATCCCGGTGTAGCCGAGAAGCAGGTCTGTACCCATGGGTGTGAAGATGGGGGTTCTCCGGCTTCCTCCGGCTGCGTTCCTTTGCACGATGCAACTGTTCCGCAACTTCAAGTCCGTCACCAAGACCTGCTACGGCCGCGGCAGCTTCGGCAAGCTGGGCGAGATCCTGGATCCGCACCGCAGCACCGGCAAGGGCTACATGGTCTTCCTCGTCGACCACTACTTCGAGGGCAAGGCCGACTTCCTGGCGCGCATCCCCAAGCAGGCGCAGGACGAGCAGATCTTCTGCAGCACCAAGAAGGAGCCCAGCACGGAGCAGATCGACAGGCTGCGCGACGACATCCTCACGCGCCGCGGCCTGCCCGCGGGCCTGGTCGGCATCGGTGGTGGCAACGTGATGTACGTGGCGAAGGCGCTCAGCCTCATGTTCACCAACGAGGGCAGCAGCGTGCAGTACCAAGGGCTCAACCTGATCAAGAAGCCCGGTATCTACCATTGCGGTGTGCCCACGATCAGCGGTACGGGCGCGGAGGTGAGCATGACGGCCGTGCTCACCGGACCCGTGAAGAAGCTCGGCCTCAAGTGCGATTGGACGGTCTTCGACCAGATCGTGCTCGACCCGGACCTCATCGCCACGGTGCCCACCGACCAGTGGTTCTACACCGGCATGGACACCTACATCCACAGCGTGGAGGCCATCACCGGCACCAAGAAGAACACCTTCGCCGAGGCCTACAGCGAGAAGGCGCTCGACCTATGCCGCGAAGTGTACCTGAAGCGCGACCGCAGCGACCCCAAGAGCGACGAGCTGCTGATGGTGGCCAGCTACATGGGCGGCCTCAGCCTCACCTACAGCGAGGTGGGCGTGTGCCACGCACTGAGCTACGGCCTGGGCAAGGTGCTGGAGATGCACCACTGCTTCGCGAACTGCGTGGCCTTCAACCAGCTGGAGGACGTGTACGGAGAGTACGTGCACGAGTTCAAGCACATGGTGAAGGAGCGCGGCGTGAACCTGCCCGCCAACCTGAGCAGGGACTGGGACGAGACCACCCTCGACGCCATGGCCGAAGTGGCCTACAACCTGCCGCACATGTGGGACCACGCCTTCGGCCCCGACTGGATGCAGGTGCTGGACCGTGAGCGGATCAAGGGGTGGTATCGGAGGATGTGATCACTTCAGGAATTCCCCATCCACCGCGATCATCTTCATCGGCCCGTTCGTCCGCGAACGGTGCGAACTGAGCCCATCGCTCACGTGGTAGGACATCCCGGCCTTCAGGACGTTCACGCGGCCGTCCTCGTGTTCGTTGATTCCCCGGCCTGTGAGCCGGGGTCGCCCTCCAGCACGAAGACCAAGTGACCGAGCGGGCACCAATGATCGGCGAGGTAACCGGCGGAGTATTCCAGCATGCGGATGCGGAGCCCGTCGTGCTGCACAGTGCGCAGGGTGGCCGTGCCGTTGGTACCGTTCACGGTGGTGATCGGCAGCTGCGACCAGTCGATGGTCTCGAAGGGGATCTTCATCCTTGTGCAATGGGTTCGGCGAGGGCCAGCACATGGCCATCGGGGTCGGCGAAGTAGGCCACGCGGTGCCCCCAGTCATGGTCCTTCGCCGCCGCAACGACAGTGGCGGACGCCAGGTGGGCACGTTCGATGGCTGGACCCAGGGCCTCCAGCAATAGGTAAAGCTCACAGCGCGGGAGGCCGGTCCCTTCACCGGGATGTGGCAGGGCAGGCGTGATGATCCGCGCGATGCCGTCCTCCGGCATCAGGCCCAGCTTGCAATGGCCGAGGTCGAACTCCGTCATGCCCGGCACATCGAGCACCGGTTCAGCGCCCAGCAGGGTGCGGTAGAAGTCGCGGCTGACGGCCTGCGAGCGGACGTATAGGATGAAGAGCACGTGCATCACCTCAAAGATGGCGATCATCCCCATCTTCGGTGCAACGATGCATCACCTGCTGCACCTGATCTTCGAGCTGGCCGCCTTCGCGGTGGGCTACGCCTACTTCCAACGGCTGCGCGCAGGGCAGGGCGATCCGATCCCCGAGCCGAAGCGCGTGTGGATCATCATCGGTGCGGCGGCCGGTGCCTTGCTGGGTTCACGCCTCCTCGGTGCCCTGGAGGATCCCGCCAAGCTGGCGGCCGATGGGTGGTCGCTCTTCATCGCCTTCAACAACCGCACGATCGTGGGCGGGCTGCTCGGCGGACTGGTGGGGGTGGAGCTCACCAAGAAGGCCATCGGCGTGCGCACCAGCAGCGGCGACCTCTTCACCTACCCGTTGATCCTGGGCATGGTGATCGGCCGCGTGGGCTGCCTGCTCGGCGGGCTGGAGGACAACACCTACGGCGTAGCCACCGACCTGCCCTGGGGCATCGATCTGGGCGATGGCGTGCGCCGGCACCCCACCAACCTGTACGAGATCCTGTGGCTCGGCGCGCTGTGGCTCGGGCTTCGCGCCATCGAACGGCGCTGGACCCTGGCGAACGGCGCGCGCTTCAAGCTCTTCATGGTCGGCTACCTGGCCTTCCGCCTCGCCATCGAACCCATCAAGCCGCAGCCCATCCTCGCCCTCGGCCTTTCCACCATTCAGTGGGCCAGCGTGGCCGGTCTGCTGTATTACTTCCGGGTGTGGATGCAACCGCGGACGCTCTTTATTTCAACCACAGATGGACACAGATGAACACAGATGAACACGGATAGGGGAGGCGAAGGCGCGTACCTGTTCGCCAGCGAAACGGAGGAGATCATCGGGTGCGCCATGGAGGTGCTGAACGTACTGGGGCATGGGCTCCTGGAGAAACCCTATGAGAATGCCCTTGCGGTGGAGTTCCGGCTCCGGGGCATTTCATTCGAGCAGCAGCCGGCGTTCGACGTGATCTACAAGAACGAGCAGGTTGGTTTGTACGTTCCTGATCTCATCGTTCGCGGCGGGGTGGTGGTGGACGCCAAGACCATCGACCGGATCACCGACCATGAGCTCGGCCAGATGCTCAACTACCTGCGCATCACCGGCCATCGTGTCGGACTGATCCTGAACTTCAAGCGCGCCAAGCTCGAATGGAAACGTGTCATCCTCTGACCATGCGCATTCATCTGTGTCCATCCGTGTTCATCAGTGGTTCCCCTTCTGCGCAGGCGAAACCGAGCGCCACCCTCATGGAGTTGGGGGCTAATTCGGAGACGCGCATTCATCTGTGTCCATCCGTGTTCATCAGTGGTTCCCCTTCTGCGCAGGCGAAACCGAGCGCCACCCCCATGGAGTTTGGAGCCAATGCGGAAGAGCGCATTCATCTGTGTCCATCCGTGTTCATCAGTGGTTCCCCTTCCGCGCAGGTGAAGCCGAGCGTCACCCTCATGGAGTTGGGGTCTAATTCGGAGACGCGCATTCATCTGTGTCCATCCGTGTTCATCAGTGGTTCCCCTTCTGCGCAGGCGAAACCGAGCGCCACCCTCATGGAGTTGGGGGCTAATTCGGAGACGCGCATTCATCTGTGTCCATCCTTGTCCATCTGTGGTTCTTCCTCCTCCCATGCCTGAACGCCCCTACACCTACTACGACTTCACGTTGAGCCTTTGCCCGGAGTGCCTCAGGCGCATCGACGCCAAGGTGGTCTTCGAGGATGAGCTCGTGTACATGCTGAAGCGCTGCCCGGAGCACGGCGCGCAGAAGGTGCTCATCGCCACCGACGTGGACTACTACAAGCGCTGCCGGCACTACCTGAAGCCCGGGGAGATGGTGCGCATCTTCAACACGAGGACCCACTACGGCTGTCCGTACGACTGCGGCATCTGCCCTGATCACGAGCAGCATGGCTGCCTGACGCTGATCGAGGTCACCGACCGGTGCAACCTGGAGTGCCCGATCTGCTACGCCAGCAGCGGCCCCCTGCACGGGAAGCACCGCACGCTGGAGGAGGTGGAGCGCATGCTCGACGCCGCGGTGCGCAACGAGGGCGAGCCCGACGTGGTGCAGCTCAGCGGCGGTGAGCCCACGGTGCACCCGCAGTTCTTCGAGATCCTCGATGCGGCCAAGCGGCGCCCCATCCGCCACCTCATGGTGAACACCAACGGCATCCGCATCGCCAAGGACAAGGCCTTCGCCGAGCGGCTCGCCACCTACATGCCCGACTTCGAGCTCTACCTGCAGTTCGACTCGTTCAAGCCCGAGGTGCTGAAGCGGCTGCGCGGCGAGGACCTCACTGCCTTGCGCATGAAGGCCTTGGAGCACCTGAACGAGGTGAACCTGAGCACCACGCTGGTGGTCACCGTGGAGAAGGGTGTGAACGACGACGAGGTGGGCGCCATCATCGACTTCGCGCTGAAGCAGCGCTGCGTGCGGGGCGTCACCTTCCAACCCGTGCAGGCGGCAGGACGCACCGGGCACTACGATCCCGCCACCGACCGCATCACGCTCACCGAGGTGCGTCAGGCCATCCTGGACCAGGCGCCGCTCTTCACCCCCGAGGACATCGTGCCGGTGCCCTGCAATCCCGACGCGCTGGCCATGGGCTACGCGCTGAAGCTGGGCGGCGAGGTGTTCCCGCTCACCCGCATGATCGATCCGGACGACCTGCTGAACAACAGCCGCAACACCATCGTGTACGAGCAGGACGCCCGCCTGAAGGAGCACATGGTGAAGCTCTTCAGCACCGGTACGCCCAGCGACAAGGCGCATGAGACGCTCCACCGCATCATGTGCTGCCTCCCCGACATCGACGCGCCCGAGCTGAAGTACGAGAACCTCTTCCGCATCATCATCATGCGCTTCATCGACGCGTACGACTTCGACGTGCGGGCCATCAAGCGCAGCTGCGTGCACATCATCGACCCGCGCACCATGAACGCCATCCCGTTCGAGACCATGAACCTGTTCTACCGGGAGGAGGCGCAGCGGAATCGGTTGGCGGAACTGCAACACGGCGAACCTATCTTGTGAGCCGATGAACTCCAAGCTCCTCCGCACGAACCTGCTGGTGCTGCTCGGTTACGCCGTGTTGATCCAGTTGCTATCCCTGTTGGAGAAGAACGGTGCCAGCATGGTGGTGCTGATGGGCATGATGGTCGCCGTGGCGGTGCATGTCTGTGTGCTGGTATTGGGCGCGGTGGTGGTGCTGTTCACCGAAAAGCGGCGTGATGCGGCCACCTGGGTCCTGTGCGCGTTGGCCGTGGGGGTCATCGGCTTCGGCACCTGCTGGGGCGGCGCCTCGCTGGCCGAGCTCTGCTCCGGCCCGGCGAACTTCCACTAAGAACCTGTTTGCAATACCCGCATTTGGCTGCGCGTTGGTCTTTGGCGACCATACTTCGCCGCGAGAACAGTCACGTAGCTCCGGCTATGCTCCTATTCTCGCGTCTCGTCTGGTCGCCAAATCCTCAGCGCTCGCTTCAAAAGGGGGTATTGCAAACAGGTTCTAAGGAGCCTCGGGGTCGAATCCCTTCAGCAGCGCCGCGGCGCGTTCGGCCGCCTTGGCGATGAGCAGGCTGCGCACGGAGGCACCCCGGCCCAGATCCTGCTTGGCCACATGCACGAGCTCCGACCGGTGGATGCGGCCGGTGCCGACGTCCATCAGGTTCACCTGCATCTCCAGGTGCCTCCCGAGGCCTTCCTCATACCGCAGCAGCTTGGTCATCAGCACGTAGCGGGCGCCCAACAGCTGGCCGGCCCGCGCGGCGGAGCGTTCGTCATAGATGCCGTCCAGCGCCCGCTGCTGTTCGGCGAGCAGGGTTTCGGTCTGCTCCCGGGCCACCAGCACCATGAACGGGTCGCGCAGGGCCAGAAGCTCCTCTTTGATGGCAGTGGCAAGGGCGGGAGGCACACCGTTCACCCGGGCCGCATAGGTGGCACGGGCGGCGATGCCCTGCTCCTCCACCGCCACCAGGGCCAGGGTGTAGCTGGCGTTGGCACGGGCCGCATCGCGCAGCGAACGGGCATCCTTGTACGCGGGATCTTCGGCGAGCAGCGCGTCAAGGCCGGCATGCGCCTCGCGCCAGCGGCCTTCCTGGTAGGCCCTGCGGGCCAGGCGGTACTTCGGCACCAGTTCGGCCATGCGAAGCAGGTAAGGGGCTTCGGCGTGGTCGGGCTCCAGGGTCAGCACCTCGTTCAGCAGCTCGCGGCACGGCTGGAAGCGCTCCTCTTCGAAGGCCTGAAGCGCACGCTCGTACAACCCCGCCACGTGCGATCGCCGGGCCTCCAGACGCCGCTCCTCCACCTGCGGCTCCCGCCGCAGGACGAGGCCTTCCGCGGTGGCGCGAGCGGCGAACTCGTTCACGGTGCGCCACCGCTGCTCGCCCAGCTCGTGGTCACCGGCGAGGAAGGCGCTGGACGCCGCGGCTTCCAGCTGCATCAGCACCTGCTGACCCGTCCGCTGCGCACCGGCACGCGCCCTGGCATGTCCCGGTCGCTCCAGCATCGCGGTGCGGTAGGAGGAGAATGCCGCTTCGGGATCGCCGGCCCGCTCGGAACGTTCACCCTCCTTCGCCAGGCGACCGGCCCCCGAACAGGCGGCCAGCACGAACAGCAGGGGGAGCAGTGCACGCATGGGGCGAAGATGGCACAGCGAACCGCATGCCGGACCGCGCTTGCACCCGGCCGTATGTTTGCCCGATGCGTCCCGTCGGTGCTCTGGCCGCCGCGCTCCTCGCGCTGTCGGCCCTGCTGCTGTTGCATCTGGGCACGGGGCCTGTCCCGGTCCCGATGCGTGAGGCCGTGCGCGCGCTCCTGGGCCTCTCCGGCGTCGATCCGGCGCTCATCACGGTGGTGCGCGAGGTCCGGCTTCCTTCCGCACTGACGGCCATGCTCGTGGGCGCCGCTCTGGCATGCAGCGGTGCGGTGATGCAGACACTGTTCGCCAATCCGCTCGCGGGCCCGAGCGTGCTGGGCGTCAGCTCCGGCGCGGGCTTGGGCGCGGCCCTGATCCTGCTGGTGCCCGGCCTTTCCACGGCGCTGGGTACCGCGGCCGACGGCGCCCTTGTGCTGGCCGCATTCGCCGGTGCGCTGGTGGTGCTTCTGGGCATCGTGTACGCCGACAGGCGTCTGGGGGACCCGGTCACGCTCCTCATCCTGGGCCTCATGGTGGGGCACCTCAGCGGCGCCCTCGTCAGCGTGCTTGAGGTGGCGGCCGGAGAGGGCTCCCTGCGGGGCTTCGTGCTGTGGGGCATGGGCTCCTTCGCCGGCGTGGGCCTGGACCGGATGCCGTGGCTCGTGCTGCCCATCGCGGTCGGGCTGCTGCTGGCCCTGGGGCACGTCCGCATGCTGGATGCCCTGCTGCTCGGGGAGGAGTATGCCCGGTCCATGGGCGTAGGGGTGCGTGCTGCGCGCACCCGCCTGATCCTGGCCACCGGCCTCATGGCCGGCGCGTCCACCGCGTTCTGCGGCCCCATCGCCTTCATCGGGCTGGCCACCCCGCACCTGGCCCGCGCGGTGCTTCGCTCGGCGGACCACGGCCTGATCCTGCCCGGCAGCGCCCTGCTCGGCGCCCTGCTGGCGTTGGCCTGCGATATCCTGGTGCGCCGTGTGGACGGATTGCCGCTCAACGCCATCACCTCGCTGATCGGTGCGCCGGTGGTGGTATGGGTGCTGTGGAGCGGACGGCGCTGGGCGCGAATGGCCACCGGATGACGAGCACGACGCTGCATACCGAGGAGTTGGTGATCGGGCATGCGCGCCGACCGTTGCGCCCGACCCTCGAGCTGCTCTTGCGGCCGGGCACCGTCACGGCCCTGCTGGGCAACAACGGTTCGGGCAAGTCCACGCTGTTGCGGACCCTTTCGGGAGCACTGCCGACGATCTCCGGACGCGTGCTTCTCAACGGTCGACCGGTGCACGGCATGACGGAGCGCGATCGGGCCCGCCAGGTGGCCGTGGTGCTGGCCCACCGCCCGCGCACCGGCCTGATGCGGGCGAAGGAGGTGGTGCGCCTCGGCCGCGTGCCGTGGAGCGCGGGCTGGTTCCGGGCACACGCCGATGATCACGCCCTGGTCCTTCAGGCCATGGCGCATACCGGCACGGCGGCGCTGGCCGACAGGCTGTTCAACGAGCTCAGCGACGGCGAGGCACAACGTGTGCTGATCGCCCGCGCCCTCGCGCAGGACGCGCCGGTGCTGTTGCTGGACGAACCCACGGCCTACCTCGACGTCAGCCAGCGCGCGGTGCTGATGCAGCTGCTGCGCCGAACGGCACGGGAGCGCGGCCTCACCGTCCTGCTGGCCACGCACGACCTGCAGCAGGCGCTGGACAGCACGGACGCCGCGCTGGTCCTCGGCCGGGACGGGACCTTCTTCCATTGACCTCCCGAGGAGGCTGTGCGGAGCGGTGCGATCGCGGGAGCCTTCGCGGTGGACGGGCTGAGGTTCGATGCGGAGCACCGGGTCTTCAGGCCTCTGGAATGACGAAGCCCCGGCAGGCCGGGGCTTCGCGATGGGACAGCAGGACCGCTTACTTGCGCAGCGAGTCGCGGATCTCCATGAGGAGCTTCTCCTCGTTGCTGGGGCCTGGCGGCGGGGGCGCCGGCTCCGCCTTCTTCATCTTATTCACGGCCTTCACCACCATGAAGATGGCGAACGCCACGATGAGGAAGTCGATGATCACCGTGATGAACGCGCCGTACTTCACGGAAACTTCGGCGACCGCTGGTGTCACCACCGCCCCGGCGGCATCCTTCACCTCCGCCACACCGTGTTGGATCACCCACTTCAGCTCCTTGAAGTCGACACCGCTGGTGAGCATGCCCACAAGAGGCATCACCATGCCGTCCACGAAGCCGCTGACGACCTTTCCGAAGGCGCCGCCCATCACGAACGCGACCGCCGTGTCCACCAGGTTGCCGCGCATCGCGAACTCCTTGAACTCCTTCATCATGCTCATGGTCAACAGGGGTTGATTGGTTTGGGTTATGAGGCGAAGCTAGCGATCGGCGCGATGTGGCCTGCGTGGTGATCAGCGTGACGCGAACCGGTAGTGGTCTTCCTGCGGTGTGCCCTTCGCCAGGCCCGAGACGACCGCATGCCAACCGGACCCTTCACGGAAATAGCGGATGTGCTGGGGGAAGTCGTGCGCCAGGTTGGTGAAGTGCAGGGTGTCACCCCCGGCGGGCACGGCGTTGAAGTCCGTCCACTCGCCATTGTTCTGCCCGCCGGGCAGAGCGGAATACACCAAGGTTCCCCCGCGCCGCATCAGCTTCAGCCCTTCGATGAACACCGTGTCCGCGCCGGCCAGCACGCGGCCCGCTCCGGACAGCGTGCTGTCGTCCACCTGCGTCCAGGCCTCCACCACCGTAAAGGTGTCGCTGCTGGTGCTGTCCACCCAGTCGCCTAGCAGGGTGCGGGCGAGGTCCCACCCGTCCTTCGACGCCTCGGCGAGCGCGGCGGACGGGGGCTGACAGCCGGGCAGGAGGGTAAGCAGGATGAGCAGGGAGTGGAGCGTGGTCCTCATGTCAGGGTCTCGATGGCAGCGCGGATGGGGGCGGGGATGGGCACCTTATGACCCTTGGCATAGTCATACATCACCTGCACGCTGGTGCCTTCGGCCAGCAGGGAGCCTCCGGCATCGGTGAGGCGGTAGGCCAGGGTGAAGCTGGTGGTGCCCACATGCACCGCGCCGGTCCGGATGTGGAGCGTGGCGGGCCAGTGCACCGGGTACTTGAAGTCACAGGTGGTGCTCGCCAGGATCACGCCGATGCCGTGCTCGGCGTGCGAGCGCAGCGCCCCGATGCGGTCCAGATAGTGCATGCGCACGCTCTCCATCCAACGGAAGTAGACCACGTTGTTCACGTGGCCGAAGAGGTCCTGCTCGCCCCAGGCGACGGTGATGTCGAGCCCGATGGGCAGATCGCGGTCGGCTGCGCTCACGCCTGTCGCAGCTCCTTCACCAGCTGCTTGTGCTGTTCGCGCAGGCGCTCCACATCACGACGGGTGCGGTCGGCCTGCTTCTCCAGTTCCTTCCGCATGGCCTCGCCGCTGGCGCTCTTGAAGTTGAACATGCCCATCTTGTTCTCGAACTGGCGCAGCTCGTTCTCCAGCTCCTCGATCTTGCGTTTCACGAAGCGGGTCTCTCGCTCGATACGGTCACGGCCGTCGGGCGCGCTCTTGAGGCTCTCCACGTGGTCGTGGAACTGGGCACGCCGGCGCTCTTCGCCTTCCACCTTCAACTGGCCGTAGTGCTTGTCCAGCGCCGCCCGGTAGCGGTCCTGCAGGGTGTCGAAGTGCTTGGGGGACACCCGGCCGCATTCCAGCCAGCGCCTGCTGAAGGTCTTCAGGGTGTCCAGGTCGGCATTGCGGTCGCTGGTGAGGGCGAAGCCTTCCAGCTCCGCCAGCAGGGCTTCGCGGGCCTTGAGGTGCTCGGCCTGCTCGCCGTCCAGCTTGTCGAAGTGGGCCTTGCGGGCGGCGAAGAAGCCGTCGCACGCCTCGCGGAACCGGTTCCACAGCTTCTGCTCGTCGCGCGGACCGGCCGACCCCGCCCCCCTCCACTGTTGCTGCAGGGACTTCAGATTGTCGGCGGTCTGCCGCCATTCGGTGCTGTCCTTCAGGGCCAGCGCCTGGTCCAGCAGGGCCTGCTTTTTCTCACGCGCACCCTTGAACTGGTCCTTCAGGGTGTCGAAGTACTGCTTCTTCCGGTCGAAGAAGGCGTTGCAGGTGTTGCGGAACTCCTTCCAGATGCGCTCGTTGTCCTTCTTGGTGGCGAAGCCGATGGACTTCCAGGCGTTCTGCGCCTCCAGCACCTGGTCGGTGAGGGCCTTCCAATCCTTCACGGCCACCTCGGCGCTCTGGTCCACCAGGGCCTGCACTTTGTCGATCAGGGCCTGTTTGGCGGCCAGGTTGGTCTCGTGCTCGGTACGGCGGGCCTTGTAGTACTCGTGGATGCGCTCGTACACCACGCGGGTGGCGTTCCAAAAGCGGTCGCGGACGGTCTCCCATTCCTCCTTCACCACCGGGCCGATCTGGTGCCACTTCTCCTGGTAGTCCTTCACCAGGGCCTCGGCCTCCTTCACGCTGTCCACGCGTTGCACGGCCTCCATGTCGGCGATCAGGGCCTGTTTCAGCGCGGTGTTCTTCTTCAGGTCGTGGTCGCGCAGCTCCTTGTAGATGCGGATGTGGTAGAAGAAGTCGTCCAGCAGGTGGGCGTAGTCGCGCTGCAGGTCACGGTAGGCCTGCTGGGGCACGGGGCCGATGGTCTTCCACTTCTCCTGCAGGTCCTTGAAGCGCTGGAACGCGCTGCCGATGTTCTCCTCCTGATGGATGAGGGCTTTGAGCTCCTCCATCACGGCCAGCTTGGCGGCCAGGTTGTCGGCCTCCTCCTTGGCCTTGCGACGGCGCACATCGTTCACCTTCGTGTGGAAGGCGTCCACCAGCTGTTTGAACCGCTTGTCGTCCTCGTCGCCCAGCGGCGCTGATTCAATGGGGACCTGCGCGGGTGCATCGGCACCCTCGGCAGGCGGTTCTCCCGCGGCCACGGTGGCGGCATGCTGGGCCTCGGCCACCAGCGCCTCATAGCTCTCCTTCACGGCATCCACCAGCTCAGCGGTGTGCTCCAGGTCTTCGTTCTGGAGCAGCGCCTCCATTCGGGCGATAAGCTCCGCTTTCGTGGTCATGGTCAACTGCGGCCGACCGCTCAGGCGCACCGCCGACCAAAGATAGACGGCCCTTTTGGAACGGGGCGCGCGCTAGACGGCCAGCCCGAGCACGCACACATCGTCCATCTGCTCGTGGGCGCCCTTCCAGGCGTCGAACGCGCGCTCGAGCTCCTCGGCCTGCAGGGCCAGCGGAAGGTGCTGGTGCTGCTGCAGGATGGCGCTCAGCCGCGTGGCCATGAACTTGCGGCCGTCGGGCCCGCCGAACTGGTCCACGTAGCCGTCGCTGAACAGGTAGATGCGGTCGCCGGCATGGTACGCCAGGCGATGCACGGTGAAGCGGCGTTCCGCATCATGCTGGTTGCCACCGATCGGCCGGCGGTCGCCGTTGATCACGGTGAGCTGGCCATCGTGCATCCAATACAGGGGCCGGAAGGCACCGGCGAAGAGGATCTCGCGCTGGGCGCGGTCCACCCGGCACAAGGCGATGTCCATGCCGTCCCCCGCTCCCAGGTGTTCACCGCGCTGGTTCAAGGCCTGGATCATCCGCTGATTGAGCAGGGCCAGCAGCTCGGCCGGGTCCTTGTCCGGATGCTGGGTCACCAGCTCGTTGAGCAGCGAACAGCCGATGGCGGCCATCATGGCGCCGGGAAGGCCATGCCCGGTGCAGTCCGCCTGGGCCACCAGCCGCACATGCTCGCTGAGGCGGTGCACCCAATGGAAGTCGCCGCTTACCACGTCCTTGGGACGGTTGAGCACGAAGTGGTCATCGAAGAGCTCACCATAGCGCTCGGGCCGGGGGATGAGCGCCGATTGGATCTTGCCGGCGTAGGCGATGCTGTCGGTCACTCCATCATGCCGCTGCTGCAGCGCATTTCGCGCCTCTTCCTCCCGACGAACCAGGCCCCCCACGAACCGCATGAGGAAGCCGCCCACCAGGACCAAGGCCAGGGCCAGCAGTCCCACGTTGCGCCACAGGCGCCCCAGGGCCAGGGCATCGAGCTCCGCGGTGGGCAGCTCGGCCACCAGCGCGGCCACCACCTTGCCGCGGCCGTTGCGCACGGCATCGAAGGCCACCACATGGTCGTCCGCCAGCGCCCGGCCGGGGTCGATGCGGCCTTCGATGATGGTGGCGATGAGCGCGGCCTGGGCCGGACCGGTGTAAGCCTCGCGGAGCACCGGCGTTCCTGCGCTCGTCACCACCACCTGCAGTTCCTGTTTGCCGGCATCGTAGGCCACCAGGCGCAAGGGCAGGCTCAGCCGGTTGGCCTCGGCCGGCTTGCGCAGGTTCTCGTGCAGCACGTAGTACCAGGGGTCCTGGGCGTTGTGCAGCAGCATCCCGCGCGAGTCGTACTTCTCCAGCAGACGCGTCACCCGGCTGCCATCGAGGGCCGTGGCCAGCGTGCCGGTGATGCCGCTCAACCGCGCCACCGCCTCGTGCCGCAGGGTGCGCCGGGTGGCGGCATGCGACCAGGCCACCAGCGCCGCACCCACGGTGAGCAGGGTGGCCAGGAGCACCAGCAGCACGGTGCGGGTGGTGGAAGGGCGGTGCAGGTCCAAACGCGGAGCGCCCGGGTGGTCCGGGCCGGGTGTTCATACGGGCCCGGACGGAGGTGGGTTGCCCCCGCCTGCCGAACTTCGCGCCGCATCAACGCGCACCCATGAACGACGGCTACGTCAAGCACGCCGTGGCGGACGGCATCGCCACCGTCACCTTCCATCACCCCAAGAGCAACAGCCTGCCCGGGCATGTGCTGCGCGACCTGGCGGACGCCATCACCCGCATGGGCGCCGATCCGGCGGTGCGCGTCATCGTGCTGCGGAGCGACGGCGACAAGGCCTTCTGCGCCGGGGCCAGCTTCGATGAGCTGCTCACCATCGATACGGCCGCCAAGGGGCTGGCCTTCTTCAGCGGGTTCGCGCTCGTGATCAACGCCATCCGCACCGCGCCATGCCTGGTCATCGGCCGGGTGCATGGCAAGGCGGTCGGCGGTGGGGTGGGCCTGGCTGCGGCCTGTGATGTCAGCTATGCGCACAGCGGATCGAGCGGGCGTCTCAGCGAACTGGCCATCGGCATCGGCCCCTTCGTGGTGGGCCCGGCGGTGGAGCGCAAGGTGGGCACCGGGGCGTTCGGGTTCATGAGCTTCACCCCGGCGGCTTGGCGCGACGCGGAGTGGTGCCGGCAGCACGGCCTCTACCAGGCGGTGTTCGCCACGGTGGAGGAACTGGACAAGGCCTTGGACGCCCATGCCCGCGAGCTGGCCGCATACAGCCCGGATGCCATGCGCGACCTGAAGCGCGTGCTCTGGCACGGCACCGAGGATTGGGACAGCCTGCTCGCCGAGCGCGCAGCCACCAGCGGGCGGCTCATCCTCTCGGACTTTGCGGTGAACGCCATCAACCGGTTCAAGGCCGAGGCGGCGAAGCGGTAGTCCCAGGGGTCGGACGGGGAAGCCCCCGGCTCACACGCCGGTATACGCCGGCTTGCGCTTCTCCAGGAAGGCCTTCACGCCCTCGTTGTAGTCGTGGCTGCGGCCGGCGATGCTCTGTAGCTCGTTCTCGTGGTCCAGCTGAGTGTCGAGGCTGCTGTGCTGCGCGCGGTTCAGCGCCTCCTTGGTAAGGGCGATGGCCTTGGTGGGCATGGTGGCCAGCTTCTTCGCCAGCGCGGTGGCCTCGTTCATGAGCTCGGCATCGGGCACAGCCTTCCAGATCATGCCGAGGGCCTGGGCTTCTGCGGCGCTCACCTTGGGCGCCAAGATCATCTGCCCGAAGGCGCGCTGCATGCCCACCAGGCGGGGTAGCGTGGACGTGCCGCCGCTGTCGGGGATCAGCCCGATGTGGATGAAGCTCTGGATGAAGGTGGCGCTCTCGGCCGCCAGCGTGAGGTCGCAGGCGTAGGCGATGTTGGCTCCGGCACCGGCCGCCACCCCGTTCACCGCGCATACCACCGGTTTGGGCAGGTTGCGCAGGCGCCGCACGATGGGGTTGTATTGCGTGGAAATGATCTCCTCGATCCGGGTGCCGGGCGCGATGGCCTCGGCCAGGTCCTGCCCCGCGCAGAAGGCCCGCCCTTCGCCGGTGAGCAGTACGGCCCGCACGTTGGCATCGTCCTTGGCCTTGTCCAGCGCATCGATGGTCTCCAGCGCCATCTCCCGGTCGAAGCTGTTCAGCTTGTCCGGACGGTTCAGGGTGATGGTGGCGACGCCGTCGGCGACGGTGTAGTGGATCTTAGTGTAGTTCATTGATCGAGCTTATCGAGTCCGGTTTGGCGGAGGATGGCGAGCAGGGTGCCCTTCGGCAGATCGCCACGGTGCAAGGGTACCACGGTCATTTTGCCGGTAGCGCGGTTCTTGAAGATCTGGTGCGATCCCTTGGATCGAATGTGTTCAAAGCCGTGCTGCTTCAACAGGCGGATCAGGTCGGCCGCCGTCATGCTGGGCGACTTGGCCATCAAGAAGCCAGGACGAGGGAATACTCGAAGGTCTTGCTGTCGTCCGGAACCGGGTCACCTTCAGCTTCCAATGTTTCCACATAGAGTTCGATGGCTTCCTTGGCCATGCTCAACGCGTGGTCGATCGATTCCCCGTAAGTGATGCAACCGGGAAGGGCCGGTACGGAAACCGTGAACCCTCCTTCAGGTTCTTGTGTCAGTAGGACGCGGTAGGTGCGTTGCGACATGTATGCAAGATACTACCGGTCACAAACACTTGAACTGATCGAACGGCTCCAGGCAGTCATTGCACTTCCACAGCGCCTTGCAAGCCGTGCTTCCGAAGAGCGAGAGCATCACGGTGTTGGTGGAACCGCACTGGGGGCAGGCCACCACGGGCTGTTCGCCCTTCAGCGCGCGGATGTCGGCGGTCTTCTCCGGCGGCGCGATGCCGTAGGTCTTCAGCTTGCGCTTGCCGGTCTCGGTGATCCAGTCGGTGGTCCAGGCGGGGGAGAGGCTCATCTTCACCTCCACGGCCGGCACGCCCGCTTCCAGCAGTTCCTTCTTGATGTCGGCCGCCATCACGTCCATGGCCGGGCAGCCGGTGTAGGTGGGGGTGATGGTGACGATGGCCTTGCCGTCCGCTTCCACCTCCACCTGCCGCACCACGCCCAGCTCCAGCACATTGATGGCCGGGATCTCCGGGTCCTTCACGTAATCGAGGAGCTCGAGGATGCGGTCCTTGGTGATCATGCGAACGCGATTAACCGCGACGACGCAACGGCGCAACGGTAACGCGGAGAAAATGGACTTTCACGTTGCGCATCCGTCGCGTCGTCGCGTCGTTGCGGTTCTTTTCTACCACTCGGCTCCCGGGTACGCCCGCTGCAGGTACTGCATCTCGGCCAGGATATAGCCGAGGTGCTCGCTGTGCTTGCCTTGGCGACCACCCGTGGCCATGAAGCCGTCGGCCGGGCGCTTCAGTGTGGCCTCGGCCAGCACGCGGTCCACCGTGGCGTCAAAGGCGGCCTTGATCGCCGCCATCGCGGGGGCGATGCCGGCCTTGACCAAAGCTTGGTGCACGGCGTCCTCCTCGAAGAGCTCACCGGTATAGGTCCAGAGGTGGTCCAGTGCTTCCTGCGCACGGCGGTGGCTTTCCTCCGTGCCATCGCCGAATCGGACCAGCCACTCGCTGTCGCGCTTCAAGTGGTAGGTCACTTCCTTCACCGCCTTCGCGGCGATGGCGGCGATGGTGGCATCGCCGCTATTGGCCAGCGCCTCCTGATAGGGTAGGTGCCAGGCATCAAAAAGGAACCCGCGGACGATGGTGTGGGCATAATCGCCGTTGGGCTGCTCCACCAGTTTGCAATTCACGTACTGTCGCTCATTGCGCAGGAAGGCCAGGTCGTCCTCGTCGCGGCCCTTTCCCTCCAGCCCACCGGCGTAGGTCAGGTAGTTGCGCGCCTGCCCGATGAGGTCGAGCGCCACGTTGCTCAGGGCCAGGTCCTCTTCGAGCACGGGTCCGTGGCCGCACCATTCGCCCAGGCGATGGCCCAGGATGTGCGTGTCATCCGCACGGCGCAGCAGGAATTGGATGAGCGCTTCCTTCTGGTCCATGGCTCAGATGTACTTGGCGCCTTCAGGCATCACGTAAAAGGTGGGATGCCGGTAGGCTTTGTCGTTGGCCGGCTCGAAGAAGGGGCCGATGTCCTCGGGGCTGCTGGCGCTGATGGCCGCTGCCGGCACCACCCAGATGCTCTCGCCCTCGTTGCGGCGGGTGTAGATGTCACGGGCGTTCTCGATCGCCATTTGGGCGTCGGCGGCGTGCAGGCTGCCGCAGTGCTTGTGCTCCAGGCCCCGCTTGCTCTGGATGAACACCTCCCATACGGGCCAATCCTTCTCGTTGCTTGCCATGGTTGTTGTCCTGTGATCCGCCTGGCGGCGGTGGGTTCGAAATGCTCAGGCTGCCACGACGGTCTTCCGCGAGGCCTTCTTCGCCGCGTGGGCTGCGGCAGCCTCGCGCACCCAGCGGCCGTTCTCGTGGGCCTCGATGCGCGCCTTCATGCGTTCACGGTTGCACGGACCATTGCCGGCGACAACGTTGTTGAACTCGGTCCAGTCGATGGGGCCGAAATCGTAATGGCCGCGCTCCTCGTTCCACTTCAGCTCGGGATCGGGCACGGTGAGGCCGATGGCCTCGGCCTGTTGCACGGTGCGGTCGACGAAGGTCTGGCGCAATTCGTCGTTGCTCTGACGCTTGATCTTCCACTTCATGCTCTCGGCGCTGTGCGCGCTCTGGGCGTCGTTCGGGCCGAACATCATCAGGCTGGGCCACCACCAGCGGTTCATGGCGTCCTGGGCCATCTCCCGCTGCTCGGGGGTGCCCTTCATACAGCTGGCCATGATCTCGTAACCCTGACGCTGGTGGAAGCTCTCCTCCTTGCAGATCCGCACCATGGCGCGGGCATAGGGGCCATAGCTCGTCCGGCACAACATCACCTGGTTCATGATGGCGGCACCGTCCACCAGCCAGCCGATCGCACCGATGTCGGCCCAAGTGAGGGTGGGGTAGTTGAAGATGCTGCTGTACTTGGCCTTGCCGGTGAGCAACTGCTCGATGAGCTCGTCGCGGCCGATGCCCAGTGTTTCGCAGGCGCTGTAGAGGTACAGGCCGTGCCCGCCCTCGTCCTGCACCTTGGCGAGCAGGATGGCCTTGCGGCGCAGGTTCGGGGCGCGGGTGATCCAGTTGCCCTCAGGCAGCATGCCCACCACTTCGCTGTGCGCGTGCTGGCTGATCTGGCGGACGAGGGTCTTGCGGTACTTCTCCGGCATCCAGTCCTTCGGCTCGATCTTCTGCTCGTCGTCGATCTTGGACTGGAAGCGTTCCTCAAGGTTCTGTACGTCGGTCATGGCGGGTGTGCGAACGGCAAAAATAGGCCTTGCGACCCAGCTTGGGCTGACGCCGGTCAACCCGATGAACAGAAAGTCGGCCACAGCGGTTCACGGATGGCGCACGCGACAACGACGTTGCTTGATGACGACATGACCACTTGGACCCTAATTTCGCGCCCGCCGATCGGCACCCTTTCCATGGCCCGTTTCCATCCTTTGACCGTATCGCAGGTGACACAGGAGACCCCTGACGCCATCGTGATCGGGTTCACCGTACCGTCCGCCCTGCGTGACGAGTTCCGCTTCACCCACGGTCAGTATGTCACGCTCAAGCTCTCCATCAACGGGGAGGAGCTGCGGCGCAGCTACAGCATCTGCAGCAGCCCACTGGACGTGGACGGCTTCCGTATCGCGGTGAAACGCGTTCAGGGCGGGCGGGCGAGCACCCAGCTGGTGGAGAAGCTCCAGGCGGGCATGTCTCTGGAGGTGATGGCCCCGATGGGCCACTTCACCACCGCGCTCGACCCGGCGAGCAGCCGGCACTTCGTGGCCTTCGCGGCGGGCAGCGGCATCACCCCGATCCTCAGTATCCTGAAGACGGTGCTGAGGACCGAGCCCAACAGCAGGTTCACGTTGTTCTATGGCAACACCGACACGGACCGGATCATTTTCCGCGGCAGGCTGGCCGAACTTCAGGCCCAGTTCGGTGCCCGCCTCGCGGTACACCACATCCTCAGCAAGGGCCGTGAACAGGATGCCCTGTTCAACGGGCGGATCAACGCGGAAAAGGCCCGACAGTTGCTGACGCGCTTCGTGACGGACGGCATGGACAAAGAGTTCTTCATCTGCGGCCCCGAGCAGATGATGGTGAACGTGAGCGAGGCCCTGGAGACCGCCGGCGTGGAGAAGAAGCGCATCCACATCGAACTGTTCACCAGCCCGGTGACCGCCGAGGCGAAACGGGAGGTGGCCCATGCCACCACTGCGGCGTTCACAGGCCAGGCAGAGGTGGTGGTGCGGCTGGATGGCCGTGAGCAGGTGCTGCACATGACGGCCAAGGGCGACCCCGTTCTTGATGCGGCCATCGACGTCGGTATGGACGTGCCCTACGCCTGTAAGGGAGCGGTCTGCTGCACCTGCAAGGCCCGCGTGGTGGAAGGCCAGGTCGAGATGGACATGAACTACGCCCTTACGGACGAAGAGGTGGCGCAGGGCTATGTGCTCACCTGCCAGACCCATCCCCGCAGCGCACGGGTGGTGATCGACTACGATCAGCACTGAGCCACGGGCAATGGAAAAGGCGGGCTTACGGGCCCGCCTTTCGTGTTCCTGCCGGCCGGGTTGGTGGTGGTTGTGGCCGGGCGGGGAACAGGCTTTTCAGAAGGAGGCCTGCGCGTGGCCGACCACTTTGGTCTGGATGTGCTCCAGGTAGCGCTCACTGTGGTAGAAGCCGCCCATCTCGGTGTTCCAGCGCACGATGGCGCTCGGGAAGTCGGCATAGAACGGATCGATGCCGGCGGTCTTGCCCTTCGGGATGAGGTTCACGTAACACTCATAGTCCGGATAGGTGACCAGGTCGGGCGGAAGGCTGGTGTCGATCAGCACGAGCTTGTCCTCGAAACCCTCCTTTGTGACCCGCACCAGGAAGCTCTGGTCGATGTCCAGGTCCAGGGAGAATCCCCCTTTCTTGTCCACGGCGACCTGGCCCATCTTCTCATCACCTTTCCAAAGTTCGACTTGATAGTCCTGGACCTGCTTGCCATCGGCCAGCACCTCGCCGCGAATGGGAACGTACCAACCATCGGCCTGGTCGCGCCGGTCCACGAGCTTGCGTTTCTGGGCATGCACGGCGGGCAGCGTGAGCAGCACGAGCAGGGGGAGGGTCATCAACTTCTTCATGGGAAATGGGTTCTCAAGGGTGGTCGTCCTGGTCGTGGTCACAGAGGTGTTGTTCCTACGCCGGTGCCGGGGAAAGGGTTACGGACGGTCCTTAGGACGCGAAGGGCAGCGCGGTGCGCTCGGCGACCGCGCCGTTCATGCGCAGGTGGATGGTGGTGCCCTTGCCCACGGTGCTCTCGGCCCGGACCTCGCCCCCGTGCTTGTTCACGATGCGTTGCACGATGGCCAGGCCGATGCCGCTTCCTTCGAACTGGTCCGCGCGATGCATCCGCTTGAAGGCGCCGAACACGGCCTTGGCCCCGGTGCTGTCGAAACCGACCCCGTTGTCCTGCACACGAAGCACCTCACCGCCGGCGTCCTGGTCCAGCCGTACCTCGATGCGCGGGGCTTCCACCTGGCGCGTGAACTTCACGGCATTGGACAGCAGGTTAACGAGCACGACCTTCAACATGGCAGCGTCAGCGTGCAGCACACTTTCCGTGGGCACGGCGTTCACCAGCTGCGGTGCATGGGGCGCGGACGGCAGTTCGTCCATCACCTCCTGCACCAGGTCGCGCAGGCGGATGTCGCTCCGCTGGAGGTCGCGGTTGTTGGTCTGGGAGAAGCGGAGGAGGTCATCGACGAGCTCGAGCATCCGGCCCGCGCCACGCTGGATGCGGCTGCTCAGCTCGCGTCCGTCGACGTCGGTGGAGGGCTGGTGCTCCTGCAGGAGCTGACACAGGGCCAGTACGTTCTTCAATGGGCTGCGCAGGTCGTGCGCCACCGTGTAGGAGAAGGCGCCCAGGTCCTCCAGGGCCTCCAAAAGCTGGCGGGTGCGCACGGCCACGCGGCGGTCCAGGTCGCTGTTGAGCTTTCGGAGCTGAAGCTCCTCGGCACGCCGATCGGTGATGTCCTTGATGATCACCTGGAAGCTGCGGTGTCCGTCATCGGTCTTCCCCAGATAGCTCACGGTGAGCAGCCCGTCGATGGGGTCGCCAGCGCTGTTCCGAAGGGTGAGGTCAACGTTGCGGAACGAGCGCCCCCGCAGTCGGCCGCTCAGCGCAGGGCCCAAGGAGGTGGGATCGGAGAGCAGGTCGTTGAAACTCCGCGCCAAGAGTGCCGCACGGTCCAGGCCCACCAAGCGCTGCGTGCTCGGATTGGCATCGTGGATGCGCCCGGTCTCATCGAGGATCACGATGGGGTCGCCCGAGGTGGCGAAGACCTGTTCATACCGGCGCAGCAGCCGGTCGCGGTCCACACGAAGGCGGAACACCTCGTGGGCCTGCTGGATGCGCAGCAGCAGGTCGCTCGCATCCCAGGGCTTGGTGACGTAGGCATAGATGCGGCCTTTGTTCACCGCATCGATCACGGCCTGGATGTCGGCGTATCCGGTGAGCAGCATCCGAATGGTGTCCGGGTGCCGCTGTTTGACCTGAGCGAGGAAGTCCACCCCGGTCACCTGGGGCATCCGCTGGTCGCTGATCACCACGGGGATCGGCGTACGCTCCAGGATCTCCAGGGCCTGCTCTGCGGTGGAGGCGGTAAAGACCTCCAGATCACGGCGGAAGTTGGCGCGGAAGGCGACCAGGTTGCCTTCCTCATCGTCCAGGTAAAGGACCTTGATGCGTTCCTTGTTCATGTCTTCAAGCGCGTTGCTCCTGTTGCTCATGGCGCTGGTGAGGCTGGCGCTGAGGCAGGGTGACATGGAAGGTGGCGCCCGCTCCCGGCAGGCTCTCCACGGTGATCCGGCCGCCGTGCTTCTCCACGATGCTATAGGCGATCGACAGCCCCAGCCCCGTGCCTTCGCCCACGTCCTTGGTGGTGAAGAAGGGCTCGAAGACCTTGGCCATGACGGCCTCGGTCATGCCCGGCCCGTCGTCGGCGATGGAGATCCGCACCGCATCGCCGACCGTCGTCGAGCGAACGGTGATCGTGCCACGGCGCAGGTCCTTCCGGGAGGCGATCGCTTGGATGGCGTTGTTCAGGATGTTCATGAATACCTGGTTCAGCTTGCCCGGATGGCACTCCACGGCGGGTAGCTGGCCCAGCTCAAGCTGCAATTCGGCATGGTCTTTCAGCTGGTTGGCCAGCACGGTGAGGGTGCTTTGCAGGCCCTCGTTCAGGTCGGCCAGCTTGAGGTCGTCCTCATCGAGCCTGCTGAAGTTGCGCAGGCCGCGGACGATCTCCGCCGTGCGATCCGCACCTTCTTCGATGCTGCGCAGGATCTCGCCGAGCTCGACGATCGACCCGTCGAGGTCCAGTTCGGCCTCGCGCTCCCTGAGCGCCGGTAGGGAGGTGGTGGCCTGCGCTGCATCCACCGAACGGTAGCCGTTCAGCACCTCCAGCACATCGGCCAGGTCACGGCGCAGCGGGGGGATGTTGCTGGTGATGAAGTTCACCGGGTTGTTGATCTCGTGCGCGATGCCCGCCGTCAGCTGACCCAGGGAGGCCATCTTCTCGGCGTTCACCAGCTGGCTCTGCGTGCGCTTCAGGTGGTCGTTGCTCTCCTGCAGCTCCTTGGTGCGCTCCTGCACCTTGGACTCGAGCATCACGTTCTGCTCGCGGATGATGCGTTCGTTCTCCTGGGCCATGGACAGCGCATCGGCCTGGCTCCGTTCCTTTTCGCGTCGGAGGATGTTGATCCGGTCGGCGAGACCGAAGGAGAGCAAGAGCACCTCGGCCACGGAGCCGATCGGCATGGTATAGTTGGAAAGGGCGTTGTAAGGGATGATGTCCTTGTCCTTGAGCACGAAGAGGATCACTCCGGCCAGGAACATGCTCCACGCAAGCAGGAAAAAGGAGGCCTCACGCGCACCGCGACGATGAAGGACGATAGCGACCCAAAGCTGATAGACCGCGTAGGAGCCTGCGGCGGCCTGGGCAAGCTGGTACCCGATGAGCGGCAGACCGACGGTGGCCATGACCACACAGGACAAAAGGACCAGGATGGCCAATATCCGAACCGGAACGTACAGGGCCACCTTCGACCTTACCTGGAGGAACCGTCCCATGAACTCGCCCGCCACGATCGCCGTGGCACATGTCAGGACGAGGGATGAGTTCGTTGCGAGCCAATTGCTGTATGGGAGCAGTTCGAATCCGAGGGTTCCGAGGAAACTGAGCTGCGTCAAGCAAACGAGTCCGATGTAGATCACATAGAGCAGGTAGCTCCTGTCCTTGATCGAGAAGAAGACGAAGAGATTGTACAGCCCCATGACCGCCATGATCCCGATGAAGGCACCGATCCAAAAGGTCCTGGTGGTGGCGTAGTTCTGGAAGTAGGTCTGGTCGCAAATGGCGATCGGAGCATGCAGTTGTTTCAAACTGCGCAGTCGGATCAGAATGGTGGTGCTCTGGTCTTTGGGGAGCGGTACACGGAAACCGTACAATGGTGTGCTCTGTGCACTCAGGTCCAACGCCCTGCGCTGTCCAACACGGGCGACGGCGATCATCGTGCCGCCGGAGACGGCGTATACATCGACCTCTTCGACCTCTGGATACTGGAGGAGCAGCACCGGGTCGGTGCTGGTTCCATTGTTCATGATCCGAAGTCTCAACCATGTGGTTGATGCGGAGATACCAAGGTTCGGGATCTCCTTTCCCGCCATCGCGAAATCCCCGTTGGCAAGCACCTCACGAGCCTCCATGGTGGACGTGCTGTCCACAAAGACACCTGTCTGCCTTCCCAGCCAGCCGGTGTAGGGTTCGCCACGATAGACGACCAGGTCGTTACCAGGCTGGCTCGCCATGCCCGGAACGGCCGTCGCAAGAATGACCAGGCACGCAATGACCGCACGCATCCCGCGCTTCTACGCGGTGCTCGGTGCAGTTGTTCCGCCCAACGGTTAAGCGGAGTACTTCAGGCGCTCCATGAGGATGGCAGAGTAGGTCTCCATGCCTACGTGGCAGTTCGAAAGGCAGAGATTGTAGTGCACCTCGAGCGGTTTCCCGGAAGGCGACTCCTCTCGCACCTGGGTCGGACGAAGCCTGAGGCTGAACAGTAGCTGCCGGTGTGCCTCCTTCGCATGAGGAAGAAGGGTGGTATCGGGGTTCACCATGGCGACCGCCGTGTGGGTCTCGATCGGGTAGTGAGGGAAGGTCCCGCCCTGCCCGATCGATCCCATCCGGATGAACCCGTTCGAGCGCGGGTGCCTTTCGGTGTAGTGCGCGACCAGGCACACCATGCGCTTCATGCCGACAGGCAGGCTAACGGCAGTGACGGCATGACTAAGGAGCACCGGGACACCGAATCCCGCGAACCGGTGAGCGTTCCAAAGACCACAGACCTCTCCCAGTCCGAAAGGACGAAGAGCGGATATCTCATCCGTGATCATCGGTGCGAGCGTGAGCAATGACCGCTCCATGGGAAGCAGATGTCCTTCCATTGAACGTTGCAGGCGGATGCCGCCTACCATACCGAGCTCGCGATGCAAGGCCACGATCACGATGCAGTCCGGGTCGGTCGTCCATTCGTTCGTGTTCGACGATACTTTGGAGATGCCGTAGTCAGCAAGTACCTGCCGATGCTCAGAAAGGAATTCCCCGCACAGGTCGGGACGTTCCGGCGCCCGAAAGGCGTGCAGTTCAATGGAGTTCGTTCTCATGGGTCGGATCGATCAGTGAGGAACAACGTGCTCAAGGGCCGCCTGACGGACCGTGTGGTCGGACCCTTGGTCCTGGACAGGCGGATCATGAAGACCGGTTCCAGGCCGTTCAGGTGGAAGACACTGGTCAGAGAGGTGAAGAGCGAGAGGGCCTCTTCGCGTTCCTGAGCGGAAAGCGAAGTATCTCCCGGTCGCCGCGCGGGACTTGCGAGAAAGATGGGTGCGGACAGCGGATGCACGGCCAGCCCCAGCTGCGTGGCCTGAAGCCAGAGCCGCTCCGCCGCCCGCCCTCCTTCAATGCACCGTTCTGCGTCGACATCGGGCATGGTCAGTAAGGCCACCGCTGAAGCGGTCCGGACCGCGTTGGCGGAGAGCTTCTCGAGCGCTTTGCCCCCGGACACTCCGCGCAACGCACGCATGGCCAGGGTGGATGAGGCCATACGGAGACCCACCCGGTCGGTGGCCGAAAGTTCCAAGGTCTCGATGTCCAGACCATCACCAGCGCGCACGGCTTCCTCGTGGCTCCACCGGATCTGCTTGGTGAAGAACTCCTCATGACCGTGCTCGTTCATGATCCTCAGGCGGTCCGCCTTGCCACAGATCTCAGCGATCCGTTCGATCTCGACCCTGTCGGTGAGCAGGCGCACTTCAGCACCACGGATCGATGAGGCAGCGTTGTGCAGGCTGTCCATCTCGGACGTACGCAAGGGACTGCTGTCGCCATGGGTCCGGTCCGTATGCCGGTGCTTTATTTGTGCTGCAAGCGATCGATCGAGAGCTTCTGGGTCACGGTCAACGCTTCTGTGCAGAGCGGCGACCAGTGAAGGATGGTCTTGGTCCGGGAACAGGGTGTGCTCAAGTGGCCTGCCCGCCTCCGCGGAGGACAGTAGGATGTTCTCCAGGCACATCCCAAGGCCGATGTGCGGGATCATCTCCTCGCTATCGAGTTCGGAACGGGACCGAAGCCGGTCATGAAAGAGCAACAGCCGACCGTCGCGAAGTACGATCCTCCAAGGCTGCATGTTGTCCGCCCCAAGGGAGGTGAAGCCAGAGGCTGCGGCTCAAGTAGGATGCCGGAGTCCAGCTGAAGTTCCGCGGCTTCAGGAAGGCGTTCGATCTCCTTCGCAGGCGTCGCCGTCGTGTCGTCGGTGACCAGCTCCTCCAGATCAACGTACCATCGACCGGAGGAGCGCATCCCATCCAGCGCCATACGCCGGTGCAGATCACCGACCAACGCACCCCCGAGTTGCACGCCAGTGGCTAACTGAGGCCAGGTCGTCAGGCTCTGTCCCACCTCGACCATGCTCGCCTTCATGCGCGCGCTAAGTCCGTCCATACCCGCGATCGGTGCCAGGAAAGGCAGTTTCTCCTCGTTGGTCCGGGCCGCTGCCGCCGCCTCGGGGTCGAGGTGGTCGATCAGCCCGTGCAACAGCGGTCGCTCCGGCTCCAGATCGAAGCGTTCCACGTCGATCATGCCCCGGTCACTGGTGTCCATCACCACAGGGATCCGATGCGCTTTGGCGCGCTGACGGGCCAGGATCTTGATGTCCACACTGTCGCACTCCTCCACCAGCATGTCCAACTTACCGCCGTCCGTCAGGAACCGGTCAAGGTTATCGCGGGTGATGCCGTCGTGGAAGCAGGTCACCTTCAGGAAGGGGTCGATCTCGGCGATCTCGCGGGCCACGTTCACGGTTTTGGGCAGGCCCAGGTTGTGCACGCCGCTGCGCAGGCGGTTCAGGTTGCTCAGGTCGAGGCGGTCGTGGTCGGCGATCCGAAGCTCCCCGAAGCTGCGCTCGAGCGCGAGCGCCAGGCTGACGCTCTGGCCCACGCTAAGGCCGATGACACCGATGCGTTTGGTGTAGAGGAGCTCCTGCTCCTCCCGCGTGATCTTGTTGCGGTTCCGGTCGGTGCGTACCCGGGCGAAATCGACCTCGTCGAGCAGGTGCACCAACCGGCCGCTCCAGGGGTAGTAGACCCAGACCCCGTGATCCTCCATGCGGGTGCCGGCCAGATGATCGCTCACCGCCAAGTCCAGCTCGTGCGCCGTGAACCGACGGGCCGGGGACTGGATCCGCAGCAGTTCGCCGAGCTGTTCCCGGAGGCGGTCATGCACATGCAACACCCGGCCCGCTCTGAAGAGGGACTCAAGGCCGGCCCGGTCGGCCTCCACGGTGGGCCTGAACACCTGCGCTGCGCAGGTGAGCGCATCCGTTCCCGCCTCGCGCAACCGCGCGTGGAGTCCCATGTCCATGGTCCTGAAGAGATCGCCGGTGAGGTGTCCAAGTTCACCCGGCGGGTCAAAGCTAATCAACTATGGATTATTAACAACTTATGAACATTTATCGCCGTGGAGGCATCGTAACCTGGCAGGCCGGCGTTCCGTAAAGGCGAACGCGGACGAACCCATGTCCGGTGCTAGCCATGGCCACACGCGTGTTCAACCTGGGTACCGATCCCGACCGCCCGGTCGTGCTGTTCGTCGACGATGACGCGGGCAATAGGCAGGCGTTCCACGCAACGTTCCGGCGCTCGTTCGAGGTGCTCACGGCGAGCGGGTTCGAGGAGGCCTGGCAGTTCCTGTCGAACCGGCCGGTGGATGTGATCATCACCGACCAGCGCATGCCGGGCACCACGGGCAGCCAGCTCCTTTCAATGGTCCGCGAACGATTTCCCCAGGTGCGCCGCATGCTGGTCACGGCCTATTCGGACATCCAGGCCGTGATCGACGCGGTGAACCTGGGCGGGGTCACCAACTACATCGCCAAACCATGGGATCCGGCACGCCTGGAGGCCTTGGTGATGGCGGCCCACGCCGAGATCAAGGCGGAGCGGCAGCGCGAACAGTACACGCAACAGCTCGTGGAGGCCAACCGCCAGCTCGAGTTCGCCCTGCGCCAGCGGTTGCTTTCCTGACCAGCGGTGAGCCGCGCGCGCCGTCCATGGCGCACCGGCCGCAGCGCTGCGCCATCTTTGGCGCCCCATGAGCATCATTCCGCGTTCCGCGCTGCTGTGCGCGATCATGCCGTTCGGTATCGCGGCCTCCGGCCAGTGCGACCGGTGGCAGCAATGGATCGACGTGGACCTCAGCGTCGACCTGGACGTGCGCACCCACCGGTTCGCCGGCCACGAGCGGCTGGTGTACCACAACCAGAGCCCGGACACCCTGCACGAGCTATGGTTCCACCTCTATTTCAATGCCTTCAGGCCCGGTAGCGAAATGGACAGCCGCTCGCGCACCATCGCCGACCCGGACCCGCGGGTGGGCGCACGGATCGCCGCCCTCGGGCCGGATGACCAAGGTGAACTGCGGTGCACCGCCGGAAGCCAGGACGGCCGGCCTGTGCAGATGGAGCACCTGGGCACGGCCTTGCGGCCTGACCCGCCACACCCGTTCCACCGGGTGCCCGGAGCACGTTCGAGCTGGACTTCACCGGCCAGGTGCCCGTGCAGATCCGCCGCTCGGGCCGCAATAACGCTGAGGGTGTGGCCTACAGCATGACCCAGTGGTACCCCAAGGTGGCCGCCTATGATGATCGGGGCTGGCACGCCGGGCCGTATGTGGGGCGCGAGTTCTACGGGGAATGGGGCGGCCATACCCTGCGCATCACCATCGACAGCGCGTACACGGTGGCGGCCACGGGGGTGTTACAGGACCCTGCGGCGATCGGGCACGGCTACGCAGCCCCTGACCCGGCGCGGGCCGGTCGTGCCGCGCGCAACACCTGGGTCTTCCGGGCCGACAGTGTGCACGATGTGGCCTGGGCGGCCGATCCCGACTACGTGCAGCTCACCGCCCAGGTACCCGGTGGTCCACTGATCCGGTGCTTCTTCCAGGATGATCCGGAACTGCGGTCCGTGTGGGAGCAGCTGCCCGGATACATGGTGCGGAGCTTCGAGTTCATGAACGCGCACTTCGGGCGCTACCCCTGGCCGGAATACAGCTTCGTGCAAGGTGGCGACGGCGGCATGGAGTACCCCATGATGACGCTGATCACCGGCAAACGCAAGCTGGGCAGCCTGGTCGGCGTCAGCGTGCACGAGAGCGTGCACAGCTGGTACTACGGCGTGCTGGCCAGCGATGAGGCGCACTACGCCTGGATGGACGAAGGCTTCACCGAGTTCGCCAGCGCCCGGGTGATGCAGCACCTGTTCGGCGGGGACAAGGACCCGCATGCCGGTGGGTACGAGGGATACCGCATGCTGTTGTCGCTTCCGGACAATGAACCGATGACCGTGCATGCCGATCACTTCATCACCAACCGGGCGTACGGCATCACTGCATACAGCAAAGGGGAGATGGTGCTGCACCAGCTCGGTGCCGTGATCGGGGAGCGCACCGTGGAGCAGGCCTTCGGCGGCTGTACGACAAGTGCCGGTTCCGCCACCCGCGCCCGGTGGACGTGGAGCGCAGCATGGAACAGGTGAGCGGGGTGGAGCTGGACTGGTATTTCGATGAATGGATCAACACCACGCGCGTGCTCGACCTGGCCGTGGACAGCGCCATGGCCGTGGGCGAGGGCACCATGGTGGTCCTGCGGCGTGCGGGAGAGATGCTGATGCCGGTGGACATCCGGGTGACCGCTCGCGATGGGGGCATGGTGCATGTGCACGTTCCCCTGAGCCTCATGCGCGGGCACAAACCGGCGGGCTCGGAAGCTTACACCTTCGCTGTCGGGCGCCCCTGGTCGTGGCCGGAGCACACGCATCGTGTGCTGGTGGACCTACCGTTCAAGGATGTGCTGAACGTGGAGCTGCTGACCGTGGGCCGCATGGCGGACATGGACGCGACCAACGACAGTTGGTCACCCTCCACACCGCCGGAGGAAGTGCCGCAGAAGCGGAAGGGGAAGCGCTGATCCGCTCAGCCGCGGGCCAGGAGCGTGCTCTCGGTGACCACTTGATCGGAGCCCCGACCGCGCAGCATGTTGGCGAGCTGCCCCAGGATCCGGTCATGACGGGCCACGAAGGGGTTCTTGCGGTCCCACACATAGCCGGCCAGCACCG
The DNA here is from genome assembly GCA_016713875.1 of Flavobacteriales bacterium. Taxonomy (NCBI): domain Bacteria; kingdom Pseudomonadati; phylum Bacteroidota; class Flavobacteriia; order Flavobacteriales; species Flavobacteriales bacterium. The sequence goes on from JADJOI010000003.1 coordinate 945,520, forward strand.
AGATGATCTGCTGTTTCACCTTGGGCTCAACCACCGGATTGAAGAAGATGGTCTGCAGGTCGCCGTTGTACCAACCGTCGATGTAGCTGCGGAACACCGCTGCGCCCCACCGGATGTGGTCGCTGTAGTCGTGCTCCCAATCCACTGCCTCGCCTTGCAGCACACGTTCGGTGAGCTTGGCGGCCAACAGGCCGCTCTCCGTGGCGAGCATCACCCCGCTGCTGAACACCGGGTCGAGGAAACCTGCACAATTGCCGGTGAGCACGTAGTTGCGGCCGTACAGCTTCTCGTTGTAGTGGGTATAGTCGTGCAGCACATGGGGGTCCCACAGCGGGGCCTGGTCCATGAAGCGCTCGCGGAAGCGGACCGACCGCTCCACCATGGCCCTCCAAGCCTCGCGCAGGGGCCGTTCCGGCGTGAAGGGGTCGAAGTGCCGCGGATCGCCGACGAAGCCCAGCGAGGTGCTGCCATCGCTGAAGGGGATCACCCAGAACCACAGATCCACCGCCATCACCTCGAAGGTGATCTGCATCGGCTCGGGCCAAGCGTCGCGATCGCGTTCTCGCACATGCGTGAACACGGCCATCCGCGGGTTCGGGCTTCGATCGTCGCGAAGTCCCAGCAGCTTCACCAAGGTGCCGCCATAGCCGCTGCTGTCGATCAGGAACCGGCCTTCCACCTCCAGTGCACCGTTCCCGTCCCGCGCTGTCACCCGCACACGGTCCTCCCGGGAGAGGTCCACCTCCTCGGCGCTGATGCCGTAGCGGATGTCCACCCCCTGCGCGGCCGTGGCATCGGCGGCCACCTTGTCGAAATGGGCACGAGGGGCTTGCCAGGTGCGGGTCCAGCCGGTGGTGAAGTTGTCGTTGAACTGCAGGTCGATGAGCTCGTGATCGCCGCGGATGAAGCGCGCACCCAGTTTGGGCGCGTAGCCTTGCTCCATCAAGGCAGGCAGCAGGCCGGTCTGCTCCCAGTGCTCCATGCTGCGTGGCAGCAGGCTCTCACCGATCACGAAGCGGGGGAACACCTGCTTCTCCAGGATCATCACACGTCGGCCCTGCCGGGCAAGGTGCGCGGCGGCCACACAGCCGCTCGGTCCGGCACCGATCACGATCACGTCCACCTGTTCCATCGCTGCAATGCTAGTAAAGCTAGCGTTCACGGCCACTGATCACCGTCATAACGCACAGCACCCGGACCTGCGCCCGGGTGCCGATAGCGGTGTACGGATCAGGCCTCGACGACCTCATCCCGGTGCGATCCGATCAACCGGGCCTGCACCTCATGCGGCACGGGCTGGTAGGTATGGAACCGCTCGGTGTGGGTGCCGCGCCCCTGGGTGAGGCTGCGCAGGGTGGTGCTGTAGCGGTCCAACTCGGCCAGCGGCACCAGGGCCTTCACCACCTGGAACCGCCCCTGGCCTTCCACGCCCACGATCACCGAGCGGCGCCCTGCAGGTCGGTCATCACCTCGCCCATGAGCTCCTCGGGCATGCGCACCTCCAGCTCCTGGACAGGCTCCATCAGCAGTGGGTCGGCCATGGTGAACGCCTCCCGGAAGGCCTGCAGACCGGCGATCTTGAAGCTGATGTCGTTGCTGTCCACCGGGTGCATCTTGCCGTCGGTCACCAGCACGCGGATGTCGCGCGCGGGGCTGCCCGTCAGCGGTCCTTTCTCCATCTTCTCCATCACGCCCTTCAGGATGCTGGGCAGGAACTTGGTGTCGATGACCCCGCCGACGATGCAGTTGTAGAAGACCAGATGGCCGCCGGTGGGCAGCGGATGCATCTCCTTGTGGCGCACGCTGATCCCGGCCGGCTCGGGCATGCCCTCGAGCCATGGCCCGATCCGCAGGTGCACCTCGGCGAACTGGCCCGCGCCGCCGGTCTGTTTCTTGTGGCGGTACATGGCCTCGGCCTCGCGGCGGATGGTCTCGCGGTAGGGCACCTTGGGCGAGCCGAACTCGGGCTCCACCTTGTAGTGATGCTCCAGCTTCCACTTCACCAGGTTGAGGTGCAGCTCGCCTTGCACGCCCAGTACCTGCTGGGCACTTTCGCGCAGGTAGTGCAGCTCCACGGTCGGGTCCTCCCGGTGGATCTCCAGCAGCGCGGCGTGCAGCTTCTCCTCGAGCTTGGCGTCACGGGCCTTCACGGTGACGCGCAAGCGCGGCTCGGGGAAGGCGATGGGGGCCAGCTTCACGGCGGGGCCGGGGGCATGCAGCGTGTGCGCGGTGCCGGTATCCTTCAGCTTCAGGGTGGCCCCGATGTCGCCCGCCGCCAGGCTGTCCACCGGCTTGCGCTCCTTGCCGTCCACGATGAAGAGCTGGCCGACGCGCTCGGTGGCGCCCGTGTTGTCGTTCAGCAGTTCGATGCCGGCCTTCACCTCGCCGCTCATCACCTTGAAGAAGGAGATCCAGCCGGTGCGCGGCTCCAGGACGCTCTTGAAGGTGAAGAGCACCGGAGGTCCGTCGGCGCGGCAGGGGAGGCCGCCCTCGCCGGCCAGGGGCGCCGGTGGCATCTCCACGGCGCTCGGCGCCACGTTGTCGATGAAGGTCATCATCCGCCCGCTGCCCATGTTGCGCAGCGCGCTCATGCAGAACACCGGGTAGCAGGTGCGCTTCATCATGCCCTGCTTCAGGCCGAGGCGCATCTCGTCCTCGTCCAGTTCGCCCTTGTCGAAGTAGTGCTCCATCAGCGTCTCGTCGTTCTCGGCGGCCTTTTCCACCAACTCCTTGTGCAGCGCTTCGGCGCGGGCTTTCTCGCTTTCGGGGATGGGCTGCTTCTCGGGCTTCCCCCCGGCGTCCTTGAACACGTACATCGTCATCTTCAGCAGGTCGATGATGCGGTGGAAGCCCTCGCCCTGCTCCACGGGATACTGCATCACCGTCACCGCCGGCCCGAAGTGCTCACGCGCCTGCGCCACCGTGCCGTCGAAGTCGGCGTTCGGATGGTCCAGCTGGTTCACCGCGATGATCACTGGGCGGTCGTAGCGCTGCATCTGCTCCCACACCAGGTCGGTGCCCACCTCCACGCCGTGGTGGCCGTTGAGCAGCAGCACGCAGGTGTCGGCCACCCGCAGCGCGGGGATCGTCTCACCCACCAGGTCATCCAGGCCCGGCGTGTCGATGATGTTGATCTTGTAGTCGCGCCACTCGGTGTGCAGGCAGGTGGCGAAGACCGAGCTGCCGCGCTCGTGCTCCAGGTCCGTGTGGTCGCTTACCGTGTTGCGGTCCTCCACGCGGCCTCGGCGTAGTGATCAGGCCCGCCTCGAACAGCATGGTCTCGGCAAGGGTCGTCTTGCCGGATCCATGGCTGCCCAGGAGGGCGATGTTCTTGATGTGCTTGGCATCGAAGACGGTCATGGCGAAAAGGGTTTTGGTCGGACGGGAAAGAACGCATGGAAGGTAAGGCCGCGGCCGGCGGAAAACAATGCGCCCCCGCCAGGCGGCGGGGCGCGGAATTTGCTAGGGGGCCGGCCTCAGTTCATCACCTCCCAGGCACGATCGCCCTGCAAGCGCTTGAAGCGCTTCACCACCTCGTCATAGGAGGTCGGCAGGTTCAGGTCCTTGTGGGGACAGAAATCGAACCGCTGAGCGGGTGGGGCCACCGCAGCCTGGGCCGTCGGCTCGGTCGTCTCCGTCATCTCCTGGTCGGTCTGCGCACGCTCGGGCTTGGGGCTCATCGGGGACGAGGCTTGGGTCGGCAAGGGGGCAAATGTAGGGGCGTCCGTCGGCGGAACGCAACGATCGAAGAACACCCTTGGGCTCCCAACGGTTCGTTCATCCACGGCAGGCTGTTCGCCGACCACCCACCCGACCTGCGTGCATGGACCTCCGAACGCCACACCTTCGCACCATGCGCAGACACCTCCTTACCGCAGCGGTGGCGGCCCTGGGCTTGCTGCCGACCTCCATCCACGCCCAATGCAACCAGCCCGGCACCGTCCACATCAGTGCCGGTGGCAACTTGGGCATCCACGCCACGAAGTACGTTGAGACCGCCTCCGGGATCACGGATCAGGGCCGCGACGGGGCCATCTCCTACGGCTTCCCCCTGAAGGTGCATGTGGGCGTGGTGAAGCCGCTCAGCATCGGCGTCTACGGCGAGTTCGGCGGCTACGTGGACACTGCCGGCACGCGCAGCAACCGCACGGGGGTCATCGGCATCGAGCCCCGCTTCTATCCGGTGAACACCGATCACTTCAACCTGCGCTTGTTCATGCAGGGCGGCTACAGCATGCTGCGCATCGAGGACCGCTACCAGTTCGCGCAGGTGGGTGTAGCGCGCTACGCCGGACCGCACTTCGCCTTCGGCACCGGCCTGGGCTTCTATGCCAAGAAGGTCTTCGGCATGTACTTCGACCTCAAGTACGTGCGGCACTGGCTGCCGCTGCGCAGCTTCGAGGCCAACGGCCAGGAGATCGACTTCGACGCGTTCGGGTACGAAGCCAAGCTCACCACCAGCGGCATCCAGCTCGAACTGGGCTTCAACGTGCGCTTCTAGAGCACATCGAAGTCCGTGGCGTGGAAGCGCACCCCGCCCGCGGTGAGCTGACGGCCGCCCCCGCGGAGGTCCTTGAAGATGAGGTTGAGCGGGGCGGGTCGCAGCCGCATGGGCACGTTCCAGTAGGTGGACCCGCTCCAGCGCAGGGCGGGGTCGAGCCCGATGAAGGCCTTCAGCAGGGGCGGTGCCACCCGGGGAAGCCCACCGGCTTCCGGGGAGCCCGGTTCCAGGCCCAGCACGAAGCGGAAGCCCTTCATGCGGCGGGCGCTCAGCAGCACGGTGTGGTCGCGCTGGACGGCCTGGCCGTAGCGGTAGGCCGGATGCGCCAGCCTCCAGGCCAGCTTGCGGGCGTCGTGCACCGGGGCGAAGCGCGGTGCGGGCGCGTCCGCGCGCCAGGGCAGTGGACCGGCCCCGATGCGGGCGTCCAGCGGCGCCACCAGCTGGAAGCCCAGCTTGCGCGTGAAGCCGGGCGTGCTGTTCGCATTGGCCACGCCCACCACGAAGCCGCGGCCCTGCGCCGCCCCTGCCGCGTAGGTGGCCTCGGCCAGCCGGGTGAACAGCCCTTTGCCCTGGTGCTGCGGGTGCGTGGCCGTGTTCAGCGACAGCAGGCCGGGCTCCTCCACGCCGTCCACCACCGCCCGCAGGGGGATGGTGACGTAGTGCGCCGCCAGCGTGCCGCCCGCCCAGGCATTGAAGCCTACGGCGGCACCATCGGGGTTGTGCACGTACTGCCAGCGCAGCACCTCCGGGGTGAAGTGCCCGGCCTCGGGGAACACGGTGCGCAACAGGTCCGTCACCGGCGCCAAGCCCGCGTCGGACAGGTCCAGCGGGCGCAGCTCGTAGGGGGCGCTCATCGCGGCCAAGATACCGTTCGGGCGCTGCGCCTACCTTCGCCCCGCATGCCGGTGCGCCGGTGCCGCAAGGCGCCGGACACAGCCCGGAGGGAGCGTCGCCGCCAGGTGCCGCGTCAGACGGAGCAAGAGGGAATCCCGTGTGAACCGGGAGCTGTTCCCGTAGCTGTGAACCACCGAGGCCCCGGGCCGACGCCACTGTCCACCGAAAGGCGGATGGGAAGGCGCCCGGGGTAGGGGGGTGAGCCAGAAGACCTGCCGGCCTGCACTGTCGATCGGCCCCCGGACCGGGGCGGGAGCGTGCGGTACAGGCTCCCCCGCGGACCGACGGGTTTCACGAAACCGCCGCGCGGTGAACGCGGTACCAAAACCCTCCCGTCCATGTACCGTTCCCTTTGCTCCGCCGCGCTCAGCGGCCTGGTGGCCATGGCCACCGCCCAGTCGTTCGTGCACCAAGTGTTCGTGCTCAACGAGGGCTACTACAACATGAACACGCAAACGCAGGAGGTGCCCGTCTCCCTCGGCAGCTACGACCCGGCCGCGGGCACCTACCAGACGGTGGCCACCATCGCCGGGCAGCGCTTCGCCAGCGATGTGGACGTGGCCGACGACGTGGTGTACGTGGCGGCCGACGGCCAGCTGCTGAAGTACGATGCGGACAGCTACGCGCTGCTGGACCAGGCCGCGGTGCCCGGCATCCGCAAAGTGGCGCTGTGGAACGGGCAGGTGCTGCTCACCCGCGGCGAGCTCGGCGGGCTGCCGCACTACTTCGAGGCCCGCGACGCCGCCACCCTCGACCTGCTCTACACACTCACCCCAGCCGACGGCCTGCTGCACAGCGCCGAGGACGTGCAGGTGGTGGGCGACAAGGCCTACTTGGCCGTGGGCAACGCCTTCGACTGGGGCAACCTGGTGGGCTACCTGGGCATCGTGGACCTCATCGCCCAGAGCTATGAGCAACAGGTGGACCTGGGCCCCGATGGGCGCAACCCCGAGCGCATCCTGGTGGCCGGGCAGGACCTCTACGTGTTCTGCAACAAGGACTTCAGCGGCAGCGCCATCAGCAGGGTGGCCACCGATGGCGCCTTCAGCTACACGGCCAACGTGGCGCTCAACAGCGGCTGCGGCGCCAGCGAGCTGGTGGCGGACAAGGTGGTCTTCAGCGAGTACGCCGTGGGCCGCATGGCGCGGTTCGACACGGGCACCGGTGGGGTGCTGGACACGCTGGCCAGCCCGCTCTTTCCCTACGGCCTGCTGCACGACGCCCTCAACGGGGTGCTCTACGCCACCACCACCGACTTCCTCACCAGCGGCACGCTGCACGTGCTGACCCCGGACGGCACCGAACTCAGCAGTACCACTGTGGGGGTGAGCCCCGGACGCCTGGCGCTGGACGTGCGCGCGGGGACGGCCGTGTCCGGAGCGGGCGCAGAGCGGTCTGTCGCTCTTCCCCGTGCCGGCGGATGAGCAGGTGGTGGTGGAGAGCGACGCGGTGGGCGAGCTGCTCACGCTGCGCGATGCGTCGGGCCGGGTGCTGCGGCAGGAACGCCTCGCCACCGGCCGCCACCCGATCGACCTCTCCGGCCTGGCACCCGGGGTCTACCACGCCCAGCTGCCCGGACGTGCGGCCGTGCCCGTGGTGAAGCGGTAACGCCTACATTTGCAGCCCCGTCGACGGAACGGTCGGCGGGGTCCGGCCTCCTTAGCTCAGCGGTAGAGCAGCTCATTCGTAATGAGCAGGTCGTCAGTTCAAATCTGACAGGAGGCTCCACCAAGGGATCGCGCAAGCGGTCCCTTCGTCGTTTTGGTCGTTCTCGCCCGGATCTTCAGGGCGGGCCAGAGGCACCCCCCTGGCCCACCCTGGGCGGGAGTTAGGCGCGCATGGGCCCGAGGGCGGGAAGGCCGTCCTCCCGTGCCTTCGGCGTCCCTCACCACCCTGGGGCGGGAGTCAGGCGCGCATGGGCCCACGGGTGGGAAGGCCGTCCTCCCGTGCCTTCGGCACTGTGCCCCCGAAGATCCAGCCTGGCCTCCGCGCGGTCCCTCACCACCCTGGCGCGGGAGTTAGGCGCGCATGGGCCCACGGGCGGGAAGACCGTCCTCCCGTGCCTTCGGCACTGTGCCCCCGAAGTTCCAGCCTGGCCTCCGCGCGGTCATTCACCACCCTGGGCGGGAGTCAGGCGCGCTTGGGCCCGAGGGCGGGAAGGCCGTCCTCCCGTGCCTTCGGCGAACGACAGGAAGTACAGGCCCTCGGCATCGTGCATCTTGTACTTGCGGCTCACACCAATAAGATCGTGGTGGGAAGGTCAGCAAGGTGTTTCATCATGGCACGGGAGGACGGCCCCTGCCCGCACCAGCCCGCCCGCGCCTAACTCCCGCGCCAGAGATCCGGGGCTTCCTGCACGCCGACCCGCCGGCCGATGGGGCGGCCCTGCGCCGCCGTGTGGACGCCGCCTTCCAGGAAGAGAATGCCGTGCGGCCGTTGGATGCCTTGAACGGGCTCACCCCGGACGAAGCGTATTTCGGCTGGCCCACCCGGGTGCCTGCGAGCGCTCCGCGATATGCGGCGGAACGCGTGGCGGCGCGCGCCCTTCGCCGCAGCACCAACCCCGGCCTTGCTTGCGGGGCGTGCGACCCGGAGCCGGTGGGACCGAAGCGTGCGCCTCCTTGAGCATCGGCTCCGTCATGGGGGGCGCGGAAGCTCGGCTCGCACTGCGTGATCGCGTGATCGGATGCTGAGCGCTGCGGACCGGTGCCCCGAAGGAACCTAGCTGCCCGTGTGAGAACCGGTGCAGCGCTCACGGATCAGGACCAGCCAGCCCTCATCGCCACCGGCGCGTTGTCCAGTGCTCGTCCCAGCTCATCACCACGGGTCCCAAGCTTGGAACGGGTGGGGTGCATGCTGAAGTGGGATTGTGCAGGGGAACATCCGCGCCATCAGGGGGTTTAGGTCCACTTGAGCACGACAAGCCCATGAGAGGCTTGCACAAAGCAGAAATAGGACGTGGTTCTTCATCAATTACCACCAATAGGTTGGGGAGTGTTCGTAGGTGCCCGATCCAGCGCGGTGCACGAGCGAAGGACGCTCGCGCGAGTTCAGGGACTAACAGGTAAGTCAGCAGGTATCAGGACTCGCTTTATGAGCTTGTTCTTCTCGTAGTAATCAATGCGGAAGATCCTTGCACCGTCATAGAAGTAGGATATGCCGTCCAGTTCGCCATCGTTGTAGGACATGACACGATCAACCTCTCCATTGTTGCGGAAGAAGACCCACTCACCCTGCTGCCGTTGTCGCCCCCCGCGATGATCCAGAGTACCCTGCCCATAGACCTGACCTGTAGGGTAACGCATTCGACCAACTCCGTCCGATTCCACCTTGGCGTAGTAAACGCTGCTGTCTTGGACAGCCCGCTGGGCGGGAAGATTTGCCACGGCACCTATCGCCCAGAGCACCAACGACAGTCTTTGCAATAGCGTAGATTTCATCTTGAGTACAGTGGATCCAAAAGGGTGCCACCACGATTCCCAAAATCGCGCAAGTCTTCCCGCGCCCTGGGTTCGCGCGGGGCGACTTGTGCGGAGGATGCCTGTCGGCCAGCCGCCGACGAGCCTCGCGAAGTCTGTGACTTCGCCCACCGCTGTCCGGGATCGTCCGCTCGGAGAACAGGACCGGGTTCATCAGAGGGTAAGATAGTTCGCTGTGGCCAGTTTGAAACTGGCCGAGGATCGGTTCGATGAGATCTTCCGCACAAGTCGCCGGCCTGCTCGCCCGCCTGGCCCACCGCACGCCGAAGACTTGCGCGATTTTGGGGCTTTCGCAGAGCGACCTGGCCAAGGCCGCCAAGGTCCACTTCTCCAACATCGGCCGTTACGAGCGCGGTGAGGCCATGCCCGCCGCCGACATCCTTTCACGCATCGCTCAAGAGCTCGAGGTGTCACAGGACTTCCTCTCCAACGGCACCCTGCACGAGAAGGCTTCCGCCCAGATCAAGGATCAGGAGCTGCTTTCTCAGTTCCACCGCGTGGAGCAACTATCCCCAGCCAAGAAGGCCCTGGTCAAGGAGTTCCTCGATGCCTTCCTCTTCAAGGATCACGTCAAGGGGCAGCTCGCGTAGATCGAGTGAGGCGGGCGGGACGCCTTACAACCAACCATGCAGCACTCGGGAAAAACCCGAGCGCTTGCACCGCGCGACAGCCGGGGCGGTGCGGGGCAGACTATCGGGGGACTCTCGCGCCAGTCAGGGCAGCTTGTTGAAGACCAAGAGCGACTTCCCAAGAGCTTTCTCTATTGACACTTTGAGGGTGCTGTCTTCTTGGCTACGCATCCGACGAAGCTGGCTTCCAAGACGAGTATGAGAGATGTCAATAACTCGTACTGCGGGATTGTCCAGCCTTAGTGCATTGGCTTCCAATGAGTCACTCGTGAGGACTAGCTCATCAATTCGAGACGCTTGTAGGAAAGCTGGGAGTGATCTGTAGGAACCGTGAAGTATCAGGTCAGGGACTGTGACCGGACTCATATCGGTCGAATAGTGCGGCATGTAGAGATCCAAACTCTGAAGGTTGGGAAGTGCGCTAAGCAAAGGCTGAATCTCGTGTGCCGAACAAGCTTGGATTAAGAGATGTCTGATCGAGTCATTGGAACACTCAGGCACAGGCACATTGCGGCTGGTATCACAGAGGTCCAGAGAAAGGTTGGTCACCGACAGTGAACAAAGAGACTGAGAGAACCCCGACAGATTGGTAACCTTGATGGCCGCGCTACTTGCAGGATAAGGTGCTATGCCTGAAAACCCGGACAAGACTGAGTCCTGGTGGACAAAAGCACGCTGGGATTCACTGGTATTCGATCGTGGTGGCTCCCCCTGACTACAGGCTGTCACGCTGCAACCAAGGCAGAGGCCAACAACAATGTTGGCTAACACCTCACTAGTGTGCCGTGTGCGGAACAATTTTCAGTGGTGGGTTATCGTAGCGACCAACCTCATTGGGTGCTGGACTACCCAGGTTCGCCGGAGCCGAAAGAGTGGCCTTACCATCCTTCTGGGTGGACATGACATACGCGCCAATCGCGTTCACCATTTGTTGAACAACCGACCTTGGGCCACTACCCGCTCCGACCAAGCTGCCGCGCTCCGTGTTGTCGGCGGTACCACTGAAGATCTTACCAATGAGACTGCGATCGCGCACAGGTACGCCAGGGAAGTCTTCATAGGTATAGTCAACGTAGCGATCATCAAGCTTCAACAGGTGGGCCGTCTCGTGCGCATACGTCTCGCCATCGGCTGTTGCATCCCACTCGCCGGTTCGCATCGACTCACCATCCACGTATGAACGGAAGTGCCCATCCTCCATTTTGCGATCTGGACGAGTAGCCGGGTCGACCAGTGTAATGATGTTCCAACCCTCTTTGAATTCTTGAGGCGGTTGGCCAGGTCGGTCAGGCTCGACCCTATGCACCTGGATATCGAACTTCACATTGTACGTCTGGCCTGTCGCCGGATCCTTGTATACCTGCTTCTTGCCCCAGTAGCCCATTATTTGCCGCTGCATGCTCTTGGCTTTGGCGGCTGTTGCTCCGTGTCCGTTGATGTAGATGTGAGAAGTTACAGTGATCGTATTGCCCTTGATAGAGACCACACCTTCCTTACCATCAGCATCACGCAGGTAGATTGGACTGTTCTCGACGTACGCGTAGGGACTAAGATTCGGGTACTTGGCTGATAGCGGGTCCAAGCTCAACCACCTTCCAACTCTCGGATCGTACATCCTCGCCCCGAAGTCATAGCTCGTGCCGGTCGCGTTGTGGACCTCATCGTCTTTCTCGGCCCCGTTGAAGCCCCAACGGTAATTCGCCGCGCTGTAATTGCGCCCGGGCAGCAGGGACCCGAATGGGTCATAGTCCGCATACGCCATCACCTCCGCACTGAAGTGGGTTGGGATGGGGGTGTTCTGAGGATGGAAGTCGCTGAGCTTGCGGTCGCCGAGCACCACGCGCACGTTGCCCAGGTGGTCGGTGAGCTCGTAGCGGCGGCGCCCCAGCTGGCGGGTGCTGGTGCTGCGGTCGGGGCCGATGATCACCGGCTGCAGGGCCAGGGCCTGGCGCAGGCCGGAGAGCGGGTAGGTGCTGGTGCCGGGGCTGGCATCGTCCGGCTGGGCGATGCGCACCAGCCCCGTGGCGGTGGTGCCCAGCATGTGGGCGCCGCCCAGCTGGGCGTTGCGCCGCACATCGGTGACGCCGTTGAGCACGGAGGCCGGCGCCCCGCCGGAGAGGGGCTTGCGGTAGAGGCGTTGGGTGCCGGGGTACATCAGGCCGCTGACGGTGTAGTAAAGGTAGTCGCCGGCGGGGCTGAAATCCAAGCCGGTCACCCGGCCGTTGGTCGTGGTCCAGGTGATGGGGGTGCCGGTGAGGCTCAGGCGGTCGGGCGCCAGGTGCAGCACGCGCAGCTCGGCGTTGTTCCACTGCAGCAGGCCGGTGTTGGGGCCGTGGGCGCGCACGTAGGCCAGGCGGCGGCCGTCGGGGTCGGGCATCAGGCGGCCGGCGGTGCTGGCGGAGGTGGCGGGCACGCTCTCCAGGGTGTGCCAGGTGGGGGTGCCGGGGTCGGCATGCAGGTCGGCCACCGACAGGGCGCGCAGGTGCAGCTGTCCGCCCTGGTGGTCCAGCAGAAAGAGGGTGGTGGGCCCGTAGCCGCTGCGGTCGTCCACCACGGCCAGGCCGCGCTGGGCGGTGCCCAGGGTGCCGGTGGTGTACAGCGGCAGGTTGGCCTGGCCGGCCACCACCTCGCCCACGCTGCCATGGCCCATTTGCGAGAGGTCGATGAGGTGTGCGTAGGGTGGCTCGAAGGACCTCGAACGGATGGCGCGCGAAGCGCTCGTTCGCCCAGGCAAGGCGCGGCGAAGCAAGGATACTGGACCGAAGTATCCGGCTGAGCGGGAACGAAGGATGGGCGAATGAGGGCGAGCACCCACACGGCGCGGTCGCCATGGATCGCGCCGCCGGAGCGAGGTCCTTCGAACCACCCATCTGGCTTGCCGTCGGCGGCGATGGTGAACAGGTAGTGCAGGTGGGGCTCGCCGGGCACCTGGGCGCTGATGCTGGCGCCGTTCCACAGGCCGGCCACCAGCTGGCCGTGGCTGTACATAGGCACCCCGTTGCGGTCGAAGATCTGGGTGCTGGTGATCTGCGGCAGGGGTTGCATGAGCTTCACGCTCACGACGCTGAAGAGGGTGTTGCCCTGGCGGTCCTCGGCACGGTAGGTGTTCTCACACTGGTCAGCGAACCAGAGGGGTTGGCCGCCGTTCACTTCGTTGATGCTGAAGTCGGCCGGGTCGTCGGGGTCGCTGTGGCGCGGGCGGATGTTGGTGATGGAGGTGAGGCCGAGGAAGTTGCCCTGCACGGTATGTCCGCTGGCCAGCCCCAGGTGCAGGGCCTCGGCCTTGCGGGGGTGCTCCAGGGGCTGCGGGGTGGCAGTGGAGCCGTCCCAGGTCACACCTCCAGCAGCTCCACCGCCTGCCGGGCCACGCGGATGCCGATGGCCACGCCCATGCCGCTGAGGCCGACGGCGGCCACCACGCCGGGCGCCATGTGTCGCACCAGCGGGGTCTTGCCCTGGCCGCAGAAGCCCATGATGCCGCTCCACCGGTGGGCGATGGCCACGCGCCGGCCGGGCACGATCTGCCGGTGGAGGAAGTCCTCCAAGGCGGCCTGCAGCAGGGGGCTGGTGCCGTCGGCCCAGGTGGTCTCTCCGGTCTTGTCCAGGTGGCGGGCGCCGCCCAGCAGCACCGCCCCGTCCAGGTCGCGGAAGTAGTAGTAGCCTTCGTGGGCGTGGAAGGTGCCCCGCAGCCGCAGGCCGGGCACGGGGGCGGTGAGCAGCACCTGCCCGCGGGCGGGCACCACATCGGCCTGGGGCAGCAGCTGGCGCGCGTAGCCGTTGGTGGCCACCAGCACCTGGCGGGCGTGCAGCGCGGGTCCCTGGGTGGGCACCAGGTCCACCCCGGCCGGGCCGGGCTCCAGGCGCTGCACGGGGTGGTCCCAGCGGAACTCCACGCCATGTTCGCGGGCCAGGTGCAGCAGGGCCTGCATCAGGCGACCGCTGTCCACGGGCCCTTCGAGGTCGGTGCGGGCCACGCGGGTGCCGGGAGCCAGGCCGAAGCGGTCGGCGCCGTCGGCGAGCCAGTGGAAGGGCGCGGGCCCGGTGATGGGGGCCAGCAGCCGGTTGAGGCGATCGAACTCCTCGGCCACCCGGGTGTACAGCGGGTCGTCCGCCGCGTACACCTCGTGGCCGCCGGTGGCCTCGAACCCGATGACGGCATCCCCCAGCTCGCGCCGCAGCTCCAGCAGCCCCTGCCAGCGTTCGGCCACGCGCGCCAGCGCGGCCTGTTCCCCTTCGGCGGCCAGGTCGGCCAGCAGTTCGCTGGGGCTGCCGAAGCAGGCGAAGCCGGCGTTGCGCACGCTGGCGCCGGCGGGGTGGGGGCCGCGCTCCACCACCAGCACGCGGCGGTGGGGCCAGCGGCGGCGGGCGTGCACGGCGGCCCACAGGCCCACGAGGCCGGCGCCCACCACGGCCAGGTGGACCGGAGCCCCGAAGCTGCGCTGTTCCCAGATGCTGTGCACGGCGGGATGTGGATGGGGACGCGGCGGTGGCGGCGCACCGCAGCCACCGGGATGTCGTACTTTGCGGGGTCGTTCAGGACATCCGCAGCGCATGCGAATCCCTTTCGGAACCCGTTGGCAAGGTAGGCTGCTCGGCCTGGTCTGCGCGTTGGTGCTGATGGTCGGCGCCGCCCGCGCCCAGGTGGACAACGTGTACGTGTACGGCACGGTGAAGGACTACACCAGTGTCAAGAAGATGGACGGGGTGATCGTGAGCGTGTACAAGAACGGCGCGAAGCTCACCGAGACCACCACCAACGCCAGCGGCAAGTACGAGTTCAACCTGGACTACGGGGCGGACTACAAGATCGTGTACTCCAAGCAGGGCATCGTCAGCAAGAACATCACCATCGACACGCGGAACATCCCCGAGGAGGAGCGGGTGGGCGGCCACGGGATGAACATCGAGATGACGCTGTTCCAGGAGCTGCCCGGCATCGACTTCAGCGTGCTGAACCAGCCGATCGGCAAGGCCAAGTTCGACCCCACCAGCAGCGAGGTCACCTGGGACCTGCAATACACCGAGCAGATCCGCAGCGAGATCGCGCGGTTGATGAAGGAGTACGAGGACAAGAAGCGCCGCGAGGCCGGGGCCGACGCCGAGTTCGCCAGGCTGATGCAGCAGGGCGAGGCGGCCATGGGCGCGGCCGATTACAAGAAGGCGGTGGAATCGTTCACCGGGGCGCTGGCCCTGAAGGCGGGCGACCCCGTGGCCACGGCCAAGCTGAGCGACGCGAAGATGAAGCTCGATGAGCTGGAGGGCCAGAAGAAGCGGGACGAGCAGTACGCGGCGCTGATCAAGGAGGCCGATGCGCTGTTCGGCAAGAAGGACTACGAGGGCGCCAAGGTGAAGTACAACGCGGCCCTGGACGTGAAGGACCAGGAGGCCTACCCGAAGCAGAAGCTGAAGGAGATCGACACCCTGCTGGCCGATCTGGCCAAGAAGGCCGAGGAGGAGCGCAAGGCGAAGGAGCTTCAGGCCAAGTACGACGCGGCCATCAAGGCGGGCGACGAGGCTTTCAAGGGCGGCAAGTTCGAGCAGGCCAAGGCCCCCTACACCGAGGCTGCTGGCCTGAAGCCCGAGGAGAAGTACCCCAAGGACCAGCTGCTGGCCATCGATGCCAAGCTGGCCGAGCTGGCCAAGAAGGAGGAGGAGGAGCGCAAGCGCAAGGAGTTGGAGGCCCAGTACACGGCCCTCATCGCTGCGGCCGATGCGGCCTTCAAGGCGGCCAACTACGACCAGGCCAAGGGCAAGTACACCGAAGCGTCCACGCTGAAGCCGGAGGAGAAGTACCCCAAGGATCAGCTGGCCGCCATCGAGGCCAAGCTGGCCGAGCTGGCCAAGAAGGCGGAGGAGGAGCGGCTCGCCAAGGAACTACAGGCCAAGTACGATGCAGCGGTCGCCGCCGGCGATGCCGCCTTCAAGGGTGCGGATTTCGAAGGTGCCAGGGGCAAGTACAATGAGGCTCTCGGCTTGAAGCCTGCCGAGAAATACCCGAAGGACCAGCTGGCAGCCATCGACAAGAAGCTCGCCGAGCTGGCCGCCAAGGCGGAGGAGGAACGCAAGCAGCGCGAGCTGAACGAGAAGTACCAGGCCGCCATCGCCGCGGCCGACGCGGCCTTCCAGAAGGACGGCTTCGACGAGGCGAAGGCGAAGTACACCGAGGCGCTCACCCTGAAGCCGTCCGAGAAGTACCCTAAGGACCAGCTGGTGGCCATCGACAAGCGCATCGCCGAGCTGGCCGCGAAGGCCGAGGAGGAGCGCAAGCGCAAGGAACTGGAGGCCCGCTATAACGATGTGGTGGCGCTGGCCGATGCGCTGTTCGGCAAGAAGGAATATGACCAGGCCAAGGCCAAGTTCATCGAGGCGGCCAACCTGAAGCCCGAGGAGCGCTACCCCAAGGAGAAGATCGCCGAGATCGACGGCATCCTGGCCGAGCTGGCCCGCAAGGCCGAGGAGGAGCGCAGGCGGCAGGAACTGGAGGCCCGCTACGCGGAACTGATCAGCAAGGCGGACAAGGCCTTCGCCGCAGAGCAATGGGCCGCTGCGTTGAACGATTACAAGGACGCGCTGACGCTGAAGCCGACCGA
The DNA here is from genome assembly GCA_016713875.1 of Flavobacteriales bacterium. Taxonomy (NCBI): domain Bacteria; kingdom Pseudomonadati; phylum Bacteroidota; class Flavobacteriia; order Flavobacteriales; species Flavobacteriales bacterium. Next base: position 961,613 of record JADJOI010000003.1, read on the forward strand.
AGGTCATCCCAAGGCGCGCATCGCCGAGATCGAGCAGAAGCTAGATGCCGCGGCACGCGAGAAGGCTGAGCAGGAGCGGCTGGCTCGGGAGAAGGCTGACCTCGACGCGCGCTACCAGGGCTTCGTAGCCAAAGCGGACAAGGCCTTCAGCCTGAGCAAGTACGACGACGCCCGCACGGCCTACACCGACGCGCTGGGCGTGAAGCCTGACGAGCGATACCCCAAGGACAAGCTGGCGGAGATCGACCGCATTCTGGCCGACCTGGCGGCGAAGGACGAGGCCGCCCGTGCCGCTGCCGAGAAGGCCGCCCGCGACAAGGCCGCTGCGGATGCCGCCGCCGCCGAGGAGGCCCGTCGCAAAGCGGGGGCGGAGGCGCTGGAGCGGCAATACCGAGAGCTCATCGCTGCGGCCGACCTGGCCTTCGACGGGGAGCAGTTCGACCGGGCCCGTACCAAGTACACCGAGGCCTTGACGGTGAAGCCGGAGGAGCAATATCCGAAGGACCGTCTGGCCCTGATCGAGAGCGAGCTGGCCAAGCGCGCCGCCGCCCTGAGCGAGGCCGAACGGCTGGCCGAGGAGCAACGCCGCGCGGAAGAGGAGCGCCGCCGCCGCGAGGCCGAGGCCGCCGAGGCCGCCCGCCTGGCCGCCGACGCCGAACGCATGAAAGGCGAGGCCGCCCGCCTACTGGAGGAGCGCTACCGCAAGGCGATCACGGAAGCCGACCTGGCCTTCGGGGCGAAGAGCTGGGCTGAGGCACGGGGCCTCTATGCCCAGGCCCTGGACATCAAGCCCTCCGAGACCTATCCCAGCGACCGCATCGCCGAGATCGACCGGCTGGTGGCCGAGGAGGAGGCGCGCCGCCGCCGCGAGGCCGAGCTCGCCGCTCGACCCGTGGTGAAGGAGGAGCCGCCTCCGCCGCCCAAGCGCAGCAGCACCACCATCGACATGCGCAAGGAGCAGGAGGCCGAGGAGTTCATGCGCGAGGCCCGCCTCCGCGAAGAGGCCGAGAAGTACGAGCGGATCAAGAAGCTGCGCCGGGACTTAACGGATGAGGAACTGGCCTACCAGAACGAGGCCTACACCAGACGGCAGGACGGGGTCACCTACAAGCAGCGCATCGAGGAGAACGACCAGCAGTTGTACCAAGGCAGCGAGGAACAGCGCAAGGCCTACGCGGAGCAGATGAGGGCGTATCAGGAGTCCTTGGCCGAGGCCGAGCGAGCCCGGCAGGAGCGGTCGGCGCAGTCCCGGGGCGGTGCCCAGGGCACGGTGGACGCCACGCGTGAACAGCAGGCCGAGGCGGCCCGTCTTCGGGATGAGGCCCACGCCGGACAGGTGGCGGCCCAGCGCACGGCGGTCGAGCAATGGCAGGCCAAGCAGGAGCAGAACGCCCGCATGGGCCTGGACCGCAACCAACAGGCGCGCGATCAGGTGGTGGCCCAGATGGACCGGCAGGTGGCTTTGCAGGAGCGCGGCGCCGAACTGGCCCGCGGCCAGCGGGACCAGGTGCAGGACACCAAGGATGTGCAGGCGCGGGTGGGCCAGCAGCTCAGCCAACGGGCCACCGACCAGCGCCTCGCCGCCCAGGAACAGTTGGCGCGTACACCGCTCAACCAGCCCAAGGATTTCGCCGACTACAATCGCAGCAAACTGGCCACCGACTACCCACCGGGTGTCACCGAGGAGAGCTATACCGAAGGCAATAAGGTGATCATCCGCCGTGTGGTGGTGAACGGCAACAAGGCGGACGAGTACAGCAAGGTGATCGCCAAGTGGGGCACCTTCTACTTCAAGAACGGCCAGAGCATCACCGAGATGATCTGGGCCAACGAGACCGAGCGCGACTGAGCCGCCGGTCGGGGCGGTTCACGCTTCCACGCACGACCGTGGATCACCGTGGAGCGCTGAAAGCCGGAGGAAGCGATAGGATGCCGGCGACGCCGCACCCAGCGCACATGTTCACATGCCCACATGGGCAAATGGGCAGATGAGCATTCCGCTTCCCAGCGATCCTGGAGAACCTCCTATGGCTTCGCCCCCGCCTTGTCCCGTTCGCGGAGGCGCTTCACCAGATCGGCCACCTGGGTGGGGTTGAGCTGCTTGCCCACGATCTTCCGGTCCGGACCGATGAGGAAGTACTTGGGGGTGGCGTACACGTCGTAGCTGTCCGCGTAGTTGAGGCTCTGGATGGTGGTGAGCTTGGGGATGTACTTGTACGGGTCCTTCTTGGCCTCTTCATACACGGTGTAGGTGAGGCCCACGTTCACCCAGTCCATCTTGTGCTCGCGGATGAAGGCCTTCCAGTCGTCGAAGAGCTTCTTGTCGGTGGCCTTGGCGACGCTGAAGACCTCGATGCCCATGGGGCGAAGCGTGTCGCGATAGCTGGTGTACAGGGCGGGGAGCTCCTTCTTGCAGTGGCCGCAGTGGGGGTCCCAGAACACCAGCAGCACGTAGTCGTTCGGCAGCTTGTGCAGGCTCTTCCATACCTGCTCGGTGGTGTCGGGCAGGATGAGCTCGGTGGCCTTGGCACCGATCACCAGGGGGGCCTGCTTCTGGGCGCGCTCACACAGCTTCTTGAGCTTCTCCTCGCTCATCCAGAAGGCCTTGCTGTTGCCGCCGGCCTTGGGGCAGTAATAGGTCAGCGCCATGTGCACGAACACGGCGTCCATGCCCATGATGTCGCTGGTCTCGTACTTGTAGGTGATGCCATGCACCACGAAGCGGAACAGGTCCTCGCTGGGTCCGAGCCGGCCGATGAGGTCGTCGGCCAGCTTGATGATGGTGTCCGGGATCTGGGGCACCACCGCGCCGATGTACTCGTCGAATTTGTTCTGGAACACCGGGGTGTGGATGATGCGCGGGTCCTTAAGGTCCACATGGTCCCAGTAATGGGCCCGGTACTGGTAGTAGGCGGCGATGCTGTCCACCCGGCCGTCGGGCAGCTTGGGTTTCTCCAGGTCGACGGGCATGCTCATGCGCACGATGGCGGCCACGAGGGAGCCGGGGGCTTTGGCGACCAGGTCGGTCTGGTAGGCGCGCACCTCCTTGTCCAGTTCCTCCAGGCGCCCTTTCAGCACGCTGCGGCGGAGCGGGTCGGTGGCGTCGTTCAACAGGGTGCGCAGGCTGTCGCCCTGGGTCTTCCGCTCGTTCAGGAAGCGGATGTAGCCGAAGAAGAGGTTGTTCTCCTGGCTCTTCTCCACCATCATGGCGCCCATCAGGTCGGCCGCGGACGTGCGCATGCGCACCAAGGGCTCGTTGACGATGAGCTCGAAGTACTTGGGGCCCTTCACCACCACAGCGTACACCCCGGCCTTGTAGCCCTGGGGCCGGTCGAAGACGACCTCGCCCTTGGCGTCTGCCACGGCGGTATCGGCGTAGAACAGCTTGTTGCCGTAGTAGTTGGCCAGGTAGACCGTATCCTTCTCGGTGCCGGTGATGCGGAACTCGAGACGCCGTTGTTCCTGGGCCACCAGGCCGGTGAGTGGCAGGGTGGCCAGCAGCAGGGAGAAGCGGATGCGCATGGGGCAAAACTAGCCGGGCCCATAGGCGGGGGCAGGCCGTTAACACCTGATCAACAAACAGCGGGCCGGGGAAAAGGATCCCACGTCGGATCGTGGGCAAGGCAACGTTCCGGGCTTCCGTGCGTCCATGGGGTGACCTATCTTTGAACCTCACAATCCCCAGGACATGCGCAGGAGCATCCTTACCCTTTCGTTCGCCGCGTTCGCTGTGCTGGCCTCCGCCCAGGAGCGCCAGGTGAAGGTCGTGGACACCCCGCAGATGAAGGCCAAGGCCGAGGAGCGCACCGAGCTGGTGCATCGCACGGTGAACCTGTCGGAGGCGCAGCGCACCCAGGTGCTCGATGCCTACCTGGAAGTGGAGCGCTACCGCGATGCGCTGCGCCAGCGCTTCGAAGGACAGGCCGCCGAAGTGGTGGAGGGCGATATGCCCGGCCAGTACAAGGTGATGGACGAGATGGTGGAGACCCGTCTCAATGCCGTGCTCACTGAACAGCAGCTCAAGGTGTGGCACGAGGCCGCCAAGTGAGTTGACCGGACCGACGGAATGAGGGCCGCCTTCGGGCGGCCTTCCTCGTTTCAGGAGGCCACGGCCGTCTTGAACTCGCTCGTGGTGTGGAAGGTGATCGCCGGATTCTCGCGCCGCTCCAGGTCGAGGATGTAGGCCGTCGGCGCCATGAACACGGGGTTGCCGTCCTTGTCCTGCACCACCTGCTGGGCCTTCACACGGATGAAGCGGTCCAAGGCGTCGGGGTCGGAGGCCGTGAGCCAGCACGCCTTGTGGGCCTGGATGGACTGGAAGGCGCAGCGGGCACCGTACTCGTGCTCCAGTCGATAGGCGATCACCTCGAACTGCAGGTCGCCGACACAGCCCACGATCTTCTTGTTGCCGGGCTGCTGCACGAAGAGCTGCGCCACCCCTTCATCGGTGAGCTGGCGGATGCCCTTTTCCAGTTGCTTGCTTTTCATGGGGTCCATGTTCACCAGCTCGCGGAAAAGCTCGGGTGAGAAGGCGGGGATGCCGCGGAACTGGAACCGGGCACCCTCGGTGAGCGTGTCGCCGATCTTGAAGCTCCCCGTGTCGAAGAGGCCGATCACATCCCCGGGCCAGGCCTCGTCCACAATGGTCTTCTGCGCGGCCAGGAAGTTGGTAGGCGTCGCGAAGCGGAGCTGTTTCTCCAGGCGCACATGGTGGTAATACGTGTTCCGCTGGAAGCGCCCGCTGCACACCCGCAGGAAGGCGATCCGGTCGCGGTGGTTGGGGTCGAGGTTCGCGTGGATCTTGAACACGAAACCGCTGAAGGCCTTGTCCTCCGGTGAGACCTCGCCCTGGTCCGTGGGGCGCGGCTGGGGCGGCGGGGCGATGCGCACGAAAGTGTCCAGCACCTCCTTCACCCCGAAGTTGTTGAAGGCGCTTCCGAAGAAGACCGGCGCCCGTCGACCGGCCAGGTAGTCGGCCTGGTCCAACGCACCGTACACGCCCTCCACCAGCTCCACGTCCTGTCGGAGCTGCCGGGCCTCATCCTCGCCGAGCTGCGCGTCGAGCCGGGGGTCGGCCAGGTCGTCGATGTGCACCGCAGCGCCCTCGACCTTGGTCTTCACTTCCTCGAAGAGACGCAGGTCCTTATCGTACAGGTCGTACACGCCCTGGAAGGTGTGGCCGATGCCGATGGGCCAGCTCAGCGGGGTCACCTTGATGCGGAGCTCCCGTTCCAGTTCGTCCAGCAGGTCGAAGGGGTCGCGGCCCTCCAGGTCGAGCTTGTTGATGAAGACCATGACCGGCGTGCTGCGCATGCGGCACACCTCCATCAACCGGCGGGTCTGCTCCTCCACGCCCTTCACGCAGTCCACCACCAGGATCACGCTGTCCACGGCGGTGAGGGTGCGATAGGTGTCCTCGGCGAAGTCCTTGTGGCCGGGCGTGTCGAGCAGGTTCACCAGCTTGCCGGCGTAGTGGAAGGTCATCACCGAGGTGCTGACGCTGATGCCGCGCTGTCGTTCGATGTCCATGAAATCGCTCGCGGCCCCCTTGCGGATCTTGTTGTTCTTCACCGCACCGGCCGTCTGGATGGCACCGCCGTACAGGAGGAACTTCTCGGTGAGGGTGGTCTTCCCGGCGTCGGGGTGGCTGATGATGGCGAAGGTGCGCCGGCGTTCGATCTCCTCGTGCAGGACCATGGGGCGGCAAAAGTAGACGCACGGCCCCAAGGCCACCTCCATGGGAACCCAAGGGGGTTCCGTCGGATCTTCCGAATGCCTGCAGGGATGCACAAGTACATTGGCGGCAAACCGAAAGCGAACGAATGGATCAACGCTCACTTCTGGTCGGTGCCTTGGCGCTGGCCTCCTTGCCCATCGCGGCCCAGAACCCGGTGGAACTGCAGCTCATCCCCTGGGCCAACGGCCTCAGTCAGGTGGTCGACCTGGCCCATGCCGGTGACGACCGCCTATTCGCCGCTCGCCGGCAGGGGATCATCACCATCATCGACGACAGCATGACGGTGGTATCCCAGCCCTTCCTGAACATCACCGCTGCGGTGAACGATCAGAACGGAGAGCAGGGCCTCCTGGGGCTGGCCTTCGACCCGGACTACGGCAGCAACGGCTTTTTCTATGTGCACTATACGGCCGGTACGGGCAATGGCATCAGCCGCATCAGCCGGTGGCAAGTGAGCAGCGACCCGGACTCGGCCGATACGGCCAGTGAACAGGTGCTCTACGAATGGCCGCAGCCCTTCGTCAACCACAACGGCGGCGACCTCGATTTCGGCCCGGACGGCATGCTGTACGTCACCTTTGGCGATGGCGGCGATGCGGGCGATCCATTGAACAATTCCCAGGATCTGAGCGACCCCTTGGGCGACATCATCCGCATCGATGTCAGCGATCCGGATACGACCTGGACCGTGCCGCCGGACAACCCGTGGGCGGGGCTCAACAACGATACCCTGCCGGAGATCTGGGCGAGCGGGCTGCGCAACCCGTACCGCTTCGGCTTCGATCGGCTCACCGGCGACCTGTGGATCGGCGACGTGGGGCAGAACGCCTGGGAGGAGCTCGACTTCTGGCCGGCGGGTGACCACAGCGGCCCCAACTTCGGCTGGCGCTGTTACGAGGGCGATGCACCTTACAACACGGGCGGCTGTCAGGGCATGTCGAACTACGAGTTCCCCGTAAGCGTGCACGAGAACGTGTGGACGGGCGGCACCTGGTGCAGCTCCATCGGCGGCCGGGTCTACCGGGGCACGGCCTACCCGCGCTTGGCGGGGCGGCACATCTACACGGACTACTGCGCCGGTGAGTTCTGGATGATCACCCCGGACGGTCAAGGAGGTTGGGTGGACGAGCTGGGCCTGGCCACCGGCACACAAGGCTATGTGGTGATCGCCGAGGACGTCAACGGCGAACTGTACGCGGGCAACACGAGCAACGGCGAGGTGCGCAAGATCGTGGACCGCTGCCCGATGGACCCGCCCTCGATCACCTTCGACGGGGCCCTGCTCAGCAGCACCCCGGCGACCGACTACCAGTGGCACCTCGATGGGAACCCGATCGGCGGGGCCACGGGCCAGACCTGGACCCCGACGAGCAATGGGCTCTACTATGTGGTGGGCGGCTTCGCGAACAACTGCGATCTGCGGTCCGATACGATCCAAGTGCTGACCATCGGGCTGGACGAAGCCACGGCGGACGGCGCCCTGCGCGTGTATCCTCAGCCGGCGGAGGAGGAACTGATGGTGGAGTGGACGCCGGACGCCGCCGGTCAGTACTGGCAGCTGGTGGACGCCACGGGCCGTGAGCTGTTGGGCGGTGGCTGGCCGGCCGACCGCGCGACGATGCGGATCGATGTCCGGGGGATCGCGCCGGGGCCCGCCGTGCTCCGCCTGATGGACGCCGAGGGCCGCACCCGCGCCAGCCGCCCCGTGCTCATCCGGTGATCGACACCCCATCCACGAAGAAGCCCCCTTGGCCAGCCAAGGGGGCTTCTTCATTCCGCACAGGTCCGTCAGCGACGCACCACGAGGCGCTCGGTCAGGACGCGGTCGCCGGTCGTGAGGCGGACGAGGTAGAGACCGGTCGGCAGCTGCTGCTCGAAGGCGATGGTCTGGTCCACCCGGCCGGCCACCACGGCCAGCCCGCGGGAGCTCACCAACCGACCCTGACCGTCGATCACCTCAAGGACCGCGCTGGTGGTGGCGCCAAGGTCGCTGAAGCGCACCGCGAAGGCACTGCCCTCATTCGGGTTGGGGAACACGGCGAACGTGGACGGTGCGGACAGGCTCGAACTGCTGGAGCGGAACTCCATCAGAGCGCCGATGGTGACCTCACACACATCCCCTGCCGGGCAGAAGGTGGCTGCATTGTCCAGGCTGGCCTGCACAGTGACAGCGTAGGTGACGCCATCCTGCAGGGGCAGGGTGGCCCAGTTCAGCACCAGGTTGGTGCTGGTGATGGTGATCTGGCGCACGAACCCACCTCCGTCCGCCTCAAAACGGAAGCGGTAGTGGGAGGCGCCGGCCACGGGGTAGCAATGCACCTTGTCCGAGGTGCCGAACTCACGCGTCACCCCGCAGGAGAAGTTGGCGTTGTTGGGGTTGTCGATGAGCTTGGTGGTGGGGCAGGTGACGGCCGGGCTGGGGATCCGGAAGCGGCAGGCGGGGCCGAACTCGGCATCCGTTCCGTTCACGCGGCTGCGGATGCGGACGTTGAGCAGGCGGTTGGTGGGCAACGGCAGGGTGACGATGCTGCTGAGCTTGAGGTGGCACGCGCGCGTGGCGTTGGCCGGGCCGAAACCGCCGGTGGCAGCGTGGCTGCGGAAGATGCGGCGGCTGTACCCGCCATCCGGGTCGAAGAACCAGAACTGGTAGCCGTCATCCGTCTGGTCTCCCACGGTCCACTCGGCGCTCACGGCCGGGTTCTCGGTGGCCACGATCACGCCGGTGGGCAGCCAGTCCTCCTTGTCGCACAATTGGAAGATGGGACGGTCGGTGCCCAAGGGCACGCAGAAGGGATTGTTGGCGGTGCCGGTCGTGGTGTAGGACCCATCGCTGTCAAGCACACGTTGGCCCAGATCATCGGCCAGGATGTAGCCGCCAGGGGGGTCGATGCCATCGCCGAAGCTGTCGAACATCACCAGCTCGTAGCAGCCATCAGGCAGGCAGCAGGATTCCGTGACGGTGCTGAGCTGTTGGAAGTACGGGCCGCCCGAACAGACCGTGGGGCCTCCACCGGCCTGTTGGATCACCCAGGTGATCTCGCCCGGGTAGGTGTCGGTCTCGATCGTCAGCTCCATTTCGTTCTCCGTGCAGGGCGGGGGCGGGGTGCAGTCCTCGGTGATGCTGCCGATGGTCACGTCGCACTGCGCGTAGGTGTCGTGCGTGACCGTGATGGCCACGATATCGAAGTTGTTGAACGTGCCGATCGTGTAGAGACCCGTGCCAACGGCCGACTCCACGTCGAAATTGAGGTCGTTGAAAATGTCCACCGTAGCACTGCTGCCCATGTCGGTCACGTTCACGATGATGTCCCAGGTGAGGTCATCCACGCACACCGGGTTCACGGTGAAGGTGGGCGGTTCGCAGAGGCAGAACTGGTTGGTGGCCACGTTGGCGGCACCCGGGGTCACGCAGCGCAGGCTGAAGTCCACGTTGTTCTGGTCGGTGTCCACCCCGTCGGGGAAGCGGGACAGGCCCTGCTGCTCGTAGCTGGGGATCAGCGCCGGGTTGTCGTCCAGTCCCACACCACTTCCTTCGGTGTAGCCGGCGATGTTGCCTTCATAGGTCATGGCATCGAGCAGGACGTTCGTGGGATCGAGCAGGGCCACCCCGTCCGGGGCGCCGTTCTGGATCAGGTTGGTGGCCGTGCCCACCTGGAGGTCGCAATTGGCCACGCTGCTTCCGGTGCCGCAGAGCACATAGTAGTCGCCGGCGGCCAGCGAGAAGCTCGGCAGGGTGTAGGTGGCATAGGGCAGTCCGTTCGAGCCGTTGATCAGCTGCACCTTCACACCAGCGAGGTCCAGGGCCAGCGCACCGGTGTTCTTGATCTCGATGAACTCGAGGGCGTCCGTGCCGTCCTGGTCGTAGTCCACCTCGTTGATCACCAGCACGGTGTAGTCCAGTGGCGGTTCGCACGACGGAGCGGCACCGCTCACGGTGATGGCATCGCAGGGCGCCGTAAAGGTCACCGAGTAAGCGTTCGCATCGCTGATGCCGCTCACCACGATGGTGCCGTTCGACACGGCGGCAGGGTCATCTCCGCCGATGGCGCCCGAACCGCTGTTGTTCACTACGGTGATACCGAGCTGCACGCCAGTGTAAGCGATGCTGAGGTCATAGCTATCACCGGGCCCGGGGTTCGTGCTGTTGCACGTGGCGGTCACCGTACCGATCGAGATCCCGCACGACGGGGCGGCGAAGGTCTGCCCGTTGTTGAATGCTCCCGGGGTCGCGGTGGCCTGCGCGGCCCATGTGAAGTTGGTGTACACCGTTCCTGAACCGGTCAGTTGGAGCGATTGCCCTTCCACGTTGCCGGGCTCGGAGACTCCGATGTCCGTGCTGGTCTGGCCATTGGCCGCGCCAGCGGTCGCCGTGAAACTGCCTTCATAACTGAGGAACTGGATCACCACGTTGCTTCCGTTCACCAGGGCCACGCCGTCGGGCGCACCGTTCTGAAGGCCCGCGATGGGTGTCCAGACCACCCCATAGCCGCCGCCCAGATCGGGGATGGTCCCGCTGAGGGTCCCGATGGGCGTGTAGTTGGCGCCGCCCGAACCGTTGTACGGGATGATGGTCCAGCCGGTGAGGTCGGTTCCTGCCGGGCCAGCGATCTCCACACCTTCGCCACTGTCGGTGCTGGCGTCATCGTAGTGGATCTCGTTGATGAAGACGGTCTGCGCGGAAAGCGCGCCGGCCGCGAGGAGCGCCGCAAAAAGCGGCACCGTTCGGGCGGTATGTGTCGTGGATCTCATGGGTGCGGGTTTTGGGATGGGGACGCAAAGCTCGAACGGGAAAGTTAACCGGGATCTGGGGAACTGTTAAACCTGCGGATGCACCGGATCGGGGCCATCCCCTATTTTGCACCATTCCCGAACCCATGCGCATCGCCATTGCCCTCCTTGCCTCCCTGATGGGGGCCATCGCTAACGGCCAGACCATCCTCTACACGGAGAACTTTGAAACGGCGCCCACCTTCACTCTGAACACCTCGGATGTGGGTTCCACGGCCGGTGGTGCGAACACCTGGCTGATCAACAACACGTACGCAGGCGGCAATGGGGATGTGGACTGCAGCGGCTTCACCATCACCTTCACCATCCCCTCCACGGCCGGTCAGCCGGGCGGCATCCAGCCCGCGAACGGGGGCTATCTCCACACGGCCAGTACGGAGGCCGTGGCCGATGGCATCACCTGCTGTTCGTTCGCCGCCGCCGACGGCTTCTGCACCAGCCCCGGCAACCACTTCGCCCGGATGAGCGCGGACATCAGCACCGTGGGACAGAGCGACGTGACGCTCTCGTTCTGGTGGCTGTGCAACGGGGGCAACCAGAACTATGGCGAGGTGTACTACAGCACGAACGGTGGCGGCAGCTGGAACCTGATCACCACGCCCATCGGCCAATACCGGAACCAACCGACCTGGACCCAACAGAGCATCATGCTGCCGGCCTTCGACAACCAGGCCACCCTGCGGTTCGGCTTTCGCTTCGTGAACGGCACCTCGCTGTTCGGCGCTCAGGACCCGGGGTTCGGCATCGACGACATCCAGGTGACCGCGGCCGGGGCCCAGCCGAACGCGGTCACCACCACGACGGTGAGCCCCTTGCAGGTGTGCGTGGGCAGCACGGTGCAGGTGGTGTACACGGCCACCGGCACCTGGGGGCCGGGCAATGTGTTCACTGCGGAGCTGAGCGATGCCACAGGAAGTTTCGCCGCACCCGTGGCCATCGGGAGCATCGCTTCCACGACCCCGATGCCGATCACGGACACGATCCCGGTGGGCACGGCGGCGGGCACGGGCTACCGCATCCGGGTCACGGCCAGCACCCCGGCCACCATCGGGTCAGCGAACGCCCAGGACATCACGATCTCCATCGGCAACAACGCCGGAGCCGGAGGCAACATCTTCATCTGCAAGAACACGGGGCTTTACACCTTGCTGAACGAGCTCACGGGCCCCCCCGACAACTGCGGCACCTGGACGGGACCGAACGGCAACCCCTTCAGCGGCATCTTCAATTCGGCGAGCGACCCGGGCGGCTGCTACACCTACACGGTGGCCTGTAGCGTGGGCTGCCCGTCGGACGACACGGACCTCTGCATCACGCTCATCGACGGGGCGAACGCCGGCCAGGACGCCACGGCCGCAGTTTGCAATGCCGATGGGGCGCAGAGCCTGTTCCCCTTCGTGGTCGGTGGCGACCTCACAGGATTGTTCTTCGATGGGATGACACCTCTTGTGGAGACTCCGGTCGCGGCAGCGACCTACGACCTCACTTACGTGGTGTATGGCCAGGGGCCATGCCCCAACGACACGGCCGCCATGGTGCTTGTCGTGGCGGACAGTGCGTGGGCGGGGACGGGCGGAACGGCCACCTTGTGCGTGAACGACCCCGCCACCGCGCTCTTCGGCCTGCTGACGAACTCTCCGGATCCAGGGGGCAGTTGGACGGACCCGAACAACATGGTCACCAGCGGTGTCTTTGTACCCGGTGTGTCCCCGGTCGGGTTGTACACCTACACTGTGACCGCCATGGCACCTTGTCCGGCCGATGAGGCGGTGCTGGCCGTGGTGGTGGACCCATGCCTGAGCGTGGCCGACGGGGAAGGGGGCGGATCGGGCCTTCGGCTGCGTAAGGAAGGCGAGGTGCTCGTGCTATCGTGGTCGTCGCAATATGCCGACCCTGAGGTCCGGGTCGTGGACGCTTGCGGAAGGGCGGCAGCGGCGGAAGTTGTTGCGGTCCATCCGGGTGAGGCCCAACTGGGCGTGGCGTCATTGGCCATGGGCGCTTACACGGTGGTGTTGACCGACGGAACGGTGCGGAGGGCGATCCGATTCGTGCTCGCGCGATAAGTCGATCTGCGATCGTGGAGGGATCGTGGAAAACCCATGGCGATCCGCATTCTACGACCCTGGTACTTTGCCGCCGCCTTGGAGCCTTGCGCCGAGGTCGTGTTCGGGCCGCGGGCCGCAAGGCCGACCTGGTAAGAGGTGCGGACCGGACAGCATTAGCGGGCCAGCCACGCTTGTGCGGACCGAAGCAGTACCGGGGACATCGATCGCAAGAACGGTGGCGGTGGTGTGAAGCGCAGGTAAAAAGGGCGTGAACGGGGGATCAAGGTCCCTTCGACGCGTGAGCAGGGGTCGCCGAACGGGCGACCCCTGCTTCGTTCCTGCCCGCTGCGATCGGCGCGGGAACCAGGTGGACCGTGGATCATCCGACACGATCGATCGTGGATAAGTGCGCGCTCCCTGGGCCGGGAAAGGGCCTTGTGGGGCGGATACATTTGGTCAGCAACGTTCCTTGATCGGATGAAGAAGAAAGACCGGAAGATCTTCGTGCTGGACACCTCGGTGATCCTTTACGACCACTCGGCCATCGAATGCTTCCAGGAGCATGACGTCGCCGTCCCCATCCAAGTCCTTGAAGAACTTGACACCTTCAAAAAAGGCAACGACACCATCAACTACGAGGCGCGGGAGTTCATCCGGCACCTCGACGGCATCGCCCAGCGCGACCTGCTGACGGATTGGATACCGCTGAACGGCCCCAGCAAGGGCAAGCTCAAGGTGGTGGCCAAGCACGACCTCAACGGTGTGGACGCCACCAAGGTGTTCCAGGACGGCAAGAACGACCATCAGATCATCAATGCGGCGCTGACCCTTCAGCGTCAGCACAAGGACCGCAAGGTGGTGCTGGTGAGCAAGGACATCGCCCTTCGGCTGAAGGCCAAGAGCCTCAACATCGTGGCCGAGGACTACCTCACCGGCAAGGTGCAGGACATGCAGCGCAAGCTGTACACGGGTCGGACGGTGCTGGACGACTACAATGAGGGTCTGATCGATACGCTGTTTGAGCAGGGCAGCCTGCCGGTGGACGACCTGGGGATCAAGCGGCCCCGTGGCAACCAGTTCTTCATCCTCCGCCACAAGAAGAAGAGCATCCTGGCCAAGTTCGATCCACGCACGGGCCTGGTGGGCCGGGTGGAGAAACAGAACGTGTTCGGCATCGGCCCCAAGAACGCGGAGCAGGCGCTGGCCATGAGCGCACTGCTCGATCCGGAGATCAAGCTGGTGACCCTGCAGGGCGCCGCGGGAACGGGCAAGACCTTGTTGGCCCTGGCCTGCGCCCTGGAGCAGCGGCGGATGTACCGGCAGATCTACGTGACGCGCCCGGTGGTCCCGCTCAGCAACAAGGACATCGGCTATCTGCCAGGCGACATCCAGAGCAAGCTCGACCCGTACATGCAGCCCTTGTGGGACAACCTGAAGCTCATCAAGGGACAGTTCGAGAAGCACGACAGCACGCCGAAGCGCATCGATGAGATGCTGGAAAATGAGAAGATCGCGATCGCACCGCTGGCCTATATCCGCGGACGAAGCCTCAGCAACATCTTCTTCATCGTGGATGAAGCGCAGAACCTGACGCCCCTCGAGGTGAAGACCGTGATCAGCAGGGCGGGTGAGGGCACCAAGATCGTGTTCACCGGGGATGTTCACCAGATCGATTCGCCCTTCCTTGATGCTGAGAGCAACGGGTTGAGCTACCTGATCGACAAGGCGAAGGACGATCCCCTGTTCGCTCACATCACGCTGGAGAAAGGAGAACGTAGTCCACTGGCCAACCTGGCGAACGAATTGTTGTAGAGAGGGGGCGGTGCGGCCAGGCTCCGAAGTCCTGGCTCATACCGCTTCCTGGTATCCAAGCGCATGGCCGCAGCCGTTGGCGCAGTCCACGCGCGCCAGTGCTCGGGCACTGGATCACGCCAGTGCCCGCCCCCCCAAGATGTGAGCTCAGAAGAGCTCCTCTACTTCGATGAACTGGAAATCCAGTCCGAAGAACCGCTGATAGTCCTTGCCGGTCTCGGCCATCTCCTCATCGCCGGTCTCGAAGTGCCAGTTGACATGAACACGCTGACCGCGTTCGTTCACCGCATTGAGACGGTCAAAGATGTTGTACAGGTGTTTGCTGCTGCTGGTGTCCAGGTAGTCCAGCTTCATGTTCACCGTGGTCTCTTCGCGCGGGGCCCGCAGGTACTCGTCCAACCAGCGGTAGACCCTGCTGTAGAACTGCTCGGAGTTGGCAGGCAGAGAACGCCCTACGAACTCCAAGGTGCCCTGCTCCAGGTCCATGTCGATCTGGGGCGAGGTCTCGGTGCGGTCGATGTGCAGCAGTTTGGTGGCCATGATGTCCGCCACGAAACTACCCGGTCCAGGCCGGGGCCGGTCCAGCGGACCGGTTGCGATGCCAACAGGGCGGGGTGAACAACAGGGCCTTAACGGCCTCGGTACTCCGTCAGGATCTCCTGGTCGCTGGGAAGCACGATCTCGGTATCATTCACACGGCGGACCCAATACAGGTATTTCCCGGTGCCCTGGCAGGCGAAGGCCGTCATCGTTTCGTTGGCCGCCAGGGCTTTCACGGGGAATGTCCGCCAGGTACCGTTCTTCTCCTGCATGGCCACCTTCACATCCACGAGCTGTGGGCAGGTGTTCTGCAGCTCGATGATGTACGTTCCGCTGAAGTCGCGTTTGTACCCTTCCTTGTAGTACTCGCACTTGTCGCAGGGCTTCCCCCAAGCGGAGGACGACTTCACGATGCAGTCGTTGGCATCCATGTCCTGTGCCAGGGAGCCTGCTGCGAGGGCGATCGCGAATAGGGTCGATGCGAGGCGGTTCATTTGCAGCGGTTGTTGGTGAGGATGATGCGGGCCTCGGCGTTCCCCATGCGTTGGCTGGTGCGCCAATCCTTGCACGCCCCGGCGGGGTCGCCCGACCCCTTTCGGGTCCAGCCACGGTTGTTGTAGGCCTCCTCGTTCCGGGGGTCCAGATCGATCACATGGTCGAAGTCGCGCATCGCCTTCTCGTACTGCTGGAGCTTGTTGTAGGCACTTCCCCGGCTTGTATAGGCCCACAGGTGGTCCGGCTTTCGGGCGATCACCGCGCTGAAGTCGGCCACCGCGAGCTCGTAGCGCTTGGTGAGGGAGTGGCAGAAGCCGCGCTGGAGGTAGGCGTTTAGGTGCTCGGTGTCCTGGTCGAGCACCTTGGAGAAGAGGGCGATGGCCTCGTCGTATGCCCCCCGTTGATAGGCTCGTTCACCTTCCGAGAAAAGGGCACTGACGGTCGCATCATCGGACCTGCCCGCGAGGGCAAGGTCCTGCGCCTGCGCTCCCAAGGTCAAGGCGAACGCTGTGGATAGGGAGAGGGTGGATCGGTTCATGGTCGCGGTGGAACGGTCACCTTTTACGCTGAGGGCGGGCGTGGGTTTCGGCCGCCTTCTCAGCGATGGCCTGTTGCGCTTCGCTCACCAAGGCGCTGAGCAGTCCGATCGCCTGGGCGCCATCATGGTCACCAGCAGCCATGGGAAACACACTGCGACCAGTGTGGCGAACGACGTTCATCCGGAACACCTCCTTTTCGATGCAGTTCGCATGGTCGGACGCGCAGGTCATCACCACGGCCGCCTCCTCTGCGGAATACTTGAATCCGGCCGGGTCCAGGAACTCGATGTAGACCATGTCCTGACGGAAATGCCCGGTGTGGTCGAAGAGGTCGGCCACGAACCTGTTCTCCTGGTCGATCTTGAACCGGACCGATCCACCATAGAGCGCATTCAGCTCCTGCAGTATGGCGATCGGCGATCGGGCTTGGAGCAGGAAGGCGGTGCAGATCAGAAGCAAGCTGAACAGTGCGCGCATGGCCGGGAACTTGGATGGCCCCTCTTACGTACACGCGGCGACCGGGTTCCCTGTCCGGTCCATTTCCATGCACCGCGCACCGAAACTCCTCCTTCTTCTGTTCAGTGCTCTCCTGACGTCCTCGGCTTTCGCACAGCGGGCGTTCACCATCACCGGCCGCGTGAAGGTGGAAGGCGGCGGTCTGGAGAACACCAAGGTGATCGTGTACAAGAACGGCGAGAAGGACCGGGTGATCACCAGCGGGCTGGGCAAGTTCAACCTGGACCTGTCGCTCAACGCGAACTACGTCCTGAGCTTCGAGAAGGACGGCTTCGTCACCAAGAAGCTGGTGTTCGATACGAAGGTGCCGGCGGACGCCGCCGCGAACGGTTTTGCTCCCTTCGAGTTCGCGGTGTCGCTCTTCAAGCAATACGATGACATCAACATCGTGGTCTTCAACCAGCCCGTGGGCATGATCCGGTACGAAGCCTCGGTGGATGACTTCGACTATGACACGGACTACACGAAGAGCATCCAGTCCCAGCTACAGACGGTGATGGAGCAGGTGGAGGAGAAGCAGGCCGAGGAACAGCAAGCATTGAAGGAGCAGGAGAAGCAGGCCGCGGAGTCTGCGAAGGCCAAGGCCCAAGCCGATGCAGAGGCGAAGAAGGCCGCCGAGGCCGCGGCCAAGGAGGAGGCCAGGCGGAAGGCCACTGAGGAAGCGGAAACCGCCCGGCTCGCCGCTGCCGAGCGCAAGGCCGAGGCGGAGCGCAAAGCGGCCGAGGCCCGGAAGGTCGAGGAGGAGCGCAAGGCCGCAGCTTTGGTGGCCAAGGCCGAGCCACCGCCGAAACCAGCTCCCGTGGTGACGGCCAAGGAGGAGCCGCCTCCACCGCCGCCAGCTCCCCGAGTGACCCGCAATGTCCTTGCCGCCCGTGTGGTGGAAGGCGAGGACGGTCGACGGATGCAGGCCCCAATCGCAGGGGAGGAGGCATCACCCGTCCGACCCGCTCAAGCACAACAAGGTGCGGAGGATCGACCCGAGGAGCCCGCTCATGTGGCCGAGGTGGTCCGTGAGGAGCAATTGGTGGTGGAGCCCAACAAAGTGATGACCGTGATCCGCCTTGAGCGGGAGGGGGTGAGCACTGAGTTCAAGCGGATCGTGCACAAGTGGGGAGGCATCTACTACTTCAAGAACGGGGATAGCTGCAGCCGCGAAGTGTATGAGAGCGAAGCGCTCGCGACCGCGGAATGATCACCGGCGACAGGCCAGGGAGGCGGGTAACTTAGCGGGGTGTTCGCGTGGTTGAGCTTGTTGGCGGCCCTGGCCGTAGGATACGGGTCCTTGTGCATGGTGTACTACCTGGTCCAAGAGCGGCTCATCTTCGTACGGCATCCATTGTCGAAGCGGTATCGATACCGGTTCAGCCACGCGTTCGAGGAACGCTGGATCACCGGGGCGGATGGAGCTGAACTGCATGGGCTCTACTTTCCGGTGGAGAATGCCGCGGGTGTGGTGCTCTACTTCCACGGGAACACCGGCACGCTGAAGCGCTGGGGCAAGCGGGCACCTCGGTTCACCCGATCGCTGTATGCGGTATTGATGCCGGAACCCCGAGGATATGGGAAGAGCAAGGGGCGGTTAAGCGAAAAGGCGCTCATGGCTGATGCCCTTCTCTGGTACGATCAATTGCGTACCGCGTGGCCGGAAGATCGGATCGTGGTCTACGGACGGTCGCTCGGCAGCGGGTCGGCGGTGCCCGTGGCGGCACAACGCCGCCCCAGGTCACTCGTGCTCGAGTCTCCATTCGCCCGGTTGATCGACCCTGCGCGGAACTACTTCCGGTGGCTCCCCTACACACTGCTGTTGAACTACCGGTTCTACAACGACCTCGCTATCAGGCACGTGCGATGCCCGGTATGCATTTTTCACGGCGAGAGGGATGGGGTCGTGCCCATCGCCAGTGCACTGAGGTTGTACGCATCGATCCCGACCAGCGTGGAGCGACAGATGATCGTGTTCCCGACCGGGCATCATAACGATCTGGCGCGTTTCGCACGGTATCACCGGATCCTACGGAAGCTGCTCGACGACGAACGAAAAGGGAGGGACGACCTGGCCGGCCCAGGTGCAGTTCCAGAGCTCCGATGAGTGAGATGGGCGTTCCATGTGCTCGAACGCTGTTGCGAACGATCGATATATGCATGGCCATACATATGTTTCGGTGCGCTCTCTATCCGGATATTAAACTGAACATCAGTGAGTTGTTGAGGGAGCTTGACTCACGATGATGGTCTTGAGAGGTTAGACATTGAGGTTATGGATAGCTGTAACAGACTGATCTTCTGTTACATACACCGGATGATCCAAACGGCCGAAATATGTATGGCCATACATACATCCGGTCCCGGATCATCGGTAGCGGACCTCTCCGCCCGACCTATCTTCGCCGCCCATCCGAAACCACCCCATGATCATCCGCTCACTGTTGACCGCCGTCGTTGTCGTACTGCTTACGGCCTGTTCCAATGAGGTCACCGGCCAGAAGGGCCGCAACGCTCCGCTAAAGTCGAACATCGACTCGGTGAGTTACGGCATCGGCACCGACATCGGCCACAACATGAAACTGAGCGGGCTCGATTCGCTGAACGTCGATGCGATGGCCATGGGTATCCGCGATGGGCTCGACAGCGCGGAGCGGATCAACGCGGATAACGTGCGAGCGCTTGTGCAGGCGTACATGCTGGCGGCGCAGAAGAAGGTGATGGAACGTGAGCAGAAGGAGGGGGAGGAGAACTTGCGGAAGGGTGAGGCTTGGTTGGCGGAGAACGGCAAGAAGCCGGGCATCACCACCACGCCTTCCGGACTTCAGTATGAGGTCCTGCAGGCCGGCACGGGGCCCAAGCCGACCGCCGATGATGTGGTGAAGGTGAATTACCGCGGCACGCTGTTGGATGGCACCGAGTTCGACAGTTCATATAAGCATGGGCAACCGGCCATGTTCGGCGTGGGCAATGTGATCGCGGGCTGGGCGGAGGCCATTCAGCTCATGTCCGTCGGTTCCCGCTACAAGCTCTACATCCCAGCTGCTCTTGCGTACGGCAACAGCCGTGGTCCCGGAGGCGACCTTCCGCCGAACAGCGCGCTACTGTTCGAGGTGGAACTGCTGGAGATCGTGCCCCCGGCCCAGGGACGCTAAGCGCCAGGGCCTATGGGAAGTGGTCGCCAATGCGTGACCGCTTCGAAGAACTGGTTGCTTGATCCCTCACCCGCCCACAGGTGAGGGGATGTGGCCTTGCCGGTCTTGCTCGGATTCTGCGCGAAATGGTCCTTCAGGAATCGCAGGATGACAACCTCGCGCAGCTCCGTCGCGCCGGTCTTTCCGGGCAGATACACATGGTGCCCTGGCACCCAGCAGAGCACGCGGTCCCCGTTGCCGGGCAGGCGTTCCGTGATGCTGATCCACCCGTTGCTCACGGGGCCAAGTTAACCTGTGCTCCGGTGAGCTTAGGCCAGCACAGGCCGGTCGGGACCGAGGATCAGGCCGATGAGCTTCTCACCGGCCGTCCGCAGTGCGCCAAGTGCCGGGGTCTCCGGTCGTGCGGCCAGCTTTTCCACCTCCTTTTTCACCAGGAAGTTGATGAGGTCATCGTGGATGTCGAGCCCGGACGTGGTGACCCGGCCTTTGTCCGCTACCACCCAGTGCCAGAGCAGAGCGATGGCGAGGCGGACGCTGCTGCGGTCGTGCGTGCGACCGTCGAGCTCGATCCGCGACGCCCCGGTCTCCATGGCCGACAGGCCGAGCAGGCCGGTGCGCACGGCGCGTACCAGTCCGTCCACGGAGATGTCCCCCTCAGGTCGGCGTATCAGGTCGCTCACTGCGATGCTCTCTCGCCGTTGGACCGCGAACTGATGGCTGGCCCCCATGTGTTTGTTGAATTCGGTCATCGCCGCGTTCACCAGGCCCGGATGGGCCATCAGGGTCCCGTCCATGCCCAGGGCGGCCTCGTGCTCCTTGTCGTTGAGCATCTCCAGGAGGGCCGGCTTTGGACGTCCTTGCCCCGAGTGCGGGAGCCCATGTCCCGGTGTGCCTAAGGCGTGCGCGCCACGTCGATGGCAGGTGCCGATCACGGTGCGCGCCAGCGATTCCAGCAGGCCGAGATCCATGCCGAACCGTTCGCGGTCGGGGAACACGCCGCTTTCTCGGCTGGTGAACAGGGCGATGTGATCGGCCACGTATGCCGCATTGTCCAGTGCCAGGCCGCCGGCATGCGGGGCGAGTTCGAAGAGGATCTCCTCGGACTCGAGGGCTCCGATCACATTGTCCACGAACACCGTGGCCCTGATGCTGCCCCGATCGAGGCCGAGGCTCTCCTCCAGGGCGTCGAACACATCGTTCCATAGCCGAGCTTCCAAATGCCCCTGGACATCGCGCAGGTACACATGGATGCTTCGCTGGCGCTCCAGCAGTGATGCACCATGGTGATGAACGAGCATGACCAGGTCGAAGAGCCCGGCCACTGCCGGACGGCCCCCATGGCGGACCATGGACTCGGTGGCGCCCAGGGGACGAAGGGCCACGGCCAATCGAGTCGTGTTGGAAGCATGGGGACGGATACGGCCGCCTTCGGGAATGATGCGACTGAGCCGCCCCTTCGCTGCACGGCCGATGGCCCGATGGGCTCGCAGCAGGTTGGCCTTGTGTCCGGCAGCCAGGTCGAATAGATCCGCGATGTAGGTCTTCGCACCTGCGTTGAGGCCTTCGATGATGCTCTGTCGATCGGCCGGGCCGATCACCTCCACCCGGCGCTCCATCCAGTTCGTGGGCAGAGGTTCCACGGACCAGTCCGCCTGGCGGATGTGCTGCGTATCGGCCAGCCGTTCAACAGCGCCTCCGGCCAGGCGCTCCCGCCGCACAAGGCGCTCCTCCGCAAGGCGCTCGATGCGCGGCGCGAACCGTTCCTCAAGCCCCGTCAGCAGGTCCAAGAGCGAAGGGGTCAGGGCCGGGTCGGTGGTCACAACGCGCTGAGGAGGCATGGTCAGGATGACGGGACGGTACATGATATCGACGAAATGACGAAATCTGTCGACGAATCTACCGAATGGTCAGACCAACTGTCAAGCGGCACGATGGACGCTACGCGGTTGATGGGCGTCGAGCGCAACGGAGGATGGGGCTCCATCGACGGCCTGCGGTTGCAGATCGCGGACGTACTTTTGGCCGCCCTGCCCGGTGCCCACGGCACTGCAGCGGGCACCCAAGCCGACCGGCATGCGGAGAACAACCACCCTTCTTCTGGCCCCAATGCTCGCCATCCCGCTCACAGCGCAGAAAGGCGCCATCGCGTTCACGGAGTTCGACCTTGACAACGGCCTTCACGTCATCGTGCATGAGGACCACGGCACCCCGATCGTGGCGGTGAGCGTGATGTACCACGTGGGCAGCAAGGATGAGCGGGCTGACCGGCGCGGATTCGCCCACTTCTTCGAGCATCTGCTCTTCGAGGATCGGCGAACATCGGTCGCGGGGAATTCAGCAAGCACGTGGAGAAGGCCGGCGGTGTGCTGAACGCGAACACCAACGGCGATCGCACCTACTACTACGAGGTGCTGCCCAGCAATCAACTTGAGCTCGGGCTCTGGCTGGAGAGCGAACGCATGCTCCATGCCCGGGTGGATCAGAAGGGGATCGACACCCAGCGCGAGGTGGTGAAGGAGGAGCGCCGTCAGCGCTACGAGAACCAACCATATGGCAGCATCCTGATCGAGGTGCTGAAGCGGGCGTATACCGTCCACCCGTATCAGTGGCCCACGATCGGTTTCATGGAGGACCTGAACGCCGCCAGCGAGCAGGACTACGTTGATTTCTACAAGACCTACTACGTGCCCAACAATGCCGTCCTCGTGGTCGCCGGCGATGTGAAGGCTGCGGATACGCGCAAGCTGGTCGAGAAGTACTTCGCCGCCATTCCCCGTGGGAAGGACATCGTGCGTCCCACGGCCATGGAGCCTCCGCTCAAAGGTGAGGTCCGCGACGTGGTGCATGATCAGATCCAGCTTCCGGCGGTGGTACAGGCCTATAGGATCCCGGCGTACGGCACGGCCGATTTCTACGCGGTGGACATGCTGAACCGCCTGCTGAGCAACGGCAACAGCTCCCGCTTGAACGTGGAGCTCAAGGACCGCGCACAAAAGGCGCTCTATGTGGGCGCGTTCAGTTCCCCGTTCGAGCATCCCGGTCTGGCGATCGCGTTCGCCATCGCCAACATGGGGGTTCCCGCAGAGGAGCTGGAGAAGGCGATGGATGCCGAGTTCGCCAAGGTCCGGGAAGGGCTTGTGCCCCAGCTCGAGCTGGAGAAGCTCAAGGCGCAACTTGAAACGGAGTTCGTCCGGGACAACAGCCGAGTGGCCGGTGTGGCCTCGAACCTGGCCACGGCCCACACCTTCCTCGGTGGCGCGCAGATGGCCACCCGGGAACTGGAGCGTTACCTGTCCGTGACACCGGAGGACCTGCAACGGGTGGCCAAGGAGTACTTCTCGCCGGATGCGCGGGTGGTGCTGCATTACCTGCCCAAGAACCAGAAGCCGTGATCATGCGCCCCGCCTTGTCCCACCCCTACATGGCCGGCCTGCTTCTGGCCGCCTTCACCCCTTGCATTCCGATGAACGCCCAGGTCGACCGAAGCAAGCCGCCCCGACCGGCTCCGGCCCCCGCCGTGAACGTGGGGCAGCACACCACCTTCCTGCTCGAGAACAGCATGCGGGTGATCGTGGTGGAGGACCATCAGCAGCCGCTGGTGAGCGTGCAGGTGCGGTTCGACATCGAACCGGTGCTGCAGGGCGACAAGATGGGATACATCGACCTCATGGGCGAGGTCCTTGCCGCCGGCACATCGGCCATGGACAAGGAGACCCTCGACCGCACGGTGGACCAGCTCGGAGGGGACCTGAGCACGACCAGTGACGGGGTGTACGCCTCCTGCCTGAAGAAGAACTTCAGTGCGCTGTTCGATGTGGTGCATGCAGTGGTCACCACCCCCAGCTTTCCGGAGGCCGAGTTCGAGAAGGCGCGCAAGCGCATGCTGAGCGGACTGCAGAGCCGGAAGGATGACCCGGACGGCATCGCGGACGTCGTGGGGCGGGTGCTCACCTTCAGCAAAGGCTATCCCTATGGCGAGATCCCTACGGAAAAGAGCGTGGGGAAGGTGGAACGCAAGCACCTCGAAGCGTACTACAAGCGGTTCTTCCGGCCCGAGAAGGCGTATCTGGTGTTGGTGGGCGACCTGAGCGAACAAGAGGCCAGGCAGGCAGCGGAGAAACGGTTCGGTACGTGGCGTCCGGCACCGGCGGCCGTTTCCACGGATGCCAACGGTCAGGAGGTCGTCGACGGGCTTGGCGCCGTCGTGCGACCGACCAAGACGCCCAAGCCGTCGCGTGTCCGGCGTGTGGCCATCGTGGACCGTCCCGGTGCGCCCCAATCGGTGGTACGGGTGGTGTTCCCAGTGGACCTGAAACCGAACGACCCCATGGCGCTGGCCGGGCAGGTGTTGAACACCGTTCTTGGCGGAGGCGTGTTCAACGCCCGCCTGATGCAGAACCTGCGCGAGGACAAGGGGTACACCTACGGCGCGTACAGCAGCCTGGATGCCGACCGGTACTGCGGCCATTTCAGTGCCGGGGCCAGCGTGCGCACCGAGGTCACCGACAGTGCGGCGAATGAGATGGTCTTCGAACTGGAGCATATGCGGCTGAACGGGGTGAAGCCGGACGAACTGGCGCTCGCCAAGAGCTTCATGGCCGGCAGCTTCGCCCGATCCCTGGAGGACCCCCGGACCGTGGCCCGCTTCGCCCTCAACACCTACCTGTACGACCTGCCCAAGGACCACTACGCCAGCTACCTCCAGCAGCTCGATACCGTGAGCTCCGCCAGCGTGATGGCCGCCGCCGAACGCTTCCTGCACCCGGATCATGCCGCCATCCTGGTCGTGGGCGACATGGAACGGGTGGGCAACAAGCTGGTCCAGCTCAGCTTCGAACGGGGCTTGATGCAGCTCGACGAGAACGGAGACCCCTATCGGGAGGAACTCGGGCCGGTACCTCCCGGCGTCACCCCGCAGACCGTGCTGGAGGCGTACTTCAAGGCCATCGGCGGGCGCGAGGCCGTGGAAGGGGTCCGCAGCCTCAAGCGGAGCATGAGCACCACCATGATGGGCATGCCGGTCACCGTCACCGAGTGGAACGCCGAGCCCGACCGGTACGCGCTGGACATGCGCAGCGGGACCATGCTGCTGGAACAGGTGCGTTGCGATGGTACACGGGCCAAGCGCTACGGTCCCGAAGGCGCGGAGGAGATCATCGAGATGGAACTGGAGGAGATGGAGATGAACGCCCCTCCATTCCCGGAGCTCCACTACGCCAAGATGGGCCGCTTGGTCCTGCCCGGGACCGTGCAGGTCAACGGGGAGCCGGCGTACAAGCTGATGGTGATGACGGACATGGGTTCGACCTTTTCCGAGTTCTACAGCGTGGCCTCGGGCCTGAAACTGCGCCGGGAGGAGATGAAGGCCACCCCGGAGGGCACCATGAAGGTCTCCTCCGATCGGAAGGACTACCGGGCCGTGAAAGGAGTGCTGTTCCCGCACCTCATCGTGCAGAAAGGCCCGGTCGACATGTCCCTGTCGGTGACGGAGATCCTGGTGAACGGGGCTTCGGACGCCAAGCACTACACGGTGGAGTAGCTCATCTTCCGGAGGACCGTCCATCGCCCCCCGGACAGCGCGTCCGATGGACCGCGGTTGATTCCGGTTTGAGCCTTCCTGCGGATCGGGATCGCGAGCCCCCGGCTGATGGCAGCAGAGCCACCGGTCCGGAGTATATGGTCGAGAGGCTGTGGAGAAGTTCGCGCCGTGGGTCGTTCCGACCGCTCGTGTGCCGGGCATAACTTGATCGAAATTCCGGAACCCATGCGGTACACCAAAATGTTGACGGCCCTGCTCGCCCTGGGTATGGCCCCGCTCGTTCAGGCCCAGCCGGGCTGTAGCGAAGAGCTTACGCTCACCCTGCGCACGGACGTGGACGCCTCACAGACGTCCTGGGAGATCACCCTCGGGGGCACTTCGACGGTCCTGTGCTCGGGAGGTGGCTACACGCCGAACACGCTGTTGAACCTGACCTGCTGCGTGGATCCGGGGTGCTACTCCCTTCGGGTCTTCGACAGCTTCGGGGACGGAATGAACGCGAACGGCTATTACATCCTGTATGACGTGCACGGTGAGCGCATCATTGACAACCGGGATAACGGTGACTTCGGCTCCGTGAGCACGGTGGCCAATAACGCGCCGTTCTGCGTGCCCATCGGTCCCGACCGGTTGATCGAGGCGCTCTGCGACCGCGGCGACCTGATCTATGGCAACCTGTTGATCGCGCATCCCGAGCCTGCCGTGGTGTCCGCTTACCAACCCGGGGTGCAGCTCGCCCTTCAGAACGCCAACTATGGTTACCAGTTCTGGTTGTTCGACCCCAATGGCAGCTATTCCCGGCGGGTATACATCCACAACGGCACCTACAACGGTTGGGACTCGAACGACCCGGAGCGGGCCTCCTACCTGAATTATGCCTGGCTGCAGACCCTGCCGGTTCCGATGGACCAGTGGCTCAATGTGCGCATCCGCGCACGGATCGCCGGGACGTACCGTGAGTTCGGCCCCGCCTGTCGGATCCATCTCAACCCGGAGAAGCCACCCTGCAACACCACGCGCTTGGTGGACCGGCCGAACGACCCGAAGTTCTCCTGCGGGGTCACCCGGACCTTCGGTGGAAGCGACCGGCTGTACGCCTTCAAACGGACGAGCGCCGACCGGTATCAGTTCGAGTTCAGCAACACGGGTTCCGGGTACCTCAGGCGCATCTCCCTCCCCACGTCCGGCGTCATCCTCAACTGGCTGACGCAGCCTCTGGTGGCGGGCACCACCTACAATGTGCGCGTACGGATCAGCTACGATACCGGGCAGAGTTGGTGCAACTGGGGCCCGAGCTGTTGGATGGCCATCGGAACCACACCGGGTGACGGTGGTCTGGAGAAGGTCCTGACGCCCGAGGCTGCCTCGCTGTGGCCGAATCCGACGGACGGGTCGCCGGTGCAGGTCGCACTGGGTGACGGATGGGCGCAGGACATGCCGGTGGAGCTGCTGGTGATCGCGAACGATGGGCGGATCGTCCTCCGGCAACGCCTAGGCGCGGCGCTCGATGGTCCGTTCGCACAGCTGGGCGTGGCCGGGCTGGCACCGGGCACGTACATCGTGCGGTTGATCCAGGGTGAACGCCTCGCGCAGGAGCGGCTCGTGATCCGCTGAGCATCACAACGATCGAAGGCCTCCGGTGATCCGGGGGCCTTTGTCGTTCGTGGAATGGCCGGCGCCACAACGTTCGGTCCGAACGGCCGGGTGAGGCTCCACCTGATGCCTCATTACCCTGAGAGGGTGGCAGCGGCCGCGCTTTTCGCCACCTTCACCGGATCCATCCCGCTCCCATGCGCCACCTCTTCGCCCTTTCCATCCTGTGCACGGCCGCTCCTGCGCTGGCCCAACGCAGCTACACCTATCGCTCGGTGCCTGGGGACCTCACCGACACGCGCATCTACACCTTGGACAACGGCCTGGAGGTGTGGCTGAGCCGCAACCCGGATGCACCGCGTGTGCAGACGAACATCGCCGTGCGGGCCGGAAGCAAGAACGACCCGGCCGACGCCACCGGACTGGCCCATTACCTGGAGCACATGCTCTTCAAGGGCACCTCCCGGATCGGAACGTCCAACTGGCCCGAGGAGCAGCGGCTGCTGAAGGCGATCAGCGACCAATACGAACGGCGCCGCGACACCAGGGACGAGGCCGGGCGGGACGCCATTTATCGGACCATCGACAGCCTCAGCCAGCTGGCGGCGGCGCTTGCCGTGCCCAACGAGTACGACAAGATGGTGAAGAGCATCGGCGCGCGCGGGACCAACGCCTACACGAGCACCGAACGCACCGTCTACATCAACGATGTGCCCAGCGATGAACTGGAGAAGTGGATGATGATCGAGAGCGAGCGCATGCAGGAGTGCGTGCTCCGGCTGTTCCATACCGAACTCGAGACCGTCTATGAGGAGTTCAACCGCAACCAGGACAACGACGGCCGGCTCGCCTACCAGAAGAAGAACGAACTATTGTACCCGCATCACCCGTACGGGACACAAACGACCATCGGCAGGGGAGAGCACCTGAAGGACCCGAGCATGGAGAAGATCCACGCCTTCTTCAAGGCCTGGTACGTGCCCAACAATATGGCCGTGGTGCTTGCGGGCGACATCGACCACGACCGGACGATCGCGCTCGTGGACAAGCACTTCGGCAAATGGGTGGCACGGGAGGTGCCTCGCTTTGACCACGACCCGGAACGCCCGCTCAACGGCCCGGTGGTGGCCGAGGTCACAGGACCTGACCGGGAATGGGCCACCCTGGCCTGGCGTTTCAAGGGGACCGGCAGCGCCGATCCCCTGATGCTGGAGCTGGTGGCCGGCTTGCTGAGCAATGGACAGGCGGGCCTGTTCGACCTCAACCTGGTGCAGGCGCAGCGCGTGCTCGATGCTTCGGCCTTTGCCATGGAACAGGCCGACCACAGCGAGTTCAACATCCGGGTGGAGCCGCGCGAAGGACAGTCGCTGGAGCAGGCCCGCGATCTGGCCCTGGAGCAGCTTGGTCTTCTGGCGAGCGGCACCTTCGACGACTGGCTCATCGGCGCCGTGGTGAACGACCTGAAGCTCCAGCGCATCCGCCAGTGGAGCGACAATAACGGACGGCGTGCCGCGGCCATGACCGATGCCTTCATTCTGCGCAAGGACTGGAAGGAGGTGCTGGCCGAGCACGACCGCATGGCCGCGATCACCAAGGACCAGGTGATGGCCTTCGTGAAGGAGCGGCTCGGCGCCGACCACGTCTGCGTGCTGAAGCGCTCCGGCGAGCGGACCGGCGTGCACAAGGTGACCAAGCCGCGCATCACGCCCATCGACATCAAGCGCGAGGGAAAGAGCGAATGGCGGCGTGCATGGGAGCAGGTCCCGGGCGCTGAACTGACCCCGGAGTTCGTGGATTTCGCCACGGCCATCGAGCGCCTCGACCTGGGCAAGGGGATCGAGCTCGCCCGTGTCCACAACCCGTCCAACGAGCTGTTCAGCCTGCGCTACATCCTGGACCTGGGCACCGACCACGACAAAGCGATGGAGGTGGCCGTGAAGTTCCTGCCCTACCTCGGCACCACCCGGTATTCCGCACCCGAACTGCGGAAGGAGCTCTTCAAGCTGGGCCTTTCGCTGGATGTGTTCGTGGGCAACGACCGGTGCTACGTGACCCTCAGCGGCCTGGAGCGGAACCTGCGTCAGGGTGTGGTGATGCTCGAGCATGTGCTGGCCGAGTGTCGTCCGGATGCGGAAGCCCTCGCCGGGTTGATCGCGGACATCCGGAAGGAGCGCCAGGACCAGGCCCGGAACAAGGGGGTGCTGCTCTCCGCCGCGCTCTTCAGCCAGGCCCGGTATGGCGCCCGTTCCCCGTTCAACGATGTGCTCACCGACGCCGAACTGAACGCGTTGAAGGCGGAGGACCTGGTGGCCCGCCTCCATGGGCTCACCTCCTACAAACACCGTGTGTTCCACTACGGAAGACAGGGGATCGACCAGGTGGAGGCCCTTTTGCGCGAGCTGCACACCACCCCCGCGGAACTGCGGGCGCTGCCTCCGGAGCGCGCGTATCCTGAAGTGCCGACCACCCGCAACGAGGTGCTCTTCGCCGAGTACGACATGGTGCAGACCGAGATGCTGCTCGTGAGCAAAGCGGGCCTCTTCGACGTGGAGAAAATGCCCTACGCGGCGCTGTTCAATGAGTACTTCGGCAGCGGTCTTAGCAGCATCGTGTTCCAGGAGATCCGTGAGTCGAAGGCGCTCGCCTACGGGGCGAGCGCGAGCTACACCACCCCGGCCGAGAAGCAGGAAGCGCACTACGTGCGCGCCTTCATCGGCACCCAGGCGGACAAACTGCCCGATGCGGTGGACGCGATGCTGCGCCTGATGAACGACATGCCCATGGCCGAGGCCCAGTTCGAAGGGGCACGGACCGCCGCGCGCAAGGTGATCGCCAGCACGCGCATCACCCGGGAGAACATCTACTGGCAGTGGGACGCGACCCAGCGTCGGGGCCTCGAAACCGATGTCCGCAAGCTCGTCTATGACCGGATCCCGCAGATCACCCTGCAGGATATGAAGGTCTTCTTCGACCGGGAGATCAAAGGGCGGCCATACACGTACTGCGTCATCGGCAAGGAGAGCGCGATGGACATCGAAGCCCTGGAGCGCCTGGGCCCGGTGCGGAAGCTGGATCGGGCCGAGCTGTTCGGGTTCGAGGTGGCCCCCTGAGGCAGCACAAGGCCCGCTTCCATCGTCCTTGCCCTGAAGACCATCCCATGAAGCACATCCTCCTCGCAGCATTGTCCGTCGCGACCGTGGCCGTTCGCGCACAGACCTTCTTCTATGTCGATCAGATCTCGGTCGCCCCCGCCGCGCCCGCTCCACAGGACAACATCACCATCGCCCTTTCCGGGGGGCTGGCCAGCACGGGCGCCTACGTGGTCAGCGCTTCGGCCAACGTCACCGGCAACACCGTCACACTGAACGTGGTGGCCGCCGACCCAGGGGGCTTCACGGTGATCGTTCCGCACACCGAACAGATCCCTGTGGGCCCTTTGCCGACCGGCACCTACACCATCGTGATCAACGGCACCTTCGTCGGGGACTTCGCTCCGCAACCCGAGCACACCTTCGTCGTGTCCGGCGGAGGCCTTCTCCCCGCCTGCGACAGTCTGGACATCCTCTCCGTGCAATGGGCACCGTTCGATCCTGGTGCAGTGGAAGTGATGGTGAGCAATGGCAGCAGCGAGCTGTTCAGCTACCCGGCCTTCGTGTTGCTCGATGATCAAGGCGACACCCTGGCGGTGGAGCAACCGAACTTCTTCGGGATCGGTGGCGGTCCGCAGATCCACACGCTCGCCGTGCATCCCCTGGCGCAGATGCCCTCGACCCCCTTCACGGCCACCCTGCACCTGTGGACCTGGTTCTACGACAGCCTGGCCTGTGAGCTGCCGGTGAACGTGGACCTGTGCCCATCCGGCCCCTGCGCACCGGTGCAGGTGCATCTTGGCAACTTCGGAGGTGCCATCGTCACTGGCCTGTTCGATTGGAACCTGCTGGATGGCGGCGGGAACACCGTGTTCTCCGGCACTTTGGAACTGGGCGCGTTGGAGTTCGATACCGCCACGGTGTGCCTGCCGCCCGGGACCTATACGCTGACGATGGTACAGCCCCAACCCGTGGGCGGTCAGCTCTATTATGGGGTGAGCGCTGGTCCTCTGGGCTCGTCGACCGTGTCGGAGCCGTTCCTGTCCGGCGGCACGGTGAACGAGCTGCCGTTCACCCTCTACGAGGCGTGCATCAATGCGGGCCAGTCCGTGGGGTCACCATCCATGGGCGTTGACCTCATCGTTCAGCAGGAGGGCGGCTCGGTGGTCGTGATCGCACCGGAGCCGCTGGGTCTGGTGGAGTTGCTTGACATGCGTGGCCGCTCCTGCGCACAGGTCGCTGCGGCCGGTACCCGGTGTGTGCTGACGACCGATGGTGTCGCTGGTGGGGTGTTCCTGGTGCGGGTCGTGGGCGATGGCACGGTGAGGACCCTGCGCATTCTGGTCCCCTGACCCGCGCAATTGCGACCTTCGGCCCATGAGCGGGGAGGGGCACGAGATCACGGCCGGGATCATCAACATCGGCGACGAGCTGCTGATCGGCCAGACGCTGAACACCAACGCCTCGTGGCTGGGCGAACAGTTGTCCCTTCAGGGCATCAGGCCTGTGGAGGTGCGCACCATCGGCGATGACCGGGAGCAGATCCTGACGACGTTGAGCGGGGCCACCGCGGATGTGGTCCTGATCACCGGCGGCCTGGGACCCACCAAGGACGACATCACGAAACACACCTTATGCACCTTCTTCGGCACCCGGTTGACCCGGAGGCCGGAGGTGGAGGCACGGATCGAAACCCTGTTCGCCCGGATGGGCCGTCCACTGCTGGAGATGAACCGGACACAGGCCGACCTGCCTGAAGCCTGTGCGGTGATCCCCAATCTGAACGGTACGGCCAGTGGCATGTGGTTCGAGCGACCGCGCGAAGACCGCGATACCCCGCGCGTGTTCATCAGCCTGCCCGGCGTGCCATACGAGCTCAAGGGGATGATGGAGACCGAGGTACTGCCCCGACTGCGGACGACCTTCTCACCCCCGGTGATCGTGCACCGCACACTGCTCACCACGGGGGCCGGGGAGAGCCAGGTGGCCACGCGGATCGCGGCCTGGGAGGAAGGGCTCGATGGAACAGGGATCAAGCTGGCCTACCTCCCGAGCCCGGGTCTGGTGAAGCTGCGGCTGAGCGCCTATGCCAACCGCGATGCCCGGGTGGCCCGCGATCGGGTGGACCGCAAGGCGGAGGAACTGCGCGCCCTGATCCCCGACCTGGTGTTCGGCGAAGGGACGACCCGCCTCGAAGAGGTGGTCGGGGGGCTCCTTCGCGACGCTGGACAAACGTTAAGCCTTGCCGAGAGCTGCACCGGCGGCTATCTCAGCCACCTCATTACCAGCGTGCCGGGCAGCTCCGCTTACTACATCGGCGGCGTGGTGAGCTACGCGAACGCCGTGAAGATGGAGGAGCTGGGGATCCCGGCGGGGATGCTCGAACTGAACGGGGCGGTGAGCCGGCCGGTGGTGGAGCAGATGGCCTCCGGTGTCCGTCAGGGTCTTCGGACGGACTGGAGCATCGCGTTGAGCGGGATCGCCGGCCCGGATGGCGGCACGCCCGAAAAACCCGTGGGCACCGTATGGATCGCCGTGGCCGGCCCCGATGGCGTGCGTTCCACGATGGTCCTGTTCCCGGGCAGCCGCGATCTGGTGATCAAGCGCAGTGCGATCGCCGCCCTGAACATGCTGCGCAAACGATTACCGCGGTCCGAGCCGTGAGCCGGACCTACACCACCGGCTTCCTCACCACCATGCTGTAGCCCAGCGCGTACGGCCCCTTGGTGCGTTCGCGGTTCCGGCGCGGCCAGCCGGTGGCGATCACCATGCGCGCGAAGGCCCAGTACACCCGGTTCATGAAGCCTACGGGGAAGAACTTGTTCACGCAGTCCATCAGCACGTCGGCATGGCCTCCGTAGGCCATGATGTGACGCGTTTCCAGGCCTGCGTCCTTGGCCAGGTGCTTCAGGGAGAACTCCGAGAAGTGCATGTACTCATGCGGATACTCGCCCATCCAGTAGGCGAACGGCGCGGTGATCACCATGTGCCCGCCGGGCTTCAGGATGCGCCTCAGTTCGGCCAGGAAGACATGCGGCCGGGTGATGTGCACCAGCATGTCCGAGGCCAGGATCGAGTCGAAGTGATCGTCGGGGAAGGGCAGGCGCGGCTCGGCATTGAGGTCAATGAAGTGGTCGAGCACATCCTTGGCATGGGGGCTGCCCGCCCAGTCCACACAGACCACCTCGGTGGCTTTGGGCTTGTACAGCTCGTAATAAGGCACCGGGCCACAGCCCACGTCCAGCACACGACCGGCAATGTGCTGCTCGATCAGCGGCAGGTAGTGGGCGTGTTGAAGCTCCGCGATGTAGAGGGAGCCTCCGAAGATGCCACGTCGGTTCGTGACGAAGCGTCCCGACCGTTGATCGCGAACGATCCGGGAGGGACGCCATTTCTCAGGGTCGCGCATGCAAGTGCCACGGTCCGGAGCACCGGCGGGCGCTGCGAAGATATCCGGCCGGTCCATGCGCCCAAGCCCATCAGGCCCGACGGCTCACCAGCACGTATCCCAGGGAGTAGGTCTCCCGGGTACGCTCGCGGTCGCGCCTCAGCCAGCCGGAGAAGTCCAGGATGCGCACCAGGCCGGTGAACAGACGATGCCCGATCCCTGTCGGGAACATCTTGTTGAGCGTGTCCATCAACACATCAGCCTGCCCGCCATAGGACCGCAACACTTGCACCTGCTGGCCCCCGCGGGCACAGAGCTCCTCCAAGGCGAACCGGCTGGGGTGGAAAAAGTCGTTGGGGTACTCGCAGAGCCAGTAGATGAAGGGGGTGGTGAGCACCAGATGTCCGCCAGGCCTGAGCACGCGGCTGATCTCGCGCATGAGCGCCCAAGGGTCGCGCACGTGGGCGATGACGTCGGTGAGGAGGACGGCATCAAAGGAGGCATCCGGGAAGGGGAGGGGACGATCGATATCGGCCACCACGTCCACCACGGCCCGTACGCGCTCGTCGGCACTGCGGTCCAGGCAGGTGACCGAGGAGGCCTTGGGCCGATAGACCTCGTAGTAGGGGGCCGTGCCGCAGCCCAGGTCGAGGACATCCCCGGCGATGTAGGTCTGGATCATGGACACGTACTCCACGCACTGGAGGTCGGCGATGTAGTGGGAGCCCGCCCACACCCGGGTCCGGTCGGCCCGGAAGCGGCCTGTCCGCGGATCTTTGACGAGCCTCGAGGGGCTCCATTGGTCGGGGTGGCGCATCGCCAAGGCACTGGGAACGCGGCAGTTGAACGTTCGGACGGTCTGGGAGGTTCCGGGATCTTGAACGAGCCGGGAAGATCCCTATATTTGCGCCCCCGAATCCGCAACGCCATGTCCAAGGTCTGCCAGATCACCGGTAAGCATGTGATCACCGGTCACAAGGTGAGCCACTCCAACGTGAAGACGAAGCGCACCTTCGCCCCGAACCTTCAGGACAAGCGTTATTTCGTGCCCGAGGAGAACAAGTGGGTGACGATCCGCGTGAGCGCGGCCGGCATGCGCACCATCGACAAGCTGGGCATCACCGAGGCCCTGAAGCGCGCCCGCGCCAAGGGCTTCTACACCGCCTGATCGGTCCATAACCAACGAAGCATCCAGTCATGGCCAAGAAAGGGAACCGCGTACAGGTGATCATGGAGTGCACCGAGCACAAGACCTCGGGCCAGCCGGGCACGTCCCGCTACATCACCACGAAGAACAGGAAGAACACCACCGAGCGCATGGAGCTGAAGAAGTACAATCCCATCCTGCGCCGGATGACCGTTCATAAAGAGATCAAGTAACCAGCGCTGCGGCGCGTGAGACATGGCAAAGAAGGTCGTTGCTACCCTGAAGAAAGCGGACGCCAAGGTGTTCACCAAGGTCATCCGCATGGTGAAGAACGCCAAGTCCGGGGGCTACCAGTTCCAGGAATCGGTGATGCCCGCCGACGAGGCGGACAAGTTCCTCGCCCAGAAGAAGTGATCGTCCGCACCATCGGACGTGCAAAGGCCTGCGCCATCCGGCTCGGGCCTTTGTGCATACGGGCATGACCATGGCGTTCTTCGGACTCTTCGGCAAGGAAAAACCCCAGGCACCGGCCGAGCGAGCGGCCTTGAGCGCGGGTCTCGAGCGCTCGCGTGGCGGCCTGCTCGGGAAGCTCGGCCGCATGCTGGTGGGCCGCACCACCGTGGACGATGCCGTCCTCGACGACCTGGAGGAGGTGCTCGTGAGCAGCGATGTGGGGGTGGAGACCACCCTGACCATCATCCGCCGTGTGCAGGAGCGGGTGGCTCGCGACAAGTACATGGGCACCGACGAACTGGACCGGATCCTTCGGGAGGAGATCATCGACCTGATGAAGGACCCCCCGCCGGTGCGTTCGGATGCCAAGCCCTATGTGATCATGGTGGTGGGCGTGAACGGGGTGGGCAAGACCACCACGATCGGCAAGCTGGCCCAGCGGTTGAAGAAGAACGGGCTGAGCGTGATGCTGGGCGCTGCCGACACGTTCCGCGCGGCTGCGGTGGACCAGCTGCGCATCTGGAGCGAAAGGGTGGGCGTGCCCATGGTGTCCCAAGGCATGGGCGCCGATCCTGCGGCCGTGGCCTACGATGCAGTGGAGAGCGCCAAGGCCCGGGGCGCCGATGTGGTCATCATCGACACAGCCGGCCGCCTGCACAACAAGGTGAACCTGATGAACGAGCTCTCCAAGGTGCGCAACGTGATGCGCAAGGTGGTGCCCGAAGCGCCCCATGAGGTGTTGCTCGTGCTGGACGCGAGCACCGGGCAGAACGCCATCGAGCAGGCCCGGCAGTTCACCAAGGCCACGGATGTCACCGCACTGGCGCTCACCAAGATCGATGGTACGGCCAAAGGGGGGGTGGCCATCGGCATCAGTCACGAGTTCCAGGTGCCGATCCGCTATCTGGGGATCGGGGAAGGCATCGATGACCTTCAGGAATTCGACCGGCGGACCTTCGTTGAAGGTCTCTTCGCACGGGATTGAGGGGCGTGGATCACACCGCCCTGCGCTCGTCGGAGCTTTCGTCGCCCGACATCTCGATGTCCATTTTCACACCGAGCAGTTCGGCGAAGTAGCTGCTGGACTCCAGCATGAACTCGTCATCCTCCTCCACCACCCAGATGATGCGTACCGGGGTGCCCATGACCTGGGCCTTGCGCACGCGGCCAAGCAGGATGTAAAGGGCCTTCAGCGAGGAGGAGTTGAAGTAGGTGAGCGCGATGCGCAGGGTCACCGGACCCCGGTTCACCGACAGGAAGATGTCCAGCCACTGGAAGATGGGCTGATAGAACTCTTGGGCGTGCTCCGGGATCGACACACCGGTGATCACGCAGTGGCCGGCCGCAGGTTCGAAGTGTACCTCAGGCGTGGTGCGCGTCGCAGGGATGTGCAGCGTGTGCATGGTGCGGAGTTCAGGAGCGGAGGACGGTCGTGACCTGGCTGGTGCATCGATAGACACCATCGTGCTCGGGATGGACCTCGGCCGTGATGCGGTTGCCCACCTTGCGTGCGATCTGCAGCATGCCCAGGCCGGCGCCGCCCTTCTCGCCGAAGGCGGGGTCCTGCAGCTGCTGCTTGAAGGCCTCGGCGATCTGCTCGGAGGACATGCTCTGGATGGAGGCCACGATGGAGAGCAGGCGTTCGGCATCGGCCTTTTCCGCCAGGTTGCTGATCTCGATCACCAGCTCGGGTCCCTGGATGCGCCATTGGAAGGAGACGCTGCCGGCCGAGCAGTAGCGCTGCGCGTTGTCGAGCAGCTCCACGGCCACGCCGAAGAGCTTCTTGAGGTCGCCGCGGGAACCCAGGTTGGTGAGCGCGATGGCCATCAGCAGGTCGGTGAGCTGCACGCGCACCTCGCTGTTGAGCAGGCCTTCGTACCGGATGAGGTTGCTGTTGGGGGCGTTCATCGCAGCCGCTTGAACGCCTGCCGGCCCCGATGGGTTACGCGGCCGGCAGGGCCATCTCGACGGTGGTGCCACCCGGACCGCTGTGGATCAGGGCTTTGGCATGCAGCAGGCGCATGCACTCGGAGATGATCACATAGCCCAGACCGAGGGCCGTGCCACCGGCCCGCCCGTGCCCTTCGTCCGTACCCTCCAGCTCCTTGCGGATGCGGTCCAGTTGCTCCGGGCTCATCCCGATCCCGTTGTCGCTGACGCGCAGCACGATGCCCGACCCCTCGGCGAGGTCGATCGTGATCCGCTCGGCCCGGCCATGCACCACGGCGTTCATCAGCAGGTTGTTGAGCACGATGGCCAGCACGTCCGGGTCGGTGGTCACCTGGGTGCCTTCGGGCACCGCGTTCTGCAGGTCGATGGTACCGCTCAGCTCGGAGATGCGGTCGATCGCCGCGCCCACGAAGCTCTGGAGGTCCACCTTCACCCGGCGGTCGGGATCCTCCACGTGGCGCGAACGGACCCAGCCGAGCAGGTCGCTGGCATTGGTGAAGAGCTTGCGGGTGGCGCCCTCCAGGTCCTGCAGGGTCAGGCCCAGCTCCCCGGGGTCCTCGCGCCGCTCCTGCATCATGCGGGCATCACGGGCCACGCGTGATACGAACCGAAGCGGGTGCACCAGGTCGTGCGCGATGATGGCGATGAGCTTCTCCTGGTGGTGCAGGGCGGCCTTCAGGTCGTCGTTGGCTTCGGAAAGCGCCTGGGTCCTCGCCTTCACCAGGGTTCCCAGCCGTGCATTGGCCGCGCGCAGGCGGAGGAGGTTCCAGCGGTGCAGGGCCAGACCGACCAGGGCTCCCAGGCACACGAAGCCCAGCCCGGCCCACAAGGTGCGGTACCAGGGGAAGGGCACGGACAGGAGCACGGCGAAGGCCTCGGGCTCACCGCGCAGCGCGCCGCCCACCTTGCGCACCACCAACCGCGTTTCGCCGGGGGGCAGCAGGCCGAGGCGCACCTCATCGCGATCCGTGGAGAGCAGGGTCCACCCGTCCTGCAAGCCTTCCAACCGCAGCTCAAGCTGTACCTGGGAACCGTTCCCCCAATGGGCGATGGCGTACTGCAGCACGACTTCGCCATGGTCCGCGGGCAACCGTACACGGTCGCTCAGCGGCACGACCACACCATCCACCCGAAGAGCGGTGGCTTGCAATCGCGCCGCAGGCCAGGGGTCGGGCACGCCGGCCGGATCGAAGCGCACGAGACCGCGCATCGACGGAAAGGAGAGTTCGCCGGTCGAGATCGCGAGGTAGGAGGGCATGCAGCCCCCGTTCAGCTCCGAGCCCATCATCCCGTCCTCTTCGTCGAAGCGTCCCATGAAGGGGCGTTGCGTGCTGTCGGCCACCCAGGCCTCCAGGTCCCGCCAGGTGGTGCGCAGAAGACCGTTGTTCGTCGGGATCCAGAGCCCGCCACGCTGGTCGGGGGCGAAGGCGTGCGTGTGCAACAACGCACCGCGTTCATCCATGGGCAGGCGGCGCAGTGATCGCCCGTCATGCACGAAGGCCCCTTGGCCGTAGGTGCCGATGAGCATCCGGTCGCCCCAGCGATGCAGGGCCCGTACGCAGGACCCGGTGAGCCCCGCGACCGGCTCGGGTCGTTGCACGGCCTCGTTGCCCAGGATGAAGGCACCATCACAGGTCCCGAACCACCAACGTCCATCGGCCGCGCGGCAGAGCGTGATGGGATCGCCGATCGATGCGGCCCCCTCGAACACCACCGACCAGTGGATGCTGTCGTTCCGCACCAGGCCGAAGGCCGAACGGTTCACCGCCCAGAGCGTATCGTGGTCCAGGACCATGGTGGTGCGCGCGCCGGTGCTGTTGGCCACAAGGGATGACCGGCCGGTGGCGGGATCGTACCGCTCGATGCCACCCTGGCGTGTGAGGTACAGCGCCCCCGACCGGTCATGGGCCAGGGAGAAGGGGTCGAGGCGCTTCAGCGGCGCGTAGGCCGGCACGCACCCCGCGGAGTCGAGCAGCACACCCGCACCCTGGTGGTCCACCGTGAAGGTGTGCCCGCCCGGCAGCTCGGCCTGAACATAGAACGAGTTGCCGTCCACGAGCGTGGGGTCCGAGCAGGACCAGGTGCCGAACCACTGCCGGCGATGGAGGAAGAGGCCTTGGGTGACCGTGGAGGTGGCCAGCACGGCGGCCACCTCATCGAACAGCAGCTGGGTGATGTCCGCCCGCGGCGGCAGGGTCACGTCGATCGCGCTTCCCCGCAGCATGGGTGTTGTGCCCGATGGATCATCGCGGTAGATGCGCACATGGTCGTCGACGAGATGCAGCACGAAGGGTTTGCCCGGTTGCTCGAACCAACGCCCGCCCGGCGGCGGCACGGGATCTAGGGCTACGGGTCGCAGCGTACCGGAGGCGGGGTCGAACCGGGTGATCGGACCGTCCGGATGCACGACATGGCCACCGGAAGGCAGAGCGAACAAGGCGCTGGGCTGAACAGGAAGCTCGATGGCACCGGCCATCACGGTGTCCTTCCACCAGGTGAGCCGTCGGTCCTGGAGCATGAGCCACATGACACTATCCTGAGCGCAGGTCCTGACATCCGACCAGCCCTTCCGTGCGACGGTCCGCAGCAGGAAGAGCAGATGGCGTTCGGTCGGCATCGTGCCGGTGGGATGGTAAGGAGCCGAACCTGCGGTGCCTAGGGCCACTGGGCTTTCGTCCTCCAACCGGTGGATGGCACCGGTCGACCCGATCGTAAGCAAGCGGCCCGTGGAGGTCCGCAGCAGGTGCACCTGCTGGCGTGGCGCGGTGGCTCCGTTCAGGGGAACGGCGCGCACGAACCGGCCGTCGCAGCGCGCCAGGCCCCCTTGGGTGGTGAGCCACAGGAAGCCATGCTCGTCCCACGCCATGTCGCCCACGCTGCTTTGGGGCAGGCCGTTGCGGTTGGTGAAGTGGCGCCATTCTGCGTAGTGCTGGGCGCATGCGTTCTGCGCCGGCCCGAGGGTGAGCAGCAGGGGCAGGAGGCCGAACAGCCACCGCGCGGCCATCAGTGCACGGCCTTGCGGTGCAATTGCACCACCGTCTGCAGGTCCAGGATGTTGTTCACCCCGAGCTTCTCGTAGATCCGGATCTTGTAGGTGCCCACGGTGGAGACCCCCAGTCCGAGCTTATCGGCCACATCCTTCACCCCTGCTCCGGTGAGCAGGAGGTCGAGCACCATGAGCTCCCGGGCCGAGAGCCGTTCCAAGGGATTGGTGTCCACCTCCACGGTATTGCTCGCCCGCGCGGCGCGGAGGGCAAGGTCCGGATTCAAGTACGACCTTCCGGCCAGCACAGCGTTCACCGCGGTCACCACATCCTCCTCGGCGGCTTCTTTGCTCACGTAGCCCATCGCGCCCATCTTCATGGTCTTCGTACCGTGGATGCGCGCGGGGTTCATGGAGTACACCAGCACGGGAGGCTGCAGGGGATCACTGCACAGCTTGGGCAGGATGTCCATGCCATTGCCGTCCGGGAACTGAAGGTCCAACACCAGCAGGTCGGGCCGGGGTGTCCGCGCCAGCCGCTCCCGAAGGGCGGCCAGATCGGCCACCTCCTCCACCTTCACCTGGGGTATCCGGAGGGCCATGAGGTTCTTGAAACCGCGCCGCACGATCGTGTGATCGTCGGCGATGAGGATGAGGGGATGGGCTTTGGACATGGCTCGTGCAAGGTACGCGGCGCGGACACAGCCATCAATGCCGGCACACGCGGCGGGCTACCTTCGCGCCTTCCGCACGCCCCGACCCTGTCCGCATGAAGGCCCGCACCCGCAAGCCCACCAAGGTCAACGTCGTCACCCTGGGCTGCTCGAAGAACACCTTCGACAGCGAGGTGATGATGGCCCAGCTGCGCGCCAACGGCATCGCCGTGGAGCACGAGGCCCGGCCCGACGGGCACAACGTGGTGGTGATCAACACCTGCGGCTTCATCGAGAACGCCAAGCAGGAGAGCATCGACACCATCCTGGGCTGGGCGGCGGCCAAGGACCGCGGCGAGGTGGAGAAGGTGTACGTCACCGGATGCCTCAGCCAGCGCTACGCGCCGGAGCTGAAGGAGGGCATCCCGCAGGTGGACGCCTGGTTCGGCACGCGCGACCTGCCCCGCCTGCTGAAGACCCTGAAGGCCGACTACAAGCACGAGCTGGTGGGCGAGCGGCTGCTGACCACCCCCGCGCACTTCGCCTACTTCAAGATCAGCGAGGGCTGCGACCGCAAATGCTCGTTCTGCGCCATCCCCCTGATGCGCGGCAAGCACGTGAGCACCCCGATGGAGCAGCTCGTCGCCCAGGCGAAGGGGCTCGCGGCGCAGGGGGTGAAGGAGCTCATGCTCATCGCGCAGGATCTCACCTACTACGGGCTGGACCTGTACGGTAAGCGCAACCTGGCCGAACTGCTCGAACACCTGAGCGATGTGGAGGGCATCGACTGGATCCGCTTGCACTACGCCTTCCCCAGCGGCTTCCCCATGGAGGTGCTCGATGTGATGCGCGAACGGCCGACCATCTGCAATTACCTGGACATGCCGCTGCAGCACGGCAGCACACGCATGCTCACTCGCATGCGGCGCGGCATCACGCAGGAGAAGACCGAGGCGCTGGTGGACACCATCCGCGACACCGTGCCCGGCATCGCCATCCGCACCACTTTGATCGCGGGCTTCCCGGGAGAGACCGAGGACGACCACGCCGACAACCTGCGCTGGATCGAGCGGATGCGCTTCGACCGGCTGGGCTGCTTCACGTACAGCCACGAGGAGGACACCCACGCCCACACCATGGCCGACGATGTGCCGGCCGACGTGAAGGAGCAACGCGCCCAGGAGGTGATGGACCTGCAGGCCGGCATCAGCCTGGAGCTGAACCAGGCCAAGGTGGGCCGGACCTACCGCGTGCTGGTGGACAAGGCCGAAGGCGGCCACTACATCGCCCGCACCGAGTTCGACAGCCCCGAGGTGGACAACGAGGTGCTGATCCCCACCGCGTCCGGTCATCTGCGCATCGGCGACTTCGCCGAGGTGCGGATCACGGCGGCCCGGGAGCACCACCTGGAGGGGGTGCCGGCCTAGTCCTCGGGCTCCGATCCGCCACCGCCGGCCAGCCCACTGAAGTAGCCGGTGAGCGCCACGCGCTGGTCCATGGAAAGGCGCGCATCACCATGGGTCCACGTGTACTCGGTGAGCGGCATCTCTTCCTTCTTGATCATCTCGATGGCCTCGTCGGCCACGTGGGCGCGGTCATCGGCCGCATAGCTGCCCCAGCTGGAGGCATCGAAGTGTTCACGGCCTTCATCGATGTGGTGCTGCAGCCACCAGTTCACCGGCGTAAGGGCGGCGTACCACGGGTAGTGCGGTTGGCCGCTGTGGCAATCGTAGCACGCCGTGCGCAACAGCTGCTCCACCTCGGCAGAAGGCGAGGTCAGCGCGATCAGGTCGCGGGCAGGATCCACCGGTTCGGCGATACGTGTGGGCCGGATGAACTGGGCGCAACCGAAGAGGGCGGCCAGGACCAAGAGGGCACGCCTGAGGCGTTTCATCGCTTCTCGAGCTCAAGGACCACCGCTACGGCGTTGCGGTCCGCCGGTCCGGTGGCGCCGATGGTCTCCCCATCGGTGAAGCGGACGCCGGTGCTGAGCTCAGCGCCGAGCACATCCTGCAGCTTGGCCGCCAGGCCACGGGCCGCACTGGCCTTCAACTGCTCGTTGAGCTTGCGGTAGTCCACCGGCTGGTTATACACCACCACGGCCATCACGTCCACGGTGCCCACCGCATCAGCCTCCAGGCTGTGGTCGCTGGGGAAGAGGCGCGTGCCGGTGATGCCGCAGTAGGGCGAGTGCTTATCGGTGTATGGGAACAGGACGTAGCTGCTGCCATCGGTCTCCTCGCCGAAGAGGTAGGTGTAGCACTCGGTGTTGTTCGTCACCTCCACCTTGAAGCGGGTGCCCTTGGCGATGGGGCTCACCGTGCGGAAGACGTTGCCGCCGGTGCCGCGCAGCGCGATGTTGGACCCGGTGGCGTTGTCCACGAAGCCGAAGCGCAGGTCGAAGGAGGACGGCTTCACGTCCACGCCGTCGCCCTGTGGGTACACGGCATAAGCCTCCTTCCCGAAGTGGTATTCATGATCAAGAAGCCGCCGGATTCGCCGAACTTGTAGTCGTCGTAGCCCACCACACACATGGCGTGTCCGCCGAAGC
This sequence comes from Flavobacteriales bacterium, assembly GCA_016713875.1. NCBI lineage: Bacteria > Pseudomonadati > Bacteroidota > Flavobacteriia > Flavobacteriales > Flavobacteriales bacterium. Next base: position 1,004,568 of record JADJOI010000003.1, read on the forward strand.
CGGCCTGGGCGTAGTCGCGTTCGTTCGGCAGCCAGGCCTCCTGGCCCTCCATCTCCTGCATGAAGCTGCCGCCCACCATCATGCCGATCACGATGGGCGAACCCTGGGCCAGGTGCTGCTTCATAGCGAGCATGTCGGTGCGCTGCTCGTCGGCACCGAGGGTGAGGCGCTGGAAGCCCTTGATGCGGTACTGCCGCGCCTGCTGCCGCTCCTGGTCGCTGGGCTGCTTGCTGCAGCTCTGGTCGGTGTAGGCGAAGCGGCTGTAGGGAAGGACGCCGCCGTCGAGCATGTTCTCCATGGCGCGGTAGATGTAGCTGCCCTGGCAGTCGCTGTTATCGATCTTGATCTGGTTGTACAGGTAACTGGGGCTGAAGGCGTCCGCGGAGCCGGGCGTGGTGCCGGTGGCCCTGGCCTGTACGATGGTGCGCGCGGCGTAGGCACTGGCCCAGGCCACGCAGCTGCCCTGCTGGCCCTGGTTGAGGCGCGGCGGACAGAAGCGCTCCAGCGTCACCCGTTCGGGCAGCGGGTTCTTCACGTTGTCGGCCAGGGGTTCGTACACCTCGGCCTGGTCGTAGAGCTTGGGATCGAAGTTGGCGCCCGTGGCGAAGGAGGCGAGCTGGCCGATCATGTCGCCGCCGCCACCGCCCGCGCAGCCCTTCATGCCGCCCAGGAAGTAGAAGAGGCCGAAGCCCACCAGCACCACCAGCATCAGCTTGGGGTTCTTCATCAGCAGGCCGATCAGCAGGGGCAGCAGGGAGCCCATGCCGCCACCACCACCACCGCCGCGACGGGGTGGAGTGGGGGAGCTGCGCCGCGGCTGCGGGTCGTCGGGGGTCATCCGGATGGGCATGGCGAAAGGGGTTCGTTCGGTCGCGCAGCGCGCCTGTCCACGGTCATGGTGCCGGGCGCTGCACGTGCCGAAATTGGCGAAAAACCCAAGCCATGCTGCGCCTCGTACTTCTACCTCTTGTCGCCCTTTGGATGATGGCCACCCCGACACTGAAGGCCGCACCCGGTTCCGAAGGAGTCGATGTGCTGGCCGTGGTGAAGGTGGAGGGGCTGCAGGCCGATGCGGCGGCGCGCCTGGCCGCGCTGGTGGGGCGGGAGAAGGGCGTGGGCATCGAATACACCTGCTTGTGGGCGGGCGTGCTGGTGTTCCACCTGGAGGACGCGTCGCTGACGGAACGCGCCGACGTCATCACCTACCTGCGGCGGCTGTTGGGCCAGGCCGGCATCACCGGTGGCGAGTTCCTCGACGTGCACATGGCCCCGCGAGGCCCAGGCAAGTGCTGAGGCCCGGCCTCACTGCTTCACCACCCGCACCTGTGCCTGCCGGTCGGCACCGGTGATGCGCACCTCGTAGAGCCCGTCGGCGCTGCTGGCGTGTCGTTGAGGTGGTTCTTCCGCCGCTGAGCGTCGGGTTCATGGAACATTCTATGACGATGCGCAGTTTCATGCGTCCGAAAAGATCCCTTACGCCGGATCGTCAAGATCAGCCCGACATCCGATCTGCGGCTCATACGCGGGACTGTGTCTCGCCGTGCCGCATGTGTTGCGGTAACAGTGAGTCAACCAGGGGTGGAGGAACCGGTCCGAATGGCTTCTGCGGCCAATATTTGACTAGCTTCGGTTGAATAATCACCGCTTGGACATGGTACCTACCCGGATGCTGGTTGCGATCCAAGGCTTGCTATCAGCGGGCCTTTCGTATGCTCAGTTCATCCACAACCCCTACCAATCACACGTTGGAGCGCCGTTCGCGCTCACCACACACGTGCCCACAGGTTTCAACACCAGCTATGTAGGAGAGTACCAGATCCACGTCAAAGACTGGATCTGGAACGTGGCCCCATATTACGATGACCTATAAGATCGAAACGGTGTCGTTCCCCTTCACGCCAAGGGATCAGGAGCACACAGTTGGGGACCGCACGATGGTGATGCCGACGATCGAGAGCTTCCAGTTCGTCAATGGCGCTGATGCACGCTGCACCGGATATGCCTGGGAGGCCAACGTGCCATTGGCTCCGAACACCAAGGACCTGATGCGCAGCGTCACAGGTAACATCAATGCTAGTAACGCTGGACCGCAAAATATGATGTCTAGGCCTGCGTCATTGATCTCCGCGTTGTTCAAGGACTATTCGGTCGGCAATCTCTGCGGAAGTGATGCTTACCGCAATTGGCTGCCGCACACCGTTCTGAAGCATACGATCTACGTCACCAGCCCCGGATTTGGCGTCGCGGACTCGATCTCATGGGTTTACGACAACACCCGCGGGCGCATGCGGCACTATCCGTTCACCGCTTTTGGCACAGGCCAATCGCCGAACTGGGACGTGATCTTCCGACCCATTCTCCTGACCAATCCCAACGGCCATACCTACTTCGAGACGAACAACAGCAGCTGGTATCCGAACGGCACCGCCAACTACTTTCCTGCACCTGTTGTGCCAACCGGACTTGAGGATATCCTCTACCCATCCGACCCCGGCAATACGGTCTATCCGGACCCGAACTATCCGAACAGCCTCCATCCGCCTCCATTCTCATTGCTCGAAGCTCCGTTGCTCAATATCGATGGTGAAGCATACGCAGGATACACCAATGACCAGAATGATGATCAGCAGGAGTTGTTTCAAGGGTCACCAGCTTGGGACGTGGCGCATGAATACATCATCGATAAACCGATCGACCTGCGACTGATCAATGCTGCCGAGATGATCATCTACAATCCGAGCGAGGCCGCGATCGACATAGACCCGAGCTATCCAGGTCGAAAGCTCATTTTTCCATCTGGATACACGTTCAGCACGGTGCACGGGGTGCATCCTTCGCCAGCCTCCGTGCAGACCGCAGACCCGGATGGCCTCTATCCACATCCCTTGCTCGCACCCGTCGAAAGTACACTGCCTGACCTGCCGGGCTATGATCATCCTTCGATCTACTATGTACGGGATGGTAGCACTTTAGAGATCGAGCCATGTGTGACCATCATGGACGCGACCATTTATGTCGAGGACGGCGCGGCCGTGCGCTACTACCCCGGCGCGATCAATGGCAACTTCTCGTTCGAGTGGGAGAACGAGGCCATGAGCAAGGTGGAGCTCGCGGTCCCCGGCGATCTGAGGTTATGCCCGGGCGAGTGTTACATCGCCGACACGTATGAGGTGATGGACATGACCGTGACCAACGGAGGTCATTGGACCACCACCACCCTGCCCAACGACGCGAACAACGATGGTCATCTTTTGATCGGAGGTACGCTGCGGATCGCATCCGGCCAGACCGTCGACATTTCGCCCGGGGTTGTCCTGGAATTCGGCCCCAACGGCAAGGTGATCGTGGAACGCGGTGCCGTCTTGGATGCCACTGAGGCCACGTTCACCAATGCGTGCGAGCTGATGTGGCAGGGCATCGAAGTATGGGGCACCACGAACGCCTCTCAAGAGCCCACAGGAGGTAATCCGGACCAGGGCGAGTTCTACGCGTACGATTGCCTCTTCGAGAACGCCCGGACCGCCATCAAGGTCTACCGACCAGGTCATTTCGACCACAATGGGGGTCTGGTCCGTGTTCGCTACAGCACCTTCCGGAACAACCACATGGGCATCGAGATGTGGCCCACGCAGAACATGGTGGGCGGTATCGAGAAGGCCAATCGTTCGGCGATCTTCCTGAACGAATTCGAGACGACGGACTTCCTGTTGGACCCCACCTACGGCGATGGCATTCATCGACGCGCAGCCCTGGAGCATATCCGCCTATGGGGCATCAAGAACCCGTTCCTCAATGGCAACGACTTCACCACGGCCGTGCCGGGCCATACGTTCCCCCCGCACCTGCGCGGCACAGGCATCATGGCCTTCGATTCGGACGTCACAGTAGCGTCCTGTTCTTTCCATGGGCTCACCGAAGGAGTATGGGTGGCCAACTTCCCCTACTTCAAAGGGGTCCGTATCCGCAACAACACGTTCACCGATTGCGTGCATAGCGTCGTGCTTCAAGGCACCCTGTTGGCTGAGGTCACCCGCAACGAGATCCAGGTGCCCATCTCCGCCGCGTGGCCCTATGCCGATGACGATGTACGTCGGGGCTACAACAATCCGGTCGGCATCTACTTGATCGGCAGCACCAACTATCACGTGGAGGAGAACACGGTCACAGGCAGCGAGACCCAACAGCACCTGCTCCACAAGCAATACAGCTTCGGTATCGTGGCCAGTGAGAGCATGTTCACCTGGCAGGACACCCCGGACATGTTCACCGATGCCCTCTTCGAGCAGAGCAGCGCGAGTATTTTCTTGAACCGGGTGACCGGATGCACCTTCGGCATCCAAATGGAGGGCGACAACAAGGGCGCCTATGACCTGAACGACCCCACCACCCATGGCTACGGCCTGTTGGTGGAATGCAACGACATGCAGGACGGCGGCCAGAACTGGTGGTTCGATATGGCGGTGGTGGGGAACTGGACCCCGGGCATGACCTACTCAGGCGTCCTAAGGGACCAAGGCTATTGCGACGTCCTCAATCCCCAATATCAAGCTGGCAACAAATTTCCTAGCTGCGATCAAGAGCCGTTCCATTTGGTCTTCGACATTAACGCTGATGCAACTCTATTCAGGTACTCCGACATAGCGAGCAAGCTACCGGCCATGTTATGCCGCGAAGCTCAGGGAGCTTTGTTCATTGAGTGCGATGATCTCCTTGGCGCTAGGGAGTGTGAATCCACGATCGATTGTGATCCCCCCTGCGCAGATTTGGTACTGGGCAGCCTTCAATCGAAACTGCTCGTCCTTGAGGATCTCCTGAGCGAGGCCACGGACAGCTTGGGCCGGGACAGTCTCTTGCGCAAGCATGCGGCGTTGAAAGCGAAGCAGCAGCACTACCACAATGCCCAGCTGCGCTACTACTTGGAGGCCGAGAACATGGACAGCGTGCTGGCCCTGGTGCGGCGGAACGAGCAACAGACCGAACTGCACTGGAGCCTGTATTTCTACATGAGCAAGGCGATGTATGCCGAGGCCGATTCCATCATCGACCTGATGATCGCCCAAGGTGGCGGAACGCCCAGCGCACACACGGCTTTGGTTCAGCTGCAGCTGAGCTTGCTGAACGCCCAGATCGCACCGGAAAACATGACCCCGGCGCAACACGCGCTGCTGGAGGCCATGGTGGAAGAGAACCCCTACGGCAGCCCGAGCGCCCAGGCCCTGCTGTCCCTGGCCTACCGCACCCCGTACAAGCGGGTACCCTGGCTGATGAACGATACGCTGCCGGAGAAGATGGTGGAGCGACCGACCGCTACTGCATCATGTCAACTGCGCTGCTATCCGAACCCAGCCGACGATCGGGTCATCCTTGTGGGTTGCTGGGATGAAGGAACGACGGTAAGTATGCACCTATACGACGCGCACGGTAGCCGTTTGGCAGTGGCCTGGAGACAGCAGGGCCAGCGTTTGGAACTTGACCTGTCCCGGTTCCCTTCGGGTCTGTACATGGCTGTTGTACACACGGCACTAGGCACGGAACCAGTTCGATTCCTTGTACGATGAACGCGGCCCGACCACGGCTGCTGATCACGGCGCTTGTCGCAACTTGGTCCGGCGCGACGTCTGGCCAGGAGCGGTGGAACCGGACCTACGATGTAGGGGGTGTCGCGAACGCCGCAGGCTCAGTACTACAAGTGAGTGACAGCACGTTCCGAACAGTGGTCCGCTTCAATTTCTCCGCGCAAGGCAGCGGCCTGGCCTTGCACGAGATATCAACCACGGGTGAGCTCGTTTCGTTACACCAAGATAGTTTACCCCCCTTCAGCTATTCGATCGGCGCTTCGGGCTCTTTACTAGCTGTCCATGAGGTTGGTTTTCTACACGCCGGTTCGCGAAGCTCGGGTGGAGATGTGGATGGAATGGTCATGCGCTATGCTGAAAACGGGGATACGCTGTGGTCGCGTGGGTTCGGCGTGACTGGAGCGTTCGATAACGTGAACTGTCTGGCTATCCTACCTGACAGTGGATTTGCACTGTTCGGTACTGTCGACACGGATGTTGGTTATGACATGCGCCTGATCCGCACCGACGCGAACGGGGACAGCCTATGGACCCGAAGGTACGGTGGCCCGGAGGACCAGCAATGCCTGAGCGGTCAGCGCACTTTGGACGGGGGATACGTTCTCAGCGGCTTCAAGTACTTCAACAACGACCACGTGAACATGTACGTGGTCAAGACCGACAGCGCAGGCAACCAGCAATGGCACCAGTGGTACGGCAGTGCGTGGGTGGACAACCCCGGGTTCATCCTCCAATTGCCGGACAGCGGATATGTTCTGGTCGGGGCTCAGCGGTTGGCGGCGCAGGGTGCGCTCTATCCCGCTTTGTATCGCCTGGATAAGAACGGTGCGGTGCTTTGGTCGGAGGTGTACGAGCAGCTGGAGTGGGGGCCTTTCTTCACCATCCCTATCCACGTCCCGGGCGAGGGATATGCTATCGCGGGTACGGCGAAACCATTGGGGCTCTCGGTGGGAAGGCTCACAAAGGTCGATCTGAACGGCGAGCTTCTGTGGGATCGGGAGTACCGCACCAACAACCAAGTGGACCACTACTTCTACGATGTGAAGCGCACCTTGGACGGGGGCTACATCATGGCGGGCACGGCCTTCGATAGCCTGTTGGTGAGCCAGGACGCCTGGCTGGTGAAGGTGGACAGCTTCGGGTGCCTGGTGCCGGGCTGCCAGGTGTTCGATGGCCTGACGGAGCAGGTGACCGATTTGGGCGATGCCCTGGAGGTGTACCCGAATCCGGTCGTGGCGGGTGGCGCTGTGCAGGTGGAGATGCGCTTGCCGGTGGGCTTCGCCACGCGTGGGGCCTTGCGTCTGGCGTTAACGGATGCATCGGGGCGGCTGGTGCGGGAGGTACCCTTGCCGCAAGGTGTTTCACCGTTCACGGTTCAGCTTTCCGCCTTTTCCCCAGGCCTGTACCATGTGCATCTGCTCGATGGAGGGCGGTGGCTGAGCGGGACAAAGTTGGTCGTGCAGTAGGATCGATGCCGCTGGGCCGTGTGACCCCGGCCTCACTGCTTCACCACCCGGAGCTGCCCCTGCCGGTCGGCACCGGTGATGCGCACCTCGTAGAGCCCGTCGGCGGCACCGCCCAGGTCCAGGGTGAAGCGGTCGCCGCCGTGCAGTGCCCGCTGCTGGCGCTGCACGAGCGTCCCGCGCATGTCGAGCACCTCGATCAGCGCATCGCCCAGGATGCCCTGCACGGCCACGGTCACCTCGCCGTTCGTGGGGTTGGGCCAGGCCTCCAGCTCCGCGGCGGGCACCAGCTCGTCCACGCCCACGAGCGCGCCGCTGGTGAACGACCACTTGATGCTGCGGCCGAACTCGGGGTCGAAGCTCTTGAGGATGCTGCCCGTGGTGCGGCGCAGGCGGAAGTAGCCGTTGCCGGCGCCGGGATCGGCCCAGTAGCTAAGGCCGTCATTGCCGGTGTCCAGGAACTCCGCCGTGTAGCAGCCGGCGAAGAGCGTCAGCGTGTCGGAGTAGATGGTGTTGGCCGCGTGGTTGCTGCGCTCGAAGATGACGCTGCCGTACACGTCGCGAATGCTGAGGCTGTTCTCCCCGGGGAAGTTGTTGGTCTTGTAGTTCACCACGATGGTCTCCGGATACACGGCGGGCAGCTCGAAGGCGGTGCGGTAGCTGTCGTTCACGGGGTTGCCGTCGGCACCGCCGTTGGGCGCGCTCACGCTGACGGTGAACACGGACGGGGTGGCCCCCACCCAGAAGCCCGCGCCATCCACCGGCAGCACCACCTCGGTGCGCTCCATGTGCTTCAGCAGACCGTTCCACGTCCAGGTCATGGGCGTTCCGCCCTCCACGCCGTAGGTGAAGGTGACGCTGGTGAGGTCCTGGGCGCCGGCGTTGCGCAGTACCACCAGCGGGTCGTGGCACAGCGGGTTGTTGCGGCGGTGCACATCGGTGGTGCTGGGGCGCTGCACCTCCAGGATCTCCGCGTCGAGCGTGTGCGCGGGCGCGCCGAACTCCAGCAGGTCCATGTTGATCACGTAGTTGCCGCCGCCCATGCCCTGGTTGTTCGCGGGCACCGGGGTGATGCGGTAGTCCAGCGTGGCCGTGCCACCGGGGTTCAGGCCGGTGAGCCGCACCTCGTGGTCCTTCACCAGGTCGCCTGGGCACCAGCCTTCGCGGCTGCCCAGCCAGGTGCCGCCCTGCGGGTACACGGGGTTCAGCGCGCAGTCGTTCGTCTGCCAGATGTGCCAGGCGTCCTGCTCCGCGCCGTTGAGGTAGAGGTAGTGCGTGTTGTCCTTCCACTCGCAGCAGTGCGGATACTGGCCGTTGTTGCTGTTGTGGCCGTGGCCGGTGAGGCGCGTGCGCAGGCTCCATTGGCTGGCGGCGGGCGACAGCTGCACGGTCACTGGCGGCAGAGCCACGTCGTTGCTGAGGTCGGCGTAGCTGCGGCTGGTGAGGCCGCCCCAGGGGCGTTGATGCGCCACCACGGTGCGCGGCGGCGTGCCCTCGATCAGCTCGAACTCCAGGTCGATGAGCTCCTGCTGGTTCCCGGCGCTCAGCTCCACACTGTCGTGCAACAGCCACTGGTAGTCGGTGACGTCGAAGGTCCAGCGGAAGCCCTGGGGGCCCAGCGACAACCCGATGCCGTACGGCGTGATGTAGCGCCCGACCTCCCAGTCGTTCACCAGCTCGAAGGGTACGCCGTAGTAGTCCAGCGTGTCGTTGAGGTCCAGGGTGGACGGCACCAGGGCCGAGTCGAGCACCGAGCCATCGGGCGTATAGGTGTGCGTGTAGCCGCCCGCCCAGCTGAACACCGTGTCCACCGGCACCACCGTGTTGCCGCTCACCTGGAAGTACTCCTGGGTGAGCAGGTCGCGCGGCTCGGGGCGCTCCAGCAGCACCGTGTCGGTGACGGTGGTGTAGCTGCCCTGCACGAAGGTGAGGTCGGCGCGGGTGGCGATGGGCTGCGCAGTGTGGTGCAGCTCCGGCGCATCGCGGTAGGCCCGGCGCGGGGTGCCGAGCGGCCAGGCGTTGTGCGCCGGATCGGCGGCGTTCACCAGCATGTGGTCCCCGGGCAGCTCGTCGCAGTGGAAGCTGTAGAGCAGGTCGGCGGCATTGGGGTGCGTGGCGTCCACGGCCCGGTTCGCCCAGGCGCCGATGGTGGTGGCGTTCACCTCCGTGTTGAACACGTTGATCTCGTCCATGCGCCCGGGGTAGGGGAACTCGCCGTTGGCGCCACTGGCGAAGCGCAGGCGGCTGATGCCCGAGATGGGGCGCGTCTTGCCGGTGCCACTGTGCCACAGCACGCCGTTCAGGTAGATCTTCATGCTGCCGGTGGAGGCGTTCTTCACGAAGGCCCAATGGTTCCACTGGCCCTCGACGTTGGGCGTGGTGGCCGCCTTGTCGATGCGGTCGAAGCCGGTGCCGTCCTGCCCGGCGTCCCAGTACACGCGGCCATCGCTCCACGGGAGGTGCACGTTCAGCACGCGCCGCCCCTGGCCGTCCAACGCCTCGAAGGCCGTGGTGTTCACCGGGATGCTGGCGTCGCCCCACACCCGGAACATGATGGTGATGGCGGGGCCCGCGTTGGCGATGGGGGTGGGGTCCACGCCGATCAGGTCGTCCTTGAGCTCCAGGTAGCCGTCACGGCCCACGGCCTGCACGGCCATGTCCGGCAGGGCGGTGCCCACCACCTGCGGCGCGGCCAGACCCACGCTGCGCGCGGCGGCCATGTCCACCAGGATGTTCGACGTGCCGTCCCACGTGAAGGGCGGTTGCAGCACGAACACCTGCTCACCGGCGGCGGTGCCCAGGCTGGCCGGGGCCACCTCGTGCACCGTCGTCAGCGCCGCCTCGTCGAACGCGGAGCCCAGGGAGGCCGCCGGGCTGTGCTTCATGCGGATGGTGAAGCGGCCGAAGGCCCCATTGCCCTGTGCGTCCGTGGTGAAGCGCAACTGCTCGATGGGCCCGGGCTGCAGCCCGGCGGCGCTGAGCTCGGAGGCGAGGTAGAGGGCCTGCGTGCGGCTGGTGCCCTGTACGGCCTCCAGCAGCCCCGCGTCCCAAGCGCCACCGCTGCCCACCATGTGCGTGGACTCGGTGATCGTGGCCGCCACCGTGCGGCGGGGCGCCAGCAGCTGCCTGATGTCGTAGTTCGGCACGGAGGCCCGCTCCACGCTGTTGGGCGTGGCCGCGCCCACCTTGAACCACGGATGCTGCAGGGCGGAGCTGTCCAGCACGCCGGTGTGCTCGTGGATGAGGTTGTAAGTGAGGTAATCCCACTCGCCGCAGGCGTACTGGTCCTGGGTGGTCTGCGCATCGCACTTCAGGGTGTGGTGCATCAGCACCTTGCGGTAGGTGTGCGAGCCGTCGGGGAAGACCCACCAGCCGCGCCGCGTGGTGATGCTGTCATAGGTGAGGGCCTGCACGCGCACCGTGTCCTCCTGGGCGAAGGAAGGGGCGAGGGTGAGCGCCAGCAGAAGGGTGGTCAGGGCGCGAAGGGAGCGGGTCATCATGGCGGAAAAGTACCCCGTTCGGCCATGCGGCCGAGACCGGATGACCGCTCGCCGTGGGATCTTGTCCGGCACCCGGCACTGGCCCCGGCTACCTTTGCCGCCCATGCGGCGCCTCGCCCTGCCCTACGCGGCCACCGGCCAGTTCAGCCGGATGGTGCTCGACCTGCTCGAGGATGCGCCCGCGATCCAGCCCTTCCGTCAGCACGGCTTTCACACCGACGGGCTCCAGCGGTCCCTGGCGGAACGCCACTTCCCCGCCGCGCATCGGCTGGCGCTCTCCGAGACCTTGCGGCACCAGTATGGCGATCTGCCGCGGCACGAAGCCGTGCAGGCCAACCTGGACCGACTGACCCGTCACGGCACGGTCACCGTCACCACCGGCCACCAGCTCTCCCTGTTCGGAGGCCCGGCGTTCGTGCTGTTCAAGGTGTTGAACACCGTGCGGCTCGCACGCGACCTTTCCACCGAGGCTCGGCCAGTGGTACCCGTGTTCTGGATGGCCTCCGAGGACCACGACCTCGCCGAGGTGGACCATGTGGTGATGCGCGGCGAGACCGTGCGGTGGAACACGACGGCCGGCGGTCCGGTGGGGCGCATGACCCTGTCGGGCATCGGACCGGCGCTCCAGCGCGTGGAGACCCTGCTGGGGCCCGAGGCCGTGCACCTGCGCGACCTGCTTCGCGAGGCCTACGCCGAAGACCGCACCCTGGCCGAGGCCACCCGCCGGCTCATCAACGGCCTCTTCGGCCACCTCGGCGTGGTGGTGCTCGATGGTGACGACCCTGCATTGAAAGCGCTGTTCGCACCGGTGATGCGCGAGGAGCTGCTGAACGGCCTCATCGCGCGCACCGCGGCCTACGCCGAGCAGCAGTTCCCGGAGGGCTACAGCGCCCAGGCCCATGTTCGGCCCATCAACCTGTTCCACCTGGCACCGGGCTCCAGGGCGCGCATCGCACCGGACGGCGATGAACTGCACGTGGTGGAGGGCGGCCCGCGCTGGACGGTGGACGAAGCCCTGGCGGAACTGGAGCAGCGGCCGGAGGACTTCTCACCGAACGTGCTGATGCGTCCGCTCTATCAGGAGACGGTGCTGCCCAATGTGGCGTACGTGGGTGGTGGCGGCGAACTGGCGTACTGGATGCAGCTGCGGTGGGCCTTCCAGGCGGTGCAGCTGCCCATGCCGGTCACCGCGCTGCGCACCTCGGGGGTGTTCCTTGCAGAGGCCGATGCCGACCGACTGTCCGGACTTGGCCTTTCGATGGAGGACGTGTTCGCCGAACGCCACGCGGTGGAACGCCGGCTGGCCGAACGCGATGCACCCTTCGCCACGCGGCTCGATCGCGAACGGGAGGCCCTGCGCGCGCTCTTCAGCGGTGTGGCCGAACGTACCGCAGCGGCCGGACCCAGCTTCGTGCGGTCGGCGGCCAGCGCCGAGCAACGTGCCTTGCATGGGATCGGGCGGTTGGAGCAGCGGCTGCTGCGCACGGCCAAGCATCGCAACGAGGTGGTGCTCCGGCGCTACCACGCGGTGCGCGATGCGGTCTTTCCGAACGGAGTACTGCAGGAGAGACGAGAGGGTTTCCTCAGCCTGCTGGCGGATCATGGACCGCAGCTGATCGACGAATTGCTCAGCGGGTTGGACCCGCTGGAGAAGCGGTTCTCGGTGTTCGTCGTTCCGCCGCGCTCAGCGCAGGAAGCGTAGCACCTCCGCACCGCCCTCCATCCGCAGGAGGTAGGCCCCCGGGCGCAGGTCGTTCACGGGCAGACGCATCGCGGCCTCGTCACCGGTCCGGAAGCTGCGCAGCACGCGGCCGCTCGCGTCCAGGACCTCCACCAGGGAGCCGGCCGCAGCGCCGGAGCGAAGCCACAGCTCACCGTCGTTGCTGAAGACCACCGGTCGCGCGACCTGGTCCGCGAACTGCACGGCCACCGCTCCGCTCACGGTGGATGTGCCATCGTGGTCGGTCTGGCGCAGGCGGTAATAGCTGAGGCCGGGGAGGGGAGCGGGGTCGTACGCGGTGTAATCCAGCTGCTGCTGGCTGTCGCCGGCGCCGTCCACCTCCACCACCGCGCTGAAGGCCGTGTTGTCCGCGCTGCGCTCCACGGTGAAGAAGGCGTTGTTGCGTTCGGTGGCCGTGGCCCAGTCCAGACGCACGCGATCGCCATCGGGTCGGGCCGAGAAGGACAGGAGCTCCACCGGCAGGGGGTTCTGTGCGCTCACCGAGGCCAGGGTCCACGGGCTGAAGGCGGTCTGCTGCACGGCCGTGGCCACCGTGCCGGTGATCGTGTTCCCGGTGGTGGCGCCGTTGCCGCGGTCGAGCCAGATCGCGCCATCCCAGCGCGCCACCCGCAGGTCGGGCAGGGCGGTGACGCCGCAGCTCTCGGGCGTGTCCCAGCTCAGCACCACCGTCGCGTTCGGGGTGCCGGCGGAGCGGTCGATGGTCCAGTATTCACAGGAGCTGATGTGGTCCAGCGTCGGCTCCAGCGCACTGCCGAAGGTCCCCTGCGGGTCGGCGGCGAAGTACTCGATGGTGAAGGCATCGTTCGCCCCACCGGTGAGGCCCTCGAGGCGCGCGGGCCGGTGGCTGTTGCCCTTGCCCACCGGATAAGTGAGGTCGGTGAGGCCGATCTTCTGGAGCGGACCGTGCACGAAGCTGAGGTCGCTGGCGCTGGTGGCCGTGGCCGTGGGGCCGAGGGTGAGGCCGGGTGCGCTGAAGATGCGGCCCTGCACGAGGTCCAGGTTGGTGTTCACCCGCACGGGGTCGCCCAGGAGGATGTCGCCGCTCGGCTTGTTGATGCGCAGGGTGCTGAAGATCTCCGTGAAGCCGGCCGGCAGGATGCCCTGGTTGCCGTTCGCATTCATCACCACCGTGCTGCCGAACTCGTCGAAGTTGGTCTCGCCCGCGGTGTTGTTCCAGTCGCCCCCCACGTTCATCAGGCTGCCCACCACCCCGTTGCTGAGGTCGAGAAGGCCGCCGGGCATGATGTTCACATCGCTCAGCACGGTGACCGTGTTGGTGGTGGCGTGGCTCATGAAGCGCGCATCGGGTGTGGCGATGTTGACCCCGTTCACGCTCATTTCCGCGCACTGGAAGGTGCTGCCCCCCACGATGTCGATGCCCATCAACCCGGTGCCGGCAGTGCGTTGCACCACCACCGTGCCGCCGGCGTTCAAGATGCTGGCGCCGTTCACTTGCAGGAAGCGGCTCACCCCATCAGTACGCACGGTGAGGTCATCGCACACCGCTGTACCACCGCCGGTCACCACGCAGCTCTGCAAGCTGGTCTGGTCGATCAGCACATTGGTGGTGGCCACGGGCACGCGGGCATCGTCCCAGTTGCGGCAATCGAACCAGTCATTGGTCTTGGCCCCCGTCCAGACCCCCGGGAGAAAACCGCCCGGCGTGATGGGAAGCACCGGGGCCAACAGCCAGTTGGGCAGGCCGCTGTTGTAGTTGGCGCAGCTCGTGTAGGTCGACCAGTTCACCGGGTCGTCGATGCGGATCAGCCAGCCCCGCTGGGTGGCGATCGTCTGCGGGCCCGTGTACTTGCTCCAGTCGGTGCTGGCCGAAGGGCCCATGCTGTAGCAGGGCATGCTGGGTGGGAGGCCCGATTGCTGCGTACTGTTCTGGAAGCTCAGCCAGGCGCCGTTCGTGCTGTAGCCATAGAGCACCGTGCCGTTGTAGGTGGCGTTGGCAGCACCGGCAGGGTTGGTCCATGTCAGCGCTAACGAGAGCGTGCTCTGCATGAAGAAGACCTGGTCCCCGTTGACGTTCAGGTTCACGGCCGAGGTGAATCCGGCGAATGGCGTACACGACCAGAATGCGTCCGGGGCTGCCCCGGAGACGTTGCCGGCACCGAAGGTGTTGCTGAACCTCAGCGTGATGACAGTGCCTGCCGGGATGGTCGGGCCTGTTCGCGTAAGGCGTACCGCCCCCTCGTTCTCCCCCCATTGTCCGGCATTCGTGTACTCATAGCCGCAGTCGGTAAGGTCGATCGTGGTCGTGGGGGTGATGTCCAGGAAGGAGAAGAAGCTCACCTCGTCCTGACCGGTGATGCCGCTGCAGGCCCCATTGTTGGCGTTCACCCCCACGATCACCAGGTCGCCTTGGCCGAACACGGTGGTGGGGGCGTTGACGTCCACGATGGTGATGGTGGCCACCGCGTTCAGCCCGATGCTGAAGCCCGCCGGTACCGACAGGATGGTGAAGGTGATGATGTTGTTGCCATCGATGAGGCCGTCGAGGATCGGTTGCACCCGAAGGGCGGTCGCCGCGGAAGTGGTCGTTGACCCCGCAGCCGGCGTCAAGGTGATCGTGGCCCCTCCACCGGCCGGGCTGCTGGTCCAGTCATTCGGTGCGGTGCCGTAGGTCGTCCCCGGGTTCACAGCCACATCGAGCACGATCTGGCCGCCGGCCGGCCAACCGATGCCCCAGCTCAGGTTGAAGGTTTGGATCGGCGCGCTTTCCAGGCAGGTGATGGCGGTGGTGTTGAACTGCACCGCCTGGGCCATGACGCGCGGCGCCCACAGGCCCACAACGAGGCTCAGGACCCCGAGGGTCAGAAGGGCGGGACGGAGGCGTTCCATCGTGGCCGCAAAGATCGCCGCCCAGGAGCCTCCGATCGTTAGGCGATCGTGAAGTTTGGGCTGCGGTCGGTCCCGTGAAGGTAAGGTGTGTCCGCGTACGGTCCGCATCCACCGGGAAGACGAAGGGAAATCCCTGCGGGTCAACCCGTTGGGGCATCAGTTATCCACGATCCATCCACGATCGCGGGGTGGGGCGGAGGGATACCTTTGCCCCCTTGCCACGGCGCCCTCAGCGCGTGCCCCCTGCGTGCCCGACACCATCCTCATCCTCGACCACGGTAGCCAGTACACCCAGCTGATCGCCAGGCGCGTGCGCGAGCTCAATGTCTACTGCGAGATCCACCCCTTCACCAAGGCGGCCGCCTTCGCCGGGGATGCCTCCATCAAGGGCGTGATCCTCAGCGGCAGCCCCTTCAGCGTGCACGACGCCAACGCGCCCGACACGGACATCCGCGGCTTCCAGGGCCGGGTGCCCGTGCTGGCGGTATGCTACGGGGCCCAGCTGCTGGCCAAGCGGGAAGGGGCCCCCGTGGTGCGCAGCACGGTGCGGGAGTACGGCCGCGCCCACCTGGACAACATCCACATGCCCGCACCGCTCTTCGACGGCATCCATCCGGGCACCCAGGTGTGGATGAGCCACGGCGACAGCATCACCGGGGCCGCGGGCCGCATGCAGGTGATGGCCAGCACCCACGCCGTGCCTGTGGCCGCCTACCGGCTGAAGGACGAGCCCACCTTCGCGGTGCAGTTCCATCCGGAGGTGTACCACACCGCCGAGGGCTTGCAGCTGCTGCGCAACTTCGTGCACGGCGTGTGCGGATGTGCCGGCGACTGGACCCCGCACGCCTTCGTGTCCACCACGGTGGACCGCCTGCGCGCCCAGTTGGGACGGGACCAGGTGGTGATGGCCTTGAGCGGCGGGGTGGACAGCACGGTGGCGGCGGTGCTGCTGCAGCGCGCCATCGGCGACCGGCTGCACTGCATCTTCGTGGACAATGGGCTGCTGCGCAAGAACGAGTTCGCGCAGGTGCTGGAGGATTACCGCCACCTGGGCCTCAACATCACCGGGGTGGATGCGCGGGACCGGTTCTACGACGCCCTGCGGGGGCTGGAGGACCCGGAGGCGAAGCGCAAGGCCATCGGTCGCACCTTCATCGAGGTCTTCGACACCGAGGCGCACCGCATCCAGGACGTCAAGTGGCTGGGCCAGGGCACCATCTACCCCGATGTGATCGAGAGCGTGAGCGTCAACGGGCCGAGCGTGACCATCAAAAGCCACCACAACGTGGGCGGGTTGCCCGAGCGCATGAAGATGCAGGTGGTGGAACCGCTGCGGCTGACCTTCAAGGACGAGGTGCGCCGTGTGGGCCGCGAGCTGGGGCTCGATGCGCGCCTGCTGGGCCGCCATCCGTTCCCGGGCCCCGGCCTGGGCATCCGCATCCTGGGCGAGGTCACCGCCGAGAAGGTGGCGCTGCTCCAGGAGGTGGACGCCATCTGGGTGCAGGGCCTGCGCGACGAAGGCCTCTACGACCAGGTGTGGCAGGCCGGCGCCATCCTGTTGCCGGTGCGCAGCGTGGGCGTGATGGGCGACGAGCGCACCTACGAGAACGCCGTGGCCCTGCGCGCGGTGACCAGCACCGATGGGATGACCGCGGACTGGTGCGACCTTCCGCATGCCTTCCTGGCACGGATCTCGAACGCCATCATCAACCGGGTGAAGGGCGTGAACCGCGTGGTGTACGACATCAGCAGCAAGCCCCCCGCCACCATCGAATGGGAATGATGCGCCTGCTCCTGCCCCTGCTCCTGGTCCTCCTCCTGTCGCCTGCCGCGATGGGTCAGGAGGTGCGCGAAGTGGACGGCAAGCGTTATGTGGTGCACACCGTGGTGGCCGGGCAGACCCTTTACGGCATCAGCCGGCACTACGCGGTCCCGGTTCCGCGGCTCACCGAGGCCAATCCGGCGGCCGCCCAGGGCCTCAGCATCGGCCAGGTGTTGCTGATCCCGCAGGACGCGGTGGACCGCAAGGAGCTGCGGAGCGCGCCGAAGTTCCGCGCCACCGGCGAGCTGGTGCACACCGTGGCGAAGAAGGAGACCCTGTTCGGCATCGCACAACGCTATGGCGTGGAGCAGACGGCCCTGATCGAGCGGAACCCCGAGCTGGTGGGCGGGCTGAAGGCGGGCATGGAGCTGGTGATCCCGCCGGCGACGGCCAAGGAGGTGCCCACCACGGCGTCGGCCCCGGCGCGCGCCGACAACAGCCGGTCGCACCTGGTGCTGGCGGGCGAAACGCTGTTCGGCCTCGGCAAGCAATACGGCATCCCCGTGGAGGCACTGAAGGAGGCCAACGGCGGGCTGGCGGACGGCCTGAAGGTGGGCACCTACCTGCGCATTCCCGCGCCGCCCGCGCCCGAGCCGGCGGTGGACACGGTGCCCAGGTCCGCCCGCTACGACGTGGGGCTGCTGCTGCCGCTCTGCCTGGACCGCAACGACAGCGTGCACGCCGCCGACCCGGACCACAAGGGGCTGTACTCCGTCACCGACATCGCCGGTCAGTTCCTGGCCGGTGCGCGCATGGCCATCGATTCCATGGCCCGCATGGGGATGCGGATGGACGTGCACCTGTACGACGTGGGCGACGATGCCACCGTGTGGGGGCCGGTGCTGCGCAAGGGCGAGATGCGCAGCATGGACCTCTTCATCGGCCCTTTCCACCGGGGCGCGATCGACCAGCTGGCGGCGGTGGCACGCGATGCGCACATCGTGTGCCCCGTGCCCCAGAGCAACAAGGTGATCCTGGGCCATCCGCAGGTGAGCAAAGTGATCAGCGGCCGCCCGGACCTGGTACGGCACATGGGCCGGTACGCCGCCACGAAGCACGCGCGGGAGAACCTGATCCTGCTGCGGCCCGACCTGCCGGCGGAGAAGGAGCTCCAGGACCAGCTGCAGCGGGCCGTACAGGGCGCCCTGGCCGAACGCGCGGACCGGTTGCGGGACAGCGTGCTGGTGGCCCGGCCCGGCAAACGGGACCTCGGCGACCTGAGCGGCAAGCTCGATGCGGCCCGGCTCAACGTGCTGTTGGTCCCGAGCGAGGACGTGGAGTTCGTGAGCACGCTGGTGACCCGGTTGACGCCGCTGGTGGGCAAGTACCGCATCGTGGTGTTCGGCCTGCCGGCGTGGAGCACGATGGACGTGCTGGAGCCCGGTGACCTGAACAAGCTTGACCTGCATGTGGCCGCCGCCTCGCACATCGACCGGGAGGCCCCGGCGGTGCGGGACTTCGTGGAACGGTTCAGGGCCGTGAACAACACCGATGCGGGGCCTTACGCCTTCCTCGGGTTCGACGTCACGATGTACTACCTCACGGCCCTGCACGAAGAGGGGCCTGGCTTCGCCGACCGCCTCGACCGGGTGGTGACCACCCCGCTGCACATGGGCTTCCGCATGCGACGCATGGGCATCGAGAACGGCTTCGGCAACGAGAGCGCCGTGATGCTCGAGTACCGCGACATGGGCGTGCACTTGGCCCGCTAGGCAACGGGGCCGTTCAGCGCGGGCCGGGCTCGTCCTGGTCGTAGGCCGTTTCCTCGCCGAGCAGATAGCCGTAAGGCCGCAGCCCGGGCACCGAATCGCAGACGAGCTTGATCATACCGGCCAGGGGGATGGCGACCACCATGCCCACCACGCCCCACAACATGCCCGCGGCGATCAGGGCCAGCATGCTGGCGAGCGGATTGAGGCTCACGCTTCCCCCCACCACCTTGGGCGTGATGAAGTTGTTGTCCAGGAACTGGGTGATGAGGCAGACGGCGAGCGCGCCGATGGCGTAGCCGATGGAGTCCTTGGTGAGGAGCGCCACCAGGATGGGCAGCAGGCTGCCGAGCAGCACACCGATGTAGGGGATGAGGTTGAGCAGGGCGAGCAGGAAGCCCATGACCACGGCGTAGGGCAGGCCGAGCGCCAGGAAGCCGATGCTGTTGAGGGTGCCCAGGATGAGCATCACCAGCAGCACCCCGCGCAGGTAGCTGCGGCTCAGCGCGCTGATGCGGCGCACGATGGCCACCGCATCGGTCTCCCGGCCTTCGCTCCAGTGGACCAGGAACTCGCGGAACTTGTCCTTCATCATCAGCAGGAGGAAGACGAAGAAGGGGATGGGGACGATGACGCCGAGGGCGGCGCCGGCCCCGCTGAACACCTCCATCACCAGCTGCCCTCCCGTGTCGGCGAGCCCGGCCACCTGAGCATTGAACCACTGGATCTGGTCGCGCCGGTCGATGTGCACGGCGCCCTCCACCCAGCGCATGAGGGCCTGCACCTTGACGTGGAGCGTCTGCTGCAGGGCCGGCAGCTCGCCACCGAAGCGGGTGAACTGCCATCCCAGGAAGAAGAAGGCGCCCATCACCACGGCCACCAGGGCCAGCGTGGCCACCAGCGCGCCCACCCAGCGCGGGCGGCCGGCCTTCTCCATGCGCCGGGAGAGCGGGAGCAGCAGGAAGGTGAACAGGGCCGAGACGAAGAGGAGCAGGAACAGGTCACGCCCGTAGGCGAGCACCAGCACGGTGAGCACGACCGCCAGCAACGTGAGCACGTACCGCTGTAGGGCGTCGTTCGCAGGCATGCACAAAGAAAGGCAGCACGCCGGTCACTCGCCGCCCTGGCGCCGATCCCGGCGTTCACGCCAGCGTTCGCGCATCCGATCCCAGGTGCGGCGCAGCTCGACGACGACCTGCCCGGTGCGCTCCGGCGTGGCCAGCCGCTCGATGAGCACCGGCAGCACCAGCCCGGCCACCATGCCGGCGACGCGTCCCACCGGGGTCTTGCGTCTGGCGCCGAGGGCCATGCCGACCACCTGGCCCGCCGTGGCGCTGGACGGCGTGAGCAGGCCGCGCAGGGCCTTCAGCCAGGGAATGCCGCCGACGACCTGCCGCACGCCCGTGCCGACCAGATCGCGTCGGAAGCCGGGGTCCTGCAGCTTGGCCCATTCCTGGCGCAGGTCGGCCCGGCGGGCATCGCGCACCGCCGTGCGGCGCTGGAGCTCCGCCCGCACCGCGTCCATCCTGGTGAATCGTTCAGGTGCGGTCATGGGTGGCGTTCACCACGGAGAGGATGATGCGGTCGCGCAGCACGGTGCGCCACAATACATAGAAGATGAGCCCGAGCACCACGTACGTGGCCGCACTGAGGGCGAAGCCCAGGGCGGGATCGTTCAACCAACGTGCGAGCAGCAGGGCCCACGCCACGCTGAGCATGAGCACCATGCCGCTCACGGCAAGGAGCACCACCACCACGAGCAGCAGGCGGGCGAGCCCGTCGCCGGCACGCAGGGAGGCGCTCAAGGTCAGGCGCTCCCGTTCAGCGGTCGCATAGTCGCTCAACGCGTTCACCAGGCCATGCACGAAGGCGGCCGGATCGGGCGCCTTGGCCGCATCCTGCGCGTCCGGCTCAGTGGCCATGGCGGATGTGGTCGGCGGTCTGCTGGGCCTTGGAGGCGGCCTCCTCGGCGGTCGTGCTCACATCCTTGCGAAGGCGGTCGGCCAGGTCGCGGCCCTCCTCGAAGAGGAAGCGCAGGAAGTCCTCGACCTCCTCGCGCGTCATGGAGGCGGTGTCCTGGGCCTTGCCCTTCATCTCGCTCCAGGCCTGATGCGCCTCGTCCATCGTGTCACCGAAGCGGTCGCGGGCTTTTCGGCCCGCACCGGCGATGGCCTCGCGGGTCTCCTTGCCGCTGCGCGGCGCGAAGAGGACGCCCAAGGCGGCGCCGGCGGCCAGGCCGGCCATGAAGCCGAGGACCCCATGGGTTCGTTCGTCGCTCATCACCTTGCTTTTCCGAAAGGTACGGCCACCGCGGTGCCGGTGCAGTGATGGTGGTCACCCCGCGCTCAGCGGAGCCACTTGCGCTCCATCACGAAGGTGCCGAACGGCAGCACGCTGGCCAGTCCGAGGCCCACGATGCGTTCCACATCCCACTTCAGCTTGGTGAAGAGCGGCACGGCGGCCACCCAGTACCATACGAAGAGGACGCCATGCGCCCAGCCCACCACCTTCACGGCCCAGGGCCAGCCGATCATGTACTTGAGGGGCATGGCCACGAAGAGCAGCACGAGGAAGCTCCAGCCTTCGGCGATGGCGACGGTGCGGAAGCGGGCGAGAAGGGGATGCATGGGCGGCAAAGATGGCGGCCGGTGCACCCGGGTCCGTCACGGCCGGATCACTTCCGCTGCGTCACGGCGATGTATGCTGCGGCCACCAGCCGCTCCAGCACGGCCAGGTCCACATCGGCCAGCCGCTTCAGGTACAGGCAGCTCTTCGCAACGGTGTGCTTCCCGAGCCTGCCCAGCAGCGCCGTGTGCTGGTCGAAGCCCGCCATCAGGTAAAGGGTGAGGTTGGCTTTGCGCGGGCTGAAGCCCACGGCGGACCACTCGCCGCTGCGCCCGCTGTCGTAGGTATAGCTGTAGCGCCCGAAGCCTACCATCGCGGGGCCCCACATCACCGGGTCCTGTCCGGTGGCCTTGCGCATGAGCCGCAGCAGCGCTTCACAGTCGGCACGCAGGCCCACGTCGGCGATGGCGCCCACGAAGGCCTCGGCGCTGGCCGTGGTGGCCTGGGTCTTGTTGGTGGCGGTCTTCTTCGTCGGCGTTCTCTTCGGAGCGGCCACTTTCGTCGGGGCCTTGCGGGCTGCCGCTTTCTTGGTGGTCGTCTTGCGCTGTATGGTGGCCATGGGGGTATGGTCGGCCACCAATGTAGCTAGGTGCGCGAGGCGGCGAAGGCCGAACGGGCCAGTTCCATGGCCGCAGGCGGGGCCGGTATCACCACCTCATCCTCGAGATGGTCGCCGTTGCTGAACTGCACCGTGAGGCGCCCATCCACGATCTCGAGAGATCGCACCTTCGCGAAGGCGATGCGATAGGTGGGGGCGAGGTCGTGGCGGAAGCGCTGCAGCGTGAGCAGGATCCCCGCACCGGCCAAGCCAAGCCCGAGGACCACCTTGTTGGACGTGGTGGAGCCCAGGTGCATCAGCTCGAACAGGCCACGAATGCCGATGAGCACTGCGCCGAACAGGAGGTACGCTCCGCGTCCGGCCTTCCTGCGCAGGGTCCGCTCGGGAGCTGAATGGGCCTCCTGCCAGTTGCCGCTGCGGGTCAGGTACAGGCCGCGCTCGTCGATGTTCAAGTAGCCGCGCTCGAGCTCGAAGTGGCGGCGCTCCATCACTTCAGCCTATCGATGAGGCCTTGCACGTTGGCGCGCCACACCGGATACAGCTCCTCGTTCTCGCTCCACAGCTCCTTCAGCTCCGACGCACCGTTGAGCACGTGGTCCAGCCTGCGCAGCAGGACAGGGTGCAGCGCATCGAGGTCTTTGCCTACGAGCTGGTCGATCACCCGGCCATACGCATCGCCCAGGTCCTTGGAGTGGTCCGTGCCGTTGAGCACGGCATCGATGAAGGCCCCCGAGACCAGCATGCAATGGCAGCTCGCGTACTCGTAGTGCTCTTCCGGCTCCATCACCCGCATCCATTCTGCGATCTGCTCGTAGGCATTGCCCACCAGCAGGCTGTCGAACACGTCCCGTGCGGCGTCGTCGTCGAAGACCCCCACGTCCCAGGCACCCATGGCTCAGGCCTTCTGCGGCACCTTCACGGCCGCGAACATGCGCTGCTTCACGCTGTAGCTGTGACCCTTGCTGATGATGTGCACCTTCATGCCTTCGATGCTGAAAGGCTGTCCCTCCTCCACATCGGCGTAGTCGCTGTAGCTGATGTCGTGGCCGTCGAAGATCATCACCTGACCGCTGCCGATGGTCTCGAGCATGTCGGCGTCGGTGATCACCACGCCGGTGTCCTCGCCGAGGCCGATGCCGACCGCGCTGGGGTTGGCCGCGACGGCCTGGCTGAGGCGGCTGAAGCGGCCTCGTTCCACGAAATGGCTGTCCACGATCACGTCCTGGATGAGGGCCGCGCCGGTGGTCATCTTCACGCCGCCCTTGATGAGACCGCTGCTGCTGTGGCCCTGGTAGATCATGGTGCTGCTCATGCACATGGCCCCCGCACTGGTGCCGGCGATCACGAAGCCGACCTCCTCCTCATAGCGTCGTTTCATGAGCTGCAGGAAGGCCGTGCCGCCGAAGATGGTGGTGAGCCGCAGTTGGTTGCCGCCGCTCATCATCACGCCATCGGCCTTGGCCAGCCGCTTGATCATCTCGGGCCGCACCTGCGACCGTTCGCGGATGTCGAGCACATCGACGTCCGTGACGCCAAGTCTTCCGAAGGCTTCGATGTAGTTGGCGCCCACCTCGTCCGGGATGCTGCTCGCGCTGGTGATCACGGCGATGCGGGCGGAGGTGCCGCCCATTTCGTCCACCACGCGGCGGAGGATGCCTTCCTCGATGAAGTTGTGCGTGAAGACCTTGGTGTGGTGGCCGGCCTCCGGTTCCTTGCCCTTGTCCTCGTTGCCGCCGATGGCGATCAGCTTGCCTTTGGGTGTCATGCTCGTGGTTGGTCCCCCCGCCCCCCGGCCGATGCGCGGCACCGGTCCACCGCGAAAGTAGCCGACCGGCCGATCCCGGTCCACCAGGCTCCCGGATTTGATGAACAACCGGAGGCCGCCTATCTTCCCCGCGATCACACAATCAGCACCCATGCGCATTCTCCGCGTCGAGGCCATGCGAGGCCCCAACTACTGGTCGGTGAAACGCCATCACCTCATCGTGATGCGCCTCGACATCCAGGACCTCGAGGACAAGCCCACCGACAAGATCACGGGCTTCTACGAGCGCCTCACGTCGCTGCTGCCCTCCACCTTCAGCCATCGCTGCAGCGAGGAGCACGAGGGCGGCTTCTGGGAGCGCGTGAAGCGGGGCACCTGGATGGGGCACGTGATCGAGCACATCGCCCTGGAGATCCAGACCCTGGCCGGCATGGACACGGGCTTCGGCCGCACGCGCGGCACCGGCGAGCACGGGGTGTACAACGTGGTGTTCAGCTACGTGGAGGAGCCCGTGGGCCTGTTCGCCGCCCGCGCCGCCGTGCGCATCGCCGAGGCGCTGATCAGCGGTGAGCCGTACGACCTGGAGGCCGACATCCAGAAGATGCGCGAGCTGCGCGAGGTGAGCCGCATGGGCCCCAGCACCGCCAGCATCGTCCAGGAGGCGGTGAACCGCGGGATCCCCTACCTGCGGCTCAACGGCCAGAGCCTGGTGCAGTTGGGCCATGGCGTGCACCAGAAACGCATCCGCGCCACCATCACCAGCCGCACCAGCAACATCGGGGTGGAGATCGCCTGCGACAAAGAGGAGACCAAGCAGCTGCTGGAGAGCTACGAGATCCCCGTGCCCAAGGGCCGCGTGGTGCGCACCGAGGAAGGCCTGCTGGAGGCCCTGCCCGTGGTGGGCTTCCCCTGCGTCATCAAGCCCATCGGCGGCAACCACGGCCGGGGGGCCACCATCGGCATCAAGACCAAGGAGGAGGCCATCGCCGCGCTCGCCAAGGCCAAGGAGATCAGCCGCAGCGCCATCGTGGAGCGCTACATCACGGGCCTGGACCATCGGCTGCTCGTCATCGACCACCAGTTCGTGGCGGCGGCCAAGCGCACGCCCGCCTGCGTCATCGGCGACGGGCAGAGCACCATCCGCCAGCTGGTCGATGAGGTGAACAAGGACCCGCGCCGCGGCTACGGCCACGAAAAGGTGCTCACGCGCATCGACATCGACGACCACACCGAGAAGATGCTCGCCCGGCGTGGGATGACCGCGGACAGCGTGCCCCCGAAGGACGAGGTGGTGTACCTGAAGGCCACGGCCAACCTCAGCACGGGCGGCACAGCCACCGACGTCACCGAGGTGGTGCATCCCTACAACGTGTTCATGGCCGAGCGCATCAGCCGCATCATCGACCTGGACATCTGCGGCATCGACATCATGACGGACGACATCACGCAGCCGCTCACCGAGACCGGCGGCGCGGTGCTGGAGGTGAACGCGGCGCCCGGCTTCCGCATGCACCTGGAGCCCACCGAGGGCATCGGGCGCAACGTGGCCGAACCGGTGGTGGACATGCTGTTCCCGCCGGGCGCGCCCAGCCGCATCCCCATCATCAGCATCACGGGCACCAACGGCAAGACGACCACCACACGCCTCACCGCGCACCTCATGCGCAGCGTGGGCCACAAGGTGGGCATGACCTGCACGGACGGGGTGTACATCATGAACCGGTTGCTGATGACGGGCGACTGCACCGGTCCGGTGAGCGCACAGTTCGTGCTGAAGGACCCGCTGGTGGACATGGCGGTGCTGGAGACGGCGCGGGGGGGCATCCTGCGGGCGGGGCTCGGCTTCGAGCACTGCGACGTGGGCATCGTCACCAACGTGGCGGCGGACCACCTGGGCCTGAAGGACATCAACACCATCGACGACCTGGCCCAGGTGAAGAGCGTGGTGCCGCGCAGCGTACGCCGGGACGGCTACGCCATCCTGAACGCCGACGACGAGCGGGTGATGGCCATGCGCAAGGCCTGCGATTGCAAGATCGCCCTGTTCAGCCTGGACGAGAACAACCGCCTGATCCGGCAGCACTGCAAGCTGGGCGGGCTGGCGGCCATCTACGAGAACGGCTTCATCACCATCAGCAAGGGCGAGTGGAAGCTGCGCATCGAGAAGGCGGTGAACGTGCCGCTCACCTACGGCGGGCGCGCGGTCTTCAACATCCAGAACATCCTGCCGGCCGTGCTGGCCGCGTACGTGCGCGGGGTGAAGATCGAGGAGCTGCGCCAGGCCCTGGCCACCTTCGTGCCCAGCCCGGCGCAGACGCCAGGCCGCCTCAACCTGTTCCAGTTCAAGAACTTCCAGGTGGTGGTGGACTACGCGCACAACCCGCACGGCTTCGAGGCGCTGGGGCGCTTCCTCAGCAAGGTGTCCGACACGCCGAAGATCGGCGTCATCGCCGGGGTGGGCGACCGCCGCGACGAGGACACCGTGAACCTGGGCCGCCTCAGCGCGCGCATGTTCGACGAGATCATCATCCGGCAGGACCGCAACCTGCGGGGCAAGAGCGACGACGAGATCATCGCCCTGCTGGTGAAGGGCATCCACGAGGTGGACCCCGCCAAGAAGTTCACCATCCTGAAGAAGGAGGAGGAGGCCATCCGCCACGCCATCGGCACGGCGCCGAAGGGCGCCTTCGTGGTGCTGTGCAGCGACGTGGTCCCCGATGCCCTCCAGCTCGTGCTGAAGCTGAAGGAGCAGGACGATCAGGTGCCCTTCAGCAAGGAGGACATCCCCAACCGGAACAAGGAGCTGGTGGGGTGATCGATACAACTCGGGCCATTGTCGCGCTGGGTCGGCGTGGTCGCGTTCATTTTGAGCTTCATGGCATGGGTCACCTTGATGGTCGGGATGACCGAGCATCCGGATCACGCGGACAAAGACCGTCTCTGATGCGAGTGATCAGGCCTTGGCCGGTGTTCCACTGATCGCCGATCCGGTATCGCTTACTCGATCCGCTCACACAGCCCAGGCACTGCATGCCGGAACAAGCCACGCAAGCGCTCCAGCACCGCCGTTCCCCGCTCATTCCCCACACTGCGCCCATCGATCTCCGTGATCGGGGTCAACTCGCCCATCGTGCCCGTTCCGAACACCGCATCGGCGGTCATGAGCTCCATGGCGGACAGGTCACGTTCGCGACAGGGGATGCCGTGCTGCGCGCACAATTCGAGCACGAGGCCGCGCGTGATGCCGCCCAGGCAGCTGGTCGTGTACGGTGTCACGACCTCTCCGTGGATCACCGCGAACACGTTGATGTCATTCAGTTCCGCCACATGGCCGTTCTTGTCCAGCATCAGCGCGCCATCGACCCCGGCGGCATTGGCCTCCAGCTTCGCGAGGATGTTGTTGAGCAGGTTGTTGTGGTGGATCTTGGGGTCCAGGACCTCGGGGCCCAAACGCCGGATGCTGCTGGTGATCACCCGGATGCCCCTGGTGTTGTCGAAGACCACTGACTTCCATTCGGCGAGCACGATGAGCGTACAGCCCTTCTGGTTGAGGCGCGGGTCCATCCCGCTGGTGATCTTCTCGCCGCGTGTCAGCGTAAGCCGTACGTGCGCATCGTTCGTCATCCCGTTCGCCTTCAAGGTCTTGAACAGCGCGTTCCGGATGTGATCGGAAGTGGGCACGTTCGCAAAGGCCAGTGCATGGGCGGAGGCGTGCAGGCGATCGAGGTGGCGACCCAGCATCATCACGCCACCGTTGTAAACGCGCAGTCCTTCCCACACGGCATCCCCGCCCTGCACGCTGCTATCGAAGACGCTCACCTTGGCATCGGCGCGCTTGACGAGCTGCCCGTTCACATGCACGAGGATATCAGCGTTCCGTGGGTCGTACTTCTGGAGCATGTTCAGGCGGTGATGCGGAGTTGCTGGAGCCGGCGATAGTAGGGGAGCGCTTCTTCGCAGAGCGATCGAAGGTGGTCAGGAAGTGTCCGATCGCTGCTCGCCTGCTTCGCGAAGCCGGTGCTGCGGTGCACGTTGGCGTACCAGTGGCTGGCCCACACGCCGTCCTCGGGCCTCGGGCCGGCTTCCCAGCGCAACATCCGTTCATCGAAGCCGATGCCCAGTGCATCGCAGAGCGAAGCGAGCACACCCCTCGGATCGGCCAGCAGGTCATCGCTATCCAGCACCATGCACTTGCCACCCACGCGCTGCAAGCTCTCCAGCAATTCCACGGACATGCGCAAGCCGATGTCCCGCAAACCGGGGTTGGGGATCACTTCGGCGAAACTGGCGATGATCCGCTTGGGGTCGCGGATGTAGAAGACGCTGGTCATCCCTGCCAGCCGCGGCGCAGGTATGCCCTCGCAGTGGTGGGCCATGCCTTTCAGGAAGAGGTGCTGCCGATCATCGATGGCATCCAACCCATGCAGCACGCCCTCGACATCCTGCGGCTGGCTGGCCAGGACCTCTTCCCGGCCGGGATGGTCCACCCCGCTCCGTGCCAGGTAGTACGCGTAAAAGGGCTCGTCCACCACGCGCATGTCCGCCCGTTGCGCGAAGCTGTACATGAGCGCGGTGCTCAGGTTGCGTGGGCTGCTGATGAGGTGGATACGCATGGGCACAAAAGAACGAAGGCCCCGGGCGCAGTGCCTTCATGCGTGCGATCGTTCCGGGCCCCTACCTGACCGTCAAGACTCCGGATGCCGATCAACCCGTCCATTCGTGACCGTCGTGACCCAACGTGGCGAAGCGACGAACGCTAGCCTGGAAGCACCATTTGCTTATCCGGAAGAACGGGCACGGCAGACCGCCGGCCTACTTCCTCAGCGCCCGGGCGAGCACGATCAGCAGCACCGCGCCCACGGTGGCACAGATGATGCGTCCGATGAGGTTGGTGGCATCAAGGCCGAGGACACCGAACACCAGGTTGCCGACGAAGCCGCCGAGCAGGCCGAGGACGATGTTCACCAGCAGGCCATAGCCGCCGCCCTTCATCAGCTGGCCGGCGAGCCATCCGGCCACGGCGCCCACGATCAAGCTCCAAAGGAAGCCCATGCCGAAAGGTATGCCTAGCCACGAAAAAGGCCCCGTTGCCGGGGCCTCTCGGAGTTCACAGCGATGCGCCTCACTTGGCCGGTGCGGCCACGACCTGACGCTTCTCGGTGATGCGGGCGCTCTTGCCACGACGCTCGCGCAGGTAGAAGATACGGGCGCGCCGCACGTCGCCGCGCTTGTTCACGTCGATCTGGTCGATGAAGGGGGAGGCCACCGGGAAGATGCGCTCCACACCCACGTTGCCGCTCATCTTGCGCACGGTGAAGGTGGCGGTGCTGCCGGCGCCCTTGCGCTGGATGACCACGCCTTGGAACTGCTGGATGCGCTCCTTGTTGCCCTCCACGATCTTGTAATGCACGGTGATGGTGTCACCGGCCTTGAACTCGGGCATGGCCTTGAGGGGCGCCCATTCCTTTTCCAGTTGCTTCAGCTTATCCATGACGCTCAGGCACTTGTGCGGGTCCGACCCGCGTTCGGGGCCGCAATATTACGGAACTTTCGCGATGCCGGGGCGCTTCACCCTTCCCCGAAGGTGGCCGCAGCATCCGCACCGCCCTCCAGCAGCTCGGGACGCCGCTCCCGGGTGCGCTCCACGGCCTGTTGGTGGCGCCATTCCGCGATCCGGGCCTCGTGCCCGCTCAGCAGCACGTCGGGCACCTTCCAGCCGGCGAACTCCGCAGGCCGGGTGTAGACCGGCGGCGCCACCAGGCCGTCCTGGAAGCTGTCGCTCAGGGCCGAGGTCTCGTCGTTGAGCACCCCGGGCACCAGGCGGATCAGCGCATCGCTGAGCACGGCGGCCGCCAGCTCGCCACCGCTGAGCACGTAGTTGCCGATGCTCACCTCCAGATCCACCAGATGCTCGCGCACGCGTTCGTCCACGCCTTTGTAGTGGCCGCAGAGCAGGATGAGGTTGCGGTGCACGCTGAGGCGGTTGGCCAGCGGCTGGTCCAGCAGCTCCCCGTCGGGGCTCAGGTAGATCACCGCGTCGTAGGGGCGCTCGCTCTTCAGCTGGGTGATGGCCCGGTGGATGGGCTCCACCTGCAGCACCATGCCGGCACCTCCGCCGAACACATAGTCATCGATCCGGCGATGCTTGTCGGTGCTCCACTGGCGCAGGTCGTGCACCACCACCTCCACCAGGCCCTTCTGCTGGGCGCGTTGCAGGATGCTCTCGGCGAACCAGCTGTCCAGCAGGCGGGGTACGGCCGATAGGATGTCGATGCGGAGGCGGACCATGGGGCGAAGTTCCTCAGGGGATGAACACCAGGCCGACCTGGGCGGCGAGGCCGCGGGCGCGCGGGCCGGTGAGGCCGTACAGGTTGGGCAACAGCAGTTCGGCGCCGAGCCATCGGGTGATGCGGAAGCGCGCGTGCACACCGGCACGCAGGCCACCGAAGCCCCCGTACTGCGCGGAGAGGCCCACGGCCTGCGCACCGAACCGACGCCAGCCCGTGACCTGTGCGAAGGGGATGAACCCCGGCAGCGCGCGCTGGGCGATCCGCAGGTCCATCCGCCACCCCGTGGGCCACGCGACACTGTGCTCCGCCCACGCATGGAGCGGCAGCAGGCGCCACGCGGCCCCGACGGAGGGCCGCACCCCGAAGGTGTCCAGCAGCTGCTCCTCGCCGGTGATGGCCCCGGTGAGGTCGAAGACATCGTCCACGGTGATGCCGTCGTAGGTGAAGGCGGTGTCCGGGCTGGAGCACAGCGCGCGATCGTTCCAGCGCACGGCCCCGAGATCCTCGGCGCCGATGGTGATGCGGTGTGCGGCCGCGCCGTTCCGGGTGGGCAGGCTGAAGCGCTGGGCGAAGCTGATCGCCGCTCCAAGGCCGTTGAAGGCCCCAAGGTCGCTGCGCGCGGTGTCGCTGCTGTGGTAGCTGCCGTGCAGGCGCAGGTCGAGACGGGTGCCGTCCGCCGCCGTGAAGAGCGTGGCGTCCTCCAGATGCACGGCGGTCCAGGACTGGCCCTTCACCACATCGAGCCGCACCCAGCTGCCGGAGCGCGCATGGTACAGGCCGGCGCCCAGGGTCTGGTAGCGCTGCTGCTCGAAGGCCGAGCCGGACAGGTCGGCCCGTTCGCCGGCGAACCCGGCGTTGCCGAAGAAGGTGAGGGCGTACACGTCCGGGCGGAAGCGCAGGCCGGCGTGGTCCTTGTGCGTGGCCGAGATCATCACCTTCAGACCGGCCCGCCCCAGGATGCTGTCACCGAACACGGCGTGCACGCCGAGCTGCAGCACCTGTCCGAGCCGGTTGTTCGACCGCAGGGCGGCCTGGCTTCGTTCACGGACGTCGCGCTCCACGAATCCGCCCTGCGTCAGGTCCAGCACCAGTTCGTTCAGCAGGGTGTTCGCGTCGTAGTCGAAGGCACCACGCACCTCCACCCGGTCCTGTTGCGCCGTGGCGCCGGTGGGCAGCAGGTCCTGCGGGAAGGACAGCAGGGGCAGGGCCGTGGCGAGGGCCAGGGCGGTAAGCCGTTCACTCATCGCCGTTCACCACGTAGTTCGCGCCGGCCACCACCTGCAGGTCCAACCGGTAATGGGCCATCAACAGCAGGTGCTGCGCCTGATCGGCGGTGTTGAAGACGGCCCGGACCCGCAGGCGCGGCTGGGCGTAGAGCAGGTCGACCTGTTCGGGGATGAGGGAGGCGGTGCAGACCGAGCGCACCGGGTCGCGCACCAGGCCATCGGGATCCACCTCACCGCTGGCCACTTCGCCCACCACGGGAATGGAGCCCACCACATGATCGGCCGCATCGAGGATGTCCAGCAGAAGCCGCGCGCGGAAGGGGAACCCGTTGGTGGCGAAGAGGGAGAGCTCGCCGGCGGTGAGCCCGTGGGCCTCCTCGGAGCCGGGGAGGTCGGGCGTGGCGATGCTCTCCACGGTGAGGTCGGTGGCGATCAGGCGGAGCGGCATCTCCAGGTCGAGCTGAGCGCTGACGGCGCTCTCGTAATAGAGGAAGTCGTGGCCGTTGCTGATGTCGCCCAGCGGGTTCAATTCCAGGTCCACCGCATAGCGCAGGCGGTCGGGCAGGTTCTCCACGAACGGGGCGATGCTGCTGTTGCCGGTGTTGAGGGTGGTGGACCAGGCGGTGGACTGGAACGAGCCGCCAAGGTCGAGGGCGCGAGTGAGGTTGATGGGGGAGCCCACGATGGGATGCACGAGCGGCACCGAGATCCCCGTGCGCGTGTTCTCCGATACCAGTTCGTGGATGCGGATCCGCAGGTCGGCGCCCACGCCGTTGGTGATGCGGAGCCGGGCTTCCACGTGGTCGATGTCGAGCAGGCCATCGGTGATGCGGTCGAAGAGGTCCACGGCGGTGTTCTCCGGTCCCACCTGTTCGGTGCGGTTCCCGAAGTAGCCCTCGGCGAACTGCGGAACGATGTCCGTGTAGGTGGCCACGGCCTTCACACTGTCCATGTTGGTGACGTTGGCGCCGGTGCCGTTGGGATCCAGTTGGATGGTGATCTGCGAGCTGAGGGCGTTCACTTCATCCAGGTCGGGGCCGCGCAGGTCGAACCAGTGGCCGGCCAGGTCACGCGTGAGCCCGGTGAAGGAGGGGTTGAGCGGTGATCCGGCCTGGACCAAGCCCTGAACGGCGACGGGTTGACCGTTGAAGGTGGCCCCCGGCAGCGCGAAGGTGCCGGTGATGCCGCTGGCGATCATGTTGGTGAGACCCACCTGAAGCGTTCCGCTGCGGATGGCCAGGGACCGCAGCTGCACGTCCTCCAGATCGAGCGATGTGGCCTCCTCGTCGGTGGGCAGCAACGCACCGGCGGCGAAGAAGAGGGGGCCTGGTATGGGCAGCACATAGCTGTAGGTGATCCCCGTGTCGGGCACCTGCAGCAGGGTATCCAGCCGCACGCCGAAGAGCTCGGTGCGGTACAGCAGGGTCAATCCACCGTCGGCCCCGGTCACCAGGAGCGAGTCGGCGATCACATCGTTGAGCGTCAGCGACGTGTTCACCAAGGGGGCCAGCAGGTCCACGTCCCACTGCGGCGGTCCCGCGTCCTTGCGGCAACTTGAGGACCCGAGCAGCAAGGCGCCCCAAACGGCGATGGCCGAGGCAACCCTGGCCATGGCGGACTCGTTCCTCATACGGGGCGTAATTTAGCGACCGTGATGGTGCTGCGTTGACACCCCGCCACTGGTGCGCATGTTCGGCAAACGTGGATTCATCGTTCCCTGGATCGGCTCGTCCGTGGTGATGTACGGCCTGTCGTACCTGTGGCATGGGCTCGCGCTGAACGATCTGCAGGACTTGCGGATCCCGTTGCCGCTGTACATGGGTCTGAGCGGCCTGGTGTACCTCATCATCGGTTTTGTGATCACCCTGGCCGTGCATCAGGCCATCGCCCACGAGTGGGTGAGCCTCAAGCGGGCCTTCCCGCTGATGAGCGCCCTGTTGGGTGCGGCCATCGGCTTCGTGGTCTTCCTGTTGGTGTACATCCTGGGCATGAGCTTCGCGAAGGCCGGGGCCGTGCATGTGGTGATCGATGCGCTCTGGCAGATGCTGGAGCAGGGCATCGGAGGCCTCATCGTCAGCCTCGGTGTGATCTACGACATGCACCGCCGCTTCATGGAGAGCGAGCGGGCGCACTGATCAGCGGTAGCGGTCCTTCCAGATACGGCCGAGATGCTCGGCCCATTTCTGCTCCCGAGGATTGTCACCAGGCGTATAGAGGCTGGTGCCGCTGATGGCCTCCGGAAGGAACTCCTGATCGCTGGCGTGGCCCGGCTGGTCATGGCTGTACTGGTACTCCCGGCCGTACCCGAGATCCTTCATCAGCCGCGTGGGCGCATTGCGCAGGTGGAGCGGCACGGGCAGGTCGCCGGTGCGCTGCACGAGCTGCTGGGCGGCGACGATGGCCAGGTAGGAGGCGTTGCTCTTGGGCGCGCAGGCCAGGTACACGGCGCACTGGCTCAGGATGATCCGGCTCTCGGGCCAGCCCACCAATTGGGCGGCCTGCATGGCGGTGGTGGCCAGCAGCAGCGCATTGGGGTCAGCGTTGCCGATGTCCTCGCTGGCCAGGATCACCATGCGACGGGCGATGAACAACGGGTCCTCGCCACCCTCCACCATGCGGGCCAGCCAGTACACCGCCGCATGCGGGTCGCTGCCGCGCATGCTCTTGATGAAGGCGCTGACGATGTCGTAGTGCTGCTCCCCCTGCTTGTCGTACCGCGCGGCCTGGGTCTGGACCACCTCCTTCACCAGGGCGTCGGTGATCACCACCAGGCCTTCACCGGCGGCCTTCACGCACAGCTCGAAGGTGTTCAACAACCGTCGCGCATCGCCACTGCTGGCACGCATCAGGGCATCCACCTCCTGAAGGGTGATGGCCCGTGACCGCAGCTCTTCGTCCTGGTGCATCGCACGATCGAGCAGGGCCAGGAGCTGCTCGTGGGCGAGCGGCCGCAGCACGTACACCTGGCAGCGGCTGAGCAACGCGCCGATCACTTCGAAGCTGGGGTTCTCCGTGGTGGCGCCGATGAGAGTGATGGTGCCTTTCTCCACGGCACCGAGCAGGCTGTCCTGTTGGGCCTTGCTGAAGCGGTGGATCTCGTCGATGAAGAGGACCGCGCTGCGGGCGAAAAGGCCCTTGCCACCGGCCTGGTCGATCACCTCGCGCACGTCCTTCACGCCGCTGCTGATGGCGCTGAGCGTGAAGAAGGGCCGCTGCAGCCGTTCGGCGATCAGCCGGGCGAGGGTGGTCTTGCCCACCCCGGGCGGTCCCCAGAGGATCATGCTGGGCAGCATGCCGCCGCTGAGCGCCCTTCGCAGGATGCCCTCGGGCCCCACCAGGTGCTCCTGGCCGACGACCGCCTCCAGGTCGCGCGGACGCATCCGTTCGGCCAGGGGCGCGGCATCCATGCGGCGAAGGTAGGGCCGCCAACGAAGGACCCCCTCCGGTGTGGAGGGGGTCCTGTCGCAGTGGTCAGGGACGGGTCAACGCGTCAGCACCAGGCGACCGTGGACGCTGCGTCCATCGAGCATCAGGTGGTAGAGGTAGGTGGTGCCCGTGAGGCCATCGGCGGTGAGCTCCACCTGGTAGTCGGCGTTACGCTCCACGCGGCCGTCGAAGAGCCGGGCCACGGGGCGGCCCTGGAGATCGGTGAGGTCCAGCACGGCCTGCCCGTCGCGGTCGGCGGTGAAGCGCAGGGTGGTCATCACACGGAAGGGGTTCGGCGAAGCGGTGACCTCGAGGGATTTGCCGCCCTTGCCCTTCACCGTGATCACCTGCACGAGCTCGGAGGCATTTCCGCAATCGTCCACGGCGGTCCAGGTGCGCGTGATGGTGTAGCCCTTCTCGCAGTCCTTGCCGCTCATGTCCTCGGTGAACAGCACCTGCACGTCCTCATCGCAGTTGTCGCTCGCCTTGCAGGCTTCCGCATCGGGCACCTTGTCACAGGTGGTCTCCAGGTCGGCCACCGCGCAAAGGATGGTGGGCGGGGTGGTGTCCACCACCTCGATGGTCTGCGTGGCCGAGGCGGTGTTGCCACAGAGGTCGCTCACCGTCCAGGTGCGGATCACGGTGAACTCGTTCTTGCAATCGCCCTTGATGGTCTCCTCGGTCAGGATCACCTCCAGGTTGGCGCTGCACGCATCCTCCGCCGTCACCAAGGGGGCTTCGGGGAGCTTCTCGTCGCACTGCAGGGTGAGGTCGGCGGGCACGCCCAGCAGGACCGGCGCTTCATTGTCCACCACCGTCACGGTCTGCGTGGCGCTGCTGGTGTTGCCACAGTCGTCCGAAGCGGACCAGGTACGCACCAGCTGGAAGTTGCCCGGGCAGTTGCCCGGCACGAACACCTCGGTCATCATCACCTGCGACGCGTTCTTGCAGGCGTCCGCGGCATGCACTTCGGGGAGCTCGTCGCTCAGCTCGTCGCAGGCCACGGTGATGTCCGCCGGCACACCAAGGAGTTCGGGGCCCTGAGTGTCCACCACGGTGATGGTCTGCACGCAGGTCTCACTGTTGCCATTGGCATCGGTGGCCCACCAGGTGCGGGTGAGGACGTAGGGGCAGGAGCCGCTCCAGCTGTCCGTCCAACCCACGGTCACCTCAGGGCACTTGTCATCCTTCCGGAAGATCGGGTGGCCCACATCGTAGGGGTGCAGCGAGCTGCCGCACTCCAGCGTGACGTCCGGACCGCATTGCTCGATCAGCTTGCCACATTCATCCTTGTCGCAGTCGTCGATGACCAGGACCTCCATGCTGGCGGAGCATCCGTTCGCACCCGTCACGGTCACGGTGTAGCTGCCGGCTTCCACGGTGGTCGTGGTCGCCGACGTGCTGGTGAATCCGTTCGGACCGGTCCAGCTGAAGGTCAGGCCTGCCTGCGAGATCGCGGTCAGCGTCGCTTCACCCGTGATGCAATCGATCGTGGTGGCCTCGGCGCTCAGGTCCGGGGCGTTGTTCTCCAACAGCACCTCGGCCGTGGCCGTGCTGGTGCAGCCGTTGGCGCCCGTCACCACCAGGGTGTAGGTGCCCGCCATGCACACCGTCGGGTTCGGGTCGGCGCTGCTGTAGTTGCCCGGGCCGGTCCAGCTGAAGCTGCCGTTGCCCGTGCCCTGCAGCGTCACGCAGCTCGTGGTGCAGGTGATCGTGCCACCGGCGGCTTGGGCGCCCGGCACGTCCACATCCTCCAGCACGGTGGTGCTGGCGCTGTTGCTGCAGCCGTTGGCGGCGGTCACCGTCAGGGTGTACACACCCGCAGTGCTCACCACCGGGGCAGCGTCCGCGCTCACGAAGCCGTTGGGGCCCGTCCACTGGAAGCTCACGATGCCCGGGGCGAAGAACCCGTTCAGGGTCACCGTGGGGTTGCTGCAGGAGAGCACGCCGCTCAGGGCGTCCACCTCAGGCACATCGTTATCCAACAGCACCTCGGCCGTGGCCGTGCTGGTGCAGCCGTTGGCGCCCGTCACCACCAGGGTGTAGGTGCCCGCCATGCACACCGTCGGGTTCGGGTCGGCGCTGCTGTAGTTGCCCGGGCCGGTCCAGCTGAAGCTGCCGTTGCCCGTGCCCTGCAGCGTCACGCAGCTCGTGGTGCAGGTGATCGTGCCACCGGCGGCTTGCGCGCCAGGAGCAGCGTTGTCCAGGAGCACTTCGGCGCTGGCCGTGCTCGTGCAACCGTTGCTGCCCGTCACCGTCAGCACATACGTGCCAGCGACCGACACGGTCGGGTTCTGGTCGATGCTGGCGAAGTTGTTCGGGCCGGTCCAGCTGTAGCTGCCGTTGCCGCTGCCCATCAGCATCACGCTCGTGGTGGTGCAGGTCAGCGTTCCACCCGTGGCCTGTGCGCCAGGAGCAGCGTTGTCCAGGAGCACTTCGGCGCTGGCCGTGCTGGTGCACCCGTTGGCGCCCGTCACCACCAAGGTGTAGGTGCCGGCGGTGCACACCGTCGGGTCCTGGTCGGCGCTGCTGTAGTTGCCCGGGCCGGTCCAGCTGTAGCTGCCGTTGCCCGTGCCCTGCAGCGTCACGCAGCTCGTGGTGCAGGTGATCGTGCCACCGGCGGCTTGGGCGCCCGGCACGTCCACATCCTCCAGCACGGTGGTGCTGGCGCTGTTGCTGCAGCCGTTGGCGGCGGTCACCGTCAGGGTGTACACACCCGCAGTGCTCACCACCGGGGCAGCGTCCGCGCTCACGAAGCCGTTGGGGCCCGTCCACTGGAAGCTCACGATGCCCGGGGCGAAGAACCCGTTCAGGGTCACCGTGGGGTTGCTGCGGGAGGCACGCCGCTCAGGGCGTCCACCTCAGGCACATCGTTATCCAACAGCACCTCGGCCGTGGCCGTGCTGGTGCAGCCGTTGGCGCCCGTCACCACCAGGTGTAGGTGCCCGCCATGCACACCGTCGGGTTCGGGTCGGCGCTGCTGTGGTGCCCGGGCCGGTCCAGCTGAAGCTGCCGTTGCCCGTGCCCTGCAGCGTCACGCAGCTCGTGGTGCAGGTGATCGTGCCACCGGCGGCGGCGCGCCAGGGCAGCGTTGTCCAGGGGCACTTCGGCGCTGGCCGTGCTCGTGCAACCGTTGCTGCCCGTCACCGTCAGCACACATACGTGCCAGCGACCGACACGGTCGGGTTCTGGTCGATGCTGGCGAAGTTGTTCGGGCCGGTCCAGCTGTAGCTGCCGTTGCCGCTGCCCATCAGCATCACGCTCGTGGTGGTGCAGGTCAGCGTTCCACCGGCGGCTTGCGCGCCAGGCACGTCCACATCCTCCAGCACGGTGGTGCTGGCGCTGTTGCTGCAGCCGTTGGCGGCGGTCACCGTCAGGGTGTACACACCCGCAGTGCTCACCACCGGGGCAGCGTCCGCGCTCACGAAGCCGTTGGGGCCCGTCCACTGGAAGCTCACGATGCCCGGGGCGAAGAACCCGTTCAGGGTCACCGTGGGGTTGCTGCAGGAGAGCACGCCGCTCAGGGCGTCCACCTCAGGCACATCGTTATCCAACAGCACCTCGGCCGTGGCCGTGCTGGTGCAGCCGTTGGCGCCCGTCACCACCAGGGTGTAGGTGCCCGCCATGCACACCGTCGGGTTCGGGTCGGCGCTGCTGTAGTTGCCCGGGCCGGTCAGCTGAAGCTGCCGTTGCCCGTGCCCTGCAGCGTCACGCAGCTCGTGGTGCAGGTGATCGTGCCACCGGCGGCTTGCGCGCCAGGAGCAGCGTTGTCCAGGAGCACTTCGGCGCTGGCCGTGCTCGTGCAACCGTTGCTGCCCGTCACCGTCAGCACATACGTGCCAGCGACCGACACGGTCGGGTTCTGGTCGATGCTGGCGAAGTTGTTCGGGCCGGTCCAGCTGTAGCTGCCGTTGCCGCTGCCCATCAGCATCACGCTCGTGGTGGTGCAGGTCAGCGTTCCACCGGCGGCTTGCGCGCCCGGCACGTCCACATCCTCCAGCACGGTGGTGCTGGCGCTGTTGCTGCAGCCGTTGGCGGCGGTCACCGTCAGGGTGTACACACCCGCAGTGCTCACCACCGGGGCAGCGTCCGCGCTCACGAAGCCGTTGGGGCCCGTCCACTGGAAGCTCACGATGCCCGGGGCGAAGAACCCGTTCAGGGTCACCGTGGGGTTGCTGCAGGAGAGCACGCCGCTCAGGGCGTCCACCTCAGGCACATCGTTATCCAACAGCACCTCGGCCGTGGCCGTGCTGGTGCAGCCGTTGGCGCCCGTCACCCACCAGGTGTAGGTGCCCGCCATGCACACCGTCGGGTTCGGGTCGGCGCTGCTGTAGTTGCCCGGGCCGGTCCAGCTGTAGCTGCCGTTGCCCGTGCCCTGCAGCGTCACGCAGCTCGTGGTGCAGGTGATGGTACCACCGGCCGCTTGGGCGCCCGGCACGTCGGTATTCCCGATCACGATCGCCTCGGCGGTCCCAACGCAGGCCAACGGACCATTCTCCGTCTGGATGCTTGTTCCGGTGACCGTCAGCACATAGCTGCCCGGGGCGGAAACGACCGGATTCTGATCGCCGCTGGTGAACCCGTTCGGGCCGGTCCAGGTGAAGCTCACGTTCGGGGTGAGGCTGGCTCCCTGGAGCTGGACGGTCGGTTGCAGACAGCTGATCTCGCCTCCAACGGCACCGGCGCTGGCCGTGGTGCCATCGATGATCACATCGGCGTTCACGCTGGTCACGCAGCCATTGGCCCCGGTGACGGTCAACGTGTAGGTACCGGCCACGTCCACCACCGGAGCGGCATCCGCGCTGGTGAACCCACCAGGACCGCTCCACGACAGGGTTCCGGTGCCACTGCCTTGCAGCTGGGCGGAGAGGATGTTGCAGTTGATGGTACCGCCCTGAGCCGAAGCTTGGGGGGCGGCGTTGTCGGCGATCACCTCCACCGTGGCCGTGCTGGTGCACCCGTTGGCGCCCGTCACCACCAGGGTGTAGGTGCCCGCGGTGCATACCGTCGGATCCTGATCGGTGCTGCTGAAGTTGCCCGGGCCGGTCCAGCTGTAGCTGCCGTTACCGGTGCCCTGCAGGGTCACACATGGCGTGGTGCAGCTGATCGTGCCTCCGGCCGCTTGCGCGCCGGGTACAGTGGTGTTCACGGACACCTCGACCTGATCGGTGCCGGTGCAGCCCGTTTGCGGATCGGTCACCAGGAGGACATAGACGCCGGCCTGGTTGACGATCGGTGTGGCGGAAGCCGCGCCGGAAACGATGCCCGGGCCGGTCCATGAGAAGTTCAGCCCGCTCGGTACGCTGCCGCCGTTCAGTTGCACCGTGGGACCCGTGGTGCAGGTGATCTCGACATCACTTCCCGCAAGGGCTGTGGGAGGCATGGTGCCGGAGATGTTCACCGGAAGGGTGACGGAGCACTGGTTGAGGTCGGTGACGGTGACAGTGTAGGGACCAGCTGGCACGTTGGTGAGGTTCGGCCCCACGGCGCCGGTGCTCCACACATAGCCATAGCCCGGGGTTCCGCCGGTGCCGCTGGCCGACGCACCGCCCGTGCCCGTGTTGCAGGCATCCAGGGTGGTGTTGATGGTGGCGGAGAGCGGGCTGGGCTGACCCACTGAGAAGTTGGCGGTGGCGCTGCATCCGTTGGCATCGGTCACCGTCACACTGATCGGTCCGGCGCTCAGGCCCGTGGCGGTGGCCCCCGTCTGGCCATTGCTCCATGCGAACGTGAAGGGCGCCTGTCCGTCGGCGGTGGCCGTGACGCTGCCATCGCTGCCGCCGTGGCAGGACACATCGCCCACCGTGCCGCTCGCGGTCATGATGCGCACCTTCACCACCTGATCGGCCGCCCCGGCGAGGATGCAGGCATCGCCGCCGATGATGCGCCGGATGTAGGTGTCCGCGGTGACGGCACCGATCAGGGCACCCGGAAGGTCCTGCCCGGTGGCACCTGCGATGTCCGTCCACGTCAGGCTGTCGGCGCTGATCTGCCACTGATAGGTGGCGGCGCTGCCGAACGCAGGATAGGGAGAGGACACGTTGTTGCGCACGATGGTGGGCAGCACATAGCTCGGTTCGGAACCGGTGATGTCGCCGGGCGTGCTGCCCGGACAGATGGCCACGCCCTGGTAGGTGATGCTGTTGCCCAGCAGGTCGGGCGGGTTGGCCCACACCACGAGCCCCGGTTCATACCGTGACGTGGAGCTGACCTTGGTGGTGTTGAGCGCGCCCTGGGTGAGGGGGATGGTGTTGCTGCGCGCGGTGACGATGGTGTAGATGCGGCAGTTGCTGAACTTGATGCCGCGCTCGCCGACCGGGTCATAGTCATCGGCCGATCCGCCGTAGTAGGTGCTGAAGAGCAGGGCGCTCAGGTCATGCTCCAGCTTGCTGAAGGTCTTGTCGTTGCTTCCTTGGTTGGTGGTCTGCAGCGGCACGTTCGGGGACGAGCTGACCGGGAAGTTGGTGCTGTTCGAATAGCCGAACACGTAGACATCGTTGTTCTGGTCCACGTTCAGGCCCATCATGTTCACCTCGTTGCCGCTTCCGCCGAGGTAGGTGGCGCCCATGAAGGTCTGGTCGATGCCCATGCGGCACGCGTAGAAGTCGTTGCTGCCGTTGTGCGAGCTGTCGAACACACCCGAGCCGCTGATGTTGGCGCCGGCGAGCCCGGTGGTGACACCACCGAAATACAACTCGGTCCGCGCCGTGTTGAATTCCATGCACAGCACGGAAGCAGCAGCGCTGGAGGCGGAACTGAAGTAGCTGCTCCAGGTGACCCCGCCCGCCGAGGTCAGCCGTTGCAGAAAGCCGGCCGAGTTCCCACCGCGGGTGGACTGGCGGGGGCTGACGGTCGGGAAGTTGGTGCTTGCCGTGCTACCACCGACGAAGATGTCGCCTGTGGCATCATTGTGCAGCATGATGGTAGCGACATCACTACCGGTGCCGCCGCTGTTGCGCATCCAGACCAGCGTGGAGAGGTCGGCGTTCACCCGGAAGACCAAGGCATCATTGCTGCCCGCGTTGGTGTTGGTGGCACCGCTGCCGGGGTTCTGGGTGAGCAGGTTGGTGCTGGTGGTGGACCCGCATACGAGCACGTCACCGCTGGCGGTAGTGCGCAGGTCGTAGGACAGTTCTCCGCCGTTGCCACCGATCACACAGGCCTTGATGCCGGTGCCGGCGGGGTTGATCTTCAGCACGAAGATGTCGTCGCCCGATTGGGCCTGCTGATCAATGCTGCTGCCACTGAACCCGGTTCCGCCGAGCAGGGGGAAGTTGGTGCTGCCGGTCAGGCCGGTGATGTAAAGGTTCCCGTCCAGCCCCTGCTCGATCGCGTACGGGTTGTCGTCGTCAGCACCGCCGATGTAGGTCTGCCAGACCCGGGTGCCGGAACCACCCACGGTGGAGGGCTCGAGGTATTTACCGACGATGATCTCCAGGTTGCCGTTGGCCGTTTCGTCGAAGGCGCCCAAGGTGATGTTGTCGGTGGTGCCCACCACTCGGGCCAGCACGTAGATGGCCCCGTCGTTCGGGTCCACCCAGATGCCATGGCCATGGTTGTCGCCGGAACTGTTCGTGTTCACCCAGGTGGCCCAGCGCAGCGCGATGGGGTCGATCACCAACGGCCGGGTACGGTCGTAGGCCCCCAAGGTGAAGCGGACCACGTTGCCTTGCACGGCGTATGCGGCATCCACGCGCTGCTCGCCACGCTCGCCGCCTTGGTAGACGACCGGCGCGGGGAAGAGCATCTCACCCAGGCTTGTGGGCACCACCAGTTCACCCTTGTCGGTGACACGGAGGCGCTCGATGCCCTTCAGCTCGAGCTGGATGTCGGCGGGGTCGCTTCCGGGTTTGCAGATGATATCGTACTCCAGTGCACCGTCCTCGGCCGCGTAATAGCGGACATCGGTGCGGGGATAGACGTCCTTGTACCACACCTCCTCGAAGCTGCTGACGCCGG
The DNA here is from genome assembly GCA_016713875.1 of Flavobacteriales bacterium. Classification (NCBI taxonomy): domain Bacteria; kingdom Pseudomonadati; phylum Bacteroidota; class Flavobacteriia; order Flavobacteriales; species Flavobacteriales bacterium. The sequence continues at coordinate 1,047,076 of JADJOI010000003.1, forward strand.
TGGCATGGCGGGCGGCATCGCCCACGAAGTAGTTGGCGGCGTCACCGTGGGGCTTCAGGCCCTCGATGCGCATGGTGGGCAGCGCCCCGCGGAAGTGGAGCATCCAGCCATGTCCGCGTTCGCGCCACAACAGCGGGCGGTTCGGCAGACCCAGGCGGGCCTCCTCCTCGATGCGATGCCCTTCGGCCTCGCGGGCGCTGACGGCCTCCGGGTCGTAGGCCTTCACCAGCATGCCTTCGGGCGTGGCCAGGGCCTGGCCCAGCGGGAAGTCGGCCCGGAACCGGACGTGGGGGTTGAACTGCCCGCGGTTCTCCGTGAAGTGGATGCGTTGCTCGTAGGCATGGAGCAGGGCGTCCAGGCCGTCCGCATGTCCGTCATGCGGTCGGTCGGGCGGCGTGTGCGCCACAGCGCCTGTGGTCGCGAACACCAAGGCCGTCAGTAGGGCCTTGGCGCGTCGCAGCGCGGTCTTGGGGGGTGAATGGTGCTGCATGGGTTCTTGGGTCGGTTGTCGGTTATTCGGATGCGGACGCCCCGGAGGAGGTCATCAGGGGACGAACAGCAGCAACAGGCCGACCAGCAGAAGGCACCAGAGCTCTCTGTCGGCCAACCAGGCCGGCAGGGCGATCCTTCGGTGCAACACGAGCGCGCTCACGCGCTCAAGGGTCTTCGCGGTCCTCATCGGTGATCCTGTTGGTGTCCAAGTAGCCCACAGGGTCGATCGAAGCCGGACGAACGGGCACAAAGCAACGGCGAACCGATGGCCGGTGTCAAGTTTCGTCGAAACGAATAGGCTATTCGTCGATGCATTAGGCGATTTCATGGGGCATTTTCTGCGAGCCGAACGGAGCGGCCGGAGGTCACCTGTTGAAAACTTTCTGCCGGTTTTTTTGGCGATCGACGTGGCGAGTTGCTTAATTGTCCGGCGTTCGTCTGACAGAAAAGACGTCAAGGCATCGGACGATCATCAACGCGACAACAAATCCCAAACACATGGCAGCGGTGGAGATCAACAAGGAGAAGCTGAAGGCCCTTCAGCTCACCATGGACAAGATGGAGAAGACCTTCGGCAAGGGGGCCATCATGAAGCTGGGGGATGATGCGGTGGAGCAGGTGGAGGTGATCCCGTCCGGGTCCCTGGGCCTTGACCTTGCGCTGGGCGTGGGCGGCTACCCGAAAGGCCGCATCGTGGAGATCTACGGTCCTGAAAGCTCAGGGAAGACGACCCTGGCCATCCACGCGATCGCGGAGGTGCAGAAGAAGGGGGGTATTGCGGCCTTCGTGGACGCCGAACACGCCTTCGATCGCTTCTACGCCGAAGCGCTGGGCGTCGACACGGAGAACCTGCTGATCAGCCAGCCGGATAACGGGGAACAGGCCTTGGAGATCGCCGACAACCTGATCCGCTCCGGCGCGATCGACCTGCTGGTGGTGGACAGTGTGGCGGCCCTGACCCCGCGCGCGGAGATCGAAGGGGAGATGGGGGATGCCTCACCGGGCATGCAGGCGCGCCTGATGAGCAAGGCCCTGCGCAAGCTCACCGGCACGATCAGCAAGACGGGCTGCTGCTGCATCTTCATCAACCAGCTGCGCGAGAAGATCGGGGTGATGTTCGGCAATCCGGAGACCACCACCGGTGGCAACGCGCTGAAGTTCTACGCCAGCATCCGCATCGACATCCGCCGCACCAACCAGATCAAGGACGGGGAGACCGCGGTGGGCAACCGTACCAAGGTGAAGATCGTGAAGAACAAGGTGGCGCCGCCCTTCCGCAAGACCGAGTTCGACATCCTCTTCGGCAAAGGCATCAGCAAGTCCGGCGAGATCATCGACATGGGGGTCGAGCAGGGCATCATCAAGAAGAGCGGAAGCTGGTTCGCGTACGAGGACAACAAACTGGGTCAAGGCCGGGACGCCGTGCGGCAGCTGCTGGAGGACAATCCGGAGCTGTGCGAGGAGCTGGAGAAAAAGATCAAGGACGGTCTAAGGGAAGCCGCTCCTCAAAACGCCTGAGGCGCCCTTCGGCCCGACCCTACCTTAGAGGCCCCTTCCCTTGGAAGGGGCTTCTTCGTTCCCATGACCCACGGCGCCCGCCCCATCGGATCGTTGATCCTCCTGCTCTTCCTGGCCTGCAGGCCTTCCGCGCCGACCAGCGACGGAGCGCCCCCCGCCACGTCCCCTGGCGGACTGGCCGAACAGCTGGCCGCGTTGGAACAGCGGATCGTGGCCGACCCCTCGAACGCCGCGCTCTATGCCGAGCGGGCCCGCCTGTACACCACTGTGGACAGCCTGCGGCAGGCGTTCAAGGACTGGGAACGCGCCATCGCCGCGGACAGCACGAACGCCGGATATCGCATCGAGCGTGGAGATCTGTACTACCGACAAACGATGGTCGACCGGGCGCGGGCCGAGTTCGAGCGGGCGATCGCGCTGGCCCCGGACCGTCCCGATCCGCGCCTCAAACTGGCCGAGATCGAGCTCGTGCTCCGCCACTACCGGGAGGCCATGGAACTGGTGAACGCCGCGCTCCGGATGGATCCCAACCTGGCGAAGGGCTACTACCTCAAGGGCTGGATCTACAAGGAGGTGGGCGACACGGCGCTGGCCGTCTCCAGCCTGCGCACCGCGGTGGAGCAGGACCCGGGCCACTACAGCGCCTTCATCCAGCTCGGGTTGTTGCATGCCGGCCTCCACGACGAGCTTGCGGTGGACTATTACCGGTCCGCCCTGGCCATCCGACCCAACAGCGTGGAGGCCCTGTACAACTTGGGCATGTACCTCCAAGAGCATGGCGAGGACAGCCTGGCGATGGTCACTTACGCCCGGATCACCGAGGTGGACAGCCTGAACGCCCTGGCGCCCTACAACACCGGCTTCATCCATCTGGAGCACCGGCAGGACCCCCGCACGGCGATCGGCTGGTTCACCAAGGCCACTGGCCTGAACACCAATTACTACCAGGCGTGGTACAACAGGGGTGTGGCCTACGAACGTCTGGAACGGCTGGACAGCGCAGCAGCCGATTACCAAGTGGCCCTATTGATCCGGCCGGACTATGATGCTGCGGCAGAAGCCCTTCAGCGGGTGTACGCGAACGGCGCCTACGTGAAGGCCTTTGACCGGGACCGCTGACCGGGCGCTCAGGGCACGAATTCGTAGCAACCCAGATCGGGCGGGAACCCACGCGGCTGACCATCCAGGTCCGTGAGCGCCTCGATCGTGCTGAACGTGCCCCGATCGATGCAGGGCGAGGCCGCGGTGAGGTGTTGATCGCCGCTGCCCACGAACGCCGGATTCAGATTGCGGATGATGGAGGTCTGGTCGGGGAAGTGGAACGCATCGTTCGTCGGCTGATCGGTGCGGAGCAGGAAGTTGGTGAAGGTGTACTGCGTGGTGGCCCCGGCTTCCAATTCGATCAGGAATTCGTTGCTGTTGGCCCCATGGATGATCCCGTTCTGGAACGTGCTGTTGGTGATGTCGCGCACCTGCACCGACCCGTCGATCCCCTGGTAGGTGTTCGTGAGCAGGAAGGCCGGATCGTTCCGCACGTCGTAGGACCAGAAGTTGGAGACGGTGGTGTGGTTGAAGAAGTACTCGCCCCCCCCGGTGAGGGCCATGCAGAACTGCCCGGCATCAGCCACCAGCAGGTTGTTGCTGGTGATGCGGTAGTTGCGGCTCAGGATGCCGGCGGCCGAACAGTTGCGGATGCTGACGTTGTTGAGCACGAGCTTGGCCGCGCTGGTCGGGGCCAGGGGATCCAGCGGGAAGGTCTCGCATTGGATGCCGATGAGGGCGTTCCGGACCTGCACATGCTCGAGCACATGGTCCTGATTGGCCTCACCCTCGTTGATCCAGATGCGGTCCCACTGCCCGGGCAGGTCCTGATAAGCGGGCTCCAGGCGGTCGCCTTGGAAGACGATGGGCTGATCGACGAGGCCCTGGGCGGTGATGCGGCCGTACTTGTACACCCACAGACCGCCCCCGCCGTGGACGTGGATCCGCGTTCCGGGTTGGATGACCAGGGCATTGCAGCTGTCCACCACCGCATAGCCGAGGATCAGGATCGGTTTTTCGGGGGTCCACACCACGGTCTCTCCGCAGATCTGGACCCCGTTCTGGTCGAAACCGCCTGCGATGTAGGAGAAGGGAGGGAAGCCCTGCACGAATTGATCCGGCCGGTACACCACCGCGTCCTGCCCCCAGACCTGCAACAGCACCGACCCCTCCACGCCGTTGGCGTTGAAGCGGATGAAGTCCTCCACCAGGAAGGGGGTGTTGACCCCTCCGGCAGCGGGCAGGACCTCCACGAACACGAAGATGCTGTCCTTGCCCAGGATCTCCACGTCCTCGAAGCTGTCGCCGCTGAGCCCGTCCACGTTGATCCGAAAGGGGGAGGGGGGCCCGCCGACCAGGACGATATCGACCTTCACGGCGTTGGCATCGGGGTTGCGCACCGTGAAGCGCTTGGTCACCGAGGTGGTGAGCGTGGTGAACACGGTGTCGAACAGGATCGTGTCGCGGCTGAAGTCGAGGGTGACCCCGTCCTCGGTGAACCGGAGGTCCTTGCGGCACCCCGCCAGGATGAACAGTCCGGCGAACAGGGCAAGGATCGGGCGGTGCGACATGGGGTGCAAAGATGGCTCGGCCTGCATTACGGAAAGGGGCCTGCGATCATTGCCCGGACGGCCATTTGGTCAACTGGTCGATCCGGCTTACTTTTGCGCCCCCGTCGCACGAAGTGGCGGGCCGAGAACCGCAGAACCATGAAGGACGGCATCCACCCCGAGAACTACCGCGTCGTGGTGTTCAAGGACATGTCCAACGATTACATGTTCCTGAGCCGCAGTTGCGCGGCCACCAAGGAGAGCATCAAGTGGGAGGACGGCAACGATTATCCCCTCGTGAAGCTGGACATCAGCCACACTTCCCATCCTTTCTACACCGGCAAGATGATGCTGATCGACACGGCCGGTCGTGTGGACAAGTTCAACAAGCGTTACGCGCGCCACAACAAGGACGCGAAGTAATCGGCGAGCACGTCTTCGGAAGCCCTCGGTCGCCGACCGGGGGCTTTCCTTTTCCGGGGTCGCCGATCAGCCTTTCACCTTGTAGCGCTCGTTCCGTGTCCGGCCTTCGCGGATCTCCTGGTAGGCCTCGGCCACCCGTCGTTTGCGGGTCTCGTCCTTCCGGGCATCCGTGATCCACTCCACGAACTCCCGCTGCTGCGCCGCCGTGAAGCCTTCCCACATGGCCCAGGCCTCCTCGTCCTTGCGCAGCACCACGTCCAGCTCCTCCGGAAGGATCACGGCCTTCCGGGCCGGCTTGGCATCCGGGAGTTTCGCTCCGCTGATGTTGACCTTCACGGCCTGCTTCACCAGGTCCACGAACGCCTTCTCATCGATGGCGCCACCCTCCTCGATGCGGTATTTGCGCATGCCTTTGGCCTCGTCCTTCTCCGGCTTGTCGAAGAGCTTGTGCGGGTCCTTGATCAGCGACCCTTTGTGGAACCACACGCAGACGGCGTGCTTGAGCGCGATGGTACCGAGCATGATGCCATCATGGTCGTAATGGGGCATGTTCCACCGCCAGGTCTCCTCGATGGTCTCGTCCACCGAGTGGATGAGCTGTCGCAGACGCACGAGGGTGCGGCGTGGCCATTCGGGCTGTTCAGCGATGTAGAGGTTGATCTGTTCCTGAGGGAGCATGGCAGTAGGTTCAGCGGTCGGTCGGGTCAACGTTTCATCTCCTGCTCGAACTGCACGGACAACGGGAAGGTCTTCTCGCCTTGAAGCTTGAAACCGGCCAGCATGACGGTCTCGTTCGGCGCCACCGTCCAGCGCCGTTCGGGCAGCACGGTGGCCACATCGGCCCCTCCGTTCACGACGGAGCGGGCTTTCGAGGTCCCGTCCGCCTTGAACTCGAGCAGCAGCGCCTCACCTCCACCGTCCAAGGGTGGCACGGGTTCGCCGGACCTGCGGATCTCCTCGTTGGCCATGTCATCGTTGAGGAGCACATGCAGCAGGTCGTTCTGGACAAAGGCCACGGGCGATCCCCGGCCCGGTTTCTCCAGGTTGATCTGCCGGTCCAGGACGCTGTACCACAGCTGTTCACCCGCAGCATCCACGCGCATCACGTGCAGGTCGCTCGTGACATAGCTCTGGCGGGTGACCGGCTGATTCGCGAAGTTCTTGCTCTGGATGGTTCGCAAAGCGCTTTCGTTCGCCAGTAGGACGGCTCCGCCATCGCTGAACACTTGTAGATCCTCCGCCACCACGTCCACCTGCAACTCCTTTTTTTCCTTCACCATGGCAGGCTGCAAGGTGTGAAGCTTGAAGGGTCCCCACGCGAGCGCTTTCCGGTCGAAGGTGGTGAAGAACAGGCCCTTCGACTGGTCGCGCCGCAGGGTGGGTTCGCCGTACGTGCCTGCCACCATCAGCGCGCCATCCTTGCGCAGGGCCATGCGCACGTCCTGGGCATAAGGTGCTCCCGGCAGATCGACGATCACCCTGCTGTTGCCCTGTGCTGTCCATCCGCACTACGGCCCACGAATAGCCCACCTGGTCCTTGACCTTCGGTGCGGGATCGGTCACCCACTTCACCAGCCGCCAGAGCACTCCGTCCCCGTCCAAGACGGACCCGGCCACCACGACGTCCTTCACCGCGGGGTCGATCTCCATGGCCCGGGCCCAATAGAGGCTCATGTCCTTGTGGAACACGGCGGCGAACCAGGGTGCTCCCGGGCGTTGGGTGCTGCGCGGGTCCACGTTGAGCACGAACCGGGTGGTGTCCACGCTGGGGAGGAAGGTCAGACCCACAGCGGAGCCTGGAGCGAACCACGACTGGTCCTTTCCAAAGCGGTCGAAGGTGAGGAGGGCATGTTCTTGGGTTCCCTTCACCCCTTGCAGGCTTCTGGGGTTCATTTCCTGGCGGAGCACTTGGATCCCCGAACGCTCAAGATCGATCTTGGAACCGAACAGCCAGAGCTTCCGTTGATGGCGGCCGATGGTCTCCACGGCCACTGGCGTCTCCCCGAACACCATCTTCGGAGCGGCGCTCTTGATGGGGGAGAGGGTGGCGCGGTCATAGGTCACCAGGTTCCAGGCCATGCCGGCCTGAGGGCGGCCTCCGATCACCGCTGCGTCGGCCGGGACCTGCATGGCGATCAAGGCGCCTTCATCCCCTTTCACCACGGTGTGCAGGGTGGTGCCGTCCTCCAGTCGGCGTCCGAGATCGGCCTTCACCTTCACGCGCACCTTCGGCGCCTGTTGGGCCATGGCCATCAGGTTGCCGCTCAAGGCGAGGAGGGCAAGTGTTCGTAGCATGGGTTCCGTGAATACTGATGTGAAGGTAGCTCAGTAGCGTTCGAGAATGACGGCATAACCCTGGCCGACACCGATGCACATGGTGCACAGGGCGTACCGCTTACCGGTGTCCTTCAACCCTATGGCAGCCGTCTGCAGTAGTCGGGCACCGCTCATTCCCAAGGGATGCCCCAGAGCGATGGCGCCGCCGTTTGGATTCAGGCGTGGGTCGTCATCCGCAAGGCCCAAGGCACGGGTGCAGCTCAGGGCTTGCGCAGCGAACGCTTCGTTGATCTCGATGAGGTCCATCTCCTCAAGCCGCAGTCCGGCGCGCTTCAAGGCCAGCCGGGTGGCGCTCACCGGTCCGATGCCCATGATCCGCGGCTCCACGCCGGTCACGGCGGCCGTCACGATCCGCGCCATCGGGGTCAATCCATGCCGTTCCAAGGCGGCATCCCCCGCTACGAGCACGGCGGCGGCACCGTCGTTCAGTCCACTGCTGTTCCCTGCCGTGACCGACCCGTTCCGCCGGAACGCGGGCTTCAGACCGGCCAACGCTTCGAGCGTGGTACCTGGCTTGATGAACTCGTCCTGCTCCACGAGAACGGGGTCGCCTTTCCGCTGCGGCACGGGCACGGGCACGATCTCACGGGCCAAGCGCCCCCTGCTCATCGCTGCCGCGGCTTTCCGTTGGCTCCAGAGCGCGAAGCGGTCCTGGTCCTCCCTGCTGATGGGCGATGCCTCGATGAGGTTCTCCGCGGTCTCACCCATCGCATCCACGCCATATTTCTCCTTCATGGCAGGGTTCACGAAGCGCCAGCCAAAGCTGGTGTCGTGGAGCTGGGCATCCCTTCCATACGGAGTGCTGGTCTTGCTCATCACCCAAGGACCGCGGGTCATGTGCTCCACACCGCCGGCAATGAGAAGATCACCTTGGCCGGCTTGGATCGCGCGACCGGCTTGGACAACGGCGCTCATACCACTGGCGCACAACCGGTTGACGGTTTCACCTGGCACACATACAGGGAGCCCGGCCAACAGGAGCGCCATGCGGGCCACGTTGCGGTTGTCCTCACCGGCCTGGTTGGCACAACCCAGAATGACGTCATCAATGGCTGCGGGATCAAGTCCGGGATGCCTCTTGACCAGCTCACGAAGGACGTGGGCAGCAAGATCGTCCGCACGGACCGAGGCGAGGGACCCTGCGAAAGCCCCGATGGGCGTTCGGACCGCATCAATGACGTACGCGTTGGAGGCCATGGAGGGTGAACAAGGGTGCGAAGATGCGACAGGGGTTGGGATGGGTGTCTGGCAGAAGGTGTCGCTCGGGTGGTACATCCCCGGACGTATGTATGGCCATACATATGTACGGACCGGTCGTGTTCAGTCCTATCCGGCCGCAACTCGCTGTCCCATAATGGTTTAAACAGGTTCTTGTCGTTCTCACTCCATGCGAAGCACGGATCGAAGAGAGTCGCTCTCCACGTCGGTGATGAACGGTAGAAGTCAGTCCTGCCGTGGGTTACCCGACACCTGGGACTTGCCGACCATAGCCAATGAACATATGTATGGCCATACATACATCCGACCCGGTCTGGCCCAGGCCGCTACATTGGACCCATGGACCCCCAGACCCTTGCCGAGCGCGTCGTTGCGAAGATGTACGACCATGACCCGTTCAGCCGCTGGCTGGGGGTCGAACGAATGGTCGTGGCACCGGGGCATTGCGTCCTTCGTATGACCGTTAGGCAGGAGATGCTGAACGGCTTCGCCATCGCTCATGGCGGCGTTGCATACAGCTTGGCGGACAGTGCTCTGGCGTTCGCTGCGAATTCGCACGGCGTTCAAGCCGTCAGCATCGAGACCAACATCACCCATACGCGACCGGTCCATACAGGCGACACCCTCACGGCAACTGCCACGGAGAGGAACCGGTCCGCACGCTTCGCCACATATGAGGTGTGCGTGACTGACCAGCGCGACCGCATCGTGGCCCTGTTCAAGGGGACGGTGTTCCGCACTGGAGACAACTGGACGGTCTGACGATCACCGTGTCCGCGATCCAATGGGGATGGACACGCCGGTCACGTCCAGCACACTGGTCGGTGTGCAGGCGAAGATGCGCTGTAGGGGTGTGGGCCTGACCCTGAAAAGACCTTGGCGGAGACCGAACGCAGGGAGCAACGTGCTCCTGGGTCCAACGACGAAACAGGGGAGCGTGATCCGTTGCTGACCGGTACCGGTCAACACCACCCCAGGATGCACATGTCCTCCGATACGATAGCCATCACCGGCGCTATTCGTTCCCACGGGATCGTGGCACAATGTGATCCCGTCCTCGACCACCTCCTCTTGTTCGACACGCAGCCCGGCATCCTGATACCGTCGCTCACTGAGCCGATCATGGTTTCCAGGCACCACATGCAGTTCCTCCGACCGCGACCGGCACCAGGCCACGAATCCATCCCAGCTGCGATTCAGATCGCTGTGGAACAGGTCGCCTAGGATGAGCAATCGGTCAGGACTGAAATGGTCCATCACCCGGGTCAACCGATCCAAGGTGGCTTGATCATCTCCTTCCGGGAGCGGGACCCCGGCCTTCCGGAAGTGCGCCGCCTTCCCAAGATGCAGGTCGGCCACCAGCAGCCATTTGCGTTCGTGCCAGTACAGCCCACCGAACGGGTGCATGGTGAACCGTCCCCCGGCGCTATGGAGCTGAACATCATAGGGCAGCATCAGGACCAAAGTACTTCACGCCACGAGCCGTTGATGCCTCACGGACTTACTTTCACCACAACCCGATGTTCATCACCTCCCTCGGATTCATCCTCTGCGCAGCCGCCATCTGGTTCAGCGGTGCCCACCTCGCACGCTTGGGCGACCGCCTCGCGGAGCTCACCGGCATGGGCCGCGCGTGGCTGGGTCTGGTGCTCATGGCCACCGTCACCTCCCTGCCCGAGCTCTTCGTGGGCATCGGCTCCGCGGGCATCCACGGCAACGCCGACCTCGCCGTGGGCGACGTGCTCGGCAGCTGCGTGTTCAACCTGCTCATCCTCTCGGTGCTCGATGCATTTCACCGCGGACCGGGGCTGCTTCATTCGGTCGAGCCTAAGCAGGTGTTGAGCGCAGCCTTGGGCATCGTGCTGCTGGCGCTCGTGGGCTTCGGCATCTTCCTGCCGGATCAGTACACCATCATGGGCTGGGTGGGTGCGCTCAGCATCATGTTCGTGGGGGTCTACCTCGTGGCCATGCGCATGGTGTATCATCATCTGGGCCATGATCCGATCGTGGCTGGCGCGGATGCGCCCGACCGCTCCGGCCTGAATCGCGTGGTGTTTTGGTATGCGGTGCACGCCACCGTGGTCATCACTGCTGCCCTCTTCCTGCCGGGCTTCGCCGAGACCATCACCGAGGAGACCGGTCTGAAGGCCTCCTTCGTCGGCACTCTGCTGCTGGCCACTTCCACCTCGCTCCCCGAGGTCGCCGTAAGCGTCTCGGCCCTGCGCATCGGGGCGATGGACATGGCCGTTTCGAACCTGCTTGGCAGCAACCTCTTCAACATCGTCATCCTCGCCATCGACGACCTGGTGTATCGCGGCGGCTTCCTGCTGAAGGACGCCTCCGAGGCACACCTGATCTCGGTGCTCAGCACCATCATCATGAGCGCCATCGTGATCGTGGGGCTCACCTTCCGCACCGCACCCAAGCGCTTCCTATTGGCGTGGGACACCTTCCTGATCATGGTGGTGTATGTCGTCAACCTCATCCTGCTTTATCGGCTCTCATGACCCATGAAATGGTACCTGCTGGAGATCGGTGAACTGCGTCAGGCACTGGGCGTCGATGAACAGGGATTGAGCGAGGCCCAAGCCGAGGAGCGCCGGATCGAGCATGGCCTGAATGAACTGGAGGGCAAGCGTAAGCGCACTGTCCTTGGCCTTTTCCTCGCCCAGTTCAAGGACCTGATGATCATCGTGCTGCTTGCGGCTGCGGTGGTGGCCGGCTCAGTGGGCGACATCACGGACACCATCATCATCCTGGCCATCGTGCTGGTGAACGCCGTGATCGGCGTGGTGCAGGAGTTCCGCGCGGAGAAAACCTTGGAGGCCCTGCAACGCATGGCGGCCCCGCAGGCCACCGTGCGACGCGGTGGCGTGATGCGCAATGTGCCCGCACACGAACTGGTGCCGGGTGACGTGGTGCTGCTCGAGGCCGGCATGGTGGTGCCCGCCGACCTGCGCTTTACCGCGTGCCATGGGCTGCGCATGCAGGAGGCCGCGCTCACCGGCGAATCGCTCGACACCGCCAAGCGGCCCGGCGAGCTTCACCTGGCCGACCTGTCCTTGGGCGATCGCAGCAACATGGGCTTCAAGGGCACCGTGGTGGCCAAGGGCCGCGGCGAGGGCATCGTGGTGGCCACCGGCATGCGTACCGAGATGGGCCGCATCGCCAAGCTGCTGGACCAAGGCACCGCGGCCACACCGTTGCAGAAGCGCATGGCGGCCTTCGGAAAAGTGGTGGCCGTGGCCGTGCTTGCCATCTGCGCGGTGCTCTTCACCGTGGGCTGGCTGCGCGGCGGCGATCCGATGACCTTGCTGCTTACCTCCATCTCTCTCGCCGTGGCCGCGATCCCGGAAGCCCTGCCCGCGCTGATGTCGGTCTCGCTCGCACTCTCTGCCGCACGCATGGTGAAGCAGCAGGCCCTCGTGCGCCGCCTGGCCGCCGTGGAAACGCTGGGCTCCGTCACCGTGATCTGCACCGACAAGACCGGCACGCTAACCCGCAACCGCATGCGTGTGGAGGAACTCGTGGTGCTTGATGAAGCGCAGCGCCAGCGACTGCTCCAGGCGATGGCTCTCAGTAACGACGTGCTCCACGGGCCCGAGGGGCCGGTGGGCGAGGGCACCGAGCTCGCGCTGTTCGAACATGCCGAGGCAGCTGGCGTGCGGAAGGCTGATGCCCAGAGTGAATTGCCCCGCGTGGCCGAAGTACCCTTCGATGCCGTGCGCAAGTGCATGAGCACCATCCATCGCATGCCCGATGGCCGCCACCTGCTCTTCATCAAGGGCGCATTGGAATCCCTGCGGGAGCACGTGCCTGCGCCTGATCCCCGCTGGAGATCAGAGGCCGATCGCCTCGCGGAAGAGGGCTTGCGCGTGATGGCGCTCGGCTACCGAGAATTGCCTGCGGGTGAGCTGCCGGATGATCTTCATGAGCTTGAGCGCCGCATCGTGCTCATCGGCCTGTCCGGCATCCAGGACCCGCCGCGCGACGAGGTGCCGCAAGCCATCGCCGATTGCCACGGCGCTGGCATCCGCACGGTGATGATCACCGGCGATCACCCGGTCACCGCGCGCACCGTCGCACGACGCATCGGCCTCTTGAGCCCTGCGGAAGCTGACGACCCACGCAGCGTGATCACCGGCGCCGAGCTCGCCAAGCTCGATGCGCGGGGGCTGCGCCAACGGGTGGATCACCTGCGCGTCATCGCCCGGGTATCACCCGAGCAGAAGCTCGACATCGTGGCGGCGCTACAGGAGCACGGGCACTTTGTGGCCATGACGGGTGATGGCGTGAACGATGCCCCCGCACTGAAGCGCGCCGACATTGGTGTGGCCATGGGCATCACCGGCACCGATGTGAGCCGCGAGGCCGCCGACATGGTGCTTCTGGACGACAACTTCGCGACGCTGGCCCACGCCGTACGCGAGGGGCGGCGGGTCTTCGACAACATCCGGAAGTTCATCAAGTACATCCTCACGGCCAATGCCGGCGAGATCTGGGCCATCGCGCTGGCCCCGCTCATTGGACTGCCGATCCCGTTGCTGCCCGTGCACATTCTCTGGATCAACCTGGTCACGGACGGACTGCCCGGGCTCTTCCTCTCCCTTGAGCCGGCCGAACGCGACCTCATGCAGCGGAAACCACGCCATCCCAAGGAGAGCCTCTTCGCGCATGGGCTCGGTGTCCATATCCTGTGGGTCGGCCTGCTCATGGGCGGGGTCACGTTGGCCGCCCAGGCCTGGGCCATCCGCACCGGTCACGCGCACTGGCAGACCATAGCTTTCAACGTGCTTTGCCTGAGCCAGATGGGCCATGTGTGGGCCATCCGCACCGAATGCTCGTTCTTCCGCACCCAATTCTTCTCGAACCCAGCGCTGCTAGGGGCCGTGGCGCTCACCTTCGGCCTTCAGGCGCTGGTCACCTTCGTCCCGGTGTTCCAGGGCATCTTCCACACGCAGGCGCTCACACTGGAGGAGCTCGTGGTGGTAACGGCGCTCTCGTCCGTGGTCTTCATCGGGGTGGAGGTGGAGAAGCTGATCTCCCCAAGGCTCGCTTAACGCATCACCACGTGTCGGCTGGTCACGGGGGCACCATCGCGCTCCACGCGCAGCACGTACGCGCCTGCGGGGTGGTCGAAGGCCAGATCAACGCGGCCGGATGAGGCGCGTACCGAGGCCACCACCCGGCCCAGGGCATCGAGCAGGGTCAGGTCCTCGCCACCTTGGAGGCCGGCGATCTGCAGCACGCCCGCATCCACGGGTACCGGCCACACGGTGACACCATCATGAGGCGCTTCCTGCACAGCCGTCGGGATGCCGAAGATGTCCTCGAAAGCCTGCGCATATTCATCGGCCGCGGCACAGCTGCCCACGGCGTCCCAGTTGATGCTCCAGGTCATCAGCCCGCGCAGGGTGGGGTATGTGGCCATCCGCTGATAGTTGCCGGGCTGCGGGCCCGTGCTGCGCAGGTAGTCCACGGCCTGCTCCAACACGGCGGGGGATACGTAGCCGCCTCCCGCCGCGAGCGGACAGGCGGGCAGGCCGATGGCCACCTTCTCCGGCGGCAGCGGGGCGAAGAAGCCGCCGTTGGTCTGGAAGCCCTGTAGCAGCGCCTCGGTCTGGCTCACGATGAAGTCGGTCGTGCCCTGGGTGTAGATTCCGCCGTCGATGCCGTACATGCTGCCGCTGTTGTACAGCTGCACCTGCAGAATGTCCAAGCGGTTCCGCAACGCATCGATGATAGGCAGGTAGGCGCCCCAGATGCCGCCGTACGCGCTCATGCCGCCCTGCACATAAGCCGTCTCCGGAGCCATGGTGAGCATCATGGGCACGCCGTGCGTGGCCTCGTACTGGTCGGCGATGCTGTTCACCGCGTCGATCAGGCGGATGACGCGGGCATCGGTGGGGTTGGCGATGGTGCCGCCGCTGATGGCCACCGATGCGCCTTCCAGGTCGATGTCGATGCCGTTGAAGCCGTAGGTGTCGAGGATGCCCAGCAAACTGCTCACGAACTGGTCGCGCTCGGGATCGCTGTCCAGGTGTACGGTGGCGTTGGCCCCGCCGATGCTGATCAGCACCTTCTTCCCTTGCGCCTGCAGCGCAGCCACATCGGCGATGAAGGTGGCGGGAGCGGTCTCGGCCGGAGAGAAGACCATGTCGTACGTGCTGCCCACTGCGGGCACGGCGAAGCTCACCTCGATCACGGTGTAGCGCGGATCCACCTGGCTCAGCTCCAGGTAGGGCGCGTTGGCATCGTTCCAGTTGTGCCAGTAGCCCACCAGGTCGGGACCTTGGGCGTGGAGGTTCACAAAGAGGCAGAAGGCGGACAGGAAGGTGAACGGACGCATGCACATGGTGATCGGGGCGGCTCGAAGATGAGGGATCATGGATGAACGGAGGGGTGGCTTCGCTGTTCTTTGGGCAGCTGATCGTCCTCCGATGCAGGATCACGCCTTCTCCAACCTCTCCGTCATCTTGCGGATCCGGTCCTCCAACTGCTCGCTGGTGAGCTTCTCTCGCAGCCGATCCACCAAAATGGGGAAGGCGAAGGGTGTGAAGCGGCCCGGGTCTTTCAGCACGATGCGTTGGCGACCGATGCGCTCCAGCGCTTCACGCATGCGCGGCAGTTCCATCTGCACATCGAAGGCCTCGTCGTAGGCCTGGCGCAGCAGCAGGTGCTCGGGCTCGTGCTCGCGGAACACATCGAAGAAGAGGCCGCTGTGGGCGCGCATGTGCCGCTCCTTCAGCTGGCGACCGGGCATGCCCTTGAACACCAGCCCGGCGATGCTGGCGATGTCGCGGAACTTGCGCTTGGCCATCTCGGTGGCGTTGAGGCTGCGCTGCAGGTCGCTCAGCAGGTCCTGCGGACTGAAGAGGTCGTTGTCCAGCGCCTCTTCGATGGGGATGGGCTGGTCGCTCAGCAGCTCGAAGCCGTAGTCGTTCATGGCGATGCTGAAGGTGATCGGCCTCAGCAGGCTCATGCGGAAGGCGAGGAGCGAGCCCATGGCCTCGTGCACCAGCCGCCCTTCGAAGGGGTAGATCACCGCATGGTGCCCCTCGCGGCTCTCGAAGCGCTCGATGAGCAGCTCGTCCCCGGTAGGCACGATGCTCGTTTCGCGCTGGCGCGCCAAGATGGGCTGCACGGCGGCCATCTCCGCGTTCCCTTCCCCCGCGGTGAGCTGGGTGCGCAGCACCTTGGCCATGTAGCTGCTCAAGGGCATGCGTCCGCCCTGCCAGCTGGGGATCTTGCCCTTCTTCTCGCGGCTCTTGCGCACCTGCGCCACCAGCCCGTGCACGCGCACGAACTCCAGGCTGCGCCCTGCGAACCAGAACACATCGCCCGGCTTCAGCTGGTTGATGAACCATTCCTCCACCGTGCCGATGCGCCCGCCGCCGATGAGCTTCACGGCATAGCTCTCGCTGCCCACGATGGTGCCGATGCTCAGCTTGTGCCGCAGCGCCACGCGCCGGTCGTGCACGCGGACCATGCCATCTTCATCCACCACGGCCTTGCGGAACTCATCGTAGGCCGTGAGGCTCTTGCCACCCGTGGTGATGAACGTGAGCAGCCGGTCCCACTCCTCAAGCGCGATATCCTGGAAGCACCAGGTGGAGCGCACCTCCTCGTACAGCGCGGCGGGGGAGAAGCCGTCGCTCACGGCCAGCGTCACCAGGTATTGCGCCAGCACGTCGAAGCAGCGGAAGAGCGGCTGCCGGGCCTCGATGCTGCCCTCGTCGGCGGCCTGGCGCAGCGCTGCGGCCTCGACCAGTTCCAGCGTGTGGGTGGGGAGGAACCAGATGCGGCTCACGGCATCGGGGCGGTGACCGCTGCGACCGGCGCGTTGCACGAAGCGCGCTACGCCCTTCGGCCCGCCCACCTGCACCACGGTCTCCACCGGACGGAAATCCACGCCCAGGTCGAGGCTGCTGGTGCACACCACAGCCTTCAATCGGCCTTCGTCCAGCGCTTTTTCGACCCATTCGCGCACATCGCGGTCGAGGCTGCCGTGGTGCAGGGCGATGGTGCCCGCCAGCTCCGGTGCGATGTCCAGCAGGTGGTGGTACCAGATCTCGCTTTGCGCGCGGGTGTTGGTGAAGATCAGTGTGCTGGTGCTCTGCTCAAGGATGGGCAGCAGCCGGTGCGCCAGCTTCAGGCCCAGATGCCCGGCCCAGGGGTACCGCTCCACCTCCTCGGGGATGATGCTGCGGACCTCGATGGGCTTCTTGATGGTCGATCGCACCAATACCGGCGTAGGTCGACCCGGCCCGCCTTCGCCACGGCTTCGGCGGGCGATGGGGTCGACACTACGGGTGCGATCCATGATGTCGGCGCCATGCAGGACCGTCATCGCCTCCTCGAGGTTCCCGATCGTCGCGCTGATGCCCCAGATGCCCAGCTGAGGGCGCAGGGCTTTCAATCTGCTCAGGGCCAGCTCCACTTGCACGCCGCGCTTGCTGCCCAGCAGCTCATGCCACTCGTCGGCGATGAACCAATCGAGGTGCTTGAAGAGGTCCGCGTAGCCCTTGGTGGCCAGCAGCACGTGCAGGCTTTCGGGCGTGGTGACGAGCAGCTGGGGCAGGGCCTTCTTCTGCGCCGCGCGTTCCTTGGTACTGGTGTCTCCGGTGCGCGCGCCCACCTTCCAATCCAGCTCCACACCATCGCACATCCGCTGGGCGCTCTCCGCGATCTCGCCGGCCAGGGCGCGCAGCGGGGTGATCCAAAGGGCGCGCAGGCCCCGGGCATTCGAACCGTTCAATAGCGCGTGGTTGGCCACACCACCCCACACGGCATAGGTCTTTCCGGTCCCGGTGGGCGCGTTCAGCAGGCCGCTGCGGCCCTCGGCCATGTGCGCCCACACTGCGCGCTGGAAGTGCTGTGCGGTCCACCCTTGGGTGCTGAACCACTCGGTAAGCCGCGTTGAAGGCGTGCTCATCGGATCATGCCCTTCAGATCTTCCAGGGTGTTCGCGTCCTGCGGCTTCTTGTCCTTCCGCCAGCGTGCGATGCGCGGGAACCTTACGGCCACGCCGCTCTTGTGGCGCGTACTAGGGCTGATGCCCTCGAAGGCGATCTCGAACACCAGTTCGGCCTTCACCTGCCGCACGGGACCGAAGCGCTCCAGCGTGTTCTTCTTCACGAAGGCGTCCACCTCCAGCATCTCGGCGTCGGTGAGGCCGCTGTACGCCTTGGCGAAGGTGACGAGTTGCCCACTGTGCCAAAGGCCGAAGGTGTGGTCGGTGTACAGGTCGGCACGGCGGCCGTGGCCCTGCATACTGAAGGTGAGCACGGCATCGATGCTCAGCGGGTCGACCTTCCACTTCCACCAGTCGCCACGACGACGGCCCACCTCGTAGCTGCTGCTGAGCCGCTTCAGCATCAATCCCTCGATGCTGGTCGCGCGGGCATGCTCGCGGTGCGCGACGATGTCCTCCCAGGAGGTGAAGGGGAGGGTGGGCGAGAGCGTGAGCATCGGGTGCTGTGCGGCGGCCACGATGCCGTCAAGCAGTTGGCGCCGTTCGCTCAAGGGCCGCTGACGGATATCGGCGCCGGCATGCTCCATCAGGTCGTAGGCCATGAAGATCACCGGTATATCGGCCAGCAGCTTCTTGCCCACGCTCTTCCGTCCGATGCGCTTCTGCAGCTCGGCGAAGGGCAGCGCCGTGCCATCCTTCCAGGCCAGCAGTTCGCCATCGAGCACGGTGCCATCGGGCAAGGCCTTCCGCAAGGCTTCCAGTTCCGGGTACTTGTCGGTAACGAGCTCCTCGCCCCGGCTCCACACGTAAAGCTGGCCGCCGCGCACGATCAGCTGCCCACGGATGCCGTCCCACTTGTGCTCGGCCTGCCAATTGCGCGGATCACCCAGCGGCAGCAGGTCCTGCAGCCCGGCACCGGCGGCCGTGCCTTCGGGTCCATCGATGCCGTAGGCGAGGTAGAAGGGGTAGGGGCGGCTGTGGTCGTCGCCATCGTTGGCCCCATGCACCAAGCCGTGGAAGGTGATGTGGTGCGGGCTCCAGTCGCCCATGAGCCGGTGCGCCAGGGTGTCCTCGTTCACGCCGGTGGCCTTGCTCAAGCCCTTCACCATCACCTTCTGGCTCACCCCGATCCGGAACCCGCCGGTGATGATCTTGTTGAACACGAAGAGCTCCATGCCTTCCAGTCCTGCCCATGCGGCCTTCACCCGCGCGGCCTTCTCCGCTTCCGGCAGGTCCTTCAGCTCTTCGACATAGCGTACCCAATCCGCCAGCGAACGCTCCACCCGTTGCTCCAGCTTCGCGATGTGCGTCACGGTCTCGGCGAAGTCGCCCACCACGTGGTAACTGGCCTCGAACAGCCAGTCGGGGATGCCGCTCACCTCCGCGGCCCACTGGCGCAGTTGCGTGCTCGTCACCGGCCGCTTGGGCCGCCGCCCGCTGAGCAGCGCGATCACCCACAGCTTGTCCACGTCCTCCGCCGCACGGAAATATGCGGCCAGCGCCTCCACCTTGGAGGTGGTGGACGTGGTCGCGTCCAACGCATCGAACAGCGCTGCCTCCCGGTTCATGGTGTGGTTGTTCCGGGTCGACCCGGCGGGTCGACGCTACGCGCGCCATCTGGGAGATCAGCACCCTGTTCTGAGCCGGCCTCACCTGCGAACTCCGTGGATTCTGCGGTCGCGTCCATTCCCACGCTGCAGAGGTATTGGCTGAACAGCTCCGTGTATCCGTGGGTCGCGATCACACGCTCGGCACCGCTCTCCTTCACCGCCAGCAGCAGCGCATCCCAGTCGGCGTGGTCGCTGAGCACGAAGCCCCGGTCGATGTTGCTGCGGCGCCGCCAGCCGCGCAACTGCATCCATCCACTGGCCATGGCGGTGCTGTAGGGCTTCATCCGGTTCGTCCAGGGCGTGTCGAGGGCTGAACCGGGCGTGATGACCAGTGCGTTGCGGAAGCGCTCCTTCGGCGTGTCCTTGGTGATGTGCTCCCAGGCGGGCAGCTCTAAGCCGCATTGCTGCAAGACGATGTTCATGTTGGCCACCGCGCCATGCACCAGGATGGGACCGATGCTCCGGTCCACGCTCGTCATCACGCGCTGGGCCTTGCCCAGGCTGTAGGCGCTGATCACGGAGCACACGCCGTTGGCCGCATTGACACGCCACCAGGCGTTGATCTCGGCGAACACGTCCACCGGCTCCTTCCATCGATAGATCGGCAGTCCGAAGGTGCATTCTGTGATGAAGGTGTGGCAGCGCACGGGGTCGAAGGCATCGCTGATGCCGTCCGGATGGCGCTTGTGGTCGCCAGTGGTCACCCACACCTCGCCCTTATACTCCACCCGCACCTGCATGCTGCCGGGGATGTGGCCGGCCGGGTGCAGGGAGAACTTCACTCCATTGATGGTACCCGTCTGGCCGGGTCGCAGCGTGTCGATGCGCAGGTCATCGCCAAGGCGGGCGTGCATCAGGGCCTTGGTGATGGGAGAGGCGAGGTAGTGCCGGCTGCCCCGCCGGGCATGGTCGCTGTGGGCGTGGGTGATGATGGCCCGGTCCACCGGCCGCCACGGGTCGATGAACACATCGGCCTGCTCACACCGGATCCCGGAAGGTGAGAAGGACAACAACGGCGTCGAAGCCATGGTCACAAGGTATCGGGCTGAACTGCGGGTTCAGCGACCTGAACGCCGACGATCACGTACTTTTCGGATCATGCCCGCCGCGAACGAACGTGTTTGCTTGGAATGTGGGGAGCGCATCGTTGGGCGCTTGGACAAGCGCTTTTGCTCTGATGCCTGCCGGAATCAGTATCACTACCAAGCCAACAACGCCCCCATCAATTATGTGCGCAACGTGGTGAATGCCTTGAAGCGGAACAGGAGGGTATTGAGCGAACTGAACACGGGACCCGAAGGAAAGACGCGCGTTCACCGCGACAAGCTCATCGAGCGCGGCTTCAACTTCATGTACCACACCAACGTGCATCGCACGAAGGCAGGCAACACCTACGTGTTCTGCTTCGAGCAGGGCTACCTCGACCTTGGGGAGAACTGGTTCATGCTCGTCCGTCGGGACGAGTACCTGGCGCGCTCGGGCGATCTGGGCTCCTAGCTCGCCGCCCAGATCATCAGCACGATGCTGACCAGGATCATCAAGGCCAGTACGACAGGCCCGCCGATCTCGTTCTGCTCCGCCTCTTCAGGGAAATGCCCTTCGTGATGATGGTCGCTCATGGTGTGGCTGATGCGGCAAATATAGGATCGGCTGGATGTCGTGCGATGATACCAGGTGCGCGGACCGATCCCGCATCGACCGGGCACTCTGCTGACCACCCCGATATGCGCGGTCAGCGTTCTGCGGTTCCTCGACCGGGTGGGTCGACCAACCAGCACACACGGTCAAGGGCAGAGCACAATACCTCGAACGCACGGCACCGTGCAACGGTCATGTCCGGGACATGCTACAACGAACGCCCGGCTACGCCGCACCTACGGCCACTCGCAGCGCCCTAGGCCCTTGACCTCAGTTGAGGCTGAACGTAGGCTGGCGCAGGACCATCCGGGCGATGACGGCGCTTTCGTTGCGGCGCATGCGGGAGACCAACGCCAGGACCTGTTCATCCAGCTCACGGTCGGTGAGCTTGGTGAGGTCCTTATAGACCGGCAGGCTGCTGCGGCTCTTGAGGATCAACGCTATTTTGTAAGCGCGCGACATGGTTCCTCTCGCTAGACGCAGGCCTGGTCACAAGGGATGCCTCTCGGAAGCCGGAAAATCGCGTTGTTCGACGAACGGTGGCGGACACCCAGCCACCGGCACGGTTAGAACCCGCTGCGCGCGAGGAGGTTGTCCGTGTAGTGGAGCTGGCATGGAAGCCCCGGCCACCGCCCGACCTCGTCCGTATGGGGTCCGCTTTCCACCACCCGGACCGCTCAGGAACGATCGACACCGGCTGGGGTCGATCACCCGTTCCGGGCGGGCCAGGAGAACAGCAAGCCTGCGCTCGATACCGCTTCGCGAGGTCAGCCCCCCAGCCGGACCTGGTCCTGCGTAGTGTGGCGCGGCCGGGAACGAAAAAGCCCCGGTGACTTCGTCACCAGGGCTTGGTCTGGTCGGGGTGAGTGGATTCGAACCACCGGCCTCTACGTCCCGAACGTAGCGCTCTAACCGGGCTGAGCTACACCCCGTAGCTCCATGTTCCGGGAGGGGTCCCGGTCGATGAGGGCGGCAAATATAGGTGGTGGCCGATCAGGCGTCGAACTTGTATCCGATGCCTTTGATCGTGCGGATGCGATCCTCGCCGATCTTCTCACGCAGCTTGCGGATGTGCACATCGATCGTGCGGTCCCCGACGAACAGCTCCGTACCCCAGATGTGCGCGTAGATCTCCTCCCGCTTGAACACCTTGCCGGGCTTGCTCATCAGCAGCACCAGCAGCTCGAACTCCTTCTTGGGCAGCTGCAGCTCTTCGGAGCCTTTGAACACGAGCACCTTTTCCAGATCGACCCGGATGCCGTTGGCTTCGAGCATCTGCCCCTCGTTGCGGTCGCCCGGGCTGCGCTTCAGCAGCGCCTTCACCTTGCTGACGAACACCTTCGGTCGCACCGGCTTGGTGATGTAGTCGTCCGCCCCGGCCTCGAACCCTGCGATCTGGCTGTAGTCCTCGCCGCGGGCGGTGAGGAACGTGATCAGCGCGTGCTTCATGTCCGGCATCTGGCGCAATTGATTGCACACCTCGACGCCGTCCATACCGGGCATCATGATGTCCAGCACCACCAGGTCCGGCCGCTCGGCCTTGGCGATCCGCAGCGCGTCCTTGCCGTTCTGAGCGGTGGCCACCCGATAGCCTTCGCGTTCCAGATTGTACCGGAGCAGCTCCAGGATGTCCGGTTCATCGTCCACCAGTAGCACCTTGGGTGCAAGGGTTCCCGCCATGTTCACGTTCGTCGGCTGCAAAGCAAGGAGGGCTATAGGGGTGTGACGTTAAGGGCCTGTCAAAATTAGGTTAAGGTCCACCAGACGGCAGGAGGTCACCATGGACATGGTCGATCTATCTTCGCCGCCCAAGCGCGTTGCCGTCGGCAGGAGCGCATGGCAAGAGCGCGGGAGTAGCTCAGTTGGTAGAGCATCAGCTTCCCAAGCTGAGGGTCGCGGGTTCGAATCCCGTTTCCCGCTCGAGAAGAGGTCCGGCCCAGCGCCGGACCTTTTCGTTGCGGCCAACGCGCCGCGGCCGATATTTGGCGCCCCATGACCCGCGGCCGTCCACGCTCGAACCCCACCCTGCGTGTGGCCGAGCTCTTCGCAGGGGTGGGCGGGTTCCGACTGGGACTGGAGCGGGCCGGTGGCTACCAGATCGTGTACAGCAACCAATGGGAGCCCGGACGCAGGAAGCAGCACGCTTCGTCCGTTTATGTGGAGCGGTTCGGCGCGGACCATCACGACAATCGGGACATCGCGTCGGTGCCGGTGGAGGACGTCCCCGACCATGACGTGCTCGTGGGCGGCTTCCCCTGCCAGGACTACTCGGTGGCCAGCACCCTTCGCAACGCCCGCGGCCTGGTGGGACGCAAAGGGGTCCTGTGGTGGCAGATCCACCGCCTGCTGCGCGATCATCGGCATCCGCCGGCCCATCTCGTCCTGGAGAACGTGGACCGGCTGCTGAGCTCACCGGCCGGACAACGCGGACGTGACCTGGCCGTGATGCTGAGCTCCCTCTGGGGGCTGGGATATGCGGTGGAGTGGCGGGTGATCAACGCGGCGGACTATGGCATGCCCCAGCGACGGAGGCGGATGTTCCTGGTGGGTCATCGCATCGAGCGGATGAGCGGAATGACAGCCGAGTTGCTGCAGGACCATGGGGTACTGGCCGGTGCGTTCCCGTTCGCGCTGAAGCGTCAAGGCACGGCCATCCGGTTGGAGGCCGATCTCCGGAAGCTGTCCGACCGGTTCAACCGTGACGGGCGCAGATCGCCTTTCGGAAATGCCGGTGTGATGGTGAACGGCCTGGTGCTGACCCGGGATGTAAGCCCTGTGCACACTGGGCCGGCCACTACGTTGGGGGACATCCTTCAACCGGAAAAGGACGTGCCGGCCGCCTTTCGGACCCCACGCGGTGAACTGAAACGCTGGCGATACCTCAAAGGGGCCAAACGCGAGGCCCGGAAAGTGTCGCGCAACGGGTTCGCCTATCACTATAGCGAAGGCGCCATGGCGTTCCCCGACCCCTTGGACAAGCCCGGCCGCACCGTGGTCACCGGCGAAGGCGGCAAAGCGCCCTCGAGGTTCAAGCACGTCGTGTCCGTGGACGGCAGACGCTTCCGCCGATTGACCCCGATCGAGCTGGAGCGGTTGAACATGTTCCCGGACGACCATACGGCCGGGACACCGGACACCTGGCGGGCCTTCTTCATGGGCAACGCCCTGGTGGTGGGCATCGTCGAACGCATCGGCCGGGCCTTAACGGTATTTCACATCAGCGGCGAACGATGAGCCACCGGACCACGTTGTTCAGGGCGATGCGAGCCCCGATCACCTTGGCATTCACCCTGGTCTGCATCTGTGCCTGCCAGGGAGGATCACGATCCACTGACCAACACACCATGACGACCGACCTGGATCCCTCATCGAACGCCACGAACACGGATACCGCCGTCCTCGGCGCCGGCTGTTTCTGGTGCGTGGAAGCCGTATTCACCGAGCTGGATGGCGTGCTCGAAGTGACCAGTGGCTACACCGGAGGGCACGTGAAGAACCCGGGCTACAAGGAAGTTTGCGCCGGCACCACTGGCCACGCCGAAGTCGCCCGGATCGTGTTCGACCCAGGGCGGATCACGTTCGACGAACTGCTGGAGGTGTTCTGGCAGACGCACGATCCGACGACCCTGAATCGACAGGGCGCCGACATCGGCGCTCAGTACCGGTCCGCTGTGTTCGCCACCTCCGTCGCACAGCGAGAGCTGGCTGAGGCCTACAAGGCCAAGCTGAACGCCAGTGGTGCGTTCCCAGCCCCCATCGTCACGGAGATCACGGAGCTCACGACCTTTTACCCGGCCGAGGACCACCATCAGAATTACTACGCCCAGAACGGCGAGCAGGGTTATTGCCAGCTGGTGATCCGACCCAAGCTGGAGAAGTTCCGCAAGGTGTTCGCCGAGAAGCTCAAACCCTGAGGGGCTACCTTGCGGCCATGCGCCGTTCGTTCCCTCTGGCCCTTCTGAGTTGGATCTTGCTTTCCGGGGTGGCCCAGGCCCAGAACCTGGTCCCGAACGGTGGTTTTGAGTCCGTGAAAGGCAAGGTGTCGGCCGTGGACCAGATCGGCCGGGCGGTGGGTTGGGGCGCGGTCACCCTGGGTTTCGCGGACCTCTTCACCCGCGACGCGGGCCATCCGGACGTGGCGGTGCCAGGGAACCTGTACGGCAGCATCGAGCCGGTGGAGGGGGACCGCTACGCTGGCCTTTTCGCCTGGAAGGACGACGGTCGGTTCAACGCGTATGACGAAGGGCGGCAGGACCCCTTCGCACCCGGGTGGAACGTGTATGCCGAGTACATCCAGATCGAGCTGACGCGCCCTTTGACCGCAGGGGAACAGGTGCGCGTGCGGTTCATGGCGGCACTGGCCCCCATGAGCGACCGTGCGGTGAGCGGACTTGGGGCATACTGCTCACCAGTGGCGCTGCATGGTGACCATCGCCGCTTCCTGCAGGAGAAAGCCCAAGTGGCCTCCACCGCGGTCCTGGACCAGCGTGGCTCATGGGTGGAGGTGAGCGGTACGTTCGAGGCGGACGGTGGTGAGCGCCATCTGGTGATCGGCACTTTCCCTTATGTGGGCTTCGAGGCGGTCCGTCAGGTGGAAGGGCCGGACAACAAGTACGCCTACTACTTCATCGACGCCGTCAGCGTGGAACCGGTCATCAACTGACCATTGTTGGTCCCCATTTGAACCGTCCGGTTACATTTGCGGCGCTGGAATGCCTCACTAGGGGCTTTGCCAAGCGCACCAATCCGAACACCATGAAGTTGCACTACTCCATGTTCCTGGCCCCGGCCCTGCTGTCGTTGCAGGCGGTGGCCCAGACCGGCCCGAACCTGGTGAAGAACCCGGGCTTCGAAGAAACGACCGGGACGGTGAAGACCTGGGACCAGCTCCATCTGGCCGCTGGTTGGACGAACGCCAACGCCGGTTCCGCCGACCTCTTCAACAAGGACGCCTGCTATGTGGGCGTTCCCGACAACGACCTGGGAAGCACCGGGGCGTTCGAGGGCGAACGCTATGCCGGATTCGTGGCCTACAAGGATGACCAGCGCCGCAATTGGAAGCGTGTGATGGACCACAATGAAGGTCCCTTCCGCCCGGCCTTTCAGAGCTATAGCGAATACCTGCAGCAGGAACTGACCAGCCCGCTGACGGCCGGCCAGGAGTACGACGTGGTGCTGCGCGTGAAACTGGCGAGCAACAGCGACCGGGCGGTGAGCCATGTCGGTGCTTACTTCTCACCGGTGCAGCTGGCCTACAACCACCGGCACTTCATCACCGAGAAGGCGCAGGTGTCCAGCGCCGACATGGTGTCGGACAAGCAGAACTGGACGGAAGTGAAGGGCAGCTTCGTGGCCGATGGCACCGAGAAGTTCATCGTCATCGGTGCGTTCCCCGCCGCGGGCATGGACAAGACCAAGGCCGTTGAGGGCGGTGACAGCCAGCGCGCCTATTACTACATCGATGGCGTGAGCCTGACGGTTCATCCTGAGCCGGACACCGATGGCGACGGCGTGATCGACAAGGAGGACAAGTGTCCGCAGGAGCCAGGCCTGCCCACCCTGGGTGGTTGCCCGGACCGCGATGGGGACGGGATCACCGACAAACTGGATGCCTGCCCGGACGCTGCCGGACCCGCCGACAAGCAGGGTTGCCCGGACCGCGATGGTGATGGCATCACGGACAACGTCGACCGTTGCCCCGATGTGGCCGGTGTGGCCAGCATGAAGGGCTGCCCTGAACTGAAGGAGGAGACCAAGAAGCTCTTCGAGAAAGCCCTGACCGGCGTGAAGTTCGAGAGCGGCAAGAGCGTGATCAAGAAGGAAAGCTTCGCCATCCTTGACCAAGTGGTGAAGGTCATGTCCGAGAACCCCAGCTACAACCTGGAGATCCACGGGCACACCGATGACCAGGGCGACGACGCCAAGAACATGAAGCTGAGCGACGACCGGGCCGCCGCCGTGAAGAAGTACCTCACGGACAAAGGTGTCTCTGGTGAGCGCACCCGCAGCTTCGGCCACGGTGAGACCCAGCCCATCGAGGACAACAAGACCGCCGCCGGCCGTGCCAAGAACCGCCGGGTGGAATTCAAGGTGGTGTTCTGGGAGTGATCCTTGGAGCGACGATCGTGAAGAAGGGAGAGGCGACGCCTCTCCCTTCTTCGTTCGTAGTGATCGGTGTCACCGAAGGGCGGGTCTGGCGGTCCCATCTTTGTCCCGCATGAAAAAGGGTCAGAAGCTCTACAGCATCCTCCGGTCCAAGTGCCCGCATTGCCACGAAGGCGCCTTCTTCGAGAACGACAACCCGTTCGCGTTCAGCAAGCTGGGGGAAGTGCGGAAGAGCTGTCCGGCCTGCGGCCGCAGCTACCACCGGGAGGTGGGGTTCTACTACGGGGCCATGTACGTGAGCTACGCTCTGGCAGTGGCCACATTCGTTACCGTCTATGTGGCCGTCATCGTGCTGTTCCCATCGGCGAGCGCCGGCGTGCTCGTGGCCGCCGTGCTGGGCTCCCTCGTGGTGTTGGGGCCCGTGCTCTACGCGTTGAGCAAGATCATCTGGGCCAACCTGTTCTACAGCTACCAGGGGCCGGCCGCAGCTTCGCCCGGGGCCAAGGCAAGTGACCGCTGATCACGGAAGCGGCTCCGCCTCGTTCGGGTCGGCCACGAAATCCATGGCGATCACGACCCACTGGTATGGCAGTTTCTTACCATAGGCACCGATGTCGGTGCAGCCCAACAGCTCCATCTCGTCCATCACCGCCTGGTCCGGGATCCGGTCCTGGATCGGCGGTCCCACCGGGGTCTCGGCGGGCACGAAGTCCACAAGGATCAGCGGTGCCGGGGTCTTCAGCGCCGACCGTACCTGCCGGAGGTAATTGATCCGATCCGGGATGGTCACGTAGGACTTGGCACAGAAGGCCATGTCCGCCTCACCGGGTGTCAATCCGGTCCCTTGCTGCACCAAACGCACTTCCAGCACATCAGGGCTTATCCCTTGGGCCTTGGCGCGTTGCTTGATCTGCTCCACCAGACCGGCATCCTGCTCCATGGCGATCACCCGGGCCCCCGCCTTCACCAGCTCGAACGCGTAGTAGCCATCGCCTGCGAACAGGTTGGCCACCCTGGTGCCCGCCACGTTCGGGATCAGGGTCCAAAGGACCTCGGGCTGCCGCCACGCCGCTTCCTGGGCCCACTGCCCGTTGTCGGCGGTCGATGTGGACGACCGGGAGGCGCTGACGTTCGTGCTTGTGTCAGTCGGCCGGGCGGTCGGTTCGCAGGCGGCCAGAACGAGGAGCAGAGCGGCGGATCCGGCCGCGGTGAGGTGGTTCATGAGCGGTGAGAAGACGCGCAAAAGTAGGGGCAGGCACCGGGCCGGGATCATTTTCCATGGAACGGATGCCCCCGGTTACTTTTGCGGCATGCCTGCGCTGGAGGAGGAGTTGAAGAGCCGGTTCGAGAGTGAGCAGCACAAGGCCCTGCTCAATGTCCTGTTCACGGCGAACTGGTTCAAGGGTGGCCATGCTCCGATCCTTGCCGCGCATGACCTGAGCCTGCAGCAGTACAACATCCTGCGCATCCTGCGCGGGGCGAAGGGCCGGATGAACATGCATCAGGTGAAGTGCAGGATGCTGGACCGGGCGCCGAACGCCACCCGGCTCACGGACAAGCTGATCACCAAGGGTCTGGTGGAGCGGGTCCGATGCGAGGAGGACCGTCGCGTGGTGTACGTGAGCATCACCACCAAGGGCCTGGACTTACTGGAGGAGGTGGACCTTGCCTTGCGTCCCGCGCTGGCCGAGAAGCACGCCCGGCTGTCCAAGGAGGACGCCCACACCCTGAACCGGATCCTCGACGACCTGCGCGGATGAACCCTTCGCGCACCAGCGCGTTCCTTGGTGCCTGAGCCCGTTCCCCATGGACCAGCCCCGTTCCTCCCTTGGCGTGCTTCCGGCCATCAGTGCGCGCTACAGTCCGCGCGCCTTCCTGGATCGACCGGTGACCGGTGACGAGCTCAGCCTGGTGCTGGAGGCCGCGCGATGGGCGCCCAGCAGCATGAACGAGCAACCGTGGCGCTTCCTGGTGACCCGCCGGGGCGAGGAAGGGCACGACCTTCTACTGGACGGCCTGAACCCGAGCAACCGGCTCTGGGCGGACAAGGCGCCGGTGCTGATGCTGGCCATGGCGCACCGCATCCTTCACCGCATCAGTGCCGAGAACCATCACGCGCGGCACGATCTGGGCGTGGCCGTGGGACAGCTGGGCGTGCAGGCGACCTCCATGGGGCTGGGCATGCACCAGCTTGGTGGATTCGACCCGGCAAAGACCCGGCAGGCCTTCGCGATCCCCGATGAACTGGACCTCGTGACCGTGATCGTGCTGGGCTGGCCGGGCCATCCGGACGACCTGCCCGAGCACCTCCAGCAGCGCGAGCGGGCACGCTCGCCACGACGAGATCTCACTGAGCTCGTGCACTACGGCCGGTTCGTTCGCTGAGCTACTTCCTGGCGGGTGGCTGCGGGATGGACCGCGACCACTTCTCCGCACCCTGGGTGTCGAAGGCCTGGATGGTGAGGATGCGCTGTCCCTTCGGGCCGGACACGTTCAGCGTGCAGAAGCCCCGTTCCTGCAACAGGGTGCCTTCCACCTGCAGGGCATTGGACGACGTGGGACCGTAGGTGCCTGACGTGAGCGGAGAGGCGGTCAGGTCCAGGATCCATCGTCCGTCGGGCAGGTCCATCCGGCTCAGTTCAGTGAAATGGCGATCACCGGTGAGGAACACCACGCCCGTGATCCCCTCGCGGTCAATGCGGTCCAGCAGCTCCCGCCGCTCCCGGGGGAAGGTGGCGTAGTTCTCGAAGTCGGGGGCGGTGCTCAGCACCTGCCCGCCCACGGCCACGAACTTGAAGGTGGCATCGCTGTATTTCAGCGCCCGGACCAGCCAGTCCAGCTGCCCGCGACCGAGCAGGGTGGCGCTGTCCGTGCGCAGGTCGGGCGGCACCCGGTAGGTGCGGTCGTCCATCAGGAAGAAGTCGGCGTCGGCATGGCTGAAGGCGGTGGTGATGCCATCCGGAGCGCCGGGCACGCCGCTTCCCGGATTCGGCCAGAACAGGTCGAAGGCCGAGCGCGCCATGCCCGCGTTCACGAAGCTGCCGTCCGCATCGTTCGGACCGAAGTCGTGGTCGTCCCAAGTGGCATAATGATGCGTGGCGCGCAGGAGCCGCTGCAGGGCCGGTTCGCTGCGGCTGTGCGTGTAGCGATGCAGAAAGCCGGACCACGTGCCCCAGTCCGGCTCACGCAGGTATATGTTGTCGCCGAGCCAGAGCATGAGGTCGGGGCGCTGTGCGGCGATGGCATTGAACACCGGATAGCCATCCCCGTATGGCTTGCCCGGCCGATCGTACGCTGGTTCGTTGATGTAGGCGCAGCTGCCCACGGCCAGGGTGAACGGCGGCGGATCGGTGCGCCATTTCCACAGCGGCTGCGTGCGGAACCGGAGGTCGGCGCCTTCATCCACCACGCGCCCGGCCACCAGCACCCGATAGCCATAGGTGGTGCCCGGCGTCACCTGGTCCATGCGGAACTCCAACGCATGGGCCCGATCGGGGTCACTGACCAGCTCGCGCGAGAGCAGTACGCTGTCCGGCCGGTCGATCGGCCAGTAGGCCAGTTGGGCGCGGCAGGCCTGCCGACATTGCAACCAGATGGTGGCTTCCAGATGATCGCTGTGGCCGGGCATGGGCCCGTTGATCAGCGGCTGGGCCGCCGAGGTGAGGGCTAGTACGGGAAGGGCGCAGCAGGGAAGGAGGCGCATGGGGCAAAGATGGGAACGGACCCTGCTCAAGGCTGACCGAAGTCGGTACGCCGGAGGTGATGAGCGTTTAGCTTTGACCGGAACCACAACCGCAACGGATGGACTTCAACCTGATCGAGGCGTGGCTTGACCTGAAGCGCCAGCTCCCCGAACTGCCCATCGAGGGCGTGGGGGCCAAATACATCTATCCCCTGTTCATCCTGCTGATGATCGGCGAGTACGTGCAGGCCCGGCACCTCTTCGACCTCAAGGAGAGCTGGGCAGGGGTGGTGATGGGCCTGGTGGCGACGCTGATCAAGGTGATCGCCAACGTGTTCGAGATCAGCATCATGCTCTTCCTGTTCTACTGGGCCGAGCCCTTCCGCGAGCAGTACCTGGGGTACGGCACGTTGGGTACGGCGTGGTACGTGTGGATCATCTGCCTGCTCTTCGACGACCACAACTTCTACTGGCACCACCGGATCGCGCACAACGTGCGCTTCCTCTGGGCCGCCCACCTGCCGCACCACTCGGGCAAGATGTTCAACCTGACGGTGAGCATCCGGAACGGCTGGTTCATCGAGTTCTTCAAGCCCATATACTGGATGTGGATGCCCTTGGTGGGCTTCGAGCCGATCATGATCGCCACCTGCCTCATCATCAATTCCTTCTACCAGTTCTTCCTGCACACCCAGCTGGTGCCCTCGCTCGGCTGGTACGAGAAGATCTTCAACACCCCCTGGATCCACGTGGTGCACCACAGCAGCAACACCGAGTACCTGGACCGCAACCATGGCGGCATCCTCGTGATCTGGGACAAGCTCTATGGAACCTGGCAGGAGCCCATCAAAGGAGTGGTCCCCAAGTACGGCATCAGCCACAACCCGGACTCCTACAGCCCGATCACCCACAACCTGTTCGAGTTCCAGGAGATCTGGAAGGACGTGAAACGGGCGCCGACGCTGAAGGCCAAGCTCATGTACATCTTCGGTCCGCCGGGATGGAGCCACGATGGCAGCAGCAAGACCAGCCGCCAATTGCAGGCTGAGCTCAAGGCGCAAGCCTCCCGACCGGCAGCCGCCTGACCGCGCACCTGCGAACGAAAAAGCCGGGCCTGTGCCCGGCTTTTCCATGTCCATGCGGTCCGCTCAGCGCTTGAACCAGCGCAGGATGCCGCCTTTTTCTCCTCCTGCTGGGGCCGGGAGCCGTTCTCGCGGCGCTCCTCCTCGGCGAAGAGCTCGCGGGTGAGCTTGTCGTAGTCGGGCTTCATGGGCTGCTCGCGGCGTTCACCAGGGCGCTGGTCGCGTTGGCGGGGCTGCTGCGGGCGGTCGCTGCGTTGGCCCTGCTGCTGGGGCCGGGGACCGCGCTGGCCCTGCTGCTGCGGACGTCCCTCGTTGCGGCGCTGGCCTTCCTGGCGCGGACGGTCGTCGCGACGCGGCTGGCGGTCGTTGCGTTGCTGCTGGGGCTTGCGGTCGCCCTGCTGCGGACGACCCTCACGGCGTTGCTGGCCCTGCGGACGGTCGCTGCGCTGGCCCTCGCGGGGCTGACGCTGGCCACGACCGGGACCGCGCGGTTGGCGCGGCTCGCGCACCTCGGGTTCGGCCTTCTTCGGTCCACCCACCATCAGGTAGGGGTGCTCGGCGACGACCGGGATGTCCCGCCGGATCAGCCGGATGATGTCGCGCAGGAAGGCCTTCTCCTCGTGGTCGCAGAAGCTGAGCGCCTTGCCCGAAGCCCCGGCCCGGCCAGTGCGACCGATGCGGTGCACGTAGGTCTCAGGAATGTTCGGGATGTCGAAGTTGATGACGTGCGTGAGCCCGTCGATGTCGATGCCGCGTGCAGCGATGTCGGTGGCCACAAGTGCGCGGAGCTTGCCTTCCTTGAAGTTCTTCAGCGCGTTCTGGCGGGCGGTCTGGCTCTTGTTCCCGTGGATGGCTTCCGCGGCGAAACCGGCCTGGGTGAGCACCTTGGCCACCTTGTTGGCCCCGTGCTTGGTGCGCGTGAAGATCAGCGCCTCGCGGATGGCCGGACCTTCCAGCAGGTGCAGGAGCAGCTTGTTCTTGTCCGTGCGGTCCACGAAGTACATGCTCTGGTCGATGGTATCCGCCGTGCTGCTCACCGGGGCCACCTCCACCTTCACCGGCTCGGTGAGGATGCTGTGGGCCAGCTTGGCGATCTCGGGCGGCATGGTGGCGCTGAAGAAGAGGGTCTGGCGCTTCTGCGGCAGCTTGGCGATCACCTTCTTCACGTCGTGGATGAAGCCCATGTCCAGCATGCGGTCGGCCTCGTCCAGGACGAAGATGTCGAGGTCGTTGAGGTGCACGTAGCCCTGCCCCATGAGGTCGAGCAGGCGGCCGGGGGTGGCGATCACGGTGTCAACCCCGCGTTGCAGCGCGTCGGTCTGGGGTTTCTGGCCCACACCGCCGAAGATCACCGTGTGGCGTTGCTTCAGGTGGCGGCCGTAGGCGGCGAAGCTCTCGCCGATCTGGATGGCCAGTTCACGCGTGGGGGTGAGGATGAGCACCTTGATGGGACGCTTGCCGCTCTGCGTACCGATGCCGCGCTCGTGAAGTTCCTGCAGGATGGGGATGGCGAAGGCGGCCGTCTTGCCGGTGCCGGTCTGCGCGCAGCCCAGCAGGTCGCGTCCCTTCACCAGGTGAGGGATGGCCTGCGCCTGGATGGGGGTGGGGTGGGTGTAGCCTTCCTCCTGAAGGGACTTGAGGATGGGCTCGATGAGCCCGAGGTCGTTGAACGTGGTCCGTTCCATGATGTGGGTCGCCTGGTCCCGGGCGATGCGGGTGTAGGTTCGGCATGCACAGGCCATTGTCCCTGTGCACACCTTGTTCAGGTGTTGTGATCGCCCCTTCGATCCGGTCCGGCGTGCAATGATCCGCTGGGAGATGGCGCCTGGACAATTCGGACGTCGGACGGGGCCGACACGGAGAGCTGGGCGCTCGGGGCATGTTCACCTTGCGGTGAACGCGGCCAAAGATACGCGAAAAGGCCAGGCATGGTTCGCGGCGTGACGGCAATGCGCCTGAACGCCCGACCACCGCATGGATGATCGGGCGTTCGCCAGGAGGTCCGGATCAGCCCTTCAGCGCCTTGTTGGCGTCGAGCATGTCCTTGATGCCGCCCACGCTGCTGAGCACGCCAGTGGCCTCGTAGGGCATGTAGATCACCTTGTTGTTCTGGCCGCTGGTCATCTCCTTCAGCGTTTCCAGGTACTTCATGGCGATGAGGTAGTTGGTGGGGTCGGCATTGCTGCCTTTAATGGACTCCGTCACCAGGCGGATGGCCTCCGCTTCACCCTGCGCACGACGGATGCGCGCCTGGGCATCACCTTCGGCCTCCAGGATCTGGCTCTGTTTCTGGCCTTCGGCCGTGGTGATCTGGCTCTGCTGGATGCCCTCGGCCTGCAGCACGGCGGCGCGCTTGCTGCCTTCCGCATCGATGATCTGGGCACGGCGGTCGCGCTCGGCACGCATCTGCTTCTCCATGGCCTCGCGGATGTCGCGCGGCGGGTTGATGTCCTGCAGTTCCACACGGTTCACCTTCACGCCCCACTTGTTGCTGGCCTCATCGAGGATGGTGCGCAACTTCATGTTGATGGTGTCGCGGCTGGTGAGGCACTCGTCCAGGTCGAGCTCACCGATCACGTTACGCAGCGTGGTCTGCGTGAGCTTCTCGATGGCCAGCGGCAGGTTCTCGATCTCGTACATGGCCTTCACGGGGTCCATCACCTGAAAGTAGAGCAGCGCGTTGATCTCGGTCATCACGTTGTCCTTGGTGATCACGTTCTGCCGCGGGAAGTCGTACACGGTCTCGCGCAGGTCGATGCGTTCCTTCTTGACGAACTGGACGAACTTGTTGCCATCGGGCAGGTCGCGGGTGAACCGGAACACGATCTCGCGCGGCTTGTCGACGATGGGGATGATGACGTTGATGCCGGCCGTGAGCGTCTTGTGGTACTTGCCGAGGCGCTCCACGACCATGGACTCGCTCTGCTGCACGATGCGCAGGCCCTTGGCCACGATGAACACCACGAAGAGGGCGAGCAGGATGAGGATGATGGTTCCGGCTGACATGATGAGGAGGTTGGTGATTGGAGGGGATCGGAAGCCGTCGGCGGCTCAGGGTTCGGCGGGGTTGACCACGAGGGTGTTGCTCTCCACGCGTACGATGTCGACGAGGTCACCGACATGCAGCGCGCGGTCGCTGGTGCACTCCGCCCGCCAGTCGTCGCCGTCGATGGCCACACGGCCCAGCCGGAGCGCCGGTTCGAAATCCTGTGTGACACGGGCACGCCGTCCGATGAGGGCGTCCACGTTGGTCCGCACGGTCTCGCCGGTCCACAGTTTCTTCATCAGCAGGGGGCGGATGGTGAAGAAGGCGATGAGGGCCACGGCGGAGAAGGTGACCAGCTGCAGCGAGGGCCCGGCACCGAGCGCGGCGGCCATGCTGCCACCGGCACAGCCGATCCCGAGGCAGAGCAGGAAGAACCCGGGTACGAAGATCTCTGCGATCAACAGGACGAGCCCGAGACCCGCCCACCAATGCCATTGAAAGAAGATGTCCATGGTCGTCGCGGTGTTGCGGTCCGAAGATAGGCGGGTGCGAAAAGTGCGCGAGCCCCTTGTCGGATGAGCGGGTGAAGAGGAGGAGGAACGGCGGGGCGGCCGTTCCACGCCCCCTATCTTGGCCGGCCATGCTCCACCGGCTGCTGGCCTCGCTGCGCACACGACAGGGGCGCGACCACGTGCTGACCTATCTGGGCGAGGGTCTGGTGTTGCTCGGCACCTTGGTGGTGTACCGGCTGGCCGCCGATGCTGGTCGCGAGGAGCTCGACCTCTACGTGGTGGTGAGGCGCACGGTGTCCTTCGCCTTCCCCTTCGTGCTGCTGGGTTCGGCCGTGGGCATCACGCGCTTCGTGGCCATGCGGGGCGATGAGGAGGAGCAGCGGCGTTACCTCACCGCCTCCCTCGGCTGGGTGATCCCGTTGGCGCTGCTGACCCTCCTGGCCGGGCTGATCTGGCGGGCCCCCTTGTCGTGGATCGTGTTCGGCTCGGGCGCGCAGGCGCATCTGGTGCCCCCTCTCGCGCTGATGGTATCGAGCGTGAGCGTCTACGGTCTGGGCTATTCGTACCTGCGGGGCCGGGGGCGACTGTTCGCGGCGAACATGGCCCAGGTGCTCGCACTGGCGGGCTCCCCGTGGATCGCGTTCCTGCTGTTCGATGACCTGGAGGCGGTCTGCTGGGCCACAGGCGTGGGTTGGGCCCTGATCGCCCTGGCCTGTATCGCGCCGCAGTTCCGGGCCGGGCTGCCGCGAGGGCTCGGCCGCGAGCGCGGCGACCTGCTCCGTTACGGCATGCCCCGGGTTCCGGGCGACATGGCCTTCGGCGCCCTGCTCACCGTGCCCGTCTACGCCGTGGCACGCACCCACGGGCTGGCCGCCAGCGGGGAGGTCGGCTTCGGGGCCACCCTGCTCAACATCACCGCCGCCCTCTTCGCCCCGATGTCCCTGGTGCTGCTGCCCGCCTCCGCCTCTCAGCTGGCCGCGGGCGACCATGCCGGCCTCAGCCGGCGGATCGGCCGCCTGTCGCGCCTCACGCTGCTGGCTTCGGTGGCCATGATGGTCGCCTTCGAAGTGGCCGCCGGCCCCATCCTGGAACTGTACCTCGGCCCCACGGCCCGGCATTATGTGGATATGAGCCGTATCGCCTTCCTCGGGGCCCTGCCGTTCGGCGTGTTCATCGGACTTCGCAGCCTGCTCGACGCGTACTACCACACCCCGCGCAACGGGATCAACCTCACCACGGCTTTTCTGCTGCTGGTGCTGGGCAGCGTGTTCCACTTCGTGGTGCCCACTCCCGCAAGCTTGATGGCGTGGATGATGGCGGGAGCGCTGGGTTACCTCGGGTGGGCCACCTGGCGTGACGTGGCCCATGTGCGTGCCGAACTGGACCGGCATGCGGCCACCACGGACAACACGCTGCGTGTGCTGGTGGTGCGCGGAGCGTCCAGCGGTCGCCATGGGCTGGAGGGCGCCGGCATCCATGTGCAGGAGCACACCGTGAAGGGCCGGTCATGGTCGCTGCGGCTCCGCGACCGTTGGCGGCTGAAACGCGAGCTCCGCGCCTTCAGGCCCGATGTCGTCCTGGTGCCTGACGCCGACGGACCCGGGCTCTTCACCGTGCTGAGCAGCGCGGTGCCCGTGGTGCTCACCTTCGGTTCCGCCCCCGAGAACGGGCTCGACCACCTGACCCAACAGGCCGCGGCCTTCTTCGGCGCGGGCATCGTGTGCACGGACGAAGCGGCCCGGGAACGCCTGTGGTGGCGCAGGGAGGAGGCGCAGGTGCTGGCGGGCGATGGGAGTCAGCGTGCTCGGTACCTGCTCACCGTGCTGCGCGGTGCGACCATCACCGGCCCGACGGGTTGAGGCGGTCCATCGGGCCCGATCCGCATCTTTGGGCCCGAACCGCGCACAGCATGCTCAAAGGCAAGACCGTCGCCGTCGTCGTTCCCTGCTACAACGAAGAGAGCCAGATCGGCTTTGTCGTCGACACGATGCCCGACTTCGTGGACCGCATCGTGGTGGTGAACGACTGCAGCCCGGACCGCACGGCCGAAGTGGTGAAGGAACTCATCGCCCGCGACCGTGCGAAAGGCGAGGGGAAGCGCATCCCGCCCTACAAGGTGGAGCGCACCCGCTGGAACGAGGCCGAGCTGGTGCTGCAGGAGGAGAGCGAGCGCGAGATGGCGCACTACGTGCCCAGCGAGGTGGTGAACGACCACCCGGAGACGGACCGCATCATCCTGATCAACAACCTGAAGAACGGCGGGGTGGGGGCCGGCATCGCCCGCGGCTATAAATGGTGCCAGGACCACGCCATCGCCTGCACGGCCGTGATGGCCGGTGACGGTCAGATGGACCCCCACGAGCTGGAGAGCATCTGCCTGCCGGTGATCGACGAAGGCATCGACTACGTGAAGGGCAACCGGCTGATCCACCGCAGCGCCTGGCTGGTGATCCCCCGCGTTCGCTTCTTCGGCAACAGTATCCTCAGCATCCTCACCAAGCTGGCCAGCGGCTACTGGCGCGTGAGCGACACGCAGACCGGCTACACGGCCATCGGACTGCGCGCCATGCAGGCCATCAAGCTGCACAGGATCTACCGCAGCTACGGCATGCCCAACGACATGCTGGTGAAGCTCAACATCGCCCAGTGCACCCTGCGCGAAGTGGAGATCAAGCCGGTGTACCGCGTGGGCGAGCAGAGCAAGATGAAGGTGATGAAGGTGATCCCCCGGGTGAGCCGCCTGCTGATCAAGAGCTTCTTCATCCGCCTGTGGCGCAAGTACCTGTTCAAGGACTTCCACCCGCTCTTCGTCTTCTACAACTACGCCTTCGCGGCGGGGCTGGTGGCGCTGCCCTACCTGTGGAAGATCGGCAAGGCCTTCATCACGGGTGCCACGGTGAACACCGAGCCCCTGATCGCCTTCCTGTTCCTGGCCACGAGCAGCTTCCAGGCGCTGATCTTCGCCATGTGGATGGACATGCAGGACAACGAACGCCTGTACCGCTAGGCCCTGAGGCCGCAGGTATCTTTGCGGCCCATGTGCGGCATCTTCGGGATCATCGCCGGGCCTGAGGCGGGGTTGGACCGCGCGTTCACCGAAGGGGTGATGCGCGAGCTGTTCGTGCTGAGCGAGTCGCGGGGGAAGGAGAGCAGCGGCATCGCCGTGCGCGACGCGGTCGGGCGCACCATCCATGTGACCAAGGACGATGTGCCCGCCACCGACCTCATCCGTTCGGCGGCCTACCGCAGCTTCCTGGAGCAGGCCCTGGCCCCGTCGTTCACCAACGGTCAACAGGAGCTGGCGTTGATCGCCCACAGCCGCCTGGTGACCAACGGCAGCCAGGAGCACAACTTCAACAACCAGCCCGTCATCAAGGACGGCATCGTCATGATCCACAACGGGATCGTGACCAACGTGGATGCCCTGTGGACGAAGTACGCCGGCAGGATCGAACGCGCGTACCAGGTGGACACCGAGGTGCTCGCCGCGCTCTTCCGCATGTTCCTCAAAGAAGGGAAGGGTCCCATGGAGGCCGTGCGCGCCGTGTTCGCCGAGATGGAGGGTGCGGCCAGCGTGGCCATCCTGTTCGAGGATGCAGCACAGGTACTGCTGGCCTCCAACACCGGTTCATTCTATACCCTCACCGACCCCAAGGGAAGCCTGGTCTTCGCCTCGGAGGCCTACATCCTGCGCACCTTCCGCGACGGGGAGTCCATGAAGGCCCGGTACGACGGGCTCGAGGCCACCTGGCTGGCCCCCTTCACCGGCAAGCTCATCGACCTGGGCAGCTTCACCATCACCGACTTCGGGCTGAAGGAGAACACGTCGGGGCCTGTCCTCAACAATTCGGAGCCCTACCGTATCAACGACCATTCGCAGGGCGGCTCGGCCTCGGCCCCGGCGATCGCCACCAGTGACGAGGGCCGGTTGCGCAGGCTGATCGAGTTCCCCGAGGAGGTGATGCGCACTATCCGGCGCTGCAGCAAGTGCCTGCTGCCCGACACCTTCCCCTACATCAGCTACGATGCGAAAGGGGTGTGCAACTACTGCCACAGCTACAATCCGAAGGGCCTGAAGGTGGACAAGCGCCCGCAGTTCGAGGAGGTGCTGAGGAAGTACCGCCGCACGGACGGCAAGCAGGACTGCATCGTGGCCTTCAGCGGCGGGCGAGACAGCAGCTACGGCCTGCACCTGCTGGTGAAGGAGCTCGGCATGACCCCGCTCACCTTCACCTACGACTGGGGGCTGGTGACCGACCTGGCGCGGCGCAACATCGCCCGCATGACCGGCAAGCTCGGGGTGGAGAACATCCTGGTGAGCGCGGACATCCGGATGAAGCGCCGCAACGTGCGGTTGAACATGGAGGCCTGGCTGAGGCAGCCGCGCCTGGGCATGATCCCGCTGTTCATGGCCGGTGACAAGCACTTCTTCGTGCACGTGAACAACATCCGGCGGCAGACGGGCATCCACTGCGACATCTGGATGGAGAACAAGTTGGAGAACACCGACTTCAAGGCGGGCTTCGCAGGCATCCGTCCCAACTTCGACAAGGAGCGGATCGACAAGCAGACCACGCTGGCCAAGCTGCAGATGCCGCTCTACTACATGCGGAACTTCGTGGCCAACCCCGGCTACCTCAACGCCAGCCTGCCGGATACCTACAGCGCGTTCAAGGCCTACTATACCGAACCGCGCGAGGTGTACCTGCTGCTCTTCGACTTCATCCCGTGGAACGAGGAAACGCTGGACCGCACGCTGAAGGACGAGTACGACTGGGAGATCTCGCCCGACACCACCAGCACCTGGCGGATCGGTGACGGCACGGCGGCCTTCTACAACTACGTGTACGGCCTGGTGGCGGGCTTCACCGAGTTCGACACCTTCCGCAGCAACCAGATCCGCGAAGGCATGATCACGCGGGAGGAGGGCCTGGCCCATGTGCTTCGCGAGAACCGCCCGCGCTTCGAGAGCATGCAGTGGTACTTCGAGACCATCGGCGTGGACATGGAGCGGGCGCTGAAGGCCATCAACGCCATCCCGCGCCTGTACCGCAAGCCCGTGGTGGCATGATGGAGGCCCTGGAGCTCGCGCTGCTCGTGCTCGTCACCAACCTCGCGAGCGGGGGCGCCGTGGCCGCCTTCCTCCTGGGCCGCAACGAACGACTGCTTTTCCCCGAGTGGCCCTTGGTGCTGGTCGGGCTCGGGCTGGGGCCCTTCCTCACCACACTGGTGCTCTACTACACGCTGGCGCTGTGGAACGGTGTCCCGGTGCTCGTTGCCTGGCTGATGCCCCTGCTCTTCTTCGCGCTGGTGGCCTGGATGGCCGGGGCGGGGAGGGGACGCCTCCTCACCCTCCTCGCCAACATCCCTGCGAGCCTGAAGGACCGGTCCCTCTGGCCTTTCCTGGCGGGCACGCTGTTCCTGCAGCTGGTCACCGTGGTGATCCTGTGGAACAAGCCCCTGGTGGACCACGATGTGCTGGAATACGGCGTGCAGGGGCGGATCTTCCTGCGCGATCGCGCGATCACCTACCAGCGCTTCCGGTTCGACGCGGTCAGCGGCTTCCACTATGTGGGTCTGCACGGCTTCTCCTTCCCGCTGCTCTTCACCTGGGAGGGGCTCTGGGGCGCGCTCCTCGGGGTCCGCAGCGATGCGTGGGTGCGAAGCATCACCATGTGGTACGCCTGGCTGTTGATCGCGTTCTGTTGGTCGTTGCTTCGCCGCATCGACCGCTGGGCCGCCGTGTTCGGAGGCATCGCGCTCACCGCGCCCATCGGCTTCCTCTTCCTCATGGCCATCTACCACTTGGACAGCCTGCGCATCATGCTCTTCACCTGCGCGATGGCCGCCTTCGTGGCCGTGCTGCGAGCGCCCTCGAAGGAGCGTGTGCTGCTGTTCGGCGCCTTGGCCGGGGCGCAGGCCTTCGTGCATTCGGTGGGCGCCATCCTCGCCGGGGTGCTGGTGGCCGTGCTGCTGTTCGCGCTGCCGATCCGGTGGGACAAGCGCGTCGGCTGGCTGGCGCAGGGCCTGGGCATGATGCTGCTTTTCGGGGCCGTCCACTACCTGGTCGACATCGTGTCGGGCACCGGGTGGATCTTCCAGGACATCATCTGGTACTAGCGATGAAGCAGCGCCACATCGACCTCCTGGCCTGGGTCCTGCTCGCAGCCTTCGTGGCCTTCAGCGTGGTGTACCACCGCGTGCTGATGCCCGTGAGCCCTCTCGACATGGACCCCGAGGAGTTCGACCGTGGCATCGGAAGCCCCCTTCTGCTCGGGTTGAACGGCCATCTCGGTGTCTTCCTCAACTTGCGTTACATGGGGCCGGCCGTGACGCTCGCCTTACCCGCTTGTGTCGTCGCCCTATGGCGATGGAGACGCCTGGAACGCTGGCAGCTCGGGTCGCTCGCCTTCGTGCTCCTTGCCGTCTCGGTGATCGGTGCGTTCGGCGGCTTCAACTACCGCTACGCCTTCAGCCTGCAGCCCGTGCTCACCGTGGCCGTTGTGGGCATCGCCTGGGCCGTGCTGTCACCCGGTGCCCGCAGGCCCTTCCTCGCGGGCTTGACCGTGGCCACCGTGCTCAACACCGCCCTTGCCCTGGAGCATCGGCAGCGGGTGCATGACGCCACGCCGGGCCACACTTCGCCGGATACCATGGAAGGCAGCCTGGAAGAGCGCCTCGACACCGGTCCCCGGGACCT
The DNA here is from genome assembly GCA_016713875.1 of Flavobacteriales bacterium. Classification (NCBI taxonomy): domain Bacteria; kingdom Pseudomonadati; phylum Bacteroidota; class Flavobacteriia; order Flavobacteriales; species Flavobacteriales bacterium. The sequence continues at coordinate 1,088,944 of JADJOI010000003.1, forward strand.
GGAGGCCTGGCTGCTCGCCCAAGGGGTGCGGCCCACGGATACGGTGCTGGTGAACAACCTGCCTATCTGGTACTACGTCACCGCCCGCCCGGGCATCTACTACTGGTGCGGCAGCGACCAGCTCCTCCAGGCCCATGGCAAGCCCTTCCTGTTCCGCGACCGAAGTGATGCGCAGGTCTTCCACTACCTCTTGGACAGCCTTCACTGCCGCTATGTGTTCAGCACAGAGGAGTACGACCGATTCGCACCGCGTTACCGGGCGTTCCTGGAAGCGTGGTCGGACCGGGTGGTGGATGAGCGTGGGCACGTGCTCCATCGCCTGAGGGATACCTTGCGCCGCTGACCATGCGGCCTGTGCGGGGCAAGTTCTCCACCGACCTGATCTGGAACGCCGGCGCCTTCGGGCTCAGCGCGCTCATCGGCGTGCTGCTCAATGTGCTGATCCTGCGCACCCACGGTGCTTCCGCACTGGGCATCTACAACCAGGCCTACGCCCTGTACATCCTGCTGAGCCAGCTCGCCGTGGGCGGCGTGCACCTCGCCGTGCAGGCCTTCGTACCGCGCGACCTCCTGGCTGAACGCCGTCCGGACGTGCAGCTCACCGTGGCGCTCGCCCTGAGCACCGTGACGGCGGTGGCGGTGATGGCGCTTGCGTGGCTCATGCGCGATCTGCCCGGGCGCTGGTCGGACAGCAACGGGGTGGGGGATGCCTTTCCGCTGGTGATCCCGGGCCTGCTCTTCTTCTCCTGGAACAAGGTGCTCCTGAGCTACCACAACGGCGCCCGGCGCATGCGGTTGTTCGCCGTGTTCCAGCTGCTGCGCTTCGTGCTGATGCTGGTGGCCCTGGCTGTGCTCGTGGCCATGAAGCGTCCCGCGCACGAACTGGCCGCGCTGCTCACCCTGGCGGAGGCCGGACTGCTGATGGTGCTGCTTCCTGCAACGCTTCCGCACTGGCGCCCACAGCGCGTGACCGGGGCCCGGCAAGTGGCGCGCGAGCAGTTCCGCTTCGGCAACCGGGCGCTGGCCGGCAACTTCCTGCTGGACGTCAACACGCGGGTGGATGTGTTCCTGCTCGGCTTCTTCCTGGACGACCGTGCGGTGGGCCTGTACAGCATGGGCGCCACCGTGGCCGAAGGCGTGATGTACCTGCCCGTGCTCTTCCGCAACAACATCAACCCGGTGATCACGCGCGCCTGGCACCAGGGCGGTGCGGTGCTCCTGGGGAAGGTGGTGCGCCGCAACCGCCGCAGCTTCTTCAGGCTGCTGGCACCCCTCATCGCGCTCACCATCCCTTTGTTCCCGGCCGGCATGTGGGTGCTGGGCATGCGCGAGGAACCGCGCACCGTGTGGGCCGTGTACGCCATTCTGGTGGCCGGCGTGGCCTTGACGGCAGGCCATCAGCCCTTTCTCATGCTCTTCAGCCAGGTGGGGCGGCCCGGCACCCAGACGTTCTTCATCGCCGGCATCTTCGCGGCCAACGTGGTGCTGAACCTCGCGTTGATCCCGGTGATAGGGCTGTTGGGCTCGGCCCTGGCCACCGCACTGAGCAACGGCGCGCTGGTGTTGCTGCTGAACCACCTGGCCCGGACCCGGCTGCAGCTCCGCCCATGAACCTGCCGCCACTGCCGCCGGTACCGCGCGTCAGCGTGGTGATCCCCTGCCTGAACGAAGCGGGCCACATCGGTCGCTGCCTCGATTCCCTGGAGCGCGCGGACCGAACGGGCATGGCCTTGAGCGTGCTGGTGTGCGATGGCGGTAGCGCCGATGGCACCCGGAAGGAGATCGCCGGGCACGCCATGCGCTCCGCGGTGGTGCATCTGGTGGAGAACCCGGACCGCACCACCCCGCACGCGATGAACCGCGGCCTGTCCGCCAGACCCTTCGACGTGGCCATCCTTCTGGGCGCGCACGCCACGGTGGAACCGGACTGGCTGCAGCGCAACCTGGCCACGCTGCGCAGCGATCCGGGTGCGGGCTGCGCGGGGGGCATCATCACGAACACGTACACCGACGCCACTTCGCGCGCCATCGGAGCCGCCATGGGCCATCCGTTCGGCGTGGGCAACGCCCACTTCCGCACCGGCACCAAGGCGGGCCCGGTGGACACCGTGGCCTTCGGGGCCTACCGGCGCGAGGTCTTCGAGCAGGTCGGCACCTTCCACGAAGCGCTGGTGCGCAACCAGGACGACGAGTTCAACCACCGTGTCACCCAGGCCGGCTTCCGCATCCTGCTCGACCCCGCCATCCGCTCACATTACGCGGTACGCGCCTCCTTCGGCAAGCTCTACCGGCAATACCACCAGTATGGCTACTGGAAGGTCTTCGTGAACCGCCTGCACAGCACGGTGACCACCGGAAGGCAGTTGGTCCCTGCCGCATGGGTGGCCGGTCTGGTGCTCGGACCCGCGCTTGGCCTGGTGTGGACATGGGCGGCCTGGGCCACGATCGCCGGCGTGCTGTGCTACCTCGCCGCCGCGGCATGGAGCGCCTGGCGTGCCGCGGAGCGCGTGGTGGATGTGCCGCGCGTCCTGTACGCCTTCGCGATCCTTCACCTCGCCTATGGCCTGGGCTATTGGAAGGGCATCGTGCACTTCGTGCTGCTGGGACGCCGGCCCGGCCAACGCGCCGGACGGCTCACGCGGTAGACCGATCACCTTTGCGCGATGCGGACCATCACCGGCCATGGCGACCCTGCGGTACAGCATGCGTTCGCGCTGCTGCTGCTGCTGCTGCCGCTGGCTCCTTCGTTGGTGCCGCTGGCCGTGGTGCTGCTCGCCGTGGCGGTGATCCGCCTGCGGTGGAGATCTCCCTACGCTCCCTGGCGCCTGGAGCGGGGTGACGGTTCGCTGCCGCTGATGGCCACCTACTACATGCTGCACGTTATCGGCATGGCCTGGACCACCAACATGGCGTTCGGGGCATTCGACCTGGAGGTGAAGGCCGCCTTCCTGCTCTTCCCCGTGCTGGCCGTGGTCGTGCCCACGCGTTCGGCGGTGGACGCCCGTCCGCTGCTGACGGTCTTCGTGCTCGCGAACGCCGTGGCGGCCTTGCTGTGCCTGCTCCTCGCAGGCTGGGCCATCGCGGCCGAGCGCCTGCACCCGCAGGCCGGGGCCTCGGCGGTGGGCCTGGGCCACCTCTTCGAATCACGGTTCGCGCACTTCCTGCACCCGAGCTACATGGCGCTCTATTCGGTGTTCGCCCTGGCCACTTGGATGTTCACTGGCGCTGGGAGGCAGGCCGGCCGCTGGGGGCATGTCGTGGTGGTGCTGCCACTGACCGCGGCGGTGGTGCTCAGCAACTCGAAGATGGGCTGGATCACGCTGGTGGTGGTGCTCCTGCACGGCGCCTGGCACTTCCGTCGCGACCGGACGATGCGACGTGCGCTGGTGGGCGGGATGCTGGCCGGGGCCCTGGGCTTCGCCGCCCTGTTCGCCACGGCCCGTCCTGTCCGCCTGAAGGTGCTGCAGGCCTTCGAAGCCACCCAGGGCTTCGACCCCGCATCGGACCGCAGTTCGGACCTGCGCCGCATGACCTGGTCGGTGGGCCTGGACCTGCTGCGCGCGCATCCCATGACCGGTGTGGGAACGGGGGACATCAAGGACGAACTGCATGCCGAGAGCGCCCGCCGGGGATACGTGCATGTGGTCGACAAGCGGCTCAACGCCCATTCGCAGTTCGTGCAGAGCGGCATCGCATTGGGCTGGCCGGGGCTTGGGTCATGTGCCGCGATGCTGCTGGTGCCCCTGCTGGCGGCCGTCCGCGGACGTCGGCCGGTGGCGGCGGCCTTCGTTTACCTTGTGCTGCTGAACGCGACCGTCGAAAGCCTGCTGGAAGTGCAGGCCGGCGTGGTGTTCCTGGCCGCCTTCGCCTTCCTCTTCCACCTCACGCATGCCCCCGATCCCGTTCAGTCCGCCGCGCATCGATGACCGCACCGTGACCGCCGTGGAGGAGGCCCTCCGCAGCGGATGGATCACGACCGGCCCGCGCACCAAGGAGTTCGAGCGCAGGCTGGCCGTGTACTGCGGCGTGGAGCGCGTCATCGCGCTCAATAGCTGGACCAACGCGTGCGAACTGGTGCTGCGGTGGTACGGCATCGGCCCGGGGGACGAGGTGATCGTGCCCGCCTACACCTACTGCGCCACGGCCAACATCGTGATGCACGTGGGGGCCAAGCCGGTGCTGGTGGATGTGCTGGACGACTTCACGATCGATCCCGACGCCGTGCGCCGGGCCCTGACGCCACGCACCAAGTGCATCATCCCGGTGGACATCGGCGGCCTTCCCGCCCGCGTGCCGGAGCTGATGCGCCTGGCCGAGGAGTGCTCCCCCCTGTTCACCCCGGCGGTGAATCTGCGCGTGGCGGGCTCCAACCCGCAGATGCGCCTCGGTCGTGTGCTGGTGCTCGCCGATGCCGCGCACTCGTTCGGGGCCCGCATCGATGGCCGACCGGTCGGCGCCCAGGCCGACATCACCGGCTTCAGCTTCCATGCGGTGAAGAACCTCAGCACGGCCGAGGGCGGGGCGCTCGCGTTCAACCTGCCCGCGCCCTTCGACGCCATGGAGCTGTACCGCCACTTCAACACCATGAGCCTCCACGGCCAGAGCAAGGACGCACTGGCCAAGACACAGCCCGGCGCGTGGCGCTACGACGTGGCCTTCCCCGGCTGGAAGTGCAACATGACCGACCTGCAGGCGGCGATCGGGCTCGTGGAGCTGGAGCGGTACGACGGCGACACGCAGCCCCGCCGCGCGGCCATCTGCGACCGCTACGACAGCGCCTTCGCCGAGGATGACCGATTCATCACGCCGACGTTCCGGGACGAACGGCGGACCAGCAGCCACCACCTGTACATGCTCCGTGTGCGCCGGGCCACGGAGGCACAGCGCGATGCCATCATCACGGCCATCGCCCGGCGCGATGTGAGCGTGAACGTCCACTTCATCCCGCTTCCCTTGCTCAGCCTCTACAAGGGCCTGGGCTACCGGATGAGCGACCACCCGCGCAGCTTCGAGCTCTACAGCCGGGAGATCAGCCTGCCCGTCTACTACGACCTCACCGACGGCCAGGTGGACACCGTGGTAGCCGCAGTGAAGGACGCGGTGGCGGAAGTGCTCGGTTGATCCATGGCACTCAAGCGCACTTTTGATATCCTCTTCGCGAGCACGGCGTTGGTGCTCCTGCTGCCCCTGCTGGTGCTCTTCGCCCTGGCGGTGACCATCACCTCACCGGGCGGGGCCTTCTTCCGGCAGGTGCGCGTGGGGCGCCATGGCAGGCCGTTCCGCCTGTTGAAGTTCCGCAGCATGCGACCGGGCAGCGAGGCCCTGGGCCAGCTCACCATCGGCGGGCGCGACCCGCGGATCACCGGGGTGGGGCGGTTCCTGCGGAGCACGAAGCTGGATGAACTGCCCCAGCTCTGGAATGTGCTGAAAGGCGACATGAGCGTGGTGGGGCCGCGACCGGAAGTGCCGCGCTATGTGGCGTTGTACACGGCCGAGCAGCAGGTGGTCCTCAGCGTCCGACCCGGCATCACCGGCATGGCCAGCCTGGACTACGTGGATGAGAACGAACTGCTGGCGCGGTCCACCGATCCGGAACGGACCTACGTGGAAGAGGTGATGCCGGTGAAGCTCGCCATGGACCTGCGGTACGTGCGCGAACGGTCCTTCGCACTGGACCTTCGGATCATCGCCGCCACCCTGCGGTTGATCTTCAGGGATCGAGCCGCCTAGGCTCATCCGGCATCGGGCCGAGCAGGCGCCGCAGTCGGTCGAGCTCCTCCGCGCGCTCCGCATCCCCCTGCTTCACGTAGCTGTGGTGCAGGTTGTTCAGTTGACGCCGAACGATGTCCCGGTTGGTGCAGGGCTGATAGAAGCCTTCCTGCGGAGCGATCTGCAGCTTCATCAGGAACTCGTCGATCTCGTTGCGCCCCAGGATGTCGCCCTGGCTGAACGGGTTCACATAGAAGAGGATGTTCTGTTGAAGGCCGCTGCCACCGCCCACACTGTCCTCCTCCAGGTAGGCCAGCACGAAATGATTCGGCAGGTTCACCCCGCGCAGCGGCAGGTCCAGGTCCTCGGCCACCACCTGATAGATGATCGACAGGGAGAGGGGGGTTGCCCTTGCGGCTGTCGAGCACATCGTTGAGGTAGCTGTTCTGTGGAGCGTGGTAGTTGCGCTTGTTGCCCTTGAACCCGTGCACCTGGAAGAAGATGTGGTTGAACACGCGCACCTTCTCGAAGGCGGTGAGGTGGTCGTTCAGCTCCAGCCAGATGTCCTGACGGATGGCGGCCAGCCGGGCCTTGATGCGCTGCTCGTCCAGGTCGGCGTAGCGGTAGCGGCACACGATGAGGGCACCTTCGAGCAGGTCCTCGCAGCCGCGATCGCACCAGTCCTTCAACCGCGCCTCCACATGGTCCAGATGCAGGGTATGCAGCAGGTCCTCCACGCGCGTGCGGAACAGATCGCCCTGGTCGTCGATCTCCCAGGCCCGCTCCAGCACGGGCCGCACACGATCGCCCAGCGACACGATGCGCGACCTGACCTGTGCGTAGATGTCCTCGTCGGGATCGTCGATCAAGGTGATCAACGCCTGGATCTCGTTCTCGCTCATGCCCCCGATGGCCCTTGCCCGGCCTCGACGAAAGTACCCGGGGCCTTCAGGGGGCGCTGTGCCGGGCCGGCGTACTTTCAACCACTACGCTGTTGATCGCTCCAGCACTTCGCCCACCATGGCGCGCACGGCGGCGTGGTGGTCGCGGCTGAACTCGCGGCGGAAGCGATTGGCCACCACGGTGCACACCGTGCAGGTGCGGTGCCCGAGCAGGGCGCCCAGGCCGTAGAGCGCACTGGTCTCCATCTCGTAGTTGGCGATGCGAAGGCCTTGATGGCGGAAGGCGGTGAAGCGCTCGTTGAGCTGCTCCACCGCGGTGCCCAGCCGGACCTGCCGCCCTTGCGGACCGTAGAAGCCGCCCGCCGTGGCGGTGATGCCCGCGTGATTGCCTTCGGCCATCAGGCGCACCAGCCCGGCATCGCCAGTGGCCAGGTAGGGGCGGGGCAGGGTGGGGGGCCAGGGCACATGGGACAGGAAGGCGTTGAGGAGGCCTTCCTCCTCGGCTTCGTGCTCATGGGCATAGTAATGCAGCACGTTGTCGAGCCCGAGGCCGTGCGTGCTCACGATGCGTGCGTCGACGGGGATGTCGGGCTGCAACGATCCGCACGTGCCGAGCCGCACGATGCGCAGGCTGCGGTGCGTCGCGAGCGGAGTGCGCCGCTCCAGGTCCACGTTCACCAGGGCGTCCAGCTCGTTGAGCACGATGTCGATGTTGTCCGTGCCGATGCCGGTGGCCAGCGCGGTGATGCGCGTGCCATGGTAGACGCCCGTGTGGGAGACGAACTCACGGTTCTGGGCACGGTGCTCGATGCGCTCGAACAGGGCGCTGATGGTGGCGATGCGCCCGGGATCACCGGCCACGAGCACAAGGTCGCCCACATGCTCGGGACGAAGGCCAAGGTGGTACACCGAACCATCGGGACCGAGCACCAGCTCGCTGTCAGCCAGCGGATGCCCCGGAGGGATGAGGCGGGAGGCGCGCATGGGCGGGGATCAGTTGCCGAACACGCGCTTGAGCAGCTCGGTGGTGCGCGCCAGCGGGTTCTCACGGATCTTCCGCTCCTCGTCGGCCAGCAGGGTGAACAGCCCGCCGATGGCCTTGGTGGTGACGTAGGCGTTCAGGTCGGGGTCCACGGCCTTGCCGCCGGTGAATATCGCTGCACCGTTATAGGCGTTGGCCAGCGGGGTCCAGTAGTTCGTGAGCGCCACCTGGGCGGTGGCCTTCTCCACGATGGGACGGAAGCGGCCCGTGAGCGCCTCGGTGGTGCGCTGCCGCAGCAGGGTGGTCGCGGCGTCCGCACCGCCTTTGAGGATCGCGAAACCGTCCTCCACGCTCAGGCCCGTGATGGCGTCCACGAACACCGGAACGGCCTCCTTCACGGCGGTCTCGGCGGCTTTGTTCATGGTGCGCTCGAAGTCCTCCACCGGCTTGGTCATGCCCAGGCCGAGCAGGGTGGTGCGCACCTTCTCGGCCTCGGCGGGGAAGGGAATGCGGATGCGCGGCTCGTTCCAAAAACCACCGTCGGCGCCGGCGAGGTCCACGCTGCGCTGGCTGCCGACCTCAAGCGCCTGCTTCAGCCCCCGCACCACCTCCTCATTGCTGAGGCCCGTGCCGCTTCCCCCGCCGCCGAGGATCTGGCCCGCCGTGCCCAGGATGCCCTGAAGGTCCTGCGCACGGTTCGTCATCGGCGTGGCAAGAAGGGCCATGAAGCCCAGAGCATGCAGGTAAGTTCTCATGGTCGTGCGTCCTGGTCCAGGACGATGCGGATGCGTTCGGGGATGGGGATCGTGGTGTGGGTGAGGTAGTTGAAGCACACCATCACACTGCTGCCCTCGGCACACAAGGTCCGTGCCGTGCCTTCCAGCACATGCACAGCGTAGGCCAGCTCGAAACTCATGTTGCCCACCCGGGTGCACCAGCAATCCACCTCCACCTGGTCGCGCAGCTGCACGGGCCGCCGGTAGTCCACCTCATTGCGGCCCAGGATGAGGCCTTCCGTGGTCCAGTCGTGCTCCGGGCCGAAGAGCGGGGCCAGGTAGCTCATGCGCGCCAGCTCGAAGTAGTTGAGGTAGGTCGCGTTGTGCACATGCCTGGCCATGTCCACGTCGGCGAACCGCACCTGCACGGGGGTGGTGACCACACGAACGGCCATGATCAGGACATGGGGTTCAGGATCACCGAGAACACCACGATGCTGTTGGGGTCGCGGTCGTAGTAGAGCTTGTCCAGCGCATCCAGGACGTTCTTGGCCCTGAAATAGGAGGTCTGGAGCTGGTTCTCCCCGCGCATCGTCCACTGGATGGTGTAGGAGCTTTCGCGCTCCTTGTAGATGCGGACATAGTCCAGCATGGTCCGCAGGGCATCGAGGCGGTCGCTGCCATCGGTGCTGTGGAAGAGGAAGCTCTGGTTGTGGCGCGGATTGATGGTGATGAGGTAGAGCTTGGTGCGCCCTCCGGGCGCGGGCTCGAAGTTGAAGACCAGCCCATCAGGCCCCACGCCGATGTGTTCGGCGATCTCCTTCTGCACCTTGGCGATGTCCAGGTTCTTGTCGCGGGTCATGGTCGGGACTGGGATGAGGGCCTCAAAGGTACCCCGCCTACTGTGGCCGCGCCTCATCGAGCGCCTCGAAGACCGAGTTGCGGCTCAGGTACTCGGGGACGAGCGCCTTCATCCGTGCCACGAGCTCCTCCGGGGCGACGGTGCGCGCCGCTGCGGCGATCGACCGGATCCCGTCCAAGGTCCCGGGCGGTGGAGCGCCGTGATCGCGGCCGATGAGGATGCGCGGGTGGTGCGTGGGCTGTGTGTCCTCCTTCGCCGCCAGTAGCTCCTCGTACAGCTTCTCGCCCGGGCGCAGGCCGGTGTGCACGATGGCGATATCGCGTCCGGGCTCCTTGCCGCTCAGGCGGATCATGCGCTCCGCCAGGTCCTGGATGCGCACGGGCGCCCCCATGTCGAAGACGTACACCTCGCCGCCCTGCCCCATGGTTCCGGCCTCCAGCACCAGACGGCAGGCCTCGGGGATCGTCATGAAGTAGCGCGTCACCTCCGGATGCGTCACCGTCACCGGTCCCCCGGCGGCGATCTGGCGGCGGAACAGCGGGATCACCGAACCGCTCGAGCCGAGCACATTGCCGAAGCGCGTGGTGATGAACCGCGTGGCTGTGACCTGGGCATGCAGCGCGCGGAGGTAGAGCTCGGCCACCCGCTTGGTGGCGCCCATCACGCTGGTGGGGTTCACGGCCTTGTCCGTGCTCACCAGCACCAGGTCGCGCACCCCGTGCCGCACGCAGGCATCGGCCACGTTCAGCGTTCCGCCCACGTTGGTGCGCACCGCTTCGGCCGGCTGCAGCTCCATGAGCGGAACGTGCTTGTAGGCCGCCGCATGGAAGACCACCGCCGGCCGGTGATGCGCGATCAGCCTGTCCATGGCCTCGCGTTCGCGCACATCGCCCACCACGGCGGAGATCTCCACCTCCGGTGCGGAGCGTTCGAGCTCCACGGACAGGTCGTGCAGGGAGCTCTCGGCCTGGTCCAGCAGCACGAGGCGCTGCACCCCGAGGGTCGCGAGCTGTCGGCACAATTCGCTGCCGATGCTGCCTGCGGCCCCGGTGACCAGGACGCGCTCGCCCGCGAAGCGGGAACGCACCACGGAGTCATCCAGCCGGATGATGGGGCGGCCGAGCAGGTCCTCGATGTGCACCTCGCGGATCTGGCCCGCGCTGAGCTGCCCATTGATCCAGGCGTTCACCGGGGGAATGCTGCGCACCTGCACCCGGGCGGCCATGCAGGCGTCCACCACCTTGCGACGATGCTCCGGATCGGGGTTCATGATGGCGATGATCACCTGCTGCACCTCGCCGTCGGCCAGCAGGGTGGGCAGCCGGTCCGTATGCCACACCTCCACACCCTCCAGCCGTCGCCCGGCCTTGCGCGGGTCGTCGTCCACGAAGGCGGTCACCGCATAGCGCACCGATCCTTCACGCTCCAGGGTGCGCTTGGTGATCAGGCCCGCCTCGCCCGCCCCGTGGATCACCACGTTCACCCGCTCCTTACCGCTGCCGCGCGCCTTCAGGTAGAGCAGCTTCACCGCGATGCGGGAGGCGATCATGGCGATCAGGGTGCCCATCGTCTCGATGATGAGCACCGAGAAGGGGAGGAGGTAGCGGCCGTCCACCACCGCTTCGCGGACCAGGTTGAGCACGGCCAGCACCAGCGAGCCGGCCACGACGGTGAAGAAGATGCGGCGTGCGTCCTCGGTGCCCGTGTGGCGCACCATGCCGCGCTGGATGCCGGCCAGCAGGAACGAGCCCAGCCGCACGGCCACGTAGATCGGCATCACCGGTCCCAGCAGCTGCCATTCCAGGGTGGGCACCCGGAAGTTGAAGCGCAACTGGTAGGCGGCCACCAGGGCCGTGAGGCAGAGGCCGAGGTCCAACAGGAGGACCGCCCAGCGGGGAAAGGCCTTCGCGCGTTCCATGCGGCGTGCCGGGCCAAGGTACGGGACGACCGAGCGTCGCGGCCGTGGGTTTTCTTTGCGGTCTCCGATGCCCCGCATCCTGTTCATCGGCGCGCACCGCCGCGACCGCTCCCCGAGCCAGCGCTACCGGTTCGACCAGTTCATCCCGTACTGGGAGAAGCACGGCTTCACCGTGCACTACGCGTCCTTGATCGACGAGGCGGACGACGCGGTCTTCTACACGCCCGGCAACCTGGCGGCGAAGGCGCGCATCTTCCTGAAGAGCTACCGCCTGCGCCAACAGCATGTGGCCATGGCGCCGCGGTTCGACCTGGTCCTCATCCAGCGCGAGGCCTTCATGACCGGCAGCACGCGGTTCGAAAGGGCCCTGGCCCGCAGCGGCCCCCCGGTGATCTATGACTTCGACGACGCCATCTGGCACATGGACGTCAGTGACGGCAACAGGCGGCTCCGCTGGTTGAAGGATCCCGGCAAAACGGCCACGTTGATCCAGCATGCCCACCACGTGATCGCGGGCAACGCCTACCTGGCCGACTACGCCCGGCAGCACAACCCGCAAGTGGAGGTGATCCCCACGGTGATCGACACGGAACGCTATCGGCCACGGGTCCACGGGCCCTCGACGGGACCCGTCGTGATCGGCTGGACCGGCAGCCGGACCAGCATGGCCCACCTGCGTAAGGTGACGCCCATGCTGGAGGAGCTTGGGCGGCGATGGGGCGACCGCATCCGCCTGCGGGTGGTGAGCGACCGACCCTTCACCGTGCCGGACCTGCACGTGGAGAACGTGCCCTGGCGCAGCAGCAGCGAACCGGAGGACCTGGCGCCGATGGACATCGGCATCATGCCGTTGCGCGACGACCCCTGGAGCCGGGGCAAGTGCGGGCTCAAGGGCCTTCAGTACATGGCCATGGGCATTCCCCCGGTGATGTCGCCCGTGGGCGTCAACACCGGCATCGTGCGCGACGGGGAGAACGGCTTCCTGGCCGCCGACCAGGGGGAATGGCTGGAGAAGCTGGGCCTGCTGATCCAGGATCCCGACCTTCGTGCCCGGCTGGGCCGCGCCGCGCGCCGTACCGTGGAGGAAGGCTTCTCCACCGTGGCCTGGCGCGACCACTACATCGACCTGTTCAACCACCTCATCCGAACCCATGGAGACCCACACCGAACTGAAGACCACCGCGCTGCGGCACGTGCATGAGGCCCTCGGCGCCAAGATGGTGCCCTTCGCCGGCTTCCTGATGCCCGTGCAGTACAGCGGTGTCACGGACGAGCACCTCGCCGTGCGCAACGGAGTGGGCCTGTTCGACGTGAGCCACATGGGCGAGTTCCTCGTCCGCGGTCCTGGCGCGCTCGACCTCATCCAGCGCGTCACCAGCAACGACGCCTCCAAGCTCACCGCGGGCAAGGTGCAGTACAGCTGCCTGCCCAACGACACCGGTGGCATCGTGGACGACCTGCTGGTGTATCGCATGCAGCATGCGGACGACCACCACTATGTGCTGGTGGTGAACGCCGGGAACATCGCCAAGGACTGGAACTGGATCAACGCGCACAACACGTTCGACGCGAAGCTGGAGGACATCAGCGACCACATGGGCCTGCTGGCCGTGCAGGGCCCCAAGGCCACCGCCACCCTGCAGGGCCTCTTCAGCGTGGACCTGTCGGCCATGGCCTACTACACCGCGCAGTACGCGGAGATGAAGGGCGTGGGCCTGGTGCTCATCAGCGCCACGGGCTACACCGGCGCCGGCGGCTTCGAGGTGTACGCGCCCAACCCGCTGGTGGAGAAGGCCTGGAACGCCATCATGGCGGCGGGCGCGGAGCACGGGATCAAGCCCTGCGGCCTGGCCGCGCGTGACACGCTCCGTTTGGAGATGGGCTTCTGCCTCTACGGGAACGACATCGACGACACGACTTCGCCAATTGAAGCCGGACTGGGATGGATCACTAAATTCACGAAGGACTTCACCAATTCTGCGGCCTTGAAAGCGCAGAAGGACAACGGTACCGCGCGCCGTCTGGTGGGCTTCGAGCTCATCGACCGGGGCGTTCCGCGCCACGGACACACGGTGGTGGACGCCACGGGCGCCGTCATCGGCACGGTGACCAGCGGCACGCACAGCCCCTCGCTGCAGAAGCCCATCGGCCTGGCGTACGTGCCCACAGCCTTGGCGGCACCGGGGTCCGAGCTGTTCATCGACGTGCGCGGCAAGGCGCTCCGCGCCCGGGTGGTGGCGCTGCCCTTCTACAAGGCCCCGGCATGAGCACACGCGTCATCAACCCCGATTACCGCTACCAGGTGGAGGTCTGCTTCCTGCCCGACCAATATCCGCTGTACGCACAGGACATGGACATCGTGGTGGTGATCGATGTGCTGCGTGCCACCAGCGCCATGGTCACGGCGTTCGAGCACGGGGTGGAGCGCATCATCCCGGTGAGCACGGTGGAGGAGGCCCGGCAATACCTGGGGCGCGAGGGCCACATCGTGGCGGCCGAGCGCAACGGCGAGGTGGTGGAGGGCTTCCAGTACGGCAACTCGCCGCTGGCCTTCCGGGGGCCCGAGGTGGCCGGCAAGACGCTCGTGATGACCACCACCAACGGCACGCGCACCATCGAGCTGGCCCAAAGCGCCAAGCGCATGGTGATCGGCGCCTTTCTGAACCTCACCGCGCTCAGCGACTGGCTGGTGAAGCAGGATGGCAACGTGCTGCTGCTGTGCGCCGGCTGGAAAGGCAAGTTCAACCTGGAGGACAGCACCTTCGCCGGCGCCGTGATGGACCGGCTGCTGGAGAGCGGCAAGTTCGGCCTGGAGGAGGACAGCAGCATCGCCGCCCAGTACCTGTTCCACGCGGCGCGGGAGAACTTCATGAGCATCCTGAAGGCCGCGCCCCGCCGCCGCCGGATCGAGCAGTTGCAGATGCTGCCCGACGTGAAGTTCTGCCTCACCGCCGACACCAGCACGGTGATCCCCATGCTGCAGGACGGCGTGCTGGTGCCCATGAAGTACGAACCCGTGGCCTGATGCGCAGCGGACGCTCCGCCTTTCCCCTCGTGCTGATGGCGGTGCTGCTCGCCTGGCCCGTGCTGCTCGCCGAGGAGGCCGGTAGCTGGGGCTTCTACGGCCACAAGCGGATCAACCGGATGGCCTGCTTCACCTTGCCGCCGGCCATGTTCCCCTTCTTCAAGCGCCACATCGACTTCATCAGCGACCACGCGGTGGACCCCGACCGGCGCCGCTATGCCGACCCCGAGGAGGCTCCGCGGCACTACATCGACATCGACCACTACGCCCACGGAGGCCAGGACCCCTTCGCGGTGATGCCCGAGCGCTGGAACGACGCGGTGGCCAAGTTCACCGAGGATACGCTGAAGGCGTACGGCATCGTGCCATGGCACGTCAACGTGATGTATGGCCGTCTGGTGAGCGCCTTCCAGCGCGGTGACGTGGATCGCATCCTGCGCTACGCCGCCGACCTGGGCCATTACGTCGGCGACGCGCATGTGCCCCTGCACACCACCGAGAACTACAACGGCCAGCTCACCGGCCAGCACGGCATCCATGCCTTCTGGGAGAGCCGCATCCCCGAGCTGAGCGCCGAAGGCTACGACCACCTGGTGGGCCGTGCGCGCTACCTGGACTCACCCCTGGGCCGCGCCTGGGACGCTGTGCGCGACAGCCATGCCGCCGTGGACAGCGTGCTGGCCATCGAACGCAGCGTGGACGAGGCCTGGTCGGACGACCGGCAGTACGTGATGGAGGAGCGCGGTCGCACGGGCATGCGCACGTACAGCCGGGATTACACGGCCGCCTACGAAGCTGCCATGGACGGCATGGTGGAACGGCGGATGAACGCCAGCATCATCGTGCTCGGAAGCTTCTGGTATTCCGCGTGGGTGGACGCCGGCCAGCCCGACCTGGACCGCCTGGAGCAGAAGGAGGTCAGCGACAGCCTCAAGCGCGTGATCGCGGCCGAGGAGGAGCAGTTCCGCATCGCCCGGCAGGCCTTCGGCCGGGACCATCCGGAGTAGGCCGCTCAGTAACGGGGCGCCTGGAAGAGCGCCGACACCCGTTCGTCGTTCAGCGACACCAGGGTGAACACGCCGAGCAGCAGCCCCAGGGGGATGTTCAACAGGTCGACGGCCGCCACCACCATGCAGGCGGTGCGGTTGGTGCGCCTGGCCAGCCAGCTCCCGCACAGCAGGTTCAGGATGCCCACGATCTCCACCAGCGCGAAGAGCACCCAGCCCAGGGCAGTAAGGAAGGTGCCGACCCAGGCGGGGATGTCGCTGTTGGCCTGCTCGGCCAGCCAGTCGCTGCCCATGAAGGTGCCGATGAACACGAGCGCCAGCAGGGCCAGTCCGGAGAAGCACACGATGGCACCGTAGGCATAGTGCAGGGCGGAAAGCGTACGGAGCCGAACACTGGGGTCCATGAACATGGTGGTTTGTGGATGTGAAGATGCTCGTCAGGAGCGCGCCTGAACCTGCTCTTCGGATGAACGGAAGGCGGCCCGCATGAGCGGAAGCGCGGCAGGACGGATCAGCGCACGACGACGAAGCGTTCCGTCGCCATCAAGCGACCATCCACGACCAACGAAACGGTGTGGGCACCGGCCGCGCCGGCGTGGTGGTAGTGTACATCCGTGCGTCCTGGGGACAGGCGCAGGGGCACCCGTCCGATCGCCCGGCCGTCCGCCGCGCGGATCAGCAGGTAGGCCTCCGTCCGTGTGGAAAGGCTTGTCGGTGCGTGCACCGTGAACAGGGCCTCCTGCGAGAAGGGGTCCGGGACAGGCGGGCTCAACCAGGCCCATGCCGCCTGGGCTGCCGGTTCCGGAACCCCGATGCCCCAGCAGGAGATCCCGTAGGGCAGGTCGTCCACGGGCTGTGAAGGCGTGTCCGCATCGTTGCCCTTCACCTGTTCACGCGTGAACGGGCTCATGACCCCGTTGCTGTCGACCACGGCCACACTGATGGCGTAGGCCAGCCCCCCGGTGAGACCGGGGACCAGGTAGCTGGTGTCGGCCGTTCGGTACACCGCGTCGAAATCGGGGCCGGTGTTGGTTCGTCGCACGCCGATGCGGTAGGCCATGTGGCCCGGTGCGGGCGTGAAGCTCACGCGCAGTCCGGCGGGCTCGTCGTGCACCACGAACTCCGGCTCCGCCGGACCGAGCGCCATCAGGGCCGCGGCCATGCCGTTGATCAGCGTGTTGCGTTGCAGGTAGTTGAAGTCCACGAAGAAGCTGTCCACCTGCAGGTCGCCATCAGTGTCCACGCCGAGCACATCATCGCTTGTGTGTTGATGGTCGGTGTACCATGCGCTGTCCACCTCGGCGCTGCCGTGTTCGTTGGCGCTGGTGAAGCGGACGTTGCGGAAGCCCTGCGCACGGAACGGGATGTGATCGCCTCCGCGGCCGTCACGGTCCTCGCGGTCCATCACCTCCACGGCCATGGGCACGGCCATCTGGTCCTGCAGCTTCTCCTCGTACATCAGGCGCACCGTGCGGGCGAAGGTGCGGTGCGGGGTGGCGATGCTGCCGGCTGCGAAGAGGCGCACGCGCAGGCTGTCCACCGAGCCGGGCGACGCACACGACGGGGCGCTGGACGTCTGCCCGCACAGCACCCCGCCCACGATGTCGTTGTTCAGTACCGCCTTGATGGCGATGCCTTCCTGCGCGCACCATTGCGCCATGGCCTCGGCGCCCACCAGGCCCTGTTCCTCGCCGGTGGTGAGCATGAACACGAGGGTGTGCCGGAAGCTGTAGCGGCTCATCACGCGCGCCAGTTCCAGCACCAGTGCCGATCCGCTGCCGTTGTCCTCCATGCCGGGCGCGGGGCGGTCCACGTCACAATCGCCCGCGCAGCGGCTGTCCAGGTGGGCCTCGATCAACACCAGTTGATGGTCGGTGGTGTCGCTGCCGGGCAGCACGGCGAGCACGTTGCGCCAACCGAAGGCATCACCGCACGACCCGTTGGGCCAGTCGAACTGTAGATAGGCAGGCAGCAGGCGGCCTTCGCTCGCCTGCCCGGAGCGGGCGAAGTGCGCAAAGGCCCAGCGGCGCGCGGCACCGATGCCCTGCGTATCGCTCACCGTATCGCTGTACGAGTGGCGGGTGTGGAAGCCTTCCAAGGCCTCCAGCGAGGCGCGCAACGAGTCGGCCTCGAGGGCATGCCGCATCTCGCACAGCATGGTGCCGTGCTCCGTGATGGGGGAGGAGGCCGCGTAGAGCGCGGGATCGTACTGACCGCGCAGCACCTGCTCCACTTCGGCATCGGTCACCACGATGGTGGTCACCGGTTGCGCCGTGGCGGGCAGTGCGGCAAGCAGGAGCAGGGTGGGCAGGGTACGCACGGGCGGGATGTGCCGAAAAGGTACATCCCGCCCGTCGATACGTGCGGATCAGCGCCCGCGCGAACGGCTGCCACCACCGCCTGAGGGCGCGCGGCCACCGCCACTGCCGCCACCACCCGAACGCGAGGGGGCTGGAGCGGACGGCCGTGCCGATCCACCGGGGCGCGCCGGGCTGTAGTTCCGTTGCGGTGCGCTGGGTCGGGTCGTGGGGGCCGTACGCTGCGGTGGCGCCACGTCCCGCCGCGGGATCGAGGGTTGCGTGCGGTACTGCTGATAGGTGCGATCCCGCTCCACCGCACGCTGTCGGTCCTGCTGGATCCGGTACGGGTCCTGGGCATCGGGCCGTGCCTGGGGCCTCACCTCGGGTGCGGGTCGGGTGCCCGGGGCCGGCTGCGGGGCCGGGCGGGCCTCCGGCTGCGTCACGGCGGGACGCGTGCGGTCCGTATCGCCAGTGGACGGCGCCGGCCGCGCGGCGGGCACCTTCTCCCACGCTTGCCCGGTGTAGCGCTCGGCCGTGCCATTGGTGCGTCGGTACACGTTGCCGGCCGCATCGGTGAAGTGGTCCGCGGCGGGTTGCTTGCTCAGGTTCTGCGCCGGGGTCGCACGGGTCACCTGGCTCGCCGTCACGCCTGGCCGTTGGCGCGAAGCGTACAGGCTGTTCGCCGGTGCGGCGGTGCCGGGCGTGCTGCGGGAGGCGCTCAGCGTGCCGCGATGACCATAGTAGCTGTTCACGGTGCCGTGGCAGCAGGGCGGCACATACTGGCAGGGGCCCCACCAGCCCCATCCACCGTAGCCCCAGCCCCCCCAGCCCCAGCCGCCCCAGCCCCAGTTCCAGCCGCCCCAGCCCCAACCCCAACCGGGGCCGTACCAGTTGTAGCCCCAGCCACCGCCGAAGCCCCAACCGCCCCAAGGGTCGTAGAACATGCCGAAGCCCCAGGTGAAGGGACGCGGTCGCCAGAACCGCGGCCACGGGTCATAGTAGAACCCGGTGCCGTACACCACCACGCCGCCCTGCACGTAAGCCCCCATGTAACCCGGCGTGTAGCCCATGTACACCCAGTCCGACGTGTGGTCGTAGATGTACACGTAGCGCAGGTTGTAGGCCTCGCTGCTGGGCGGGATGTCGTTCACCGCGGCGGGTACTTCGGTGCTCACCAACCATGGGCCGTCGGGCGAACCGCTCTCGAACCAGATGCCATTGTCGCACGCATGATAGCGGCCGTTGATGCGCAGCACGCTGGTGCTGGCGTTGCGGGCGAGCTCAACGGAAGTGCCCGGCACCAGCTCGAACTCCGGTGCTCCTGCGTAGGTCACCGTGAGGCTCGCGTTGCGGCGGTCCACTTTGGCGGTCTGCGGGATGCGGGCGTCGCGCACGGCTTCGCGGGCCGCGGGCGTACCAGCGATGTGAGTCAGCACCGCGTCCTTCTTGCTGCCTTCGGGGATGGCCTGGAAATCGCGTGGCAGGTCGGCCGAGGGCACGAAGGTCCAGGTCCCGCTGCGTAGGTCGCTCGTGCGATACCAGCGGCCGCTCAGCAGCGCATAGTGCTGCTGCGTGGCGATCTCCAGGAACAGGTTGCGATCGGTGTTCATCACGGCCAGCAGTCCGGTGTTCTCCACCGGTTCGTACTGCGGCGGGCCATCGAGGTCCAGCAGTTCGGCCGGGGTGGTACGCATCACGATCACCGGCACCTGGCCTTCCGCCCCGGCGGTGGAGGTGAGGGCCGCGCTGTCGCCCGCCTTCGCCGCCAGTTCGCGCAGCACCTGGGGCACATCGCGCTGCACGCTCCAGGGGCCTTCCAACGCGGTGCTCCGGTACCAGAGGCCCGAACCGTACAGGTAGTGCTGTCCGTTATGGCGCAGCACCAGGAAGGGGGTGTTGGACACGCGCTCCACCCGCGCCGCCTTGGCCGAGCGGTACACCGGATCCTCCGTATCGGGCACGTCGTCCAGCGGCTCATAGCGCGGCGCACCGTCGATGAAGAGCAGGGCGCTCGGCGACTCGGTGTAGATGATCTCCGGAGCGTCGTTGTTCAGTCCATCCTCGCGGGAGCGTTCATCTTCCAGCGCGGACACCAGCAGGTCCATGCTCAGCTGAGGCGTACGTTCGGGGATCTCGGCGCTCAACGTGGTGCGCAGGCGCAACAGTTCGCCCTCGTCGGTGATGCCCGGAAAGCGCGCGTCGGTGACGCTGAAGGCCACCAGGCGACCCATCCGGTTGCCACGGTCCATCTCCAGCATACCATCGCCCCACACCGCGCCGAACACGGCCGCTTTGTCCGCGGGACGCTTCACGGCCACGGCCATGCGCGCGGCGAAATGGTTTCCGGAAAGACGCTCGGGCTGGGGTGCGAACACCTGGTACTCGGTGCCTTCCGCAGTGAAGCGGAGCGGCCATTCATCCTGCGCGATCAGCGGGGCGGCGGCCACTAGGCCGACGATCCCCAGGGAGCGGAACATGTTCATCGCTGCTGGACCATTGGACGGGTCCCGCCAAGGAATGTCAAATACCCTGCCGGAACCGTACGGCGTGTCATGGGAATGAAAAACCCCGCGTCCCATGCGGGACGCGGGGCTCGTTCATGATCGGAGGTCGTCAGTCGTTCTTGTCGTCGTCGCCGAAGTTCAGACCAACGGTCAACCCGTAGGTGAGGTAGCGCGAGCCGATGTCCTTCACCCGGATGTTGTCGCTGAACACGCGGCTCAATCCGAAGCTCACGCTGGGCTCCAGCGTGAACAGGCCCATGTCGAAGCCCAGGCCGGCATCCACGTTGAAGGAGCCGTTGTTGAAGTCGCCCTTGTTCCAACCGATGTGGTCGTCGCGATCGTCCACGCTCAGCAGCACATCGTATGTGGGGCCGGCGAAGAAGCGCAGGTCGAACTGGTAGCTATCGACGATGCGGTAGCCGCCGAGCAGCTTCAGGCGCAGGTTGGTGCGGATGATGTCGCCTTCGGCCAACACCGAGTCGTTGAGCGTGGTCTTTACCGCCGTCACGTTGCGACCGAAGAACACACCCGGTTGGAAGTAGGCGCGGTTGCCGATGCGGAGGTCGGTGCCCACCTGCCAGCCCACCGTGCCACGGAACTCCACGTTGGGGTCGTCGTCGGTGAGGTGCTGATAGGTGAGGCCCAACTGCGGGTTCACTTGGAACTGGGCGGAGGCCGCACCGGCCAGGGGCACAAGAGCGGCGATGAGCAGGAGCTTTTTCATGGCGTTGGCTGTTGCCGAACCCACATTTTCAAGCCGCGTGCCAAAGCAAGCTCAGCCTTGGCTGTCAGCAGGTTCCACGGCGATAGCCACCTCGTTGCGGCGGCCAAGCAGCTGCCACGGCGGGTTGTAGCCCATCACCACGGGGCGCCCGACCGCACGCCACGGCGAACCCGTCAACGCACGCTGCAGGCGCTCCACCTCGCGAGCGATCCGAAGGTCGGTGGCCCGTCCGCCGAAGCGCACGCAGGCCATGCGCGCGGACGGACGCTCCAGCACCAGCACCGTGGGATCATCGGGCACCGGCAGGTCATGGTCCGTGCGGCCACCGGGCATGCCGAAGAACACCGTGTAGCCCCGGTCATCCTGCTCCAGCGTCACCGGGGCCGTCATGGCGATGCGTTCCTCATGGTCGTTGCCACCGAAGATATAGCGGGCCAGGCGGCGGAAACCCATCGGAGCGGCCTCGGCGTAGCGAGCGTTGTGCGTGTGATGACCCACGGCCCAATGCGGTGGATACGCGCGCACCTCAAGGTCCCTCAAGCGCTCCACCACGCGATACGGGACCTGCTCCACGCGCCGCACGGCCCAAAGGCTCATCAGCTGCGCCACCAGGAAGAGCACGATCGTCGCGGCCGTGATGAACAGCGTCCACTTCATGGCAGGGGAACACCACAACGGTGCGCAACGTTCGCCCGGCCGAACTTCGCGGCATGGCCAGGGCGGAGGAACGGACCGTGGTGGTGATCGGCGGCGGCGCGGCCGGCCACATGGCTGCCATCGCCGCGGCCGCGCACGGCGCTCCGGTCCTGCTTCTGGAAGGCAGCGACAAGCTGCTGGCCAAGGTGCGCATCAGCGGAGGCGGTCGCTGCAACGTGACGCACGCCTGCGTGGAACCGGCTCGGCTGGCGCGGCATTACCCGCGCGGCGGGTCCTTCCTGCGCAAGGTCTTCGGCGTGTTCGGCCAGCCGCACACGGTGGCCTGGTTCGCCGCTCATGGCGTGCGGCTGCATACCGAGGCCGACGGGCGGATGTTCCCCGCCACCAATGATTCGCGCACGGTGATCGACGCGCTCACGCACGCGACGCAGCGCGCCGGTGTCGTCACCCGCCTGCAGCACCCTGTGCGCGGTCTGGACCCGGTGGAAGGCGGTTGGCGGCTCACCGGGACCTTCGGCAGCATGGACGCGGCCGCCGTGGTGGTGGCCACTGGTGGAGGCCCCAAGCTGGAGGGCTTTCACTGGTTGCAGCGCCTGGGGCATCGCGTGGTCCCACCCGTGCCGTCGCTGTTCACCTTCAACATCCCCGACGCGGGCCTGCGTGGCTTGATGGGCGTGGCCGCCGATCCGGTGCGGGTGCGCCTCGCCGGAATGGGCTTGGAGGCCGTCGGGCCCGTGCTCATCACCCACTGGGGCCTCAGCGGTCCGGCGGTGCTGCGCCTCAGCGCCTTCGGGGCACGGGCGCTCCACGAGCGGGGCTACCGGTACACGGTGCTGGTGGACTGGACCGGTGGAGCGGGGGAGGCCGCCGTGGTGCAGGCGCTGGAACGGGCCATCGCCGACCACCCGCGCAAACGCGTGACCAACACCCCGCTCTTCGGCCTGGCCGCGCGCCTGTGGACCCACCTCACCCAGGTCGCTGAGCTCCCGGAGGACAAGCCCTGGGACGAGCTGGGCCGCCGCGGGCGCGACAAGCTCGTGGCCGTGCTCACCAACCACACCTTCCACGCACAGGGGAAGACCACCTTCAAGGAGGAGTTCGTCACCGCCGGCGGCATCGACCTGGCGGAGGTGGACCCACGCACCATGGAAAGCCGCGTGGCGCCAGGGCTCCACTTCGCCGGCGAGGTGCTCGACATCGACGGCATCACCGGCGGGTTCAACTTCCAAGCCGCGTGGAGCACCGGCCACGTCGCGGGCCTCCATGCCGCCCAGCGCGCCCGCTGAACCGTTCCATCCTGCGACACGTTCTCCCCATGATGAGCATCCGTCCGTCCGACGTCCTCCTGTGCACCTTCCTCTTGGTCCTCGCCGCACCGGGGACCGGCCAGTCCACCTACCGCATGGACGCCGCGCAATTGCTGCAGCAGGGCGACATCGAGCTGCGGCTGGGCAACAGCGAGCGGGCGCTACAGCATTACACCAATGCCATCCAGACCGACCCGGGTTACGGCGATGCGTACATGAAGCGGGCGAGCCTGTACCAGCGGCTGGGCATGTACACCGGGGCCCTGCAGGACATGGACAGGGCGCTGGAGCTGAACCCGTACTCGGAGCACATCCTGGACCGGCGGGCGCGGCTGAAGGTGCTGATGACGGACTACAAGGGAGCGGAGGAGGACCGTGACCGGGCGGTGTCCTTGGCGCCGTACGACTCCCTGATGATGGAGCACCGGGCCGATGAACAGCTACTGATGCAGGAACCGCACAGGGCCATCCGCAGCCTGTCCGTGATGCTGGGCCGCACCCCGAACGACCCCTGGCTGCACCTGAAGAAGGCCCTGGCCCACCTGCAGGCCGAACAGCCGGTGGAAGCGCTGGATGAAGCGGCCGTGGCCCTCACGCTGGACAGCACGCTGGCCATCGCGCACGACCTGCGGGGGCTGGCCTATGAACGGCTTGGTCGTCCAGAGGAAGCGTTCATCGCCTTCGACCGCGCCGTGGGCCTGGACCCGGGCTTCGCCATGGCGTGGTTCAACCGCGGCCGTGCCCATCGCGCCGCCGGCCGCGCCGCTGCAGCCGAAGCCGACCTGGACACGGCGCTGGCGCTGGTCACCGACCTGCCCCAACTCTGGTTCGAGCGGGCCCTCGCCCGCAAGGAACTGGGCGACATGGAAGGCGCCTTGCAGGACCAGAGCCGCGTGATCGGTCTGTCCCCTGGCACCATGGAAGCCCTGTTCAACCGCAGCTTCGCCCGCAAGCAGCTCGGCGACCACGTCGGCGCCCTGTACGATGCCGAGCAGGCCATCGCCCTGCGGCCGGAAGACGCCGACGCGTGGGACCTCAAGGGCAGCATCCACTTGTTGCTGGGGGAGCACAACGAGGCCATCGCCCACTACGATCGCGCCATCCAACTGGACCCGAACGCCGCGCAGCCGCACTACAACAAAGGCATCGCCCTGGTGATGGCCTACCAGATCTACGAGGGCTGTCGGGAGCTGCAGCGCAGCCAGGAGCTCGGCGCGGCGAAGGCGACCGAGGCCATCCGCTATTTCTGTGCGTTCTGATCGTCCTCGTATCTTGAGCGCCCCACCCAGAAACGATGCGCACCTTGATCATCCTTACGGGCCTGGCCCTGCCCGCTATGCTGATGGCCCAGACCGAATGCGGCAACGGGCGCTACTCCGACCCGACGCTGTTCGACAGCCTGACCGTGACATTAGCCGTGCCGTTCGGCTCCAACACGGGCGTGAACGGTAGCCCGCAGACGCTCTACATGGATGTGTACGAACCGTCGGGCGACACGCTTTCCGAGCGGCCCGTGGTGCTGGTGGCCTTCGGCGGCAGCTTCGTGGCCGGCTCCCGCGCCGATGTGGCGGACATCTGCGAGGCCTTCGCGCATCGCGGCTATGTGGCCGTGGCGCCGGACTACCGCGTCGGTTTCTTCTGGCCCAACGCCACCACCACCCAGCAGGCGGTGATGCGTGGCGCCCATGACATGCGGGCCTGCGTACGTTTCCTGCGCAAGACGGTGGCCCAGGACGGCAACCCCTACGGCATCGACGTGGACCGCATCATCGTGGGCGGCGTCTCCGCAGGGGCCATCGCCGCCATTCACGCCACCTACCTGGACCAACCGAACGAGCTTCCTGCCGTGCTGGTGCCGGATTCCGCCGCGCTCGGGGGCATGGAGGGCAGCTCCGGCACGCCGAACTATTCCAGTGATGTGCGGGCCTGCTTCAGCTACAGCGGCGCCATCGGCGACACCAGCTGGATCGTGGCCGGAGACCAGCCCCTGGTGAGCGTCCACGAGGCGGGCGACCAGATCGTACCCTGCTACACGCAACAGGTCAGTGTATTCGGCATCCCCACCGGCCTCATCGCCAGCGGCAGCGCACACATCCACCAGCACGCGGAGGCCATCGGGCTCGAACATTGTTTCCTGCTGTATCCGGGGAATGGCCATGTGGGTTACTTCAACACCGACCCCCAGGGCTCCGAGGACATCGTGGTGGACTTCCTGGCGAACGTGGTGTGCGGCCAACCGGCGGGCTGCGGGCTGCTGGCCGTGGACGTTCCTGAGTCCCCGGCGAATGGTCCGCTCCCCGTGTTCCCGAACCCCAGCACCGGGCGCTTCACCGTCACCCTCGCCCAGACCACCATCCTGGACCTCTTTGATGCCACGGGCCGCCTGGTCTTCAGCACCACCGAACCCGCTGGCGACCGGGTGCTGGACCTGGCTCTTCAGCCGGGTACTTATCTGCTGCGCGACCGTCAGCAGCCGGGCAGCGTCACCCGTTTGGTGGTGCAGGACCGCTGAGGCAAGTCGGAAGCCGCCTGCGAGAAGGAACAAGGATCAAGTAGGAAGAAGGACGAGCAAGGAAGCCGATAACAGGAAGCAAGTAGCGGGCAGCTTGAGGCTTGTGGCACGAGGCTGGTGGCTGGAGGCTGGAGGCTGGAGGCTTGAAGCTGGCAGCTTGGGGCTTGTGGCTTGTGGCTTGTGGCTTGTGGCTTTCGGGTTTTCCCGGTCTGTTCACTTCGCCGCGCTCGCTCCATCCACCACCGCGGCCCGGCTGGTCCATCCATGGGCTTCGAGCAGGGCCTCCGGTTCGGTGATGCCATAGCAACGCTCGGCCAGGGCTCGTCCCGCCGCGTCGTAGCGCGACCACACGCCGTGCTTGCGACCATCCACGTAGTTGCCGCTGCTCTCGAGGCGCCCGTTGGGGTGATGGAAGGCGAAGGCGCCGTGCGCCACCTGTAGGTCGGCATCGCGGTAAGTGCCGGTCATGCGCAGGCTGCCGGTGGGGCCGGTGATGCGCACGGCATACCCGTCGTCCGCCGGGCTCACCACCCGCAGGTGATCGCCGGTGGGCGAGGGGCGCAGGTCGGCGTCGACGCGCTCGTAGCGCACCAGATCCATGGTAAGAACGGCGGCGCCACTGGCTTGCATGCGGCTCAACTGCTCACGGTCGGCGGGCACGGTGCTCAGCTGGGCGTGGGCGAAGGAGGAGAGCAGGAAGGCGAGGGGGAGGATCGTGCGGTTCATGGGGGTCGGTGTTGATGGGGCAAAACTGGCCCGCCCGTCCAGCGTGCGCATCCGGCCCCGAGCAGGTGGCGGCACCGATCGAGCAGGTGGCGGAAGCGCACACTGCTCCGAACGGATGTGTACGCGCGGTTCAGCCATCACAGCCCCTATCTTGTCCCCATGCTCGACCAACTTCTTTCCACCCTGCAGGGCCAGGTGGCCCCGCAGCTCGTGCAACAGCTCGGCCTCAACGAAGGCCAGGCCAAGGGTTCCATCGCCGCGGCCGGGGACAGCGTCAAGCAGGTGCTTGGGGGTGGCGACGGTTTTGGGCTGGACGACGTGCTGAACCTCTTCAGCAGCGCCCAGAATACCGCAGGCGCCGACGGCATCCTGGACAACATCGGCAAGACGTTCAACCAGAAGCTCACCGGTGAGGTCGGCCTTAACGGCCAGCAGGCCGGCGGGGTCATGTCCTTGGTGCTGCCGATGTTGACGCAGTTGCTGAGCGACAAGGTGGGCGGCAACGCCGGCAACCTACAGGGGCTGCTGGGCGACCTGGGCAAGGGCGGTGGCTTGGCCGACATGGCCAAGGGGCTGCTGGGCGGCCTGTTGAAGTAAAGGCTGCGGCTGCCCCGTTACTTTCGTCGCCATGCGAACGACCGAAGAGTTCACTCAGGCGGTGCAAGCGGGCTACGCCGTGCAGGGAGGTTCCATCGTGCTGGGCGCGCCGTTGTACCAGGGCACCTGCACAGCGGCCGCTCCCGTGCGTGTGCCCCTGCGCACCATGAACCGCCATGGGCTGATCGCCGGCGCCACCGGCACGGGCAAGACCAAGAGCCTGCAGACGCTGGCCGAGCAGCTCAGCCTGCATGGGGTGCCCAGCCTGTTGATGGACATCAAGGGCGACCTGAGCGGCATCGCCGCGCCGGGCACGGCCAACGACAAGATCCACGCGCGCCACCAGCAGCTCGGGTTCCCTTACGAGCCCGCGACCCTGCCGGTGGAGCTGCTGAGCCTCAGTGGCGAGAAGGGCGCCCGGTTACGTGCCACCATCAGTGAGTTCGGTCCGGTGCTGCTGGGCCGCATCCTGGAGCTGAACGACACCCAGCAGAGCGTGCTGGCCCTGGTGTTCAAGTACTGCGACGACAACGGGCTGCCGCTGCTCGACCTGAAGGACCTGCGTCGCGTGCTGCAGTTCACCACCCAGGAAGGCAAGGCCGAGGTGCAAAAGCAGTACGGCGCGGTGAGCCCCGCTACGGTGAACACCATCCTGCGCAAGCTGATCGAGGTGGAGCAACAGGGCGCGGACCGCTTCTTCGGCGAGCGCAGCTTCGATGTCAACGACCTGCTGGCGCAGCGGAACGGCAAGGGCGTGGTGCACATCGTGCGCCTCACCGACATCCAGGACAAGCCGCGCCTCTTCAGCACCTTCATGCTGTGCCTGCTGGCCGAGATCCACGCGACCTTCCCCGAGGTGGGCGATGGGGAGAAGCCCCGGCTCTGCCTGTTCATCGACGAAGCCCACCTGATCTTCAACACGGCCACCAAGCCCCTGCTGGAGCAGATCGAGACCATCATCAAGCTGATCCGGAGCAAGGGGGTGGGGGTGTACTTCTGCACGCAGGACCCAACGGACGTGCCCGAGGCGGTGCTGGGGCAGCTGGGCCTGAAGGTGCAGCACGCGCTGCGGGCCTTCACCGCCAAGGACCGCACGGCCATCCGGCGCACGGCGGAGAACTACCCCCTCACCGACTTCTACGACACGGAGACCCTGCTGACCACGCTGGGCATCGGCGAGGCACTGGTGACGGCGCTGAGCGAGAAGGGCACACCGACCCCGTTGGCCCACACGCTGATGCGAGCGCCATCGACCCGCATGGACGTCCTGAGCCCGCTGGAGCTGGACGGCCTCGTGGCCCGCAGTGCGCTGGCGGCCAAGTACAACGAGGTGATCGACCGCGACAGCGCCTTCGAACTGCTGGAGAAGCGCCTGAACGGGGAGGAGGGCGAGGCGAAGCCCGAGCGGGCCGAGAAGCGGTCGAACACCACCGAGCCCAAGCCGGCCAAGCCCGAGCGGTCGCTGGTGGACGACCTGAGCCGCAATACCATGGTGCGGCAGGTGGGCAACACGCTGGTGCGCGAGCTCACCCGTGGGCTCCTGGGCGTGCTGGGCGTGCGCCCCCGCCGCCGCTGACCCCCGCAAAACGAAAGGCCACCGCCGAAGCAGTGGCCCTTCCCGCACGGGTGAGGGGGATCAGCTCCGGCGGTTCATGAAGATGGACACGTAATAGAGCAGTGTGGCCAGCGAGCCGATGGCGGCCACCACATAGGTGCGGGCGGCCCACTTCAGGGCGTCGGCGCTCATGGCGTACTCACCCGCGGTGACGATGCCGTTGCGCTTGATCCAGGCCAGGGCCCGGTTGCTGGCGTCGTACTCCACCGGCAGGGTGATGAAGGCGAACAGCGTGGTCATGGCGAACAGGATGATGCCGAAGAGCAGCAGCTGTGGGAAGCTGTTGATCAGCAGGATGCCGCCGAGGAGGACCCACTGCATGAAGCTGCTGGTCACCTGTACCACGGGCACCAGCTTGCTGCGCATGGTGAGCCAGCGATAGGCGGTGGCGTGTTGCACGGCATGGCCGCACTCGTGGGCGGCCACGGCGGCAGCGGCGGCGTTGCGGGCATGGTACACGGCCTCGCTCAGGTTCACCGTGCGGTTGGCGGGGTTGTAGTGGTCGGTGAGCTGGCCGGGCACGCTCACCACCTTCACATTGCCGATGCCGTGGTCGTGCAGCATCCGCTGCGCGATCTCCGCCCCGCTCATGCCGTTGGCCAGCGGGGTGGCGCTGTACTTCTGGAATCGGCTCTTCAGCTGGTGGCTCACCAGCAGGCTCACGAGCATCACCACGATGCCGATGATATAGGCTCCCATCATGGGTCGTTCAGGGTTTGGGGGGCTCTCCGCAATTCAGGGTCCGTTCGGTGAACACGGCCTGCGGCGGGTCGGTTCGGCAGGTGCTTCGGCAAAGATGGCAGGTCACTCGCCCTCCGCTTCGGCCGCTTTGATCTGCTGGTCCAGGATCTCGTCCATCACCTTCAGCTCCTGCTCGCTCACCTTGGCGTTGGTGCGGGCCTGCTTCTTCATGAAGCGGAACATGGCCGCCTTGCGGATCTCGTAGGCCACGTACACCGTGTAGGCCTGGGTCTCGGGGTTGTGGTAGGTCTCCTCGCCGATCTTGCGCAGGTCGGCCAGTTCGGTGCTCATCACCTCGCGCACCAGCGTTTGGAACTTATCGGCCACATCGGCGGCACCGGCGTTCTCCGTCTGGCCCAGGTACTGGTCCGTCACCGCCCGGATGTTGGTGCCCACCTGGGCGGCCAGCTGGTTCTTGGCCTCCAGGTCGGCCTTGCTGCGCGCGATGTTCTGCTTGGCGCTGACGCCCTGGCCCGTGCCGCGGAAGAAGCGGTTGTTGCTTTCATAGGCACTGCCACTGAAGGGTTGCTTCACCTGGGTGCCCGCAGGCGACCCGCTCTTGCTGCAGGCGGTGAAGAGGACGAGGGCGGCGAGCGTCAGCAACGGGAGGCGGAGCGTGTGGAGCATGGGATGGGGATGTGGCCCCCACAAAGAAAAGAGCGTGCCAACGGTCCGACACACGTCGGTCCCCATTCGCGGGCAAGCCGCATCTTTGGATACATAAACCCATCCGGCCATGCGCGCCCTGAAGACCATCCTCATCATCCTGCTGGCCCTGGCGGGCCTGTTCATCATCCTGGGCCTCATGGGCCCGAAGACCTTCCGCGTGGAGCGGAGCGCCGTGATCCATGCCCCGACCGAGGTGGTGTTCAACCGCGTGGGCAAGCTGGCCGAGATGAAGACCTGGGGACCCTGGCAGGAGATGGACAAGGACCAGGTGCAGAGCATTGAAGGCACCGATGGCACCGTGGGCGCCGTGTGGAAATGGGAAGGCGACACGGTGGGCAAGGGCATGCAGGAGATCGTGGCCATCGAGGCCAACAAGAGCGTGCGCACCAAGCTCACCTTCCTGGAGCCGATGGAGGCCGTGAACGAGGGCACTTACGACCTGGAGGCGATGGGCGACAGCACCCGCATCACCTGGGGCCTGCAGGGCGAGAACGGCTTCGTGGGCCGCGTGATGGGCGTGTTCATGGACATGGACAAGATGATCGGGCCCGACTTCGAAAAGGGCCTGAGCAACCTGAAGGGCCTGGCAGAGACGGACGCGAAGGCCATCGCCGAACAGAAGGCCCGGATGGTGGACGGCTTCGAGGTGAACGTGGCGGAGCGGCCGACCATGTGGTACCTCGGCGAACGCAAACGCGTGAAGTGGAGCAACATGGAGGCGTTCTTCAGCAGCACCTTCGGCAAGGCCATGGGGCTGATGCAGGCGGCGGGTGTGGAGCCGGCCGGCGCGCCGAGCGGGCTGTTCTACGAGTGGAACGAGGCCAAGCAGGAGGCGGACATGCTGGCGGGGATCCCCGTATCCTCTAGCACCAAGGACAAGCTGAAGGGCATGACCCTGGTGGAGGTGCCGGCCGGCAAGGCCTACACCATCGACCACTACGGGCCCTACGCCAACACGGAGAAGGCCCACATGGCCATCGACAAGAAGATCAAGGCCGATGGCGCCACCATGGGCGATGTGGTCCTGGAGGAGTACATCACCGACCCGGGCACGGAACCCGACACGGCCAAATGGCTCACCCGTGTGGTGTATACGATCAAGTAGGCCGGCCACACGGTCTGCACAAGCCCCGGGGCCCGGCTCCGGGGCTTGTTCGTTCCAGGCTGTTCGGAACTCGGGCGCATACGGCCGTGTCCGACCACGGCTACGGACGACCTTGGCGGTGTGCATCTCGATATCCGGCCGTACCGCTTGCGCTTCAAGCGCCCGTTCGGCACAGCGCACGGCCTCCGCGACGGCACCGATAGCGTGCTGATCCGGGTTCGGGATGGCGGTCTGTGCGGATACGGGGAGGCCACCACGCCGCCCTACGTCAACGAGGACCAAGCCGGCATCGTAGCATTGTATCGATCAGTTGATCCAGAGGAAGTTGACACAACCGACCTCAAGTCACTTTCAAGGTCCCTGGACCAGCTGGTGAATGGCCGTGAATCGCCAGCCGCACGTGCCGGATTACATATGGCCTTCATGGATCTGATCCTGAGACGAAAAGACGCGCATGCCTCAACATGGAGTTTGATCCTGCATCCAACCCCGGGCCTGCCCATATTCACATTGGGCATCAGCGCATTGAACGAACTTGACAGGAAGTTGAAGGAAGCCAATCAAGCGCCGGTTCTGAAGATCAAACTGAACGGAAGTCCGGAGGACCTGGACGTGCTGCACGCGGTCGCCAGCCGAAGCGCACGGTCGTTGTTGCTGGATGCCAACCAAGGGTTGACCACCATGGAGCAGGCTATGGCGGTGATCGAGGCGGCCGGAGGTGTGGCTCGGGTGTTCGGACTGGAACAGCCGTTCCACAAGGACGATCTGGACACGCATGCGGCCCTCAGCCGCCGGACGACCGTGCCCGTGATCGCCGACGAATCCGTGCAAGGCCCAGAGGATCTGGCAGAGCGCGGCTGGGCGTTCACTGGCGTGAATGTGAAGCTGATGAAGTGCGGCGGCCTGGACCGGGCGCTCGACATGATCACCTGGGCAAGGGCTCACGGCAAAGGTGTGATGCTGGGCAGCATGAGCGAGAGCAGCCTGGGCTGCGCGGCCATGGCGGCGCTCGGGGGACTGGCGGACCTGTGCGACCTGGATGGGCCGTGGTTGATCGCCAACGATCCGTTCCGCGGCTTCACCTTGGTGGATGGGAGCTACCGGAGCCTGGGGCGAACTGGCTTCGGGGTTGAACCGATCGATGGTCTGTTCGGCGGCCCATTTGGCACATAATTTATATTATGTTAAGTTATAGTTTCTTAAGGGTCAAGCACATAGCCCTACTGGACCGATCCCATCCACACCCGACCGCCTGGACTACCTTCGCCGGCCATGTGGCGAACCCCGCTGCGCACCATTACCCGCCAGCTCACACGCCTCCCCGTTCGGGGTCGCCATCGCTTGGCCGATCTGGTCGGTGAATGGACGAACACCGGCGAGCCGATCGAGATCGTCCGCAACGGCGTGCGGCTGTCGCTGGACCTCGGCATCCGCCAGCACCGCATGATGTTCTTCGGCCTGTACGAGGTCAACATCATGAACTTCCTCTCCCGCACCCTGCGTCCGGGCATGGTGGTGTTCGATCCCGGGGCCAACATGGGCTACTTCGCGGCGCACTGCCTGGGCCTGGTGGGCCCCCAGGGCCATGTCCACTCCTTCGAGCCGTCGCGCACGGCGAACACCCGCATTCGGGAGCTGAACGACCTCGGCACCTTCCGCACCTGGTCGCTTTGGGACCTGGCGCTCACCGACCACACCGGCACGCACACGTTCTATGACACTCCGCGGGTGATGGTGCGGGGCTTCGCCTGCCTGGAAGGCACGTTCGACCCGAAGGACAAGATCCCCTATCCGGTGCATGTGACCACGGTGGACGCTTTCTGCGCCGAGCAGGGCATCGACCAAATCGACTTTCTGAAGCTGGACATCGAGGGCTCGGAACTGCCGGCGTTGCGCGGTTGCCAGCACATGCTGGCCGAAGGGCGCGTTGCCCGGATCATGGTGGAGACCACCCTGCTGGACCGCTCGCAGGCAGAGGTGCAGGCCATGGACGACCTGCTGCGCGGGGCGGGATTCCGATCCTACAGGGCGCTCACCGACGGACGCACCGTGCCGGTGGACGTGATGGCGCACCGGGAACTGCGGGAGGACATCCTCTGGCTGCGCGAAGGCTGACCCCCCGAAGCGCAGAGAGCCCCGGCCATGACCGGAGCTCTCACCCTTAACGCGCCAACGGCCTTATTGTCCGAGCTTCGCCTTCATGGCGGCATACTTGGCCTGGTCGTCGGTCTTGGCATACAGCTTCATCAGCTGTTGGATCGTTTGCACGTCGTCCGGACGGAGTTCGTGCGCCTTTTCGAAGTACGGCACAGCCTTCACGAAGACCGCGTCGCAGGCGGTCTTGGCCTTCTCGTAGGCGGTGTTGTCCTTGATGCCGTTGGCCTTGCTGTAGCAGGTGGCCGCGCGGTTGTTGTACAGCACGCCGATGTTGAAGTAGGCGTCGAAGAACTTGGGGTCCCGCTCCAGGCTCTTCTTGTAGTTCTCCTCGGCCATGTCGGTCCACTTGGCCACATCGGCCTCGGCCGGCGCTGGTCCCTCCTTCGGGTTGGCCTTGGCGTCGTAGAGGCTGCCGAGGATGCTGTACAGCACGGCGTTCTCCGGATCGGCAGCGATGGCCTCGACCACGCTCTTCTCCGCCTCCTCGGTGCGACCGGACTCCAGCTGGTAGCTCATCTCGTCCAGGATGAGGTCCTTGTTGCCCGCATGCTTGGTGCGGCCCTCGCGCACGGTGGCGATGGCCCCCTCCACATCACCGGCCTTCTTCTGCAGGTTGGCCTTGTAGCGGTAGATCTCCGGCTTGTCGTAGCCCAGGCTCAGGCATTCGCCGTAGCGCTGGATGGCCATGGCCGCGTCGCCCTTCGTCTCGTAGGCCAGCGCACTGTTGAAGATGGCGTTGGTGTCCACCGCACCGAAGGCCTTGGCGATGCGCTCGCTGTTGCCGTAGAGGGCGATGGCCTTGTCGTACTCCTTGGCGCTGAAGGCATCGTTGCCCTTGTTGAGCGAGGCCGCCTGCAGGGCGAGCAGGTTCTGCTGGATCTCGTTCTTGTAGCTCCCCTTGGTGTCCAGCTCCTGGGCCTTGATGTAGCTGTCGATGGCCCGCTGCATGGCGTCGGGGAACTGGGCTTTCAGCGTTTCGTCCTGTCCCAGGGCCATCAGCCGGTAGATGTCGCCCCGGTAACGCCAGGTCTTGTCCTTGCCCATGGTGGCCTCGTTGGTGATGGCGGGCTCGATGAACTCGGCCGCCTTCGCCAGGTCGCCGTCCTGGAGGTAGTTGTAGGCGTTCACCACGTTGCTGTTCTGGGCGTGGAGGCCCAGGGTGCCGGCGGCGAACAGGAGGATGAGGGTGCGCTTCATGAGAGGGCTGTCGTGTCTTCGGTTCAAACTTCGGGGGCCGGGGTATCAACTTCGGTGCCATTCGCGGCGCCTTCCTCGCCTTCACCAGGTTGCTCTTCGTCCTCGTGCAGGTCGCTGTCCACCTTGGCCACGGCGGCGATGCGGTCGTTGGAGCGCAGCTCGATCAGGCGCACGCCCTGGGTGGCCCGGCCCAGCTCGCGGAGCTCGTTCACCCGCGTGCGGATGGTGATGCCGCTGCGGTTGATGATCATCAGGTGATCCTCCTCGGTCACATCCTTGATGGCCACCACCTTTCCGGTCTTCTCGGTCACCTGCAGGGTCTTCACCCCCTTGCCGCCGCGGTTGGTCATGCGGTACTCGTACTCCCCGTCCTTGTCCTTGAGCGGGGTGCGTTTGCCGTAACCGTTCTCGCTCACCACAAGCACTTGGCGCGTGCCGGTCTCGGCCTTGTCGATGGTGATCATGCCCACCACCTCGTCGCCATCCTCCAACAGCATGCCCCGCACCCCGCTGGCTCCGCGGCCCATGGGGCGCACGCGGTTCTCCTCGAAGTGGTTGGCCTTGCCCTCGCGGCTGGCCATGATGATGTGGCAGTTGCCGTTGGTGAGGCGCGCCTCCAGCAGCTCGTCGCCCTCGCGGATGCCCACGGCGATGATGCCATTGGCGCGCGGACGGCTGTAGGCCTCCAGGGTGGTCTTTTTGATGATGCCGTTCTTGGTGCACAGCACCACGAAGTGGTTGTTCAGGTAGTCCTCGCTCTTGAGGTCCTTGACGTTGATGTAGGCCAGCACCTTGTCGTCCGCCT
The DNA here is from genome assembly GCA_016713875.1 of Flavobacteriales bacterium. Taxonomy (NCBI): domain Bacteria; kingdom Pseudomonadati; phylum Bacteroidota; class Flavobacteriia; order Flavobacteriales; species Flavobacteriales bacterium. Next base: position 1,123,681 of record JADJOI010000003.1, read on the forward strand.
CGATCTGGATGAGGTTCTGGATCGCGCGGCCCTTGCTCTGCCGAGTGCCTTCGGGGATGTCGAACACGCGCATCCAGTAGCACCGGCCCTTCTGGGTGAAGATGAGCAGGTAGTTGTGGTTGGTGGCCACGAAGAGGTGCTCCAGGAAGTCCTCCTCACGCGTGGTGCTTCCGCGGCTGCCCACCCCGCCCCGGGTCTGGGTGCGGAACTCGGCCAGCGGTGTGCGCTTGATATAGCCCAGGTGGCTGATGGTGACCACCACGGCGTCGTCGGCGATGAGGTCCTCCATGTTGAGGTCCGCCCCGCTGGCCACGATCTCCGTGCGGCGCTTGTCGCCGTACTTCTCCCTCACCTCGCGCAGCTCGTCCTTGATGATGCCCATCCGCATGCCCTCATCGGCCAGCACGGCCTTCAGGTGGGCGATGAGGGTCATGAGCTCAGCGTGCTCCTCGCGGATCTTGTCGCGCTCCAGGCCGGTGAGGCGCTGCAGGCGCATATCGAGGATGGCGCGGGCCTGGATCTCGGAGAGGCCGAACTCCTTCATGAGTCCGTCGCGGGCTTCGTCAGGGGTCTGGCTGGCCCGGATCAGGGCGATCACGGCGTCCAGGCGGTCCAGCGCGATGAGGAGCCCCTCCAGGATGTGGGCACGCTCCTCGGCCTTGCGCAGGTCGTACTTCGTGCGCCGCACCACCACGTCGTGGCGGTGGTCCACGAAGCGGGCGATCATGTCCTTGAGGTTCAGGAGCATGGGCCGCCCGCCCACCAGCGCGATGTTGTTCACGCTGAAGCTGCTCTGCAGCGCGCTGTACTTGTAGAGCTGGTTGAGCACCACGGTGCCCATGGCCTCACGCTTCACCTCGTAGGCCAGGCGGATGCCGGTGCGGTCGCTGTAGTCGTTGACGTCGCTGAGGCCCTCGATCTTCTTGTCGTTCACCAGGTCGGCCACGCCCTTGTATAGCTGCACGGCCTTGTTGGTCTGGTAGGGGATCTCGGTGCAGATGATGGTCTCCCGCCCGGTGCGCTGGTCCTCCTCGATGTGGCACTTGCCGCGCAGCACGATGCGGCCGCGGCCGGTGGTGTATGCCTCCCGGATGCCGTCAGTGCCGTAGATCACCCCGCCCGTGGGGAAATCCGGGCCCTTGATGTACTGCATCAGGCCGTCGATGTCGATGTCGCGGTCGTCGATGTAGGCGATCGTGGCGTCGCACACCTCGGTGAGGTTGTGGGGCGGCATGTTGGTGGCCATGCCCACAGCGATGCCGGCGGCACCGTTGACGAGCAGCTGGGGGATCCGGGTCGGCATCACGCTCGGCTCCTCCAACGTGTCGTCGAAGTTGGGCCGCATGTCCACGGTCTCCTTGTCCAGGTCGGCCAGCACCTCCTCGGCGATCCTCTTCAGGCGAGCCTCGGTGTAGCGCATGGCCGCCGGGCTGTCCCCGTCGATGCTGCCGAAGTTGCCCTGGCCGTCGACCAGCGGGTAGCGCAGGCTCCAGTCCTGCGCCATGCGCACCATGGCGTCGTACACGCTACCGTCGCCATGGGGGTGGTACTTCCCGAGCACCTCACCGACGATACGGGCGCTCTTTTTGTAGGGGCGATTGCTCAGCACCCCGAGCTCCTGCATGCCGAACAGCACACGGCGGTGCACGGGTTTGAGGCCATCGCGTACATCAGGCAGGGCGCGGCTCACGATCACCGACATCGAGTAGTCGATGTAGGCCGTGCGCATCTCGTTCTCGATGTTGATCGGGACGATCTTCTCTCCGTCGGTCATGGGCTGTCAATTCGTCATTGGCACGGTCCGTGATGAAAGGGGTGCCGAAAAGGGAGCCCGAAAGTACTTCGTTGGAGGGTTCGGGGCCCCCGTATTTTTCCACAGACCGCACAGTTCCTTGTGGATAAAAGCACGATGGCCGGACCGGGGGGCACAAAGCCCGTTGGATAGCTTGCCCCCGGTGCCCATCACCGTACCTTCATCCCACGGACGCACCACCGCCGAACCACCGCATGGACGCCAAATTCTCACCCCGGGTCCGGGACGTCATCACCTTCAGTCGTGAGGAAGCCCTCCGGCTCGGGCACAATTACATCGGCATCGAGCACATCCTGCTCGGCCTCATCCGCGAGGGCGAGGGCAATGCTGTGAAGATCCTCCACCACCTGGACGTGGACCTGGAGGAGCTGCGCCGCTCGGTGGAGGGCAGCATGGAGCCCGCCAGCGCGATGCGCCCGCCGGACAAGGACAAGATCACGCTGATCAAGCAGGCCGAGAAGATGCTGAAGATCACCTTTCTGGAGGCCAAGCTGTTCAAGAGCCCGCACATCGACACTGAGCACCTGCTGCTCAGCATCCTGAAGGACGAGGACAACCTGGCCACCCGCACCCTGCACAAGTTCAACGTGGACTACGAGAGCGTGAAGAACGAAGTGGACGCCATCCTGGCCGGCGGCGGCCCTTCCCCGGCCTCCGGCTCATCCAAAGGGCCCAAGGCCCAGGGCCCGCAGAGCGCTGACGATGATGACGAGGAGAGCGGCAGCGGCTATTCCGGTGGTCAGCGCAAACCCGCCGACAGCAAGAGCAAAACGCCGGTGCTGGACAACTTCGGCCGCGACCTCACCAAGCTGGCCGAGGACGGCAAGCTGGACCCCATCGTGGGCCGTGAGAAGGAGATCGAGCGCGTGAGCCAGGTGCTGAGCCGGCGCAAGAAGAACAACCCCGTGCTGATCGGCGAGCCCGGCGTGGGCAAGAGCGCCATCGCCGAGGGCCTCGCCCTGCGCATCATCCAGCGCAAGGTGAGCCGCGTGCTCTTTGGCAAGCGCATCGTGGCGCTGGACATCGCCAGCCTTGTGGCCGGCACCAAGTACCGCGGCCAATTCGAGGAGCGCATGAAGGCCGTGATGAACGAGCTGGAGAACAGCCCGGACGTCATCCTTTTCATCGACGAGATCCACACCATCGTGGGCGCCGGCGGCGCCAGCGGCAGCCTCGACGCCAGCAACATGTTCAAGCCCGCCCTGGCGCGCGGTGAGATCCAGTGCATCGGCGCCACCACGCTGGACGAATACAGGCAGTACATCGAGAAGGACGGAGCCCTCGAGCGCCGTTTCCAGAAAGTGCTGGTGGAGCCCACGACCGTGGATGAGACCATCCAGATCCTCAACAACATCAAGGAGAAGTACGAGGACCACCACAACGTGAACTACACGCCCGAGGCGATCGAGGCCTGCGTGAAGCTCACCAACCGGTACATCACCGACCGTCACCTGCCGGACAAGGCCATCGACGCGCTGGACGAGGCGGGCAGTCGCGTGCACATCAGCAACATCGTGGTGCCCAAGAACATCCTGGAAGTGGAGGGCAAGATCGAGGAGGTGAAGGAGGAGAAGAACAAGGTGGTGCGCAGCCAGCGCTACGAGGAGGCCGCCAAGTTGCGCGACCGCGAGCGGCAGCTGCAGGAGGAGCTGGAGCGCGCCAAGAAGCAGTGGGAGGAGGAGAGCCGCACCCACCGCACCACCGTGAACGAGGAGAACGTGGCCGAGGTGGTGGCCATGATGAGCGGCATCCCTGTGACGCGTATCGCCGAGAAGGAGAGCGGCAAGCTGCGGCGGATGAAGGAGGAGATGATGGGCAAGGTGATCGGCCAGGACGAGGCGGTGGGCAAGGTGGTGAAGGCCATCCAGCGCAATCGCGCCGGCCTGAAGGACCCCAACCGCCCCATCGGTTCGTTCATCTTCCTGGGCCCCACCGGCGTGGGCAAGACCCAGCTGGCCAAGGAACTGGCGCGGTACCTGTTCGACACCGAAGATGCGCTGGTGCGCGTCGACATGAGCGAGTACATGGAGAAGTTCTCCGTGAGCCGCCTGATCGGAGCACCTCCGGGCTACGTGGGCTACGAGGAGGGCGGACAGCTCACTGAGAAAGTGCGCCGTCGGCCTTACGCCATCATCCTGCTCGACGAGATCGAGAAGGCCCACCCCGATGTGTTCAACCTGCTGCTGCAAGCGCTCGATGACGGCAAGATGACCGATAGCCTCGGCCGTCACATCGATTTCAAGAACACGATCATCATCATGACGTCGAACATCGGAGCGCGCGACCTGGCCGACTACGGCAAGGGCGTGGGCTTCGGCACCACCGCGCGCAGCGAGGCCCAGGAGGAGACCAATCGCGGCATCATCGAGAAGGCGCTCAAGAAGGCCTTCGCCCCGGAGTTCCTCAACCGCATCGACGACATCATCATGTTCAACTCGCTCAAGCGGGAGGACATCCACAAGATCATCGACATCGAGCTGGGGCACCTCTACAAGCGCATCAGCGAGCTGGGCTACGAGCTGAAGCTCACCGATGAGGCCAAGGACTTCCTGGTGGAAAAGGGCTACGACGAGAAGTTCGGCGCACGCCCATTGAAGCGGGCCATCCAGAAATTCATCGAGGACCCGATGGCCGAGGAGATCATCAACCAGGCCATCGAGGAGGGCGACAAGATCGTCGTGGGCCTCAACAAGGAGAAGTCCGACGTGGCCATCAAGGTCACCAAGGGCAAGAAGAAAGTGGGCAAAGGGGAAGGCAGCAGCGACACCAAGGACCTGCCCCCGCCCCGGGCGAATAAGGGTTTTCTCCCATCATGCAGACCGGCCCGCCCCAAGCGGGCCGGTCCGCTTCGGCCCCTACCACTCGCCTCGGTCGGCGCTCTTGCGGAAGCGGGTGCTGAAGCCCAGGCCCACCGTGAGGAAGCCATAGGGCGGCCCTTCGGCCTGCACCGTGCGGCCCGGGAAGCTCTCCAGCCCGAACTTGTCCGGGCTCAGCGTCTGCTCGTCCTGCTCGTAGCCCACCTGCACGCCGAAGGCCAGGTTGTCCGTGGCATGCAGGTAGAAGGTGAACTGGCCGCCCCAGTGCAAACCCGAGGCCTTCACGGTGCGCCGCTCCCCCACCCCGCTGCTGGTGTAGTGGTAGTCGGACAGGCCAGCCTTGGCGGCGAACTCCACGAAGGTGCGGCCGCCGGTGTACTTCTCCCATTGCAGCTTGCCGAACCAGGTGGCACGGACGATCTCGCCGCTGATGCTCTGCGGGGCGAAGGAGCGCTCCTCCAGCCCGAACCAGGTGGCCCGGCCGCCCACGCCCACGCACAGCCCCTTCCAGAACGGATATTGGGCACAGAGGTCGAAACCGCCCACGCTCTCGGTGAGGTCGTTGAACAAGGGCAGGCCCACCGGGACCGGCAACACCAGCGTGCCCTTCAGAGTGAACGACGGCTCGGGCAGGGGTTGGCGCTTTTGCGCGGCGGCGTTCAGCGCGCCTGCGGCAGCGGCGACCAGCAAGAGCGTATGCACCCGGCGTGTCATCCCTGGGCGAGCCGGAAGCGGCGGATGGTTCGTTGGGTATCCGAGGCCATCTGCAGATGGTAGACCCCGTCGGCACGGGCATCCAGCGGTAGCTCCACGGCGTGGTCGCCCGCTTGCAAGGGCTGGTCGGGCCAGCGGTGCAGCTCGTGGTGCGACTGGTCGAGCAGGGCCCACGACATCGACCGGGCCTGGGGCATGCGCACCTGCACCAGCAGGCGGGCCGGGTGATAGGCCACCTGCAGCCCGATGAGCTCGGCATGGCCCGCCACGGGAAGGTCATGCCGCACCACCCGGTCGCGGAAGCGCCGCAAGAGCACCAGCAACAGGAGGATGCTCAGGGTGATGGTGAGGGCGATGCGCAGGTTCTCCATGGCACGGAACGGTCACAGCACGATGAGACCAGGGATGACCGAGGCGCGGTCGTAGCGCTCCACCACTTCGTTCGCGCTCATCATCACCTCGGTGACGGTGAGGCTGAGGTACTTGCCCCCGGTGGAGTACTTGCGCAGAAGCTCCGCCTCGGGCGGGAACAGGGCGGTGACAGCGGCCAAGCGGTCGGCGTCGGGCTCGAAGATGAACTTGTACATGTACACCGAGGGCCACTCGTGCACTTGGTCCAGCCGTTGCCGGAGCCGCTCCTTCACTTCTTCGCTCAGCATGCGCGTACCTTGCAAAGGTAGCCCCGGCCCGGCGATCGAACCGATCGGCACGTGACGTGTACAGGGCTGCGGAACCCATGCGTGCCCTTCCTCTCCTCGTGCTGCTCACCCTGGCCGGTCGGGCCATCGGCCAGGCCGCGCCGGCGCTGCCGGCCCCGGCCAACAACCTGCAGGGACCGTGGAACGAGCGCGACCTCTTGCGCAACAGCAACGCGTGGAACAACGCGGTGAACGAGCGGCCCGCCGATGCTTCGGCGCGCTACCAGTGGTACCAGAACGAACGGCAGGCCGCGCTGGTGAGGGGCAACGGACGGATCACCGCCACCGACGACGCCCGGCTGGAAGAGGCCGCCGACGAGTTGGAGCGCCTCGCACCGGCCAGTGTCGATGCCCATCTCGCCGCCTATTACCAGCACTTCCCGGAGGCCTCGGCCTTCGCCTCGCTGGACGCTGCGCTCGCGCTGGACCGCGCTGCCCCCGACCTGGTGGTGCCCCGGATGACACGGGCCCTACATCAAGGCGATGCCGCAGCCCTGCGGACAGCGGCCGTGGAGCTGCGCGACCGAGGGCTGGTGGCTACGGGCCTGGTGCTGATGGCCGAGGACCTCTTGGCCTCCGTGGACCGCGGCGGCGTACTGCTGCTGGGCGGTGAACTCGACGCCTACCCCGTGATCGCGGCGCAGCAGCACGACGGTCGACGCACGGACGTGCTGGTGGTGGACGCCCGCCTGCTGGCCGTTGCCGACTACCGGGCCCGCGTGTGGCGCGAGGCCGGTGCCACGGGCACAGCACCGGGCACCGTGCAAGCCGTGGTGAACGCCCTTCCGCAGGCCACCGCCCGCCCGGTGCATCTGGCCCTGAGCCTGCCGGCCGAACTGCTGTCCCCCTGGCACGACCGGTCGGCGCTCACCGGCCTCACCCTGCGCGCCGGCGGCAGCGGCGAACCCATCGCCGAGCTGGCCGCCCGGTGGCAACGCATGCACCGCACCGCCGAGGCCGGACCGCTGTCGTGGAACTACCTCGTGGCCGGCAGCGTCCTGCTGCGCCATTACCGCGCCGTGAACGACGAGGCGGGCATGGCCCGCACCGAGCAGGAGCTGCACCGCCTGGCGGAGCGCATCGGGGCCACGAACGAACTCTACCGGCTGGGCGTGCTGCCGCATTGACCATGGGCTCCCTCTTCGGCACCGATCGGCGGAGCGCCAGCGACGAGCGCCTCATGGAGCTCGTGGTGCGCGGCGATGAGCGCGCTTTCGCCGAGCTGTACGACCGCTACCACGGCCGCGTGCTGAACTACTTCCACCGCATGCTGTGGAGCGACCGCGAACGGGCGCAGGACATGCTGCAGGACCTGTTCGCCAAGCTGGCACAGCGGCCGGACCAGTACGACCCGGGCCGGCCGTTCCGCACCTGGTTGTTCAGCGTGGCCAACAACATGTGCAAGAACGAGTACCGCCGCGAGGAGGTGCGCCGCGCGGCGGTGCCCGAGCTGCGGCACAACGGCCGCGCAGTGCAGGAGCCGCACGCCGGCGAGGCCGTGGACCGGGCCCACTTCCGGCGGCGGCTGAACGAGGAGCTCGACCGGTTGGACCCCGACCAGAAGGCCACCTTCGTGATGCGGTACGAGGAGGACCTGGCCATCAAGGAGATCGCGCTGGCTTTCGGCATCTCCGAAGGCACCGTGAAGAGCCGCCTGTTCTACACCCTGAAGAAACTGGCCGACCGCCTCAAGGAGTTCGGCCCGATGCCCCTTCCCCACCATGGACGCGCGTGAGCGATACGACCCCGAGGACCTGGAGGCGCTGTTGAGCGAACGCGCCTTCGACGAGCTGCTGGCCGAGGAGCGGGCCTTCGTGCTGCGGCATGTGGCCGACCGCGCCGAGTACGAAACGCTGCGCGCCACCCTGGCCCAGGTGCGGGCGGAAGGGCGCCCCGGCCCGCCTGTTGCCGCCGATCCGGAGGTGCGAGACCGGGTGCTGGCGGCCTTCCGCGACGCCCGCCGTCCCGCCTGGCGGATCTGGCTCAACAGCGTGGGCACCTGGCTGGCGCCCCCCAGCCCCGCGCAGTACTGGCGTCCGGTGCTGGCCTTCGGCACCCTGGCGCTGCTGATCGCCGTGGGCGTGGCCCTGTGGATGCCGCCGCCGGGGCTGGAACAGGAAGGTCTCGCCGAGTTGAAGCCGGTGGCCCTCCCCACCAAGCCGGAACAGCCCGCGCGCTCCGAGCAGCCCGCCGTGGAGCCCCTGGAGGAACAGAAGACCACCACTACAGGCGTGATGACCGTTGAGCCGACACTGACCGACCACAGTGGTGCGGGCCTCACCAGCGAAGCGTTGGCAGAGGTGCCGACGACCGCGGAGGATGCTGTGACCGGGGTGGCGAACGCCGACTTGGAGTCCCCCGCGGAGGACCTGGCCTTCTCCCGGCAGGCCGCCACCGCTCCGGCCACCACGGCTACGCTGGGTGATGTGAAGCAGGAAATGGACCAAGAGCCCGGCTATTCGCGCGAGGTCACCGCCGCGGAGGTCGCATCGAAGGCCAAGGCTCGTCGCAAAGCCTCGGAGCCCGGCGGTGAAGCCTCTGCTTCCCTGGGCGGGACGAACGCCGACCTGCGGAGCCTGATGCGCGCCGCGTGGTGAGGGCTATTCGATCGTGAAGCGCTGGGTGAGGTCGAGATCGCGCGCCTTCACGCTCAGGACCATGTCCCCCTTCGGGAAGAGGCCCTTGTCCAGCACGCGGACGAGCTCATTGCGCAGGGCGCGGCCCTCTTCGCGGTAGAGCAGCAGGCCGTTGGCGTCGGCGATCTGCAGCACCACGCGTCCGATGCGGCGTTCGGCCGCCAGATGGAGGCGGATAAGGCCGGAAGCGCGGCTGCATTCCACACGTGCCGAGCCGGTGTGCTCGCCACCGCCCGCGCGGGCGCTGAGGCCGGAACCCAACAGCAGCAAGGCCAGAAGAAGGGTGCGCATGCGGCAAAAGTAGGCGCCGCTCCGGCCGGATCCAAATCCCCGAACTCAGGGCTCCCAGCGCCGCACGTAGCCCGACTCGAGCAGGCGATGGCCGGACGCGTCGCTTACCGCGTAGGTGAAGCCGTTGTAGATGCTGAAGGCCCCGAAGGCGCCATCCGCGCGCAGGGCGAGGAAGCCCACCTGATGGCCGTCGATGTTGCCCGAGCGGCGCACGATGCGGTCCACGGCCTGGCGGCAGGCCTCGGTGGGGTCCATCCCCTGGCGCATGAGCTCCACCACGGTGTGGCTGCCGGCGACCCGGATGACAAGCTCGCCCGTGCCGGTGGCGCAGGCGGCACCCACCTCACCATCCACGAAGAGGCCGGCACCGATGATGGGGCTGTCGCCCACCCGGCCGTGGATCTTGTAGGCCATGCCGCTGGTGGTGCAGCTGCCGGCCAGGCGTCCCTGCACATCCACGGCGAGCTGACCGATGGTGTCGTGGTTCTCGATGTTCGCCACGGGCTTGTACTCGCTCTTCACCGCCCACTCCTTCCACTCGGCCTGCACCCCGGGCAGGGTGATGCGGCGATCGGTGAAGCCGTTCTCACGGGCCCAGCGTTCGGCGCCTTCGCCCACCAGCATCACATGCGGGGTGCGTTCCATGACGGCCCTTGCGATGCGCACGGGGTTGGCGAAGTGCTCCACGAAGGCGACGCTGCCGGCCCGGCCGTCGTGGTCCTGCACACAGGCATCGAGGGTCACATGGCCGTCGCGGTCGGGCCGCCCGCCCTGGCCCACACTGCGGTTGGTGAGGTCGTTCTCCACCACGGCCACGCCTTCCACCACGGCGTCGAGCACCGAGCCGCCCGCGCCCAACACCTGCCAGGCCTTGCTGTTGGCGTCGAGGCCATGGTCCCAGGTGCTGATGACGACCGGCGAGCCGGGGGCCGGAGGCGTTGAACGGGCTGCGGCCGGGCGGGCCCAAGGCACCGCCGCAGCCACTGCGGCCGTGGAGGTGATCCGCAGGAAGCGGCGGCGGTCGTTGTCCATCGGTGACAAAGAAAAGAGAAAGGCCCTGCCGAAGCAGGGCCTTTCCCCAAGAAGGTCGTAGGCTTAGTGGGCCACCACGATGCGCTCGCTGAAACGCTTGCCATCGAGTTCCACCGTCACGGTGTAGGCACCGTTGTTCAGGTCGCTCGCGTCGAACTGGTAGATGCGACGGTTCACTTCGGCCAGGCGGTCGCTGTTCACCAGCTTGCCAGCGAGGTCGGTGATCGTCACAAGAGCGGTAGTTTCGACGATATCGAGCGCACGGTGCGACTCAGCCGCAGTGCGAAGAATCATGTGAAGTCAATCCGAGCGTTCCATAGGTTCCCATGGAACCAAACTCCGGTACCCGCGCAGGCCCCAGGAACGGTTGCTGGCGACCACACGTTCCCACCACACGTCCAAGTACTGAGCGTGGTTCCACCCAAGGAAACGTAAACATTAACGATTACTCGTCCAGCTGGCGCAGTGTAGTTAAGGGTACCATTTGCCGCAAGATTGAGCGTTACTGTTGTCGCCTTCGAAGCACAGCTGGTAGCATGAAGGACCTGGACGGAATATGAACAGGTGGTTGCGTTCGTCAAGGACAAGGCACTCTGACCACTGACTGCCAGAGACAGCAATGTGGTACTTAGGAAAACAGCGATGAACTTCATGGTTTGGTGGTTTGGATAATCAAATGTACGCTGCCAACGAACAGCGTCCAAGAACTCACTGATGGTCGAGCTATGGCACTTGCCCTCGGATGACCGTCCGGAATAGCAAGATTAAATGAATTGCGCAGGTCCTCAGCACCCAGAGGAAGCACCACCTCCTTGACAACGCCAGCAGGTAGTCAAATGCACCCTTCAAGTGGCTTCAGCGCGCTGACGGTCATCTTCCAATGGGCTGAGCGCCCTACTTAGGAATGCCCCAGGCTTGTGAGGTGGTGGAATACGGGGTCGCCTAATAAAAACTCTGTTAAGTTTGGAGCGCACAAACAGCATGACCATGAAGCACCTGTACACCATCATCAACAACCTCCCGAAGCTGGCCATCGCCGCCCTGCTTGCCGCTCCCACGATGAGCAACGCCCAGTGCCTCACCTGGGTGAACCCGACCGACTCCAGCGGATGGAGCGACTTCGTATCCACCTTCCAAGGTGCGCCTTGCGCCACCAGCGGCGTGTGTCCTGTGAACGAGATCACGGCATTCCAGGTGTGGGCTGACGAAGCCTATGCGATGACGAACGTTCAGGCTGGGGGTTCATACACCTTCAGCGCATGCAACGGAGTGGGCGGCAGCGCCTGGCCGCTTTCCTTCACGATCATCAACCCCTCCGGAACGCCTGACGCGTTCGGTCTGGACGCTGGTTCATCCTGCGCCTTGACCTGGACCGCGACCGAGACGGGCACTTACCTGATCGTCGTATCCGAACAAGGTGCTTGCGGTACGTCCTCGAACCAGGCCACGGACAACGGGTTCCCCTCGATCACCTGCACCGCCAGCGCGGCCACGGATTGCGCCACCATCGGCATCGACGAGATCGCCGCGCAGGGACCTGTCCTGATCAGCCCGAACCCGACCACGGGTCTGTTCACCGTTACGGTGAGCGCTGAAGCGCGTCGCATCGAGGTCCTCGACCTGAACGGCCGTCTACTACAGGGTGTGACGACCACCCGCACCCTCGGTGGAACCTACCACATGGACCTCTCCGGTCTGGCCGCTGGCACCTACATGGTGCGCACCGACCTGGGTACCACGGTGAACACGCAGCGCATCACGCTGGTGGACTAATCCTGCTCGTTCTCGCGAAGGCCCGCTGTGCGTTGCACAGCGGGCCTTCTGCATTACCAGCCCTACCTTTCCCGCCACCCTTCCCCCATGCGCTCCCCGACCCGCCCCATGGTGGTGCTCACCACCCTGTTCTTCATGTGGGGCTTCATGACGGTGATGAACGACGTGCTGGTGCCGCACCTCAAGGCGGTGTTCACGCTCAGCTACGCGCAGAGCCTGCTGGTGCAGTTCAGCTTCTTCGGCGCTTACTTCCTGGGCTCCCTGGGCTACTACGCGGTGTCACGCAGCAGCGGCGACCCCATCGCGCGGCTGGGCTACAAACGTGCCGTGGTGGCCGGACTGGTGGTGAGCGCGGCCGGCAGCTTGCTGTTCGTGCCGGCCACCTACCTGCATCTGTACGGGATGTATCTGCTGGCCCTGTTCGTGCTGGGCCTGGGCTTCACCCTGCTGCAGATCGCGGCCAACCCCTTCGTGGCCATCATCGGCCCGCCGGAAGGGGCCAGCAGCCGGCTGAACCTGGCGCAGGCCTTCAACTCGCTCGGCACCACCCTGGCCCCGCTGATCGGCGGTGCGCTCATCTTCGACCTCTTCCGGGGCGACGCGGCGGTGCGCTGGCCCTACGCTGCGTTCGCCGGGTTGCTGCTGCTGCAGGCGCTGTGGGTGGCCCTCACCCCCCTGCCCGAGCCGCCCTCGGACGGCGGCTCAGGAACGGCCGCGACGGCCTGGCGACACCGGCCGCTGCGCTGGGGCATGCTGGCCATCTTCTGCTACGTGGGGGCCGAGGTGGCTGTCGGCAGCCTGATCATCAACCTGCTGAAATCGGACAGCGTGCTGGGCCTCACCGAGGCCGATGGCAAGAACTACCTGGGCCTGTACTGGGGCGGCGCCATGGTGGGCCGCTTCCTCGGGGCGGTGGCCCTGCAGGACCGGATGAGCGTGCGGCGACGTCAACTGCTGCTGCCCGCGCTGGCGGTGCTGCTCTTCGGGCTGCTGTGGGGCATCAACCGGCTCTCCGGCGCGCTGGCGCTGGACCACCTGTGGCCGATGCTGGTGCTGATCCTGGCCAACATGGTCGTGTTCATGCTGGCGGGGCGGCGGCCGGGCCAGGTGCTGGGCTTCTTCGCTGCGGCGGCCGCAGCGCTCTGCCTGGCCGTGATGGCCACCGGAGGGGCGTGGACTTTGTGGGCCGTGGTGGCCATCGGGTTGTTCAACTCCATCCAATGGAGCAACATCTTCACCCTCGCGATCGACGGACTGGGCCCGGCCACCGGCCAGGGCAGCAGCCTGCTGGTGATGATGATCGTCGGCGGTGCCCTCGTGCCGCCCCTCCAGGGGCTGATGATCGACCTGTTCCAGGGCGGGGATGACGCGGACGTCGGCTTCCACCTCAGCTTCGTGCTGCCTGCGCTGTGCTACGGCTTCCTCATCTGGTACGGCTTCCGGGGATCGCAGCGGGCATGATCGCGGGCATCGACATCGGCGGAACGAGCAGCAAGCTGGGCCTGGTGGACGGCGACCGCATCGTGGCGCGCACGCGCATCCCCACACTGGGCCACGCGGACCCGCACACCTTCGCTGATGCGCTGGCCGTGGCGGTGCGCACCCTGGCCGGAGAGGTCGCGCTCACCGGCGTGGGCATCGGCGCCCCCAACGGCAACCAGCACAGCGGCACCATCGTGCAGGCCCCCAACCTGCCGTGGCGGGAGGATGTGCCCCTGGCGGCGATGCTGCGCGAACGGCTGGGCGTGCCCTGCACCCTGGGCAACGACGCCAACGCGGCGGCACTGGGCGAATGGCGCTATGGGGCCGGGCGCGGCATCGACGACCTGCTGGTGGTGACCCTCGGCACCGGCCTGGGCAGCGGGCTCATCGTGGACGGTCGGCTGCTGCTGGGCCCCTTCGGCAATGCCGGCGAGCTGGGCCACACGATCGTGGTCATCGACGGCCGCGCATGCAGCTGTGGCCGAAAGGGCTGCCTGGAGGCCTACGTGAGCATCCGCGGCATCCGCGAGACCTTCCGCGAGCTCGGCGGCGACGCGAAGGTGCTCGGGACCGAAGGCGTGCTGCCTATCGCCGAGGCCGCGCGCGCCGGGCTGTCCGAGGCGCTGCAGACCTTCCGCAGCACCGCGCGCTGGCTGTCGGTGGGCCTCAGCAACGCGGTGGCCATCACCACCCCGCGGCGAATCGTGCTCTTCGGAGGCATCGCCCGCAACGGCGACCTTCTTCTCGGCCCGCTGCGCGAACGGTTCGCGCACGACCTGCTCTCCATTTACCACGGCCAGGTGGACCTGGTGCTCAGCGAACTGCCCGAGGATGATGCGGGGATCCTGGGGGCAGCGGCGTTGGGAGAGCTCCGGACCACCTCACGCAGAGGGGCAGAGGGCGCGGAGGACGACCGCCAGTAGCGAAGGGCTCAAGAAAGGCCATGGAGATCAACGCGATCACCGAGATCATCATCAACGAAGCCATCCGGCTGCATCGGGAGATCGGGCCTGGGTTGTTGGGATCCGTCTATGAAGCGGTTCTGTCCAAGAGGTTGCGGGATCGAGGACTGAAGGTGGAATGCCAGGTGCCGACCAGCGTGGTGATCGACGGAGAACACTTCGACATCGGTTTCAGGATGGACATGCTCGTACAGGACCAGGTGATCGTGGAGCTCAAGTCCGTACAGGAGGTGCCTGCGGTCGACTACAAGCGGGTCCAGACCTACCTGCGTCTGAAAGACCTTCGCATCGCACTGCTCATCAACTTCGGGAAGGAAACGCTTGTGGAAGGACTGTCGCGCATTGCGAACAAGTTCAACGAAGACTGACAACATGAGGTCACGTCAACCGTACCGATCGCAGGTAGCCATGCTGCCCTCTGCGCCCTCTGCCCCTCTGCGTGAGACGGGACGGATCTGCGCATCCCTCCTCATGCTCACCCTCCCCCTGCTCTCCTCCGCCCAGCTCAACCCGGCGCGCGACCTGGTGAACCCCTTCGTGGGCACCGGGGGCCACGGGCACACCTTCCCCGGCGCCTGCGTGCCGCACGGCCTGGTGCAGCTCAGCCCGGACACGCGGCCCGATGGCATCAACGACTGGGACGGCTGCGGAGGCTACCACCACAGCGACAGCCTCATCTACGGATTCAGCCACACGCACCTCAGTGGCACGGGCGTGGCCGACCTGTGCGATGTGCTCATCATGCCGATGAGCGGCCGTTGGTCCGTGGACCCTAAGGAATACCGGTCTTTGTTCAGCCATGCGAACGAGGCGGCCCATGCGGGCTATTACCGCGTGCACCTCGACGACGAGGGCGTGGACGCTGAGCTGACGGCCAGCGCTCGGGTGGGGGTGCATCGGTATGCCTTCCCGAAAGGAGAGGACGCCTTCATCGTCCTCGATCTTGAGCATCGCGACAAGCTGCTCGGCAGCCAGATCCGGATGGACGGACAGGACGTGGTGGGGGAACGCCGAAGTTCGTCCTGGGCGCGCGATCAGCGGCTCTATTTCTGCGTGCGCGTCGGAAGCCCCGACGGGCCGGTCGACCTGACCTTGGACCAGCTTCAGGACAGCACCAAGGCCGTGCTTCGGATCCCCGGTGAGCACAAAGGTCCGCTCATCGTCAAGGTCGGCATCTCTTCTGTGAGCATCGAAGGCGCGCGAAAGAACCTCGAGGCCGAGGTGCCGCACTGGGACTTCGACCGGGTGCGGGCGGAGGCCGAGGCCGCCTGGAACGCCGAGCTCAACAAGGTGCAGGTGAAGGGCGGCACGCCGGAACAGCAGCGCATCTTCCACACGGCCATGTACCACAGCCTCATCGCCCCCTGCGTGTTCAACGACGTGGACGGGCAATACCGCGGCATGGACGGCGCGGTGCACCAGGCGGACCACGACGTGTACACCATCTTCAGCCTGTGGGACACCTTTCGCGCGACGCACCCGCTGTTCACGCTGCTGGAACCGGACCGGGTGAACGACTACATCCGCACCTTCCTGCTGCACTACCAGCAGGGCGGCCGCCTGCCGGTGTGGGAGCTGTGGGGCAACGAAACGGACTGCATGATCGGGTACCACAGCGCCAGTGTGATCGCCGACGCGCACAGTAAGGGCATCCGGGACTACGACGCCCGCCTGGCCCTGGAAGCGCTGGTGGCCGGGGCCATGCGCGACGAGCCGGGGCTCAACGCCTACCGCACGCGCGGCTTCATCAGCAGCGAGGACCAGGCGGAGAGCGTGAGCCGCACGCTGGAGTACGCGTACGATGACTGGTGCATCGCCCAGCTCGCGGAGGCCTTGGGCGCGGACAGCTTGGCCGCGGTGTTCACCGAGCGCTCCTATGCCTGGCAGAACCTGCTGGACCCGGACACGCGCTTCTTCCGTGCCCGGCGCAACGGCGGCCTGATCGAGCCCTTCGACCCGTACGAGGTGAACTACCACTTCACCGAGGCGAACGCGTGGCAGTACGGGCTCTTCGTGCCGCACCATCTCGACGACCTGTTGCGCGACGCGGGAGGAAGCAGCGCCCTGCGCTCGCGGCTCGATGAGCTGTTCGATGCCGATGTCCGCACCAGCGGGCGCGAGCAGGCGGACATCACGGGCCTCATCGGGCAGTACGCCCACGGCAACGAACCCAGCCACCACATGGCCTACCTCTACGCCCGCACGGACGCCCCGGCCTGGATGGACGGGCTGGTGGACCGGATCCGCACGGAGTTCTACCGCGACGCCCCGGACGGGCTGATCGGCAACGAGGACTGCGGCCAGATGAGCAGCTGGTACGTGCTGAGCGCCCTGGGCCTCTACCCCATCTGCCCGGGCTCGCCGCAGTACACCCTGGGCGTCCCCCTCTTCGACGAGGCCACCATCCGGCTCACCAATGGGCGCAGCCTGCGCATCACCGGCGAGCGCACGCCTGCCGACGCACGCTACGTGGAGGAGATCTCATGGAACGGACACGAGCCGGAGGTCTTCCGCCAGCTGAGCCACGACCGCCTGATGGACGGGGGGACGCTGGCCTTCCGGCTGGGCCCACGTCCGGGCGGGTCCCCCTCCTTCCCCGATCCGGGAGAGCCGGAGCTATCCCCCGAACGGCCGCTGCCCGCGCCGTGGGTGAACGCACCGTCCCGCACCTTCACCGACACGCTGGCCGTTCGCTTCGTACGCCCCATCCCCTATGGCCAGGTGCAGTACCGGGTGAAGGAGGGCGGTGTGAAGCAGTGGCGCGCGGCGCCGGAGGCCCTCACCCTGCGGCAGTCCGGCACCGTGCAGGCGCGCCTGGCGCTGGGCGATCGCACGGGACCGGTGGTGGAGGCCCGGTTCGAGCGGCTGGAGGTGCGCCACACCGTGAGCCTGCAGAGCACCTGCTCCAACCAATACGCGGCCGGAGGCGACCAGGCCTTGGTGGACGGTCTGCGCGGCGGGGTGGAGTTCCGGTCCGGCGAATGGCAGGGCTTCCAGGGCCAGGACGTGCTGGCCACCATCGACCTGGGGGGCGAGCGCCGCCTGGATGCGGTGAGCGTGGGCATGCTGCAGGACCAGCGCTCGTGGATCTGGTACCCCGAATATGTGGATGTCGCCTGGAGCATCAACGGCCGGCAGTGGAGCAGCACGGTGTTGACGCACACGGTGGCCCGCGACGCGGATGGCGCGCAGCGCATGGAGCTCCGCACCGGTGCCATCGGCAAGCGTGCGCGCTACGTGAAGGTGATGGCGAAGAACGCGGGCCCTTGTCCGGACTGGCATCCCAGCAAGGGCGGTTCGAGCTGGGTCTTCCTGGACGAGGTCGGCATCGAGGCGGGGCCAGCACGCTGAGGTCACCGCACGGAACGAGGAAGCCCGGCTTGCGGCCGGGCTTCCGAAAGGAGCGTGATCGATCAGCGCGCCACCTGCACGGCCTTCGTGCGCACGAACTCGTCCGCGTGTACTTGCAGCAGGTAGTTGCCGTTCTGCAGACCGGAGAGGTCGACCAGCACCGAGCGGTCGTTCACCGCGCGCACCGGCAGGTCCAGCACCTGGCGGCCGGTGAGGTCGAACAGCCGCACCACGGCGTTGGTCAACTGGTCGAGGCCGAGCTGGATGGTCACCGCACCCGTGGTGGGGTTCGGGTAGAGCACGAAACCGGTCGCATTCGTCTCATCAATGCCCACCAGGCCACAACCCACATCCCACACCAAGGGCGTCGTGGCCTGCCCATCGTCGCAGGACCCCGTGTTGTTGGACTGCACCCGCAGCGTGAGCAGGTTGTCCGGGTTCTGGGAGCTGATGGAGAGGCCCGAGAGGTTCCCACCCAGGTTGCCGTTGAAGAGCACGCCGGAGAGGTCGTAGGCCCCGTTGTAGATCACCACCTTGTCGTCCACCAGCAACTGGCCCTGCAGGAAGGTCATCGTGATCGGCAGGTTGGGGTCACTGGACTGATAGACGAACCAGGCGTCATCGCTGTTCTCGTAACAGTACGAGGTGTTCACGTTGAGGCAGGCCGGGATCACACAGCTGTCCTCGTAGGCCACCACGGGACCACTGAAGATGCGGCACAGGCTGTTGTCGCCGTTGAAGACCGACAGGTTGACGATCGTGTCCATGCCGATGGGGCCGAAGTTCTGGAGGCCGGTGCCGATGCCGAAGAGCGTGTCACCCGGAAGCACGAGGTCCACGGTGGCGGCATCGCCCGTGGAGGTGATGTTCACTTCGATGCTGTACTCGCGGTGGATACAATCGGGCACCACGGTGAAGGTCGCGGCGGGCACGTCGCAGTCCAGGCAGCCCACGGTCCAGTTCCACTCCCAGGCGGGGTTGGTGGAGCACTGCACGGAACCGTCGGAGGTGATGGTCATGAAGATGTTGGGGCCCGTGGACACGATCGGGGGCAGCGTGCTCAGGTCGAAGGTGGGACCGTTGTGCTGCCAGAGGATCGGGCTTCCGTTGTTCGGTCCGTCGTAAATGGTGAGCACATCATAGAAAGAGGACTCGATGGTGCCGGTGGAGAACAGGAGCGCCAGCGGATCGTTGGTGGAACTCTGGTACCACCACGTTTTGGTGTCGTTGGCCACGTAGCAGTAACTGTCGTTGTACTCGACTCCGCCACAGTTGAGAATGACCGGACAGTTCCCGGTGCTCTGCACGTTGAAGTAGCTCACGCTGCAGGCCGCCTCGAACTCATGGCCCACCACGATGTCCACCACGGCGCCGACCGTGAAGGGCCCGAGGGTGATGACACCGACGCCCTGCCCTGGGATCTGCGCCTGGGGCGTGCCGTTGATGCTGTGGTCGATGTTGACGAAAGAGCCGTCACCTGTGCTGGCCACGTTCACATCGATCGTGAAGCTGTTGGTGTTGCAATCGTCCAGCACGCTGTAGCTGGCCACCACCGGGGTGCAGTTCAGGAAGAGCTGCACGGTGGTGACCACACAGTTGCTCTGCAGATTGCAGAGGTCGTCCAAGTTCCAGTGGGGATAGAGGTCGCCGCCGGTCACGGCCGTGACGGTCACCGGGCTGTAGCCTTGACCAATGACGTTTCCGCCGGGGAAGTCCTCACGGACGGTGATGTAGCCTCCGGAGCTGAGGGTGAACTGGTAGGTCGCACCCGCGATGATGCCGGTGATCAGGGAGTACTCGGACTCGTAGCTGCACGTGCTGATGGTGGTCAGCGCGCCGAAGGGGTCGGGCGTGGCCTGGCCGAATTGGTTCGCGTTCTGACAGTTCCCCTGGGCGAAGGCCGAAGCTGCGGGCGTCAGGGCGAAGGAAAGGGCAAGAACCTGGGTGAAGGGTCGAAATGCGCTCATGCGATGGGTCGTGTTGACCGGTTGGATGGTTGCCGAAGGTAGGCGTTGTCCATTGGACCGGCCAACCGCGAGGCAGGACGTTCGCACAGGGTCTGTTGAAAACCTGTATCTGCGGCTAGGGTGGCCAGACCTCCCATGTGGGCGGCGCCCCTCCCCCCACCTCGATCCAGCGGTCCGCACCGGGCAACAGGTAGAAGTCGTTGTCGCTCAAGGTGGCCCCGGGTGCGCGCAGATGCACGTTCGGGACGGGGACGTCGGTGCTCAAGCGATAGCGGCCAGCCCGGGTCAGGTCCGGCGTAAGAGCGATGCGCGAGCGCTGCCAGTCCATCATCCCCCATGGCGCCATCGTCAACGTCCGGTCGGCCAGCAGGTCGCCCCGATGGTCCAACACGCGCACATGGACCAGCGTCCGCTCCGAGGGTGACCCGGACGATACGTCGGTCACCGGTATCCGGACCAGCTCATTCAAGCCAGTGGCCGGAGAGAACCATAGGCTGTCGTATCGCAAACAGCGTCCATCGGTAGTGAACACCTGTGTGATGGCCAGCAACAGGTCAGGATCGGCCTCCTCATTCCACATGGTGGCCACCACGGTCCCCTCCGCATGCCGGAGATCGAGCACGAGCGGGCGGTAACTGCGGGCCACCTCGTACATGGCGGCCTTCCAGGTGCCGGTGTGGTCCACGGTGCTCCAACTGGGCCCGGCCCACACGTCGTTGAGCTGCCAGAACAGGGTGCCCATACAATGCGGCTGCGCAGTGAGGTGCGCCCAGATGGCCTGTCGGTAGGCTTCGGCCTGGGCCAGCTGGCTGAAGCGGGTCAGCTCGCCGAGCGTTCGCGGCCGCAGGCCGAACTCGCGTTCGATGGCCTCCAGGATCGGCCGGTCGGTCTTGTAGCTCCGCTGTCGGGCGCCCAACACCGGATCGCCGAGGTGCAGATGCTCCGGATCGAGCTGGGTGGCGAGCGTGACACTGTCGGGGTAGCTCTGGAAGCCGTACTCGCTCACGAAGCGGCCCACGTTGCGGCCGAAGGAGGCGAAGCTGCTGTCCCCGTGCCACACGCCCCAATAGTGCAGGTCGCCGTTCCGCAGCCCTTCGGCGTTGCCCCAGTTGCTCAGCGGCGAGGTGGGCGTGTATGGGACGCCATGGAGGTACTGGACCAGGTCTTTCGCCCCTCGAAGCTCTACACCATCGAACAGGGTCCTCATGCCGGCCCGTGCGCGGATGGAGTCCTCACCATGGATGCGGTAGCGGTCCTGCCAGCCCCAGTTGTTCCAGGCCACCTCCAGTTCGTTGTTGCCGCACCACAGCGCCAGCCCCGGCCACCGGCCCAAGCGCTCGGCCTGTTCGGCGACCTCGGCGCGCACGTTGTCCAGGAAGTCGCCTTCGGCCGGCGGGATGTTCGCGAACATCAGGTCCTGCCACACCAGGATGCCGGCCGTGTCACAGGCCGCGTAGAACGCGTCCGGGGGGTAGACCCCCCCCGCCCACACGCGCACCATGTTCATGCCCGCCCGCTGCATGTCGCGCACCCGGGCCACCCACAGGCTGTCCGCGCCGGGGAACATGGACGGCGGCACCAGGTTGCAGCCTTTGACGAAGAGCGGGCGTCCGTTGCGCAGGAAGCGGAACGCCCGCCCGGCGCTGTCCGGCCGTTGGTCCAGGGACACTTGCGGCGTTGACCGCGGGACCGGTGCACCGGGCAGCTCCAAGGCCACCTCCTGCCAGATGCCGAGGGTGACGAGGCGCGGGACGAAGTCCCATCCGAACTGGTAGGCGGCCTTGCGGACGTAGGGGCTCGTCCCGCTCGGGTCGCTGTCGTGCGGGAGTTGGATGCCGTAAGCGGCGCGAAGCTGTGCTCCTTCACGCACCGGACTTCGGAGCACCACACGGAGGTCGTTCGGGCCTGCGCGCAGGATCCCGTGCACCGGCCACCGCCAGGTCCGGAACATGTTGTCGGCACCGCCGATGCGCACGCCATTGAGCCGGACATCGGCGAACGTATCGAGGCCTTTGAAGACCAGGAGCGCGTCGGGGTGGGAGGCCCACGCAGTGTCCACGTCGAACTGCACGGCGTACTCCCAATCCCGGATCTCGACCCAGCGCACGCTGTCGCTGTTCGTATTGCGGAGCGGATCGGGAATGCGGCCTTCGCGGAGGAGGTCCTCTTGAACGGTCCCCGGCACACGCGCGGGCCACCACCGCTCGGTGCCCAGCTCGCGGAACCGCCAGCCTTCAGGCAGCGGCTTCCGGGCAGGCTGGGCCAAGGCCGTCAAGGCCCAGAGGCCGGCGACAGGAAGGAAGGCGCGCCTCATCGCAGGCGGGCTTTCGTCAGCGCGTTGAGCACCCCCTCGATCTTGGCCTCGTCGGGAACGCTCTCGAAGCTGAGCCCGCGATGGGCGGAGCTCATGCTCACCTCATGGGGTTCGGGCGGCAGCTTCCGCTGGGCGGCGAAGTGCACCTCGGTGACCCCGGTGCGCTCCACCAGCTCCACCACGTTCTGCGGGGTGATGCCACCGGCGGCGGCCACGCGCAATCGGCCCTGTGCACCCTCCACCATGGCCTTGATGGTGAGGGCGCCGTCGATCGCCAGGGTGCGGCCACCACTGGTGAGCACGCGCTGCACCCCTTCGGACAGGCAGGTGGTGAAGGCCGCGCCGGGATCGGGGCTGCGGTCGATGGCCCGATGGAAGGTGATCTCCGCCTCCGGAGCGGCCATGCGCACGGCCCGGATGAAGGGGATGTCCGGTCCGCCCGCCTCGTCGAGCGCACCGATCACCAGGCCCGGTGTGCTCATGCCGATGAGCAGGGCATCGCGCAGCATGGCCTGGCGTTCGTTCATGGTGTAGGAGAACCCACCGGGCGTGGCGCGGATGAGCACCCGCATCGGGATCCGAGCTCCTCCTTCACGGCGTTCACCAGGCCGTAGCTCGGGGTCACCCCGCCGCAATCCGGCCAGGTGCACAATTCCACGCTGTCCACCCCGGCGCGCGCGGCGGCTTGGGCCTCGGCGAGGCTGGACACACAGACCTCCACGAGGACCTTCACGGGCCAAACGTAGCACGCACCGATCGCAACCGACATCCCCGCCCTGGCGTACAAGGGCCGATGCGTACCGCGCTGGTCGTTCTTCTGCTGCTCATCGGGTCCTGGTCCCCGGTGTCCGCCTCCCGCCTGGAGCACGGTCGCACCGAACGCGTGACCGGCATGGCCGGGGCCCGCGATCGGGCCCGTGTGCTGCTGGAACTCGCGCGCACGCTGGATGCGGACCGTCCGGTGGAAGCCTTGGCGCAACGCCGCACCGCACTGCATTTCGCCGAACAATCCAAGGACCTGGAGCTCATGCACCGGGTGCTGGTGGAGCTGCGTCGGAACGAATTGGATGCCGGAGGCCTGGATGGTGTCCTGAAGGCTTCGCTGAGGGCGCTGGAAGTGTCCCAACAATTGGAACGCCCGGCCGTGGTGGCCACCGACCTGGCCTGGTTGAGCCGCACGTACGCCGAGCTCGGTCAGCCGGTCCGGGCGATGGAGGAAAGCCAACGGGCCCTGTTGGTGGTGCGAAGCCTGGGCGACAGCCTGCGGTTGGCCATGGCCCATCTGGACGTCATGGAGCGCATGATCGCGGCCGGTCGCTTCCGCGAGGCGCAAGAGCAGGGTCACCTGGCCGATGCCGTCTTCGCGCACAAGGTGGACGTGGAAGGACAGGCCCGTCGTTGGGTCCTGAGCGCCACCGCCCTGCTCGATCAGGGGAAAGCGGCGGACGCGCTACCATGCCTGGGCAAGGCCGCCACCCTGCTGGGCAGGTCCGCATCGCCTGCGTTGTGGACCGCTTTGCGGAAGGAACAGGCCAGGGCCGCCCTCGGGATGGGGGACATGCGCGATGCGGACCGCCACCTTGACTCCTTGGAGGTGCTGCTCACCCGCACCGGCGACCGGTCCGAACGATTGCACTACCTCGACCTCCGGCAGCAGCTAGCGCGCGCGCTGGGCGCGGAGCGCGAGGCCCTCACCTACCTCGACCTTCAGATGAAGCTGAAGGACTCGCTGCTGAACGCGCAGATGGCACGTCAGCTGGCGGGCCTTCAGGCGCTCTACCAGGTCTCCAGCAAGGACCGCGACAACGCGATGCTGCGTGAACGGAGCGCGATGAACGAAGCGATCGCCGGGTCGGCGCAACGGCGCAACCGGCTGCTGCTGATCCTGCTGGGCGTGGTCTCGGCCATGGTGGTTCTGTTCGGCACCACCCTGTTCCATGTGCGCCGTGTGATCGGTCGCGTGCGCCACAAGAACCGGTTGATCCGTGAACAGGGCGAGCAGCTGCAGACCCAGAACCTGGAGCTGCAGCGGCAGAATGCCCGTCTGGCGCGATCGCTGATGGCCGAGAACGAGAAGGACCTGATGCTGCGCGAGATCCACCACCGCGTGAAGAACGACCTGCAGGTGGTGAGCACGCTGGTCCGCCTGCGCGCCCTGCACGAACCATCCAGCGGCTCGCGCGAGGCGTTGGAGGACCTTGAGCGTCGGGTGCAGGCCATGGCCTTGGTGCATGACCGGCTCTACCGCTCGACCGACCTGCGCCACATCGGCCTGGGGATCACCTCCAGGAGCTGGCGTCCGGCGTGGTGCGCAGCTTCGCCGCCGAGCCGCGCGTGGCGGCCACGGTCTCCTGCACCATGGCCGAGGTGCCCACCACGATGCTGATCCCCCTGGGGTTGCTGGTGAACGAGCTCGTGATGAACTCCCTGAAGCACGGATTTCCCGAGGGTCGACATGGTTCGATCCGGATCCAACTGGACCAGTGGAACGTCAGCGGTCTTCGGCTCCGGTACGAGGACGATGGTGTGGGTCTGGCCACGTCCAATGGGCTGTCGGCCGGTAGTTTCGGCCACGACCTGATCCACGCGCTGAGCGAGCAGCTGGAAGGGGAATTGCGTATGAGCACAGGCGAAGGCCACCGCGTGGAGCTCTTGGCCACCCTGGGCGAGGCGCCGCTGCGCGCGGTCGGCTGAAGGGCTCGGCGCACCGGACCTATCTTCGCGCCGCTTCGCGCACCGACCGACCGGTGCACAGGCCTATCACCTGAAAATGGGGTTCGATGAACTGGGGCTCAACCCCGACCTGCTCGAGGGCATCTCCGCCATGGGCATCCGTACGCCCACGCCCATCCAGCAGCAGGCCATCCCGGCCGCGCTCGATGGCCGTGACCTGATCGCCTGCGCACAGACCGGCACCGGCAAGACCGCGGCCTTCCTGCTGCCCATCATGGACGTCGTACACCGCTACCGGCCGAAGGAGGAGGGCAGCATCCGGGCCCTGGTGGTGGTGCCCACGCGCGAGCTCGCCCTACAGATCGACCAGCAGTTGCAGGCCATCGCGTACTTCACGCCCATCACGTCGATCCCTGTGTACGGTGGCAGCGATGCCGCCTCGTTCGACCAGCAGAAGGCCGCCCTGACGGGAGGCACCGAGGTGATCATCGCCACCCCCGGCAAGCTATTGAGCCACCTCAACCTGGGCTATGTGCCGGTGAAGGGACTGGAGTTCCTGGTGCTCGACGAGGCCGATCGGATGATGGACATGGGCTTCATCGACGACATCATGCGGATCATCAGCTTTCTGCCGGAGGACCGGCAGACGCTGCTGTTCAGCGCCACGATGCCGCCTGCGATCCGGGAGCTCACCAAGCGCATCCTGAAGGACCCCGTGGAGATCACCATCGCGCTGAGCAAGCCGGCCGAGGGGGTGGACCAGCAGGCGTTCGTGGTGCACGAGATGCAGAAGGCGCCCGTGCTGGAGCACCTGCTTCGCACCACCGAGGCCAGCTGCATCGTGCTGTTCGCAGGCCGCAAGAGCGAGGTGCGCAACCTGGCCCGCCACCTCAAGCGCAAGGGTTTCGATGCGGAAGCGATGCACAGCGACCTGGAGCAGAGCGAGCGTGAAGAAGTGCTGCTACGCTTCCGGAACCGTCGGCTGCGGATCCTGGTGGCCACCAACGTGGTGAGCCGCGGGATCGACATCGACGACATCGACATGGTGATCAACTACGACGTGCCGCAGGACCCCGAGGACTACGTGCACCGCGTAGGTCGAACGGCACGTGCGGCCCGCAAGGGACAGGCCGTCACCTTCATCAACGACAAGGAGATGCGCGAGTTCGGCCGCATCGAGAAGCTGATCGGCTATGCCGTGCGCAAGGTGCCCCTGCCCGCGGAGTTCGGCCCCGGACCGGAGTACCGGCCCGATGCGCCCAAGCGCCGGGATGGTGGAGGTGGCCGGAGCGGCCCGCGCAGCGGCGCCGCAGGCCGCAGCGGTGGTGGCCGGAGCAGCGGTGGTCGCGGTCGGCGCTAGATCAGCGCGCCTTGAACATGCCGGCGTTGGCGGCCAGCACCTGCGTGGCGTCGAAGGCCTTCGCCTTGTCCCCCACCCGCTCGATGCGGATGCTCTCGATCCGGTCGCCCTGGGCGATGGCGTTCACCACCTCCTGACCGGCGGTGACGTAGCCGAACACGGCGTGCCGCCCGTCCAGCCAGGGGGTCTCCTTGTGGGTGATGAAGAACTGGCTTCCGTTGGTGGCCGGGCCCGCGTTGGCCATGCTGAGGGTGCCCGCACGGTCGTGCTTCAGCCCCGGGTTGATCTCGTCCTGGAACGCATAGCCCGGCCCGCCGGAACCGGTACCCGTGGGATCGCCGCCCTGGATCATGAAGTCGGCGATGACGCGGTGGAACGTGAGCCCATCGTAGTACGGCTGGCCCTGCCCGCGTGCGGAGTTCTTCACAGAGCCTTCCGCCAGGCCGACGAAGTTGGCCACCGTCACCGGGGCCTTCTCGTGCTCCAGCCGGATGGTGATGGCGCCCTTGTTGGTGGTGATCTTGGCGAAGACGCCCTCGGTGGGGTTCGTGCTCATGGGTGCTTGTTCGGTGGTGGTGAGTGGGTCGGTCGCAGGCGCGGAGGCCTCGCCAGCGCCCTGGCCGGAAGGCGCACAGGAGGCCAGCAGCAGGGACCAGAGGGCGGAGAGGGGTATCGCGGATCGCATGGTCGGGTCGAAGTGGGCGCGAAAATACGCGGCGGCTCACTCCATGAGACGTTCCTCGATGGCATCCAGCTTCTCCACGGAGAACGCGCCTTCGGTGCGATGCACCACCCGGCCCTCGCGGTCCAGCACGAAGAAGTACGGGATGTCCTTGCTGTGCAGGCCGAGCGCCTGCTCGAAGGGCTCGATCTCGCCTTGGTAGAAGAGCACATGGTCGGCCACCTCCGGATCGGCGCTCTTGCGGAAGCGCTTCATGCTGGGCTCGTAGGCCGCCTTGTTGCCCCCGATGAACATGGGGATGAACCACACGTCCGCTTCGTACGTCCCGGCGAAGAGCCCGTGCTTGGCCACCAGCCTTAGGAAGGCCGGTTCAGCCCACTCCTCCAGCATCGGCGAGGCCTTCTGGCTGTAGGCCAGCCCGACCACCGTGAAGCCTTTGGCCGCCGGGTCGGGCAGCTGCACACGACCCCCATCGGCCTTCTCCCCTTCCAATGGCGGAAAGGTGGCGGTCTGGGCGAGCGAGGTGGTGGCGACGAAGGCGGAGAGCAGGGCGGGAAGGATGAGGGGATATCGCATGGTCCGGTCGCGTTGCATGAATGGTGCCATCAGTGGACGCCCTGCTCCGGGTTGCGGCCGCGCACCGGGCGGAAATGGGCCTTCATGGCCTCCACATCCACGTCCACATCGCCGGTGGGCCAGAAGGGCGGAGAGAACGAGACGCACTTACGTTCGTAGTCCATGGCCGCCAGGATGATCGGCACTTTGGCTTTGACGGCGATGTGATAGAAGCCCGTCCTCCAGGTGTCCACGCGCTTGCGGGTCCCTTCCGGGGTGATCGCGATCTTGAAGCCGGGCACGGTGCGGAAGAGGTCGGCCACTTGGTCCACGAGCTGGTTCTTCTGGCTACGGTCCACCGGATAGCCGCCCAACCAGCGGAACACGGCACCGAACGGCGGGCGGAACAGTTCGCGCTTGGCGAGGTAGCGCACATCGCCCATGCGCGCGATGCTCCGGGTGAAGAGCCCGATGAGGAAGTCCCAGTTGCTCGTATGCGGCGCCACCACCACGATGTAGCGGTCGAGGTCCTTGGGGCGGTGGTCCTCGACCGTCCAGCCCATCAGGCGGAACATCAACAGGGAGAACAGCCTGAACATGGGCTCATGTCCGTTGCAGCAGCCAGGCCACCGCCGCATCCTCCGAGGTATGCACGCTGTGGGGAACGGATGATGGATGTAGTGGTAGTACATGCGCGCCACCTTTTCGTTGAGGGTGGTGGTGGCCTCGGTGGCCTCGGCCACGGTGCGGTCCGCCACCTGTGGTGTGGTATCGATGGTGGTCACCTCCAGCTCGAAGTCCACCTCGGCGGCCAGCACGACCAGCACCCGGAGCGGCGCCCTTGCGCAGAGTCGGCGGCGGGCCTCGACCACCTCCTGCACCCCGGCGGCATCGGTGAGCAGGTCGGGTTTGAAGCGGATCTCGAGGATGCCGTCCGGTCGTACGCTCAGCACGGCCAGCCGCAGGTCGATCGCTTCTACGGGCTTCATGGCGCGGGCAAGGTATCAAAGGCGGGGATCGCAGGAACCCGACCGCCCCGCATGCCGTATGAGCGCCCCATGGAGCAGATGGGATTCGCCGTGGTGGATGTGGAGACGACCTTGGGCGATCCATTGCGGGGCCGGATCATGGAACTGGCCCTGGTGCTTCCCGACGCCGACGGACACGTGGCCTGGAGCGCCCTGGTGGACCCGGGGGTGCCGGTGCCGGCGTTCGCCCGGATGTTGACGGGCATCGCACCGGACGACCTGCGCCATGCGCCGCGCTTCCATCGGATCGTCCCGCGGTTGCTGCTGCTCACGGACACCCGGGTGATCGTGGCGCACAACGCCCGGTACGACATGGCGGCCCTGGCGGCGGAGTGCGGTCGGGCGGGCGTGTCGTTCGACCGATCGACCCTGTGCACCGAACGGCTCAGCCGCCAACTGGTGCCGCAGCTCAGCCATCACAACCTGGGCAGCCTGTGCCGCCACTTCGGGATCCCCTTCACGGGCCGTCATCGCGCGTTGAACGACGCACGCGCCACCACGGCGCTGTTGGCCCGTTTCATCGATGGGTTCGGCGTGGAACGGGTGGCGCGGGCCATCCATCATCCGGCCCGGGAGGCGCGCGCCTGACCGGTCACGGGAGCACGGACGCGGCGTACAACGCCCACAGCACCAGAGATAGC
This sequence comes from Flavobacteriales bacterium, assembly GCA_016713875.1. Lineage (NCBI taxonomy): Bacteria > Pseudomonadati > Bacteroidota > Flavobacteriia > Flavobacteriales > Flavobacteriales bacterium. The sequence continues at coordinate 1,152,469 of JADJOI010000003.1, forward strand.
GCTGCGCCAGCGGCCGCCAGGCGGATGGTGGTCCGGGCATGCCGCTCACCCTTCGGTCCGAAGCGATGCGGCAGGGCGACGGCGCGCGCTCTTGCGCGGAGGGCCAGCACCAGCGCGCACGCGGCCATCAGCAGGGCGGGCACCACCAGTTGCGCCAGCAAGGACAGCGGCAGGCTCAGCACGGCGAGCACCCGGGCGGTGCGTGACCAGGGCAGGGGTTCCAGTTCGCTCATGCGGCCGCGCGGTCAAGCAGGGACTGATGGATGCGAAGCACCTGGGGGATGACGAGCTGATGGTCGTCGTTGTGGATCACGTGCTGCGCCGCGATGCGCATGTCCTCCTCGGCATCCTGCGCCGCCATGCGGGCACGCACAGCCACCTCACCCACCCCATCGCGCTGCATGGTGCGCTGCAGCCGAAGGTCCTCGGGCGCGGTCACCAGCACCAGGCCGTCCAGCGCACGGGCACCACCGCTGCCCACCAGGATGGCGGATTCCATCAGCACATAGGAGGCGTCCTGCGCGTCGGCCCACTGCGCGAACGCGGCCCGGACCGCAGGATGAACAATGCCGTTCAACCGGGCGCGCGCCGCGGGATCGGAGAAGACCCTCCGCGCCAGTGCTTCGCGGTCCAGGATGCCCCCCGGGTAGGCCTCAGCGCCGAACGCTTCTGTCACTGCCTGACGCACGAGGGGATCGTCCGCCAGAAGGCGCTTCCCTGCGGCGTCCGCCTCGAAGACCGGCACACCGAGCACGCCGAAGACACGGCACACCGTGGACTTGCCACTGCCGATGCCACCGGTGATGCCGATCCTCAACATGCGTTCAGACGATCATTCGATCATCTCCACATTCCCGCATTCCCACATTCCGACATGTGCTCATGTGACCATTTGCCCATGTGCCCGTGTGCTCGCGTGACCACGTTCCTGATGCGCGATCAGCGCGTGCACTTGTCGATCAGCTGGCCTTCACGGCCTCTTCGTTCAGCTGCTGGGAGCTGTCCATCGCCAGCGCGCTCTTCTCGAAGCGGATCTTCACGTTGGTGTCCACCTCCACCAGCACGGTCTTCTCGCTCACCTCCACCACTTTGCCATGCACCCCGCCGATGGTGACCACCTTCATGCCCTTCTGGATCGACTCGCGGAACTTGCGGGCATCCTTGGCCTTCTTCTGCTGCGGGCGGATCATGAAGAAGTAGAAGACGACCATGAGCAGGCCCATCATGATCCAGAAGCTGTACGGGCTTTGCTGGCCGGCGGCCTGCAGGGGGAAGGAGAGCGGGAACATCATGCGTGTGATCGGGTTCAGGGGTTGGAGAGCGGAGTGAGCACTTCGCCCTTGATGGTGAGGATGGTGGTGGGTGGTCGTGTGTTGGCCACCACGGATACGGTCTTCTCCTGAGCGCCTTCGCGTCCTTCGCTATCGAAGGAGACCGTGATGGCACCGGTGCCGCCCGGGGCGATGGGCTGTCGGGGCCAGTCCTTCCCCACCGTGCAGCCGCAGCTGCCGCGCACATCGGCGATCACCAGGTCGCCTTCGCCCGTATTGCGGAACCGGAAGCTGCGTTCCACGACCGAACCCTGGGAGATGCGGCCCATGTGGATGACGGTGCTGTCGAAGGACATCACCGGCCGTTCACCGGCCGCGTCGGCGTAGCCCGAGGCCCGGCCGTCGAGGGCCGTGGGGTCCACCTCGCCCGGAGGGCGCTCGCTGTGGTCGGTGATGCGGCATGCGCCCAGGAGCATGGTGAACACCGCCGCGGACAGGACCAGGCGCGCCGGGTGCCTGCAGGCGCGAAGGGATACGGTCCGGTGACGGTGGTCGATCATGGTCCTGCTCAGCTCTCCAGCAGTCCTCGGCCCACCTTACGGATGCCGCCCTGTTCCTTGAGCTCGAGGAACAGCTTGTCGAGGATGCCGTTGATGAAGTTCTTGCTCTTGGGCGTGCTGTACGCCTTGGCCACCTCGATGTACTCGTTGAGCGTCACCTTCACCGGGATGTCCTCGAAAGTGCGCGCTTCGGTGAGGGCCATGCGCATGAGGATCATGTCGCTCAGGGCGATCCGATCGGCCTCCCAATTGGCGGCCTTCTCGGCGATCAGCCGCCCGTGCTCATCCCCTTGCTCGATGCTTGTGCGGAACAGGGTGCTCACGAAGTGCTGCTCGGCGGCGGGGGCGGCCAACACGTCGACCACCGAGGCGTCGAAGGCGGCCGGTGCACGAAGACCCTCCAGGACGCGCTTCACCAGCGCGCAGGCCAGGTCCAGGTCCTCCAGCCAATAGATGCTACGGGCCTCGAAATGCTCGTGCAGGTCCTCGAAGTTGGCCACGTTCTCGACGAACAGGTGGAGCAGATACTGCTGCTCGGCGCGCAGGTCGTCCGCCGGGGTGGACAGGAACGCCTTGAACCGCTCGTCCTGGTCCATCACCTTCAGGATGCGCTGGAACAGGTCGCCCTGGCCCATCCAGCCCACCTTGCGCTTGTTGGCCTCGGCCTCCAGGACAGGCGATCCCGTGATGGCGTTCAGCAGGGCCCCGTCCACGAAGCGGCGGTTGGGGTTGAGGTCCTCGGCGGTCGGCAGGTGCTTGAGCCGTCTGTCCTCGATCCGCAGTTCCGCGGCCCGGCGCAGCTCCCCGAAGGTGAGCAGCAGGGTGACGAACAGATCGAAGGTGCGTTCGATGCTCAGGAACAGCTCCTTCTCGATGCGGGCCGCGCTCGACGAGTCGCTTTGCCAGTACGCATAGAGCGACTGGTAGACCTTGATGCGCAGGTAGCGCCGGTTGAGCATGTGGTCCTGGGGGCTGTTTTCGGACGGGCGAACGATCAGGAACGCAGGCCGGCCTGGCGGATGCTGTGGACGCGCTGCTCGGCGGCCTGGTTGGCGGCGAGGTAGGTGGGGATGCCCTCGTCGGCGCTGCGCTTGAAGATGGCCAGGGCCGTGTTGTAGATGCCTTCGGTCTGCATCAGGGCGGCCTTGCGGTCGTAACCCTTGCGCTCCCAGGCGCAGTTGATGATGCCACCGGCGTTGATCAGGAAGTCCGGTGCGTACAGGATGCCGCGCCTCATCACCTCCGGACCGTGCACGCCCTCGTTGGCGAGCTGGTTGTTGGCGGCCCCGGCAATGACGCTGCACTTCAGCCTGGGCAGGGTGTCGTCGTTCACCGTGGCACCCAGGGCACAGGGCGAGTAGATGTCCATGTCCAGGTCGTAGATGTCCGCGGGCTTCACCAGGGTGATGGCCGGCAGTTCGGCCTTGATGGCCGCCAGCTTCTCGTCGTGGATGTCGGTGAGGAACACCTGGGCCCCGGCCTTCGCCAGGTGGGCCGCGAGGTGGCGGCCCACGTTGCCCGCACCCTGGATGCCCACCTTGCGGCCGCTGAGGTTCTCGCTGCCGTAGGCGGTCTTGGCGGCGGCCTTCATGCCGCAGAACACCCCGTAGGCGGTCACCGGACTGGGGTCGCCGCTGCCGCCGATCTCCTCGGGCAGGCCGGCCACGTGCGGGGTCTCCTTGCGGATGTTCACCATCTCGGCGGTGCTCATGCCCACGTCCTCGGCGGTGATGTAGCGGCCGTTGAGGCTGTGCACGAAGCGGCCGAAGCGGCGGAACATGGCCTCGGTCTTGTCCTTGCGGGCATCGCCGATGATGACGGCCTTGCCGCCGCCCAGGTCGAGCCCGGCCAGGGCGCTTTTGTACGTCATGCCCCGGCTGAGGCGCAGCACATCGCTGATCGCTTCGGCCTCGCTGGTGTAGGGCCACATGCGCGTGCCGCCCAGCGCGGGCCCCAGGGTGGTGTCGTGGATGGCGATGATGGCCCGCAGTCCGGTGGGGCGATCGAAGCAGAAGAGCACTTCCTCGTGATCGTGCTGCTCCATGCGGCCGATGATGGCGGCGGCCTCGGTGGCCTTGGCGGTGGTGGTGGCCATGGATGTGCGTGCTGGCGGGTGAGGGACCACCGGTGGCTTGCGGGGCGGCTACCTTTGGCGGGCCGGTCCTCCGGGGCGGCGCAAAACTAGCACGTTCGCCGGTCCCCGATGCGCCCGCTCCTCGCGCTGAACCCGTACTTCCGCCGCTACCGCGGCCGTTTGCTGCTCGGCTTCCTCTTCATCGTGCTCAGCAACCTCTTCGCGGTATACAGTCCGCAGGTGGTGCGGGAAGCAGTGGACCTCATCGCCGCAGGCATCGAGCAGGCCGAGCGCCCCGCGCCCGATCGCGTCCTGGCGGTGCCCGCCACGCTGCAGCTGTGGGTGGGCTGGACCGGCGTCGACCTGCAAGGCCTGCTGGACGACCTGGCCGACCGCGACGCCATCGCCGCCACGGTCACCCGATGTGCCCTCCTCCTGGCCGCGCTCTACCTGGTGTTCGCCCTGCTCAAAGGCCTCTTCATGTTCTTCATGCGGCAGACCATCATCGTGATGAGCCGCCTGATCGAGTACGACATGAAGAACGTGATCTTCGACCACTACCAGTCGTTGGACCGGGCGTTCTACAAGCGCAACAGCACGGGCGACCTCATGAACCGCATCAGCGAGGACGTGGGCAAGGTGCGCATGTACCTCGGCCCGGCGGTGATGTACACGGTGAACCTGGTGGTGCTCTTCGTGCTGTGCATCGGCTTCATGCTCTCGGTGAACCCCACGATGACGCTATGGACCCTGCTGCCCCTTCCGCTGATGAGCCTGGTGATCTACCGGGTGAGCGACCTCATCAACCGCCGGAGCCTCGATGTGCAACGGCAGCAGAGCGTGCTGAGCACCCTGGCGCAGGAGTCCTTCAGCGGCATCCGTGTGCTGAAGGCGTACGCCCGGGAAGGCCATGCGGCGGACCGGTTCAGGGCGAGCAGCGCGTGCTACCGCACCCTGAGCCTGGCCCAGGCACGGGTGGACGCCCTCTTCATGCCGGCCATCGGCCTGCTCATCGGCATCAGTTCGATCCTCACGGTCTTCATCGGCGGGCGCATGCTCATTGCCGGCGACCCCACGGTGACCGTGGGGCACATCGCGGAGTTCATCATCTATGTGAACATGCTCACCTGGCCCTTCGCCTCGGTGGGTTGGGTGGTGTCCCTCGTGCAGCAGGCCTCGGCCAGCATGGAACGGATCAACGAATTCCTGGACGAGCGCCCCGCCGTGCGGCCGGGCCATCGAGTGACTACCGCGCTGAAGGGCGAACTGCGGTTCGACCGCGTGAGCTTCACCTACCCCGACACGGGCATCGAGGCGTTGCGCGAGGTGAGCTTCCATGTGCCCGCCGGAGGCACGCTGGCCATCGTGGGCCACACCGGATCGGGCAAGAGCACCGTGGCCGACCTGCTGGTGCGCCACTACGACCCCACGGCCGGCACCGTGCTCATCGACGGCATCCCGCTGCAGGAGTACGACCTGGCCGCTCTGCGCCGCCACATCTGGCATGTGCCCCAGGACGTCTTCCTGTTCAGCGAACGCATCGCGGACAACATCGCCTTCGGGACCGATAGCGCGGAAGAGGCCCTGATCACCACGGCGGCGCAACAGGCGCAGGTGCACGACAACATCACGGGGTTCCCCAAAGGCTACGACACGATGCTGGGCGAACGCGGCGTCACCCTCAGCGGCGGCCAGAAGCAGCGCGTGAGCATCGCCAGGGCGTTGGCCACCCGCCCGCGCATCCTGATCCTCGACGACCCATTGAGCGCGGTGGACACCGCCACGGAGGCGGCCTTCCTGCGCGACCTGCGGGCACAGCGCGACATCGGGCGCACCACGGTGCTGATCAGCCACCGCATCAGCGCCGTGCAGGACGCGGACCACATCCTGGTGCTCGACCACGGCCGCGTGATCGAGGAGGGCGACCATGCGGGCCTGCTCGCCAAGGGTGGCACCTACGCGCGCCTGCACCAGGAGCAGCTCCTGGAGGAGGCCCGGGAGGCCTGAGCCCCCCTTGCCCGGTCCGGACGTCCTTCTATCTTTGGTAGACCGAAACCGGACCCAGTGATGGCGGACGAGCGTGAGGATGTGTATTCCAAGGCCGTAAGGGCCGGTAAGCGCACGTATTTCTTCGATGTGAAGAGCACCCGCGGGCGCGACCTCTTCCTCACCATCACCGAGAGCAAGAAGCACAGCAACCCGGACGGCACGGCCAGCTACGAGAAGCACAAGATCTTCCTCTACAAGGAGGACTTCGACAAGTTCCTGGACGGCCTGCACGACGCCTTCGACGAGATCGATCGGCTGCGGGCCACGGGTCAGTACCAGGCCGAACAGCCACCGCGCGATCCGGATGCACCGCCTCCCGCAACAGGTGGCGGCGATCGGTACACCGACGTGGACTTCGACGACCTGGAACGGAAGGACGGCTGAACGGCCTGCGGCACCGCGCCGACAGCGGGTTGTTCAAAAATCGCCTTGTTATCAACAGCGACGGGGAGCCTCCCCTGCCCTTCTTTGCGCCGTCCATAACCGTTGACCCAACGCTTTCCCGAAGGGCCTTGAGCGGAGCGGACCGACACCAATGTCCAAGATCATCGCCATCGTGAACCAGAAAGGCGGCGTGGGCAAGACCACCACCGCCATCAACCTGGCCGCCTGCTTCGGGGTGCTGGAGCGCCGCACCCTGCTGGTGGACGCCGACCCGCAGGCCAATGCCACCAGCGGCGTGGGCTTCGACCCGCGCAACGTGAAGGCCAGCATCTACGAGTGCATCATCAACGGCACCCCGGCCAGCGAAGTGGTGCTGGGCACGGACAACCCCAACCTCGACCTGCTGCCCGGCCACATCGACCTGGTGGGCGCCGAGATCGAGATGATCGACATGAGCGAGCGCGAGCGCCAGATGAAGAAGGTGCTCGAGCCCTTGCGCGACCTGTACGACCTGATCATCATTGACTGTAGCCCCAGCCTGGGCCTGGTGACGGTGAACGCGCTGACGGCGGCCGACAGCGTGATCGTACCGGTGCAGTGCGAGTACTTCGCCCTGGAAGGCCTCGGCAAGCTGCTCAACACGATCAAGATCGTGCAGCAGCGCCTGAACCCCGAACTGGTGATCGAGGGCATGCTGCTGACCATGTACGACAGCCGCCTGCGCCTGGCCAACCAGGTGGTGGAGGAAGTGAAGACCCACTTCCAGCAGCTGGTGTTCGACACGGTGGTGCACCGCAATGTGGCGCTGGGCGAGGCCCCCAGCCATGGGCAGACCATCATCATGCACGACGCCAGCAGCAAGGGGGCGGTGAACTACCTGAACCTGGCACGCGAGATCCTGCAGAAGAACGACATGACACGCATCCCGGGCTCGGAGCGCGTGATCGCCATCCCCGAGGAGCAATGACCAAGAAACGCGGCCTGGGGCGCGGCCTGAGCGCCCTTCTGGAGGACAGCGGCGCGGACCTCACCGAACGTCCCGCGGGCGGCGACATCGGGGTGGCGGCCGGCGCGCCGGTGCGCAGCACGGGCCATGTGGCCACCCTGCCGGTGGCGCAGATCGAGCCCAACCCCTTCCAGCCCCGCACGCACTTCAGCCCCGAGGCGCTCACGGAGCTCAGCCTCAGCATCCGCCAGCTGGGCGTCATCCAGCCGGTGACGGTGCGCAAGGTGGGCTACGACAAGTACCAGCTCATCAGCGGCGAACGCCGCTTCCGCGCCAGCCAGGCCGCGGGCCTCACCGAGATCCCCGCCTACATCCGCATCGCCAACGACGAGGCCATGCTGGAGATGGCGCTGGTGGAGAACATCCAGCGCGAGGACCTGGACGCCATCGAGGTGGCCATCAGCTTCGAGCGGCTCATCGACGAGGTGAAGCTCACCCAGGAGCAGCTCAGCGAGAAGGTGGGCAAGGACCGCACGACGGTGACGAACTACCTGCGCCTGCTGAAGCTGCCGCCCGAGGTGCAGCTGGGCATCCGCCAGCGGCAGATCGGCATGGGCCACGCCCGCGCCCTACTGGCCGTGAGCGACCCCGCCCAGCAGGTGGACCTGTACCGCCGTATCGTGGAGAGCCAGTTGAGCGTGCGCGAGGTGGAGGACCTGGCCCGCACGGCCAAACGAGGCCCGGTGCCCACCGGCGCCTCGAAGCTGAGCGGCGCCCTGCACAAGCAGACCGCCAAGCAGCTGAGCCAGCGCTTCGGCACCAAGGTTGCCGTGAAGCAGAACGCCCAGGGCAAGGGCCGCATCGAGATCGTCTTCCGCAACGGCGACGAACTGGCGGCCCTGCTGGCCAAGCTGGGCAGTTGAGCCCCGCCATGCGCCGCTGCGTCCTGCTGCTCCTCCTGCTCCCCCTCGCCGCGGCGCTGCACGCCCAACGCGACCCCGCAGCGGCCGACAGCGTGCCCCCCTGGCGCCTGCGCCACAAGCCCGGCCGCGCCGCCCTCTACAGCGCCGTACTGCCCGGGGCCGGCCAGGTGTACAACCGCAAGTATTGGAAGCTGCCCATCGTGGCCGCCGGCCTTGGCGTCTCCGCCTACTTCATCGCCAACAACACCCGCGAGTACAACCGCTACAAGGACGCCTACATCGCGCTGGTGGACAACGACCCCGCCACGGTGGACGAGTTCAATGGCGAGTTCTCCGCAGCGGCAGTGCGCGACGTGGCCGACACCTACCGCCGGTGGATGGACCTGAGCTACGTGGGCCTCACCCTGGTGTACGTGCTCAACATCGTGGACGCCACGGTGGACGCGCACTTCGTGCGGTTCGACGTGGGCGACGACCTGAGCCTGCAGCTGCGCCCGGGCCTGGACCTCGCCGCACAGCGGGCCGTGGGGCTGACGCTGAGCGTGGGGTGGTGAGCACTTTTCAGTGTGAACCGATCACGAGGGGACAGCGGGCCAACACCATCCCTCGCTCATCCACGCAGGCCAGGTCGTAGAGGCCGGGCGGCAGTGCGACCAGCTCCAAGTGGGGCATGCCGCTGCGGCCCCAGGCCACCACACGGCCCAGGGCATCGGTGAGCCGCAGGCGGCTGCCGGCGTGCAGGCCGGCGTAAGCGATCTGCACACGGTCCGTGGCCGGGTTGGGCCAGGCGGTCATGAACGATCCCGTGGAACCCTCCTCGCTCAGGCCGGTCTCCTGCGCATACTTCAGCACGAGGATCTCGTCAGCGACGGTGGTATCGCGCATGTGGCCATGGACCAGGATATCACCGGCAGCGTCAAGGATCACATCATGAGCGCCACTGTTGCCCACGTTCGGGGTGGTGTACAGGTCCGACCAGAGCGGCTGGCCCGATGGGTCCAACCGTTGGGTGAAGATCGCTGAACGGCCACCCTGCAAGGGATCGGCGCGGGTCCCCACCAGCACACACGAGCCGCCGGCTTGGGCCGCGATCCCACTGCCGAGAACGTCCAGCGGTCCGTCGTCCACCACATGGGACCAAAGAAGCGTTCCGCTGGCGGAGATGCCGAACGCACCCAGGTCCTTCGACCCATCCGCTGCGGTACCGGTCCCGATGCAGAACACCGTTCCATCGGAAGCGATGGAAAGATCCCTGGGACTGTCGGCATCACCGATGCTGAGCTGTTGGTTCCAGAGTTGGTTGCCAAGTGTATCGTAACAATGCACCACGAGATCAGTACCTCCTCCCCCCGGCACAGGACGCATGCCAAGCAGGACCATTCGATCATTCCCTGAGCGTTCGAGGACCAGTCCATGCGCCGATTCCGACGGATAACTGCGCACCTCCCATCGTGGTGTACCGTCCAGATCCAGTGACTGAAGGAGCATGCTTCCAACCAGGGTATCCACACTCAGCCCGGAGAAATACGGTCTGCCGACCACATCCACCGCTGCACCTGCCAGGAATTCATTGTATGGCGGCAGGCCGCTTTCGTACCGGTGCTCCCACAGGAGAACACCTGTATCGGTCAAGCCACGCGTGATCAGGTCGCGCCCAGTAGTGTCCGTGTAGTTCGTTGTCGCTACATAGACTTGACCTGCTCCTTCCCGGATGTACATGGGCATGTCCTGGGCACCCGTGTGCACGATCTCCGTGGTCCAAAGGATCAGTCCCGAAGGAGCGTATTTGCGCACGCGGATCGTCCCCGGTCCGAATGCACAGGCCAGTATATGATCATCGGCGTCTAATACCATATCAGCATGCCCGATCGGCATGTGATCATGGAGTGTATCCGACCACAGTACCTGTCCGAACACATCTACTGAGCCGGTGGTGAAGATCCGGTTTCATGCGGCATATCGAACATCGGGGTGACCGAAGTAGCTTTTGATGTGCTTGGGCTTCTTGGACACGCTTCGGTAATGGGCCAAGATGTTCTCAACGAGTTGCTCCTCGGTGCGCGGCGGCGGAGCGCTGGTCACGTTCTTCTTCAGGTCGGCATTGGCCACCTCCACGGGGTTGAGTTCGGGTGAGTAGCCCGGCATGAAGAACAGTTCGATGCGCTCCTTGTGCTTTTCCAGCCATGGGCGCAGGACTTTGGCATGATGCACCGGCAGGTTGTCCAGGATGAGGAACACCTTGCGCTTTGCCCCTTTGATCAAACGTGCGAGGAAATCCTGGAAGATCTCCGCATCAAGGGCGCCCTTGAAGACCATCCACCGCATCTGGCCGCGATTGGTGATGGTGGAGATGATCGAACGGCCGAAGCGCTTGTTCAGCACACGCACCACCGGCGTCTTGCCACGCTTGGCGAAGCTCCGTCCACGCACATCATCATTGCGCAGGCCGGTCTCATCCCCCCAATGGATGTCCGCGCCCTCCAATTCGGCCCTGCGCTCGATCGCCGGATAGACCTCTTCACGCCACTTGCGCACCAGTTTGGGTCGCTGTTCTGCTGCGCGGCGCATCGGCTTCTGTGCGCTGAAGCCCCAACGGCTCAAGTAGTCGGTCATCGTGCGTTCGGGCAGCACTACGCCGAAGCGTTCTTTGATCAACAGCGCGATGGCCTTGCGTGACCACAGCGCATAGGGCAACTTCAATTGATCGGGCATCTTGTCAGCGATCAGCCGAAGTGTCTGCTTCTGCTGCTCTTGCGTCAGGATCATGCCGCTGCCTTGCGGCCGCCCGCTGCGGCATACCTCAACGGCTCTCCATCCCCGCGCTGATAGCGTTGCCAAGCATCATTGGCCGCCGTCAGCCCAAGGCTGCACAGCGCGGAAGACTCTTTCAGCCCGCAACCTTGCAAGCGGCAGCGCACCGCCTGCCGCAATCGTTCGTTCAGCGCCTCATCGCTGAGGCTTCGCGCATCTGTTCGCTTCATGTCAAGCTCGATCCACAGATCGTGCCGATCGACCGCTTCTTTGTCACCGTCTCAGTAATTTGGTGATCAGCGCGCTCCACTCCTCCGGAAAAGCGACCGGGATAAGGACATCCAAGATCACCGTAGCACCCTGATCATCACACTGGAGCGAGGCCGCCCGTGACCCGCTGAACGGAGCAACCGCGGAATCGTAGACCCATAACGGCTCGACCACTTGTGCATGCGATCGGTCAGGCGCGACCCACCCGATCGAGCTGATCAGGAGGATCAGCTTCTTCATGCCAGCCAAGTTGCTGCCTTAACGGATGGGGATCACGTTCATTGCCATTGTGAAAGTACCAACCTCCATTCAGCTCCCGACCTTCGCCCCATGAACATCGCACTCTACGGCACGGGGCGCATGGGCCGCGCCATCGAGGAGGCCGCGCTGCGCCGCGGGCACCGGATCGCGTTGAAGGTGGGCTCGGCCAACGCGGGCGCGCCGCCCACCGGCTGCGACGTGGCCATCGAGTTCAGCCGGCCGGCCCACGCGGTGGACAACATCCGCCTGTGCGTGCAGGCCGGAGTGCCGGTGGTGGTGGGCACCACGGGCTGGTACGACCACCTTCCCGAGGTGCGCGAGCTGGTGGCCGCCGGCGATGGGGCCGTGCTGTGGGCGAGCAACTTCAGCATCGGCGTCAACCTGTTCTTCCGCGTGAACCGGCTGCTGGCCGCGTTGATGGATGGGCGGAGCGACTACCGCGTCCGGCTCGACGAGGTGCACCACGTGCACAAGCTCGACGCCCCCAGCGGCACGGCCCTCACCCTGGCCCGCGACATCGACCTGCACCACGCCGGATACACGGGCTGGTCCCACGCCCCAGCTCCTGCCCCTGCCTCGTCTGCCGAAGCCTTTGGCGAAGGCATGGCCCCTGCCTCGTCTGCCGAAGCCTTTGGCGAAGGCATGGCCCCTGCCCCGGTCCCCATCCACAGCGAACGCACCGGCGAGGTGCCCGGCAAGCACAGCGTGCAGTGGTCCAGCGCGGACGACCGCATCGTCATCACGCACGAAGCCTTCGGGCGTAGCGGCTTCGCCACGGGCGCGGTGCATGCGGCCGAATGGCTGGCGGACCCGGTGCAGCGGCGGCGCGGCCTCTTCACCATGGACGATGTGCTGGGCCGGCCCTGAGCGTCCGCCCGTCCCCTTCCTCCCCCCGCTCATCCACCCGTGCATGGCCGCAGGCCGTTCGTTGTGCACCTTCGCAGCCTGATGATCCCTTACCTCGTCCTCTTCGCCTACTTCGCCGTCCTCTTCGGCTGCCTGTGGAAGTACTTCCAAAAGGCCGGCCGCAAGGCCTGGGAAGGCTTGGTCCCCGGCTACAACATCCTCATCTGGCTGAAGCTGAGCGGCAAGCCGTGGTGGTGGATCTTCCTCTTCCTGGTACCGGGCGTGAACCTGCTGATGTTCATGATCCTGAACGTGAACCTGAGCATCACCCTGGGCGAGCGCGGCTTCAAGGACCACGTGGTGATGACCCTGCTGCCCTGGGTGAAGATCCCGCAGCTGGCCTTCTCGCCGAAGCACGCCTACGTGGGCCCGATCCCGGTGGCGCAGCGCAAGCGCGGGCTGCTGGGCCAGTGGGGCGATGCTATCCTGTTCGCGGTGATCGTGGCCACGGTGTTCCGCACCTTCACCTTCGAGGCCTTCACCATCCCCACGCCCAGCATGGAGAAGAGCCTGCTGGTGGGCGACTACCTGTTCGTGAGCAAGCTGAGCTACGGGCCGCGCATGCCGATGACCCCGCTCACCTTCCCCTTCACGCACCACACCATGCCGCTTTCGGCCAGCACGCCCAGCTTCGTCACCTGGTTCAGCCAGCCCTACCGGCGGCTACCCGGCTTCGGCAAGCCCGAGCGGGGGGATGCGGTGGTGTTCAACTTCCCGGAGGGCGACACGGTGGTGGCGAACTTCCAGAACCAGAGCTACTACCAGCTGGTGCGCGACCACGGCCGCGAGAAGATCCACGACCCCGGGTACCGCATGCTGAACATGGTGGACGGCCAGGTGCGGCAGATGCCCACGGGCGGCATCCTGGTGCGGCCGCTGGACAAGAAGGAGAACTACATCAAGCGCTGCGTGGCCGTGGCGGGCGACACCGTGGCGGTGCGCGGCGGCCTGGTCCACATCAACGGCGTGAAGCAGCACGTGCCGGAGATGGCGCAGTACGCCTACGAGTTCGTACTGAAGGACCGCTTCAACGAGCGGATGCTGAAGGAGCAGTACGACATCAGCCCGGACGACCTGTCGCCCGGCGAGAACGGCGGGGTGAGCATCCCGCTCACCGAAGCCAACGCGGCAAAGCTGGGCGGCTTCAGCAACGTGGCCAGCATGACCCGGCAGGACCACCCGAAGGGCTACAGCTCGCCCTACCACAAGCTGCCCTACTTCCCCAACCATCCCGCCTTCGACTGGACGGAGGACAACTTCGGACCGCTGTGGATCCCGAAGGCCGGTGCCACCGTGGCCCTCAGCCTGGCGAACCTGCCGCTGTACGAGCGCGCGATCCGGGTTTACGAGCACAACGACCTGCGCATCGAGGGCGACCGCATCCTGATCAACGGCGCACCGGCCACCAGCTACACCTTCAAGCAGGACTACTACTGGCTGATGGGCGACAACCGCCATCGGTCGCAGGACGCGCGCTTCTGGGGCTTCGTGCCGCACGACCACGTGGTGGGCAAGGCGGTGCTGGTGTGGTTCACCAAGGACCCGTACACGGGCATCCGGTGGAAGCGCCTCTTCACCGTGGTGCGCAACGGCCTGAAGTGATCGGCGATCGATCGCCGAGCTTTGGGCGATGCGCAGGGTGTGGCAACGGTGGCTGGACCTGGGCCCGTGGACCCGGGCCTTCGTGCAGGCCTTGCTGCTGCTGGCCCTGGTGCACGCCCTCGTGCTGCGTTGGGTGATCGTGCAGAGCACGAGCATGTTCGCCACGCTGCTGCCGGGCGATGTGCTGGCCGTGCAGCGCTGGCCCGTGTGGACGGGCGTGGACCGCGGGGATGTGCTGGTGTTCCGCGACCCCACGCAGGACGACCGGCCTGTGCGGAAGCGGCAACTGCTGGTGAAGCGCGTGGTGGGCCTTCCCGGCGACACGGTGGAACTGCGTGCCGGCCTGGTGCTGGTGAACGGCCGACCGTTGCCGCCCTGGCCCGGGGAGACGCGTCGTTACCTCGTGCGCGTGGACCCGGGCACCTCGCTGGACAGCATCGCCGCGGCCATCGGCCTGCCCCGCGCCTTCATCGGCGGCGGCGAACGACACCTGGAACTCCCCCTCAACCCGACTTTGGCGGCCCGCTTGGAACGGGTGCACGGCGTACGCGACACCGGCCCGATGGGCCTGAGCCAACGACCGGCGCGCCACCTCTTTCCGTTCAGCCCCTTCCACCCGTGGAGCAGTGATGCCTACGGGCCGTTGCGCGTGCCGGCGGCCGGCGACAGTGTGCCCTTGGAGCCCGCGCAGCTGCCGCTCTACGATCGCATCCTCACCCGGCATGAGGGGCATGTGCTGGAGGTGGGCCGCGACGGCCTGCTGATGGACGGGGCCCCTTCGAAGACGGCGGTGATCGCCCGCGACCACTACTTCGTGCTGGGCGACAGCCGGCACAACAGCGCCGACTCGCGCCATTGGGGCTTTGTTCCTGCGGATCACCTCGTGGGCCGCACGGAGCGGGTGCTGCTGTCGTGGGACGCTGAGCGCCGGCAGTGGCGCGGGGACCGGTGGTGGCGGAGCCTGGGCCGGTAGGGCCGCGCCTGCCGAGCGAGGTACCTTCGCGCCATGCGTTCCCTCGCCTTCCTGCTGTTGGTGATGGTGGGCTGCACCGGCCCCGACGACCTGTGCATACGCCACTACGAGCCCTTCCCCGACCTGATCGGTGGCCGGGCACGCACCGACGCCAACGCCGCGCTGCTCGACGCCATGGCGCGCTACAACGCCGGCGACCACGGAGCTGCCATCCCCGTGCTGGAGGCCGAGCTGCGGAACACGCCCAACGAGGAGCAGATCCGCATGCTGTTGGCCAGTGCGCTCCTGGGCGCGGATCGGCCCTACGACGCAGAGCTCCAGCTCGACTTCATCGAGACCTCGGCGCGCAACGACTACGATGAGGCGGCGGCGTGGTACACGGTGCTGTGCTGGCTGTGCAGCGGTCAGCACGACCGCGCGCTGGAAGGCGCACGCGCCATCGCGGCGCGGCCGCGACACACCTACAAGCGGCAGGCGGACGCGCTGGTGAAGGACCTGATGCGATGACGCTGGACGAGGTGCATGAGCGCCTGGCCACGGCCCTTCGGGGGCCGCTGCCGGGGCACGCCGCCTTTCTGTCGCGGAGCGGCTACTCCCGCGCGGACCTGGACAGCGCTCAACGCGCGGACACCGCACCCCGGGAGAGCGCCGTGCTGGCCTTGCTCTATCCTGCCATGGGCGAGCCTCACCTGCTGCTCATGCGCCGGCCCGAGTATGCCGGGGTGCACAGCGGGCAGGTGAGCTTTCCGGGTGGCCGGCGTGAGCCGCGGGATACCGACCTCCAGGCCACCGCGCTGCGGGAGTTCCACGAGGAGATCGGGGCCACGCCCAAGGACCTGCGCGTGTTGGGGGCCTTGTCGCAGGTGTACATCCCGCCCAGCCGATCGCTGGTGACACCCTTCGTGGGCCTTGCATGGGAGCTGGGCCCCACCCGCCCCGACCCGCGGGAGGTGCAGGCCCTGCTGGAGGTGCCGCTGGCCGAGCTGCTGCGGCCCGATGTCATCCGGCAGCGCCGGCAGCACATCCAGGTGCTGGGCCGCGAGGCGGAGATCCCCTACTTCGACCTGGGCGGCCAGGTGGTGTGGGGGGCCACGGCCATGATGCTGGCCGAACTACGCGAGCTGCTCCACGGCTGAGGTCACGCCGAGCTCCTGCAGGAATCGCTCGTTGGGGCGGCTCCCGTCCTTGTCCGCGCTGTGCTCGGGCTTGATGCGGCGTACGAAGTACATGTCGATGGCGCCCTTGTTCTTGGCCTCGATCTGCCCGCGGTGCACGCACTCGAAGCGGTCCTTGATCAGCGCGTACGTGGAGCCGCTGACGTTGACCTCGCCGGGCTCGCCGCTGCTCTCCATGCGGCTGGCGGTGTTCACCGTGTCGCCCCAGATGTCGTAGGCGAACTTGCGCTTGCCCACCACACCGGCCACGACCGGGCCGGTGTGCACCCCGAGCCGCAGGATCCAGGGCACCTTGCCTTTCGCCTCGCGCTGACGGCGCCACTCGTTCATCAGGTCGCGGACCTCCAGGGCGGCCAGCACGCACTTCACCGCGTGGTGCGGATCGGCCACGGGCACGCCGGAGGCGCACATGTAGCTGTCGCCGATGGTCTTGATCTTCTCGATGCCGTAGCGGCCCACGATCTCGTCGAAGTGGATGAAGCACTCGTCCAGTTCGGTGACGAGCTCCTCCGGGCTCATCTTCTCGGCGGCCTTGGTGAAGCCCTTCATGTCGGTGAAGAGCACGGTGACGGCGTCGTGGCGGCGGGCCGTGGCCTTGCCCTTGTCCTTGAGCTCCTCGCTGATCTCCTTGGGCAGGATGTTGAGCAGGAGGTCCTCGATGCGGCCCTTCTGGTGCTCGATCTCGCGGCTCTGGGCACGCACCTCCTCGGTGCGTTCCTCCACGCGGCGCTCCAGGATCTGGTTGCGCAGACGCAGCTGGCGTTCGCGCACCTTCACCCAGCTGAAGAGCACCAGGGCGATGAAGGCGGTGAGCGCGGTGTAGAACCACCAGGAGCGGTACCACGGGGGCAGCACGGTGAAGCTGAGGCTGGCGGGAGCGCTCCAGAGGCCCGCCCGGTTGATGCTCTTCACCCGGAAGGTGTAGGTGCCGGGGGGCAGGGCCGGGAAGAAGGCCTCGGTGCCGGCGGTCAACGGCTGCCAGTCGCGATCCAGCCCTTCCAGGAGGGTGCTGTAGCGCACGGCACCGGGATCGCTGAGGCTCACGGTGCCATACTGAATGCGGATGGACCGCTCGCTGTGGCCGAGGCTGAGGTCCTGCTCCAAGGGGCGGTCCTCCAGGTTCACGCTCAGCCCGCGCAGGGCCACGATGGGCGGGGTCGGTGCACCATCGCCCTGGTCGGGCACCACCCTGGTGGCGCCGCGGGCCGTGCCGAACCACAGGTCACCGTCGCGGGTGAGGCAGACCGCACCGGGTTTGGCCTCCACACCGATGAAGCCGGAGCGCTCCGTGTAGGAGAGGAAGCCCTCCTGATCCGGGCGCCAGCTGTTGAGCCCGCCCACCGTTCCGATCCACAGGTGGCCCTTGGCATCGCGGAGCAGCGAGCGCACCGTATTGTCCAACAGACCATCCGCCTGGGTCCACGTCCGTTCTTCGCGACCGTCGGTGAGCACCACCAGGCCCTGGCTTCGGGTGCCCACCCAGACGCGCCCCTGGCCATCCTGCACGAAGGTGGTCGGTGAGAAGGTCCTGCCCGGATCGATGCGCTGCGCACGTCCGTTGTCGATGCGGGTGATGCCCTTGTCCTTGCTGCCCACCCAGATGGTGCCGCGGTCGTCGCGGTGGAGCGCGGTGACGGGGGTGGTGGGCACGCCGTCCTCCTCGGTGTACACCATGGGCGGGGCCCCGGTGGCATAGCGGCGCAGACCGGTGATGGTGCCGACGTACAGCTCGCCCGGCTGCCCCACGGCCAGCGCCGTCACCTTGCCGCGCGGGATCAGCACGTCGAGGTCGGGGTGCGGCACCGGCTGGAAGGCCACGGGGTCAAGCTCCACCAGCCCATTGGTCTCCGAGCCGACCCACACGTTGCCACTGGCATCCTCGGCCAGCGCCCGCACGCGGGAGGTGCGCACGGTCTGCAGGTTCTTGATCATGCCCGTGCCCTGCACGCGCGGGTCCAGGATGCTCACGCCACCGTCCGTGCCGAACCAGATGCGGCCGCTGCGGTCCTCCAGCACGGCCCATACCTGCTGGTCCAGCAGCCCGTCCTGCTCCAGCAGGTTCAGGAAGCGCTCGCCCTTGAAGATGTTGAGGCCGTAGTCGTTGGTGGCGAGCAGCATGTTGCCTTCCCGGTCGCGGGCAATGCGGCGGATCAGCAGGCTTTCGAGGCCGTTGCCCGGATGGTAGTGGCGGCGCACGCCGTTGAGGCCGATCACGGCAGCACCACCACCCCAGGTGCCCACCCACACCTGACCGCTCGCGTCCTCTCCGAAGCACATCACGAAGTCGCTGGGCAGGCCGTTCGCCGTGCTGTAGTTCACCACCTGGCCGGTGCGCGGATCGAGGACGAAAGCGCCGCTGCTCTGGGTGCCGAGCCAGCGACGGCCGTCGGAATCCTCGTACAGCGCGCTGACGCCGAGCACGTCCTCCAACCCGTTCCATTCCAGGGAGGCGAAGCGCTTGGCCGCAGGGTCCCACCGCTTCAGCGTCCCGCCGTCCTCCAGGAAGGCGAGGGTGCCGTCGCGGAAGTGCACCGCATCCACCACGTGCTCGAGCAAGCCCTGGTCGCTGCCGAAGCGGTCCACCGTGGGCACGCCCTCCTCGCTGATGGCGCTGATGCGCAGGGCGCCCTGGCCCATGGTGGTGACCCACACGGCACCGTCGCCGTCCTGCACCAGGGCGGTAACGTCGGACGTAAGGGCCTCGCCGGACAGGACCAGCGTGGCGAAGCTGCGGCCGGAACGCACCGTGAGGCCGCCACCGGTGTGGCCCGCCCAGAAGCGGCCGCTGCGGTCGATCAGCAGGCAGCGCGCACCCTTGGGGGCCGGGCCATCCTCCGTGCCGTAGGCCCGGATGCCCACGCGGTCGCGGCCGTCGAAGCTCACCAGCCCGTCCTCGGTGCCCAGCCACACCAGGCCCGTGCTGTCCTGCACCACGCTGTACACGTTGCTGGAGGGCAGCCCGTTCTGCACATCCAGGCGCTCGAAATAGAAGCGCTGCGCCGCCAGGGGCGCAGTGAGCACGAGCGGAAGAACGATCAGGATGCGGCGCATCGGCTATCGGGTGAGGTCGTAGAAACTGGCCTCCGAGCCGGCGGCATCGCTCACCACCAGGGTGTTGGTCACCGACTCGCTGTAGTTCTGGATGAGGTTCTTCAGCGGCCCGTAGTTGTAGAAGGTGTAGATGTCGTCCTTCTTGGCGTCCACGGGGATCCAGTAGCTCTTGCCGCCCACGGTGCGGCCGTGCCCGGCGTACCACACCAGCACGGTGTTCACCTTGTTGCTGCGCACCAGGTCGCGCAGTTCGGTGCTGAAGAAGCGCTCGAGCTGCTGCTTGGAGAGGTTCTTCTTGGTGATGGTCCTCTGCACGTTGTACTTGGCGAAGGCCTTCTGCATCTTGGCCGCATCGCCGCCCTGGCCTTGCAGCGCGGGGAAGCTGCGGTACTCGCTGTTCTCGATGTACACCACCCAGGTGGTGCCGGAGGACACCGCAGTGCCCCCTGCGGGCTTGTCGGCCGGGCGCTCGACGGGCTTGTCCGCAGGTCGGTCGGCCACCACGGCGGGCTCCACGGGGCGCGGGGCGGGAGCCGCCTTGCGCTGGATCTGCACCACCACATCGCTGGCGTTGCCGAAGCGGTCCTCGGCCCGCACGGTGAACCGGTCCTTGCCGGCGATCACCAGCTTGATGCTGAACTCCGTGCGGTTGGTGTCGGGCACGTAGCTGGCCACGATGCCATCCACCGTCACGCTGCGGATGATGCTCGCATCGCTGGCCACGCCCTCGATGAAGAGGTCCTCGCGGTCGGCCGCCACCGTGATGATGCGATCGGCCCCGAGGTCCGGAGAGGTCACCGCCAACTCCGGCGCCACATCTTCGGTGCGTTCCACCTTCAGGGTCACCGTGGCGATATTGCCGTACACGTCCTCGGCCTCCACGGTGAGCCGCTCGTCGGCGGGGCCCAACGGGATGCTGGTGAAGAACTCCGGATCCTTTTCATCCCGGGCGAAGTCGGCCTCGGTGCCGTTCACGCGGATGGCCTTCAGCAGGTTGCGGTCGCGCACGTGGCCGGTCACCTTCACCTGCCGGAGGGCATTGCTCACCTGCACCACCTCGCCGGTGCGGCTGGGCTCCACGAGGGTGATCACCGGCGGGTCCTCCTCGCGGTTCAACTCGAAGAGCGCATCGGCCACGCGCTTGCGACGCTCCTGGATGTCCGCTGCTGTGACCCCCTCCGCGTTGATGCCCTCGGGCAGGGCCTTGGCGGCCAGGTCCAGGTCGCGTTGCGCGCCCTCGAGGTCCACGTTGGCCTCCTTGCACTCGGCGCGCAGCAGCAGGGCGTTCACGTCCTTGGGCTGCTCCTGCAGCACGCGGTTCAGGTCGTTCACGGCGTTCTGCTGCTGGCCATAGCCGTTGTAGTAGCGGGCGCGCTGGCGGTACACCTCGGCGTCCGTGCGGCCGTTGGCGATCACCTTGCTGATGTCGTCGATGGCCTTGGCGTACTCCTTCTGCAGGGCGAAGGCCTTGCTGCGGGTGAAGAGGGCCGCGGTGCTACGCGGGTTCAGCTCCAGGGCGGTGGTGGTGCGCTCCACGGCCTTGTCCAGGGTGCGCAGCTGCATGGTGGGACCGGTGTACTGCTCGTACAACTTCAGCTGCACCTCGGCCAGCGCCACGTAGGCGTCCTCGTACAGGTAGTTCCACTCGATCACGCGCTCCAGATCGGTCTCCGCGGTGCGGTAGTCGCGCTGGGCCATGCGCACCAGGCCGTGCAGGTAGTAGGTGTCGGTGGTGCCCTTCTGCGCCAGGGCGGCATCGCTGGCCGCAGCGGCGCCGTCCAGGTCGTTCAGCGCCAGGGACACGCGCACCTTGGTCTGCAGGGCCTCCATGCTCTTGGGGTCGGTCGCCAGCGCCTTGTTGCACAGGTCCAGGGCTTCCTGCGGGCGACCGAGGTCGAGGTAGGCGCGGGCGGCCCGGGCGGCATGGCCGGCATCGCCGGGCTCCAGTTCGTGCACTTTGCGCAGGTCTGCGGCGGCGTCGGTGGTGCGGTCCAACAGGGTGTACACCTCGGCGCGGGCCTGGTAGGCCCTCACCATGCCGGGCTCCACCTGGATGGCCAGGCCGTATTTCTCCACCGCTTCGCTGAGCTGCTGGGCCTGGCGCAGGGCTTCGGCCTCCTTGAAGAAGGCCTTGCCGCTTTGGGCCTGGGCGGTGACGAACAGGCCCAGGGCCAGCAGCAGGAACAGGGAGGAACGCGTGCTTCCGAGCATGGCCGCCGAAGTTAGGCCCGACCCGGCATGCCGCGCCACCCTCCGGTCAGATGCGGAAGCGCAGGATGCCCATGGCCAGGGACACCGTGGGCGTGTCCTGGCTGAAGAAGGACAGCACGTCGCGGCTGGCGAAGCCCCCCTCCCACTGGCCGGACGGCAGGCGGAAGAGCAGGCCCATCGGCAGGCGGGTATCGTAGTTGCCGCCGGTGACCACCCCGGCCTGCAGGGTGAGGAACTTCACCGGGCTGTACTCACCGCCCAGGCTGAACTGGGGTTTGGCGAGGTTGCCGGGCACATCGTTCAGCGGCAGCACCACATCGAGGCCCACCTCGGCCTTGTCCGGCACCACATAGCTGGCGCCCATCCGCAGCATGCTCGGCGTGGCCACGCGCTTTTCGGCCAGGCCCTCCCAGTTGAGGATGCCGAGCTCGGAGGTGATCACCTCGGCCTGGTCGAAGAAGTTGTAGCTGGTGAAGCCCGGGCTGTCCAGCGTGTAAAGCGTGTCGTCCTTGGCGCTGTAGGCGTTGCCGTCCCACGTCATGGAGCCCAACCCTGTGGCGGCCACCCCCACCTTCAGGCGGTCCTTGTACACCGCACTGAGGCCCACATCGCCACTGAAGCCGCGGCCTACGCTGCGCAGGCCGCTGCCGCCCACGGTGCTGGGGTTGCTGCTGGCCGCCGTGCCGTAGTCCACGTCGAACACCGGGCTCAGGGCGCTGAAGGCCTGCCAGCGGCCGTCCTTCTCGCCGATGTCGATGTGCGCGAAGCCCTGCAGGTAGCGGAAGCCGATGCCGCCGTGCCACTCCACCGTGCCGGTGGTGAACAGGCGGCGCCCCCACGAGAACGCGTACTCGCGCGTCCAGCTCAGGGTCATGCGGGTGTCGTCCATCAGCTGGCTGATGCGCCGGCCCTCGCCGGGCTCCACGAAGCCGCGGCGCACCAGGGCCAGGGTGTCGGCGCCGAGATCCGGTCGGTTGGCGATCACCGTGCCGTCGGCCAGCTCCAGGTGCGTGAAGTAGGGCGCGCGCCGGCCCAGGAAGAGCAGGTCGCTGGTGGTGCCGTTGTAGTAGCTGTCCCACTGGAACCGGTCGCCGATGCTGATGGCGAAGCCGCCGGCGTCGTCGTTCAGGAAGCTGAAGCCGAGCAGCCGCACGTCCGCGTTGAGCGCGAGGTCGGCCTCGCCGAAGTTGTCCGCGGCCGCGGCCTGCTCGTTGCCCGTGAAGGTGCGGTCGAAGTCGCGCAGCATGTCGCGGCGCAGCACCTTGCGCGACACGCCGGTGGTGTGGATGGAGTACGCGCCCTCCAGCAGCCCGAACACGAAGCGCGGGTCCTCGTACTTCAGGTCCCAGCCCAGGTTGGCCGGGTTGATGCCGATGCTTTGGTAGTCGGAGGCCAGCGTGGTGGCGATGCCGGCGCCGGTGACGGTGAAGGACGGCCCTTCGGTCTGGGCCGAAGCGGCCAGGGCCAGCGGCAGGCCGGCCCACGCGGGAAGGAGGCGAACGGGGAAGCGCATGGGGTTGAAGGGATGGGACCCGCGCAGCGCACGCGCGCTACGCGCCGGTGAACTTGGCCATCACCTCGGGGGTGACGCCGGTGGTGCTGAACCCGCCGTCGTGGTAGAGGTTCTGCATGGTGACGTAGCGGGTGAGGTCGCTGAACAGGGCCAGGCAGAAGCGGGCGCAGTCCTCGGCGGGGGCGTTGCCCAGCGGGCTCATGGCCTGGGCGAAGCCGAAGAAGCCGTCGAAGCCCTTGATGCCGCTGCCGGCGGTGGTCATGGTGGGGCTCTGGCTCACGGTGTTCACGCGGATGCGTTTCTCGCGGCCCAGCCGGTAGCCCCAGCTGCGGGTGATGCTCTCCAGCAACGCCTTGGCGTCGGCCATGTCGCCGTAGTCGGGGAACACGCGCTGGGCGGCGATGTAGGTGAGGGCCACCACGCTGCCGCCGTGGGCGAGGGCGCCGGCCTTCTCGGCGGCCTGCAGCATGCGGTGCAGGCTCATGGCGCTCACGTCCAGTGTCTGCTTGTACCAGTCGTAGTTGAGGTCGTTGTAGGGCCGCGCCTTGCGCACGTTGGGGCTCATGCCGATGCTGTGGAGCACGAAGTCGGCCGGTCCGCCCAGCTGCTGGGTGCTCTCGGTGAAGAGCTTCTCCAGGTCGGCGTCGTTGGTGGCGTCGGCGGGGATCACCGGGGCGCCGGTGGCGTCGGCCAGCTTCTTGATCTCGCCCATGCGCATGGCCACCGGCGCGTTGGTCAGCACGAAGCGCGCGCCTTCGGCGTGGGCCAGCTCGGCCACCTTCCACGCGATGCTCTGGTCGTTGAGGGCACCGGTGATGATGCCGCGCTTGCCGTTCAGGAGTCCGTTGGCCATGGATGCAGGTTGAGGGGCGAAAATAGCCGTTCGGGCGGGACCGGCCGGGCGGGGGTGATGCCGGTGTCTCGCGCGCTTTCTCACGGAGCCCCCCCTACCACCTCCCCCCTTTCTGCGCCATGCTGGTCCGGACCGGTATATGCGGGCCGGAACTTGGGTGGGAACATCGGTCGCCCGAAGGACCAGGGCCCCTATCGTTGTACCTTCAACCGTCCTTCAGTACATCCGATCACCTCAACCCAATGGCCATGGAACGGACACTACCGCTGAAAGCCGCTCTGGTGGCGGCTTTCCTTACCCCCCCCCCTGTAGTTGACCGGATCTTCGTGCATGGTCTGCACGCACAGGACCTTGATCCCTTATGGATGATGGGCGGACAGGTGGTCGACTTCCGCACGGTGACCCAGAATGGTCCGGTGCTCCGGAACCTCCCGCAATGCGATGACCCGCTCATCGATGATCAGTACGAATACCAGGGCCAGGTGGCTCAGTTCTCCCAGAACGTGCAGGTGGACGAGGCCGGAGACGTGCTGTTCTTCGCCGTGGATGGGCGCATTTATGATCGCAAGGGTCGGCTTCTGGCGGATGAGGCCGATGCGGACTGCCAGGTGTGTCTGGAGAAGGGCTCGAGCGAGATCCTGTTCTTCCCTGTGCCTGGGAGCTGCCTTCGGTTCTACGTGGTCACCACCCGCCAGTTCAACCAGAACCAGGAGATGTTCATCGACTTCGGGGTGTTGGATCTGACCCTCCCATCCGATCTGGTGTACTACACGACGAACAACATCAGCGTCATGGGCCGCTTCATGGGTCCCAGCGATAACGCGTATCTCGATGACTTTGACTTTTCCACTCCGACTGTAGGAACGACGGTGGACGGTCTGCTCAACACGATTGGCACACCCCAGTTGTTCTACATGCATCGGATAGAACTACCGCTCGACGATGAGAATTACTCCGACGCGATCCACATGGATGTGGTGCGCTTGCAGAACAGCGACCTTCAGGTGATGGTCATCAACTCGGAGGACCACCTGACCAAACTTCTGTGGACCCCGACCGGTCCTCGATACCTTGGCACCGAGGATGTGATCGCGGCCGGCCTGCTCGACAGGACCCGATCGGCCAAGGGCGAGCTGGAGGTGCAGCAGGACGGCAGCGAACTGGTCGTGGCGTACAGCCATGCCCTGCGGTTCGTGGACCCTATGCCTGATGTGAACATCGTCGGTGTAGGGGTTTGGCGATTCGACCTCAGCGGATTGCAGAACACTCCGCCCACCCTGCCCCAGGTGGCGGACCCCACGTGGCCCAGACTGTACCAGATCGATAACTATACGGTGGACTATACACCAGCGCCCACCGACCCTTACGGCACACCGATCGACATACCGCGCTGCAGTGGCCTCGAATTCTCCCCCAATGGTCGATACATCTATTTCCAGAAATCCTCGACCAGCAACACATCCCCATCCCATTTGGGCTACATCGACCTGGACGCGGGGATCGGATCCGCGGTACAGTGGCTGATCCTCAACGGGCAACCAGGCAGCCTGCCCACGGTTGACGGTGAGATCGAACTCAATATCGCCCCGGATGGCAACGGGTGGGCGGTCTATGCGGTGCTGGCCGACGGTCTTGGCGGTTACCGCCTCGCCTGCCTGAGGGACCCCGACCAGCCCAACGCAGCGAACTGGGATGACCCCGTGATCGCGATCGCGCAGCCCGCCACCCGGCCCTTTCTGGACGGGGTTGAATACCGACTATTGAACAGCAGGGTACGCGGCGACAGGCATCTCGATGAGTTGCGGAGCCCAGGCTGCTGCGCACAATTGCTCGTTGCCAAGGACGACTCGCGCACGATCCAAGCAGGTGCGTCGAACTGGTCACCGGGTAGCAATCCGTTCTGCGATACCTACGCGCCCATCCTCTTCAACCAGGAACTCCGGCTGGCCCCCGGCGCCCACATCACGGCCCAGGACCTCACCTTCGCCTTCAGCGCCGACGCCGCCCTGGTGATCGAACCCGGCGCCAGCCTCACCTGCACCAACTGCACCTTCACCAGCGCGTGCCCCGGGGAGCAGTGGAAGGGCATCGAGGTGCACGGCACCATCACCCAGCACCAGTACGGGGGTTCGCACCCCACCTTCCAGGGCGAACTGGTGCTGCACGGCTGCCAGGTGTACCACGCCCAGGACGGCATCCTCACCGCCGAGCGCATCGGCGGCGGCATCAACGGCTTCCGCAGCGGCGGGGTGGTGGTGTGCGCCAACACCAGCTTCCGCAACTGCCGCACGGCGTTGCGCTACCTGCCCTACCAGGGCACGCAGCCCGGCACCGGCCTGGCCGTGCGCAACCGCGGCCGCTTCACCGGCTGCTCCTTCAGCATCGATGCCAACTACCCCGTGGCCCTCGACTTCCGCCACCACGCCAGCCTGTGGCAGGTGGACGGGCTGCTCTTCAGCGGCTGCACCTTCACCAATGCGCGCAGCACCGAGACCAACAGCCACGAACGCGGCTACGGCATCTACAGCCTCGATGCCCACTACGAGGTGCGCGAGAAATGCAACGTGCTGGTGCAGGCTGGCCAGGAATGCCCCGCCGGCAGCTACAGCCCCAGCACCTTCGCCGGCCTCGACCACGGCATCCACGCCCTCACCAGCCTCACCAGCCGTGCCTTCGTGGTGGACCGCGCCGCCTTCACCGCCAACGTGTGCGGGGTGTACGCCAGCGGGGTGGTGGGCTACCGCGTGACACGCAGCGACTTCGAGCTGGGCAACAGCGTGGTGACGGACCTGACGAACTTCCCCGCTGAATTCTACTGGTTCGATTACCACCGCGGCATATTTTCTACAGAGAGCTACGGCATGACCGTCGAGGACAACACCGTGACTCAGGCGGGCCCCTACGTACAGACCGAAGGGATCGTGATCGGCTATACCCGCGACCACAACGACAAGGTGCGGCGCAACACCGCCAGCGGCCTGGAGGTGGGCTTCATCGGAGAGGGCCTCTGTGCGGATGCCGCCAACTACCTCACCAACACCATCGGGCTGCAATACCTGTGCAACACCAACGATGGCAATGCCTTCAACTTCTGGGACAGGCAGGTGACCAGTGATCTATTCCACAGCCAAGAACACACCATGCGCACGAACCAGGGTGAAATGGACGCACCGGCGGCTAACGTCTTCGATCAGACCTGCACCGATCCAGAAGGCGACTACAAACGCACGAGTCCGAACGGGGTGCTTCGGTACATCCACGGGACCAACGCCCAGGCCGAACCACTCTGCTACACGACCGACCCCGCCTCACCCGTCGCCCTGCAGCAGGCCACCACCGAGCCTGCCGTGCCCTGCCCAGCACGCAATTACCGCCCGCGGGGCGTGCGCTCGCTCACCGAGGCCGAGGAGGCCAAGACCGCCCTGCTTACCGAACTCATCGCCTACGGCAACACGCGGTATCTCTATGACCAGCTCCTCGACGGCGGCAGCACGGATGATGTGGTGGACGAGATCATGGCCACCTGGCCGTCCGACGCGTGGGAGCTGCGCGATTACCTGCTGGCCAAAAGCCCTTTCCTGAGCGTGACGGCCCTGCAGGAGATGGTCCTGCGGAATGTGATGCCCGCAGCCATGGTGGCCGAAGTGCTCATTGCCAACCCGGAGGCTACGCACCAGAGCGGGTTCATCGAATGGATGCAGGTGGAGAGCGGCTACCCTCTGCCTGAATTCCTTCTGGCCAGTGTGGTGGCGAGCTGGGACGAGACCACCTACCGGTATAGCCTGGAAAGCCAGATGGGCGTTCATCATGCCGCGCTCACCGGACACGCGCATGTCCTGCTGGACCACTGGCGCAACGACACGCTCTACGAGCATGTGGACAGCCTGCGCTGGACCTGGCAACAGGTGCGCACCCCGGCAGCGCGCTATGCCGAGGCCTTGACCTACATCCAAGAGGGGAACACGACCGCTGCGGAGGATGCAGTGGAGGAACTGACGGATGGGCACGTGCAGCACGAGGCGGCCCTGGCGGAGCGCCAGCGCATGCTGGACCTCATCACCTTTTGCGCCGGGGTGTTCGGTGACGACCGCAGCATGGCCCAGCTGACCACCACCGAACAGGACCAGCTGGAGGCCCTTGTCGATGGGGCCTACGACCGACCGGCCACCTGGGCGCAGAACCTGCTCTGCTTCGGCTACGACCGCTGCCGATCGCCATTGACCGGGGGCGATGGGACCCGCACACCCAGTTTCTTAGGCCAACACGTCGCCGATAAAACCGTGCCACCACATCTTTCGGTCACCCCAAATCCGGCCAGCGCGTGGGTGGCTTTCACTGTGCGCTTGAACAAACCGCCGGCCAACGCGCAATTGTTGGTGCGTGACGTGATGGGGCGCCTAGTATGGCAAAGCCAAGTCGGGGCATCGGAGCAACAAGTACTGTGGGACTGCCGCAACGTGGAAGCTGGCAGTTATGCCATAGAGTTGTTGAACGGTGGGGCCTTGGTGGCCACCGCTAAACTCATCGCACAGCGATGAACCGCGTCGTTCTCGTGTGGGCCGCGCTTTGCGCGGCCCACACGAGCGATGCCCAAGCGCCCTTTGCCTTGGATACATCGTTCCGCTCTACGATCGTCAAGAAGAATGTGAACTCCATCCTGGTCATGGAGGATGGCAAAGTCATTGTCTCCGGTAAGATCTACTTCCCTGGCGATCCACCGTGGGACGAAAAAGCAGGTGCTCGTCTGTATCCGGATGGGTCACGCGACATGAGCTTCAATACGTACGCACAAATGGGCGGAAAACTCACCCGGTGGAGTGATAGGATCTACGTTCAGAACGGGAATGGCGTTCGGCGTTTGTGGTTGGATGGGGTCCGGGACACTACGTTCATAACGATCAGCCAAGGACCCTATTTCAACCTTGGTCAAGGTGGCGACTACTACGTGTACCCGGATGGTCGTGTGCTCATGTCCGGCCTCCATGGCTTGGAGGATACCATCCGTGGCTACACCGGCCTGCACAGCCTCATCTGGTTCAGCAACACCGGCTACCTCGACACCACGCAGCACCACCGTAAGTGCAACAACGCCATCTACACCCTGGCCGTGGAGCCCGGTGGCCAGCTGCTTGTAAGCGGCATCTACAGCACCTACGAGGGCCAACCAGCGCCCTGCATCCTGCGCCTGCACCCCGATGGCGAGCGCGATACCACGTTCAATGTGCCTTTCGTGTGGGGCATGGCCACAGCGATCACACCGCTACCCGGGGGACGTATGCTGGCCTCGGGATATTTTCTTCCGAATGTGGGGAACGACACCTTGCAGTTCGTCAGGCTTCTACCGGATGGTTCACTCGACTCGACCTTCAACAATGTCCTCAATGCACCAAGGGATCTCTTTGGTGCATACGGCGGTCTTTGGCACACAGTATTGCCCGATGATCGTCTGGTTCTGCACGGTAATTTCTCGTCTGTTGACGGGGAGCCGCGAAGTGGAATTGCTCTGCTCGATAGCAATGGACACCTGTCCAACGACGCCTTCACCGGAGATGGCTGCGGGATATACGACGACGGTTTCTATCCTCTCCACGCTACCGCTGGAATGGTCCCCGACCAAAATGGCAACTGGTACATCTACGGCGCCTACATCGGCTGCGACGACGGCACCACCAACGACCCGCAGCAGCGCTTCGTGAGCCGCTTGTACGGGCTGGATGTGGGGGTGTGGGAGCGCGAGGAGCCGTTGCAGGTGGAGCTGTTCCCCAACCCGGCCCACACGAGCACCACGGTGCGGTGGGCCCGGCCGGGCAGCTACCAGCTGCGCCTGCTCGATGTCACCGGCCGCGAGGTTTACCGCTCCGCCCACCAAGGCACCGAGGCCGTCCTGGACCTCGCCGGCCTGCCCGCCGGACCATACGTGATCCAGATCACCGATCAAACCCACCGCCGATGGAGCCGTACGCTGATCGTGGAGCCGTAAGTGGCACCTTGAACATGACCGGTCACCCACTGGGCCGCTGACCGGTTGAAGGCCCCCCTCACCTCCCCTTCAGCAGCTCCCTGGCGTTCTCCAGGGCGGCCTTGGTGGTCTTGCGGCCACTGAGCATGCGGGCCAGCACCTCCACACGTTCGTCGGCGAGCACCGGGCGGATGTGGGTGGTGACGGTCTCGGCCTCGTGGTCCTTGTGCACCAGCAGGTGCACGTCGGCCTTGCTGGCGATCTGCGGCAGGTGGGTGATGGCGATCACCTGGCGGCGGCGGGCCATGGCGGCCATGAGTTCACCGACGCGGTCGGCCACTTCGCCGCTCACGCCGGTGTCGATCTCGTCGAAGACCAGGCAGCCCAGGCCGAGCCCTTCGGCGCTGCGCTCCAAGAGGGCGAGCATCACGCGGCCCAGTTCACCGCCGCTGGCCACCTTCTCCAAGGGCTCGGGCGCGCGGTCCTTGTTGGCGCTGAAGCGGGCGTGCACCGCGTCCATGCCGTCGGGGCCGGGTTCCGTGGGGTGGTGCTCGAAGGCGAAGCGGGCGTGGGGCATGCCCAGCTTCTTCAGGGCGGCCACCACCTCCACGGCCAGCTGGGGCATGGCCTCGCGGCGGGCGGCGCTGAGGCGTTGGGCGGTCTCGTGCACGTGCTGGCGCATGCCCGCCGCCTGGTGTTCCAGGGCGCCGATGCGCTCCCCGAGGGTGCCGATGCGGCCATGGCGTGCGCGCAGGTCCTCGCGCAGGGCGATCAATTCGGCGCTGCCCTTCACGCGGTGCTTCACCTGCAGCCGCAGCAGCAGGTCCAGCCGTTCGCGCAGGCGGGCGGCGTGGGCGGGGTCCAGGCGCACGGTGGTGGCCAGCCGATCCGCATCGCCGGCGATGTCGCCCAGTTCGATGGCCGCAGCGTGCATGCGGTCCGCCAGGGCGGCCAGCCCCGCATCGTGCCGGGCGGCTTTGGCCAGGTGCTGGCGCAGAGCGGACAGGCCGGGCACCACGCCCCCCTCGCCGGTGAGCGCCTGCTCGGTGCGCTGCAGGGCGGTGAGCAGCTCGCCGGCATGCTCGGCACGGTCCAGTTCGGCCTCCAGGGCCTCCTGTTCGCCGTCGGTCAGCTGCGCCTGGTCCAGTTCGTCCAGCTGGAAGGCCAGGTAGTCCAGTTCGGTGCGGGCGCGTTCCTCCTCGGCGCGGGCGCGGGCCAGCTCCTCCTCCACGGCGCGCCAGGCGCGGTGATCGGCGCGGTAGGCGGTGACGGCCTTCGCATGCCCTGCGACCTGATCCACCAGGCCGAGCTGGAAGCGCGGATCGTTGAGCAGCAGCGTGTGGTGCTGGCTGTGCACGTGGATGAGGCGTTCGCCCAGGTCGCGCAGCTGCTCCAGCCGCACGGGCGTGTCGTTCACGAAGGCCCGGCTGCGACCGCCCGGTTCCAGCTGACGGCGGATGATCAGCGGGTGTTCCACGGGTACGCCGGCCTGCAGGCACCAACCGTTGATCCACGGCGCGGCACCGTCCAGCTCCAGTTCGATCACGCAGCGGTGGCGGGGATCACGCGCCAGGCCGGCATCCGCCCGTTCGCCCATGGCCAGTCCCAGCGCACCGATCAGGATGCTCTTGCCACTGCCCGTCTCCCCGGTGATGATGGTGAGGCCAGGCGCCAGCTCCAGTTCCAGCTGGTCGATCAGCAGGTAGTTGGTGATGCGGAGCCGGTGCAGCATGTCGAGGAGGTCGTCGATCCCTTGTCGGCCAAGATAGTCCCGCGCACCGGTCGGCCCGTGGGCCCCTGTTCACGACCTGTCCCGCCCCGCGGGATGCTCACATGAGCACATGAGCCCCCTCCCTAACTCCCCTTCATCATGTTCTGGTACCGGCTGATGTTGCCGGGGTCCACGATCTGCAGCGTGGTGAAGAGCTTGGTCTTCTCCTGGGCGGGCACGGGCTTGAACAGTTCCACCAGCTCGTTGCCCTTGGCGTTGAAGAACACCTGCAGGTTGTAGCTGGCGGGCTTGGCCTGGTGCACGGTGCGCAGGCTCTCGATGGAGGAGGCCACGGCCTTGCGCGCGGCATCCATCTCGGTGCTCATGCGGTCGAAGCCCTCGCGGTGGTAATCGTAGAGGCATTGGCGGAAGGGCCGGAACACGGCCTGCTGCTGGTTGTCCAGGAGCCAATAGCGGTTCTTGGTGCCCTCGAAGGCCTTCCAGCCCGGCTCCGAAACGTTCTGCGCGTTGTTCACGACCACCTGTGCCACGTTGTAATACTCGCTGCCGCCCATCGGACTGAAGGTGTCCGCGTCCACCCCCAGGATGAAGTAGGCATAGAAGCCCATGATGCTCGCCAGGTTGTTGGTGAAGCGGTCGGGGCTGAAGTCGATCTGGGTGTTCTCCAGGAAGTTGAAGGCCACGTCGTTGTCCAGCAGGTCGATCACCGGGCTGTTGTAGTCGGTGCCGTACACGGGCCGGGCGTAGATGATCTGCAGCGTGCCCTTGAACCGGTCCAGGCCCTCCTGCTCGTTGATGGTGAGGAGCATGTTGACCTCGATGCGCTCCTGCTGGGTGAAGTTGCGGTTGGTCCAGCGCCGCGTGTTCATCAGTTCGCGGATGGCGGTCTCCATGCTCTGCCAGATGCGCTTGGGCGTGCTCTGGATCTGGGGCGCGATGACGCTCACCGAGCAGTTGAACTCCTGCGCGGGGGAGGTCAGGGGCAGAAGCAGAAGCAGGAGCAGGACCAGGGGCAGGGCTAGGGGCAGGGCTAGGGGCAGGCGGCTGGCGGCCGGCGGTCGGAAGCCAGCGGCGGGTTTCGGGATGGCGGAAGGAACAAGGACCACGATCGAAGAGCCGAAGAAGCGCCGGGCGACGCGGAGCAGAAGGGGTGCGATCGTTCGCATGATCAGAGGAGGGCTTCAAGGCGGTCCAACAGGGCCCGGGCCACGTCGGACTTGCTCATCAACGGCAGGGGCTGTGGATCGGTATCCGGGGCGATGAAGGTAACGCGGTTGGTGGGGTGGCCGAAGCCGGCGCCGGCATCCTCCAGGGTGTTCATCACCACCAGGTCGAGGCCTTTGCGCTGCAGTTTGCCCCGGGCGTGTGCGACGCCGTCGTTGGTCTCCAGGGCGAAGCCCACGATGAGCTGGCCGGGCCGGCGGTGGGCCCCGATCCACGCCAGGATATCCTCGGTGGGTTCCAGGGCCAGCGTGTCCAGCGGCTCGCCCTTCTTCACCTTGCGGGTGGCGGGGGCGGCCGGCCGGAAGTCGGCCACGGCGGCGCTCATCACCACCACATCGGCCTGTGGGGCGATGGCCTTGCAGGCCTCGGCCATCTCGGCGGCGGTGCCCACGTCGGTGCGGACGATGCCGGCCGCGGCGGCGGTGAGCTGCACCGGACCGGTCACCAACTGCACGCGGGCGCCACGGCGGGCGGCCTCCTCGGCGATGGCGAAGCCCATGCGGCCGCTGCTCCGGTTGCCGATGTAGCGCACGGGATCGATGGGCTCCTGGGTGGGCCCGGCGGTGACGAGCACGGTGCGTCCGGCCCAGGGCGAAGCACCGATCAAGGCCTCCTGTAGGGCGTGGACAAGCTCGTCCGGCTCGGTCATCCGCCCCTCGCCCACCAGCCCGCTGGCCAGTTCACCATGTGACGGCCCGATGGCGCGCACGCCGCGTTCCTTCAGCAGGGTCAGGTTGTGGCCCGTGGCGGGGTCGCGCCACATCTCCAGGTCCATGGCGGGCGCCACGAACACCGGGCAGGTGGCGCTGAGGAAGCAGGCCAGCAGCAGGTTGTCGCACTGCCCGTGGGCCATCTTGGCCAGGGTGTTGGCGCTGGCGGGGGCCACCAGCAGGGCGTCGGCCCAGCGGGCCAGGTGCACGTGATCGTTCCAGCGACCGCTGCCGTCGCGCACGAACAGGTCGGTGAGCACCGGGCGGCCGCTGAGGGTGCTGAGCGTGAGCGGGGTCACGAAGTCGTGCGCCGCGGGGGTCATCACCACCTGCACCTCGGCACCGGCCTTCACCAGGGCGCGGACGAGGAGGGCGGACTTGTAGGCGGCGATGCCACCGGTGACGCCCAGCAGGATGCGGCGAGGCAGCGCGGCGGACATGGGGGCCAGCGGGGCCGGACGGCTTAGGCGTTGGCGGAAGCCGGCGCCACCTCGCCCTGCTCGGGATGGCGGAAGTGGAGGCGGCCTTCGACCAGTTCCTGCACGGCGATGGCCGAGGGCTTCGGCATCTTCTCGTAGTGCTTGCTCACCTCGATCTGCTCGCGGTTCTCATACACCTCCTCGAGGTTCTCCCCGTTGCTGGCGAACTCCTCCAGCTTGGCGCCCAATTCCTCCTTGATGCCGACGGCCACCTGATTGGCACGCTTGCCGAGGATCACCACGGTCTGGTACACGTTGCCGATCTCCTGGTCGAGCTGGTCCACGTCGCGGGTGACGGTGGTCTTGGCGGCGTTCTGGTGCTTGGGGGTCATGGGGTCGGTGCGGATTGCGGGGATGCGTTCAGCTTCGTCCGGCAGGCGTCGGCCATCCGTTTCACGTCGGGGGTGCGCTCGGCCTCCGGAAAAGCGTCCGCGAAGGTATCACAACTCTTGATCGCCGCGCGCAAACGCTCCTCCCGCTTGCTTTCGATGCTGTTGTCGGCCAGCAGCACCGCGCTTTCGGCGGCCAGATACATGGCCTCCTCCCTGAAACGGCTGTTCGGCCAGGTGCGCAGGAACTGTTCGGCGGCCACCCCGGCGGCCTGGTAGTTGCGCAGCTTGTGGTACTGCTTCAACCCCTCGAAGTCCTTGACCTCGAGCTTGTCCCTCAGCACGTCGATCAGGGTGTTGCAACTGTCCTTCAGGGCCGAGGTCGGATAGCGGATCAGGAAGAGCTGCAACGCATCGATCGCCGAGCGGGTATCGGACTGGTCCAGCTCGTAGCTGGGCGAGTTCTTGTAGTGGCAAAAGGCCGTCAGGAAGGCGCACTCCTCCGCATACTGGCTGGTGGGGAACGTGCGGGTGAAGTTGCCCAGGTAGTAGCCGGACATGGTGTAGTCCTTCAACCCGAAGTAGCTCTTGGCGTGCAGGTAATTGACCCGCTCGCTCATGGACGAGCCCCGGGTGAGCGACACCAGTTCCTCCAGCAGCGGCAGCGCCTTCTCGAACTGGCCCTTGTCGTGGAACTCCTGCGCGGTGCGCAGCTTCAGGTCCAGGTCGGTGCTCTTGAGGGCGCGGTTGAACTTGCCGCAACCCGCCAGGAGCGCCACAGCGACCGCGAAGGCGGCGATCAGTGACGCGATGGAGGACCGGGCGTGGGACAAACCGAGCGGAAAAGGCGGCAAAGATAGTCGGTGACGGTCGGGCGGCCCGGGAGCACTTCCGCCCAGGCCCGCCGGGTCATTCCCGGCCATGCAGGGGCAGTGATACTTTTGCCGCTCGCAAGCCGCCCCACCCATGAACGACATCTTCGATAAGATCCGCAAGGACCTCGGACCCATCGGTCGCCACGCCAAGGACAGCCACGGCTACTTCAGTTTCCCGAAGCTGGAGGGCGAGCTGGGGGCGCACATGACCTTCCGCGGCAAGCCCGTGCTGGTGTGGAGCCTGAACAACTACCTGGGCCTGGCCAACCACCCGGAGGTCCGCCATGTGGACGCCGAAGCGGCGGCGCAATGGGGCATGGCCTACCCGATGGGCGCCCGTATGATGAGCGGCCAGACCAAGTACCATGAGCAGCTGGAGGATGAGCTGAGCGACTTCATGGGCAAGGAGGACACCTTCCTGCTCAACTACGGATACCAGGGCTGCATGAGCGCCATCGAGGCGCTGCTGAGCCGCCATGATGTGCTGGTGTACGACAGCGAATGCCACGCCTGCATGATCGACGGCGCGCGCCTGCACATGGGCAAGCGCTTCGTGTACCAGCACAACGACATGGCCAGCTTGGACAACATGCTGGAGAAGGCGGCCAAGGTGACCAAGGAGACCGGCGGCGGCATCCTGGTGATGACCGAGGGCGTGTTCGGCATGGCCGGCGACCAGGGCAAGCTGAAGGAGATCGTGGAGCGCAAGGCGAAGTACAACTTCCGCCTCTTCGTGGACGATGCCCATGGCTTCGGCATGATGGGCCGCGATGGCCGCGGCACGGCCGATGCCCAGGGCGTGCAGGAGGGCGTGGACATCTACTTCGGCACCTTCGCCAAGGCCATGGCCACCATCGGCGCCTTCGTGAGCGGGCCCGAGGACGTGATCATGTACCTGCGCTACAACATGCGCAGCCAGACCTTCGCCAAGAGCCTGCCCATGCCGATCGTGATCGGAGCGCTGAAGCGCCTGGAGATGATCCGCACACGGCCGGAGTTCAGCGAGAAGCTCTGGACCATCACCAGGGCGCTCCAGAGCGGCCTGCGCGAGGCCGGGCTCGATATCGGTGTCACCAACAGCTGCGTCACCCCGGTGCTGATGAAAGGCAGCATCCCCGAGGCCACCAACGTGGTGCTCGACCTGCGTGAGAACCACGGCATCTTCTGCAGCATCGTGGTGTATCCCGTGGTGCCGAAGGACGTGATCCTGCTGCGCCTGATCCCGACGGCCGTGCACAGCATGCAGGACGTGGAGCGCACCATCGCCAGTTTCCGGGAGGTGAAGAAGAAGCTGGAATTGGGCGCGTACCGCGGCGAGAAGGTGGCCGACATGAAGGTCTGAGGGCATGACCGATCGGCCCGAGGAACGGCGTGGCACCTGCGCCAACTGCGGACACCAGGCGACCGACGCGTTCTGTTCCTCCTGCGGGCAGCGCACGGGAGCGCGAAGGATCGACGGGCACTACCTGGTGCACGAGCTTCAGCACGGGGTGCTCCATGTCGACCGGGGCATCCTGTACACCCTGCGCGAGCTGTTCACCCGGCCCGGGCACAGCATCCGGGAGTTCCTGGACGGGAAGCGGGTCCGCCACTTCAAGCCGCTGGCCTTCGTGGTCATCACCGCCGGGGTGTACAGCTTCCTCTCCACGCTCATCACCCCGAACCTCCTGGCCGACCTTCCCGGCGGGGACCGGATGCCGCCGCAGGCGCTGGCGCTGTTGGACTGGTTCAATGCGCACTACGCGCTGCTGGAACTGACCACCCTGCCGTTGATCGCGGGCGCCTCGTGGTTCTTCTTCCGCAAGGCCGGCCGCACCTACCCCGAGCACCTGGTGATCAACTGCTTCCTCGCCGGGCAGCGGTACGTGGTGAGCCTGATCCAATTCCCCGTGATCGCCGTCCTCGGCGTGAAAGGCGCGCTGCTCATGGCGCCGTTCATCATGCTGGCCTACGCCGGGCTGTACGTCTGGGGCACCATGCAGCTCTTCCAGGGCAAGGCCGGGCGCTTCATCCTGCTGCGTGCGGTCCTGGCCGCGGGCGTCGGCTACCTGCTGGTGGTGGTGGTGGGCATGGCCATCGCCGTCCTGTGGGTGACCCGCGCGGGTGGGGGCATGCCCTGAGCGGGCTACCTTGGACACATGGAACGGACCAACGGCGCCTTGTGGACCTGGCCCGTGCAGGCCGTGGCGCTGCTGCTGCTGCTGGTGTGGGGCGCGCCGGTGTTCATCCCCCTCCTCTATGCCCTTCTGCTGGCCCTGGTGCTGCACCCCATGGTGGCCGGCCTGGAACGGCGCCGCTGGCCGCGGAGCCTGGCCATCGGCACCTCCCTGCTGCTGGTGCTCGTGCTGGTGGGCGCGCTGCTGGGGCTGCTCGCCTGGCAGGTGGGGTTGTTCCTCGACCGGCTTCCGGCCTCGGAAGGCAGCCTTTGGGAGCGGATGGACCACTGGGTGCACGACCTGATGGAACGGCATCGCGAAGCCTGGTGGTACTCCCTGACCACCGCGCTGCCAGGGCGGGTCCCTGCCGTGCTCGGCAGCCTCCTCAACGGGCTGTTCGGCATGGCGTTCAACGCCTTCATCATCCCGGTGTACACGGCCCTGCTGCTCTACAACCGCCGCCATTTCGTGGCCACGCTGGCCGACACCGTGCCCACCGACCTGGCACCGCGCATCCCGTCCATCCTGGCCAAGGCCGTCACCACCTACGCCCGCTTCATCAGCGGTATGGTGCGGGTGTACCTCATCGTCGGCGCGCTCAACAGCCTCGGCTTCCTGCTGCTCGGGGTGCCCTACGCCATCCTCTTCGGCCTGCTCACGGCCATCATGACCATGATCCCTTACGTCGGCATCCTGTTCAGTTCGCTGCTCCCCATCGCGCTGGCCTACACCTCCAGCGGATCGCTGTGGATGCCGGTGGGCGTGATCGCCGTGCTCGGCATGGTGCAGTACCTGGAGGCCAACCTCATCTTCCCCAAGGTGGTGGGCGAACGCCTGGGCCTGAGCACCCTGGCCAGCCTGGTGGTCATCTTCGCCGGAGGCGCGCTCTGGGGCGTGGCCGGCATGATCCTGCTGCTGCCCTTGGTGTCGCTCGGCGTGCTGGTGGCCGAGGATGTGCCCGCTTTGCTTCCGCTGAAGCGCTGGTTCGGCGGCACCGGTGCCTGACCCGTGGGGCGCTACGGCCCGCTACTGGAACTTGATGCGATCGATGCTGAACCGCCCGCTGCCGGTGAAGAGCAGCGCGGTGAAGGACAGCAGGTAGAAGAGCGCGAGCTCGCGCTCCTTCAACGGCTCGCCCGCATCGATCATGAACACCACCACCCCCATGGCGATCAGCAGGGGGATGAGGGCCGCACGCGTCCACAGGCCCAGCACCACGAGGGCCGAGCATAGCACCTCGGCGAAGATGATCAGCACCAGCGAGATCACCGAGCCGATGCCGAAGGGGTCCGCGAAGCTGTCCATGCGCTCGCTGAAGTGCATCAGCTCGGGCCACCCGTGCAGCCAGAACATGCCGCCGCCAGCGGTCACGCGGAGCAGCAGCACGCCGAAGTCCTCACCCAGGGGTTCACTGTTCAGCAGCATGGCGTTGAATGTGGTGCGAACTTATCCGGGGCCCGGGCAGGGGGATCGGACGTGGGCCGGTATCTATCCACCACCGGACGTGAACGGCCTGAACCCCGGGCCCGCGGATCCCGTTCAAGGGGGCCATGCGTTGCACCCTGCTTACCATCTCCTTCGCGGTCCCCATGGCCCTCGCCGCCCAAGATGCTGCCGACCCCTTCGTGGACGGGCTCGCCGCCTTACGGCACCAGGAGCACCGCGCCGCCGTGGACATCTTCACCGGGGTGATCGCCCAACGCCCGGAGCATGCCCGCGCGTGGTACTACCGCGGCCTGAGCCGCGAGGCCTTGGGCGACCGCACCGGAGCCCTGCACGACCTGGACCGCGCGCTGATGCTCGAGCCGGGCGACCTGAACATCCG
Source organism: Flavobacteriales bacterium (assembly GCA_016713875.1). Lineage (NCBI taxonomy): Bacteria > Pseudomonadati > Bacteroidota > Flavobacteriia > Flavobacteriales > Flavobacteriales bacterium. Next base: position 1,191,531 of record JADJOI010000003.1, read on the forward strand.
GTTGCGACGTGCTGAGGCCTATGTGAAGGCCGAACGCTTCGAGGAGGCCGAAGGCGACCTGCGCGCGATCCGGGAGGCCGCACCGGAGCATGCCATCGGCCTTCATGCGAGGTACACGTGGGGGCAGGTGCTGGTGGCCCGTGGCGACCGCGAGGGGGCCCTGGCCCAATATGACGAGCTTGTCCGCCTGGCGCCCACCGACGCCAAGGCCTGGTGCAACAGAGGGCTGGTGCGCAACACTCTGGGCGAGCACGATGCGGCCGTGGCCGACCTGGCCCATGCCCTCTCCCTCGACCCCACGCTGGTGAAGGCCTTCGGAGGCCGGGCGCAGGCGCTGATCGCCCTGGGGCGCACCGAGGAAGCCTGCGCGGACATCATCAAGGCGCGTGAACTGGGCGACGCCTCGCTGGACGAGATGCTCATCATCCATTGCCTCTGAGCGCATCGTCAGCGCGTCCGGACCGTTATCTTCGCGCCCCTTTCGCGACCACCGCTCGTAGGGTGGCCGAAGCGCTGCCATGAGCATCAACGTCACCCTTCCGGACGGTTCGGTCCGGAGCTACGACCACGGCGTGAGCGCCATGGACGTGGCGAAGAGCATCAGTGAAGGACTGGCCCGCAACGTGCTGGCCGCCAAAGTGAACGGCGAGGTGCGCGATGCCCTGCGCCCGCTGCCCGGCGACTGCACCCTGCATCTGCTCACTTGGAACGACGCGGAGGGCAAGGCCACGATGTGGCACAGCAGCGCGCACCTGATGGCCGAGGCCATCGAGGCGCTTTACCCGGGCACCAAGTTCGGCATCGGGCCGCCCATCGAGCACGGCTTCTACTACGACATCGACCTCGGTGAGCGCGTCATCGGCGAAGGCGACTTCGCGGCCATCGAGGCCAAGATGAAGGAGCTGGCGGCCAAGAAGAGCGTGTACCAGCGCAAGGAGGTGGGCAAGGCCGACGCCATCGCCTACTTCCGGGAGAAGGGTGATGAGTATAAGCTGGAGCTGCTGGAGGGCCTGAACGATGGCGAGATCACCTTCTACACGCAGGGTGGTTTCACCGACCTGTGCCGCGGCCCGCACATCCCGGACACCTCCTTCATCAAGGCCGCCAAGGTGACGAGCGTGGCCGGTGCCTACTGGCGCGGCGACGAAAAGCGCAAGCAGCTCACGCGGGTGTATGCCATCACCTTCCCCAAGCAGAAGGAGCTCGATGAGCACCTGGCCCTGCTGGAAGAAGCCAAGAAGCGCGACCACCGCAAGCTGGGCAAGGAACTGGATCTGTTCACCTTCAGTGAGAAGGTGGGCCCCGGGCTGCCCTTGTGGCTGCCCAAGGGTGCGGCCCTGCGCGAGCGGCTGGTGAACTTCATGAAAGCCGCCCAGGAGAAGAGCGGCTACGAGCAGGTGGCCACCCCGCACATCGCCCACAAGGACCTGTACGTCACCAGCGGGCACTACGAGAAGTACGGCAAGGACAGCTTCAAGCCGATCCAGACCCCGCACGAGGGCGAGGAGTTCTTCCTGAAGCCGATGAACTGCCCGCACCACTGCGAGATCTACAAGAGCCGTCCGCGCAGTTACAAGGACCTGCCGATCCGCTACGCCGAGTTCGGCACGGTGTACCGCTACGAGCAGAGCGGCGAGCTGCATGGCCTCACGCGGGTGCGCGGCTTCACCCAGGACGACGCCCACCTTTTCTGCCGGCCGGACCAGGTGAAGGAGGAGTTCATGAAGGTCATCGACCTGGTGCTTTCGGTGTTCAAGGCCCTGGACCTCACCAGCTACGAGGCGCAGATCAGCCTGCGCGACAGGGAGGACCGCAGCAAGTACATCGGTTCGGACGAGAACTGGACGAAGGCCGAGCAGGCCATCATCGACGCGGCGGCCGAGAAGGGATTGAAGACCGTAGTGGAGTACGGCGAGGCCGCCTTCTACGGCCCCAAGCTGGACTTCATGGTGAAGGACGCCCTGGGCCGCAAGTGGCAGCTAGGCACCATCCAGGTGGACTACAACCTGCCGGAACGCTTCGAGCTGGAGTACGTGGGCGCCGACAACCAGCGGCACCGGCCGGTGATGATCCACCGGGCACCCTTCGGCAGCCTGGAGCGCTTCGTGGCGGTGGTGATCGAGCACACCGCCGGGCGCTTCCCGCTGTGGCTCACCCCCGAGCAGGCCATCGTGCTGCCCATCAGCGACAAGTACCTCGACCTGGCGCGGCAAGTCGCTGGGGATCTGAAAGATTCCGATATTCGCGCCGCCGTTGACGAGCGTAGCGAGAAGATCGGCCGCAAGATCCGCGATGCGGAGCTGGCCAAACTGCCGTTCATGCTCATCCTCGGTGAAAAGGAAGCCGCCGAAGGCACCGTATCCGTAAGGGAACAAGGCCGGGGCGACCTGGGCGCCATGGGCGTCCGGTCCTTCGCCGACCTGGTGAACGAACGGGTGCGGGAGCAGCTCGGCGGCTTGTGAACGCAACAGGAACCAACACCCCCTTCGTGGCAGGACCACCCTTCAATCGTCCCAGCGGACCGCGCCCTCCGGGTGGCGGGCCTCGTCGTCCCTTCCGTGGCCGCGTGGTCAAGGAGGATCCCCACCGCATCAACTCCCGCATCTACGGTGTGAGCGAGGTGCGCGTGGTGGGCGAGAACGTGGAACAGGGCGTATACCCGTTCAGCGTGGCGCTCAAGATGGCGGAGGACATGGGTTTGGACCTCGTGGAGATCAGCGCAGCGGCGGTTCCGCCCGTGTGCCGGATCACCGACTACAAGAAGTTCCTGTACGACCTCAAGAAGAAGCAGAAGGAGATCAAGGCCAAACAGGCCACGGTCGAAATGAAGGAGATCCGCTTCGGGCCCAACACCGACGAGCACGATCTCAACTTCAAGACCAACCACGCCCGCAAGTTCCTGCTGGAAGGCCACAAGGTGAAGGCCTTCGTGTTCTTCCGAGGCCGCACCATCGTGTTCAAGGAGCGGGGCGAGATCCTACTGCTGAAGTTCGCCCAGGTACTGGAGGACGTGGGCCTGGTGGAGAGCATGCCCAAGCTGGAGGGCAAGCGCATGATCATGTTCCTGATCCCGAAGAAGAAGAAATAAGGCGAGGTCGACATCGCCATCATTCACCCATCCAACCACACCCGATCACCCGACCGTCGATCATCAACGCAGAGAGGCCATGCCCAAGATGAAGACCAAGTCCGGCGCCAAGAAGCGGTTCAAGCTCACCGGCACCGGCAAGGTGAAACGCAAGCACGCGTTCCACAACCACATCCTTACGAAGAAGCACAAGAAACGCAAGCGCAACCTCGCCAAGATGGCCCTGGTGCACAAGCGTGACGAGAAGAACATCCTCGAACTGCTCAAGTAAGGGACCCTCCCGCACCGGGTCGAACAGGTAGCGTTAACCAGGACGTGGAGCCCCCAAGCGTACGCCGACAGCGCGTTCCGCCCACGCCCGAAAACCCAAGGCAACATGCCCCGCAGTAAGAACAAGGTCGCCAGCCGCGCCAAGCGCAAGAAGATCCTCAAGCTGGCCAAAGGCAGCTTCGGCCGCCGCAAGAACGTCTATACCGTCGCCAAGAACAGCGTGGAGAAGGGCCTCACCCACGCCTACTCCGGCCGACGCATCAAGAAGCGCGACTTCCGCGCCCTCTGGATCCAACGCATCAACGCGGCGTGCCGCCTCAACGGCACCAGCTACAGTGTCTTCATGGCCGGTCTGAAGAAGGCCAACATCGACCTGGACCGCAAGGCCCTGGCCGAGATCGCCTACAGCGACGCCGACGCCTTCAAGGCCATCGTGCAGAAGGTGAAGTGATCCGACGGCCGCCCACAAAGGGCACCGCAGGCAAGGGGGACCTCGGTCCCCCTTCGTCGTTGGGGGGTGGCTTGCAGGTCCGGCGGAAGCGTGTAGCTTTTCGCCAGCAACACTCCACCATGCGCATCCACCCACACCTCCTGATCCTCGCTGGCGCCCTGCTGCTCACCGCGTGCCGCCGCGAACCAGGCACCACCCCTGACGACCTGCAGCAAGACCTCGTTCTTGTCGAACGCGCGCAGCCGCTGCCTGTTCCGCAAGGCCCCCCGCTCGACCAGGAGGCCTTGGACCGGGCCGTCATCGGCATCCTGGAAGCGCGCAACGACTTCCGGTGGGACATGGTGGACCTGCACACGTTGTGGAGCGCCACTCAGTACAACGACCACAGCGTGAGCATCGGCTACCAGCCGGCGAACGCCACAGGCGTGGATGAGCAGCTCCACCGCATCGACATCGGCTCGGCCGAATGGCGCGCCGTGCACGATGCCTTGCTGGAACGGATCCTGGGCCTGTTGAACGAAGGCCGCCGCGACCCGCTCGACCTGCGCGACATCCTGGTGGAGGATGATCCCGTGCTTCCCATCCTCACCCTGCGGCTCACCGACGCCCGCGTGCTGACCATGCTGGCCAACCTGCGCAACGTGCGCTATGTGGAGCCGTTGGACTACTGGCCTGCGGTGGCCGACCGGAGCACCAGCGGCTGCAGCCCCAGCACCGCCGCGCTCAATGCCGCCGACGTCAGCACCATCAGCCCCAACGCTCGGTTGCCGTGGAACTTCAACAACCACGGCATCCCCACCGCGTGGAACGCCGCACAGGGCCTGGGCATCACTGTGGGTGTGATCGACGCCGGTCTCAGCTCGGCACAGGGATACGTCGGCGCCGCCTTCAACGATGGCGAGAGCAACGTGGGCCGCACGTTCACCGCATCGGCCACCCTGGGCACCACGGCCTACACCAGCTGCTCCCACGGCACGGCCATGGCCGGGCAGGCGGTGGGCCCGCGCAACAGCGGCGGAGCGACCACCGGCGTGGCCTACAAGAGCAACCTGCGCTTCGTGCGCGCCAGTGAGGACGTGGTGCTGGACAAGAGCAGCGAGCGCACGGCGGTGAAGAACGCCCTGCTGGCCCTGGGCGCCGACCCGGCCGTACGGGTGATCAGCATGAGCATCGGCACGCCGTTCAGCTACAGCGTGCTGAGCGATGGGGTCAACTATGCGCACGGCCAGGGCAAGCTCGTGTTCGCCGCAGGCGGCACGAGTTTCAGCTGGACCAGCTGGTGGGGCGTGATCTACCCGGCGGCCTACAGCAACTGCGTGGCGGTGACCGGGGTGAAGGAGAACGGAAGCAAATGCGGCAGCTGCCACGACGGATCGCAGATCGACCTCACCATCTGCATGGAGCGCAGCAGCAACAGCAGCCGCAACTCGCTCTCGCTGGCGCCCAACGGCGCCACCCCCACCTACATCGGTGGCAGCAGCAGCGCCGCGGCCACGGCCGCCGGCATCGCGGCGTTGGTGTGGAGCGCCAGGCCCACGGCCACGCGCGACCAGGTGCTCACCTGCCTGAAGAGCACGGCCCAGTTCGCCACCGGGCCCAGCAGCAGCAAGGGCTATGGCAACATCAACGCCGCTGCCGCAGTGAACTGCGCGCTGGCGCTCTGAGGAGCACGAGGCGCAACGGCCCCGCCCCGGACCGGGAGGCGGGGCCGTTGCGTATCCTTGCCGGCCCACGCCCCATGCGCAACGCCCTCATCCGGCTCCACATCCACGCCAAGGGGCTTCTGCTGCTCCTGCGGCCGCACGTGTGGTTGGGCTGGTCCACGCATCCCTTCCGGTTCGCGGCCAATACCCTGGCGCTCTCGGCCTGGATCGCTCGACAGCGCAAGGCCCCCGACGTGCTCAATGACTTCCACACCTTCAAGCGGGTGCATGCGAAGCGGGAACAGCTCCACGAGCATGTCATCCGGCGGTCCGGGCTGCAGGACGGGGCCATCGACTACCTGGAGTTCGGCGTGTTCGACGGGCGTTCGTTCCTCTGGTGGCTCGGCCAAGCCCGGCATGCCGACAGCCGCTTCCACGGCTTCGACACCTTCGAGGGCCTGCCCGAGCAGTGGGGTGCGTTCGCCAAGGGCGACATGGCCGCCGGCGTGCCCCAGCTCGTCGACCCGCGGGGGCGTTTCCACAAGGGCCTTTTTCAGGACACCCTGCTGCCCTTCCTGCGCACGGCCCCGTTCACCGAAGGCCGCCGCAAGGTCATCCACCTGGATGCCGACCTCTACTCCTCCACCCTCTTCGTGCTCACCGCGCTGGGTCCGCATCTGCGCGCCGGCGACGTGCTGCTGTTCGATGAGTTCAACGTGCCGAACCACGAGTTCGCCGCGCTGCAGGCGTTCCAGGCCTCGTGGTACGTCCGCACGGAATTGCTGGGCGCGGTGAACAACTACTATCAGGTGGCCCTGCTCGTGGTGTGAACGGCGGCCGCTATCTTCGACCGACAAGCATCCACCATGGAATTCATCGACATGGACCGGCTGCGGGCCCGCACCGACGAGATCCGCACCGCGTTCCGCTCGCAACGTCCCTACCACTGGACCATGTTCGAGGGCTTCTTCAAGCCCGACAAGGCCGAGGAGGTGTACAACAGCTACCCTGCCATCGGCGAGGGCACCTGGGACGGCACCACGTACATCGACCAGAAGAACAAGTTCAGCAAGACGGTGTTCGAGCCGGGCAGTGTGATGGACCGGGCCTTCAAGGAGCTCAACAGCCCGGAACTGCTGGCCTGGTTGGAGGAGATCAGTGGCATTGAAGGGCTGGAAGGCGACGACAAGCTCTTCGGAGGCGGTCTGCACCAGAGCATCACCGGCGCCTTCCTCAACGTGCATGTGGACTACAACTTCCATCCGGACACCAAGCACCACCGGCGGCTGAACGTGCTGGTGTACATGAACAAGGACTGGAAGGACGAGTACGAGGGGCATCTGGAACTGTGGGACCTCACCGGCAGCGACAAGCGGTTGCTTGGCAAGGTGGCGCCGCTGTTCAACCGGTGCGCCATGTTCGAGACCAACGAGATCAGCTTCCACGGGCATCCCCGTCCACTGCGGACCCCGCCCGGCGTGAACCGCAAAAGCCTCGCCACCTACTATTACACGGCCACCCGGCCCGAAGGTGAGATCGCCGAAGAGCACAACACGGTGTATGTGAACACCGAAGGCGTGGGCGGGCAGGTGAAGCGCTTCAGCAGTGGGATCAAAGCCTTCCTGGAACGGATCAACAAGGCGTGAGGCTGCCCGGACCGCCTTTGTCAACACCGTCCTTACGCGCATGAGCCTCAAGCTGAAGGCCGACTACTGGCTTCGTTCCGCCCTGAACGTGCGCCAGGAGCGGCGCTGCCCCTGTTGCGGTGGCACCGACCTGCGGGTGGTGGACCACAAGTACATCGTCACCTGGCTGCTGGAGTGCCGGCAATGCCACCTGCGGCACCGCCACCCCAAGGACGATCCGGCCTGGCTGGAGCGCTTCTACCAGAAGGAGTACACGGTGGACACCCACATGATCACCAAGCTGCCCGATGCGGCGGCCATGGAAAAGCTGAAGGCGGAAGGCTTCCCGGAGCTGCGCGACATCTCCCCGTACATCAAGGCGCTTCGCCCGCAGGCCGGGCGCGTGCTGGACTACGGCTGTAGCTGGGGCTATCACGTGTTCAAGATGCACCGGGCCGGGCTGGATGCCGAGGGCTTCGAACTGAGCCGGCCACGTGCCGCCTTCGGGCAGCGTACCCTGGGCGTTACCATCCACAGCGACCCCGCCGCGGTGCAGGGCCGCTACGACGTCATCAGCAGTTCGCATGTGATCGAGCACCTGGCCTCTATCCCCGACCTGGTGACCTTCAGCCGGGCGCACCTTGTGCCGGGGGGGCTGTTCATGGCCTTCTGCCCCAACGGCAGCGACGCCTACCGACGCCGTGAGCCGGGCCTGTTCCACGTCAACTGGGGATCGCTGCACCCCAACTACCTCGACATCCCTTTTGCGCGCCACCTGTTCCGCGAGGTGCCCCACCTGATCCTCACCGGCGACTGGACCTACGATACGGCGGAACTGGCGGCGTGGGACCAACGCTCACAACGCGTCGGGGGCCGCGAGGACGGCAAGGAGCTGCTGATCATCGCGGTGTTGTGAAACGGGACGCGCACGCCCCCTGCATCCTTCGGGAAGCGTTCACCGCACCTCCGCCCCCGGCCCGATCGCGTCCTTCGGCTGCACGAACACCAGCTTGCCGGCGGCGTCCTCGGCCATCAGCACCATGCCCTGGCTCTCCACCCCGCGCATCTTGCGCGGCTCCAGGTTGGCCACCAGCACCACCTGCTGACCGGGCAGCTGCTCCGGCGCATAGTGCATGGCGATGCCACTGACCACGGTGCGCGGCTGCGCCTCCCCGATGTCGATGGCCAGCTTCAGCAGCTTGTCGGCCTTCGGCACGCGCTCCGCCGCCACGATGGTGCCCACGCGCAGGTCGAGCTTGGCGAAGTCGTCGAAGGTGATGTTCGGCTTCGCATCTGCAACAGGCGTCCCGCCTGTTGCAGATGCTTTCACAACAGGAGGGACGCCTGTTGCACGCTCAGTTGCGTGGAGCCGCTCGATCTCCGGCTGGATCTCCGTGTCGGTGATCGGCTTGAAGAGGTGCTCCGGCTTGCCCAGCTCCTGGCCGGCACCGATCAGGTCACTGCGGAAGGCCTCGCTCCACGGCAGCGCAGCGATGCCGAGCATGCGGCGCAGCTTCGCGGCGGTGTGCGGCAGGAAGGGCTCCAGCACGATGCTGAGCACCGCGGCCACGTTGAGGCTGTTGGCCAGGATGGTGCGCGTGCGCTCCGGATCGGTCCTCTCCAGCTTCCACGGCTCGTTGTCGCTGAGGTACTTGTTGCCCGCGCGGGCCACGTTCATGGCGCTGCCCAGCGCATCGCGCAGGCGGAAGTGGTCGATGTGCTTCGCCACCTCCTCTGCACTGCCGTGCACCGCGCTCCAGAGCGCCACATCCATGTCGAGCTTCTCCCCGGCCGCGGGCGCCTGGCCGTCGTAGTACTTGTGGCACAGTACGAACACGCGCTGCACGAAGTTGCCGATGATGGCCACGAGCTCGTTGTTGTTCTTGTCCTGGAAATCCTTCCACGTGAACTCGCTGTCCTTCTGTTCGGGGATGATGGTGGCCAGGCAATAGCGCAGCTCGTCCTGCCGTCCCGGCCAGCGCTCCAGGTACTCGTGCAGCCACACCGCCCAGTTTCGGCTGGTGCTGATCTTCCTTCCCTCGAGGTTGAGGAACTCATTGGCCGGCACGTTCTGCGGAAGCACATAGCCGCCGTGGAGCTTCAGCAGGATCGGGAAGATGATGGCGTGGAAGACGATGTTGTCCTTGCCGATGAAGTGGATGAGGCGGGTATCGTCCGCTTTCCACCACTTCTCCCAATCGATATTGTGTTCCCTGGCCCAGCGCTTGGTGGCGCTGATGTAGCCGATGGGCGCGTCGAGCCACACGTAGAGCACCTTGCCTTCGGCGCCGGGCAGCGGCACGGGCACGCCCCAGTCCAGGTCGCGCGTCATGGCGCGGGGACGCAGGCCATCCTTCAGCCAACTGTTGCACTGGCCCAGCACGCTGGCCTTCCACTCCCTGGGGTCGTGGTGGGGCGAGCCATCCAGCACGCCCGTGTTGATCCAAGTGTCGACCCATTGCTGGGCCTCGTCCATCTTCAGGTACCAGTGCTGCGTGGGCTTCAGCACGGGCTTGGCGCCGCTGAGGGTGCTGCGCGGGTCGATCAGGTCCCTGGGGCTGAGCGCGCTGCCGCACTTCTCGCACTGGTCGCCGTAGGCATCGGGGTTTCCGCAGGTGGGGCACGTGCCCATGATGTAGCGGTCGGCCAGGAACTGCTTCGCCTCCTCGTCAAAGTACTGCTGCTCCTCCTGCACACTGAAGGCGCCATTCTCCAGCAGCTTCAGGAAGAAACCCTGCGAGGTCTCGCGGTGCAGCTCGCTGCTGGTGCGGTCGTAGATGTCGAAGTGGATGCCGAAGTCCTGGAAGGCCTGGCCCATCAGCGCGTGGTAGGTGTCCACGATGGCGCGCGGCGTGGTGCCCTCCTTCATCGCACGGATGGTGATGGCCGCGCCGTGCTCGTCGCTGCCGCAGATGAAGAGCACTTCCTTGCCGCGCTGGCGCAGGCTGCGTACGAAGATGTCGGCGGGCAGGTAGGCCCCGGCGATGTGGCCGATGTGCAGCGGCCCGTTGGCGTAGGGCAGGGCGGCGGTGATGGTGTGGCGTTGGATCTCCTTCACGGTCCAGGACTTGGCCCGCGAAGGTACCGAAGGGCGGCGGGAGGGACAGGGAACGCACAAGGCCCGAGCTTGCTCCTATCTTCGACACAGAAGCGCGACCATGGCCCAGCCTCCGACCCATGTGCAGAGGTGCGTATATCCAGCCCGCAGCGGGGGGATATGCGAAACAGGTTCGTATATCCACAGTTATCGGTTATTCAATACAACAATGAACGATAGATGAAGTTTGAACTCAAACGCTTGCAAAGAGGGTCATCGGAACAAGAGATAATCGATGAAATTATTCGCGTATCGGGACTGATACAGGACCCTTACATTACAGGGAAGAAGTTTGATGAGTTCTCGAAAATTTCAGCAAGCCACTTAAAAAAACGATTCGGTGGGTGGGAAGCTGTCTTAACCAAATGTGGTTTAGGCCATAGATATTCAGGCAAGACTGTATCTGATAAGATGACAAGGCAGATTGCCAAAAATCTTTCAAATGAAGAACTGATTCAAGAGTTGCGAAGAGTAGCAGAAGTATTGGAGAAGAGTGAGTTATCCCAAACTGATTTTAATAGTAACTCAGCTTTCAGTTCTTCGGCCATTACCAGACGATTTGGTAGTTGGTCTCTTGGACTTGCCGCCGCTGGATTGAATACAGTGAAGATGGCGAAGAGATACTCGGAAATAGAGTATTATGAGAACTTATTAGAAGTGTGGACTCATTATGGCAGACAACCGAAATATGATGAAATGGATTCCCCGCCTTCTCGAATCTCATCTGGAGCATACGAGCGGAAATGGGGTAAATGGTCGAATGCACTCTTATCATTCATCGCTTATGCAAATGGTGATGTGGTCATAAGTGAGGAGCCGATTGAGCCAAAAATAATAATACGAGATATCAGTGTTAATAAGAAAAAGGATACAAGGGGTATTAGCTTGGGTATGCGGTATGCTGTTCTATCTAGAGATCGGTTTAGATGTATAAAGTGCGGTTTGAGCCCAGCAACGAGTTTGGATTGCAAGCTGCATGTGGATCATATTACTCCTTTCTCGAAAGAAGGTAAAACTACAATTGAAAACTTGCAAACGACTTGCGAGTCTTGCAATTTAGGTAAAGGGAATAGGTATAACGAGTAACTGAACAAACGATAACAGCACCTAAACGCCAGCAGGCACTCAGCGCTCCGATCGAATGGGAATCGTTAAACTTGAAGGTCGCTGTATCGAAGGCAGGTCCCGGATAACCTGCCGGCGTTTAGCTGCGGCCCGTTAGCTGCCCGACCCATCCACGCACGCCCGTGATCCTTGGGCACCTGCGCGTTCCTGCTGACCTTCGCGCCATGCCCCTGCTCCTCCCGCCGGCCCTGCGCCCCGGCGACACCATCGCCATCGTGCCCACGGCCCGCGCCATCACGGTAGAAGAGCTGCGCGATGGCATCGCGCTGGCCGAAAGCTGGGGTCTGAAGGTGAAGCTGGGCGCGGGCATCGGCCGCAAGCACTTCCAGCAGGCGGGCACCGCCGAGGAACGCGCCGCTGACCTGCAGGCCGCGCTCGATGACCCAACAGTCCGCGCCATCTGGTGCGCCCGCGGCGGCTACGGCACCGTACATCTGCTCGACCACCTGGACCTTTCCAAGCTCCGCCGCGACCCCAAGTGGATCGTGGGCTTCAGCGACATCACCGTGCTGCACAACGCCCTGCACAACATCGGCATCGCCAGCCTCCACGCGCAGATGCCCTTCCACATCGGGGCGAAGACGGAGGCCACGCGGGATACGCTGCGGGCCGCGCTGTTCGGGGAGGAGTGGCGAGTAACGAGCAGCGAGTGGCGAGTAACGAGTAGCGAGTGGCGAGTAGGCTCGACAACACTCGCTACTCGCCACTCGCCACTCGCCACTCCACGAATTGGACAATGTGAAGGGGTATTGATCGGCGGCAACCTCTCCATGCTCTACGCCCTGCGCGGCACGCCCTACGACATCGACCCGCGCGGCAAGATCCTGTTCATGGAGGACCTCGACGAGCTGCTCTACCACGTGGACCGCATGGTGCAGAACCTGCGGCTGGCGGGCTGGTTCAAGGAACTGGCCGGGCTCATCGTGGGTGGCATGAGCGACATGCGCGACAAGAACCCGGAGGACCCGTTCGGCAAGACCGCCGAGCGGATCATCGCCGATGCGCTGGGGGATGCGGACTTCCCCGTTTGCTACGGCTTCCCTGCCGGCCACATCGATGACAACCGGGCGCTAGTACTGAGCGCTACGGTGAAGCTCAGCGTTACTGCAGACGGTGCGTCGATCTCTTACGTCGACCGAGGAACCGCTTGATCAGGATCGGGCCGCCCACAAACAAGTAGGTCGACCCGGTGGGTCGACGCTACATGTTCGGGTCCACGATGTGGGAGCGTTGCCCACTAATTCCGCTCGAACTTGTTGAAGCCCGGCGGGATCTCGAACAGACCGGGCTTCTGCACGCCCTTGGTCACCTTGGTCACCTCCAGGCGGCTCACCTCCGCGCCGTCCATCTTGTTCTCCACGGCCATCATGGGGAAGAGCCCTTTGTTGCCCGGCACGTCCAGGAAGAAGAGCGCCGACTCCTCCTTGCGGTTCAGGGTCTCCAACATCGATACGAAGAAGTTGAACTCGTCGGCGGCCACCCAGTAGGTGATCACCCGGTCCTCCTTGGGGCCTTTCACCACCCACTTCTCGCACTTGTAGCCGGCCAGGTCCTTCAGCTCACCGGACTTCTCCACGCTGGTCTCCACATCCTTGGGCAACCGCATGTTCGGCACGTCCATGTACAGTTTGCGGTCCAGGCTGAGGGCCACCACGGTCTTATCGCGGTTGTCCACCAGCATGATGCCCTGCACCTCACCGCGGGCGTTGATCTCCTCGATGCGGACGTGATCGCCCTTGACGAAGTACTTGTAGGAGGTGACCACGGGTCCTGTGGTCTTGGTGAACTCGACCACCCCTTCAAAGGCCTGGGCCGCAGCGAAGAGCGGAGCGGCGGCCAGGGCCATGAGGGCAAGGGGACGTACGTAGGTTTTCATGGGGATCGGTTGTCCAAGTGAGGCTCCAAGTGGAGCGAAGATCTCCGAATTTCAACCCCTTCAACGAGCGGGGTCGGGGTAGGTTACGCACAGCGGACGGTTACTGATGGCGATGCATCTGCGCACCGGGGCCGAGGGGGAGCAAGCCGCGTGCCATTGGCTTGAGCAGCGGGGCTATCGCATCGAGGCGCGCAACTGGAGGCATGGCCGGCTAGAGGTCGACATCGTAGCACGCCACGGCCGGACCCTGGTGATCGTGGAGGTGAAGACACGCCGCAGCGACCGGTACGACGGACCGGCCGATGCGGTAGGGCCGGCGAAGCAACGCAACCTGTACCGTGCGGCGGAAGCCTATCTTGACGCCCTCGGCGAGGACATCGCGGTGCGCTTCGACATCATCACGGTGTGGATGGATGGCGCCGCCCCCCGCATCGAACACCTGGAGGACGCCTTCTACCCCACCCCCGATGAAGAGACCGACGAAGGGCCCGCGCCGTGGCCGACCCGATGATGCGCGCCCCGGGCGCCGCGACGATCGCAGCGACAAGGGGTCCGGACCGCGCCGAAGCGCCCGTTCCGACGAGCGCCCCCCCCGCAGCGGCACAGGGCGTGGCGCCTCCGCGGACCGCCGGGGTGGAAGCGATCGCCCCCGCGGGGATCGTGAGGACCGGGAACAGCGGCCGGGGCGCAGGGACGAACGCTCAGCAGGCCCCCGGCGGGGCCCGGTTTCCGACCGTGGAGGGCGTGACCAACGCACGGAACGACCCACCAGAGGGACTTCCCGACCGCGCTCCGGGGGCGATCGGCCCGCTTGGCGCGAGGACGACCGGGGTCCGCGGCGCAGCGACGACGGTGAACGGCCGCAGGGCGACCGTTCGGATCGCCGTTCCCCGCGCTCCGGCGGTCCACGTCCGCAACGCACCTCGGGTGCAGGCCGCAGCTATCGGGGCGGCGAAGGCCGAGGTGAACGACCTGGCCGCTATGACCGTGAGGACCGCACATCACGCCCGTCACGGGAGGCAGCGCCGCGCAGCGATCGGGACCGCGACGACCGCCGTTCCGCGCCGCGTGGGGAAAGGTCCCCCGCCAGTCGTGGCCGGGGTCGGGGCTGGAGCGACCGCCCGGTGGACCGCCGTCCGCCGGTGAGCCGTGTATCCGCGAACGACCCTGAAGCCCGCAAGCCGTTCCGCAAGGGCGAACGCAGCAACCGCTTCGCCCTGCCCAACCCGGCCAACGAGGGTCTGGTGCGGCTGAACCGCTACCTGGCGCAGGCCGGGGTCGGCAGCCGCCGCGAAGCGGATGATCTCATCGCCTCCGGCGCCGTCACCGTGAACGGGAAGGTGGTGACCGAGCTGGGCACCAAGGTGCGCCCCGAGGACAAGGTTCACTTCGGGGGGCAGCGGCTCAGCATGGAGCAGAAGCGCTACGTGCTGCTGAACAAGCCGAAGGACTTCATCACCACCACGGACGACCCGCAGGAACGGCGCACGGTGATGAACCTGGTGGCCTCGGCCTGTTCCGAGCGCCTGTACCCTGTGGGACGGCTGGACCGCAACACCACGGGGGTGCTGCTGCTCACCAACGACGGCGACCTGGCCAAGCGGTTGACGCACCCCAGCCACGGGGCGGAGAAGATCTATCACGCCACCCTGGACAAGGCGATGACCAAGGCGGACCTGGAGCAGCTAGTGAAGGGCGTGCATCTGGACGATGGTCCGGCGCACGCTGTGGAGGCCAGTTTCGTGGAGGACAGCGGCAAGCGCGAGGTCGGCCTCAAGCTGCACATGGGCCGCAACCGGGTGGTGCGCCGCATGTTCGAGGCGCTCGGCTACGAGGTGGTGAAGCTGGACCGCGTGATGTTCGCCGGCCTCACCAAGAAGGAACTGTCCCGAGGACACTGGCGCCACCTTTCCGAAAAGGAGGTGACCCTGCTGGCCCGCCAGCACGCCACGGTGAAGCCACGCCCCGGCGGGCAGGGGCCGCGCGCGCCACGGACCACGAGCGCTCCGCGCCCCCGACGTCCCCGGAAGGTGTGAACCTGGCCTACGGCATCAGCCGCCAGACCCTTCGCCCGCGCGGCGAACGCACTTCGAGCAACAGCGGTCCACCGCCGGGAAGGGGCAGGTGCACTTCGCTCGTGGACCATGCCTGGTCGACCACCGTCCGACCTGCCGCATCCAGCAGCCGCACCTGCGACACCTCGGCTCCCGATCGCTTCAAATGAAGCGATTCAATCCTTTGAATTACAGTAACATAAAACTCATCAAGCTCAGGCTCAATAGACGCGACAGGCCCCCACAGGCTGGAGACCCAGGCCGGGTTGTCGATGAACGGGTTGCGGTTGCCCTGTAGGGCGTAGATCGCATTGTTCCGGTCCACCTCCTTGGTGCTCACGGGATCGGCGGAATGCCAGGCGAGCAGCAGGCTTTCGGACCACGAGCTGAGGTCGCCGCCCTGGATCATCGGTGAGCTCCATCCGCCCACTTGGCCCACATAGCGCGTCATCATGTAGAAGTACATGCGGGCCACATCGCCCTTGAAGGCATCGATGGGCTCGCAGACCGTGCCGCTGTAGCCCGGCCAGTTGCTCTCGCCCACCCGGGTGCCGTTCTGGCCCGTCCAATCGGTCGCGCCCACTTCCCCGTACGGCAGGTTGCCCCGTTGCTGGTTCACCCAGCCGTCCGTGGGCATGATGTGGTGAAGGTCGGTGTCCATGGGCGCGCTGCCGCCGAACCAGCTCTGCGGCATGGTGTGCTCGCGGTTGTAGCAATCACCCTCGCTGTTGTACGTGCCGCACTGGTCGGTGCCGAAGGTGTACAGATAGGGCGGAGTGCCGCCCGGGACATCGCTGTAGATGTCCCACACGAAGCCGTCCGGGCGGTCGTCCGTGGTCTCGAACGCGCTCCAGAGGTCGGCGTTGGACAGCACGGTGTGCCCATCGATGATGCCGGCCAGGGCGCTGCGGAGCGCGGGTCCTGAAAGGCCCTGGGCGGGGTCGTAGTAGCCGGGAGGAGGCTGGGCGATGGCGAGGGCGCAGGGCCCCACCAGGGTAAGAAGGGCGGCGGCGCGGCTCATGCGGCAAAGGTACCGGTGCGGTGATCGAAAGATCTCCGAAATTCGCGCCCCCCGGGGCTGTAGCTCAGCTGGCCAGAGCGCGTCGTTCGCAATGACGAGGTCGAGGGTTCGACTCCCTTCAGCTCCACCGGTGAACAGGCCCGCCTCCGCGCGGGCCTGTTCCGTTGCAGCTCACAACGAAAGCAGGAAGGCGACCGTGTCCACGCCATCGGCGTAGTCGGCGGGGCCGGGCCGCTGCGCCGCTCCGAAGGGCACGGCGTCGTGACCCACGACACACTGCACCTGATCGGCCAGCTCGGCCAGTCGGGTTCGCAACACGTGCCGGTCCGTGTACCGTTCCAGGTGCAGCACCGCCACCGGGCTGGCCAATGCGGTGGTCTCGCGAAGCAGCAGGAAGCCGTTCTCCAGGAAGGGCTCCCGGTCCAGCAGCCACAGGGCCCGGTGGTAGTCCAGGTTGTTGGCGTACTTGGCGTGGTGGGCGATGTCCTTCCAGCGGAAAAAGGCCTGAAAGATCCGGTCCGTCACGAAGTCGACCGGCACGAAGACCTTGCTGACGTTGCGGCAGCCCAGGCCGAAGTAGCGGAACACGTCCTCACCCAGCGCATCGAGCTCCGCCTCGCTCTCGGTACCATCGAGCACCGCGACGCTCACCCGTCCCTTGCGCACGATGCGCGGCAGGTGGCCGAAGTAGTGGTGGAAGTAGCGGGCGGTGTTGGTGCTGCCGGTGGCGACCACCGCGTCCACCGGTCCGAGGCGCTCCTCCGCGAAGGTCACCGAGGCGGCGAGTTCCGGGCACAGGGTGATCAGCGCGTCGGTGGTGGCGCGGGTGAGCCCGGCGTCCTGGCCGCTCACCTTCACCCGGGCGCGGTGGCCGGCGAGGGTGACGCATAGCAGGTCGTGCAGGCCCACGAAGGGCACGTTGCCCGCCAGGATCAGGCCCACGGTGCGCGGAGCCCGGGCCTGCACCAGCGCCGGATAACCGGCCAGCCAGCGGTCCAGCCCGGACCGGTCGAGCAGGTGGGCGATGCCCCCGGCGGCGTACCGCACCTCCTCCGGCGTGAACCAGCCGTTCTGGTGATGGGCATGTGCAAAAGCGGACCGCAGGACCTCGAGCTCGGCCTCGTTCAAGCCACAGGCGTGGCCCGGCCACGGGGCGTCCTCGCCGAGCAACGCGAAGATGCGGCCCAGTTGGGCCCATGCGGCCACCGTCCGTTCCAAGGCCGCCCTGCGCCCTTGCTCCTCTCCTGCTTCCGCCCTGTGCACCGGCTATATTTGCGCCCCCAAAAGTAGCCCACCGCCATGGCCATCATGATCACCGACGAATGCATCAACTGTGGTGCATGCGAACCGGAGTGCCCCAACAACGCCATCTACGAGGGCGGGGCCGAGTGGCGGCTGAGCGACGGCACCAGCCTGCACGGCGCACAGACGACGCCCATGGGCAACAGCTACGATGCAGATTCGGCCAACACGCCCAAGGCCATGGACGTGTATTACATCGTCACCGACAAGTGCACCGAGTGCCAGGGGTTCCACGATGAGCCCCAGTGTGCCGCCGTGTGTCCAGTGGATTGCTGCGTGGACGACCCCGACCACCGGGAGAGCAAGGAGCAGCTGCTGGCCAAGAAGGCCTTCCTGCACCTGTGAGCCACGTACGCCGGTGCCCCCGCCGGCCGTTCTGCGGAAGATGAGGACGTCGCTTCGGACCCTGCTCGGCGCCTTGGGCGCGGCGATCGCCTGTTCCACGGTGGGCCAGGACGGGTTGGGGCACGACGGCTGGCCCGGCGATCTCACGGCCGAACTGAGGGCCTTGGCCGATGCCCGGACGGCGACCGCCCAGGACAGCATCAGCGAGCGGGTGAAGGCCGCATTGCGTCCGGTCCTGGACGCACCGGACGCGTTCGACCGCACCTTCGCCGGCATCCCCATCACCACGGTCGACGCGGCCGACGGGCGGTTCAGGCTCTTCACCTGGAACCTGGCCCGCCCGGACGGGACCCATCGCTACGAGGGTCTGCTGCTGGTGAACGACGGCCGGCGCCGGGCCCTGTACGAACTGCGCGACATGACCGAGCGCATCCCCGCACCGGAGTCCACCGAGCTGGGGCCGGAGAACTGGTACGGGGCGTTGTACTACGACGTGGTGCCGGTGAAGCAGGGCGGCCGCACCTGGTACACCCTGCTGGGCTGGAAGGGCCACAGCCGGGTGGAGACCCGGAAAGTGATCGAGGTGCTGAGCTTCCGCGGAGGCAAGCCCCGCTTCGGGGCCCCGCTGTTCGCCGGGGATGAACTCCCTGGCAAGGGCGACCGGCGGATCAAGCCACAGCGGCGCGTGTTCGGGTACGCGGCCCAGGCCACTATGAGCCTGAAGCGCGACCCGCGGGCCGAGCGCATCGTGTTCGACCACCTGAGCCCCATGCGGCCCGACCTGGCGAACGACCCCGCCTTCCGGGGTCCCGACCTGAGCTACGACGCCTACCTGTGGGATAAGGGGCTGTGGCGGTTCGAGCGCGATGTGGACGCGCGCGACCTGGACATGGCGCGGCCGTGGAACGCGCCGCCCAAGGAAGGCCGCTCGAAGTTCTGAGCACCGCCGGGCCGCGCGGCTACCTTTGCCGCCGATCCAACGACCGATCCCATGCTGACCGCCACATCCAAGAAGGTCCACAACTACAGTGCGGGCCCCTGCATCCTGCCGCAGGAGGTCTTTGAACAGGCGGCCCAGGCCGTGCTCGACTTCGAGGGTAGCGGCCTCAGCATCCTGGAGATCAGCCACCGAAGCAAGCCGTTCGAGGCCGTGATGGCCAAGGCCCAGGCCCTGGTGAAGGAGCTCCTCGGCGCACCGGACCACTACCAGGTGGTGTTCCTGGGCGGGGGTGCCAGCCTCGGCTTCCACATGGTGCCGCTGAACTACCTGAAGGCAGGCGGCAAGGCAGCCTACGTGAACACCGGCGAGTGGGCCACGCGCGCCATCAAGGAGAGCAAGCTCATCGGCGACACCGTGGTGGTGGCCAGCAGCGAGGACCGGAACTTCAACTACATCCCCAAGGGCTTCGAGATCCCATCGGACGCCGAATACTTCCACTTCACCAGCAACAACACCATCTTCGGCACGCAGTTCAAGCAGTTCCCGAAGAGCCCGGTGCCGGTGGTGTGCGACATGAGCAGCGACATCTTCAGCCGACCGGTGAAGGTGTCCGACTTCGCGCTGATCTACGGCGGTGCCCAGAAGAACATGGGGCCTGCCGGTGCCACGGTGTACCTGTTCGACCCCGAACGCTTGGGGCACACGGGCCGCAAGCTGAGCCCCATGCTCGATCTGAAGAACCACGGCGCGAAGGAGAGCATGTACAACACCCCGCCGGTGTATGCCGTGTACGTGAGCATGCTCACCATGGAGTGGATGAAGAAGGTGGGCGGGGTGGCCGGGATCGAGAGGCGCAACAACGCCAAGGCCGGCCTGCTGTACGGGGCCATCGACCGCCTGGCCCCGGTGTTCAAGGGCACCACGGCCGTGGAGGACCGCAGCGTGATGAACGCCACCTTCGTGCTGGGCGACCCGTCGCTGGAGCCGGCGTTCGACGCCCTGTGGAAGGAAGCGGGGATCAGTGGTCTGCGCGGGCATCGCAGCGTAGGCGGCTACCGCGCCAGCATGTACAATGCGCTCCCCATCGAGAGCGTGCAGGTGCTGGTGGACGTGATGGACCATTTCGCGAAGAAGAACGGATAAGGACCATGCGCATCCACGCCAACGACGGCATTGACACCGCCGCCAAGGATCGCCTTCAAGAAGAAGGCTTCACCGTCACCACCGACCACGTCCCGCAGGACCGTCTGCAGGCCTACCTCAACGCGGAGAAGGTGGACGTGCTGCTGGTGCGTAGCGCCACCAAGGTGAGGCAGGACCTCATCGACGCCTGTCCGAGGCTGAAGCTCATCGGGCGTGGCGGCGTGGGGCTGGACAACATCGACGTCGCCCACGCCAAGGCCAAGGGCATCCCGGTGATCAACACCCCGGCCTCCTCGTCCATCTCGGTGGCCGAGCTGGTGATGGCGCACCTCTTCGGGCTGATGCGCAACCTGCATGAGGGCAACCGGCGCATGCCGGTGGACGGCCGCACCCGGTTCAAGGAACTGAAGAAGGCCTGTGAGAAGGGCAACGAAGTGCGAGGCCGCACCCTGGGCATCATCGGCTTCGGCCGCATCGGGCAATGGACGGCCCGTTACGCCCTGGGCTGCGGCATGCGGGTGATCTACGTGGACAACCGCACCACCGTGGAGGCCATCGAGATGGAGATCGGCGGGCTGCCGGTGCGCGTACCGGTGAAGATGGTGACGATGGACGAGCTGCTCGCCCAGGCCGATGCCATCAGCCTGCACGTGCCGGCGCAGAAGGACGGACAGCCCGTGCTGGGCGAGGCCGAGCTGGCTCGCGTGAAACCGGGCGTGGTGATCGTGAACACCGCCCGCGGCGGCAGCGTGGACGAGGATGCCCTGCTGGCCGCCTTGCGTGACGGCCGCGTGCGATCCGCTGCGCTGGACGTGTTCACCAACGAACCCGAGCCGCGCGAGGACCTGCTCCACGAGCCGCGCCTGAGCCTGAGCCCGCATATCGGCGCCGCCACGGCCGAGGCTCAGGGCCGTGTGGGCGCCGAGCTGGCCGAGCTGATCCTGCACTGGCGCGACAGCGTGCAGGTCGCCTGAGGCCATGCTGCACCTGCGTCCGTTCAGGGCCTGGCGGCCCATCCCCGAAAAGGCGCACCGCCTGGGCAGCCGCAGCTACGTGGCGTACACCCCCGAGCAGCTTGCGGCCAAGCTGGACGGGAACCCGTACACCTTCCTGCACGTCATCCATCCCGACCAGGGCCGCGATGCGCACCTGTCCCGCGCGGAGCGTCACCGCCGGGTGCAGCTCAAGTTCAAGGCCTTCTGCGACCTGGGCTACCTGTGCCGCGACGCCGAGCCGTGCCTCTACGTGTATGAGCAGACCAACCGGGGCGTGGCCTCCCTGGGGATCATCGCCGGGGTGAGCGTGGCCGACTACCGGCAGGGCTTGATCAAGGTGCACGAACAGACCCTCACCGCCCGCGAAGCGCTCTTCACCGACTACCTCGACGCCACCGGCATCAACGCCGAGCCGGTGCTGCTGGCCGCACCGGACGATGGCGGCCTGGAGTACCTGCTGACGCCCATCACCCGCACGGCGCCGGACAGCGACTTCGTGACAGGCGATGGCGTGCGCCACCGCACCTGGGCCGTGGCCGACCCCACCTGGCGCCACGCCGTGCAGGAGCTCTTTGCCACGCTTCCGGCCCTCTATATCGCCGACGGTCACCACCGGTTGGCCAGCAGCGCGCGGCTGGCCGAGGGCAGCGGCGCCACCGATGTGGACCCGAAGGCCTGGTGCCTGGCCTACGTGCTCCCGCACACGCACCTGCACCTGTTCAACTTCGACCGGGCGGTGACCACGCTGAACGGGTTGAGCCCCGAGGCCTTCCTGGAGGCGTTACAGCACGTGGGTCGCGTGGAGCCCGTGGACAGCCCCGGCACCGTGCACGGCGTGGTGTGCGTGCGCACCCGGCTGGGCTGGCATGCACTGCACCTGCCGGCACCGCCGCCAGGGGCTCCGTCGGCCGACCAGCTGGACCCGGCCCGGTTGAGCGAACTGGTGCTGGGTCCCATTCTTGGCATTCACGACCTGCGCACTGACCCGCACATCCACTTCGTGCCCGGCACCCATGGCATCGACGAACTGGAGCAGCTGGTGGACAGCGGCACCATGGAGGCTGCCTTCCACCTTCAACCCGTGAGCTTCGAGGAATTGAAGTCCGTGGCCGACAGCGGAGGCACCATGCCGCCCAAGAGCACGTACATCGAGCCCAAGCTGCGCAGCGGCCTCACCGTGTACTCGCTGGAGGACGTCTGACCTCTGCCCATGGCCTCCACCCTCGCCGAGCGCTATCAAGCCGTGAAGGCCGGGCTGCGTCCGGGTGTTACGCTCGTGGCAGTGAGCAAGACCCGCACGGTGGACGAGATCCGTGCGTTGTACGAGCTGGGCCAACGCGATTTCGGGGAGAACTACCCGCAGGAGCTGCGCGAGAAAGCACCCCAGCTGCCGGACGACATCCGCTGGCACTTCATCGGCCACCTGCAGCGCAGCAACGTGAAACACGTGGTGCCGGTGGTGCACCTGATCCACGGGGTGGACGGCCTGAGGCTGGCCGAGGAGATCGACAAACGCGCCGCCGCCGCGGGCCGTCCGGTGGACATCCTGCTGCAGGTACACATCGCCCGGGAGGAGACGAAGCACGGGCTTGCGGCGGAAGAACTGTGGGATGCGGTGCGGAGCTGGCCGTGGAGCGCGTGGCCGCACCTGCGCCTGCGCGGGCTGATGGGCATGGCCAGCAATACGGACGACCGCGACCAGGTGCGGCGCGAGTTCGAGGGCCTGAAGCAGCTCTTCGACACCGTGGCTGCCGCGAACACGCGTCCGCCGGGCCCCTTCGACACGCTGAGCATGGGCATGAGCGGCGATGCCGACCTGGCCCAGGCGGCGGGCAGCACCCTGGTGCGCATCGGCACGGCCCTCTTCGGCCCGCGATAGGTTCTTCACAGGCAGGCAACCCCCGGTGGGGATCCCGTCTAATCCATGTAACTTGGTGCACCCTATCCGTCCGGCATGACACGGAACCCTACCCTGCTCGTCCTTTTTGTTGCCGTGTCCCTCCATGCCAGCGCACAACGCAGCGTGGAGGTGGGCGTATCGCAGGGCGTTACCCACTATTTCGGCGACCTGGGCAACGAGGAGGGCGCGGTGCAATGGGGCAGCACGCGTCCGGGCATGGCCATCACCGTCCGCGACTTCCTGAACAACAAGAAGCGCTACGTCACCCGGGCCATCACCACGGAGGCCCGCTTCAGTTGGAACCGCGTGGGCTACAACGAGGCCGATCCCGTGGGCGGCATGAGCGGCATCGACCTGCGCAACTACCGTCGCGGGCTCAACTTCCGCACGGACCTCTACGGCCTCAGCACCCACCTGGTGCTGAACGCCTACCGCGAGCCGTACAAGCCGCTCTTCAAGCAGCGCTTCTTCGCCTTCTTCTACCTCGGAGTGGGCGTGTACTACGGCCGTCCGAAGGCGGACCTGTTCAACGGCGCCCAGGATATGGCCAACCGGTATCACTTCTGGGAGGACGGCACCATCCGCAACGCCCCGCGCGACACGCCCGAGGACCAGGCGCAGATCATCCAGCAGGATGGCACGTACGAGACCGACCTGTACAGCTGGGTGACCGAGGGCAGCAGCGCGGCCGGCGAGGGCACCACGTTGGAGCGCACGAGCCCTTGGCACATCGGCGTGCCCATGGGCATGGGCATGCGCTACATGATCACCCGCAAGATCTCCCTGGGCCTGGAGTTCTCCTACATCAGCTTCTTTACCGACAAACTGGATGATGTGAGCGACCGCTATGCCACCTGGAACGAGATCGACCAGACCTATCCGGGTGACGCCTCCAAGCAGGAGCTGGCGCGCTACATCAGCGACCCAACGGGCTGGGGCACGATCGGCACCATCGACCCCAAGACCAGCCCGCGCGGCAATCCCCAGCTGCCGGACGGCATCAGCTACTTCAGCCTGGAGGTGAGCTACAAGTTCAAGCGCAAGCCGGGCCGCCGCAGTTTCGTGAGCCTCTGAACCACCTGACCGTACGGACGTGGAGCCCCCGGTGCCGGGGGCTGCGCCGTTCAGGGCCGCACCTGCCGCAGGTCATTTGGGCGCACGCCCCGCGATGCCGACCTTCGCAGCGCTCCGGCGGACCGCACCAGCGGCCGGCCGGGACCGATGGTCAAGCTTGGACCGATCACCGACCCCACGTACACGGCTCCGGCGTCCTGGAACGCCTTGGACCGTTTCTTCCTGCGCTACATCCGGGATGAACGGGACCTCCCCTTCATTCACCTCTCGCTGCGGATCACCTTCTCGCTGATCCCGCTGGGCATCTTGCTCTACCTGCCCTTCGTCACCGGCTGGTGGTGGGTGCTTGCGGCGGTGGCCTACCAGTACGTCAACAACGTCACCTACAAGGGCCCCTTCGGGCTGATGCTGCACTGTACGAGCCACCGCCCGCTCTTCAAGAAGGAATACGAGTTCCTGAACCACTACATCCCCTGGGTGCTGGCGCCCTTCTTCGGCCACTCGCCGGAGACCTACTTCGCGCACCATGTGGGCATGCACCACGCGGAGAACAACCTGGAGGACGACGACAGCACTACGATGCCGTACCGGCGCGACTCGGTGCGCGGGTTCGCCCACTACTTCGGGCGCTTCCTCTTCGCGGGCATCTACCACCTGGCGGCTTACTTCTTCATGAAGAAGCGCAAGCGACTGATGTACCGCGCGGTCCGGGGCGAGCTGCTCTTCATCGCCTTCTGCACGGCCCTCTGCTTCATCAATTGGCCCGCCACCGTGGTGGTGTTCATCATCCCCTTCGTGCTGTTCCGCATGGTGGCCATGATGGGCAACTGGGCACAGCATGCCTTCCTGTGTGCGGAGGACCCGGCCAACAGCTACTGGAACAGCATCACCTGCATCAACACGAAGTACAACCACAAGTGCTGGAACGACGGCTACCACATCAGCCACCACATCAAGCCCAGCATGCATTGGACGGAGCACCCCACGTACTTCCAGAAGACGCTGGCGCAGTACGCCGAGCGGGACGCGATCGTGTTCGACGGCATCCACTTCCTGCATGTGTTCTTCTGGCTGATGGCCAAGCGCTACGACCTGCTGGCGAAGCACTATGTGGACCTGAACGGCCGGTACCGCAGCGATGCGGAGGTGGCCGAGATGCTGCGGAGCCGCACCCGGCCCATCCCCTTCGCGAGCCAGCTGGCCGCCGCCTAGCGCCATGGCGAAGCCTGCGATGGAGCCGGTGTTCGCCGCGCTGCTGAGCGCCGACGACGCCAAGGTGCTCGGTGCCTTGGTGGCCGTGGAGGCCCGCGGCGATGCACGCGCCATCCGCCCCCTGCTGCATGCGCTCGCCGGTGCACGGGACCAGGGCGTCCGCCAGCGCATCACCAACCTGTTGAACCAGGTGAAGGTGCCCGACGCGGCGCGCGAGCTGATCGCGGCCCTTGACGAGCCCTCTTTGGCCGGGGTGCGCACGGCCGTGCTGTCGGCCCTGTGGAACGCCGGGCTCGATGTACGCGACCATCTGGAGGTGCTTGTGGGCGTGGCGATCGGCGGCACGGCCGAGGAGTGCTTCGAGTGCCTCACCGTGGTGGAGAACCAGGAGCTGTGGCCCGAGCGCGCGGCGCGCACCTCCTCCACGCGCCTGCGCAACGCCGCCGCGGCCGAGCCCGACCCCTACAAGGCCACCCTGCTGAACGACCTGCGCGCCGTGCTGGACGAGCGCCTGGGGCGCGATGACGCCTGAGCGGCTCTTCCTCTCGCCGCCGGCCGCCAGCCACCGGCCGCCCACCTTCGCCCCCTCAGCGTCCTCTGCGCCTCTGCGTGAAGGGCATTCCACTCCCGCCGCAGGCCACCTGCTTCTCGCCACCAGCCACCGGCCGCCCACCTTCGGCCCCTCAGCGTCCTCTGCGCCTCTGCGTGAAGGGCATTTCTCTCCCGCCGCAGGCCACCTGCTTCCCGCCGCCAGCCACCGGCCGCATCGCCCCTGGTCCTGATCCCGCCCTTGCGCCTGCACCTGCCCCTGCACCTGCTCCCGCTCCTACCGCTCTCCTGCCCGCCACTTGCTCCCTGACGCCCGCCACCTGCTCGGCCGGGCTCACGCTCCCCCCTGTGCTGGGCCTTGCTTTGGGTCACCAACGAACCCCGCCCCCCCGCCATGAACCGCACCGCCACCCTCCGCAGCCTCCTGGTCCTCGTGAGCTTCCTCACCCTGGCCCAGGGCACCTTCGCCGCCGCCCCCCGCAAGGCCGCCAAGGGCAAGCCGGTGCGCACCGAGCGCCGCATGGTGGCCCCCTTCGTGGACCCCACGATGGACCTGGCCGCCTGGACCGAGCAGCAGCGCGCCGCCCAAGCCGCTGAGCGCGTCGCCCGTTGAGCCGGCCTCCAGCTTTCCGCTTCCCGCCACCAGCCACCAGCCGCCAGCCGCCCACCCTCGCCCCCTCAGCGTCCTCTGCGCCTCTGCGTGAAGGGCACTCTCCCGCCACCAGCCACCAGCCGCCAGCCGCCCGCCTGCCCCCCCCAGCGTCCTCTGCGCCTCTGCGTGAAGGGCATTCCACTCCCGCCATCGGGCGCTCGCCTCCGGCCGCTAGCCTCAGGCCACCGGCCGCATCGCCCCTGGTCCTGCTCCTGCTCTTGCCCCTGGGTTCCTTCTTCATTCCTCTTCCTTGATCCTTGATCTTTCCTCTTTCCCGCCGCGCGCCCTCTTGCACGTCTCCCCTCCGCTGCCCACCTTTCGGATCCACACCGACCCACCCATGCGCACCCTTTCCCTCGCCCTTCCCCTGCTGGTGACCACCCTGACCTACGGCCAGCGCTACATCGCCCAGGTGAAACCCGCCGGCCAGGAGCTTTGGGGCTACCTGAGCAGCACCGGCGAGTTGGTGGTGCCGCCCACCTACAAGGGCTGCTTCCGCTTCACCGAGAGCGGGTATGCGGCGGTGCAGGACCCCGCCACCAAGAACGGCGCCTTCATCAACACCAAGGGCGAACGACTGGCCACCGAGGTGCCGGCCTTTCAGCTCGTCAGCAGCTTCGGCGGCGGCGACGTGCAGGGCTTCAGCTGCGGGCTGGCCCCGGTGAAGGTGGGCGAGCTGTGGGGCTTCATGAACACGCAGGGCAAGCTGGCGGTGCAGCCCGTGTACGACAAGGTGGACGCCTTCGAGAGCTGCCTCAGCACGGTGATGAAGGGCAAGAAGCTCTTCATCCTGACGGCCGAGGGCAAGGAGACCCCGGTGGCGGACGCCGGCATCCTGGACGTGAAGAGCTTCACGGACGGGCTGGCGCCCTTCAAGACGAAGGAGAAGCTGCACGGCTTCATGAACGGTGAGCAGCAGGTGGTGATCCCGGCGGTGTACCTGTCGGTGGGCTACTTCAGCGGCGGCCTGGCCTGGGCCAAGGACAAGAGCGAGAAGGTCGGCTACATCGACAAGCAGGGGAAGTGGGTGATCGAGCCCAGGTTCGATGCGGCCAAGGAGATGGACCCCACCAGCGGTCTGGCGCGGGTGAAGAGCGGCGAAGCCTGGTACTACGTGGACCGCACGGGCAAGGAGGTGCGCCCCGGCGGCGGCGCCACCGGCCTGGGCGACTTCAGCGAGGGGCTGGCCGAGGCCAAGCAGGGCGAGCTCACCGGCTTCCTGGGCCCCGACGGCAACTGGGCCATCCAGCCCAAGTTCCAAGGCGCCCGCGCCTTCAAGAACGGCTTCGCCGCTGCCAGGCAGGGCGAGCACTGGGGCTACATCGATCCCAAAGGCAACTGGGTGATCGAACCCCAATACGACACCGTGAAGGACATGGAGAAGGTGCCGTGAGGGTGGAGCGCAGCCCTCAATCAGCGGAGGACCTTGGCCATTCGCTGTCCGAGTCCATCACTGCGTAGGATGTACAGGCCTTTCGCAGTATGGGTGAAATCAATAATGACGCTCAGCTGATCTGTGCCGACAGCATGGCGCATCACACATCGACCCGTTGCATCATGCACGGTCAACGTGCGGCATGCTTCGCCCCAGCCACTAACACTGAAGATACCATCCGAATGATCCTGCACCCGTAGAGATGCAAAGAAGGCCGGAGTGTCTTGCTCGTGTACGCCCAACGGCGTGCTACATGTATCCGCGAACGCCCCGCCGATCCATTTAGCCACCCCGTTCACCGGTATCCCATCTACGATGTTTCCCGGGGCCACAGCCACATAGAGCGTGTCCTGAAGGAATGCCAGGCTTGTCGCGGTCGCGCTCAATGGGAAGCTTGTGCCCAGGCCACACCACTGGGCCCCATTCCAGATGGCGATGCGTTCGGCGGGTACTTCACCGGCACAACCAATGCCACCTGCTACGAACAACTTGTCCTCATGCACCACCATATCATATACCGGTGCGCTGAACGAGTAACCACAATAGACGTCCTGCAAATGGCCACCTACCGCATGCCATTGATCGCCATCCCACCGCATGATACCATGTCCGGCATTGCCATCCGACAAGCGCACCGATCCGGCCGCGTACAACTCCCCGTTGTATACTGCCAAGGCCTTTAGCCCGGAAAACCCACCAAGAACGCCAGGGCCTAAGCCTATCCACTCCGTACCGGTATACCTCATGATCGCCCTCGTTCCGTCGCTCAGGTTGAGCGTTCCACAAGCTACTGGTTCGTTATCAAATAAAATGATATCCATTATCTGCGTGTTCGAGTTGAGCCCCGGAACTACGCTTAACTCGACCCATTGACCTTCAGATCGCTTTGCTACGCCATTGCAGGTGTGCGCGTCTACCTCATCAAACGCACCAACAGCGTACAGTTCGTTCCCAATTACCTTCAGCTTGTTGATCGTTCCATTCGAAAACGAGCCATACGGTGACCACTGACCATTAGCATAACAAGCAGCACGCTGAACCGCCACACCATCAACACTCGTGAACACACCACCTACAATAAGCGTATCCCTCCAGAGTACTGCAGTCTTTACCACCTGGTCGAAGATACCCAACGTATCCCATTGCCCCGCGGAGTACCGCAACAGTGTCGGTTGTCCTAACGCGAGTTGGAGATAGCCGCACACGTACAGTGAACCTGTGCCTGTATCCACAGGAAGGCTGAAGATCCAGTTCGTAGGCACCTGCAGTTGCGGCATGCCTGCGTCCACCCAGTTGTTCTGCGCCTGCAACACCCCAGGGCATGCGATGGCGATCGCACCTATCCAGGTCTGCATGATCTTCAATGCTTAGCGCAACACGATTCGCGCCAAACGCGACGATGCCCCTTCAGTTCGGAGCAAATAAATGCCAGGTGACAAGTGCGCCAGGTTCAGGGTCGCAGAGCGCTGATGAGCACTGATCGCCATCCGGTGAACGATCTTTCCGGACGGGTCGAACACGGTCAAAGACCGGCTCGAGGGGTCCCAGCCCAACACCGTGAAGCGCCTGTGATCGGTTTCGAGGACCATCAGCTGATCGCTCGTCTCGAACGAGCCATGGTCCGCAACCCCGGTGAAAAGGTCGGTGCAGAGGGCCACGAGGAACCCATCCCTTGTGCTGGGATAAAAATAGAGGTCATCGAACCAGGCCGGTGCGCCAGGGTTGTACAGCGGAAAAAATGAGAACTGATCCGTGTGTTTGGAGGTGTGCCCTCCTGCGTAGATGAGGGCGTTCCGCCAGGTGAGGGTGCAAATGTTCTCGCCAAAGATACCCGATCCACCTCCCAAATAGCTCGAATGGACCAGCACATGAGACGGGGTGAAGACCATCAGCATAGCATCTAGCCCCTCTTGCACGGGACCCTGATAGTCAGAGACCAGTGCATCCTGAAAATAGACCCCGTTGAGCTCGGCTAGTGGAAGGGTCGCGTCTTCGGTGTAACCTGCCACATAGATGTTGCCGAAGGCATCGGTGGTGACACATTCCAGCACATTCTCACCGGTGCCGCTGATGTACGTGCCCCAGACAAGTTGTCGGCTACTAACAGCAAAGCGGAGGATGAATCCGGCCTGACCGGAATTGCTAGGGTCGTACCAACCTGATCCAGGTGCGATCGGCATGTCTGTGCTCGTAGTGCCGCCCACCAGCAGGATATCACCGTTGGGAGCGATGGTCAGGCTGTTCGTGCCCGGCAGATCCTCACCTCCGCCACCGAAGGGTGTGGCCCATGTGCACACCGCGTTCTGGTTGAAGGCCAGGAGGAACGCATCCGTTCCACCGGCATTCGTGCTCTGGTCGTATGCAAAGGCGCCCCCGTCCACGGTGGTGACTTCGCCTTCCGACCAACCGGCTACCACGAATCCGGTCCCACTGGCACGCACATCCGTGGCGGCATCGTCCTCGTCGCTGCCATACGGCGTACACCAAAGCAGCTCGTCATCGCTCCCGAATAAGGCGATGAACCCATCCCTAGTGCCACCGGTATAGCTCCAACTTGTGGCACCGCTCATGGGCTGGATGGGCAAACCGGTTCCGTCGGTCTCACCCACGATCAGTAACCGATCCAGTCCGTCGAGCGCGATGCCGTAGGCTGCTTCCCTTCCGTCACCGAAGTAGGTAGACCAGAGGCAATTGCCGGAACCATCGAACTTACCGACAATGGCCTTGCGTTGCCCCCCCGAAGCGAGCTGATCATTGTACGCCCCGCTCTGGGGCCAGTTGAACAGGCTATTGTCTACCGAATAGCCCGTCACATAGACTTCCTGCGCGCTTTCCGCAACCACGCCCCAGCCCACGGTATGGTCCCCGGCCCCGCCCCAGTAGACTGTCCATAGTAGTTCGTGGTCCGGGCTGAACTTGGTGAGAAAGACCGCCTCCCCGGAGGAAACTAGCTGGATCCCGACGGTCTGGGGAAACGTGACGAATGCACTAAGCGAGTAGCCCACCACGTAGTAGTTACCATCGCTATCAGTGGTGCTGGCATAGATCCGCTCGCCATCGTCCCCGCCGAAATAGGTGCCCCAGCACAGGGCATCCGGAGCGTTAACGTCTACCATAGGCTCAGGTCCGATCTGTAGCAGTACAGGCAGGTGCGGGTCGTAGTTATCGAACTGAAAAGACACCGTGCCCTGGCCTCCGCTGGTCTGGTACTCCGCATTCCAGTTTAGTGGAACTACGCCCCCCAAGGAGTCCACCTGGTAGGCTTGGGCTTGGCGGAATTCCAGCCACCGACCGTTGCGATACAGCCGTAGGGTGCCATTCACGTCTACGTTCAGACTATCCTGACCTTGGAAACCGAGAACTAGATTTCCTGGAATGAAGCCGGGTTGGCAAATAAAGGTCATCCGTGCGCCCGAACTACCACTGTAGAATTTCAGGTCGATATCTTCGAAAATGTCTTTGTACAGCAAGATGTCATATCCATGTACTTCGATTAGCCCGTTGGGAGCTGTGTGATCAAGAAAGAAGTTCTTGTGATGTGCTTTAAGGTCATAGCTTTGAGGCATACGGAACCTTGCTCCTTTACCAGAAGCGAACATATGGATGTTGTAAAGGTATCCAGGGTTCCAGATATATCATCGACCATTGCCATAGAAAATGCGACACGCGAACTATCCAATAGCCAAGAGCGTGGTTGCGCGCCTTCGGAGTAAAACTTCACGCGACTGATCGGTCCGCCGTTTGGATCTGTGACCTGCCCTTTATTTTCCCAATAACCTATGGACGGTTTCGGCTCCTCATAGTAAAGATCAGGTAGGTGCTGTGCGATCAGTGAAATTCCACCTAGCAAATGGAGGAGGACGACGATGCGTTTCATGGGTCTAGTCAGATTCCTTAACTGAACCACCTCTTGAAATCCAAGGTGAAGCTAGATCTCCTACAACGAAAATACAAAGGATGCCGCACAAGGGTACCCTTACCTATCGCCCTACCCCAGGTATTCCTCCACTGCCCGCTGCACCCGGGCATTGATGTCCTCCGTGGGTGCGGGCCGGAAGGCCTGGCCGGTGATGCGCTCGTAGAGCTCCACGTAGCGGTCGGTGACGCTGTGCACGAAGGCATCGTCCATGGTGGGCACCTGCTGGCCTTCCTTGCCCATGAAGCCGCCGGCGATGAGCCATTCGCGCACGAACTCCTTGCTGAGCTGCTTCTGGCGTTCGCCGAGGGCCTGCCGCTCGGCATAGCCGTCGGCGTAGAAGTAGCGGCTGCTGTCGGGCGTGTGCACCTCGTCGATGAGCAGGATGCGGCCATCGGGCGTGCGGCCGAACTCGTACTTGGTGTCCACCAGCAGCAGGCCGCGTTCGGCGGCGATGCGGCCGCCCTCGGCGAAGAGCGCCAGGGCGTATCGCTGCATGCTGTCCCACTCCTGCGGCGTGCACAGGCCGCGGGCCAGGATCTCGTCCGTCGTGATGTCCTCGTCGTGCCCCACGTCGGCCTTGGTGCTGGGCGTGATGATCGGTGCGGGGAAGCGGTCGTTCTCCCGCAGGCCTTCGGGCAGGGCGGCCCCGCAGAGCATGCGCGCGCCGCTCTGGTAGGTGCGCCAGGCGTGGCCGGCGAGGTAACCGCGCACCACCATCTCCACCTTCACGGTGGTGCAGGCGGTGCCGATGACGACATTGGGATCGGGTGAGGCCTGGGCCCAGTTGGGCGCCACGGAACGTGTGGCCTCCAGCATGTGCCAGCTGAGCTGGCTGAGCACCTGGCCCTTGTGCGGGATGCCGCGGGGCAGCACCACGTCGAAGGCGCTGATGCGGTCGCTGGCCACCAGCAGGACGCGACCGTCGGCGAGGGTGTACACGTCGCGCACCTTGCCGCGGTACACCTGGGTGATGAGCGGGTGGCGGAGCTCGGAACGCATCAGGGTCCCGGCGAGGACGGTGTTCATGGCGTGCGAGCGGATTGGTCGCGCTGCTCCTGATCCTTGAAGGCGACGAGCACCTTGGTGACGAGCTCGTGGCGGATGACATCCTTCTCATCGAGCTCGATGATGGCGATGCCTTCCACGCTGCGCAACATGCCGATGCCCTTGTCCAGGCCGCTGGGGCTGTGCTTGGGCAGGTCCACCTGGGTGAGGTCGCCGGTGATGACGAACTTGGCGTTGCGGCCCATGCGAGTGAGGAACATCTTGAGCTGGGGCAGGGTGGCGTTCTGGGCCTCGTCGAGGATCACGAAGGCGTGGTCGAGGGTGCGGCCGCGCATGAAGGCCAGGGGGGCGATCTGGATGACGCCGGTCTCCAGATGCTCGGCCAGGCGGCCGGCGGGGATCATGTCCTTGAGCGCATCGTAGAGCGGCTGCAGGTAGGGATCGAGCTTCTCGCGCAGGTCGCCGGGCAGGAAGCCGAGGTTCTCCCCCGCCTCCACGGCGGGCCGGGTGAGGATGATGCGGCGCACCTGCTTCTCCTTGAGGGCGCGCACGGCCAGGGCCACGGCGGTGTACGTCTTGCCGGTGCCGGCGGGCCCCACGGCGAACACCATGTCGTGGGTGCGCACGGCCTCCACCAGCCGCTGCTGGTTGCGGGTGCGGGCCTTGACGCGGAGACCGGCGTTGCCGTGCACCAGCACATCGGCGTCCTCCGCGCTGGGTTCGGTGTCCGGGGCGCCGCCCATGATGTCGTCGAGCACCTTGCGCGGCAGTTCGTTGTAGCGGCCCACATGCTCCACGAGCTGATCGAAGCGCTCGGCGAAGACGCTGATGTCCTCGTCGTTGCCGATCACCTTCAAGGTGTCGCCACGCGCTACGAGGTTGAGCTTCGGGAAGAAGCCGCGGATGATGCGCAGATGCTGGTCGTTGGCGCCGAAGACCGCGATCGGGTCCACCGCCGTCACTTGAATGGAAAGCTCGCCCACGTGCGGTGCTTGGAGGGTGCGGAGCAGGGGATCCGCGCGCCCTTACATTTGACCGGCCGAAGGTAGCCGATCACGAACGACCGGCGACGCACGCGGCCCCGCACGATGGCGATCATCACCCTCACCACGGACATGGGCGTGAAGGACCACTACGTGGCCGTGGTGAAGGGCAGCATCCTGGGTCAGGCACCCGGCGCGGTCATCGTGGACATCAGTCACCAGATCACGCCGTTCGACAACGCGCAGGCGGCCTTCGTGCTCCGCAACGCATACCCCGCCTTCCCGGCGGGCACGGTACACCTGATCGGCATCGACCCCGAGGCCGGTCCGCAGACGCCCCACGTGGTGGCGGCGCACGACGGGCACTGGTTCGTAGGGGCGGACAACGGCATCTTCAGCCTGTTGTTCGATGGCCGTCCGCAGGAGGTACACACCTTGCGGATGGTGACGGACGCAGCGGACGCCACCTTCCCGCTGCGGGGCGTGCTGGCGCGGGCGGCGTGCCACCTGGCACTGGGCGGGACCATCGACGCCATCGCTGACCCGCGCGCCGGGGTGCGACAGCAGCTCGGCTTCGTTCCGGCCTTGGACCAGGAGAGCATCCGCGGCGTGGTGATCCATGTGGACGCTTACGGGAACGTGGTCACCAACATCCACCACGACCACTTCGCGGCGATGGTGCAGGACCGGCCCTTCCGCATCACCTTCGGTCGTTCGCAGTACGACATCACGGCGCTGCACCGCACTTACGGCGAAGTGCCGCAGGGCGAGCGGGTAGCCTTCTTCGGGGCCAGCGGGTTGCTGGAGATCGCGGTGAACAAAGGCGTGGAGGGCGGCGGCGGCGGCGCAGCGCGGCTGTTCGGGCTGCACGTGCAGGACCCGGTGCGTGTGGAGCTGAAGGACGTGGTGCGGCAACTGGCGGCCTCATGATCGTGCGGTTGGTGCGCATGAGCTTCCGCCCTGGGGAGGCCGAGGGATTCCTGGAACTGTTCGAAGGCTGGCGGCATCGCATCATCACCATGCCGGGCTGTCTGCACCTGGAGCTGCTGCGCGACGCCGACGATCCCCGCATCTTCTTCACCTACAGCCTGTGGCGGTCCGCCGAAGACCTGGAACACTATCGCCGCTCCCCCGTTTTCGCCGAGGTGTGGCCGGTGGTGAAGGCCCTGTTCGACGCCCCCGCGCAGGCCTGGAGCTGCGCCCGCCTGCATCACATGGACGCCAAGCCCGAGCCTGCATGAACCGCATCATCGCCCTATCCCTCCTCTTCATCCCCATCATCGCTTCCGCCCAGAGCGACGCGCTGCTGCGTTCGGCTGAGACCGCCTACGCAAGCGGCGAGCTGGACAGTGCGCTGGCGCGGGTGGAACGGGCGATCGCGGCGGACCGGACCTCGGCGCGGGCCTACAAACTGCGCGGCGACATCCGCCAGCGGCTGAAGCAACTGGAGCTGGCGCTGATCGATTACAAGGAGAGCGAGACCCTGGACCCCAACAACGCCCGGCTTTTCGTAAGCCGGTCGGCCGCGCGCATCACCGAGGGCAACATCAAGGGGGCGCTGCGCGACCTGGACCACGCCATCGAGCTGGATCCGGCCGATGCCGATGCGTGGTACAACCGGGCCTGCGCCCACTACCTGGTGCAGGACAACGCCCAGGCGTTGAAGGACACCGAGAAGGCGCTGAAGCTGCGCGACGACCATGCTGAGGCGCTGTTCCTGGGCGGCGTGGTGAAGGGCGAGCTGTTCAAGGAGGACGCGGGTCTGGACGACATCCGGCGGGCGCTGGCGCTGAAGCCGGAGATCCCCGGCGGGCGGATGAGCGCGGCCATCCTGCTGTACGAGATGGAGCGCTTCGAAGAGGCCATCGCGGGCTTCACGGAAGTGCTGGCGAAGGACACCGCCTCGGCCGACCTGCGCGACGCGCACTACTACCGGGGCGACAGCCACTACAACCTGAAGCGCAAGGAGGAGGCCTGCCGCGACTGGCGGGCCAGCGCCAAGCTCGGCGACAAGGACGCGGTGTTCATCGTGAAGAACTACTGCGACACGGACCAGGAGAAGATCCCCAAGAAGCCGCAGCGCAAGCGCCGCAAGACGGTGGTCTCCTTCTGATCCGCCGTTCCCCCGGTGGTGTGCGCCGGGTCCAGGTGCCACGGCCCGATGGGCGGCGCGCCCACGCTATCTTCGGCCGCCTTTTCCAGCGGACAGCTACAGCATGCGGGCGTTGATCATCAAGGAGGTGCGGGGCTTCGCGGGCTCGCTCATCGGCCACATCACCGTGGTGGTCTTCCTGTTGATCACCGGGCTCTTCCTGTGGGTGTTCCCGGACAACCTGCTGGACCTGGGCTACGCGGACATGGCGCCTTTGTTCCAGCTGGCGCCGTGGGTCTTCCTCTTCCTGGTGCCGGCGGTGACGATGCGCAGCTTCAGCGAGGAACGCCGCACGGGCACCATCGAGCTGTTGCTGACCAAGCCCCTGAGCGAGGGCGCCATCGTCGCGGCCAAGTACATCGCCGCGGTGGTGCTGGTGATGGCGGCGCTGCTACCCACGCTGGTGTACGTGTGGAGCGTGATGGAGCTGGCGGTGCCGGCGGGCAACATCGACCGGGGGGGCACCTGGGGCTCGTACCTGGGGCTGCTGATGCTGGGCGGCTGTTTCGCCGCGGTGGGCGTGTTCGCCTCGGCGCTCACCGACAGCCAGATCGTGGCCTTCCTGATCACGGTCTTCCTGTGCTTCTGCCTGTTCATGGGCTTCGACCTGGTGGCCAGCTTCGACGCCTTCGGCGCGTTGGAGGGCCCCATCAAGGCGATGGGCATCCAGGAGCACTACCGCAGCATCAGCCGCGGGGTGGTGGACCTGCGCGACGTGCTCTACTTCGGTGGGGTGGCCGCCATCTTCCTGCTGGCCACGCGCACGGTGCTCCAAAGCCGCAGTTGGTGACATGGCACGCCCCGGCCGCTCCCCCCGCCTGCGCGACCTCACCGAACTGGTGGCCGGCGTGGGCATCGTGCTGCTGCTGCTCTTCATCGTCGGCTTCGTGCGGCTGCGGGCCGACCTCACGAGTGAGGAGCGCTACACTCTGAAGGACACCACCCGCGAACTGATCGCCGGGCTGGACGACCGGGTGTACGTGAAGGTGTATCTGGCGGGCGATCTGCCGGCCGATCTGCGGCGGCTGAGCGAGGCCACCCGCGAACTGCTCGACGAGATGCGCGTGCACGGTCCGGACAAGCTGGACCATAGCTTCATCGACCCCAGCGCCGACCCGGACGCGAAGGTGCGGCAGGAGGTGTACGCCACGCTGGAGAAACAGGGCCTGCAGTACAGCAGCATCCGCATCCGGGAGAAGGACGGCCACAGCGAGAAGATCGTGTTCCCCGGCGCCCTGGTGACCTACAAAGGCCGCACCGTGGCCGTGCAGCTGCTGAAGACCCAGCTGCGCACCCCCGACGCCGACATGGTGAACCGGTCGATCAACAACCTGGAGTTCGAGCTGGGCAGCGCCATCCGTCAGCTCACGCGCAAGGAACGTCCGCGCATCGCCTTCCTGGAGGGCCACGGCGAACTGGAGCCCATCCAGGTGCGCGATGTGGCCACGCTGCTGGGCGAGCACTACGACGTGAGCCGGCTGCGGATCGACGGGCAGCTGGGCAGCCTCAGCGATCGCCTGGAGGGCGCGCGCTACCGCACCAACCGCTGGGACCTGCTCATCGTGGCCAAGCCCGACAGCGCGTTCCCCGAGAAGGACCTGTACATCCTGGACCAGTACGTGATGAACGGCGGCAAGGTGCTGTGGCTGCTGGACGCGATGAACGCCAACCTCGATAGCCTCCGCAGCAATCAGTACAGCATGGCCACGGCCATGGAGCTGGGCGTGGACCAGCTGCTGTTCGCCTATGGGGTGCGCATCAACAACGACCTGCTGCTGGACCGGAGCTGCGCACCGATCGAGATCTTCACCACGCCCTACGGCAACCAGCGGAAGCTGGAGCGCTTCCCGTGGTACTTCGAGCCGGTGCTGATCCCACAGGAAGGCCACCCCATCGTGAACAACATCGACCCGGTGCACACGCGCTTCGTGAGCAGCATGGACACCATCGGCACGGACAGCATCCGCAAGACCATCCTGCTGACGACGAGCCCTTACAACCGGGTGCTCCGCAACCCGGTGCGTGTGGCGCTGAACATCGTGGAGCTGCAGCTGGGGCTGGACAAGAAGGGCACGCCGGCGCCGGTGGCGGTGCTGCTCGAAGGCCCGTTCACCTCGGCCTTCGCCGGCCGGCTCACCGAGCGTTTTCTGACAGAGGGCGACCCGCAGTACCGGGCGAAGGGGAGGCCCACGAGCCAGCTGGTGATCAGCGACGGCGACGTCATCGAGAACCGGGTGGACCCGGCCAAGGGCATGTACTACATGCTGGGCTACGACCGCTACGCCAACGCCAAGATCTATGGCAACCGCGAGCTGCTGGTGAACGCGGTGAACTACCTGCTGGATGACCAGAGCCTGATCAGCCTGCGGTCGCGCGCGATCACCCTGCGTCAGCTGGACCCGGTGCGCAGCGTGGGCGAGCGTACGTTCTGGCAGGTGGTGAACCTGGTGGTGCCCAGCCTGGTGGTGATCCTCGCGGGGCTGTTGTTCCACCTGCTGCGCAAACGGCGCTACACCAAACCCGCATGAAACGAACCCTTGTCATCGTCCTGATCGCGCTGATGCTGGGTTCGGTGGCCTGGTGGCTTGCTATGCGCGACAATGGCACCACGCTCAGCGGCCCCCTCACCGACTTCGCCGTGGCCGACACCGCCGCGGTGGACCGGATCTTCATCAGCGAGCCCGACGGCCGCACAGTGGACCTGCGGCGCCGCGCCGGGGGCGGCTGGACGGTGAACGGGCGGCTGGAGGCCAACCCGATCCAGGTGAACCTGTTGCTGAAGACCTTCTTGCGGGTGGAGGTGCGGGCCCCAGTGCCCAAGAGCGCCGAGGCCAACGTGGTGCGGGTGATGGCGGGCACGGCCAAGCGCGTGGAGATCTACACCGGCGACGACCGTCCCGATCGCATCTGGTTCGTGGGGCACTCCACCAAGGACCACTTTGGCACCTACATGCTTCTGGAGAAGCCCGGCACCGGCCGTTCCGCGGTCCCCTTCGTCATGGGCATGAGCGGCTTCACCGGCTACCTGACGCCGCGCTTCCATGTGGACCTGGACGTCTGGCGCAGCAGCATCCTCCTCCAGGAGCGCGACCTGGCGGCGCTGCGCGAGGTGCGGGTGGAGTTCCCCGCCACGCCGGGCGCAGGCTTCCTGGTGGCCCTGGACGAGCGCGGCACCCCCACCCTGCTCGACGAGGCCGGCGCGGTGCTGCCGATGGACACCGCGGCGGTGCGCGACATGCTGCTGCCCCTGGGTGGACTGAACTTCGAGTACGTGGAACGACAGCTGACCTCGGCGGAGCGTGACTCGGTGATGCGCAGCACGCCCCTCCACCGCCTTACGCTGGTGCGGCGGAACGGCGATGAACGCACGATCCCGTTCTGGGCGAAGGGGGCCTACGTGGGGCAACGCGACGCCATGGGCAACCTGCTGAAGGAGAACGATGTGGACCGGGTTTACGCCACGGTGGACGACACGGTGCTCGTGGCGGTGCAGCGTCTGGGTGCCGACAGGCTCCTGGTTCCGCGGGAGGCCTTGTTCCGGCAGGCGCCGTGATGTGGAAAAACCCCCGTCAGTGTTGATAAAACGGGGGGTCCGGGGGAGGGTACCCGGCTATCTTTGCGCACCACCGGCGCCCCTTGCGTCGATGCCATCCCGATCAACATGTCCGAAGACACTGCGACCGTGGAGACCACGGCCAAAGCGCAACCCACATCCCGTTCCGGAATGAAGTTCATCGTCTCCAGCAACGCCCTGCTCAAGCAGCTCCAAATGCTGCAAGGGGTCCTGGCCAGCAGCAACACCCTGCCCATCCTCGACAACTTCTTGTTCGAGGTGGATGGCAAGCAGCTCACCCTGACGGCCTCCGACCTGGAGACCACCATGACGGCCACCATGGCGGTGGAAGCCAAGGACAAGGGCAGCGTGGCGATCCCCGCCCGACTGCTGCTGGACACGCTGAAGGCCTTCCCCGAGCAGCCGCTCACCTTCAGCATCGATGGCAAGCACCATGGGGTGGAGATCAGCAGCGACCAGGGCAAGTACAAGATGACCGGTTACAGCGGCGCGGAGTTCCCCAAGAGCCCCACCCTGGAGGACCCCTCGAGGTTCCAGCTGCCAGCCGGAACCCTGGCCATGGCCATCAACAAGACGCTCTTCGCCACGGGGAACGACGACCTGCGCCCGGTGATGAGCGGCATCTTCTTCGAGCTGGCCGAAGAGGCGGTGCGGTTCGTGGCCACCGACGCGCACAAGCTGGTGCGGTACATGCGAACGGACGTTCGGGCGGACAAGCCGGCCAGCTTCATCGTGCCCAAGAAACCGCTGAACCTGCTGAAGAACGTGCTGGCGGCCACCAACGCGGAAGTGGCGGTGAGCTACAATGAGAACAACGCTTCGTTCACCTTCGACAACCTGGTGCTGGTGTGCCGCCTGATCGACGGCAAGTACCCGAACTACGAGGCGGTGATCCCCAAAAAGAACCCGAACAAGCTCACGATCGATCGCGCGTCGTTCCTGAGCTCGATCCGTCGGGTGAGCATCTTCAGCAACAAGACCACGCACCAGGTGCGCCTGAGCATCGCCGGCAGCCAGCTCGCGGTGAGCGCCGAGGACCTGGACTTCGCCAACGAGGCCAACGAGAAGCTCACCTGCAGCTACGAGGGCGAGGACATGACGATCGGCTTCAACAGCCGCTTCCTCATGGACATGCTGAACAACCTCACCAGCGAGCATGTGGTGCTGGAGATGAGCGCGCCCAACCGGGCGGGCATCATTCTGCCGAGCGAGCCGGGCGAAGTGGGCGAGGATGTCCTGATGCTGGTGATGCCGGTGATGCTGAACAGCTGATCGCATGCGGACCTTGGTTTCGCTGGCCGTGGCCCTGACGCTGATGGCCGGTACCTGCAACGAGGGCAAGGACGGTGGCGGAACTCCGGGCAACGCCCTGGCCAAGCTCGTCGGCTCCAAGTGGATGCTTCAAACCCTGAACGGCACGCCCATCGACCAGAGCCTCGGTGAGCGCGCGCCCTACCTGCAGATGGCCGAGGGCGACCAGGTATCCGGCAAGGGTGGCTGCAATCAGCTCTTCGGTTCGTTCACCGTGCAGGGATCATCGCTGAAGTTCGGCGAACTTGGCGCCACCAAGATGTATTGCCAGGACACCATGGAGCTGGAGGGCAAATTCACCAGCGCGCTGCGTGCCACCGACGGCTACAGCCTGGACGGCGATGTGCTGCGCCTGATGCAGGGCGATCGCGAGCTGGCCGTCCTGCGCGCTCAGTAGGGGCCCTCGACCGGCCAGGTGCTGTCGGTCCTTCGGTCGTCCAGTTCGGTGCGCCGGCCCAGTTCGCGTTTCCACCGCAGTTCCTCGTCATCCACCTCGTCGCCGGGGTCGGCCTCGTACACGATGCGGATGCGCGGCCCTGCCGGGGCAGCATCGTGCCCGGCGGCGGCATCCCCATCCTCATGATCATCGAGCGCCTCCGACGTGCGGTCGGGCAGGAAGGCCGGGGGCACCTTCCGGTACACGATGGCCATGGCCAGCCCGGCCAACCCGCCCCAGAGGTGGCTTTCCCAGCTCATGCGCGGTGCGATGGGGAAGACGCCCCAGATGAGCCCGCCGTACAGGAACACCACCAGCATGGCGATGGCCATGAGGGCCCGCTGGCGGCGCAGCACGCCGCTGGCAAAGAGGAAGGCCGCGAGGCCGTACACCACGCCGCTGGCCCCGATATGCCGGTCCGCCCGAGCACTGATCCACACCCACAGGCCGGTAAGCAGCCAGATGCCCAGGGTGACGCGACCGGCGGCACGTGGATAGAAGTAGACCAGGCACCAGCCCAACACGAAGAGCGGCACCGAGTTGTTGAAGAGATGCTACAGGTCGCCGTGGATGAAGGGCGCGAGCAGGATGCCCGGGAGACCCTCCGCATGGCGGGGCAACAGTCCGTAACGGGCCAGGTCCAGGTCGTAGGCCCCCGCGACCAGATGCACCATCCACAGCAGGAGCACGGCCAGGGCGGGCAGGATGGCGGCCGTAAGGATGCGGCGGCGCTGTGGATCGGCGGCGTTGTGGTCCGGTGCTTGCATGGGGCGAAGGTCGCCGCCGGGCAACGAACCGGCCGGACCCCTTACTTTGAAGCCGCATGAGCAAGATCCGTGACAAGGTTCGCACACCTGCCATCCTGGCTGTTGCGCTGCTGCCCCTACTCGCCGCCTTCACCACCGGACCGCGCGCGGCGCAGAAGGGCTTGAAGCCCCCGAGCGAGCTGGCGCTGTTGATGCGCGAGATGACGGCCTTCACCGACAGCACGCGGCATCGGCTGGAGCGCGGGGACGATCTGCTCCCCTACCCGACCGGCTTCTCGGCCTTGCACACGGCCACGCCCACGGACGGCAAACTGGACATCGACCGGGCCGCCTTCGATGCGTTCGCGGACCACTACCTCGCCCAGGTGAAGTCGCTGTACAATGCGCCGGCGGGAGACCGGATGAGCACCTTCAATGCCACCGTGCAGGCCTGCGCCAACTGCCACACGGTGGCCTGCCCCGGGCCGCTGGTGCGGATCAAGAAGCTCTACGTTCCGCTGGCCCCGGACCTGTCCAAGTGAACCTTCGGGTGGCACGGACGTCCAAGACACATGCGCCACGCGATCCTCTCCGCCACCCTCGCCGGGCTCGCCACCGGGTCGCTCACCGGTCAGTCCCTCTACTTCCCGCCCATCGGTCAATCTGCGTGGGACACCCTGGATCCATCAAGTCTGGGCTGGTGCCCGGACCGCGTCGACAGTTTGATCGACTTCGTGGGTGCGCGGAACACGAAGGCCTTCCTGATCCTGAAGGACGGGAAGATCGTCATTGAGCACTACTACGGCACGTTCACGCAGGACAGCCTGTGGTACTGGGCCAGTGCGGGGAAGACGCTCACCGCCATGCTCACCGGCATCGCACAGGAGGAAGGGCTGCTGGACATCGACCTGCCGAGCAGCACCTACCTGGGGACCGGGTGGACGAGCTGCGCCCCACAGCAGGAGGCGCAGATCACCGTTCGGGACCAGCTGACGATGACCACCGGTCTGGATGATGGTGTGCCTGATGATGACTGCACCGACCCGGCCTGCCTGCAGTACCTGGCCGACGCCGGCACCCGCTGGGCCTACCACAACGCACCGTATACCCTGCTGGACGATGTGATCGCCAACGCAGCGGGCACCACCTTCAGCTCCTATTTCAACACGCGGATCCGCAACAAGGTCGGGATGGACGGGTTCTGGTTCCCGGGCGGGTCGCCGTACAACAACGTGTACTTCAGCAAGGCCCGGAGCATGGCGAGGTACGGCCTGCTGGCGTTGAACCGCGGGATCTGG
This sequence comes from Flavobacteriales bacterium, assembly GCA_016713875.1. Classification (NCBI taxonomy): domain Bacteria; kingdom Pseudomonadati; phylum Bacteroidota; class Flavobacteriia; order Flavobacteriales; species Flavobacteriales bacterium. The sequence goes on from JADJOI010000003.1 coordinate 1,234,752, forward strand.
TCCACCGATACGGTGTTGCACGAGACGGCCTACTTCACGGCGATGACCACGCCCTCGCAGGGGCTGAACGAGAGCTACGGCTACCTCTGGTGGCTGAACGGTCAGCCCACCTACATGCTCCCCGGTCTGCAGTTCGCATTCCCGGGGCCGGCCATGCCTGACGCGCCGGTTGACATGGTCTGCGGACTTGGCAAGAACGACCAGCTGCTGAACGTGGTACCGAGCCGCAACATGGTGGTGGTGCGCATGGGCAACGAAGCGTATGGCGCCCTCTCGGTGGCCACCATCTTCAACAACGAGATCTGGCAGCTGATCGAGCAACTGCCGTGCGCCACCCCGGTGGATACGCGTGAGCCGGACGACGGATGGGGGCTTCACCCCAATCCGGCCACGGACATGGTGCGGGTGATGCTGCCCCCCGGAGCGGTGAGGACGGACGTTGAGCTGCGCGATGACCTGGGACGCATGGTCCCTGTGCGTTGGACGGGGGAAGGACTCGACCTCTCCGGTCTGGCCGCCGGCGTGTACGCGGTGCGGATCCGTGGCGAAGGCCCGATGGTGCGCCGCCTCATCAAGCACTAGCGCAGCGCCCCCACCTGAACGAGTTTGCCTCCCGGGGTGCGGTGCCCACCGGGAAGAAAGGCCCCGATGCGGACGCGGTTGGTGTGCAGGAACTGCGTGATGTCGAACCAGGGGCGGTCGCCGATCGCACGCAGCACCAGTTCGGCCGTGGCTTCGGCGTCGTTGCCGGCGCGGTGGTGCCGCAGGGGGATCCCATGGTGGGCGCACATGGCCGATAGCCCGTAGGAACGATGGCCCGGCCAGACCTTGCGGGCCATACTGACACTGCAGAAGTACTCGAACGGCGTGAAAGCGATGTCCGCTGCGCACAAGGTGCTGCGCAGCACGTTCATGTCGAACGCCGCATTGTGGGCCACCACCATGCGGTCGCGCAGGAGCTCGGCCACCTCGGGCCAGATGGCGGTCCAGGTGGGCGCATCGGCGACATGCTCGGGGCGGATGCCGTGCACGGCGATGTGGTGCGGGCTGAAGTAGGGCCACTGGGGCGGCTTGATGAGCCAGTTGCGCACCTCCCGCACCACGCCATCCCGCACCACGGCGATGCCCAGTTCACAGGGGCTGTCGGGCTGTGTGGTGGCGGTCTCGAAGTCGAGAGCGAGGAAGTCCATGGTGGTCCCGAAAGGTAGCGCACGCAGGCTTTCGCTGCATGGGCCACGGAGTTGATCACCGCGGGTCAGCATATGGAAATTCGCCACGCTATGGCGAATTTCCCACCACTTCATGGCGCATATCCGGCCACAACACGTTAGCTTGGCACCATGGAAACGCCCAGGAACCTGAGGCATGCCGTGGACATCGCGCTGAAGGACACCCCTGTGGTGCTGCTCCACGGTGCACGGCAGACCGGCAAGACCACCCTGGTGAAGACCATGGCCCGGGAGCGGGGCGCACGGTACGTCACACTGGACGACCACCCCACCCTGGAAGCGGCACTGGCCGATCCGCCCGCCTTCATCCAGGGGCTGGGCAGGCTGGCGGTGATCGACGAGGTGCAGAACGCGCCGAACATCTTCCGGGCCATCAAAGCCTCGGTGGACCGTGACCGGAAGCCGGGGCGATTCCTGCTCACCGGAAGCGCCAACGTGCTGGTGCTGCCAAGGCTGGGCGACTCACTGGCCGGGCGGATGGAGATCATCCCCCTCTTCCCCTTTGCACAGGACGAGTTGCAGGGCCGGAAGAGCGGCTTCATCGACAAGGTGTTCGGCGCACGGCCCAAGCTGCCCGACCCCACCGCGTTGGAGCGAAAGCAGATCGCGTCGCGGGTGATCGCAGGCGGTTATCCGGAGGTGATGACGCGCAAGGACCCGGCCCGGCGCGATGCCTGGTACGGCGCGTACATCACCAGCATCCTGCAACGGGACGTGAGGGACATCAGCAACATCACGGGGCTCACCGACCTGCCCAGGCTGCTGCAGGCCCTGGCCGTGCGGAGCAGCGGCCTGTTGAACATGGCCGATCTCTCACGGACGCTGGACATCCCGCACAGCACCATGCGGCGGTACATGGCCCTGCTGGAGGCCACCTTCCTGAGCACGCCCGTGGAAGCCTGGCACGCGCACCGGGGCAAGCGGCTGGTGAAGGCCCCCAAGCTGCACCTGGCCGACAGCGGCTTCGCCGCCCACTTGGCGGGCATCGACAGACCGGCCGACATCCTGAACAGCCCGGCCTTCGGTCCGCTGCTGGAGACCTTCGTGCTGAACGAGCTGCGGAAGCTCAACGGCTGGAGCAAGGTACGGGTGAAGGCCTACCACTTCCGGACCGAGGCGGGGCGTGAGGTGGACATCGTGCTGGAGGACAACAAGGGCCGCATCGTGGGCATCGAGGTGAAGGCCGCCATGGCCGTGGGCAGCAACGATGTGGCCGGTCTGAAGCACCTGCGGGAAGTGGCCGGGGACAAGTGGCTACGGGGGCTGCTGCTGCACCCCGGGCTGGGCATCACGCCCTTTGCGAAGGACATCCACGCGGTGCCGTTGAGCGCCCTGTGGGAATGGTAGCTGGCTGGAAATCCGCCACGTCGTGGCGGATTTCCAGCCAGCTGGGCCTGTTCACAACTTCACGACCTCCGCATCCGCCAGCGCCTGGTAGAGCTTTCTGGCCGTGGCCTCGCTGATGTTCACGAGGGGCAGGCGCACGGTGTCGCCGCAGATCCCGAGGACCTTCAACGCGTGCTTGATGCCGCCGGGGTTGCCCTCGGCGAAGAGCAGATCGATGACCTCGATGAGGCGCAGGTGCTCGCGACGGGCGGTCTCCAGATCGCCCTTCAGCGCCGCCTCCACCAGGGTGCTGAACTCCTTTGGCAGGGCGTTGCCCACCACGCTGATCACACCCGCGCCGCCCAGCGCGATGATGGGCAGGGTGAGCGCATCATCACCACTGATGAGCATGAAGTCCTTCGGCTTGTGCTTCAGGATGCGGCCCATCTGGTCCAGGTTGGCGCTGGCCTCTTTGATGGCGATGATGTTCTTGAAGTCCTTTGCCAGCCGCAGCGTGGTCTCGGCGGTCATGTTGCTGCCGGTGCGGCCGGGCACGTTGTAGAGGATGATGGGCCGCAGGGCCACCTGGGCGATGGCCTTGTAGTGCTGGTAAATGCCTTCCTGCGTGGGCTTGTTGTAGTAGGGGCTCACGCTCAGGATGGCATCGACGCCGTCCATGTCGAACGCTTCCAGCGCCTCGATGACCTCGGCCGTGTTGTTGCCGCCGACACCGAGCACCACCGGCACGCGGTTGCGCACGAAGCCGATGGTCTGCGCCAGCAGTTCCTTCTTCTCGGCCTTGGTGAGGGTGACGCTCTCTCCGGTGGTGCCCATGCTCACCACATAGTCCACGCCACCGGTGATCTGGTGCTCGATGAGCCGTTCCAGGCCGGCGTAATCAATGTTGCCCTTGGGCAGGAACGGGGTCACAAGGGCCACCCCGAGGCCACGGAATCGGTCGTCCATGCATGTGCGGCGCCGCCGCTAGTTGAGGGAGGGTTGATGGGAGCGGTTGATCATCAGCAGATAGCGGTCCACCTGCGCGATGAACTGCGGCAGGCTGTTGGCGCCGGCCATGTCGATCATCATGTCGAGGAAGTGGCGGTTGGCCTCGCCATAACGGCCCACCTTGAAGCGGGCGCGGCTCTTGGCCACGATGTACTGCAGGGGCAGGATGTCCTCGAGGGTGAGGTCGATGAGGACCTCGAACTCCTCGGTGATGAAGTTGTTCACCGTGTTGCCGGACGGGATGCGGTACCAGTTGAGCTCCTTCTGGCAGAAGGCGTCGAAGTGGAGTTTGGGGGCCATGTAGTACGGCAGGTCCTTGCCATCCACGAAGCCCAGCGCGCTGATGCGATGGATGCCGAGCTCCTCCTTGATCTTCTTGACGTAGTTGCGCACCTGCTGGTGGGTCTGCTCGTCGCGGGCGTGGTAGACGATGCCCACCTTGGCGGCATCGGCCAGGTTGCGGGCCACGGGCCGGCGCTCCTGAGCGGTCCCCTGGATGAGCCGGCGCCTGCCGAGCCATTCCTTGATGCGGTCGAACAGCTTCATTCCCCGATCATGCGGATGAACTCCTCCTCGTCGATCACCGGCACACCCAGTTCATCGGCCTTGGCGCGTTTGGCAGGCCCCATGTCGGCACCGGCGACCACAAAGGTCGTCTTCTTGCTGATGGAACCGCTCACCTTTCCACCGTGGCGCTCGATGGCCTCCTTGATGCCGTCGCGACTGAAGGAACGGAAGACACCGGACACCACGATGCTCTTGCCGGCCAGCTTGCCGCCGACCGGGCCGGCCGTGGCGGCGCTCTTGAATTGAAGTCCGGCCTGGCGCAGCCGTTCGATCACGGCGCGGTTGCCCTCGGCGGCGAAGAAGTCCACGATGCTCTCGGCGATCACCTCCCCCACCTCATCGATGGCCGTGAGCTCCTCCTTGGTCATGCCCATCAGGCGGTCGATGTCACCCACCGCGCGCGCGATCTTCTTGGCCACCGTCTCGCCCACGTGGCGGATGCCGAGCGCGTACAACACCTGCTCGAAGGGCACCGCCTTGCTGGCCGCCACACCGTCCACCACCTGGCGGGCGCTCTTCTCGCCCCAGCCTTTGCCCAGAGCGAGCACCTGCTCCATGGTGAGGTCGTAGAGGTCGGCCACGTTGCGGATGAGCCCCGCACGGAACAGCTCCTCCACGGTCTCGCCGCCCAGGCCGTCGATGTCCATGGCCTTGCGCGCCACGAAGTGCTCGATGCGGCGGGTGATCTGCGGCGGGCACTGGTGCTCATTGGGGCAGTAGTGCTGCGCCTCGCCTTCCAGGCGGACCAACGGCGTACCGCACTCCGGGCAGTTGTGCGGGAAGGTGACGCGCTCCGCATGCGGAGGGCGATGCTCCTTCTCCACGCCGACCACCTGGGGGATGATCTCGCCGGCCTTCTCCACCCGCACCTGATCGCCCAGGTGCAGGTCGAGGCGTTCGAGCTGGTCGGCGTTGAAGAGGGAGGCTCGCTTCACGGTGGTGCCGGCGAGCAGGACGGGCTCCAGTTCGGCCACCGGGGTCACCGCGCCGGTGCGGCCCACCTGGAAGCTGACGTCGTTGAGGCGGGTGCCGGCCTGTTCCGCCTGGAACTTGTAGGCGATGGCCCATCGGGGGCTCTTCGCCGTCAGGCCCAGTTCCTCCTGCACATCGAGGTCGTCCACCTTCACCACGATGCCATCGATGATGAACTCGATGCCATGCCGCGCGCCGTCCCAGTGATCGATGAAGGCCATGATGCCGTCCACATCGTCCGCCTGGCCGATGAAGCGGCGTTCGGGGCTCGGGGTCTTGAATCCCCATTCGCGGGCCTTCACCATGTTATCGAAGTGGCTGCGCGTCGGAAGTTCCGGGCCTTGCAGGGTGTAGATGAAGTTGTCCAGTCCACGTTCGGCGACCAGCTTGGGGTCCTGGTTCTTCAGCGTGCCCGCGGCGGTGTTCCGGGGGTTGGCGTACAGCTCCTCGCCGGCCCGTTCGCGTTCGGCGTTCAGCCGGGCGAAGCGGTCCTTGGTGAAGATGATCTCCCCGCGGGCCTCGAACTCCGCCGGCCATTCGTTGCCCTGGAGTTTCAGCGGGATGGCGCGCACGGTCCGGATGTTGGCCGTGATCTCCTCCCCCTTCTCGCCATCGCCGCGTGTGACCCCGCGGACCAGTTCACCATTCCGGTACGTCAGGCTGATGGCCACCCCGTCGTACTTCAGTTCCATGGTGTAGCGGGTGCGGCCCACGCTCTTCTCCACCCGGGCCACGAACTCAGCGACCTCCTCCCGGCTGTACGAGTTGCTGAGCGACAGCATGGGGAAGCGGTGCGCCACCACGGGGAAGTTCTTCGTGATATCGCCACCGACCCGTTGGGTGGGGCTGTTGGGATCGGACAGCTCGGGGTGGGAGGCCTCCAACCGTTCCAGCTCCTTGAGCAACCGGTCGAACTCCTGATCGCTGATGGTGGGCGCGGCCAGCACGTAGTAGCGGTGGTTGTGGCGCTCCAGCTCTTCGCGAAGCTCCTTGATGCGCTGGATGTCCCCGGTGTGGTGCATACGATGGTCGGTGCGCTAACGTACGGCACGCACGAAACGCGGGGCACCGCTGAGGTCGTGAAGGAGGGTGGCTTCCTGGTAGCCCATGGTGCGCAGCACCGCGGGCACATCGCCGATGGTGCGATGGTGACCCTCGAACCAGAGCGTGCCGCCGTGGACAAGGGCTTCCATGGCCCGCTGCCCGATGGCCTTGTGGAACCGGATGGGATCCTCGTCATCCACGAAGAGCGCAAGCGCCGGTTCGTGGTCGCGCACATGCGGATCGAGCGAAGGGGCCTCGATGCGCGGGATGTAGGGCGGATTGCTCACCACCAGGTCGGTGCCAGCGGGCAGCATGCAGCGATCGTCCAGCACATCGGTCCGCCCCCAGCGCACCTGGAGCCCATTGAGGATCGCATTGCGCCGGGCCACCTCCAAGGCGGCATCGCTCACGTCAAGGCCATGCACCTCGGCCAGGGGGAAGTGCCGTTTGAGCGCCAGCGCGATGCATCCACTACCAGTGCCCACATCCACGATGCGCGCAGGCGCTTGTCCGGAGCGCTTGATGAGGTCGACGAGCTCCTCCGTCTCCGGCCTCGGGATGAGCACGGCCGGCCCGACCTCGATCGTCAGCCCATGGAAGGAAGTGGAGCCCAGGATGTACTGGAGCGGTTCACCGGACCGCAGGCGCTTCAACGGCAGGTAGACCCGGAGCAGCTCGCTCTCGCTGAGCGTGGCATCGCGCTCCGCGATCAACCGTGTCCTGTCCCACGCCAGAAGGTGGTGGAACACGGCCTCGGCGATCGCGCGCACCTCCCCCGGCGAAAGGCGCCCGCCCAGGTCGCGCTGGTAGAGGTCCAGAACGGCCCCGACCGTGTTCGTGGACAGGCGCATAGTGCAAAGATCGCCCGCTCCGGTCGCATCTTCGTGCGCCGAAGGCGACCATGGACGGTGGACGCCGAGGCTCATGCGGGCAGATGCACGACGACCCCTTCATGGAGCGATGCCTGCAGCTGGCGCGCCTTGGCGCTGCTTCCGCGACACCCAACCCCATGGTGGGTGCCGTGCTGGCACGTCACGGGACCATCATCGCCGAAGGTTGGCACCATGCGGCGGGGCGGCCGCACGCCGAGGTGGAATGCCTGACCGCCTTCGGTGACGGCCCAGTACCAACGGACGCGGTCCTGTACGTGAACCTGGAGCCGTGTGCGCACCTAGGACGCACTCCGCCCTGTGCCGACCTGTTGATCGCCCGTGGAGTGCGCCACGTGGTCGTCGCTCATCCGGACCCCTTCCCACAGGTCGCCGGTCGCGGGATCGCGCGGCTCCGCGCGGCCGGCGTGCGTGTGGACGTGGGCGTCCGCGAAGCCGAAGCGCGCTGGATGAACCGTCGTTTCCTCACCAGCGTGGAGCTGGGCCGCCCGTACATCGTGCTCAAGTGGGCGCGGACATCGGACGGCTTCCTGGACCGGCATCCGCGCGCAGGCCGCGGCGTCCATCGGATCAGTTCGGCCGCCTCCGAGGTGCTCGTGCATCGGTGGAGGAGCGAGGAGCAAGCCATCCTGGTGGGCGGCCGCACCGTGGAGAACGACGACCCCGCCTTGACGGTGCGTCACGTGGAAGGCCGCCAGCCGCTGCGCGTGGTGCTCGATCGCTCGGACCGCACCCCCGCCGCCTCGAAGGTGTACGACGGGTCGGTGCCGACCCTGTTGTTCACGGCACGTCCGCGGAGCGATGTGCACATCGAGCAGGTCATCACGCCCCTTGACGCCGATCCGTTGAACACCCTCCTTGCCGAACTCCACCGCAGGAACATCCGCTCCGTGCTGGTGGAAGGCGGGGCGACGCTCCTGGGGCACTTCCTGTGGCGGGGCCTGTGGGACGAGGCGCGCGTGATCACCGGTGCAGTGGCGTTCGGCGCCGGCACTGCGGCGCCCGACCTGCCCAAGGCTCCTGCGCGGTCCATCAGGGTCGGGACCGACCGGATCGACCTGGTGGTGCACGGACACAACCCCGAGGACGCATGGTGCTGGTGACCCTGGCCGCGGTCTTCGTGGCCCTGCTGTTCCTCATCTTCAAGTCGTTCGAGCAACGGCGGGTCGCATTGCTGCCCGCGATCGTGATCAACTACTTCGTCGCGCTGCTGTGCGGGCTGGCGATCTCCAGGCCGTGGGCAGCGGGCGACCTGGGCCCCTTGTGGACACCGTCGATGATCATGAGCGTGCTGTTCATCACGGTGTTCTACCTGACCGGGTCCTCCGCGCAGCGCGCGGGCATCGCCGCGACCACCGTGGCCAGCAAGATGAGCCTCGTGCTCACGGTGGCCTTCAGCGTGGTGGCCTTTGATGAGGAACAGCACCTGCTGGGCTGGATCGGCATCGCCCTGGCCATCGTAGGCGTGGTGCTCAGTTCCTGGAGCAACGATGGCAGGGGGATGCACCGCGCATCGGTGCTGCCCGTGCTGTTGTTCGTGGGCAATGCGGCCATCGATATCGGACTGGCATGGACGCAACGGATGCGCACCACGCCGCTCACCGAGGCCGTGCTGCCCACGCTGGTGTTCGGGATGGCCGGTGTGCTCGGCCTGATCGGCGTGTTCGCGCGCGCCGAGCAGAGGGCTTTTCAGGAACCACGCACCTGGGTCGGAGGGCTGCTGCTCGGCACCGTCAACTATGGCAGCCTTTACTTCGTGGTGAAGGCGCTTGCCAAGAGCGGATGGCCCAGCAGCAGCGTGTTCCCACTGATGAACATCGGCGTGATCGTGTTCGGCACCCTGGGCAGCATGATGTTGTTCCGAGAGCGGCCCGGCCCGCTCCAACTGGCTGGCATGGCCACGGCGATGCTCGCAATGGTCCTGATCCTCGTCGCATGAGATCCGAGCGGTATCGCACACTGGCCGGTGCGGGTGAGGCGACCTATCGCGAAAAAGCCAGTCGCTTCATGGCCTATGCCTTCCCCATCGCCGACGAGGAGGCATTCCAAAGCGAGGCCGCACGGCTGGCCCGGCGTCACCACGATGCGCGTCACCACTGCTACGCGTGGGTGCTCGGTGTGGACGGTGCGCGCAAGCGGGCGAACGATGCCGGCGAACCTCAGGGCACCGCAGGACGGCCGATCCTGCGGCGGATCGAAGCGGCGGAACTGACCTACACGGCCGTGGTGGTGGTGCGCTACTTCGGTGGAACGCTCCTGGGCAAGGGCGGGCTTGTACGCGCTTACGGAGAGGCGGCACAACTGGCCCTTCAGGCGGCGCCGGGGATGGAGCGTACGGTGAGGGCACCACTGACGATCACCTGCGACCATGCCCTGGCGGGCCCGTTGCGCGCGGCCGTGCTGGACGCGGAAGGCGAAGTGGTGCGCGCCACGTACGAGGATCGCTGCCGCCTGGACGTGCTGCTGCGTCCATCGCTCATTCCGGCGTTCCGCGAACTATGGAGGGTGCGCGGAGCGCGGTTCCTGGATCAGACGGACGCGAAGTGAGGGGCGAGCGCCGCAAGGAGGTCCTCCGGTGCGCGACGGGGACGGCCGGTGAGCTTGTCGACGAACACGAGCGTGGTGGAGGCCTCGGTGAGGAGCTCCCCGCGTTCATCGCGCACCTCGTAGTCGAAGTTGATCCGTGCGGCGGGCCGTTCGCGGATGCGCGTGACCACCGTGAGCAGGTCGTCGTAGTGTGCCGGTGCATGGTAGCGCACATGCAGGTCGCGGACCGGCAGCAGCACTCCTTCATCCTCGATGCGGCGATATGGGAAGCCCAGGCTGCGCAGGGCTTCCACGCGGCCGACCTCCAGGTACTCGGCATAGTCCCCGTAGTACAGATAGCCCATTCGGTCCCGTTTCGCCGTACCGGACGCGCAATTGGCAGCGGTGCTCGAACATGCGGTCAAGGTAGGGTGCTTGCAACGGGCCGTCCGGCCCCCGTACCTTTCGGGTGATGCGCACGACGATGGCAAGGCCGGACGACACCTTTCCGTGCAGCGGTACGCCGGGGCCCATCACCAAGGGGCGACAGGTGTTCGGGCCGCGGCGACCGCGCATGTTCCGCTCCTCTCGCTCAGGCCGCGCCGGACAAGGGGAGCACGTGGCCGAAAGGCACCCCGGAAGTGAGGCGATTATTTTCCTTTCCGTCAAGCACGCTTCACCTTTTTTTTTCACTCGTTTCGGTCCATATTTGTCGCCCGCTTCGCTGGAACCCTTCAGCATCAACGGTTGCAGCGGATCGGCGCATCGGACCATACGCATCCTCAACCCTGACGACCGCCCATGAAGAAAGACCACGAGAGGATCTGGGAGAGGTGCCTGGAGGTGATCAAGGACAACGTGAGCCCGCAGAGCTTCAAGACCTGGTTCGAACCGATCCGGGCGCTGAAGCTGCAGGACCACGTCCTCACGATCCAAGTGCCCTCGCAGTTCTTCTACGAATGGCTGGAGGAGCACTACATCGGGCTGCTGAAGAAGATCATCCGCAAGGAGCTGGGCGCCGAAGGGCGGCTGGAGTACTCCATCATCATGGAGAACAGCTTCCCGAGCGCGAACCCTTACACGGTGAGGGTCCCCACGAGCAATGCGCGTGAGGTGAAGAACCCCGCCGTCAGCCTTCCGATCGATGTGGCGAACAGCCCCATCAAGAACCCGTTCATCATCCCCGGCCTGAAGAAGATCAAGGTCGAGAGCCACTTGAACCCCAACTACTCCTTCGAGAACTTCATCGAGGGGGACTGCAACCGATTGGCACGCAGTGCAGGATACGCCGTGGCCCAGAAGCCCGGCGGCACGGCCTTCAATCCGTTGCTCGTCTACGGCGGGGTGGGCCTCGGCAAGACGCACCTGGCCCACGCCATCGGTATCGAGATCAAGCGGCACCATCCTGACAAGACCATCCTGTACGTGCCTGCCGAGAAGTTCACGCAGCAGTTCATCGAGGCCGTCAAGAACAACACGGTGAACGACTTCAGCCAGTTCTATCAGATGATGGACGTGCTGATCATCGACGACGTGCAGTTCCTGGCGGGCAAGGAGAAGACGCAGGACGTGTTCTTCCACATCTTCAACCATCTGCACCAATCCGGCAAGCAGTTGGTGATCACCAGCGACAAGGCACCGGTGGAGATGCAGGGCATGGAGCAGCGGCTGCTGTCCCGCTTCAAATGGGGCCTCAGCGCCGATCTGCAGACGCCGGGCCTCGAGACGCGCATCGCCATCCTGCAGAAGAAGATGTACGCCGAAGGCCTCGATCTGCCCAAGGAGGTGGTCGAATACCTGGCGTACAGCATCACCACCAACATCCGCGAACTGGAAGGGGCCATGATCAGCCTCATCGCCCAGAGCTCGCTGAACAAGAAGGCGGTGACGCTTGACCTGGCCAAGCAGATGATCGACAAGTTCGTGAAGAACACGGCCCGTGAGGTGTCGATCGACTACATCCAGAAAGTGGTGTGCGACTACTTCGACCTGCCGATCGAGCTGCTCAAGAGCAAGACGCGGAAACGCGAGGTGGTGCAGGCACGCCAGATCGCGATGTACTTCGCCAAGAAGATGACCAAGAGTTCGCTGGCCAGCATCGGGGCCCACTGCGGAGGCAAAGACCACGCGACGGTCCTGCATGCCTGCCGCACGGTGAACAACCTGCAGGAGACCGACAAGCAGTTCCGCAGCTACCTGGAGGACCTGGAGAAGAAGTTGAGCATCCACTGAGGACCGTTGATACCAAGAAAGCCCCTGCCCCGGCGGGGGCTTTTTCTTGGCCCACCTTCGTGCCGCGTGGCCCATCCGGTCACTTCACCAGCCACCATGAGGATACTCACCGTCTGTCTCGGCAACATATGCCGAAGCCCCATGGCCGAAGGGGTGCTGCGTCACCGCGCGGCGGCCACCGGGCTCCACGTCGCCACCGACTCGGCCGGCACCAGCCACTTCCACACGGGTGAAGCACCCGACCGGCGCGCCCAGACCGCGATGCGGAGACAGGGCATCGACATCAGCGACCTACGCGCCAGACAGGTCGTCGCGCAGGACTTCGAGCGGTTCGACCTGCTGTTGGCCATGGATGCCAGCAACCTGCGCGATCTGCATGCGCTTGCTCCGTCGGAGGTGTTGCGCGGCAAGGCGTCGTTGATCATGGACCTCGCGCCCGGCCACGCCCTTCGTGAAGTGCCCGATCCCTACTACGGTGGAGATGAAGGCTTCGACGAGGTGTACCACATGCTTGATGAAGCGGTCACCGGACTGATCGCCCGCATCCGCCATGGGCGCTGAAGCCATCCTGCACCTGATCCCGGTGTGGCTGGGCGAGGCCGGAGGTCCGGAGCAACTGGCCCCGATGAGCCTCGACACGGTGGCACGGGTGCGCCTGTTCTTCGTAGAGCACGAACGCAGCGCCCGCCGCGCATTGCGTCGCATGGACCCTGTGTTCGCATTGGGCCAGGTGACCATGCATGTGCTGGACAAGGACACCGATGAGGCCACCGTGCGTCGTTATGCGGAACTGGTTCACCAAGCCGGAGAGGCCACCTTGCTCAGCGAATCCGGCATGCCGTGCGTGGCCGACCCGGGCGCCCGGCTCGTGGCATGGGCCCACCGGATGAACATCGAGGTGCGCCCACATCCGGGGCCCTCCTCCCTCCTGCTCGCCCTTGCCGGCTCCGGCTTGGACGGCCAGCATTTCACGTTCCACGGATACCTGCCCCGCGAAGCCGAGGAGCGGAGGCGGGCACTGCGCACCATCGCACAGGATGCGCAACGCACGGGACGGACGCAGCTCTTCATCGAGACGCCGTACCGCAACGACGCGCTGCTGGCCGACCTGCTGCGCACCGTGGATGGGGCCCTCCGGCTCTGCATCGCGGCCGAACTGATGCAGCCCACGGGGTTCATCCGCACACGCACGGTGAGCGAGTGGCGATCGGACGCACCGGTCCTGAAGGACAGGCGGACGGTCTTCGTACTGGGCCGCTGATCAAGGCATCATGCAGGGCAGAGCTTCGCCGCTGCCGGGCACATGCCGACGCCCCGGCTTTCGCCGCCCCTTGCAGAACGGACCGCGTTGAATGGTGATCCGCACGCGCAGATAGACGTCCACGGCATCCACGTCGGGTCTGAACAGGAAGGGCAGCACATGATCCGAGCCGACCACGATATCGCTGAAGCGCAGCATGAGACCCACCGAGGGCCGGCGCCAGCCATACTCATGGAACACGACCGGAACGGCGGCCTCGAACCAACGGGACTCATACCGCGGGGTCAGCGCCAGGGTGTTGGGGCGACGCAGGCGGTCACCGCTCCTCGCGCTCAGCTGCTGCACCCAGGCGACACCGACGTAGGTGCGGTCCGCCAGGCGCTGATCGTACAGGAGCGCGGCGGCCGTGGGGTTGCCGATCCGGAATCGTCCGTTGGAGGTGTGATCGCCCGCAGCGGCGAACAGGCTGTCCACGCCTTCGGGTCCCACGACCTGGACGTTCCCGTGGTCGGGGAAGCTGAGCGAGCCGGACCCCACCGAACCGGCGATCGCGTTGTTGAAGCGCATGCCACCGAGGTCGACGATCGATGCCGAGATCCGGTATCGATATGGGATCGCCATGCATCCGTTGGAAGCGCGATGCGGAAGATATCCGTCCGCCTCCTCCATGGTGCGTTCATAGCTGATGCCAAGGTCAGCCCCCCAACCGGAGCCGGCCACACCTGAGGGCATGGCCACCCCATAGGAGCCGCTCACCTCGTGCACCTCCGCACGCATGCTGTCCACTACGGTGTAGTCGAGCACATCGAGGCGGAACGCCGCACCCGCATGCGGCACCTGCCACCTCACCGAAGCTCCGGCCCTCCAGATGTCGAAGCCCGAGGCACGGATGATGTGCGCGTAGTTGAGCGACAGCTCGGACCATGCCGCAGCGATGGCCCGGACATGCTCGTCGCGATAGCGCTGGCCATGCTGAGGCCGATGATCGAACCCATGGACGATGAAGCGGCCCAGATGAGGGCTCACACCGGTGATGCTCGTCACGCTGCGCGTGCGCAGCGCGATACCGAAGCCGTGACGTCCTGAAGCAAGGCTGAAGGCCGGGCCCGGCAGGGCCGCCACCACGGCGCCTTGTTTGCTGTCGCCGCGCAGCGACTCCCGCAGGATGATCTCCGTTGGAGCTTGTCCACGCACACCATTGCGCACTTCGCGAAGCAGGCTGTGGTCGTCCCCGTTCAGCGCCACCAGGTCGTTCCAGGCGAAGAGGTCCGCGCCGACGAGGCGGATGGACGCGTAGGGCCATTGCCCGGCGCTTCGAGTGGGATCGAGCGCGAGGGCATCGGGGCCCGACCAGTTGCCGTGCACGAGGCCGAACTGTTCCTGGGCCCGTCCCGAGATGGTGACGAACACCAAAAGACCTGTGATGGCGCGGAGCGATCGGTGCATGGAACAAAAGGACCACCCGAACGAAGTCGGGACCAGCGGGGTCGAGCGGATGGCGGCGTTCGTTGAGCCGCCGGCCTTCATACGGGGACGGAGGGGTCAGGTTCCCGGATCGGCAACGCGTTCGACCGCCACCAGATGAACGCTGTAGAGCACGGGCTCATGGGGCCGCACCACCTGTGGCACGCCCTTCCCTCCGAAGGCCATGCCGGAGGGAAGCAGGAATCGACCGTGCTGCCCGGGCCGGAGCAGGCTCACGGCCACTTCGATGCCGGGAAGCACCTGATCCGGATCGCCGAACCGGAACCTGAACGGCTGTCCGTGGCGCTCGCTCTCATCGAACGGCTCACCTCCGTCAAGCCGTGAGCCGACATAGCTGATGGACACAAGGTCTCCGGCACGGACCCGTGTGGAGTCCCCATGAACAGGTCCAAGGATGTAGTGCAGATCGCTCGTCCCCCAACGCGTCCACACCTCCGGTGATGCGGAGAGGAACGCGCTCAGTTCGCGACGCTCGGCGCCTTCGGGGTCCAGGGCACGCCTGGCCTCGGCCCGTGACCGCTGCTGCGCGGGCGTCAGGGCCTCCATCAACGCCAGTTCGACCTGCACCATGAGCGTATCCGGCGGTTCGATGCGTCCGTCGGGCGAGAGCACCTTCCAAGGGAGGCCATCGGCTTGAACGATGATGCTGGCGCTGTCACCGGCATGGATGCGGTCGAACGCCGGTGCCCAGGCTCCGATGCGCAGATCGCGCACCGCATACCAACGGTCGGTGCTGAACAAGGACCCGGCCGCGCCCCCCACGGATGACGCACGAAGGCGCAGCAGCACTGAGTCATCCGCCGCCAGGGCCGTATCGGCGCCACCAAGGCCGAGCAGGCGGAAATGCACGCCCGGAGACACCTCCTTGAAGCCCGGGTAGGCCCCGCGTTCGCAAGCCACCAACATCCCGGACAACGCCACGATGTAGAGCACGCTCCTCATCGCCCGCGGGGTTCGGTGAGCGAGACCAGTCCGATGTGATAGACGATGGAGCTCCGCGGGGGCACCTTGTCCATGTCGCCGATCAGCCCGTGAGCCCGATAGCTGGGGATGAGGATCACGGCACTATCGCCCGGTGACAGGTGCTGAACGGCCTCGTGCAGTCCGCTCTCCACGTGGTCCAGCTCCACCTGAAAGGACTCCGGATGACCCGGCTCGGAGGCGCTGCAGAGCGTGCCGTTGAGGAGCTCCATGCGGTAGTTCATCGCCACCCATTGCCCCGGCCGGGCCGTGTCGCCGGGTTGGTCGCGCAGCAGCACATGGTGCACCCCGGTGCCGGAGACGTGGGTGCGCAGACCGCGGCGGGCGGCGTAATTGGACAGGTCCCTGGCCTCGATCCGGTTGGCCTCTTGGTTCTGCTCCACGAACGCGGGTGTGCGCGGCGAAGGGGATGTCCCTGTTCGCGCTGGAGGAGCGTCGCCCCCCGCACAGGCGGTGAACAGCAACAGGCAGGCCGGGAGCAGCCGGTTCATGCCGGATGGGCCTGGATGTGGGCGGGCAGAAGGTCCATGAAGCGCTGAACACAGGCATCGATGGGGCCCTCGCAGTGACCGCCGGCCGCGTTCACATGACCGCCACCGTTGAAATTGTCGGCCAGCAGCCGGTCCACAGGAAGGGTGCCCTTGGAGCGCAGGCTGATCTTGATGCGGTCCGGACGCTCGAGGAAGAAGGCCGAGAGCCGGATGCCGCGCATGCTGAGCCCGAGGTTGACGAAGCCCTCCGTATCGCCCGGGCGGAAACCGAACCGCTTGAGGTCCTCGGCCCGGAGAACGAGCACCACGCAACCCAGGTCCTGCAGCACGGTCATGCGTTCGGCGAGCATGAAGCCCATCAACCGCATGCGTTCTTCGGTGTGGTCGTCCATCACGGCGCCGTGTATGCGGTCGGGCACGGCTCCCCGCTCCATCAGCAGGGCTGCCACACGCAACGTATGCGGGGTGGTGCTCGAGAATCGGAACGCGCCGCTGTCGGTCATGATGCCGGTGTACAGGCAGGTGGCCGCCTCGGCTCCGATGAGGTGCGCCTGGTCCAAGGCGTCCACAATGTCCACCACCATCTGGCTGGTGGCGCAGGAGGCCGTATCGCTGAACGCCGCCACCGCGTCGATCTCCGGACGCTGATGGTGGTCGATCAGCACCCGCTGCCGTGCCGTGCGCACGGCCTCCTCCAGCGCGCCTACGCGGTCGGGCCGGTTGAAGTCGAGGCAGAACACGACGTCGGCCTCGGCGATGGCGGCACGGCATAGGTCAGCGGCGGCGTCCGAAGCGATGCACCCATCCGCGCCGGGCATCCAGCGGAGGAAAGGCGGCGGCGCATTGGGCAGCACCACCTGGGCGGAGTGGCCCATGGCCCGCAGAATGTGGGCCAGGCCGAGGGACGAGCCCATGGCATCGCCGTCGGGATTGTAGTGGGTGACGATGGCACAGCGGCGGGGTCCGCCGAGCAAAGCCTGAAGCCGAAGCAGCTCCGGATGTTCGCGGTGCACGAAGGGCATGGGCCAAAGGTAGGCCCGGCCTAGCGGCTCAGAAACCCAGGTTGGGCGTGGGCATGTGTTCGATGAGGATGCCCACGCAGCCGATGTCGAGACCTTTGGCGCGCCCCTTCTGCTCAGCGGCACCGGGGGCCATCACCTCGACCACAAGCCGCTTGGTGGTGGCCGCGGAGAACTCCACTTCCTGGGCCAGCTCATGATCGGTGTTATCCCACAGCACCTTGCGCTCATCCTCGAACACGGTCTTGCGCACCATGCGCTTCACGTCCTTGAACTGGCCGGTGGGCTGCCCGTTGCCATCGCGCAGCTCCTCCTTCTCCACCACCTCCACGTCCTGTTCGCGCGGCACGCGCACCTTCTCGACCAGGCGCGCCACCACATGGTCGCCGATGATCTTCTCATCGTAACAGAACGAGATCCGATAGTCCTGACCGCCGTAGACGATGATATTGAGCTCGGTAGGACGTCCCACCTGGACGCTTGCGCTCTTGCTCTGGCCGTTCAGCGAGAACCGGACATCGGTGGAGCGCTCGCAGTTGAACTTGTGATAGTCGCCGCAGTTGTACTGGGCGTTCACGATGGTCGCGGCCATCAGGGCCGAGGCCGTCAGAAGGTTCTTCAAGGGCGGCATGACCATCAGGCGTTGGGTTGTGCAGGGACCTGTCCTTCGGGGCTGACGAGCTCGGCGCGGAGCGCTTCCACGGCGGCCTGCAGTTCACCATAGCGCTCGGCGGAGAGCTGCACGTTGAGGTCGTCGCCCAGCACCATGCGGCCGGAACTGGACTTGCCGGCATGGGTGGTGCGTTGCACCTGCATCCGGTCATAGATATCACGCAGAGCGATCATCCGTTCCCGGATGGGCGCCACATGGGGGTCGGCGCTGTAGGCGTCCATCATCTCAATGAGGTGCTCCAGGCTGAACTTCTGTTCACCGACGCGCTTCACGAGAGGATCGGCCGGGTCAAAGGACTCCACCTGCTTCATGACCAGATGCAGGCTCTCCACCCATCCGCCGGCAAGGACCAGGGCGAGGGTGGGCCCCATCTCCTCCTCCTGCAGTTTCTCGTAAGCCTTGTAATAGGCTTCGTTGCTGATGATCTCCAGGCTGTCGCCCTTGCTGAGGTTCCGTTCCAGGCGCACGAAGTCCGCCTCGCTGAAGGCTGCGCTGAGGCCGAGCTGCTCGCCCAGCTTCTTCACAGTGAGGTAGTAGCGCACCACCTCGACGTTCAGGTCGAAATAGCTCGCATAGATCAGGTCGGTGCAGTACACACCGAAGTTGAACGCCCGGCCACCGAGCGTCGCATAACGGTCCGCGCTGGTGGTGGGGTTCATCATGCGCTTCTGCCCCTCACCGGCCATCTGCCTCACGATGGCGAACAGCTCGTTTGGGGTGGGCATCTGGTAGAGCGACGCAGGAGCGGGCGCCGTGGCGGAGCTGTCGCCGATGATGAGCTTGTCTGAAGCGGGCGGCCGCTCTTCACCGGACCCACCGCAAGCGCACAGCGCCGCGACGAGCAGGGAAACGGGGATGGTTCGTGGGGACATGGATCGAGGAGATGAGGCGCCGGCAGGGCCCGGAGCGACGGCCGTGATACGTCGCACGAAGGAAGGATGTTCCCGATGGCGCGGGGTTGGGACGGACCGCCTATTTTTGCGCCGCTTTTTCAACAACACCCCACATGGCAGGCAACCGCACGTTCACGATGATCAAGCCAGAGGCCGTTGCGGCCGGGCATACTGGCAAGATCATCGACATGATCATCTCCAACGGCTTCCGCATCGTTGCGCTGAAGTACACGCGCCTTTCCGCCGCCGAGGCGGGCACCTTCTACGAGGTGCACAAGGAGCGACCGTTCTACGGCGAACTGGTGGACTACATGGCCAGCGGCCCCATCATGGCGGCGATCCTGGAGAAGGACAACGCGGTGGAGGCCTACCGCAAGCTCATCGGTGCCACGGACCCGGCGCAGGCCGAAGAGGGCACCATCCGCAAGCGGTTCGCCGAGAGCAAGGCGAAGAACGCGGTGCACGGCAGCGACAGCGACGCGAACGCGCTGATCGAAGGGCACTACTTCTTCAGCAGCCGCGAGCAGTACTGAGCACCGCTCAGCCGATGGTGACCGAGCGGACCACCACGCGTCCGCTGCGTTCATTGAGCAGTTCGGCGAGCCGGTCCTTCATGTAGCCCAGCTCCTGGCGGAGAGGGGCGTTGTCCACGCGCACATGCAGGTGGCCGCGACGCAGGGTCACCGCCGTGGTGTGCCGGGCAATGGGCCCGCCGGCGACCTCGTCCCACCAGCTGGCGATGTCGAGCTCATCGAGCTTCTCACGAAGGCCGTAGGCATTGATCATGTCTCCGAGGGCGTCACCGAGCTTCCGCTCGTTCGACGGCCTCCATCCGGATGGTCTGCGCATGGTCGAGGTGGAAGAACCGCACGTCGTGCGGGAGGCCGTCGAGTGCCTGGTGCAGGCGCCCGGCATCGGTGTCGGTGATGAGGACCTGCCCGAAGCGCCCACCGCCAAGCAGGCGCAGCAGATGGCGCATGCGCTGGGGGTCGATCTTGTCGAAGATGTCGTCCAGCATAAGCACCGGTTTGCGGCCCGTGCGCGCGGTGGTGAGGTCGAACTGGGCCAGCTTCAGGGCGATCAGAAAGGTCTTCTGCTGGCCTTGGGAGCCGAAACGTTTCAGCGGCTGACCATCAAGGAGGAAGTGCAGATCGTCCTTGTGCACGCCGGTGGTGGTGTACTGCGCGCTGCGGTCGCGGTCCCAATGGGTGCGCAGCAGCGCATCCATGGGCTCGTCGTCCAAGGGCGATCGGTATTCGAGCCCGACGGTCTCCGGCCCCGAGCTGATGCCCTGGTAATGCTCCAACGCCAGCGGGGCGAGCTCGGCCAGGAAGGCGCGGCGACCTCGATGCACGGTGCCCGCATGCACGGACAACTGCTCGTCCCAGGGTTCCAAGGTGGCGGGCGAGCCCCCCCCCTGCTCGGCGAAGCGCTTCAGCAGCACGTTGCGGTGCTTGAGGGCGCGGTTGTACCGCATCAGGGCGTCGAGGTAGGCGCGATCGAACTGGGCGATGAGCCCGTCCACGAAGCGGCGGCGCACCTCGCTGCCCTCGAGGATGAGCTGGCCGTCGTAGGGGGTGATCATCACCGCCGGCCACCGCCCGATGTGGTCGCTGAGCCGCTCGTACTCCTTGCGGTCGCGCTTGAACACCTTCTTGTGCTCCCGGCGCACGCTGCAGGCCAGCTCCACGTCGCCATCGGGTTCGTCAAGTACGCCCTTCAGCAGGAACTGCTCCTCGCCATGGCGCACGGCGTGCACGTCGGTGGCGTCGAAATAGCTCTTGCACAGGGCCAGGTAGTGCACCGCATCGAGCAGGTTGGTCTTTCCCGTGCCGTTGGGACCCACGAAGCAGTTGATCTCCGGGCCGAGCTGCAGCTCCGCCTCGGCGTGGTTGCGGAACTGGAAGACGGCCAACCGTCGGAAACGGACCTTCATGAAGAGGCCCAAAGGTAGCTCCGGGCCGGCTGGACGGCACCGGCCGGGGTGTGATGCCCCACTTCCGTCGGGAACCTTATCTTCGCGCCGCTTTTGTCCGACCCATCAGGTCCACCAAGACCACGAAACCGGAGCAGGAACAGGCCGACATCGACCTGGGCCAGGCTTACTCCCGTGCGGAGCTTTTCCTGGAGAAGAACAAGCAGGCCGTCACCTACGGGGTGTTGGGGCTGCTGGTGGTGGTGGGCGGCCTGCTCGGCTATCGGAAGCTTTATGCCGAGCCGCGTGCCAAGGAAGCCAACGACCTGATCTGGAAGGCGCAGTACTACTTCGAGATCGATTCGCTGGACAAGGCCATCAACGGCGACGGCAACTACTTCGGGTTCCAGTACATCGCCGATGAGTATGGCAACACGCCGGCCGGCGACCTGGCCCGGTTCTACCTGGGCACCTGCTACCTGCAGAAGGGTGAGTACGAGACCGCCGTGTCCTACTACGAAGATGCCGATGTGGAGGATGTGGTGCTGAAGGCGATGGCCGCGGGCGGCATCGGCGATGCCTACGTGGAGCTGGGCCGGGAACAGGATGCGATGAAGCAGTTCGAGAAGGCCGCGTCCATCACCACGAACGACTTCACCACGCCGATGTACCTGATGAAGGCCGGTATCCTGTACCAACAGGCCGGTGACTGGAAGAAGGCCGCCAAGGCCTTCCGCCGGGTGGCGAACGACTTCCCCGCCAATCCGGACGCGAACACGGCCAAGAAGTACGCGGCCCGCGCCGAGGCCATGGCCGGCTGAGCATGGCCACCGCGCAGCATCACTTGAGCACCTACGACCCTGCCGGCGTCCCCACGGGCGCCGGTCGTCGTTTCGTGCTGGTGGTGAGCGAGTGGAACCGGGAGATCACCGAGGCCCTGCGGCAGGGTGCACGGCAGACCCTGCTCGTCCATGGAACCGATCCCGCGGAGGTGATCGAGCACTGGGTGCCCGGCAGCTACGAGCTAGCGCTGGCCTCGCAGCTGGCGATCGAGGCGCATACCCCCGATGCGGTGATCGCCATCGGCAGCATCGTGCGCGGCGAGACCCCGCATTTCGAGTATGTGTGCCAGGCCACCGCGCAGGGCATCATGGACGTGAACCTGCGCACCGGTGTGCCGGTGATCTTCTGCGTGCTGACGGACGACGACCTGCAGCAGGCACGCGACCGCAGCGGCGGTCGCCACGGCAACAAGGGCGTGGACGGAGCGGTGGCCGCCTTGAAGATGGCGGCACTTCGAAGCTCTCTTCAGGTCGGTTGATCCGCCATATGCCGGTCTACCGGACCACCAGGGGGCGCATCGCCCGTCCGGACGTGCCTGTCAGCACCACCGCGTAACGACCGACAGCCACCCCGGAAAGGTCGAGGCGCTCGGCGCGACCGTCAGTGAGGGTGCGGCGTTCGTCACGGATGCTGCGTCCGGATGGATCGACCACCTGCAACCGCATCTCCCCGGACCACGCGCCAGAAGGCTGCAACCAGACCTCGTCCTGGGTCGGATTGGGGAACACGGTGAAGGTCCACGATGCGTGTTCATCGACCCCGGCGAAGAGCTGGGCGGAGAGGTTGATGTTGTCGATGTACAGGTTGTTGCCCCAGTGGCCGCGGTCCTGGAAGGCCACGATCAGCTCGGGCTGTCCGTCGTACGCCGCGAGGCTGATGCTGTCCCTGCGCCATTGTGTGGCGCTGGGCACGAAGGGATCCTGCAGGGAGGGCGCCGTGGCCAGAGCATCCCCGCCTTCCAGGTACAGCAGGTCCCAGGTGAGGCCGCAATCGGTGCTGGCGAGCACACCGAGGGTGTCGCTGTACTGACCGCCGTACCGCGAATAGGCCACATCGAAGGCCACGTAGGTCCCCTGCGCCCCGGTGAGGTCGAGCTTGCCGGTCCACACCTCCTCGCTTGCGCCGCCCAGGTCCACGTCGTAGTTGTTGAACCACATGCTCCGGGCGCTGCCGCCGAAACCGCCGGCCTGGTCGGTGATGGCCCAGGCGGAGGTGGTCCCGGCCTCGGAACGGAAGGTCCAGTCCGGACGGAAGGCCCCGGATTCGAAGCCTTCGACGACCGGGGCGGTGGTGCCGCCGACACTGCCCACCACGGCCGTGCGGGTCCGGGTATCGCTCACGCCGTTCTCGGTCACGGTGAGGGTGACGTCGTAGGTCCCGGGCGCGGCGTACACGACCACGGGGTACTTGTCCGTGCTGGTGGCGGGGATGGCGCCTGGGAAGCTCCAGGCGTACGTGGCGCCCGGACCGGCCACGCTGTGGTCCACGAAGGGCACGCTGTCACCCGGGCAATAGAAGGTGCCGAAGGCGGCGGCGAAGTCGGCGATCAGAGCACTGGGCTCGAAGAGCGGGCGCTCCCACACGGCCAGGTTCCAGGTGGCCAGGCGCACCACGCCGCCCTTGTAGAAGGGCACGATGCGCAGGGGTTCGGTGCTTACCGGTAGCCCGTCGCCCCACGGGGCCCAATCGGGCATGGCGGTGTTGCGGTAGTACACGCTGCCGTTCAGCAGGGCCAGGTACACACCGCCATCGGTACCGAACTGTGCGGCCATGCCCCAGATGCGGCGGCCGTCCAGCGTGGACGTGGTGAGGTTCGTCCAGGTGGCACCACCGTCGGTGCTGCGGTACACCTTGTTGCCGTTGGACCCGTTGGTGTAGCCGATCCACAGCGTTTGGGCGTCTTCGCCGCTGAGCGTGAAGTAGAGCTCGCGTTGGTTCTGGGGCAGGGTGAGCTGGGCCCAGGAGGCCCCGCCATCGGCGCTTCGCCAAAGACGACTGGTGTTGCCGAGTTCCTGGTGGACGACGAAGACCTGCGGGTCGGCATAGCCCTGCTCGATCCAGAGCACCTGGTTGCCGGTGCTGGGACCGAACGCATGCACTTCCGCCCAGCTGCCGCCCGCGTTGTCACTCCGGTAGAGCTTGTTCTCGCGGCCCATCCAGGCCACATTGAAGTAGCGGTGGTCGAAGAGGATGCGGGAGCTGTTGTTGACGAAGTAGCTCTCGTTGGGCCACAAGGACACCCCGAAGGACTGGGGCGTGCCTGTGAGCGCGGTGGGCAGCACCCGTCCGCCGATGTCGCTGTGGTACACCTTGCGCTCGTTGCTGTAGTTGGCGTAGCCCGTGGCCGACTCGGCCCCGCCGATCGCCAGGAACTCCCCGTCGGGATAGCCTTCGTAGTGGCCCATGTTGCCGTTGTGGTAGCGGCCGCCCACGAGCACATCGTCGTTCCAGCCCTGATCGAAGCCCCAGAGGTTCCCGGCACGGATGCCGCGGCATCGGCTCTGGTGGGTCTCCATCAGGTCCGTGCTGTGGTGGATGCCACCATCGTTGCTCAGCCAGACCTCCTCGCTCGCCGGACCGGTGCGGTAGATGCGGATCTCCTGCATGTCCACATGCACGTCGGGCACATAGCCCACATAGCCCGCCTTGGCGAAGTAGGTGGCGCCACCGTCATCGCTCTGCCAGAGGCTCAGCCCGCCGATCAGCACCCGGTCCGCGTCCAGATGGCTGGCCACCAGCGTGGTGTTGTAGTGGATCTGGGTGTAGTCACCGTCGTCGCCCACGAAGTTCATCAGGTTCGGATGCTGCGCGGTGTAGGGCGCGCCCACCAGCCCGTGCGGATGGGTCCACGACGTGCCGCCGTCATCGCTGCGCCACAGGCCCACGAACCCGTTGGTGACGATGGATGCGCCCGGCTCCTGGTAGCCCACGAGCAGCGCGTAGATGCGCTGGGGATCGTCCTCGGACACGGTGAGCTTACCCCCCTCGATGGCATAGAGCCCCTCCTCCCCCGGCGGCGGGGTGAACCAGCCCTGGTCGTACAGGGTCCAGGTGGCTCCGTGATCGGTGCTGCGGTGGAAGCGCACGAGGTTGAGGGCCGGCTCGAAATGCAGGGTGTACCAGGTGGACGGGTCGAACGGCTTGTGCAGGATGGTCATGCACTCGTTCGGCAGCACTTCGTTCCAGGTGTCGCCGCCGTCGGTGCTGTGATAGAGGCCCAGGTTGCAGGCGGCGAGCACGGTCTGCGGGTCGCTCGGGTCGAAGGCGATCTCCCAGGCACTGATGTTCAGGGCGGTGAAGGCGGGCTGGCCGATCACGGCCCAGGTGCCGCCGCCGTCCACGCTGCGCCACAGCTCATCCGCCGCGCTCATCAGCACGAGGTCCGGGTCGGTGGGATGGATGCGCACGGCGCTCACCGCACCCACGAGCAGGTCGGGGCTCACATGGGTCCAGGTCTGACCCTGGTCCACGGTCTTGTACAGGCCGCCGGATTCGGTGCCGCAGAACAGGATGTCCGGATCGGAGAGGCTGCGATCGTGGCAGTACACGTTGGCCTGCTCGCTGAGCGGCACCAGGCTGCCATCGGCCTTGTAGTGCACCTCCGGGCCCACGAAGGACCATCCGGCGCCTTTGGCACCACCGCGCTCGGCCTGGATCCGTGCAGTGCGCTCGGCGCGTTCAACGGGTGACACATGCTCCACCCTTCCATCGGCGGCCAACTGCGCTTGTCCGGCGCTCACCCAACGTTTGAAGTACTGGGTGTGCACCGTCTTCTCGAAGGGATGCACGGCGTACCAGTCCTCATAGGCGGCCACCACGGCACGCATGTCAGCGCCAGGAGCGTACATCAGGCGGGCCCAAGCCGGCAGGTCCGGGTCATGGGTGCGCAGGGGTTTCAGATGACTTTGAGCGGCCAGCGGGCCGGTCAGCAGGGCGAAAACCAGCGGCAGGCCGCTGCGGAGGAAGGAGCGCATGGCCGAAGGTCGGTGCAGCGCACGATCCCGACAAGGGATCAGCAGGCCTTCAGCGTGTTCAGCAGCAGGCTGGTGATGGTCATGGGGCCCACTCCACCGGGCACCGGGGCGATCCACGAGCAGCGCGGCGCCACCGCTTCGAAGTCCACATCACCCACAAGGCGGAAGCCGTTCTTCCGGGTGGCGTCGGGGATGCGGTGGATGCCGACGTCCACCACGATGGCGCCCTCCTTCACCATGTCCGCCGTGACGAACTCGGGCTTGCCGATGGCGACGATGAGGATGTCGGCCTGACGGGTGATGGAGGCAAGGTCCTTGGTGCGGCTGTGGGCCAGGGTGACGGTGCAGTTGCCCGGATAAGCGTTGCGGCTCATGAGGATGCTCATGGGTGTGCCCACGATGTGGCTGCGGCCGATGACCACGCAATGGCGTCCTGCCGTCTCGATGTGGTAGTGGCGCAGGAGTTCCACGATCCCGCTCGGGGTGGCCGGCAGGAAGCCCGGCTGGCTCAGCACCATGCGGCCGAGGTTCTCCGGGTGGAAGCCGTCGACATCCTTGTCCGGGTCGATGGCCAGGGTCACCTTATCCGCGTCGATGTGGGCGGGAAGGGGCAGCTGCACGATGAAGCCATCGAGCTCCTTGTCTTTGTTGAGCTGCTTCACACGGTGGAGCAGGTCCTCCTCGGTGATGATCTCGGGCAGCGCGATGAGCGTGCTGCGGAATCCCACCTCCTCGCAGGCCTTCACCTTGCTCTCCACATAGGTGCGGCTGGCGCCATCCTGGCCCACCAGCACGGCGGCCAAGTGGGGTGGTCGACCTCGCCCCGCCTTGACGGCCGCGGCTTCTTCAGCGATGCGAGCGCGCAGGGCCTCGCTGCACCTGCGGCCGTCGAGCAACTGATAGGCCACCACCTCCGACATGCCACAAGGGTACGAGATCCGGGCTGTTCGCCGGAACGCGCGGGCCGGTCGGGGTGGCGCTATCGAAGCAGGCGCAGCGGCCGGGTCGGACCGTCACCGGCCTGGTGCACCCGCAGCACATAGGCCCCGGGGGCCAGGGCGGTGGCATCGAAGCGCCATCGGTCCGCACCGTTCGGCGTCGCCGGCAACCGCAGCACGCGGCCGCTGCCGTCCACCAGGTCCAGCGCCAGCACGGGCGCGCTGCCCGGAGGCAGCATCAGGTCCACCGGGCCGTCCGTCGGGTTCGGCACCAGCACGATATCCTGCTGACCGCGCAGGTCCACGGGCACCACCGCGCTCAGCGTGCTGCTGCCGTCCAGATCGGTCTGCCGCAGGCGGTAGTACAGCTGGGTCGGTGGCGCCGGGGAGTCGAGGGCCTCGTAGCTGAGCGTGGTCTGCGCGTCGCCCGCCCCGGCCACCTGGGCCACAGCGGTCCAGTCCTCCGATTCGGTGCTGCGTTCCACCGTGAAGCCGGCGTTGTTCTGTTCCGAAGCGGTGGCCCAGGTCAGGCGCACGCTCGCGGGGCCGGCGGGATCCGCGGTGAAGTGCACCAGCTCCACGGGCAGCGGGGTGCTGGAGAGGTTGGTGGTGCCCAGGGTGAACCGCCTGCCGTTCTGCAGGGCGCTCACGTTGCTGAACCGGTAGATACCGCCCCCCACGCTCGATGCACCGGTGATGGGGGTCTCGTCATTGAAGAGCCCGTCGCCGTCGGTATCGACGAGCAGCACCAGGTCGGCCGCGGTCACCGTGCCGAGCGCGCTGAGGTCGAAGCTCATGTCCACGCTGCCTACGTTCACCGCGCTGCCACTGGCGTCCACTTCGCTCACGCGCCACACGCGCTGCCAGCGGCCTTGCACACCCGTGGGCAGGTCGCCCACACCCCAGGTGCCGAGGGCACCGCCATCATGGCCCCACAGCATGAACTCGTTGTCCTGAAGTCCTGAATGGGCCGCCTTGTCGATGAGCACGATGCCACTGCCGCGTGCGGCCGTGTGCAGATCACCGCTGTTGGTGCGGCCGATGCCGGCCACATCATGGTCAAAGTTGCCGGCACCCGGGTTGTCCTGTGTGTAGAGGTCGCCCGTGCCTAGCGTGAGCCCATACTTGGCGGCCAGGTAGTTGGCCACCACGAGCCGTTGGGTGGCGTTCAGCGCGGTGTTGAAGACGATCACCTCGGCGATGTCGCCGTTCCATCCTTCGCTACCGGCCTGCATGCCCACGCACATGTCGGTCCATGAACGCAGGGTCCCGTCGGTGGCCACCGAGCCGGCCGCGTTGTTGTTGATGTACTGCTGGATCAGGCTGGCGCCGTAGTTGTTGTTGATGATGTAGAAGGTCCCGGCCGAGGTGTTCGTGGTCTGGGAGATCTCCAACAGGGTGCCGTCGGAACGGATACCACGCCCCCAAGGCCGGGTGTTGGAGGAACTCACCCACATGCCCAGGTTCTTCAACGCGGCAGAGCCTGCGAGCGCGTTGCCGGTCGCTGCGCCTTGCAGCAGGCCGGGATTGGGGGAAGGCAACGAGGTGAACCGGGTCACCACCCAGGCGGAGGCCTGGTTGCCAGCGGAGAGGCCGGTGGAGACGAGCCGATCGTTGTTGGCGGCGGTGTAGCGCACCACCGGAAGCCCGTTCAGGACAGCGGTGGCCAGGTTGGGCCGATTGGCCAGAACGGTCTCACCCGCATGCCGGCCATTGCCCGAACGGTCGTTCCACTGCCTGACGTTGTCCCCGTTGCTGGCGAGGGTGGTCCCGGCGTTGTTGTACACGCCGCGGTCGGCGCTCAACCAGAGCGGATTGGTGGCGCTTCCGCCCACGCCGCCCGGGCCGGTCTGGGCAGCGAGCAACGGCGCGGCGAGGAGAAGCGGCAGGGTCAGGGCGCGCATGGAAGGATGCGTTGGAACGATGGTGGGGTATGGTCAGCGCAGCAGGCGCAGCTGTCGGGTCGGTCCGTCACCGGCCTGGTGCACCCGCAGCACATAGGCCCCGGGGGCCAGTGCGGTGGCATCGAAGCGCCATCGGTCCGCACCGTTCGGCGTCACCGGCAACCGCAGCACGCGGCCGCTGCCGTCCACCAGGTCCAGCGCCAGCACGGGCGCGCTGCCCGGAGGCAGCATCAGGTCCACCGGACCGTCCGTCGGGTTCGGCACCAGCACGATATCCTGCTGACCGCGCAGGTCCACGGGCACCACCGCGCTCAGCGTGCTGCTGCCGTCCAGATCGGTCTGCCGCAGGCGGTAGTACAGCTGGGTCGGTGGCGCCGGGGAGTCGAGGGCCTCGTAGCTGAGCGTGGTCTGCGCATCGCCCGCTCCGGCCACCTGGGCCACCGCGGTCCAGTCCTCCGATTCGGTGCTGCGTTCCACCGTGAAGCCGGCGTTGTTCTGTTCCGAAGCGGTGGCCCAGGTCAGGCGCACGCTCGCTGGACCGGCGGGATCCGCGGTGAAGTGCACCAGTTCCACTGGCAAAGGCGTGTTGATGATGTTGGTGGTGCCCAGGGTGAACCGACGGTTGTTCTGCAGGGCGCTCACCCCGGCGAAGCGGTACATCCCGCCCCCATCACTGATGGCACCATTGATGGGTGTTTCATCGGCGAACAACCCATCGTTGTCGGTGTCCACCAGCAGCCTCAGGTGCGAAGCGGTCACGGCCCCCAGGCCGGTCAGGTCGAAGCTCAGGTCCACATCGCCCACGTTCACACCGCTGCCACTGGCGTCCACCTCGCTCACGCGCCAGACGCGCTGCCAACGGCCTTGCACACCCGTGGGCAGGTCGCCCACCCCCCAAGTGCCCAAAGCGCCGCCGTCGTGCCCCCACAGCAGGAACTCGTTATCCTGAAGGCCGCTGTGCGCTGCTTTGCTCATCAGCACCACGCCACTGCCCCGGCCCGCCGTGTGGAGGTCCGTGCTGTTGGTGCGACCGATCCCGGCGACGTCGTGGTCGTAGTTGCCCGCCCCGGCATCGTCCTCGTTGTAGATGTCGCCGGTGGTCAGGGTGCGAGCGTACTTGGCCGCCAGGTAGTTGTTCACGATCAACCGCTGGGTGGCGTTCAACCGGGCGTTGAAGGCGATCACTTCGGCGATGTCGCCGTTCACCTCCCGGCCGGTGGTGCTGCGCTCGCTGCCGATGAAGAGCGGGTGGTTGTTCGTTTGCGGGGTCTTGCTCTCGTTGTCCGTGATGATGCTGCCGGCGTTCTTGTACACATCCCGTCCGACGGAGGTGTTGTAGCTGTACTCGAACACATCGAAGCTGGTGGTGGTCACCTGCCCTCCGGCCGAGCTGGGGAAGGTGCGCGTGGCGTCGGTGTAGTAGGTCGGGGTGTGGATGTTGCCGTTCACGTAGCTCAGCATCTCATAGTTCTCCTGGGAGTCGTTCCCCTTCACCATCCAGGCGTTGTAGTCCTTCAGCAGATCGGCGGTCACCACGATGAAGAAGTGCCACGCCGTGAGGTCGATGCTGCTGTGGTCGCTCACCCACAGCTGGTCATCGCTGCCGTCGAAGTCCAGGGAGGGGTAGCCGTTCACCGAACCGGTGACGTAGGTGGGCGTGGCGGTGGGAATGGTGCCGGGCAGAACGGCGTGGTTGGTGTTGCCGCTCTGGTCGTTCCACTGGCTCACCGCGCCGCTGCTGTGGGTGACGCCGGCATCGGCCCGCAGCCACAGCACGTTGTTGGCGCTGGAACCCACCCCGCCGGGGCCGGTCTGCGCGCCCACGGAAAGAGTGACGAGGAGAAGGGGAATGCTGAGCACACGCATGGCGGGTCGTTGGCGCGCTTCGTACGTTCGTTCGACACACGGGGTTACCGCATGGACGAACGCTCTGGGCACCTCGACGAGCGCTCAACACCGCTACCAATGCAACACCTGCACGCCCGTCACCCTTGTGAACGAGGGGATCCGACCAGGTCCGGAACACGGACGTCCAACGCCTTTGGGCCAGCGGGCGACCCTCCCGTTCAGGCCGGTCGGACCGCTTGCACCGGAGAACGGGTGATGTGGGCCAGATGATGGGCGCAGTGCCAGGCATAGAGCTCCAGTGCCTCCGCCAGGCTGATCTCGCGCTGCTGCTCGGGATGGATGAAGCTCCGGTCCCACTCCGCATCGAACATGGCCCGCATCACCACGGCCCAACGGGCATGTGAACCGCGGATGATGGCCAGCGAGGGCTCAAGGGGCATGGTGCGGGCATCCTCCTGTTCGGCCCAGAGCGCCTCGAGGTACGGCTTGATGGTCGGGCGTTCCTCGGTCAAGGCCAGCTTGAACCGGTGCAGGCTCTGGCCGTGGCTGTCGGCGATGTGGTGCACGAGCTGGCGGACGGTCCATCCGCCAGGACGGTAGGGCGTGTCCAGGTCCGCATCGGACCGGCCATCCAGCGCGGCCTCCAGGTCAGCCGGGAACCGCTCGATGCGGGCGATCAGTTCTTTTCGGCGTTCTGACGTGGAGGCCTTGGTGCCGCGTACGGACCGACCGATGGGGTACTTGAGCGGTTCGAGCGGATCGGTGGGACCTGACATGGGGCAAAGGTGCGCTACTTCCGCACCACCACATGCTTCAGCAGGAAGTCCTCCGGGGACAGGACCTCGATCCCGGCAAAGGCCCAGTCCCGGCGGTCGTTGGTCACGATGCACGAGCATCCGGCATCCAGGGCCGAGAAGTACTGGAAGCCATCCTCGATATCCGTGATGCGTGCATCAGCTAAGGCGCGCTCCACAGACGTGGGTCCCATGGTGGTGACCTCCAGTTTATCCGCCAGCAGCGCGATCTTCTTCCGCGCCAGCTTCTTCCCATTCTTCTTCTCGGCGAAGTAGGCCCCGATGGCCAGGCATAGCGGCGATGTGTACACGGCGAAGCGCCTGTCGTCGGCCAGGCTCAGCACGCGGGCACAGGCGCCGAAGCGCGGGTACTCGTTGCAGAGCACGGTGACGAGCACGTTGGCGTCGAGGAAGATGCGCTTGGGGGGCATCGCTCAAGGAAAAATGCGGCGCACACGGAGGCACGGAGACACGGAGCGCGCTCCTCTCCTTGGGAGAGGGGTTGGGGCGAGGGCGCATTCCCTCCGTGTCTCCGTGCCTCCGTATGAGACCAACACCATGCTCAGCGTGACCGGCGACGGCTCGCCAGGTAATCCTTCTTCACATCCCTATCCGCCGCGTTCTTGCGCACGTAGGTCGCTTCGCCCTCGGCCACCTGGCTCACCCAATCGCTTACGGGTAGTTCATCCAGGCTGCGGTAGCGCTTGTCGGTCACCTTGCTCAGCATGAACTCGATGAGCCGCGAGAGGCTGATGTTGTTCGCCTCGGCGAAGGCCTTGGCCCGATCGGCCACGCCCGCATCGAAGCTGAGGGTGAGTTTGGTGTCCATGACCATGCTGTTTACACGGCAAACATAGCACATTTGTACGTACAAACAAGGGTGCCGTTCAACCGCGCATCCTCTTCGGATCCTGCCGAGCATCGAAGATGTCCGTGATCCGGATCCACTCCCCATCGATCCGGTAGATGATCTTGAAGTTGCCGACCACAAGCCTGCGGTACTCGAACCGCATCCCTTCCATCAACGGCTCGATCTGCCCGGCACGCGGGTACTTGATCAAGCGCTCTGCTTCCTTGAAGATCTTCGACACAAGCTCCTCGCGTTTCTG
Source organism: Flavobacteriales bacterium (assembly GCA_016713875.1). Lineage (NCBI taxonomy): Bacteria > Pseudomonadati > Bacteroidota > Flavobacteriia > Flavobacteriales > Flavobacteriales bacterium. Next base: position 1,266,674 of record JADJOI010000003.1, read on the forward strand.
CAAGCTCATGCCTTCGCAGGTCACATCCAGCGACTCTTCCAGGTTCTGGATGGCCTCGATCGCGTAGTCCAGCTTCACGCCCGCTTGCGGATGTGGGCTTTCACGCGAGCGACAGCCTGCTCATGCGTGAGCGTGCGACCGGCCGCGATGTCCTCCTCGCCACGAAGTGTGCGCTCGGTCATCAATGCGCGCAAGCTGTCCTTCTTGGTGGACTTTTCCATCAATCTGCTCACCAGTTGCAGCAGGCTCTCGTCCCCTTCCTTCTGGATCAGTTCGATCAAGCGGCTCTTCAATTGCACGGCGGTCATGGGCGGGCTGTTGTGAAGCAAAGCTACAGTGGAGAGCGGCCTACCTTCTCATCCAAGATCCGCGATCATCGCCTATCATCGTCTTGTCCCCCATCATCCGTGATCTTCCGCGTCTCCTCGAAGGGCGATCAGCTTGTTCACTTCCTCACATCGGTTCAGTTATCATTCTCATTCCCAACGCGGCAGCCCAGGCATGACTAGGCTGTGATCGTTCTCCTGCGGAGATGGATCAAGCCTCCATAGGCGCACTACAAACGCTCGCAGATAACCTGCGCCACCAACGCATTCGTAACCCAGGACCTTGGCTCTGCCTGGACGGTCGATCTCCAACCAACAGGCACCCCCATCCTTGCAATCCCCGCATCCGATCGATTCATTGGGATCTCCAAGATCCATCGTATCCAATTCTGCTAAAAGCGCGCTCATGATCTGAGGCTCGATTCGCGCCCATATGGTCTGCTGGGGCTTTTCTGCGTTCTCCAAGGGCCCAGCCTTTCGCACACCCACAATTCCCCATTCGTGCAGGGTGAATTCATGCCAACAGTATCCGGAACATTCGCCGAACGAACTACCGAACACGATCCCGATAGGCGCAGGTATGGGCATGGTATCACGAATCGACCAAGCGGGCCCAACTCCGCCCTCGATCCGTTTATCCAGCGGGTCAGCTTGTTCCTGTGAGCACGCGGCCAAGCACACCACAATTGCTCCGACCATGAACCGCGCTGCGCTCATTGTCTGATCTTCTGATTCCCTACCTCCTCATCCCCTGCATTTGCTGCATCTGCTGCATCATCGCCTTCATCTTCGTCTTGTCGCCCATCATCTTCATCATCTTCCGCATGTCCTCGAACTGCTTCATCAGCTTGTTCACCTCCTCGATGCCACGACCGCTGCCCTTGGCCAAGCGCGCGCGACGACTGCCGTTGATCACCGACGGGTTCTTGCGCTCCTCCGGCGTCATGCTCTTGATGATCGCCTCGATGCCTTTGAAGGCATCGTCAGGAATGTCGACGTTCTTCAGCGCCTTGCCCACGCCGGGGATCATGCCCATGAGGTCCTTCATGTTCCCCATCTTCTTGATCTGCCCGATCTGCTCCAGGAAGTCGTCGAAGCCGAACTGATCCTTCGCGATCTTCTTGCTGAGCTCGCGGGCCTGCTTCTCGTCGAATTGCTCCTGCGCCTTCTCCACCAGCGAGACCACGTCGCCCATGCCCAGGATGCGGCCGGCCATGCGGTCGGGGTGGAACTCGTCCAGCGCCTCCATCTTCTCGCCGGTGCCGATGAACTTGATCGGCTTGTCGACCACGCTGCGGATGCTGAGGGCCGCACCGCCGCGGGCATCGCCATCGAGCTTGGTGAGCACCACACCGTCGATGTTGAGGCGGTCGTTGAAGGCCTTCGCGGTGTTCACGGCGTCCTGGCCGGTCATCGCGTCCACCACGAACAGCGTCTCCTGCGGCTGGATGGCCTTCTTCACCCGGGTGATCTCGTCCATCATGGCCTCGTCCACCGCCAGCCGACCGGCGGTGTCCACGATCACGGCGGTGAAGCCGTGCTGCTTGGCGTAGGCGATGGCGTTCTGCGCGATGGCCACCGGGTCGTTGTTGGCCCGTTCGCTGTACACGGCGATGTCGAGCTGCTTGCCCAGGGTCTCCAGCTGGTCGATGGCCGCAGGGCGGTACACGTCGCAGGCCACCAACAGCGGGCGCTTGCCCTTCTTGCGGATGTGGTTGGCCAGCTTGCCGCTGAAGGTGGTCTTGCCGGAGCCTTGCAGGCCGCTCATGAGCACCACCGTGGGGTTGCCGCCCATGTTCATGCCGGCGCTCTGCCCGCCCATCAGCTCGGCCAGCTCGTCGTGCGTGATCTTGGTGAGCAACTGGCCGGGACTCACCGCGGTAAGCACGTTCTGGCCCAATGCCTTGGCCTTCACGCGGTCGGTGAAGTCCTTGGCGGTCTTGTAGTTCACGTCGGCGTCGAGCAGCGCCCGGCGGATCTCCTTCACGGTCTCCGCCACGTTGATCTCGCTGATCTGGCCCTGGCCCTTAAGGACCTTGAACGCTCTTTCGAGCTTGTCACTGAGGTTCTCGAACATCCCGCTTTCGCTTGAGGGGCACGAAGTTAGGCAGGCGCGGGGGTTGGGCGACCCTGGGTGGATGAGCAGGAACCGGGCTGGAATGGCTCATCGTAGAGCAAGCGCGTTCGATCGGCGGGGAAGAGCGGGGTGGTACACGATGAAGCGCACTTCCTTTATGGCCATGATCCGTCCCGCCTCATGCCTGTTGGTCAGCGGGGTGTGCACCGCGGCCATCCCCCAGGTCACTCCTCCGCACGCCCTTATCTCCGGCCTCGACAGCGCCCTCTTCGCCGCCTTCAACGCCCACGATGCCGCCTCGCTGGGCACTTGGTTCACATCCGACCTGGAGTTCTACCACGACAAGACCGGCCTGGCAGGCTACGACAGCACCATGGCGGGCTTCGTGCGCCTGTTCACCCAGCCCGCCACCGCCGACATGCGCCGCGAGCTCGTGCCAGGCACCCTGGACGTATACCCGCTCGGCGACTTCGGCCTGCTGGAGATCTGCCAACACCGCTTCTGCCACACGGAGAACGGCAAGGAGGAGTGCGGGACCTTCAAGAACATCATGATCTGGCGTCAGGAAGGCACAAGCTACAAGGTGAGCCGCGTGATCAGCTACGATCACTGACGGGGAAGCAGCGATCGACCGGTGTTACCTTTCTTCACAACGAACGACTGTTATGCAGATCCACCGTCATGAGCCCGCTCCACTCCCTCACCCTGGTCGCGGTCACCCTTCTCCGGTCCTTGGCCGCGCCTGAGCCTCCGCGCCCGGCACCTGTCATCCAGACCGGGACCTATGGTGTGTGCGGTTGCACCGATGGCACGTCCGGACCTTCAAGCATCACCCTGACGATCGATCAGGATGGCCACTTCCACTTCGTCGACCGATCCGACCCAGCGCTTCCGGTGGACCAGCGTGGTCAATGGCGGCAGGATGGTCGTAAGCTCGTGCTGATCGCTGACGACGCTGAACGAAGGTCATGGACCCTGGACAGGGAGCATCCCTGCCTGCGTACCCGGAACGGACTGCGATCCACGCGGCTTTGCGCCCTAGGCTCCTGTCGCTGAACGTGTCGGGCAGACCGACGATCGGCCCGGTCGAACCCGTTGTGCAGGATCGCCGTTCACGAACGGTCACTGGCGCGACCTCGGGGCCCATCTGATGAACCTCATCCTCGGTCGCCTCCACCTGTCTCAGAAGTTCTGCAGGCCCCACACGTTCATCCCGTGCACCAACGTGGCCGGTAGCAGGCTCTTCGTGCGGTGCGTGATGTAGCCCCACATGAGCCCCAGGGGAATGATGCGCACCGCCCCCATCAGGGCTTCGTACAGGTCGCCGCCCTTCGCGTACCAGTTGGGCGAATGGAGGAAGGCCCAGACCAGTGTAGCGAAGAGCCAAGCCAGGGGCGGGTTCCGTAAATAGGCACCGACGCGTGTCTGCAGCGCCATGCGCACGAATTCCTCGGAAAGGCCGGCGGTGATGAATCCAGTGACCAGGGCACCGAGCACGCCTTCGGAGGCCAGCAGCGTGCCCACCGTGAAGTCGTCCGGATCGGCCAGATAAGCCGCCCCTGCGGTGATCAGCAGCACCGGGAGGAACACCCAGCACATCGAGTTGAACCGCAGCCCCAGCTCCCTGGGCTTGTACTTCCACAGCAGCAGCACCAGCGGCAGGGCGATCGGAAAGATGATGGCCATGGCAGGGAGGGAGGCGATCTTCCATGCCACCGGAAGCTTGTTGATGGGGAACAACACGAAGAGCACCACGGCCAGCACCAATGCAAGCAGTTCGATGCCGACCACGAACGCCGCCTCACGCCCGGGTCTGCGCACGGGAAACTCCATGACCGTGGGGAACCAGCCGGCGAAGAGGTCCACCACGAACACACAGGCGAGCATGGCACCCAAATAGACCATGGCCTTGGGCACTTCATTGTGACGCACTGCGAGGTGCAGCACACCTGCCACGCACAAGAGGATGGCAAGTGCCGTCCAAGGATGCCTGCGTACGGCACTCCACTGCATTCGGAAAATGGAGGTCGCGATCGTCATGTTCGAAAGATGGCCCGGAGCGACGGTATTTGAAAGGGTTCAGGGAGCAGCCCAGAACCGCGCGGTATCGTTGGTGCGGTGGGTGATGACCGTATGGCCCTGCTCCACGGTCCGGGTGAGCACATCGGGCTTCTGCGTGTGGTGGTGCAAGGGCAAGAGCTCCACGTAGGCCACCCGCTTGCCCGCGCCGCGCGTCTCGGTGTCGTAACAGCTGTGTGCGGGGCACTCGAACCGGTACAGGTTCTTGGCCATGTAGCTGTGCAGGTAGTCCTCGCGGACGGTGCTCTGGCGGTGGTTCCAATTGGCATCGGGGTTCAGGATCAGGGGGCGCCCATCGATCAGCCGTTCGCGCACCTCCCACGGACCCAGCATCACGCCGTGCTCATCCATCACGTACGCATCGTGGGTGGGGTCGAGCCACACCCACTTCCGCAGGTCGTTGCTCCACACCATGTTGATCACGTGGCATTCGGTGTCGGTGCTGTCGTGGGGCAGGCAGGTGAGGAAGCGCGACTTGAAGCCGAGCGCCAGGTAGCACTCGTTGAGCACGGTGGACAGCCCGCGGCAGTTGAGCCCGCGGTGATCGCGCTTGCACTCGGCCACCATGCTCAGCGCGTTCTTCACCACGGGATTTTCGTGCTGGCCGTCGTGCGGCACCAGGTCGTGAAGCCAGTGCATCACCTCCAGCATGCGCGACAGCTCGTTGCCCTGCCCGGCGATGCTGTCGAGCTTGAACGCTTCGCGCAGGGCCATCAGCTCCGGGGCGTCCATAGGCTGGAACGTGAACGCAGGCGTGGTGCGCGTGTCGGCGGGATCGAACCGCGCCGCCTTCCTCAGGATCTCGAGGTAGCTGGGGCTGTACTGCACGCGGGTCCACGCCCTCTGCCTGCCCACCTGGATGATGAAGTCCTGGGCTTTGGCGCTATCGACGACCAGGGTGATGCTGTCGCGGTCGGTGCGGAAGGTGATGCGCGCACCATGCTGCTCCGTGTAGTACGGATCGGGCTTCGCGTCGGGCATGATGGTCCAGAAGCCCTTGTGCTCCACCCCGTTCTCGATCACATCCACGGTCATGCTGTCCGCCTTGATCACGGGCAGCCCCTTGGGCTGGGCGAAGCCGGCAAGCGCGGTGGTGAAGGCGAAGGACAGGATCGCTGCGCGGGAGGTCGGGTGAAGGCTCATGCGGTAAAGATGCCCAACTCCGCGATCCGTGGCGCTGAGGGTTGGCAGCCGGTTACCTTCGGCCATGGCCAAGTTCCTTCCGGCGCTGGATGAACGGCTCACCACCTTCATCCAACAGCAGCGCATCTTCTTCACCGGTACCGCGCCGGGCAACGGACGGATGAACGTTTCGCCCAAGGGCCTCGACACCTTCCGCATCCTCTCCCCCACCCGCGTGGGATACCTGGACCTTACCGGCAGCGGCAACGAAACGGCCGCGCACCTGCTCGAGAACGGGCGCATCACCTTCCTGTTCTGCGCGTTCGACGGACCACCCATGATCGTGCGCCTTTACGGCGTGGGGCGTTCCGTGCAGCCGCAACATGAGGAATGGCACGCGCTCCGACCCTCCTTCGGTCCTGAACTGCATGGCGAGCGCCAGCTGATCATCACGGAGCTCGAAAGCGTGCAGACCTCGTGCGGGTTCGGCATTCCGCGCTACGGCTTCCAAGAGGACCGGTCGCAGCTCACGGACTGGGCGGCGCACAAGGGACCGGAAGGCCTGGCCGCATACCGGCGCGAGAAGAACAGCACGAGCATCGATGGTGCGCCGACGGGTTGGGGCGGGTAGGCGGGCCACGGCGATCCGCTGACGATGGACCATGGCTCCGTTCCTCAAGCACCGGCTGTTCCACCGCTTCATCGCGAGCTCGATGAGCGTTTCCGTGTTCTGCCTCTCCGTCCGGTCCGCGGGCCAGGTGAAGCTGGACACCCTGACCTGGACGGACACCCTGCGGCATCGACAGGTGCCGGTGGCGATCTACCGGAATGACCTGCCCACGGAGGGTACGCCGGTGATCCTCTTCAGCCACGGCTACAACGAGAACCGCCCCGGTGCCTACCTGCACTACAGCCATCTGGCCGAAGCGCTCGCCAGTGCCGGTTGGTCCGTGGTGAGCGTGCAACACGAACTGCCCACCGATGAGCCGCTGCCCTTGGCAGGATCGGCCCAGGTGGTGCGCCGCCCGAGCTGGGAGCGCGGAGTGATCAACCTGCTCTTCGTATCGGACCGTTTGCGCGTGGAACGTCCCATGCTCGACCTCACCCGGGTGACCGTGATGGGCCACAGCCAAGGCGGCGACATCAGCATGCTCTTCGCGCACCTCCATCCCGATCGGATGGAACGGGTGATCTCGCTCGACAACCGTCGCATGCCGCTGCCTCGCACCCGCATGCTTCGGGTGGGCACCATCCGCAGCAGCGATGGATCTGCCGATGAGGGTGTACTGCCCACTCCGGAGGAAGCCGAGGACCTCCACATACGCGTGATCTCATCCAGCATCCCCCACAACAACATGGGCGAAGAAGGGACACCCGAACAACGCAGGGAGCTCGTGGAGCTCGTGTGGAGGCTGATCGAGAACAAGCCATGACCGCAAGGCCGGTCATGGGGTTCGGTGCGACCGTCGGTCAGTTCTTCACGAACCTCCACGTCCGTTCCGCTCCATCCATCCATGTCCGGAGCAGATAGAGACCTGGGCTCAGGGCACCTAGATCGAGACCCTCCGACCACATCGGTGTGGAGTCCAGCCACACACACCGACCGGCGGCGTCCATGACCTCCGCTGGTGCGGAGCTGGTCGGCCGGGGCATGATGCGCAATCGGTCCCCGACCGGTACCGGGAACACCTGATACCCGGGACCGGGCGCGTGGGCCGAGGCATCCGTCGGCAGCACGCAGAGCGTGTCCGAGTAGACCGGAACGCCGCACTCATGGCAGAATACCCAATAGCATCCCGGAGCGGCATCCGGCAGGGTCGTCTGTCCGAAATACTGGTTCAACGGGCCACCGGACGAGTACCACGACAGGTTCAGGCAACCCGTGTCCAAGACCAGATCGTTGCCGACTTGCGTGATCACGGGCGGAACGGTGGGCAGGGTGACCAGGTTGAAGGTATCCGTGCGCATCAGGCATCCGTTCGGGTCATTGTAGCCCGCCCAGAAAGGCATTGGAAAGAAGTTGGTGCTGAGGTGGTCGTAGTAGTAGGTCAGGGGATGCCCCATGATCATGCCGCCACCGATGTACCATTGGGCGTTCACAGGGGGGACGAGCTCCAAATGAACGAGCTGGTTGCAGTACACGGTATCGTTCGTATTGGCGATGAGCGCTGAAGGTGGCCGCACCCCGGCCTCGATCCACGCACAATTGGTCCAGGCCAGCCCATTGCTGTCCACGGCCGTGAGCCGGATGGCGAAGCTTGAATCCGCCACCATGCTCAACGTGGAGGTGGTCGCACCGGTCGACCACAAGTGGCTCGTGAGCAGCGGATCGCCGACGAGGTCGAGCACCGCGCCGTAGCAGACCGCAGGTGCCCCGGTATGAATGTCCGGGAAGAACCCTTCGAAGCCCGACAGGACCGGGTACCAGGGCGTTGGTGGCACACGCGGTCCGAGTTCGATCCGCAGCGTGTCCGCTCCTCCGGGTCCGCTGGCCAGCAGGGTCACCACGTGCAGACCCGCCGTGTCGAAGTCTACGACGAGCTCGGCGCCCACGATGTACCAACCCGCGCCGTCCACGTCCCATTGCAGCACATCGGCCCCGACGGATGTGCTGGTGAAGGTGACCCGGCCGGTGCATTCGGAGCTGTCGATCGCGCAGCTCGCCACCGGGGCGGCACCGGACGGACCGGCACCGCACCCATAGCCCTCCAGGAGCGCCGCCCGCACCGCGATAAGCACATCCCGCATGCGGTCCACCTGCCCCTGGGAGAACGAGAGCGGACAGGTGGTGTAGTCCATATAGTTGGGCAGCTCGGGCACGTCCCCGGTGAACGGGCTCAGTCCGGTGGTGTCCTGCGTCTCCGTGGTGCATCCGGGATCCCCGCAGCTGAACCAGTTGCTCCAGTCCGGCGGTGTGTCGCAGATGCGGTCACCGTTCAGTTGGCAGTTCAGGTTCAAGCACAGGCCTTGGAACGTATGGAAGAGCCCGAGATAGTGCCCCAGCTCATGCACCAGCAGCGCGTTGTTCAGCAGGTGCCGCGCTTCCATCACGATGCCATCGACCGCGGTGCCCATGTCCGAGGGGAAGCTGGAATAGCCGTCGATACCGGGGTCCGTCACACTGTCCACGAGCCACAGGTTCAAGTAGCGCAAGGGGTCCCATCGCACCGTGGCTTTCACATCCAGCTGATCGAAGCTGGAATGCACGGTGCGTGGGCTCTCCTGGCGGGTGATGCCGGTCGTTGGAAGGCCGAAGGGATCCACCGTCGCCAGGCAGAGCTGGATGTCGCTCACGTGACCCGTGGCATCGTCGTACGGCGTCGCGTTCTGCAGCCGGGCGTTCGCCTGCTCCAGTGCGAGCTGGACCACGCTGTCCGCCACGTTCTCCGGCCCGTTCCGGTGGATCACGTGAACGACCACCGGTAGCGTGAGCAGGTCGTTGCGGTCCCTGCCGGGAGCCCGATCGATCAAGCGACGGTAGAGGGCGTCCTCGGCGGCCTGGCGCTCGGGCGTCAGGGCGTGCTCACGCAGTACATCGGCGCCGCAGAATGGCACCTGGGCCCGCACGGTCGGACACATCAGCGCGATGGTGATCAACAAGAGGGATCGCGGCCGCATGGTCAGGGGATCTGTCCCAAGGACGTTGCCGACCGGACCAGCGGTGCCCGGGACGGTGGTCCTGGGACGAACCGCGAGGAGGTCGATCCCGCTATCGCACCCGGCCGCCCGCGAGCTTCCTCGACACCAACGGCGGTCGCTTGTCCCGCAGGAACACCCACGTCGTCGGCGTGCTGTCCGCGGCGGAGAAGCGATACCCGTCGCCGTCATAGGCCTTGATCCGTTCGGCGTCCAGGATCCGGTGCTGCAGGATATACCGCGCCAAGGCGCCGCGTTGGAACTTCACGTACACCTGCAGGGACTTGTACCCGCCCGGTGCCTTGTCCTTGAACTCGGGGGTGATCACCCGCGCCCCGAGCGTGCGGAGCCGGGCGGCCCTGCTGTATTCAGCGGAGGCCAGGTTCACCATCGTGGTCGACCCGGACCGCTTCAGGTCGGCCTTGAGCGTATCCGCGATGCGGTCGCCCCAGTAGGCATACAGGTCCTTGGCCTTGCCCATGCCGAACGGCGTGCCCATCATCAGGCGGTAGTCCTGCATGAGGTCCAACGGCCGCAGCACCCCATAGAGGCCGCTGAGGATGCGCAGGTGATGCTGGGCGAAGTCGAGGTCCGCGGAAGCGAGCGTACGTGCATCAAGGCCGCGATACACCTCGCCGTTGAAGGTGAACACGGCCGGCCGCGCGTTCGAGGACGTGAAGGGTGTGGACCATCGCTCGTACCGCTGGCGGTTCAGTTCACCGAGCGCCGGGCTCAGGTCCATGAGGTCGGCGAGCTTCTTCGCGCTGAACGTGCGCAACTTGTTCACCAGGGGCACGGCGTGCTCCAGCAGGGCGGGTTGGCTGGCACCTTTGGCGACAGGTGTCTCCTTGGCGAGGTCCTTGGCGGGCGAAAGCAGCACGAGCATGCCGACCAAAGTAAGGCCCACAGCGGTGGTCGGCGAGGCCTTCGGCACCGTCAACAGGCCGGTTCGGCAGGCCGGTGTAACCTTTCGGCCGATGCGACGACTATCTGTTCGGAACACCCCGGTGCCATGAGCGACACGAAGCAGACCGCCTTCATGCAGGCCTACAAGGACTGCCACGGTCCCTTCCTGCGCTACTGCTCGGCCATCGCCTATGGCCGGATGGATGTGCAGGACCTGGTGCAGGACGTGTTGCTGTCCGCCTATCAGCAGTTCGACCGGATCGAACGGAAGGACCAGCTGCTGCACTACCTGGTGCGTGCGGCGCGTAACCGGGCGGCAAGCGCCTGGCGGCTCGGGCGACGTTCCGCGGACCTGTGCGAACGGCAGACCGCACGCTTGCAGGAACGGGGCGCCACGCCCGAGCAGCTGCTCGACGTGCAACTGCTGTACAAGGCCCTGGACCGCCTGCCCGAGCAACAGCGCGAGGCCTTGGTCCTGTTCGAGGTCTCCGGCCTGAGCATGGCGGAGATCGCGGTGATCCAGAACTGCGCCGAGGGCGCAGTGAAGACGCGGGTGAGCCGGGCCCGGGCCGCGCTGCGCGGTCGGTTGGAAGGACGTTCGAAACTGCCCGTGGCCGCCACCCTTCACCTGTTCATCCTTCTGCTGCCATGAACGCCCACACCGACGACGGCATCGACCTGCGCCCGCTGCGCGAGCTGCCCGAGGAGATGAGCCTCGACCAGGTGGAGCGCTTCATCATCGCCCTGCCCCCCATCCCACCGCCCGGCTCCTGGTCCGGTGGTTCATTCTTCAACCTCAACTCCATCCTCATGAGCACTGCTGGCCTCCTCCTCATCGGACTGAGCATCCACCTGTTCACCAGCGGCAGCACGGCCTCCATTACGCCATCGGCTTCCGCGGAGCTCGCGGCACCGGCCACGGTGTTCGAGGCCCCCGCGACCGTACTGCCGCCGCAGGCCAAGCCCCAGCAACAGCCCAGCCCGGCCCCGACCACGGCCGCACCGCCTGCTTCGCCTACGGCAGCGGCCACATCGGCCCCTGCCCCTGCCTCGCCTGCCGCAGCCTCCGGCGAAGGCATGGCTCCTGCCTCGCCTGCCGCAGCCTCCGGCGAAGGCATGGCTCCTGCCCTTGCCCCTGCTCCCCTGGACCCGGTGGTCGTGGTGGCCGAACCCTCCAAAGAGGGGGATGGCCGCCGCTACGACCTGAGCGGGTTCACCGCGGTGCAGGTCCGCGGCAGCATGGATGTCGTGGTGGAGCGAGGACCCTTCGAAGTGATGGCCGATGGCGAGGAGGACACCCTGGACCGCATCGAGGTATCCATGGAAGGATCGGTACTGCGGATCGCCAACAGCCACACACCCACCAAGAACCGCAACTGCAATTCGCCAGGTGCGCATATACGGGTGCGGATGCCAGAGGTGTCGGCCCTGGAGGTGTACGGTTCGGGAGGGATCACCGCCGAAGCGATGACCGCCAACGGACCCCTGCGCTTGCTGCTTCTGGGTTCCGGCAGCCTGGTGATGGGCTCGGCCCTGGCGGTCGCTTCGCTGACGGTGGACCTGGCCGGCTCGGGCGATGTGCTGTGCGGGAAGATGGACGTGGGCGGAACCACCGAGGTGAAGCTGAGCGGCAGCGGCGATGTGGTGCTGGAAGGTCGGACGACGAAGCTCTCGATCGACCTGGCCGGTTCCGGCGACGTGGACGCCTCCGGCCTCGAGAGCTCTGGCACCACCGCCACGCTCGTGGGTTCGGGCGACATCATGCTGGGCCGCACCGGCCCCTTGGAGCAGCGGATCACCGGCTCCGGAAGGATCGAAGTGCACGGGAGCCTTGGCGGCCATGCGCCACAAGGGGAAGGTTCACGGTCCTACTAGACCGCTGGCCACGCGTCCACCGCCGGGCTCCCCACTTCGCCGTCCGTCCGCGCAGCACCTTCTGCGTCCCCATTCGCGCACGCCCAGCCCGTACTACACCCGGCCGCTCGCCATGGAGACGCGATCGGAACGGGCTCAGTCCACTACATCATAAGCCACCGTTTCGGTGTGCAGGCGGATGTACGTGAACGGCCCATCATCCAGCACGAACAACGCTTCACTATCGGCCGGGAAACCAAGGCCACCCGCCTCGAACCGCCCGCTGACCGGCGTGCTGAACCTCCGCCGCTCCGAGCGTCCATCCGGGCCCAGGTAGTAGCGGTCGTCGCTGATGAAGTCCACCAACCGGTCCTGGTCATCGAACAGCAAGGTGGCCGAGATGCGGATGCCGTGGTGTGCGACCGTGGCGGTCGCACTTCGGTCGTCCACAGGATGCCAGGTAATGGTGGGATCGGCCAGGCGGGCGGGGGCGAACAGGCACAGTTCGTTGAACCACGTGACCAGCTCGGCGGTGTCCATCTCCGGCCCGTCGGCCTCGATCACCGGCAGCAGGCCGACCACCTTGATGCGCATGATGGCGTGCCCATCGCGAAGGCGGTGAAACCCTTTGGTGGGCAACGCCTTCATCGTGGCGTTCATCCAGAAGAGCCGGGCCGGCGGTTCGAACGTATTGAACTGATCCGAACGGAAGGGCATCCACGGCCCGTCCTTGCTGCGGATGTCGCCGGTGAACTCCATGTACAGGCTGCGCGGCACCGGGCGGCCGACATGTCCGCCCTTCCTGAGGAACCGTTGGACCGGCGCGGGCAGCGGTGCAAGGTCCTCCTCCTGCAGGATGGGAGCGGGCGTCACCATGGCCGCCTGGAGCACCTCGTGCGCCTCCTGATGATACTCCTGCCGGAAACGATGGACCACCGCGCCCAGCGCGATGACCACAAGCAGGAGCACATTGGCGACCGTGCCGAAGCGCGCATCCTTCCAGTGGAGCACGATGAGCACCTGCGAGAGCAGCACGCCGGCCAGCGCGGGGATCCACCACCGATCACTTCGCCCCAGAATGGTCCATGTCGCGATCAGGAAAAGCACCGCGGCGAGCGCCCAGAGCAACCCGGCCGGCCGCCCGATGGGTTGTCGAAGGGCTCGGACCTCGGCCCAACCAAAAGCCTTCACGAGCCCCAGCAGGTGGATGAGGCCGTGGACCCACAGCAGCGAAAGGAGAAGGATGCGCAGCATGAAGCGAAAACTACATGGCGGAGCCGATCTGATCCCTGCCCGGCATCAGGGTGGTTCGTCGATGGAAAACCGCGACCGGTCGAATCGATGTATCCATGCACACAGGTCCCCGTAGGACCGGATGAGCAGAAGAGCGGCCACGATGGAAGCAGATCGACGCGGGAACATGCGGGTTCTGAAGGCACGGGCCGCTCTGGTGGCGTCCCTGGTGACCGCGTCCACGCCTGCGCTCGCCACGCACATCAGCGGCGGCGAGATCTTCTACGAGTGCCTCGGCAACAACCAGTACGAGGTGACCCTGATCATCTATCGGGATTGCTTCGGGGTACAGCTCAACAACGACGTCGACCTCGAATTCGACAGCCCCTGCGGCGACTTCACTCTGACGTTACAGACCCCGAACCCCGTTGAGCTGTCCCAGCTCTGCGACCTCGAGCTGCCGAACAGCACCTGCAACGGCGGCACGCTGCCGGGCATCGAGCAGTACACCTACACCACGGTGGTGACGCTGCCGCCATGCGACCACTGGACGATGAGCTGGATCGGCCGCAACCGCAATGCGGCGGTGGCCAACCTCGTGGACCCCGACGATGAGGCGATGTACATCGCCACCACCTTGGACAACACGGTGGACGCCTGCGACAACAGTCCGGTGCTCACCAACATCGCCAGCCCGTATGTCTGCCTCAACTACCCGGTGACCTACAGCTACGGCGGTTACGATCCGGACGGAGACTCGCTCAGCTACGCGCTCGTGGATGCGTTGGACGAGTTCGGCCAGCCCATCGCCTACATCGCCCCGTACACCGGGAACCAGCCCATCAGCGGGCTCACGATCGACCCGGTGACGGGCCTGTTGAGCTTCACGCCGATGCTCGCCGGCAATTGGGTGGTGGTGGTGGAGGTGAGCGAATGGGACTCCTTGGGCAACCTCATCGGCACGGTGATGCGCGACATGCAGTTCATCGCCTACCCCTGCATGAACGTTCCGCCGGACCCGGCCACTGGCAGCATCGGCGGATTCACCGGCACCGCCGTGCAAACGGGTCCGAACAGTGTGGAGGTGTGCGAATCCGGGTCGTTCTGCATGACGTTCGCCATCACCGACATCAACGCCGCGAACGTGCTGGAGGCCACCACCAACCTGCAGCAGAACCTGCCGGGGGCCACCTTCACCTACACGGGCACGAACCCCATCACCTGCACGGTGTGCTGGAACGGACAGCCCGGCACGTCCGGCTTCTTCCCCTTCATCGTGCAGGTGAACGATGGCGCTTGTCCGATCCCGGCCGTGCAGACCTATGTGTATGCGATCACGGTGCTTCCTGGTATGGCCATCACGGTGGACGCTGTGGACGAGAGCTGTGCGGGTGCGCAGGACGGACAGGTGGCCGTGAGCATCACGGCCGGTACAGGCCCCTTCCAATATATCTGGGCCAGCCTGCCCGACACCACGCCGACGATCCAGGTGGGCGCTGGTACCTACGCGGTCACGGTCACTGACGCCAACGGATGCGTCTCGCAACCGTCAACGGCCGTCGTGAACGCCCAAGCGCAGCCGAACCAGGCCAACGCGGGGCCCGACCTGCTGGGCTGCCTTGACGAACTGCCCATCACCCTGACCGGCACGGTGACCAACGCCACCGGCGGCATCTGGAGCGGAGGTCAGGGCGCTTTCGGCGGAACGGGCCTGAACGTGACCTACCAGCCCACTGCGGCGGAACTGAGCGCGGGCGGTGTGGACCTGCTGCTCACCACCACGGGCAATCCATTGTGCGCGGCCGACGTGGACACGGTGCATGTGGTGCTGAGCGACGACCTGCTCAATGCCGGAGCATCGGGCACGGACGCCTTGTGCCACGCGACCGCCACGGGATCGGCATCCTTCCAGCCGGTGTTGCCCGGGATGAGCTTCGTGTGGAACGCGCCCGGCGCACCCACCACGCCGCAGGCCAGCGGCCTCCCCGCCGGCACCTATGCCATCACCGTGACGGACGCAGCGGGCTGCGACACCACGCTGAGCGTCACCATCGGCCAGCCGGCCGCCCTGGCCTTGGGCGCCTTGAGCGTGGTGGATGAACCGTGCGCCGGGCAGGGTGGCGGAAGCATCAGCGCCACCGTGAACGGAGGTACGGCGCCATACACCTATGCCTGGAGCCAGGGCGCCACCACCCCGACGGTGAACGTGGGCGCCGGCACCTACACCGTGATGATCACCGATGCCAACGGCTGCGCGCCGGTGAGCGGCACGGCCACGGTGAACGCCACCACCCAACCCAACCTCGCCGATGCAGGTCCCGATGTGGTGGGCTGCCTGAACGAACTGCCGGTGACCCTGACCGGCACGGTGACGAACGCCACGGGCGGCACGTGGAGCGGCGGCACGGGCACCTGGCTGGGCAACGGCCTGACGGCCACCTACATGCCCAGCGCGGCCGAGGTGCAGCAGGGAGGCACGGCGCTCTTCCTCACCACCACCGGTAACCCCGGTTGTCCGAGCGATGTGGACACGGCGGTGGTGATCATCAGCAAGAGCTTCCTCAACGCAGGCATCAACGGCACGCCCACCAGCTGCCACGATGGCGCCAACGGCACCGCCCTCTTCACGCCGAACGACACGAGCTTCAATTACCTCTGGAACGACCCCGCGGCGCAGGCCACCAACCCGGCAACGGGTCTTTCCGCCGGTCCGTACGTCGTGGTGGTGACGGATGCACTGGGCTGCGACACGACGATGAGCATCACCATCGCTGAACCGGCCCCGCTTCAGGCCTCCCTGACCCAGAGCGGCGATCCGCTGTGCGCGGGCGGTGCGAACGGATGGGCCACGGTGAGCGCCTCGGGCGGCACGCCGGGTTACACCTACCAGTGGGACGCGGCGTCCGGGAACCAGGTGGGCCCCACGGCCAGCGGTCTCGGAGCAGGCACGTTCGGGGTCACCGCCACCGATGCCAACGGCTGCACCGTGCAGTTGAGCGCACAGTTGAGCGCACCGCCACCGATCCAATTGAGCGCCCAAGCGCCGGACACGGTGTGCGTCAACGTTCCAGTGCCGCTCACCGCTCAGACCCTCGGTGGAACGGGCAATCTGCTCGTCAGCTGGAGCGGCATCGGCACGGGCACCCAGCTCACGCATGCCTTCAGCAACTCTCAGAACGTGGTGGTGACGGTGGTGGACGCCAATGGGTGCAGCGGTCCGACCGTGACGCTGTCCGTGACGGTGCTTGACCTGAGCGACGCGCAGTTGGTCACCACCGGTCCCGGCACAGTGTGCCCGGGCGACACGGTGCAGGTGACGGCACAGGTGATGGGGTATCCGTCCTCGGTGCAGCTGTTCTGGCCGCAGCTGGGCGTGTCGGGTCCCGGTCCGCACACGGTGGTGGTGAACGCCGACATGGTGCTCACGACCACGGCCATGGACCAGTGCGGAAACACGCTGCAGGCGGTGCTGCCGATCCAGGTGGACGAGCCACCGGTGTTCACCCTCCCGCCGGTGTTCGCCGAGGGGTGCGCTCCGCTCACGGTGCAGTTCCCCGACACGCTGGTGAGCGGCAACCTCACCTACCTATGGACCTTCGGGGACGGCACCTCGTCGGCCGCTCCCGCTCCGGTGCACACGTTCCAGGCGGGCTCCTTCGCGGTGAGCCTGACCGTGACCACGGCACTGGGGTGCAGCAGCACGGCGCCGGCCCCAGGCCTGGTGATCGCGCATGCACCGCCCACGGCCGCCTTCACTGCGAGCACCACGAGCACCGACATCGACAACGCGCTGATCCACTTCACCGACGGGAGCACGGGTGCGATCAACAGCTACGCCTGGGACTTTGACGACGGCGTCACGAGCGACCAGCAGGACGTGTCGCACCAATTCCTGGACGTGGGGCTGTTCACCGTGGCATTGGTGGTGATGGACGTGCAGGGCTGCAGCGATACGGCCTGGGTGACGGTGGAGGTGACACCGGACCATGACGTGGTGATCCCCACGGGCTTCACCCCGAACCCCGGTGGCGGCAGTGGCGGCGGCTACGACCCGAACGACCTCAGCAACGACGTGTTCTACCCCTTCGCCCGTTTCGTGGAGGACTTCCGCATGCGGATCTACAACCGCTGGGGTGAACTGATCTTCGAAAGCCTCGACATCCAGCGCGGCTGGGACGGATACTACCGCGGCCAGCTAAGCCCGCAGGATGTGTACGTGTACCAGGTATGGCTGCGCTTCGTGGACGGCAAGGAGCGTCAGCTCGTGGGCGACATCACCCTGTTCCGATAACCGAAGCGCATGAAGCGAAGCCTACCCCTTCTTCTCGCGCTCGCACCGACCGCTTTGCTGGCGCAGGACCCGCAGCTGTCCCAGTTCTTCGCGGCGCCCATGTACCTGAACCCGGCGTTGACGGGCAACACGTACCAGGACCGCATCGCCATGAACTACCGCAACCAGTGGCCCAGTGCGGTGGTGAACGCCTTCCAGACCTATGCGGCCAGCTACGAGCACCGGTCGCAGAAGCTCAACAGCGGCTTCGGGGTGATGGCCATGCGGGATGTGGCCGGTGCGAACGGACTGGCGTTCACGCAGGTGGCCGCGGCCTACAGCTATGAGGCGCGCATCGACCGCAAGAGCGCGTTCCGCGGAGGGGTGCGGGCCGCCTGGACCAACCGTAGCTACGACCCCAACAGCTTCCTCTTCGCCGACCAGGTGATCCGCGACAACGCGGCCACCAGCATCGAGAACGGCTTCGTGCAGCAGGTGAGCTACATGGACCTGAGCGCCGGTGGCCTCTATTACAACGAGCGCTTCTGGGCGGGCTTCAGCGTGAACCACCTGAACCGTCCGCAGCAGTCGCTCTTCCTCAACGGCGACGCACGGCTGCCGATGCGCACGAGCGTGCACACGGGCTACCGGTTCCCGCTGGACGGCCAGCGGATGGCCCACAGCAACACGGTGGGCACCTTCGCCACGCACTACAAGGCCCAGGGCAAGTGGGACCAGTTCGACGTGGGCTTCTACGTGGACCACGACAAGCTGCTGGCGGGCCTCTGGTACCGGGGCATCCCCGGACTGCAGGCCTATGCACCCGGCTATCCCAACAGCGATGCCGTGGTGCTGATGGCCGGCTACGAGACCCCGTTGCAACTTCGCATCGTGTACAGCTACGACATCACCATCAGCTGGCTCGATCTGTCCAGCGGCGGCGCCCACGAGGTGAGCCTCACGTACGAGTGGCCGCGCAAGGCCAAGGCCCGCAAGCACAAGATCGTGCCCTGCCCGAAGTTCTGAGCATCACTACAGCCGTGCGGCCAGGGTCACATAGAAGGCCCGGCCCATGCCCGGCAGCAGCCCTGGGCCGGGATACCCGCCTGCGCGCCGGGTGGCGTAGTCGACATCCATGAGGTTGTTGACCCCTGCTGATAGGGTGATCTGCGCCGTGGTCGTCCAGGAGGCGCTCGCGTCCATCACCATGTACCCGGGGATCCGACCGGCCGTGGCCGCCGCATTGGGCGCGTCGGTATTGGTGGCGTTGGTGTACACGGCATCCACCACACTGGCCTTGGTCGCGAGGGAGAACGCGCGGTGGCGGAAGGTGAGCCCCGGCCTCAGGATGTGGCGAGGTGCGTATTCGACCTGGTTGCCGCGCACATCGAGCGCCGCATCCGTATCCATGGCCGGGTCATCCCAGCGCACGTAGCGCGCGTCCACATAGCCGTAGGCCAGCGCCAATGCGAGGCTCGTGCGGGCCGGATGGTCGCCACCGTTGAACAGGCCCACCAGATCCACCTCGGCATAGGCCTCCACGCCCTGGCTGCGCGATGCGCCCAGGTTGGTGCGCACGTTCACGCCATCGCGCACCACCGTGCCCACCCGGTCGTTGATGTGCAATAGGAACGCGCCGACGTCGAAGCTGACCACTTCACGGATGGTGCCCCGGAAGCCCAGGTCCGCGTTGATCCCGCGCGTGTCCTTCAGGTCGGGATCGATGACGTCCGTGGTGGCCGCAGGCGTCAGGTCGCCGTAGAGCACCGGACGATAGCCCTGGCTGAAGTTGGCGTAGGCCTGAGTGGTAATGGAGGTACGCACCTGCATCCCCAAACCGAGCAGCAGCACCTGCCGCGACCGTTCGCCGCTGTCCACCGCGCCCGTGGCGCTGATGCGCCCGTCGACGCGGGATGTGATGTGCTCCACCCGCACACCCGGCACAACGGCCACGCGTTCGGACAAGGGCAGCAGCGCTTCGGCGTGGGCGGCCGCATTGCCGGTGGCGAGGGTGAGCGCGCGGCCGAAATCGCCGGACACGGTGAGGTCGGCATCCGTTCCGGTCGTGCCTGTTCCCACCTGGCGCCGCTGGTTCTCCGCGCTGTGGAGGCGCAGCCCGGCTGACAACTGGGCTTGGTGCCGCAGGAACGTGAATCCCCGTCGCAACCGGACCTCGAGGCCGGCGTTGGCGTACCGGTCGCGGTCCACCTGTCTGGAGGCGTAGGTCCCGGTCGCACGGTCCACGGTGTCGGGGCTATTGATGCCGCGCGTGAAGCCCACGCTGTTGCGCTCGGCCAGGATCCCGAAGAGCTTCACCTCCATCACCGTGCGCGCATCCGGCCTCCATTCCGCGGTGAGCGCCGCCACGTTCCACGGCAACAGCAGCCAGTTGCGCGCACGGTCGGACCACCGTGGATCGGTGCGCAGCTGTGCATCGGTGATGCCGCCGGGTTGCTGTTGCGCCACATCGGCGCGGGTGTACGCGAGCCCGATCCGCAGGCGTGGCGAAACCGCGAAGCGCACCGAGGTGTGGGCCGTGGTGGTGCGGTAACGGCTGTGGGCACGCCAGCCTTCGGCTTGGCGATGGTGCAGAAAGGTGTAGTGCTGCCAGCGGCCCTGCGTGCCACCGAGGGCGGCATAGGTGTCCGTGAGCCCATAGGAGCCCAGGGTCTGGCGCAGCTCTCCAGCAAGGGGACGGTCCGGCGCACCATGCTTGAGGACGAAGTTGACCAGACCGCCGAACTGAGGGCCGAACGCGAGCGAGGCTGCGCCGCGCACCACCTCGATCCGCTCCACCGCCTCCATCGGGGGCGTGTAGTAGGCCTCGGGATACCCGAAGGCGTCCGCGCTGATGTCATGCCCGTCCTGCCGCATGTTGAACTCCCAGCTGCGGTTGGGGCTGAGGCCGCGCGCTGCGATGCCGAGCTGAACGCCGCTGCCGTCGTTCTCCCACACCGTGATGCCCGGCACTTTGGCAAAGACCTGCCGGCCATGGTTCAACGCCAGGTCGGCATCGAGCGCTCCCGGTGTGATCACCTCGGTGCGTTTGCCGGCGAGGATGAGCGTGCCCATGGTATCGGCGGACGGTCGGATCCCCGTGCGGTGCAGGCTCAGCACATCGAGCGGGCGGAGCGTCAGGGTGCGCACGGTGTCAGGCCGCTGGGCATGCACACCAAGAGAGACCAGGACCGCGACCAACGACCCGCACCGGGCGTATGACAGGACTTCTTCGAACATGGCCGCAAAGCAGCCCCTCCCCGTGGCACGTCACAATACCACGATCGAGGTAGACGGTGGTCGCGACCGTGCACGGGCCGACAGGTCCGCGCTCCGGACCACTTCCGCTCCGGCACTTCGATGCCCAGGCTGCATCCGCCTTCGCCTGGCACGCACTACGCCGCGCTTCGGCGGACCATGCATCACTACATCCGTTCCGGCACCTCGATGCCCAGGCACCACATCGCTTTCCTGGTGGCGGTGGCCACGGCGGCGCTCAGGGCCAGGCGGAACGCGCGCTTGGTCGCCTCCTCCTCCTTCATCACCGGCACGCTCTGGTAGAAGGCATTGTAGGCCTTCACCAGTTCGTAGGTGTGGTTGGCCAGGGCGGAGGGGTCCAGCTTGGTGGCCGCCTCCTCCAGCACGGCAGGCAGGTGGTGCAGCAGCTTGATGACGGTGCGTTCCTCGGGGAGGAGTGCCGATGTGGTCATCCCGCTGTGGCGGAAAGGTCGTGCTCATGTGCCCATGAGCCCATGCCTTCCGCCTTCCGCAGCAGGCTCTTGATCCGCGCGTAGGTGTACTGGATGAAGGGTCCGGTGTGGCCCTGCAGGTCGATGCTGGCCGCGGGATCGAAGAGCATGCGCTTCCTCGGGTCCACCTTCAGCAGGAAGTACTTGAGCGCGGCCAGGCCGATCATCTCGTACAGGGCCGCCTTGTCCGCTTCGGTGAAGTCGTCCAGCTTGCTGAGCTCCTCGCCCATGCGGCGCGCCTCGGTCACCACTTCGTCGATGAGGTCATCGGCGTCCACCACGGTGCCCTCGCGGCTCTTCATCTTGCCGCTGGGCAGGTCCACCATGCCGTAGCTGAGGTGGAAGAGCTCATCGGCCCACGCGAAACCGAGCTTCTTCAGGATGATGAACAGGACCTTGAAGTGGTAGTCCTGCTCATTGCCCACGGTGTAAATGAGCTTGCTGAGACCGGGGTATTCCTCGAAGCGCTTGATGGCGGTACCGATGTCCTGCGTCATGTACACGCTGGTGCCATCGCGGCGCAGCAGCACCTTCTCATCGAGGCCCTCGGGGGTGTTGTCCACCCACACGGCGCCGTCCTTCTCGTAGAACACGCCCTTCTTCAGCCCTTCGAGCACATCGGCCTTGCCCAGCACATAGGTCTCGCTCTCGAAGTAGTTGCGGTCGAAGCTGACGCCGGCCCGGGCATAGGTGGCGTTGAAGCCTTCGTACACCCAGCTGTTCATCCGCTCCCAGAGCGCGCGCACATCCGGGTCGTTGGCCTCCCACTTGCGCAACATCTCCTGCGCTTCGAGCAGGATGGGTGCGCTCTTCTCCGCTTCCTCCTTCGTCGTTCCGTTCGCCACCAAGACCTCGATCTCCGCCTTGTAGGCCTTGTCGAACTCCACGTAGTACTTGCCCACCAGCTTGTCGCCCTTCAGGCCGCTGTCCTGCGGGGTCTCACCCCGGCCGAACTTGTGCCAGGCCAGCATGCTCTTGCAGATGTGGATGCCGCGGTCGTTGATCACCTGCACCTTCACCACCTCGTTGCCGGCGGCTTCCAGGATGCGGCTCACGCTCCAGCCCAGGAAGATGTTGCGCAGGTGCCCCAGGTGCAGGGGCTTGTTGGTGTTGGGGCTCGCGTACTCCACCATCACCTTCCTGCCGTTGGCAGGGAGCGCAAGGATGTCCCGCTTCCCGGCGTCGCGCACGAAACCCTGCCAATAGCCGTCGGAGACCACCAGGTTGAGGAAGCCTTTGATGACGTTGAAGCGGACCACGACGGGTTCCTCGCGGAGCAGGGAACCGCCTAGCTCGTTGGCCAGGGGCTCCGGGCCCATTCCGGTGAGCTTGGTGAACGGGAAGACGTTGATGGTGACATCGCCGTCGAACTCGGGCCGGGTGGCCTGGAAGCCGATCTGGTGGAGGGCGACCTCTTTGTCGTACAGCTGCTTGAACGCGCGCACCACGGCCGGTCCGAGCCGCGCCAGCAGGGGGTCCTTCATCATGGTCGCAAAGGAAGGAAGATCCCGGCCAGGGACGGGTATCCCGCTCAATCCACCTTGCGCAGGGGCGCCTCGTCCGTCGGACGCAGCCGATGTCCGCGCAGCACGTCCACTTCCTCCAATGCACGGTCGAGCTCCGCGCGGAGGCGCGAGCGTTCCTCGGCCGAGCGGCGCCACAGCACCACGGCCCCCAGCAGCGACAACAGCATGGCGCCAAGCAGGGTGAGCAGGCCGGTGCGCCAACGCACCAGACCGATGGCGGCGGCCTGGGCCTGATCGCGCTCGGCCTTGAGCTCTCCGGCCCGTTCGTTGGCCCGCGCCAATTCATGCGCCGCCGTGGAGCGGGCGATGCGGTCCGGGGCCTCGCTTTTGAAGAGCGAGTCGTTGAGCTCCACCAGCTCCATGGCCTTCTTGAGGGCCTCGTCGTACTGGCGCTGCTCCCGGTGGAAGGTCACCCAGGTGTGGAGCAGCCGTGGCCGCTCGCGAGCTGCGCCCAACCGGGCCACGCGAGCATCGGCCGAGGCGAGGAAGGCGCGGGCCTTGTCGAAGTGCCCCACATGCAGGTGCGCCCTGGCCAGATCGCCCTCCACCCACAGCCGTTCCACCTCGGTGCCCTTGCGGGCGATGTAGTGATGCGCCTTGTGCAGGAACGGGATCGCACTGCTCCATCGCTTGGAGGTCATGTGATAGGCGGCGAGCATGTTCTGTGCGAAGGCCGCGCCCGAGCTGTCGCCCGTGGCCTCGTACAACCGGATGGCCTCGCTGATGTGCAGGATGGCCTCACCCCGCTTCTCTAGGATATTGCTGGCATTGGCCATGTCGCTCAGCCCGCGGGTGATGGCGGCGGTGTCACCGCTGACGCGCATGTGCTCCAGGGCGATGCGGGCGTGCTCGTAGCCGCGCTCATCCTGGCCGCTGCCAAAGAGCGCCACGGAGATCCAGCCATGGTCGTCGCCGATGGTACGGTGGTTGCCCATGCGCTCGGCCACGCTCAACGCCTCCACGGAGCGCTCGAGCAGGTCGGCATGCTGGCCGCGCATATAGTGCACGTACCGGATGTTGTTCAGCACGTCGTGGAGCAGTTCATCGTCCTGCGCCTTGCGCGCAGCGGGGAGGGCCCGCAGGGCGAGCTGCATGGCGCGTTCGGGGTCGGCCTCCAGCAACGCATATGCACTATCCGCCAGCGCACGCGGGGTGGGTGTTTGCGCGCTGACCATCGTGCTGCCGAACAGAATGACGGGCAGGGCCCGCACGGCAATGGATCGAGGCATGGAGGATCGGGGAAGGGTGCGCATGACCGCCAAGGTCGCGAATGGAGTGATGGGCCGGGAGCGCCCCGGGCCTGCGGTATGAACCATGGATCGTGGATCAGCGGCGCTCCAGAAAGTTCTCTGCGAGCATGCAGCGCACGCTGCCCCCGCCCACGGCCTCGATGGTCGGCAAAGCCACGGGCACCAACTGGCCGTGCGCCTCCAACAGGCGGCGCTTCACCGGATCCAGGGCGCCGAAGGCTGTCGTGGACAGCAGGATGGCCGGCCCCTGCCGTGAACGCAGTTGCAACAGGTTGCCCACGAAGTGGTGCATCTGCTGCAGGGTGATCGGCACCGGCACTTTGCCCGCGCGCTCCAGTTCCGCCTGCACATCCTCGCGGTCCACCGGATAGGGCATCGCGTCGAGACAGACCACCGCGAAGCCTTCGCCGATGCTCATCACCACGTTGGTGTGGTAGACCGGCTGTCCTGTGAGGGTGCCGTCCATGGTGGCCAGAAAGGGCACCTGGTGACCGTCCATCACGCCGCACCATACGTTGAGGCCGCGCTCGCTGGTGCGCGGGGAGAGCGCGGCGTAAGCCACGTTGCGAACACGGTCGAGAACGAGGCTTCCTGTGCCTTCCAGGAAACGGTCCGCCTGCTCCAAGGCACTGAGGTCGACCAACCGCTTCACGAGGAACCCCTCGCGCTCCAAGGTCTCGTCCAAGGAACGATCGCGCTCTCGGCGACGGCTCGGCGTGCACATGGGGTACAGCACCACGGTCCCGTCCGCGTGGGTGCTGAACCAGTTGTTGGGGAACAAGGCATTGGGCGCCATGGGGTCCACGGGGTCGAGCACCGTGGTGCCGATGCCGCAGCGGTCCAGCGCGTCCAGCAGCCCATCGAACTCCTCCTCGGTCAGCCGCCGGATGTCAGGGTCGTTGACCAGCTTCTGGAAAGCGTTGCTCACCGCCGTCTCCGGGTCGGGGCCGAAGCCGCTGGGGCGGACGAGGATGACGGCGGAGGCAGCTTGAGGGATCATGTGGCTCGGTGGTCAAATGTCCATCCCACTATGCGGGACAGGTCGTGCTCATGTGCTCATGTGAACATTTGACCATGGGCACATCCCACGGGGGTAGGACGGTCAAAGCCAAAGGCGCTCTGCCACATTCCCACATCGGATCATTCGCACATTCGCATCCATCCCGCGCAGCACTACCGCCCGCGAAGGATGGGGAACAGGGGCTCTAGGATGCTGAGCGTGGCCTCGGCCATGGCGTTGCCGGTATCGAGGGCCGGGTTGATCTCCACCACGTCCAGCGTGGCCGTCTTGGGATCGGCGCAAAGACCGCTCAGGAGAGCGCTGGCCTCATCAAGCATCAGTCCGCCGGGCACGGGAGTGCCGGTGCCCACGCTGATGGAGGGGTCGAGGCTGTCCACATCAAAACTGACATGGATGCGCTCGCAGGCGGTAAGGTGGGCCAGGGTCTCATGCACGATGGCTGAAGAGCCTTTGCTACGCAGGTCGTCCACAGTGATCACCTTGATGCGGTGCTCGGCGATGATGGACTGCTCTTCAGGCTCGTAGTCGCGCAAGGCGATGAAGACCAGGTCGCTTGGGGCCAGCTTGGGGCCGTTGACGCCGATCTTCCGAAGGCGGTCCCACACGTCCATGGTGAAGACCCGGGGACGGTTGCGGCCCTTCTTCTCCAGGTGCATCAGCAGGGCCAGGGGCATGCCATGCACGTTGCCGCTCGGCGTGGTCCAGGGGCTGTGCAGGTCCGCATGGGCGTCGATCCACACCACCCCGAGGCGCTCGTTGGGGAAGGCCATTTTGGTTCCGCTCACCGAGCCGATGGCGATCGAATGATCACCTCCGACGACAATGGGAAAGGTGTTGTTCCTCAGGTACCTGTACACCTCGTAGGCCAGGTCGCTCTCGAAGCGGATCAGGCCGTCGATGTGGTGGGCGTTCGGGGAATTGTCGTCCTCGTAGAGCACGTCGTTCTCGTCGCGCAGGATGCTCTCCTCGGCGTGGCCGAAGAGCTCACTGCCCAGCTTCCAGGCGGCTACGCGCAGGGCGGCCATGCCCATGCTGGCGCCGCGCTTGCCCGCGCCGATCTCCGAGGCCGCCTCGATCAATCGCAGTTCCATGGTGAAGGGGGACGGGGCCAAAGGTAGGGCGGGTCGTTCCAGGGGGTGGGCAACCTTGGCCGGGCGGTCGCCGTACGAAGGCCACCTGTCATTGCTTCAGTGCGACCCATGGACCTGTTTGGACGACCGTATTCCGTGATGCTGCTAGCCGTTGCCCTTCTGGGCAACGGCTGCAGCCGGAACCTGCTCGAGGAGCGCGTGGCCGAGGGGGTCATCGAGTATGCCCTGACCTTTCCGGACTACGACCCCAACGGCCTGATGGCCGGCATGTTGCCGGAGAAGACGACGGTGACCTTCACCCAGGACAAGCAACTGGCCGAGCTGAGCGCCGGCATGGGCGTGTTCCGCACGGCGATCGTGACCGACAACAGCCAGAAGCGGATGGACTACCATCTGAGCCTGCTGAGCAAGAAGCTGGTGAGCCGCCTTCAGCCGCGCGACATGCTCACCTTCAACAAGGAGAAGCCCGCCCTCACCATCCTCTACACCAACGAGGTGGACACCATCGCCGGATATCCGTGCAAGAAGGCGGTGGCCGTGTTCGGGGGCATCGACAAGCCCGAGATCGAGCTGTACTACACGGACCGCATCCGCATCGACGACCCCAACTGGTACGGCCCGTTCCAGGAAGTGCCCGGCGTGCTGCTGCGGTACGAGATGGTGCAGTATGGCATGCGCATGCGCCTGGACGCCGTGGCCGTGACCCCCGGCAAGGTGGACGCCGCGCGCTTCGCCCAGAAGGACGGCTACCAGGAGGTGCCGCCGGCCGTGCTGGACCACGAACTGCAGGAGGTGCTGGGCACCTTCAGCCTCTGAGGCCCAGCGGCTTCAGGTTTTCCTTCGGAACTGTTGATAATAGCCGGGCGCCACGGCCCGTTGCTGGGAACACCCCCCGGTACTTTTGAACGTCCCGCGCGCCAGCCTGCGCGGGCGCCATGCCTGTGGCCAACGAACGCAAGAACAGGGTGAAGTCCACCGACGACGACACGCCGGAGGAGACCCCGAAACGTGCCGCCAAACGCAACAAGCCGCGCGACGCCGGCACGGGATGGTGGTCGCGCACCAAGGCCTTTGCGACCGACCGTCGCACGCACAAAGTCCTCGGCCTCTTCCTGGTGCTGCTGAGCGGCTACCTGGTGGTGGCCTTCGTGAGCTACCTGTTCACCTGGCGCGCGGACCAGGACCTCACCAACCGGTCGTGGGGCGCGCTGCTGAGCCGCGAGGTGGAGGCGGACAACTGGCTGGGCAAGCTGGGCGCGCTGGTGAGCCATCAGTTCATCCGCAGCTGGTTCGGCGTGGCGGCCTTCGCCTTCGTGCTGTGGAGCTTCCTGGGCGGTATCCGCATCCTTGTGGGCAACTGGCTGCTGCCCTTCCGCCGCACCCTCACCTGGAGCCTGGTGACCCTGCTGTGGCTGCCGGCCGCCATGGCCTTCGTGTTCCGCAGCGGCGAACTGGCCTTCCTGGGCGGCGCGTTGGGCTACACCGTGAACGGCCACCTCACCGGCCTCCTGGGCAACTTCGGCGCGGCAGCGCTGCTGCTGTTCAGCCTGGGGGCCGTGCTCACCGCGCTCTTCGACCCTAACTTCACCTGGCTCGTCAGCTTGCTGCAGCGCCGCCCCCCCGAGCCGGAGGCCGCTCCCACCATGGAGGAACCCGCCGTGGTCAAGGCCAACCGCGTGCGCATGGAGGACGCGGTGGAAGCACCAGCACCGGTGGAAGCACCCGGCGAGGAGTCCGTGGTCATGGAGGATGTCCTGCCCGAAGAAGAGGCCGTGGAGGTGGACGAGCCGACCCCGGAGCTCGAGGTGGAGGGTCCGGTCGCAATGGAAATGGAGGTGGAGGGCCTGGTGCCCGAGATCGCGCCGGCGCTGGACCTTGTGCCGGTCGCCGTGGAGGAGACGCCCGTGGACCCCATTCTGCCCGCCGTGCCCATCGCGGTGGACGGCATGAGCGTGGTGGCCGCGGCCGAGGAGAAGGTGCTCACCGAGGACCAGATCGAGGCCAAACTGCAGGAGTTCGGCGAGTACGATCCCACCCTGGACCTGAGCAGCTATGAGCTGCCACCGCTGGACCTGCTGGTGGACCACGGCACCGGGGAGGTGACGGTGACCAAGGAGGAGCTGGAGGCCAACAAGGACCGCATCGTGGAGACCCTCGGTCACTACAACATCGGCATCGACAAGATCAAGGCGACGATCGGCCCCACGGTGACGCTGTACGAGATCATCCCGCAGGCCGGGGTGCGCATCAGCAAGATCAAGAACCTGGAGGACGACATCGCGCTGAGCCTGGCGGCGCTGGGCATCCGCATCATCGCGCCGATCCCGGGCAAAGGCACCATCGGCATCGAGGTGCCCAACAGCAGGCCGCAGGTGGTGGGCATGCGCGCGGTGGTGGCCAGCGAGAAGTTCCAGAACACCAGCATGGACCTGCCGATCGTGCTGGGCAAGACCATCAGCAACGAGACCTTCGTGACGGACCTGAGCAAGATGCCGCACCTGCTGATGGCCGGTGCCACGGGCCAGGGCAAGTCGGTGGGCCTCAACGCCATCCTCGTCAGCCTGCTCTACAAGAAGCACCCCAGCCAGATCAAGTTCGTGCTGGTGGACCCGAAGAAGGTGGAGCTCACGCTCTTCAACAAGATCGAGCGCCACTTCCTGGCCAAGCTGCCGGGCGAGGGCGAGGCCATCATCACCGACACCAAGAAGGTGGTGGCCACGCTGAACAGCCTGTGCATCGAGATGGACGAGCGCTACGAACTGCTCAAGGATGCGCAGGTCCGCAACATCAAGGAGTACAACAGCAAGTTCATCCAGCGCCGGCTGAACCCGGAGAACGGACACCGCTACCTCCCCTACATCGTGCTGGTGGTGGACGAGTTCGCCGACCTGATCATGACGGCGGGTCGCGAAGTGGAAACGCCCATCGCCCGCCTGGCCCAGCTGGCGCGCGCCATCGGCATCCACCTGATCATCGCCACGCAGCGTCCCAGCGTCAACATCATCACCGGCACCATCAAGGCCAACTTCCCGGCGCGCATCGCCTTCCGCGTGACCAGCAAGGTGGACAGCCGCACGATCCTGGACAGCGGCGGCGCCGAGCAGCTCATCGGCCGCGGCGACATGCTGCTGAGCACAGGCAACGACCTCATCCGCATCCAGTGCGCCTTCGTGGATACGCCGGAGGTGGACAAGATCTGCGACTTCATCGGCGCGCAGCGCGGTTATCCCGACGCGCTCATCCTGCCCGAGGTGCCCACCGAGGACGGTGGCGAGCTCGATGTGGACGACGGCGAGCGCGACAGCATGTTCGAGGACGCGGCGCGCCTGGTGGTGCAGACGCAGCAGGGCAGCACGAGCCTCATCCAGCGCAAGCTGAAGCTGGGCTACAACCGCGCGGGCCGCATCGTGGACCAGCTGGAGGCCGCCGGTGTGCTGGGGCCCTTCGAGGGCAGCAAGGCCCGCCGTGTGATGATCCCCAACGAGGCCGCACTGGCCGCGCACCTCAACACGGGTGTGGCTGCGGGGCCGGGGGTGGGGGGATTCTGAAGAACGGGCCGCAGAGGCGCCAAGGCGCAGTGAATGCCTGATCACCGGGGTTCATTTGCGGCGGTCGGTGTGATGCTGGCACCCAAACAGGCTCCCCTACCCCACCAACCGCCACACCAACCCCACCAGCACCACGCCCATGATCACCGAGTAGATGGTCTTGTTATGGCGCGCGAGCCACTCGGGCAGGTAGATGTCGAAGTTGGCGCGTTGGGAATCGGAGTAGCGGCGGGCCACCACGGTGAGCGGGCAGCTCATGCGGAACACGACCAGCGTGGCGATCTCGAGCCCGACGAGGCCCAGCCCCCACCAGAACCAACGGTTGATGCGGTCGGCGATGACGGCGTAGAGCAGGTAGTGAATGACCGCGCTGAGCACCACCCAGATCAGGGTGTGCAGGACCTTGATGGCCACGAGGGCGCTGCGTGCGACCATGCCCGAAGGTGGAGCGATCCGGGGACCGCCCGGCTGATCGGGATCATCCGGAACGCCAACGGCCCCCACGCTTGAGGGCCGCTGACGGGTGGTGGCGGTCGGCTCAGAACACCACGGCCTTGCTGCGGCGGGCGGGCGTCATGCGGCGGGTGTGCTCCACGGCCACGCAGCCCCCTTCGGCATCGAAGGCCAGCCGCCCCACGGGCCCGGCGTAGGCCAGGCCGCCCATGCGCTTCTCGAGCTCGAGCACCACGCCCATGCGCAGCTGGCGCGGTCCCTTGCCGTCGTGGCTGCGCTCCGCATGGTGGGTGTCCACCACCACCTCCTTGCTGAGGTGGCCGGGATGCTCGAAACGCACCAGCACCTCGGTGTCCGCTGGCAGCAGCACATCGAAGCGGCCGGTGCGCGACACGGTGGCGGTGTGCACCGAACCGCCCACCTGCACCTCCACGGTGGCCTGGTCGAAACTGAGCGCCTCCACGTGCAGCCAACCGATGAGCTCGACCGTGGTGGACGCGAGCGGCGCCGGCGGCGGATCGGCCTGTGCGGCGGTGAAGGGGATGAAACTTGCGGCGAGCGCAGGCAGGAGGTGGTTGAGGCGGTGCATGGGTGCGGGTGTTGAGGGGCGATACGGGCGGCCCGCCGCGCGGTGACGTTGCTTCGACCAACGGCGGCCGGCAATCGACGGGGAGGACGAACGCCCGTGCGGAGCATGTGTGACCCACACCCTGCGGAACGCCGGCATGAACGCGCGAACGGCGCCTTGAAGGCGCCGTTCACAAGCGAAGGATGGACCCGGTCACTGCCCGGAGGCCTTCTTCAGGCCGTCCTCGATCATGCCGAAGAACTGGTCCATCTTGGGCAGGATGACGATGCGGATGCGGCGGTTGCGCGAGCGGCCGTCCGGCGTATCGTTGCCCACCAGCGGCAGGTACTCGCTGCGGCCGGCGGCCGTGATGCGCGCGGGATCCACTTTGTAGTCGTTCTGCAGCACGCGTGTGATGGTGACGGCGCGCGAGACGCTGAGGTCCCAGTTGTCCTTGAAGCACTCGCGGCCGATGGGCACGTTGTCCGTGTGGCCCTCCACCAGCACCTCCTGGTCGGGCTTGCCGTTGAGCACCGTGGCCACCTTGCCGAGCACCTCGCGGGCGCGGGCGGACAGCTCCGTGCTGCCGGTGCGGAACATCATTTTGTCGCTGAGCTCGATGAAGACGACGCTCTTCTCCACGTTGACCACCACGTCGGTGTCATTGAGGTTGCCCAGGGAGCTCTTGAGGCTGACGACGAGCGCCAGGGTGACGCTGTCCTTCTTGGTGAGGGCGTCCTGCAGGGTGCGGATGCGCAGGTCCTGTTCGCGGATCTGCTCGAGCGACTTCTCCAGGTTGGCGGCCTCCTTCTGGCTCAGCGTGGCCATCTGCCCCACGTTGTTCAACAGGGCCGCGTTGGTGTTGTTCAGCTGGGCCACCTGGTCCTTCAGGTGGTCGTTCTTGTTCTGCAGCTCCGCCACCCGCGCCTCCATCACGGCGTTCTCGCTGCGGCACCCATCAAGGCCCCGGTTGCATTCATCCAGCTTGTTCTTGAGGGTCTCGTTGGAGAGGGTGAGGGCGGTGTACTTCTTTTCGGACACGCAGCTGGTGGAACCCAGCAGGAGCGCGCCCAGTGCGGCGATGAAGAGAGGTGCTCGCGTCATGGTGAAGGGATGGATGGGCCAAAGCTAGCGGGCCGTGGATGAAGGATCCGTGAAAAGGCCTCTCCCCTTCCACAGCCCCTTGTTCACGGTCGGGCGCCCGGGCGTCCGCACGGGAGAGCGGCGATGCCCTTCTTTGCGGCCATGGCCCTGAGCCGATTCTGGACGTGGATGCTGCTGCTGAGCATCGCTTACATCATGGTGATGCTCT